>CAWHFO010000068.1:0-406279 GCA_963828215.1 uncultured Alphaproteobacteria bacterium | reverse complement strand
TCGCGGCTGATCCTCGAGGCGCGGCTGAACGAGGTGGAGCGCGGCCTCGACGCCGTGCGGCTGCAGTATCCGGCCTACTGGGAGCAGGTCTCCGCCCAGTACCTCACCCGCGTCGCCGTTCAGCTCGAGCGCGACGGCTACAACCGGCTGCGGGAGGAGCGGCTGCTCTCGGCGGAGCTGTTCCGCAGCCTGGACGAGGAGATCCGCAGCCGCCGCCACAAGCTGGAGCGGGCGCCGCCGCTCGATCTCGGCCTCGACGTCGCCGAGCTGATCCGTCGCGTGCCGCTGTTCCAGGGCCTGGGCGAGACCGAGCTCGCGAGCGTGGCACGCCTCCTGAAGCCGCGCCTGGCCCTGCCCAACGAACGCATCGTGCACCGCGGCGAGGTCGGCAACGCCATGTACTTCATCGCCTCCGGCGCGGTCGAGGTGGCCCTGGAGAAGGATCGCGTCCGACTGGGCACCGGCGACTTCTTCGGCGAGATGGCGCTGATCCTGCGCCGCCCGCGTGGCGCCGACGTGATCGCGCTCGGCTATTGCAACCTGCTCGAGCTACGTCGCGACGCGTTCCGTGCCTTCCTCAAGCTTCGCCCCGAGCTGATGCGCGAGGTGCGGCGCGTGGCCGAGACACGGATGACGGCGGCGCCCGCGACAGGCGCGGCGGCAGCGGCCGAGGAAGCGGCCTCCTAGCCGTCGGCGGAACCTTCATGCAGCGCTCGGAGCGTCCTGGCTTTCTCTGGCGTTCCTCGGCCGCTGGGGGCCGCGCCTACCGTAAATCCGCCTTCACTGGCTCCTTCCCGTAGCCTCTGGGAAGTCTGCCGAGACGGGTCGGAGTGGCACCATGGATTGCGACGACGATTTTTCTTTCGGCTACAGCCTGGGGCGGCTGGTGCTGCGCCATCGCCATCGCCATCGGCTGACCGCCCTTCTGCTCGGCGGGCTCTGTCTGGCACCGGCCGCTTGCGTCAACTCCCAGTGCGGACATGGCTACCGGAATCAGCGGGCATATTCCGAGGGCCCGCCGCCAGTGGTCGTCGAGCGACCCGTCTACGTGAACAGGCCTCCGCCGCCACCCCGCTACGAGCAGGTGCCGCCGCCGCCACACAATGTGGCCGCCGCCTGGGACCCGGGCCATTGGCGCTGGAACGGTCACGACTATCTCTGGGAGCAGGGCCATTACGTGCGTGCGCCGCAACGGAATGCCCGCTGGGTTCCCGGACACCGGGTCCATCATGAGCGCCAATGGGTGTGGGAGCCCGGCCACTGGGCCTGATCGATCGGCAGCTTCGGGCACCGTCGATGCCGGAAAGCTGATCCTCGCCCTGGCGGAGGGCCACTGGCGGGATTCCCCGACCGGCGCTGGGCTCACCTCCGACGTGCGGGCGGTCGTCATCGAGCCCAGCCTCGCCGGCGCCGAGCGTGACCTCCTGGCAGGGATCGGCCTCGTGCCCGGCCGGCTGGGCGTGGTGGCCGACGAGGCGACCTGGGAGGCCTTGGGGCGCCGCGTCCTGATGGCGCTGCCCGGTGCCCGCGAGATCGTCCTCGACCATCCGCATGCCGACTGGGAGACCGCGACCGCGCTCGCCGACCGCGGCCGGCATCTGGATGCGCTGATCGCCGTCGGCTCGGGCACCCTCAACGACCTCTGCAAGGAGGCGAGCCGCCGCCTGGGCATCCCCCACGCCGTCTTCGCGACCGCGCCGTCGATGAACGGCTACGTCACGGCGACCGCCTCGCTGCTGAAGGACGGCCTCAAGATCAGCCAGCCGACGCGCAGCCCCTTGGGCGCCTTCTTCGATCTCGGGGTCCTCACCCAGGCGCCGCTCAGGCTGATCCGCGCCGGCTTCGGCGATGCCATCTGCCGAACCACGACCCAGATCGACTGGCTGCTCACCCACCGGCTGCGCGGCACGCCCTACCTGCCCGCAGCCTATGCCCTCCAGATCGGTGCGGAGAAGGAGCTTCTCGACTTGGCGGGCGCCTTGACAGCGGACGATCCCGACGCGGTGGCGAGCCTCACCAGGCTTCTTGTTCTGGGGGGCTTCGCCATGCTTCTCGCCGGCTCGAGCAAACCGGCCTCGCAGGGCGAGCATCTGATCAGCCACTATGTCGAGATGCTGGGCGACCCGCCGACCGGGACGTTGCACGGCGAGCAGGTCGCGGTTGCGACCTGGACGATGGCGCGTCTCCAGGCCTTCGTCCTGGAGATGCCAGACCCACCACGAAATCGAGGCCACCCGGATCGACGAGCCGGCTCTTCGGGCACGCTTCGGCCGGGCCTTTCCCGAGTGCCTGGCCGGGCTTCGAACCAAGGCGCTGGACGTGGCCGGGGCAAAGGCGCTCGAGGCACGCTTGGCCGAGAGCTGGCCGGACCTGACCGCCGAGGTTGGCGCCGTCATGCTGCCGCTCGACCGGCTCCGCGCGGCGTTGGATGCTGTCGGCCTCGCGACCACCGGCGGCGCGCTGGGGCTGGAGCCGGGCCTCTATCGCGAGGCCGTCCGCCACGCCCGCGAGACCCGCGACCGCTACACGATGCTCGATCTCGCGGCGGACGCGGGCCTGCTTCTCCCATTTGTCGAGGGTGAGGGCTAGCCGCCCCCTGGTGCTGCCGCGGCTCAGCCGCTAGTCATCGAGGCCGATGCCTTTTCCCCGGGGAGAGTGTGATGGCGGCCTTCGATGTGATCCTTCGCGGCGGGCGGATCGTCGATCCGGGCACGGGAACCGACCAGGTCGCCGACATCGCCTTCCAGGACGGCAAGGTCGCGGCCATCGGCACCGGCGCCCGCGAAGGGTCGGCCGGGACGGAGCGCCTGGTCCGAGGCGCCATCGTCATGCCGGGGATGATCGACTTCCACACTCACGTCTATTGGGGCGGCGCCTCGCTCGGCGTCGACGCCGACAAGCTCGCGCGCCGTGCCGGCACCACGACCTGGCTCGACGTCGGCACCGCCGGGCCCGGCAATTTCGAGGGCTTCCGCAAGCACGTCATCGAGCGCAGCGAGACCAAGATCCTGGCCTATCTGCACATCTCCTTCGCCGGCATCTACGCCTTCTCGAATGACGTCATGGTCGGCAAATCGCTCGACCTGCGGCTTCTCGATCCCCGGGTCTGCGCCCGCGTGGCCAAGGAGCACCCGGACGTCATCAAGGGCATAAAGGTCCGGATCGGCGCCGGCACCAGCGGCCCGCATGGCCTTACGCCCCTCTATCTGGCGATCGAGGCAGCCGACCGGGCGGGGCTGCCCTGCATGTGCCACATCGACACCCCGCCGCCCCGCTACGTGGACGTGCTCGAGGTCCTGCGGCCGGGCGATGTGCTCACTCACTGCTTCCGGCCCTTCCCGAACGCGCCGGTGCACCCCGACGGGAGGATCCGCGACGGGGTCTGGCAGGCCCGCGAGAAGGGCGTTCTGTTCGATATCGGCCACGGAAAGGGCTCGTTCGCCTTCGAGACGGCCCGGGCCATGCTCAAGGGCGGGTTCGCCCCGGACGTCATCAGCTCGGACGTTCACACCCTCTGCATCGACGGGCCGGCCTACGACAATCTCGAGACGATGAGCAAATTCCTCTCGCTCGGCATGCCGCTCCTCGACCTCGTCCGGGCGGTGACGGAGACGCCGGCCCGGCTGCTCGGGCGCCCCGACCTCGGCGATCTCTCGGTCGGCAGCACGGGCGACGCCACCGTGCTGCGCATCGACGAGGGCCGGCACCGCTACGAGGACGTGGTGGGCGAGGAGCTGGTCGGCGACCGGCGCTTCGTCCTCGACAGCGTGGTGCTCGACGGGCGCCTCTGGCACACGGTCGGTGCTCACTGAGCGTCGAGCACCTCCACCCTCCTGACATCCACCTCGACCGTGATCTCGCTCGTGGTGCCCGCATGGCCGCTGAAGCTGCCGGCGATCGGCGAGACGGCCCTCGGGTCGCGGGCGATGGCGACGCGGATGAGATCCTGACCGCCGACCAGGGCGTTGGTCGGATCGAACTGGACCCACCCCGCGCCGGGCAGGTAGATCTCGGCCCAGGCGTGAGTGGCGCCGCCGCCGATCAGGCCGGGCCCGCCCTCGTCGGCCGCTGGGACGTAGAGATAGCCGCTGACGAAGCGGGCGGCGATGCCCATGGTCCGCACCGCCTCGATGAGCAGCACCGCGAAGTCGCGGCAGCTGCCGCCCTGGGCCAGCGTCTGCAGGGGCGGCTGGATGCCCTCCTCCTCGCGCACCCGGTAGGGCAGCTCCGCCTTGATCGCGCGCATCACGCCGAGGAGCAGATCGTGCGTGTCGATCGCCGCCTGACCCGGCGACGAGAAGCGCCGGACCCAGCGGTCGAGGACACCGTCGGGATCGCTGAACTGCCGCTCGATGTAGAGCTTGAGGTCGGGCCACTCCTGGGGCCGGTAGTTGAAGGGCCAGGTCTCGGCGAAGGGCTCGAGCGGAAACTCCGGGCCGGGCAAGCCGTAGTGCGCGACCTTCAGGCGGCTCTCGATCCGAAGCTCCTGCGTCTCGCCCGCGAAGGTCGCCGTCGCGATCGAGTTGCCGTAGACGTCGTGGAGCCAGGTCACCGCCGCCGGCTCCGGCGTGATCGCCAGCCCGGTCTCGCGAATCCGGAGATCGTGGCTGTCGCGTGGCCGCAGCACGAGGCGTTGCGGCCCGAGCTGGGCCGGCGCCGAATAGCGGTAAAGAGTCGAATGCCTGACCTCGTAGACCTGCATGACGCTGGATGGCTCCTGCGGCCGCGACGTCGCCGTCGCGCACCGGTCGGTTCGGTATGGTGACGAGAAGGCGCCGGCCTTTCGCTGGACAGGCCCGGGCCTCCTACCTATAACGCGCGGCGCGTGCCCAGGTAGCTCAGTTGGTAGAGCAGCGGACTGAAAATCCGCGTGTCGGTGGTTCAAATCCGCCCCTGGGCACCAAACAAAGCCAAGAATTGCAGGGCCAAATTTGCAAGAGCGGTGACTAACAAAAAGACGCGGCCGCGCTAGTCATCAGACAGTCATCAGACCGCTGCTGAGGCACCGGCGTCCGATTGTCGGTCGGACCCGTTTCGAGCTTGTCGGCTGGCTTGCCGTTCTGGAGCGCCCTTGCCGTGCCAGGAGGGAAATCATGACGGCCCGGACGCCCGTCGACCGCGAGGCCGCGATCAACACGGGCCTCGCCATCGTGGAGCGCGAGCCCGTTCTCGCCGAGCTGATCGACCTCGTCGCCAACGACGACGGCCCGGCTCGACGCCCTGCGCCAAGCTTTGCCATGTGGGGCCTCGCGCGATCCTGCTGGAGGCAATATCGCCGGTGCTAAGTTCTGGACAGAGAGTGCCCAGATGCCTGGGCTGGGCAAGCGGCCGATCCCCTGACGGGTGACGTTCATTCTTGAGAAAGCCTTTACGCGCCATTGGAACCGCATAATCTGTGAGCCACAAGGCTGACGACCCTAGCGAGGATGCCACCCACATCTACGGCGGTGTCCGCAGCGGACTAAGCCCTTGCCGGCCAAAACACTACACATGCCGCCCGCCAAGTCTGCCCCCGCGCTCGAAGACACTCGCGACCGTCTCATTGCCTGCCTGGAGATCGCCTTCGCGCTTGCGGGTGGTGTCGTCGTCGCGCTAGCGGCATGGCGACTTATGTCGTTTGCGCCCAATCTCGGCACCTCGGTGGTCAAGGCTCTAGCGGACCGCATCCCGCTCTCGGACGAGGTCCGCGAAGCGCTCGGAATTGACCTCGCTGGGAGCTTGGCTGCGCCTGCGGTCGGCTTCCTCGGCGGAGGTTGGCTATGTTGGAAGGCCCGGAGGCTGGTCGGCTTGATAGCCGATCGCTTGTTCCCGCCCTTCGACACCGACCTTTTTCGCCCCATAGGCCGATCTGGCGCACTCGATCCGCTCTGGCTCCCGCCCCTCGGGGCCGATCCGGGCATGAAGCCTCTGCCCTGGATACCGCCACCGCCCGACAGTCCACGCCGGGCCGTGTGGGATACGCTGATCGCGTTCCTGTCGAACCACGTCGGGGACGGTCGTTTCGATATTTTCGGCTACCGTCGTGTGCCCTTTGCTCGGTTCCGCTGGCTTGTGGTGACGGGCCAACCGGGTGCGGGCAAGACGCGCATCGCGACCGAGATCGCCCGCGCCCGGGCCCGTCGGGAGGTAATGGGAGACAGCCAAACCCATGACGGGCCATTTGGGGAGGATCTGAAAAGAGAATCGCGGATTGCGCGTCGGCGTCTCACCCTCGGTGCCTGGCTGCGTCGAGCATCGCCTTTTGCTCGGCAACTCGAGCCCGCGGCCCCGGGTCTACGCGACGGCTCACCTTGGGACGGAGCCGATCCCTGGGATGCGGGCTGGGTTGTCGCAGCGTCGGGGTCGGGTCCAATCCTTCATGTGCAAAGCACTCAATTCGACGAGGGCGTGCTAGCCCGATTACGAGCGTGGCGGCCGCGCCGTCCGACCGTTCTGGTGCTGGACGATCCTCGCCCTGGCAAGTCGGGCACGTCCGGCGCCGCCGGGCAGGTGATCGGAGCGCTGCTGTCTGGCGAAACGGGCTATCGCCATCCCGTGCGCCTGATCATCGTGAGTCAGACCCTGCCGGTGGAGCTTGGCCTCAAGACAGCGCCGATCGACTGCACCTGGAGCGCCGGCCCCCGCGGGTTCGCCGAGGCCGTGCTCGCATTGGGTATCGCCGCCCCGCTCAGCGCCGGCGAGGTGCGGCGCATGTTCGGTGCGTTGAAGCTCTCCCACCGCACTTCGGGCTGGAAACCTACCGACGAGAATGTGGGCCGCCTGTTGCGGCGTGCTCATGGCAACCCCTTGCTGGTCTGCTTGGCGTTGCAGCAGATACAGAGGCGCCTTCCCGACGACGGAATTCCGTCGTCCGCGGTCCTTTTGCTCGACCGTGCACAGCGCATCGTGGAGGCGCTGGAAGCAGCCGGTGTCGGGACGGCGGGTCATCTGCGCTCGATTGCCTGGGCAACGCTTGTCGCCGGCGCCGAGACAATGGCCGAGGCTCCGTCGGAAGCCGTGCTCGGAGGCTGGTCCCTATTCGAGCCCGCGGCGCTGGAGGCGGTCCCGAACCTTGGCCTGATCTGGCCATCGCCTGCGCCACCGCGAGTTCAGCCCGAGCCGATCGGCGATGCCTTTGTGCAACTCGTGCTCTCAGACCGGCTCTGCGATACGGCGACGCGCCGTCGGGTTGTCGCTTCGGCATGGCGCGCGAGCCCGTTGGCGATGCTAGCCGCAATGCGCCGTTCGGCAGCCTGGCAGGCAATTCCGTCGGCCACGGGGCCCGCTGTCGGGACCGACAGCGGCCAGGACGCGGTGGCAGCAGAGCTGCGCCTCGGCCCGCCGCCCGACGCGGACCTTGATGAGATCGACGTGGCGCTAGCCTATGTGGCTGCAGCGATCCGCATCGGCCGCCAGGAATGGGACGCCGGCGAGGTTCCTAGACCTGGCCCGCCCCTGGCAGCCGCGTTGCGCCACATCCGCGCCTTGCCACCGTATCACGCCGCGTCGAGCTTCGTTCGGTTGGTCGACCTGCTCGATGTTCCCAACGCCGTTGCGATCGTCCGCGGCCGGGCCGCTCTCTTGTGCATCTGCACGACGCTCCGCCGTGGCCTACAAGACGAGAATGCGTGGCGCGCGCCGGACGAAGCTGGCTCCGCACTGGCAGCGCTCACCCGCGCTCTTAGACTGCTGCATCGGTGGGGAGCGGATCCAAGCCGGCACTACCGGCTGTCGCAGGTCCTTGGTGACCTTGTGAAGCGTGCCGTTTCGGGTGGCGACGGCCCACCCGCTGAAGGCTTGATAGATGATCTAGAGAGAGCGGCATGGCGTCCTGGAACAATGTCGCGCCGCTGGACTGCGTCAGTGCTGTGTGCCCTCTCACAATGTTTTGCCGGGTGCGCCGAGACTTCAGCGGCAACGACCACGCGTGCGCACCGCCTTGAAGCAAGAGCGGCCGCACTGTTGGACAAAAAGGATGTAGTTGAAGAGTGCGCGGTGGCCGTCGACGACCTAAGCCGACCCTTCGCCGGCGAGCGCGACTTCGAGCTGGAGCGTGCGATAGTTTGGCGCAGCGTCGCCTTCGCACGTCGCAACGATGCCGCCGGCTGCGAGGCCGCGGCCCGACAGGTCGACGACCTGGCCAGACCCTTCGCCGGCGCCCGCCCTTCTGGTGGGAGCGTGCGGTGGCCTGGCGCTACGTCGCCTACGCACGCCAGAACGATGCCGCAGGCTGCGAGGACGCGGCCCGGCAGGTCGACGACTTGGCCCGGCCCTTCGCCGGCGAGCGCGACTTCGAGCTGCAGCGCGCTGAAGCACGGCGCTACATCGCCTATGCGCGCCGTAACGATGCCACCGGCTGCGAGAGGGCGGCCCGGCAGGTCGACGACTTGGCCCGGCCCTTCGCTGGTGAGCGCGACTTCGAGATGCACCGTGCGGTGGCCTGGCGCTGGGTGGCCTATGCGCGTCGCGACAATGCCGCAGGCTGCGAGAGCGCGGCCCGACAGGTCGACGACCTAAGCCGACCCTTCGCCGGCGAGCGCGACTTCGAGCTGGAGCGTGCGATAGTTTGGCGCAGCGTCGCCTTCGCACGTCGCAACGATGCCGCCGGCTGCGAGGCCGCGGCCCGACAGGTCGACGACCTGGCCAGACCCTTGCCGGCGCCCGCCACTTCTGGTGGGAGCGTGCGGTGGCCTGGCGCTACGTCGCCTACGCACGCCAGAACGATGCCGCAGGCTGCGAGGACGCGGCCCGGCAGGTCGACGACTTGGCCCGGCCCTTCGCCGGCGAGCGCGACTTCGAGCTGCAGCGCGCTGAAGCACGGCGCTACATCGCCTATGCGCGCCGTAACGATGCCACCGGCTGCGAGAGGGCGGCCCGGCAGGTCGACGACTTGGCCCGGCCCTTCGCTGGTGAGCGCGACTTCGAGATGCACCGTGCGGTGGCCTGGCGCTGGGTGGCCTATGCGCGTCGCGACAATGCCGCAGGCTGCGAGAGCGCGGCCCGACAGGTCGACGACGTGGCCCGGCCCTTCGCTGGTGAGCGCGACTTCGAAGAAATACGGTCGGCCGTGCGTGTCGTGTCAGGCCATGAGCTACGGCCGGATGACCTCCGCCAGGGCCACAAAGATCTAGTGCAAGAATCTCTAATTCTGCAAGGCGACTATCGCTTCACGTTGTCAAGCGGAGCCGCCTCTTGGGAGGCCGCCAGCGCCTCCTCGAGTGTCGATAGATCCGAGCCTACGCCGCTCGTCCCGAGGGCCTGAGGCTGCGAGCCTCGGGCCGCCGCCGGCCCCGGTTGCGCACCCGTGCCCCTTGCCGACCTTCCGCCCGCCCCCGCGCCTGAGTATCGCCGTCGCCCGTCACGGGTTCCGAGCGGCACAAGGGCGCTTCGGGGGTGGCCGGAGCATGGCGAGGACGTGCGTTGGCTGTCTGCCGGAAAGGTTGTCGCCTCGTGCGACCGCCCAAGTCCGTGGTCCGATAGGTCCGAAACTCCCTATCCGGGTTCCCTCGCGGCTCGGATGCCGCCCCCAGCCCTCGGCCGTCACAACCTGCCAGCCTGGGGCCAACAGCGCGATTTTCAGCGCCTTGAAATAACCGTACCATGCTCCTAACTATAAGGTGCATCGAAAACCGGAGCTGACAGGTGCAATTACTTTCGTTCTGGCACAACGACTGCTCAGAGCGGCTGGTCATGTCTCGATGATCGAGGTCCGGACCATGGCGGATATTGCGGCCCTGAAAGGTCGCGTCATCGCCGCCGCCGAGCAAGCCGCGACCGCGCTGAGGGCCCTGCCGGGCAGTGGTCTCGACCTGCTTTGGCAGGCCAAGTTCGTGGAGATCGGGCGGCACCCGCTACAGGATCGGGCGCTCAACATCGTCGAGCAGATCAACCAAACCTGGACGTTCCTTGTGGGGCTCCAGGCCGCTCGGCTGCTGATCGCGCGCCACCCCGAGGCCCTGGGATTCCGCCTGAACCTTGGCACAGAGCCGGGCTTTGATCTCGACAGCATCGCGCCGAACGAGGTTCAGGCAGAGACGTTCGCCGCGGTCAATCCGCGCAACAACAAGAAGCTCGTCAAGGATCTGCTTCGCATGCGCGAGCACAGCACGGCACGGCGGCGCTACGTCGTCTTTGCTGCGCCCGGCCATGCCCCCGGCCGACATCCGGAGCTGGAGGACGGGTCCGGCGTCGAGGTCTGGGCCGTCGACGTGCAGGGCGCCTATGCCGCCGAGAGGCCGCACACGAGCTGAGGGGAGGATCATGGCCTTCGACTGCCTCGCCTACATCGACTGCCTGAAGGCCGGCGGGATCGGCGATGAGCAGGCCCGCGCCCATTCCGGCGCCCTGCAAAAGGCCTTATGCGAGACCGTGGCGACTAAGGGCGATATCGGGGAAGGCACCGAGATCATGGGGCGGTTCTTCATTGCCATGATCGCCCACGCCGCGCAGGAGCGCGCCCCGATCCCGGATGATCGGGGCGCTCCACATTTGTTTACATCGACGAGGCGCAGGACTGCTTCGTTAGCTCGATGGAGACCCTACTCAACCAGGCCAGAAAGTACAAGGTCGGCCCCCGGTGTTGGGAACGTCTGAAGAAGGGCTTGTTGTCTGGCTGAGCAGGACGGAGACGTCCTCAGCCGGCGGCGGGGTCGGATGGTGGCGCGCCGTTTGGCGCCGTGCTGGGCTGGCGGCGGGGAGTGCCGGCCCGCTGCGGGCACACTACGCCTCCTGGCAGCGCAACAGATGCCGGCGCGCCATGAAGAGGTTGGCGAGCGCGCAGGTGACGATGAGGCGATGAGCGTTCTTCGCCAGGCCGCGATAGCGCACCTTGGTGAAGCCGAAGATGCGCTTGATGACGCCGATGGTGTGCTCGACCTTGGCGCGGACCTTCGACTTGGTGCGGTTCTTCGCCCGCAGAGTCTCGTCCACGACGCCGCGGTGACGGTATCGGCGATTGGTGAGGTCCTTGGCCGCAGGTGCCTGCTCCCTGATCACCGTCCTTTGGCCGCGATAGGCCTGGTCGCCCCACACCTTCGTCTCTTTGCCGTGCAGCAGATCGGGCAGCACCGTGCTGTCGGCGACGTTGGCCGGCGTCGCCACGACCGCGTGGATCGGCTTCGATCGGCTGTCCACCCCGAGATGCGCCTTCATCCCGAAGTACCATTGATTGCCTTTCTTGGTCTGATGCATCTCGGGATCGCGGGCCCTGGCGGCGTTCCTGGTCGAGGAGGGGGCGCCGATGATCGTCGCATCGACGATCGTGCCGGTCGCCACCTTCGGCCCCTCGGCCGCCAGATGAAGCTGCACCAGGTCGAACAGCGCCCGGCCGAGATCGTGCGTCTCGAGCAGATGGCGGAAGCGGCACACCGTCAGTCTCGTCGGGCACCGGCTCCCGGCCCAGGTCGATCCCGGCAAAGGCGCGCATCGCCAGCTACTGGTAGAGCGCCTCCTCCACCGCCGGGTCCGCAAGTCGAACCACTGCTGGAGGAAGTAGAGGCGCAGCATCCGCTCCACCCCGATGGGCGGCCGGCCCTGGCCCGCCTTCGGATGGACCGGCAGGATCAAAGCGCACAGCGCCGGCCACGGCACCACCCGCTCCATCTCGGCCAGAAACGCCGCCCGCCGCGTCGTCTTGCCGTAACGCTCGAACCCCGCCGTCGCCAGCGTCAGCTGCTTCATCGCCCCCGACCCTCGCGCGCCGTTCCACCCGGCAGGCATTGTACCAGGATCGCGGAAGGATGACTTTTTGCAGAGGTTGCCTATTTTTTTTTTTTTTTTTTAAAAAAAATAATCCATCAGGCGATTCTGCCTCTCGCCTGACCTCAACCCTCCCCATTTATAATCCCACGAACTTCAGCGAGACACTAGGCCCTGTTTTCAAAGCCAGATGAGGATGGCGGCGAGATGGACGAAGGCGAGGTAGGAGCTGGCGAGCTTGTCGAACCGCGTGGCGAGACGGCGATGCTCCTTGAGCCGGCCGACCAGGCGCTCGACGACGTTGCGCTCCTTGTAGGTGCGCCACTCCATCATGCATGGTCGGGTCTCGGTGGCGAGTTGTGGGATGATCGGCGTGATGCCGCGGCGCCGGAGAGCGTCGCGCACCGGTCGGCCGGTATAGCCGCGGTCGGCGAGCAGGGCCCCAGGCCGGCAGCGTGGGCGGCCTTGGCTGGAGCGCCTCACGGCCCCGGCCGCCATCAAGGGCTCGAACGCCGTCTGCTCGTGGCGCTCGCCGGCGGTCAGGACGAAGGCGATGGGTCGGCCGCCCCGCTCGCAGCGCAGGTGCAGCTTGCTGCCGAAGCCATCATCGGCAGCAGCCGATCATCCGTCAGCGCAGCTGCGGCCGTCAGGAGACGGCCGAGGGGGCGAGCGGCCGAGCGCCTGATTCGCCTGCCCCCTTTGGCGCCGGCGGCGTGACGATGGGCCCGGATGCTGGTGCCATCGACCATGTGGACGCTCCAGTCCAGCCGGCCCTCGGCGTCGCCCGCCCGCTGCAGCTCGGCCAGGGTCCCGCTGCCACAGCCCGCTCTTGGTCCAATGGTAAAAGCGCGTCGCCACCGTCCGCCACGGCCCGTAGCGCTCCGGCAGGTCGCGCCAGGGCGTCCCATTCTTGGTCAGCCACAGCATGGCGTTGATCATGGTCCGGTGGTCCCGGGCGGGTCGCCCGGTCACCGGCCGTTGCAGCGGCAACAGCGGCGCCAGGCGCCGCCACGCCGCGTCGGTCAGTTCGTGCCTGCTCATGCCCCATGGCAATACACCCAGCCTAACCCACTTTGAAAACAGGCCCTAGCAGGCCAATTCCGTTCCCCCACGTGTGCGGAACGATCCCAACCCCGGCGGCCTCCGCCAGCGCGGCGACCTTGCGCATCTGGAAGACGCCCTCGGAGAGCAGCGCGCGTCCGGCTGCAGGATGTCGTAGCAGCCGCGCTCGACGAGCAGCCGGAACTCGTGCAGGCCGTGGTTGTCCTCGCCGCCGGCGAGCTTGAGCCGGCCGAGCTTGTCGCGCAGGCGCGCCCAGCCAGTCCCAGTCATGGCGCGGCATCGGCTCCTCGAGCCAGAGGACACCCGGCCGCTGAGAGCACCTTCGCCACCTCGAGCGCGCGGTGGAAGCCCCACGTGCGGTGCCCCTCGAACCCGGGCTCGATGCCGGCCTGGTTGGCATCGACGATCACGTCGAGCGCGTCGCCGACGGCGTTGCGGATCGCCTCGACGACGGGGAGGTCGTCGCGCGGGTCGGGGCCGGTGGAAGCAAAGCTTCACCGCGCGGAAGCCCTCGGCGACCATCCGCTCGAGCGTCGCGAGGCGCGCTCGTCGGGCCCGCGCACCTCGGCGGTCGCGCGGTACGCGAGCACGCGGTCCGAGTAGCCGCCCCAGAGGCGGAAGACGGGCAGCCCGGCGACCTTGCCGATGATGTCCCAGAGCGGGATCTCCATGCAGTAGACGGGCGCCCCGAGGGTCTCGGCGTCGCGGATCACCGCGGCCAGCTGCTCGACCGCCGTCGGGTCGCGCCCGACGAAGTACGGAGCGACGAACCGGTCGATTCGCGGACCGCCGCCTCCAGGCCGGCGTGCGCGGCGCCGTAGCCGACGACGCCCACGTCGGTCTCGACCTCGATCAGCACCATCAGCAGGTTCGGCTGGTTGCGGCCGCGCGCCCAGGCCGGGTGGAACTCCCGCTCGAGCAGGAAGTCGACGACGCGGGTGCGGACCCGGGCTACGATCACCGCGGGAACCTCGCGACCGTCTGACGTCGAGCAGCTCCTCGTCGAGCAGGAAGCCGAAGCCGGGCCGGTCGGGGACCTGCACCAACCTTCGGAATCGATCCTGGGGGGGTCGGGGAGCATCTGGTCGCGGCTGGCGGCGTCCAGCCGCTGGGGGGGTCGTGCGGGAACTCGCACCAGGGGCAGTTCGGGATCGCCGCGGCGAAATGCAGGTTCGCGAGCAGCCGATCCCGTTGCTCCAGGTGTGCGGAGCGACTTGCAAATTGGCCGGCTCCGCGAGCGCCGACACCTTGCAGACCTGGGACGCGCCCTCCGACAGCAGAGCGTCCGGCTGCAGGATGTCGTCGCCCCCCGGTCGATCAGCAGCTTGAATTCGTGGATGCCGTGATTGTCCTCGCCGCCCGCGATCTCGAGGAACTCGAGGCGGTCGCGCAGGCGCGCAAGCCCGCGTAGTCGTGGCGCGGCAGGGGCTCCTCGAGCCAGACGACGCCCAGGCGCTGAAGCTCGCGCGCGACCGAGAGCGCCACTGGAAGTCCCAGCGCCGTGGCCGGCGATCCCGGGCTCGACGCCGGCCTGATTCGCGTCCACCATCAGCTCGACGCGCTGCCGACGGCGGCGCGGACGGCCTCGACCACAGGATGTCGTCCCGCGGTGGGGGCTGTGGCAGCGCAGCTTCACCCCCCGGTAGCCTTCGGCCGCGAGCGCCCGCACGTCGTCGGCCCGCCGCTCCGGCGACCGCAGCTCGCCGGCCGCGC
This sequence comes from uncultured Alphaproteobacteria bacterium, assembly GCA_963828215.1. GTDB lineage: Bacteria > Pseudomonadota > Alphaproteobacteria > Geminicoccales > Geminicoccaceae > CAVTJL01. The sequence continues at coordinate 391,828 of CAWHFO010000068.1, read as the reverse complement.
AGTAGGCCGGGACGCGGTCCTTGTGACCGCCCCAGAGCTTGTACACGGGCAGCCCGGCCATCTTGCCGACGATGTCCCAGAGACAGAGCTCGACGCAATAGACGGGCGGCGCCATGATCTCGGCGTCCTTCAGCACGCCGGTCAGGCGCTCGACCTGCATCGGGTCCCGGCCGAGGAGGTGCGGTGCCACGAACTGGTCAATTGCCACCGCCGGCCTCGACGCCCGCGTCGGCCGCGCCGATCCCGGTGACGCCCTCGTCGGTGTCGACTTCGACGACGGTCATCACGAAGCTGGACTGGGAGCGTGCCCGCGTCCACGCCGGCCTGAACTCGCTCTCGAGGGGGAGTTCCACGACGCGGCTGCGGACGGCGGTCACCTGCATCGGTCAGCCCTGGATCGCCCCGCCGAAGGTGAACGCGCCGCTGAAGAAGCGCGACATGATCAGGTAGAGGACGATCACCGGCACGGAGAACATCAGCGAGAACGCGGCCAGCTCGCCGAAGTCGAAGAACCCGTGCGAGCCCATGAAGTTGTAAATCGTGATCGGGCCCGGCTGGTCGTCGGGGTTTAAGTTCGAGGCGAGCGGGACCAGGAAGGCGCCCCAGGCGTTGATGAACGTGTAGATCGCCGTGACCGAGACGCCGGGGAGCGCGAGCGGCGGCCTCGACGCGAACGAGCGTCTGCAGGGTCCCGCAGCCCTCGAGCTGGGCCGCGTGCTCGAGCCGCTCGGAACCGCCTCGATGAAGTTCTTCATCAGCCAAATCGCAAACGGCAGCGACGTGGCGGCGAGGAACAGCGACGTCGTCAGGAGCGAGTTGAGCCAATCGAGCTCGACGTACAGCTGGTAGACGGGGACGAGCAGCATCGTCACTGGCAGGCCCGCGGCGAACAGGATCGCGAACAGGAATGTTCGCTTGAGCGGCACGTGCCGCCGCGCGAGCGGGTACGCGGCGAGCGCGGCAACGACGGTCGTGATCAGTGTCGTCGTCCCCGCGAGGTAGAGGCTGTTGCGGAACGAATGCAGCGCGCCGCCCGCGACGACGGCGTGGAAGTGCTTGCCCGTGAGGTGGTGCGGGAGCTTGATCGCCCAGTCCGGGTCCGAGTCGACCGAGGCGAAGAACATCCAGAGCATCGGCAGCAGGAAGGCGACGCCGAGGACGACCAGTGTCAGGTTCGCCGCCAGCCCGGCCCGCGAGATGCGCCGGTACTGCACCTCGATCAGCTCCGAGCGGTCGACCGGCATCGCGCTCATACCGCGGTCCTCGAGGCGCGGACGAAGACGACGGAGAAGAGCGCGCCGATCACGACGAGCACGAGCGCGATCGCCGTCCCGTAGCCGAGCGAGTAGAACGTGAAGGCCTGCTGGTAAACATAGAGTGGTAGCGTCATGGTCGCCACGCCCGGCCCGCCCTGCGTCATCGCATAGATGAGCGTGAACTCGGACAGGTTGAGCAGCGTGACGAGCAGCAGGCTCGTGACAATCGTCGGCCGGAGGAGCGGCAGCGTGACCGAGAACAGCCGCTGGATCGCCGACGCGCCCTCGAGCGCCGCCGCCTCGTCCACCTCCGTCGGCAGGTTCCGTAGCCCCGCCGAGTAGACGAGCATCGAGAACGCGACGTTGCGCCACAGATTCGCGACCGACACGATCAGCAGCGGCGCGGCGAAGAGGAAGTTCTTCTCGGGCTGCCCGGCGATGATCGCGAGCGTGCCGTGCGCCTGCGTGAACGCGTACCAGACGAGCGCCGCCGTGATCTCGGGCAGCACCCAGACGGCCACCACCACCGCGCCCACCGACCGGCGCACGGCCGGGAGCGCGCGCCGCATCAGCAGCGCGAGCACCATGCCGAGCACCGCCTGGCCGACGATCGCAGAGGCGACGAGGAACACGACCGTGATCCGCACGGAGTGCCAGAAGACCGTGTCGTGCGCCATGCGGCGGAGATTCGTCAGGCCCGTCCACCAGTAGTTGTTGGCGTTGATCCCGACAAGCTGCAGGTTCGTGAACCCGAGGTAGACCGCGTACGCGATCGGGAAGACGAAGAGCAGCCCGAGGAGGGCCGCGCTCGGCGCGAGGAGGAGCAGGCTACCCATTGGAACGTTCTACGGTCCTGCCTTGCACCCAATGGGCGACTTTCCGCCACGCTCACCGGCTCGACCTTCCCCTCGATCGCTGGCCGTTTGGGACGTTCCAACCCAAGTCTCGATTTCAAGCGCGTCCGCCAAGCGAATGTCAAGGCACGGCCGTGACAAGCGCCGGCGCCGGAACGGCGCCATCGAGCACCACACCACGAGCCTCGGCTCGAGCATCACCTGCACCCGCTCGTCGGCGATCCCACCCTTGATCCGAGCGAGCAGCAGCGCGACGGCGCGCCGCGCCAACTTCTCCCGCGGCTGGGCGACCGTGGTCAACGAGACGCGCGAGAGGCCCGCCACGCCCTGCTCGGTCTTCGGCGACACGTGCACCGCCCCGCTGCCGCGTTCGACACGGTCGACTTCGAGACGCCTGCCGCTGCCGCGACGTCAGCCTGACCGTCGATGGCCAGTTGGATGCGATCCCGGCGGTCACCGGCCGGGCGATCCAGGCCGCAACGATAGACGGGGCCTACGTCGTCACTCGGGTCTTCGCGAGCCTGGAGGACCGCGGCATGGAGGCCATCGTGCCGGCCAACTGGAAGCGACGTCCTCGAACTTCATTCGTCGCAGTCCTTGCAGCACCTCCGTCCGCCCCTCCGCGCTGGGAAGTATCCAACCAGACAGATCGCGTGCTCGAAGACCGGTCATGTCTGGATGAAGCGCTCGGCTTTGCCGTTGGTGCGCGGGGTATAGGGCTTGGTGCGGATGTGTCTGAGGCCGGCGTCGACGAGTGTGGCTCTTGAAGAGATGGCTCGATAGGTGGAGCCGTTGTCGGTCATGACGCGCTCGACGGCTACGCCGTAGGCCGGAAGAAGCAGAGCGCGCGGGTGAGGAAGGCGACAGGCGCTCTCCTTGCGCTCGTCCGGGAGGACCTCGGTGTAGGCAAGCCTGGAGGCGTCATCGATGCAGACGTGCAGATGCTCCCAGCCGATGCCGCGGTTCTTGTCATGCCGCTATGCTGGCCGGTGATGCGGTGACCGACGCCGTCGATCCTGCCGAGCTTCTTGGTGTCGATGTGGATCAGCTCGCCGGGGCGCTGCCGTTCGTAACGGACGCTGGCGGCTTCGGGTCGAGGGCGGCGAGGCGACCCAGCCCGCGCCGGCGCAGGATGGCGCCGACGGTGGAAGTCGGCATGGCGAGCCTGCGGGCGATCGCCGGGCCGCTTGTATCTCTCAGTTGCCAGCGTCGCCCTGCAGGGCGACGCTGGCGGCGGACGGGAGCCCGATGTCCGCTAGGGCGGTCGAGCCCGTGTCTGAGTGCGGCGCCCCGTCCGCCTTGGTGTCCGCAAGCCCGAACAGTCGCTTGGGCCGCTTGGCGAGCCCGGATCCACAAGCGCGGGCTGGGGACGCAGCACAGCCAGGAGGGCTCATGTTCGTCGGCATCGACGTCTCCAGGGATCGGCTGGATGTGCACCTGCGCCCGACGGGCGAGAGCTTCGCGGTGACCCGCGACGGCCAAGGCCTCGAGCAGCTGACGGCGCGCCTGGGCGTGGTCGAGCCCGAGCTGGTCGTGCTCGAGGCGACGGGAGGTTTCGAGATCACCGTGGCGGCGGCGGTGGCCGCGGCCGACCTGCCGCTCGCCATCGTCAATCCGGCCCAGATCCGTGCCTTCGCCCGGGCCATTGGCCGACTTGCCAAAACCGATCGGCTCGATGCCGAGCTGATCGCCAGGTTCGCGGAGCAGGTGCGGCCAACGGCACGGCCACTCGCCGATGCCCACGCGCAAGCCCTGGCCGAGCTGGTGGCCAGGCGACGGCAGCTGGTCGAGATGATCGGCATGGAGAGCAATCGCCGCCGCCGGGCGCGCAGCGCCAAGGTCCTCAAGGGCCTCGAGCGGACCTTGGCGGCGCTCCAGGCGGCGCTGGCCGATCTCGACCAAGAGATCGATGGCCAGATCCGCGGCTCCCCAGCTTGGAGAGCTGCCGAGAACTTGCTGACCTCGGTGCCCGGCATCGGCCCGATCACCGCCCGAACCCTGATCGCCGGTTGATCGCGCCGCGATCAACCCCGGCTCGGCCAGATCGACCGTCGGAGCATCGCCGCCTTGGTCGGCGTCGCCCCGATCAACCGCGATTCCGGCACCATGCGCGGCCATCGGGCGATCGCCGGCGGTCGGTCCGCCGTCCGCAACGTCCTGTACATGGCCGCGCTCACCGCCATCCGCTGGAACCCGGTCATTGGCGAGCTGTATGACCGACTCCGCAGCCGAGGCCGGTCAGCCAAAGCCGCCCTCGTCGCCGCCATGCGCAAGCTCCTCACCATCCTCAACGCCATGCTCCGAGACCAAAAACCATGGCAAAGCGCTTGACCCGCAAGACAGTCACTCAGACGCTCACGCCGCAGCCCCTCGATCCGGACCACCGTCTCGGCGGGTGTGGCGTGCGGGCGGGTGGCGGGCGTCGGCTTGCGGTCGTTGAGCGCCGCCGCGCCGCCGGCGCGATAGCGCCCGAGCCATTTAAAGGCCGTGCGCTCCGACACGCCGGCCGAGCCGGCCGCATCGGCAACCCGCCAGCCCTCCTTCAGGATGCGGCTCACCATCAGGGTTCGACCTTGCGGCGTCAGCCGCGCATTCTCGTGGATGTTCATCCGGGGCTCCGGCTCAGGGTTGGTTGCACTCGCAACCCAACCTCGGAGCCCCATCCCGGATGAACAACCTTCATAGCTTCGACATCTAGGCATGAAGGAACGTAACCATCCGGCGAGGACCAGGGTCCGGTGGGCTTGCGGGCGCGCGGACGCATGCTGAGTTCAGGCGGCGTGGCCGGTGAAGGCTGCGGTTGCGGGGCACCAGTACCAGGGCAGAAGCTCTGGGAGACGCTGAATGGGGTGGCTGGCGATGCGCTCGAGCACGTCGGCGAGCCAGGTCTGCGGATCGACGTTGTTGAGCTTGGCCGTGCCGAGCAGCGTGTACATCACCGCAGCACGCTGGCCGCCGCGATCGGAACCGACGAAGAGCCATGATTTCCGGCCGAGGGCCACGCCGCGTAGCGCTCGTTCAACCGCGTTGTTGCTGAGACAGATCCGCCCGTCGTCGAGGAACCGGGTGAAGGCCGGCCATCGCTTGAGCATGTAGTCCATGGCCCTGGCGACATCGGCGTGGCGGGAGAGCTTGGGGCGCTCGCTTTTCATCCAGGCCACGAGCTCGCCGACCAGGGGAGCTGCGTGCTCGCGGCGATAGGCAAGCCGGTCGGCGGCAGCGCGGCCGTTGATCGTGCGTTCGTGGGCAAAGATCGCGTCGATCTGGCGGACCGCCTCGACGGCGAGCGGTGCCGGTGGCGCCCGGCCGGCGCGGGCGAGGTCGGCGAGCTCGAAGAACTTCCGCCGGGCATGGGCCCAACAGAGGGCTTCGGTGACAGCACCGCCGGCACGTGTCGGCCTGTAGAGGCCGGCGAAGCCGCTATAGGCGTCGGCCTGTAGGATCCCGGCATAGTCCGCCAGGTGCGCTTCCGGATGCTGGCTGCGACGGTCGCGGGAATAGTGGAAGAGCACCGCCGGCGGCCCGTCTGGCCCTGGCCGAACGGTCGGTCGTCGCGGACATAGGCCCACAGCCGGCCGGTGATCGTCTTGCCCTTGGCCAGCACCGGCACGGTCGTGTCGTCGCCGTGCAGCCGCTCGGCGGCGAGCACATGGCCGCGAATCAGCTCATGGAGCGGGGCAAGCACGGCGGCAGCGGCGCCGACGTGATCGGCCATGGTCGAGAGGTCGAGGTCGACGCCTTCGCGAGCATAGCGCTCGCTCTGGCGATCGAGCGGCTGATGGGCGCCGTACTTCTCGAACAGGATCATCGCCAGCAGGCTGGCGCCGATCCGCCCACGGGGGATGACGTGGAAGGGAGCCGGCGGCTCGGAGATCGTCTCGCAGTCGCGGCAGGTGAACTTCTCGCGTACGGTCTGCCGCACGAACCAGTGGCGCGGGACGACGTCGAGCGTCTCGGTGATGACCTCGCCGATCTTGGCGAGCCGGCCGCCGCCGCAGCAGCGGCAGGTCGCGGGCGGCGGGACCACGAACCGCTCGCGCGGCAGATGCTCTGGCAGCGGGCGCCGGGCGGGCCTTTGCCGGACATGCGCTGCCACGACCGTGCCCGCTTCCGCCTGGGCCGCTGCGGCGGCCGTCTCGTCCTCGGCCGCGGTCTCCTCGAGCTCGCCCAGCTGTAGCTCGAGCTGATCGATGAGCCGCTTGCCCCGCTCGCTCGTCTGCCCGAACTGCTCGCGTCGGGCCTTGGCCAGCAGCAGCTTCAGGTGCTCGATCTCGAGCTTGGCGGCAGAGACCAACGCCTCGGCCTCGTGCCGGGCGTTGCGCTCGGCCAGGATCATCGCGTGCGCCGCGGCGAGGTTGGCGGGAAGGATGCGGGCTCGTTCCTCACGCGCTCGATGCAAGCACATCTTCGACAATTCTTGAAGTCGAAAGACGAGCGAACAAGAACAAGATCAGCCGGCCAACTCCGGTCGCCAGGTTCGCTGCGGCATCCGCCAGTCGATGCCCTCGAGAAGATAGCCGGGCTGCCCGGCCGAGATCGTCACCACACCATCGGCCGGCGACGGCCAGATCAAGCGGCCATGCTCCAGTCTCTTGGCGAACAGGCAGACACCTTGGCTGTCATTCCAGAGGATCTTGATCAGATTACCGCGTTTGCCTCGGAAGACGAAGACGTGACCGCCGCCTCCAGCACCGCCCTCGCGGTGCCGGTCCCTAGGGGAACGGATCGATCGCGCTGCGATCGATGGGTCCTGCTCGAGCACCTCCTGGACCTGCAGCGCCAGGCCGTTCATTCCACGGCGCATGTCGGTATGGCCGGTCGCCAGCCAGACCCGGGTGCCCGACGGGAACGGGATCACCGCCGCCGACCTGCCTTCATCACCGCGGCCATGGCCGCGGTGACCGCAGCCGGGTCCACAACGCCCTCGATCCTGACCCGCACCCCGCCCGAGAGCACGATCTCGATCCGGCCCGGCGCGGACTTTGGCATCATCGCGGGTTCCGCCGGCGGCCCCATGGCCGGCTCGGGCACTACCGCAACCGGCACCAGCGCCGCCGCGGCAGGCGTCGACCCGGCCAGCTCACGCCGCCATTTGAACAGCTGGTTGGCGTTGACGTCGTGCCGCCGCGCCACGATCGACACCGAGGATCCTGGCTCCAGCGTCTCGGCCACCACCTGACGCTTCACCTCGAGCGACCAGCGACGCCGCTGCGCACCCGCTTGCTTGCTGTCCACTTCTCGACCAGTGGACACCTATCGCTCCCCGCTCTTCATGGCGCCAAATATCCAGCGCAGTCGGGATCAGCGCGAGACGGCCCTCACCGGAGGGTTACGAAGGAACTGAACGTCAGGTCGCTCATCGCGGCGATAGCGCGCTGCTCAGCGGGTGCATCCGATAGAACCAGAGCTTCACGACTTGGACGACCGCGAGATACCCGAGCGTCATCGGCACCAGTACGGCGAGGAGCACCGGCGGTACCGGCACGAGGCCGAACCAGCTGTCCAACGGCGTGAAAGGCAGGGCCACGGCGACGGCCACGACCAGGAGCGAGGTCGTGGCCAGCAGCGGGTGCGGCCGACTCCTGAACGGGTCCCCCCGGGTCCGGATGATGAAGATCACCAGCACCTGTGTCGCCATCGATTCGATGAACCAGCCGGTCTGGAACAGCGATTGGCCCGCGTGAAAGATCCAGAGCAGGATCCCGAAGGTGAGGAAGTCGAAAGCCGAACTGACCGGCCCCAGAACCAGCATGAAGTCGCGCACGAACCGCATGTCCCAGTGGCGCGGGAGCGTCACCATCTCGGGGTCGACCCGATCCATCGGGATCGGGATCTCCGAAAGATCATAGAGCAGGTTGTTCAACAGGACCTGGACGGGCAGCATCGGTAGGAATGGCAGGATCAGCGCCGCACCGGCCATCGAGAACATGTTGCCGAAGTTCGAGCTGGTCCCCATCATCACGTACTTCATGATGTTGGTGAAGGTGCGCCGCCCCTCACGCACACCCTCGGCCAGAATGCCCAGATCGGGCCTGAGCAGAATCATCGCCGCCGCGTCCCGGGCGACATCGGCGGCGCCATCCACCGAGAGGCCAACATCGGCGGCATGCAGCGACGGGGCGTCGTTGATGCCGTCGCCCAAATAGCCCACGACGTGCCCGCGCCTGCGCAGCGCGCGGACGATCCGGGCTTTCTGCGCCGGAGCAACTCGGCAGAACAGGGTGACCGTCTCGACGCGGGCGAGCAGAGCCTCCTCGCTCAGCGCCTGGACCTCGTCGCCCGTGATCGTGCCCTTGATGGCGAGACCTAGCTCCCGGCAGACATGCTCGGTGACATGCTCGTTGTCGCCGGTGATAATCTTGATCTCGATGCCCAGCCCGACCAGCGCATCGAGAGCCGGTTTGGCGCTCAGCTTCGGTGGATCGAGGAAGGCGGCGAAGCCGGCGAAGACGAGCTCGTCCTCGTCGCCGATGGCGGCCTTACCTTGCTCGGACCCGACCTCGCGCCAGGCGACACCGAGCACGCGGAAGCCTTCACGGCCGAGATCTTTGAGGATCTCCTCGGCCCTGGCGACAGCCGGCGGGTCGAGCGTGCGCGGCGCCGGCGTGCCGTCGAGCTGGTAGCGGGTGGCGAGCCGCAGCACGTCCTCGGGTGCACCTTTCACGACCAGCAGCCGCCGGCCCTTCGCCTCGACCAGAACCGACACGCGCCGGCGCTCGAAGTCGAACGGCACCTCATCGATCTTGGTCCATTGGCTGACGTCCAGCTGCTCGCGGCCAAGGACGGCATCGTCCAAGGGGCTCTTGATGCCGGTTTCGAAGAAGCTGTTGAGATAGATCAGGTCGAGGACGCCCCGGCTTTCCTTGCCGGCTGCATCGAGCTCGCGGATCAGCTCGATCTTGGCCTCGGTCAGGGTGCCGGTCTTGTCGCTGCACAGGACGTCCATGCTGCCGAGGTCGTGGATGGCGCCGAGGCGTTTGACGATCACCTGCTCCTTGGCCATGCGGACGGCGCCATGGGCGAGTGTGACCGAGACGACCATGGGCAGCAGCTCGGGCGTCAGGCCAACGGCGAGCGCCATGGCGAACAGGAACGATTCGAGCATCGGCCGTCCTGCCACGAGATTGACCAGCAGCACGAACAAGACCAGCAGCACGGTCAGGCGGACGATCAGGAAGCCAAAATCGCGGATGCCACTCGCAAACGCGGTCGGCGGCGGCTGGCGCTGCAGACTTCGGGCGAGACTGCCGAACTGTGTCGCGGAGCCGGTAGCAGCGATCAGCAGCGTGCCCGTCCCGCTCACGATCGAGCTGCCCATAAACAGGGCATTGGTGGCGCCGGCGAGCTCCACCTGTCCCGCCGTCAGATCCTGTGCGTGCTTCTCGGCGGGGAACAACTCGCCGGTGAGGAGCGCCTCGTTGACGTAGAGGTCCCTCACCTCAAGCAGCCGTCCGTCCGCCGGCACAAGGTTGCCCGCTGCCAGCGTGACGAGATCGCCCGGCACGATCTCTGCTGCCGCGATCTCGCGCTCGGCGCCGTCGCGATGCACCCGCGCGGTCAGCGCCACCTGATCGCGCAGCCGCTCTGCCGCGCTCACGGCGCGCTGCTCCTGCACGAAATCGAGCACGACGGACAGGAGCACGATCGCTGAGATGATCAGGAAGCTCGCGACGTCGCCGGTGAACGCCGAGATGCCGCTAGCCACAATCAAGATCAGGACCAGCGGGTTAAGGAACCGGCTGAGGAACTTCCTGACCAGCGAGGTGCCGGTCACCGGCGCCAGGACGTTCGGCCCGAACCGCACGAGCCTGGCTTGCGCTTCGGCGACGTTCAGCCCGGCGGCCCCGCTCCCGAGCGTTGTCTCGAGCTCGGCCAAGGGGACTAGCCAGAACGCGGCCTTGCCATCGCTCCCGGCCTTATCGGATATCGCTCCTGGCATCGTGACCTCGTCGGCGCGCTGGAAGAGCAGGAAGTCGCCGAACTCGCGGTAGGTCCGGCCACCCTCCACTCAGACGTCGCCGGCCCTCAGTCGATCGCGGAGATGGACGAGGACGGCGAGCTCGTAGGGCCGCCGGTTGGGCGTGCCGGCCGGTATCACGACCCGGCGCCAGCCGCGCTGCAGAAAGGATGTCGGCGGACGGGACGGCAGGGAACGGCGGCTCGAGCCATGAAATGCGCGGAAGAGGTCGACCGCCCTTAGGAGCTGGTCGTTCGGGCGATGGGAGCGGAACGCGAGCGCGGCGAGCGGGCCGGCCGCTCAGTCCGGCCGGATCTCAATTCGTTGCCGCTTGGCCGGGCCTGCCTTGGGCAGCTTCAGGTGCAGCACCCCGCCGCGGACCCGCGCCTCAATGCCGGCGGGATCGACTGCGTCGGATAGCGTGAACGCGCGCTCGTAGTCGCCCGGCTGGTACTCGAGATGGAGGGGCGCCAGGCCCTCCGGCACCGACATGGCGGCGCTGCCGCGGATGCTCAGCACCCGCTGCTCGAGTGTGACCTCGACGCTGTCCGGAGTGACGCCCGGCATATCGGCGTAGAGCTCGAGCGCGTCCCCGGTCTCGACGATGTCGACGGGCGGCACGTAGACCGGACGATCGCGCGTGCGCTCGGTCCCTTCGGGTGCCGCGACCGGCACGCGTTCCGGCACGCCGGAAGGGCTCGTGATGGTGGTCGGTTCCTCAGGCATGCTGGGTTCCTCCGTTGGGCGAAGCGGCGGCGATGGGCGGTGACCGCTCACCCGCCGATGGCGATCCGGCGCGGCTTGTCCTCCTCCGGGCGCGGCAGGCTGAGGTGTAGCACGCCGTTCTCGAGCCGCGCCTCGATCCGCTCAGGGTCGATCCGGTAGGGCAGCTGGATGCTGCGGGTGAACGCGCCACTGCGGCGCTCCCGCCGGTGGTAGACTTCATCCGTCTCCGCGGCCGGTCGGCGGGTCCCACGCAGGGTCAGCGTATCCCGGTGCGCGTGGACCTCGAGGTCGTCCTTCTCCACGCCGGGCAGCTCGGCCAGAAGCGCGATGCCGTCGGGGCCGGCATAGACGTTCACGGTCGGGAACCCCCGAGGAGCGGCCGTGGACCCGCCAATGCGGCGGTCTATCTCCTCCTGGAGCCGGCGCAGCTCGCGGAACGGGTCCATGCTTGCGAGATAGCCGAAGGGCCGCGAGGTCATCATCGCTCGTTCTCCTCCCGTCATGTGCGGCGCCTTTGTCGGGCGTCGGCACCGCTTCATATAATCCGAGATTGCCCAGACAGCATCCGTTGCTGGGGGTGACGCTGCTCCTCCGAGACGTGCCGGTCAATGGATAGGCTGCCGCCACGGCTGGGCGCGGAGATGCCCGGAGCGGCGTCGCCGAGGCGCCCTCGAGCGCGGGGCGGGCCGTAAGGTGACGCTCCAAGACCTTCAGGGCGATAGCCCCACCAGCAATAGACCTCAGCCTTGGGCCAGCTCAGACTGTCCATATTTCGAGCAAAGAGCGGACAGTTCCCTGAAGCTTGTGCGGTGTTGCCGATTGCTGCCATGAGGGCTCGCGCGATCGGGACGGCCAACCCTGCCGTGGCGCCGCGCCCCGCAATAAACTAGCATTCTCCTACCGGATCACCCGGGGAGCCGGTCAACCAACCCGCGAGAGCCGATCAGGAAATCCCCGGTAAGTAAACTCGTGCGGCGAATTGCGCATCCAGCGTCCAGTCCGGCGGGAGCTGGTCGTTCCAGCGCGCCGTAGGGTTGCAATGCCTGCCGGAGGAGACGGACAATGCGGCCGCTTCAGCGCCCGTCGCCGGTGGCGGGCATGGCCGTAGTGGCCGCTGCTCAACGACAGAAGGAGGACACCGATGGATCAGCTCGAGCGGGCATTGTCCAGGAGAAGGCTTCTCCGGCGTGGAGGGGCAGGGGCACTGGGCCTCTATGCTGCAGGCGCGTTCGGGCTCGCCGGGCGGTCGGCAGGCGCCACCAACGTCACGCTCAACTGGCTCACCTGGTCCGACCATTTCTTTCCGGAGCAGCTCCAGGAGGTTCAGAAGGCGACCGGCATCGGTGCCAGGCCGCAGCTCTTCAGCGACGACTCGGAGGCGTATATCAAGGTCAAGGCCGGTGGTGGCGGTTGGGACATGGCCTCGGAGGACGCCCTCTGGGTGCCGAAGTTCTATGAGGAGGACCTGATCGAGGCGTTCGACATCAAGTCGTTCTCGGTTGCCAAGCAGCTCTACCCCGTTGCCCTCGACATCCCGTTCTGGAAGTCGGGCTCGAACCAGATGGGGTATCCGTTCGGCTGGTCGAGCATCCAGATCTACTACAACCCCAAATACGTGAAGACCAAGCCGACCTCGTGGCAAGCCCTGCTCGACAAGAAATACGCGAAGAGGATCGTGATCGAGAACGCTCCGACCGACGACATGGCCATGGCCGGGCTCGCCACGAAGGCGAAGAAGCCCTACGACATGACCACGGAGGAGATCGCGCGGGCCAAGGACTTCCTCGTGAAGCTCAAGCCCAACGTGCTCAAGCTGGTGTCGCAGAACACCGAGACGGTCCGGGCGCTCGCGGACGAGTCGGCGTGGATCGGGCTCGACAACCTCGGCACCGACGCGCGCGTGAAGGATGCTGGCGGCCCGCTGGTCGAGGCGGCGACCCCGGAGGAGGGCGTGGTCGGCTGGATGGACGCGGAGATGCTCCTGAAGGAGTCCGCGAACAAGGACGCCTTCCCGACCTTCATCAACACGATGGAGGACGCTTCGTGGATCGCCAAGAATTTCCTGGCCTATGGGCGCCCGCTCTTCAATGAGGAGGCGTACAAGCTGCTCGTGAAGCAGGGCTACCAGGAGCGCGCCGACCGCTTCTTCTACAACCATCCCGAACTGCCGCTCCAGATGGTGCTGAAGGCGCCGTCGTCGAACGCGCAGGCCTACATCGACGCGTTCAATGAGGCGTTCGGCGCGTAGGGCGACGACGCCAGCCAAGGGCCGAGGGGAGGCCCGGCCCGGCGAGGGCCTCCCCGACGTGGCCGCGCCGGGTTGCGAGAGCCGGCGGGACCGGCCCGCCGTCGCGCAACCGCCCGAGCTGGTGAGAGTATGCAGCGTGCACTCGATGCGGCCGATCTCGCGTTCAAGATCTTGATCCTCCAGACCCAGAACAATCTCAGCGACGAGGCTGCTGCGCCGGCTGTTCGTGCAGATCGGGCGCATCCTGAAGATCAACGGCCTGTTGGTAATCACCGACGGGATGGTCGAGGCCGCCCGGAGCACGCTGGTCATCGGTGCCATATAGCGCCGAAGAAACCCCGCCACTTATCGCTGAAGGTCACAGCACGCGGAACCGTCGAGCGGATCCTCCGACAAACGATCGATTTACGGATGGCCTCGAAGCCTGCCGGGCTGGCCAACGATCGAGCTCTGGTCGAGCCAGCTCCACGCTGCCCTCCTTCACATCGTCGCCATTTTCCTCCGCCCTGGCGCTATGCTGGAAGATGTACCCGCGGAGCCAAGCACTCTCCCTGGCTACGCGCACCGGCTTGGCTGGGGAGCAGCGCAGGATCAGAACGATGAGGAGCACACTCATGGCCGCCAGCGTGGCTTGCGCCTTCGTATCGCCGGCGCTGGCTGCGGAGACCAGCAACTTCGACCTGCGAACGACGCGGGACCTCGTCGCCCTCTGCTCTGATCAGCCTGGTGACCCGCTCTACGCGGAGGCTCTGCAGTTCTGCTACGGCTACATGGCCGGCGTGGCGCAATTGCACCGTGAGCTCGTCCGACTTGGCAACATCAAACCCGTGGCTTGCCCACAGTATGAGGTGACGCGGGAGGCGTTGGCTCAAGCATTCCTGGGCTGGGGGCGCAAGACTCCGGCTGCCATGGACGAGTTGCCTGCGGAAAGCGTGATGCACGCGGCTGCCGCCGCGTGGCCGTGCCACAGCTGAGCGGACATAGGTGATGCGATGCGCCTGATGTCGAGCCTTTTCGGCGTTGCGTGCCTGCTCTGCGGCTGCGCGAGCGACGGGACGACCGGAGGTAGCCAGGCCCGTTACGTCTACGACGACTGGCTCTACTATCAGCAGGATTGGTACGACGACGATTTCTGGGTCTGGGTCGACGACCATCCGGACTGCTGCGACGACCAATCCGATCTGCGGGAGGCCTTGCAGAGCTGGTACGATCACCTTGATCCGGACCAGCAGCAGGCGGTGCGCGACCGGGTCCAGACCTGGATGGACGAGCATGGGGTCGTGCCTGCGGCAGGACAGTCGGCCAAGGAGCTGGTGCTCGAGACGGCGTCCGAGCGCTGGACAGCGCTGACGCCGGCGGAGCGTCGCCAATGGATCGACCAGCGGCGCTCGCGCATAGAGCAACGCCGGGCGACGGGCTCGGCGGCGAGCGGTGCCTTCGACAAGGAGGCCATGTCGGGAGAGAGCGCCGCGGACTTGAGCCCGGAGCAGCGTGCGGCATTGCGCGAGAGCGCCCAGGGCGCGAGCTTTGACCGTACGGCCGCCCGCAGCGCCGGGAGCGGCACCCGTTCGATCAGCCTTCATCCGAGCCCCACTCGCGCCGGTCTGTCCGGAGGAGCGCGCTTCAGCGCCGCAGGAGGCGGCGGCCGAGGGGGACGAGGTGGACGCGGCCGGTAAGTTGCGCAGCCGCCTGCCGGCTCGAGGCGGGCCGAGCTGAGGAGGCAGACGTGAAGTCCGATCCAAAGCTTGGTGGGTTCGGGCACGAACACGCGTGACAATTCCGCGGCGAGCGGCACATCTGGGGGGAGTTCCGCAGCTATCTTCTCGGCGTCCTCCCGCCATAGGTAGCCGAGATGGTGGAGCTTGGCCGGGTCGTAGCACCAGCCGAAGACCGCAATCGCGTTTGGATCAGCATTGTTGGTTGGCTCGCGTCGCAACACGAGACCGTACTGTCCCTCGCGCCCGTGCTCGATTGCCTGTGCCTCTTGCAGGAGGCGAACGATCACGGGTTCGCGGTAGGGTATGCCCGACAGGCTGAACACCTCGGCCTCCCGCTCAGAATAGCCCGGACGAGACCAGCGCCTCCAATTGTGGCCGGCTGGCCGCTCACTTGGGCGGGCATTCCAGCTTTCGAGCGGCGGCATGGTCTGCTGCTTGGATCGTGTCCCAAACAGAGACCTGAGCCAAACCCCCATCATCAGCCGAGCCCTTCGGTTCACCATCGACATGTGCCACCACTTCCACGGATGAGATAGACAAGAGCGTTTCGTTGCTAAGGCGGGTGGGCGCGCGACGCAGCGACCGCCAAGAGTCTGGCGGGGGCGCGCGCCTCCTTGGCGGCGACCTTCGCTGCGGGCGGGGTCGGCGGCGGTCCGGCCCGGCTCGACCGAGAACACGTCAGGGGCCTGCGCTTGCTGGGATGGGGCCGGCACGGAAGGCCCGCGACGCGCGGCGAGTGAATGCGCCGCCGCCGTACCAGATCAGGACGATCCGGCCGTGTTTGTGGCGTCGGTCCGCTTCCTTGCCGGTCTTGGCTGCCAGTGCCCAACCAGGTGCTCGTAAGCGCGCTCGGCCTGCTCGGCGATGGCCATCTCCTGATCGCGCAGCGCCTTGACGTTGTAAGCGTAGGCTGGGCCCCGCCGGTTGCCCTTCTGCATCGGCCTGCCGGCCTGCAGCTCGACCGCGCGCAGCTTGTGGGCGACGAGCGCCGGACGGGCCCAGAGATAGTCCGTGCCCTTGGACAGCAGATGCCAGACGAGCACCGCCATCTTGCGGGCCGTCGCCACGGCCGCGACCTGATGGCCCCGCCGCGCCCGGATGCGGACGAAGAAGGCGTGCAGCGGCCCTGGCGCCTTCGCCGCCGCCCAGGCCGCCTCGACCAGCAGCGCACGGGCATGGGCGCGCCCGACCTTGCTGATCCGGCCATGTTGGGCGAGGCCGAGCCCGGACTGCCGGACCCGCGGGTTGAGCCCGAAATAGCTGACCAGCTTCTGTGGGCTGGAGAAGCGGTCGATATCGCCCACCGCCGCAACCAGACCGGCGGCGACCGTGACGTTCATGCCGGCGATGGTGAGCAGGCGCCTCACGTCGGGATCGTCGACGACGGCCACGCCGATGTCGCGGTCGAGCTCGGCCAGATCCTCGCCCAGCCGATCCAGCTCGCGCAGATGGCGGTCGATCGCCGCCCGCTCGTCCTCGGGCAGGACCTGCCGGGCGAGCCAGGTCCGCCCAGGCCGGTTGAACAGCTCAGCATGCGGGCAGGGCGGAACCAGATGCGCCGCCAGGATGGCGTGGATCTCGTTCTTGACCCGCGTTCGGTGGCGAACGACCTGGTTGCGTCGGGCGACGAGCCGGCGCCGGCGCTCGGTCTCGGCGTCGAGCACCCAGACCTCGGGCAGGAACCCCGCCGCCCGAAGCGACGCCAACACGCCGGCATCGATCTTGTCGGTCTTGATCCGGGCATGCGCGATCGCCTTGACCTGCAGCGGGTTGGCGACGATCACCCGGGCCACGTACGGCCCCAGCACGCGCACCACCGCCATGGCGTTGCCGGTGGCCTCCACCACCACCTCGTCGTCCTTTGTCAGGCTGCGGCCGAAGCCCTCGAGCCCCGAGCGGGTCATGTCGACCCGGCCGTGCCAGCGCAGCCGACCCTCCTCCCAGAACACCACCTCCGCAAAGGTCCGGTGGATGTCCATGCCGATCACGCGCCTCATCCCGTCTCCCTCCAGGCTTGGCATCGGGAGCCGTGGGCTGCACGACAACTACGGATCCGCGCTCGCAGCGCAACCGGGCGGGTCGCCCTCCGGCGCCTCCTGGCGCCGTCTCCTCGGGAGATCGGATCGAGCGTCTGCTGACGCTCGATGGGCGGCCAGCTACTAACGCGAGCTCGCAGCTCATGGAATGCGTCGGCCTGCCCACGCTTCATGCTCCCAGCGCCCCACAGCCCGGATGGTCGCACCATACGCGACGATCGGCCGATCACCGCCGGCTGTGGCAGCGCCGGGAGCATCATGCCGGTTACGAACACGATAGCGCCGACAGCATGATCCTACCTCGCTGCCGTTTTCCTTACGTGAGGAAAACGAGGCCTCTGCCGGTTTCCCAGTGCTGGGAAACCCATGCCCTCTGCACGGCCGACAGCCGGCCCCAGCCGGTGCTAGACCCTCCCCGACGCGCCCGGATGCGCGGGCGCCCGCCAGGAGGCTCCCGCCCTTGTCCTCAGCAACTCGATTTCTGCCGCCGATCGCCGAGCACCCCGGCTCTGCCGAGGACATGCTCACCGCCGGGCTCGATGCGCTCGACGCCGCCCGACGAGCCCGAGCGCAGATCGCCAGGGAGCTGGCGAAGCATCTCGCCGAGGCGGCCGATTTGGGTTTGTCCAGGGACGTGCTCAGATTGCTGTTGCGCCTCCGCCGGATACCGAAGGCTGAGGCCCGCCGTGAGCTGCGTGTCATGCTCAGCGCCGCCGCAGATCTCTCAATCCTCGATCCCGCCGACCTCGACGATATGCTCGAGAGCCTGGGCCTCGCCGAGGGCGAGCTGCCGGCACCGCCCGACGAGCCGCCCGAGCCGGCGAAGCGGAAGCGGAAGCCGGTCGTCGAGATGCCCAACGACCAGAAGCCGAACGGTCACGCCCTCGAGGAAGCGGAGGCGCTGGCATGAGCGCCGGACCCGGCTCCCCGGGCTGGCGGCTGGCCAAGCTGGCCGAGCTCGTCGACGCCCTCCTCGAGGGCCGGATCGCCTCCGACGTCGGCGAGCTGATCTTGACGACCGTCGGCCTGTGCATGACCTCGCCCGGAGCCGCCATCGATCACGCGCCAGTCGACCCCGCCCGCGCCGCCCGCCGCGCCGCCGTCCTGGCAGTCGCAGAAGCCGACGACGCCGCCCGAGCCGAGACGCCGCGCCGGCGCCGCGCCATGTCGCCAGCATCCCTAGCCAACTTGCAGAACGCCCGGGAGGCTCGGATGGCGAAGCTCGCCGCCAGGAGAGCCGAAAACTCTGGCGGGGCGGTTACGGACGCCTAGAGACCGGTTGAGGCGGCGCTACCCGGCCGATCAGAACAGGCCTAAAGGTCAGCGATGCCAAGGCTTTCGCGCCAACCCCCCTCTCCCGATCGCAGACCCGGCCGATGCAGGGTCAAGTTGCTCACGCTAGGTGACATCAAAAGCGAGATGGGCCGGCTCTATCGGTCAGGAAGAGCGGGCAACTTGCCCCTCGAGAGCATGACAAAGCTGGCCAGCGTGCTCGCGATCATGGCGCGGTTGATCGAGGGAAGCGAGCTGGAAAAGAGGGTGGAGCAGATCGAGGCCTCGCATGAGCGGGAGCCCTACCGATGACCGTCCGCCACCTCAACCGCCGGCTCGACCGCCTGGGCGCCCGCCTTCCTCGAGATCGCCGCGATGACGGGCGCCGAGACGAGGCCGCCCGGCTGGCTGCCATGCCGACAGACGAGCTGGTCGAAGCCTACTTCGAGCGCCTGAGCGCGCACCGGAAGGCCAAGCCGCCCGACCGCCGGCTGGCCGCCACCTTGGCCGAGGCCGACCTGCCACAGATCTCGCAAATGTACTTCGACCGGCTCAAGGTCGCTGGCCGCTGACTATTCGCCCTCGCCCGGAACCGCCGACCGTGAGGATGACGACGAAGGCGGCCACCACGTGCGGATAGACGGTCAGCGGAACAGGCTCAGGTCTCGTCGCCGGGTTCGATCTGCTCGAACGCCAAGCCGTCGAGATCGGCGATCGAGTTGATCGCCGCCTCCCATGACGAGAACGAGTGACCGTCGAGCCACTCGGCGACCCGCTCGCGAATATCGTCCGGGGCCTCGACCAGCCTCCTGGCTTCCGCCTCCTTGGCGGCGAGGAGCTTGGCGAGCCGCTCCCGCTCCTTCGCGACAATGTGCGCGACAATCCGGGAGCTATAGACGCCGCCGAGCCATCCAGCATCCGGCACCACCTTCTCGATCCCAAGGGCGTCGAGCGCTTCGTCGAGAAGCTCCATGAGCTGGTCGCTGGTCGCGGCGTCCAGCTCGACCCGATGCTTCTGGAGAAAAGTGATTTCCTCCGCCGAGGCGCCGCACTCACGAAGACGACCGTCGCTGACCGATCTTCTGTTTTTTTCCGAGATCGGCTCGCCCTGTAGGTTCCACCGCTCGACGTGATCCAGCCGCAAGCCGGCCTCGATGATCTTGAAGCTTTTCGCGTGGCGGTGCCGCCACGTCCCTTCGATGTTCTTTCCGATGGTGACGCCGCCCCGGTCGAAGTCGTGCAGCACAACGACTGGCACGGCGAGAGCATCGATAAGCGCGAGGAGCGCCTCGGTCGGCTGGCCTTGGGTGTTCAGGATAGCGATGTCCCGCCGGTTGTGCAGGCCTTCCTGTCGCAACATGTCGGCGATGCCGCCTTTCTCGACCGCGACGATCGCCGAATAGCTCCACTGCGGGCGCAGGTAGCCCGCGACGGCCTCGGTCCCGACTTTTATCGCGCGTCCGCTGTGGGGCTCGGTGAACTCGCCGCGCGGTGCGAAGTAGACGCGCCAGCGTGCCGTCAGCTCGGGATGCGCCTGCATGAAGCGAGGCAACAAGCGTGTGATGAAATAGGTATCCTTGAACTCCCGCTTGCCCGTCACGGCGAGAATGAGCGGCCTGATCTGGTAGTAGATCTGCCGCGCCGTCACCGTGCGCTCCCCATTCGAGCTAGCCGCGTTATAGGCCTCGACCATGTATTTGTTGGCAGCGGCCTTCTCCGTCAGGCGCTTGGGCTTCTCGACGACACTGAGCCGCTCCTCGCGGCGGCGCTCGGCCTCGGCGTCCTTCTGCTCGCGGTTGTATTGCTTCAGCCACTTTCCGGCCGCCTTCTCGATCGTTTCCTGAAGGGCCGGCCTTTCCTCCCACCCTAGCACGAGCCGGGACTTGCCCCAGTCGGCGAATGGCCGATCAGGCGAAATCCGGTGAAGCACGAGCAGAATCGGGCTGATCCCATCGGAGCCGGAAGTCGAGATTGAGCGTCCCGAGGAAGGCTCCCTCGTCGACCAGCGGCGAGAAGTTCCTGCCGACCAGCACCGTTCTGCCGTTGCGGCTGTTGGGCAAGTAGGCGAACCCAACCTCCCACACCCAGGGGATTTTCCCACCTTCGACGGTGTGGTAAGCAAAGAACTCGAGGGCCTCGTCATCTACATCACGGCGAAGGCCTCCATCGCCGAGCGGCCGATCTTTCCCATCGCCGCAGGCTTGGGCGCCGGTGCCGCGACCTGCATCTCCCTCAACAGCTCCGCCGCCAGGTGGCTGTCGACTCGCGTCCCGTCCTCGACGAGCAGCCGGGAGAGCGGCGCCGCCGTCAGATCGAGCGCGTAGGCGACTTCGGCCTGTCGCGTGCGAGAGGACATTTTGGCAAATGTGCCGATGAACTGGGCGAGCGTGATCTTCGGATTGCGCGCCAGCTCCATGGTGATCCGGTGCTCGAAACGCTCTCGCGTGTACCAATGCGGCGGCGTCGGGCGCCCCGGCGTCCATTTCGCGATCCGCTCGCGGGGCTCCATGTCGATCATGCGGCCGGCGCTGTGGTCCATGAAGGTGAAGCCCGCATGCGGGTTGAGCGCCGCGAAGGTCTCGACGAGATGCTGGATCTCGTCGGCCTCGACCGGCGCCCGGCACCCGAGCCGCACCGTGCAGCCGGCACGCTCGAAGGGTGTCTCGTCGTGCTCGATTTTGATCTCGCCCTTCAGCCGGTCGACGGTGAGCCTGATGTCATGGCGCACGCCGCAGGACGTGATGCTGGCCTCTGCCCATTGCTCAGGGTCGGCGAGGCCCAGGCACATCAGAACCTGTAGGGCATTGCCCTGCGCGCCCCGGTCAGGCGCCGCGTAGGCCTCCCGGCTGCTGGTCCTGAGGTTCAGGTCGAGCAGCTGGCGCACGGTCTCCGGCGGCAACCCAGGGCCGTTGTCATCGACCTGGATGAACCCGGAACCGACGAGGATCCCGATCTCGGGCTCGACCCCGGCTTCGTCGGCGGCGTCGATGGCATTGTCGACCAACTCTTTCACGGTGGCGCGCGGCCACAACTCGACGGCGCAGCCCATCCGCTTGGCCAGCTCGTCCTTCGTGGCGAATTCGAGGGAGCGCCGGAAGCTAAACGCGACGCGCGACATGGCCCAATCCTCCAGGGAGGTGCCCGCCGCGGCGGAGAGGAATCGCGACGGGCTAGGTTGGACCCAGCGCCCGCTTGATCGTCGTCGTCGTCGTCGCCATTGTCGCTCTCGTCGTCGTCGACCGGGGCGTTTGCGGCGCCCCGGTCATCCATTCTAGCCCGGTGCCGCCGGGCTCGGCCTGGAAAAGCGTTTGTGAGGACTGCGGGATGACTGGCCGCGCCGTCGCGCCGCCACGTCCGTGGTCCTCGCCAGGAGGAGCCCCGCCACCCGCTGACCGCACCTCCGCATTCAGACCGTAGCTTCCTCGGCGCCGGCATGCTCGGCGGTCTCTTTCTTCCGGTCCAGGAAGCGCACCCAGAGCAGCGCGAGCCACGCGCACTGTCGCCGCGTCGGCTGCCGGCGCCATCGCGTCATCGCTCGCAGAAATGCCGTCTCCGCGTCGCTCCATTGGATGCTGTGGACTTTGAGGAGCATCGAGGCCAGCTCGGCCGCGTGCTCGCCGACCGCGGCAAGATCCGCGTCGTGCTCGGGACCGAAATTGTCGATATCGAAGAACTGCCAGCGCTCATGATGCCCGGGCGGAGGCGTCCAGCCATGATCCTGGCGAGGCCGAGCCTCCGGGCGAGGCCGAGGGGACGGCTGAGGCTTCGGGCGAGGGGGCGGCTTCGGCGGAGCAGCCGCGCCGCTCGTCGTGCCGGCGGTTTTCTTGACGATGTCCGCCCATGTCAGACCCTTCTCGCGCCGCGTCCGCTCGGCCGCCCTGGCTGCCGCCAGCGCCTCGCCGTCGTGCTCGGAGCCCATCATCCCGAGCACCCGCACGAGCCGCGCGACCCACACCGGATCGGGCTTCACGGCCGCCTCCGAGGGCGGTTGAATGGCGTCGCGTCGCGTTCTACCCGAGCAGCGCTTGTCCCGATGGTCGGGATACAATCGTCCCGATGGTCGGGATACAACGCGCGCCGAAAAGCCTCGAAAATGTGTTGTATCCCGATGGTCGGGATACAAAACGCCCTTTTTGGCCGAGTTTGTATCCCGATGGTCGGGAGTCTTCTCATATAGCCATGGAGGGGACGCGCACGCACGGTGCACGGAAGGGCCGGGCCGCACTGGCCGCGCCGCCGCCATGAGCGAAGCGAGCCGCCCTTTCCCGCCCATGAGGCCATCGTGGTGGCGCCTGCCACGACGACCGAGCGGCACGCTGACCGCGCGTCGAGCCGCGAGCTGGCGTGGCAGTGAGTGCATTGCGTGCGGCAGCACGCTCTCCGGGCGCGGATGCAGGGGAGGCAAAAAAATTGCGCCGGCTGGGCGGGGCGGGCGGCGGGGCTCTGGGCGTGCAGGTCAGTGGCCATTGCGCACCACCCTGAGGGACGGCCGGCGGCGTTTCCGCGTCGGCGGCTTCTGTGGCGGCGGCTCAGCCTTTGGCGGGTTGCGCCTCGGCGGAAAATGCCGAGCCACGATGGCGTCGACCTCGGCCTCGCTGAGGCCACGGGCGCTGCGGTCGGGCTTGATGCATCCGCCGGCTTCGGAGGTGAAGAATTCCTCGGAGAGGACGAACTGGCGGGCCTTGCGGCCGAGCCGGGCGGCCTCGCGGGTGCAACGGATGAGCCCGAGGGCGAGAAGGAGGTTGATGCTGCGGGTCACAGCATCTCGCCCCAGGCCGAGCAGAGCTGCCGTGGCGATCACGGGCAACGGGATGGGCAGGGTGTTCGGGCCGGCATAGTGCGACCACGCCGCCAGGAGCACGCTCTTCGCGTCGCCCGGGAGCCTGCGGAAGACGGGCCGCTGTAGGAACGGGCGCGCGAGCATGATGAAAGGCTCGCTCTTGCCGGCGCTGCGGCCGTCCCGGGTCATGCGCCTCCCGGCACGACGGCGGGCGGTCACGGCCGGCTCCGCTGAGGACTGCACGAGGACTTTGGCGGCGCTCGCGGCGGCGAGGCGCTGGCGCTCTCGGGCGAGGCCGGGCCTGCACGCGGACCCTGCGTCAGCGTTTCCGCTTGCGGAGCGGCGTTCTGGGCGGCAGATACGGCAGACTGATTTGGCTGAAGTACTGCCGCCCGTGGCGGGTCATCCCCCGCCCGGGCGTCCTTTTCCATGCCTCATTCGACCGGAGCCGGCTCGCGAATACTGGTGCGCCGCGCAATATCCGCGCGCCAATCTCGGCGTCGGACCTTCCGAGAATGGGTAGACACCTCGACGACAGGCAGCCGGCGGGCGGGTCCGCCCGGGCCGTAGAAAGCCTTGCTCATCTGGTAGATGTTCACGCGCAGCCATTCGAGGCCGTCCAAGGCCTCGTCGTCGGGCTCGCTCTTGGCGCTCGTCATTATTGGCTCCCAAGTCAGAAGCCAGCTTTGAAGCACCTACGCAAACCCGGCACAACTGAAACAAAATCGGGGAAAGTGGAACAAAATAGGCGCCGACTGAAACAAAATGCCTTCCAACTGTAACAAATTCGAGGGCGGCTCTCAGAGGTGACCGGCTCTTCGCTGCCGCTGTGTCAGCAGCGCAGCATCGGTGACGGCGAACCCATGAGCCCTTGCCCACCGGCCCAGCCATCGCGCCTCTGCGCGCTTCGATCTCGCGACGACCGCCGGTGCCATGGCGAAGAGCGCGTCCCAATCGACTTGCGACGGCCGCCCCCGCTTGCGGACGGTCCGGCGGGGCGCGCTCCCGATCTCCGGCAGCATGAGCCGAGCGCGAGCTCGCACGGATGGCACCTGCACCGAGGCGCCAGCGGCGATCGTCGGCGGTACGAGGGTAGCCCTCGCCCGCAGCGCCGGCACGGCAATGGTGACGCCTTCCGCGGCCTTGCGCGGACGCGTCCGACGCCCGATGATTCGAGCCGCCATTGGAGTCCCTCTCCTGTGGCCGAGCGACCCGGGCGCGCCAAACGCCGCGGGTCGCAACTCTCTCAGCCTAGCCGATCGTCGCCCGCAGGGGCACCACCTTGGACGCTGGCTCGCGCCCCTCAACCACCCCGAGAAGATGCGCCGCCCACGCCTCGATCGCGGCTCGCTTCTCGGTCTCGAAGCCATAGCGCTGATAGACGCCAACAATCCCGCCGCGACTTCCTGAGACGTGATTAAGTAATGCCTCAGTAACCTCAAGTCGAATGCCGAGCCGCTGCAATCCTGTAGCCGCCGTCCGCCGCAAGTCGTGCACCACCCACGGCGGGAGCCCGGTTGCCTTGTCCAGCCGCCCCTTGCAGGCCCCGAAGCCCGAGAAGCCGCCCCTCCGGCCGACCCCGAACACGTAGCTGCGGTCAGGTCTCCGTCTCCGGCCCTTGAGGATGGCCAGCGCGGCCTCGGGCAGCGGTACGCTGTGCGGCTTGTGGTTCTTCGACCGCTCGGCCGGAATGACCCACTCGGCCTTGTCGAAGTCCAGCTCCGACCATGCCATGTCGGCGACCTCGCTGCGGCGCTGGCCGAGCAGGAGCAGCAGCTTGAGGATGTCTCCGAAGTCTCCACCGGGCAGGGCTTGCCACAGGGTACGGACCTCCTGGTCCGTCAGCGTGCGGTCGCGCCGGGTCTCCTTGCCAATGGTCGGCACACCCATGCAGGGATTCTGCGACAGCAGCCCACGCTCGACGCCCCACGCGATGGCGGCCGACAAATAGGCCTTGCCGCGGTTCGCCGCGATCGGCCCGCTCTCGGCAGCTATTTCCTCCAGACGGGCGACGATGGTCCGGCGGTCCAGCTCGTCGGCGATGTGGTCGTGCAGCGGCTTCCAGTGCCGATCGAGATATCTCACGACCTCGCGGACGGTGGAGGGCCGTAGCGTCTTCGCCGCGTGCACCTTGTACCGCGTGACGATGGCATCGAGCCTGCGGGTGCTGACCACTTCCGCTGCCAGACGTGCCGTAGCGGCTGCTTCCCGCTCGGCCGCGGCAACGTCCGTGCCCTTCTTCGCCCCGGCGATGTACTGCCCGGCGGCCTCTCTCGCATCCTTGAGCTTCAGGGCAGCCACCGGCCCGAGCGTCACCTGTCTCTGGCTGCCGAGCCCCCGAACCCGAAACCGGCAGATCCAGGTCCGCTTCTCACCCTGGATGCGCACGCCGAGCCCCGGAACCTCGTCATCCCATGCGACATAGTCGCGCTTGCCGGGGGGAAGTGTCAGGCCGTCGACGATACGCTGGTTGAGCCGCATCCGCGTGTCCCCTGCGTGGCTCGCCCGGCGGCTTAGTCCTCAGGGAGTGCTCATCCGGGAGGAACTGAGGCGCCCTTAGGCGAACCAATGTCCGCGTGTAAGGTACGACAGATTCCCCCACTTGCAAGGGATTATCGGTACGCCTAGGTCCGGCTGAGTACTCGCCGGAAGGGCCTATTCGATGTCTGAAAATCCGCGTGTCGGTGGTTCGAACCCGCCCCTGGGCACCATCACGTAAAATCGTTCGCTCCGAGAAGCTTGCGCTTCCACCATCGATCCGACCGGATGAGCTGGCCCGGCACATGGCGCTCGGGCTCGCCAGCGCGCGCCTCTTCTGGCCGATCGGGCAGCAAACAGCGGAACAGCAGAACTCGTTCCCGGATCGGGCGCCAGACCCGGCGCCCATCACGTGGCACCGATCTCGGCCGGCCGCGAGAAGATGTAGGCTACCCCCGGCGAGCGAGCTTGGCCGCCCCTCGCGGGCGGCCCGCTCGCAAGGGGAGCGCGGCCGCTAGGGCTTCTGCATCGCGTCCCAGATCGCGTGGGTCCAGGCGCCCTGGGGGGGCTTGGAGATGACGGGGTCCGAGCCGCCGGAGAGGAGGACCTTGACGGTCCGCTCGAAGTCGGCGGGGTCGAGATAGCCGACCTTGGCCGGGTCGTCGGCCAGGAGCTTGTCGATCTCGGCCATCATGCGCTGCTGGTGGGCTTCCGTCTGGGCACCGGTCGTGTCGTTGTCGAGCACGATCTTGGCCGCCTCGTCGGGATGCTCCTTGGCGTAGTCCCAGCCCTTGATCGAGGCCTTGAGGAAGCGCGCCAGGCGGTCGACCATCTTCGGGTCCTGGAGGCTCTTCTGGAGCACGTAGAGGCCGTCCTCGAGCGTCGCCACGCCTTCGTCCTCGTACTTGAAGACGGTCAGCTCGCTGGCCGGGACGCCGGCCTCGATGATCTGCCAGTACTCGTTGTAGGTCATCGTCGAGATGCAGTCGGCCTGCTTCTGGAGCAGGGGATCGACGTTGAAGCCCTGCTTCAGGACCGTCACGCCGTCGGGGCCGCCCTTGGTCGAGAGGCCGAGATGCGCCATCCAGGAGAGAAAGGGATACTCGTTGCCGGAGAACCAGACGCCCAGGGTCTTGCCCTTGAAGTCGGTCTTCGGGTCCTTGATGCCGGTATCCTTGCGGCAGGTGAGCTCCATGCCCGACTTCTTGAACATCTGGGCGATGTTGACGAGCGGCACGCCCTTCTCCCGGGCCGCCAGCGCCGCCGGCATCCAGTCGACCACCACGTCGGCGCCACCGCCGGCGATCACCTGCTCGGGCGCCACGTCGGGGCCGCCGGGCTTGATCGTGACGTCCAGGCCCTCGTCCTTGTAATAGCCCTTGTCCTGGGCGACGTAGTAGCCGCCGAACTGCGCCTGCGTGACCCATTTGAGCTGCAGGGTGAGCTTGTCGGCCGCATGCGCGGCCCCGCCCGCCACCAGCAGAGCCGCCGCAACGGCCAGGCTGCCCGATCTCATCCTAGCGCCCCCCTCTCGTGCCCGCCGGGCCACCTTTTCCGGCTGCGCGATGTTGAAGCACAGCTGCCGAGGCTTGTCAGCGGGCCTCATCGGGCGCAGCCCCCGGCTCCAATGCGCCTGCTCAGCCGCGGTAGGAGGGATGCCAGAAGGTGAGACTCCGCTCGACCAGCGCCAGCAGCCCGTAGAAGAGCGAGCCCGCGACCGCCGCGACGGCGATGGTGGCCCAGACGATGTCGAGGTCCATGCGCGCGACCTCGGTCGAGATGCGAAAGCCCATGCCGACGATGGGCGTGCCGAAGAACTCGGCGACGATGGCGCCGATCAGCGCCAGGGTGCTGTTGATCTTGAGGGCGTTGAAGACGAACGGGAGGGCCGTGGGGAGCCGGAGTTTCAGGAGGGTCGTGGCGTAGCCGGCGGCGTAGGACCGCATCAGGTCCTGCTCGATCCGCCCGGCGCTGGCGAGCCCGGTCACCGCGTTCACCAGCATCGGGAAGAACGTCATGACGACGACCACGGCGGCCTTCGACTCCCAGCCGAAGCCGAACCACATCACCATGATGGGGGCGACGCCGACGATCGGCAGGGCCGAGACCAGGTTGCCGAGCGGCAGGAGCCCGCGCTGCAGGAACGGCACCCGGTCGACCAGCACCGCCACGAGCAGGCCCGACCCGCAGCCCATGATCCAGCCCGGGACGACGCATTTGAGGAAGGTCTGCCGGAAGTCCGCAGCGAGCGTCGGGACGTTGCCGGCGAGGGCCTGCCCGATGGCCGAGGGGCTCGGCAGCAGCACACGGGGCACGCCGAAGGCCAGCACCAGGAGCTGCCAGACATAGAGCAGCCCCAGGCCGAACAGCACCGGCACCAGCAGCCGGGCCAGTCGCTGGCGACGCCGGTCCGGGGTCCTGAGGCCGGCCAGGATGCCCATTGCCCGCCAGGCCAGCAGGAAGAGGGCCGTCAGGAAGAGCCAGAGGCCGACGGCGGCCGCGCCGATGGGGCCGGCGCCGAGGACGAGGAGGAGCGGGGCCAGCGAGCCCAGCAGCACGGCCAGGGCGAGCAGCAGCCCGGCCCTGAGATCGCGCTGCTGCTCGGCGTGCGACCAGATGCCGGCGCCGAGGGCGAGGGCCGCGAGAGAGAGCGGCAGCGGATGCCCGAACCACCAGCCCGCCCCGCCGAGCGGCAGCAGCAGCCCGGCCACCGCCAGGACGAGAAAGCCCGCGAAGCCGTGCGTATCTGGGCCTCACCTCGTGTCGCCCATGAGCCGCGCCACGACCCGCTCGGCGATGCCGACGAGGACGACCAGCACCGCGGCCAGGATCGAGGCCGTGATCAGGGCCGCCCACATCTGCACGGTCTGGCCGTAGTAGGACCCGGAGAGCAGGCGGGCGCCGAGGCCGGCCTGGGCGCCGGTCGGGAGCTCGCCGACGATGGCGCCGACGAGGCTGATCGCGACCGCCACCTTGAGGCTGGCGAACAGAAACGGCAGCGACGAGGGCCAGCGCAGCAGGCGCAAGGTCTGGCCGCCGGTGGAGCTGTACGTGCGCATCAGGTCGAGCTGGAGCGGATCGGGCGAGCGCAGCCCCTTGACCATGCCGATCGCGACCGGAAAAAAGCAGAGATAGGTGGAGATCAGGGCCTTGGGCAAAAGGCCGGTCAGGCCGATGGCGCCCAGTACGACCACCACCATGGGCGCTATCGCCAGGATCGGGATGGTTTGCGAGGCGATGATCCAGGGCAGCAGGGAGCGCTCGAGTGTCGCGACGTGGACGATCCCGATCGCCAGCGCGCAGCCCAGAAGGGTGCCGAGCACGAAGCCCAGAAGCGTCGAGGAGAGGGTGACCCAGGCATGGAAGACGAGCGAGCGGCGCGAGGTCGGCGGCGTGTCGAGGATCGTCTTCCGCATCTCCTCCAGGATCTGGTGCGGAGCCGGCAGGACCGGCCGTTGCATCGAGAGCGTGTCGGCGACGAGGCGGCTCGCCGTCCAGGCTGTCTTGCTGCGCGCGTAGCCCTCGATGACCTGCGGGGCATTGAGCCAAACGGCGAACGCGTACCAGATGACGAGGAGGGCCGCGACCACGACACCGATCGGCACGGCCCTCCCGTCCGCGAGACCGCGCGGCCAGGACCGTCGCGACGCGCCGAGCACACCGCCCTCCATGCCGAGACCGCTCCCCCGATCCCACCGGCCGCCGGGCTCGCGGCCCGTGGATCTCCTCGGATGGGTATCGCCGGTCCGGCCGGCTGTCGAGGCCGCGTGGCTGCGCGGAGGCTTGCGCGCCGGCCCGCCTTCGGGCTTCTTGGGCGCGGCCTCTCAGGGGAAAGGAACCGCATGGCCGAGGGGAGGCGGCCCGATCGCGCGGACAGCGTGGCTCGCCGTCGTCGGCGTGTGCCTTCTCGTGACCTGCGGCCTCGCCGCCTCGGCTGCAACCGGCGACCGCGACACGCGCTGCCTCGCCATGATCGCCTACGCCGAGGCTGGCGGCGAGGGGCCGGACGGCATGGCCGCGGTCATTCGGGTCGTGCGGAACCGGACCCGTGACCCGCGCTTCCCGAGCCACGACTGCGCCGTCACGGTCGAGCCCGGCCAGTTCCAGCCGGTCGACGAATCGCCGTCGCTCCGGGCGGCGCTCCTCGATCCCGATCGCTCCGCGCCGGATCGGGTCCTCATCGTGCGGGGAGCGGCGGACAGAAAGGCGCTGGCGGAAGCTTTCGGCCTTGCGGAGCACCCCTCACCAGACGCCCCCGACCCGACGCACGGCGCGCTCTACTTCGTCAATCCGCGTCTGATGAACCCCGACGCCTGCCCCTGGTTCGCGCGACGCAAGCAGACGGCCGTGATCGGTCGGCACGTCTTCCTGACCGAGTACGGGCCGGACGAGCCGCGCGGCACACCGGGGCTCGACTGCAAGATCGCCGGCATCGACCGAGGCAAGGGCCTGCCGCTCCTCTATCGGGTCGGGCCCTTCGCGCCGGGCGGCCCGAGGATCGCGACCCGCACGCCGACGCGAGCGATGCTGGAGGCCTGGCGCCGGACCGGCCAGCTCGCCCGGCGCGAGCAGGCGCTGAAGCACTATTTCCCGCCGAACTGGCTTACGGAAGACTGAGCGAGCCTGGGCGGAGATCCGGACCTGGACGGACGACGACGCCGTTCCATACCGTCTTGTTCCTGTTCCCGGCGACGAGATCCGAGCCTATCCTGCTCGGTGAAAGGACCGAACCGATGCGCCTCTCCCTCTCGACCGCGATCTGCGGCACCCTTCTCCTGATCGTCGGCACCGGCGCCGCCCAGGCGCTGGAGGCCACGATGCAGCTCGCGACGCCCGAGGGGCCGGGCAAGACGATCGGCACCATCGAGATCAGCGGCGGCTCGGAAGGCACCGTCTTCAAGCCGGACCTCGAGGGCCTGCCGCCGGGCGAGCATGGCTTCCACGTCCATGCGAAGGGCAGCTGCGCGCCGGGCCAGCAGGACGGCAGGACCGTGCCGGCGCTCGCAGCCGGCGGCCACTGGGACCCCGAGAGCACCGGTCGGCACGAGGGCCCCAGCGGGCATGGGCATCTGGGCGATCTGCCGGTCCTCGTCGTAGCACCGGATGGAACGGCCACGCAGGAGGTCACCGCGCCGCGCATCACCGATCCGAGTCGCCTCAAGGGCCTTGCGCTGATGATCCACGCGGGCGGCGACAACTACAGCGACCAGCCGAAGCCGTTGGGCGGCGGCGGCGCCCGGCTCGCCTGCGGGATCATCGAATAGCGGAAGGCCGGCAGGGATCGGGCGGACTGCCGCTCAGCTCCGGCCGGAGACCGCCGACCAGAAGGCGTCGCGCGCCATGAAGGTCTCCGCCGAGTCGTTCTCGCTCACGGTCAGCAACAGGAACGCATAGCCGGGCAAGCGCGCCAAATGGTCCTGCAAGACCAGGCAGCGCGTGGCAGCGATCCAGTCGAGCGCAGCCTGCTGGTGCTCGGGGCGACGAGACAGCACGTAGGTCAGCGCCTGCTCGACCGCCGCGATGTCGGGTGGCTCGTCGAGCGCTATCAGCGTGCCGGTAAGGACGTGGGTGCAGAGACGAGCGTACCCGTCGACCGAGCGAGAGCCGAGCGCCGTGACCTGGCGATTGACGATAGCCGTCACGAGATCGATGGGCAGCCGTGACCGGGCTTCGGCCCCGAAGAACTCGTCGAGCACTCTGGCCCGATCCGCCCAGGTGAGGTATTCCATCCGTCGTGCGAGCTCGACCGCGCGAGCCTGAGCCTCTGCCGCCTCGGTGCCGAGCTGCTGCTCGAGGAACGCAATCGCCAGCGTCGACGCGGCGATCATGGCGCCGGCCTGGGGGGAAATAGCGCCGGTCGGCCTTCGGCAGCCACGATCGTCAGAGGATCGCGTGCGTGCATGTCTTCGGTTCCCGAGAAAGCCTCTCCTCGAGCGTCACGCCTCGACCGACACGGGGCCCTGGACGATGCCGGACGGCGCAGCTTGACACGGTAGGGCATCAAGCTACTCAGACTACGAGAAATATTCAAGAGCTAAATCAACCATGACGCGAAGCGGCGAGCAGGATCGGGCGCGCGAGGTCGAGGAGCCCGCCGCCAGCCCCATGATCGCCCAGTACCAGGCCCTCAAGGCCGCGCATCCGGACGCCCTGCTGTTCTACAGGATGGGCGATTTCTACGAGCTGTTCTTCGAGGACGCCTGCCGGGCGGCGCCGGCGCTCGACATCGCGCTGACCAAGCGCGGCCGCCACCAGGGCCAGGACATCCCGATGTGCGGCGTCCCGGTGCACAATGCCGAGGCCTATCTGCACCGCCTGATCCGCAAGGGCTTCAAGGTCGCGATCTGCGAGCAGCTCGAGGACCCGGCACTGGCCCGCAAGCGGCCCGGCAAGACACTGGTGCGGCGGGACGTCGTGCGCATCGTGACGCCGGGCACGCTGACCGAGGACGGCCTCCTCGAAGCCCGCCGCCACAACTATCTGGCCGCGCTTGCCCGCGGCCAGGGCGCCTTCGGGCTCGCCTGGGTCGACATCTCGACCGGGAGCTTCCTCACCGAGGCCGCGACCCTCGAGGCCTTGCCGGCACTGCTCGCCAGGGTCGACCCGGGCGAGCTCGTCACCGCGGAGCGGCTCGCCTGCGAACCGGCGCTCGGCCCGATCCTGGGCGAGCTCGGCGAGCGGTTGACCCGCGCCCGCGATCAGAGCTTCGACAGCGTCACGGCCGAGCGTCGCCTCGCCGGCTTTTTCGGCATCCAGGCCCTCGACGCATTCGGCACCTTCAGCCGTGCCGAGATCGCGGCCGCCGGCGCCCTCCTCGACTATCTGGAGCTGACCCAGAAGGGGATGCTGCCGCGCCTCGGGCACCCGACCCGCATCGAGGCTGCGGAGGTGCTCAGTCTGGACGCGGCGACGCGGCGCAATCTCGAGCTCGCCCAGACGCTCGCTGGCCGGCGCGAAGGCAGCCTGCTCGCGACGATCGACCGTACCGTGACGAGCGCGGGCGCCCGCCTCCTGGCCGAACGCCTGGCGGCACCGCTGACCGATGTGACCGCGATCCGCGAGCGGCTCGGGCAGGTCGAGGCTTTTGCCTCGGACGCCGAGCGCCGGGACGCGCTCCGGGGGCTGCTGCGCCGCTGTCCCGATCTCGAGCGGGCGCTCTCGCGCCTCGCGTTGCGCCGTGGCGGCCCCCGCGATCTCCTGGCGATCGCCCAGGGGCTGGAGCGCGCCTCGAAGGTGGGCGCTCTCTTGGCCGGGGCCCCGCCGGCACTCCAGCAGGTCGTCGGCCGGCTGCCGGACACGGCGGGGCTGCGGCAGAAGCTTTCGGACAGCCTGGTCGACGAGCCGCCGCTGCTCGCTCGCGACGGCGGCTTCATCCGCGCCGGGCTTTCGGGCGAGCTGGACGAGCTGGTCGGGCTCAGGGACCAGGCCCGCCGCCGGATCGCCTCTCTCGAGGCCGGCTACCGCGCCAGCACGGGCATCGCCTCGCTCAAGATCCGCCACAACAACCTGCTCGGCTACTATGTCGAGGTCACGAGCGCCCAGCGAGACCGGATTCCGGAGGGCTTCGTCCAGCGCCAGAGCATGGCAGGCGCCGTGCGCTTCACCACGGTCGAGCTGGGCGAGCTGGAAAGCCGCATCGCGACCGCGGCGGAGAGCGCTCTGGCGCTCGAGCTGCAGCTCTTCGAGGCGCTCGTGGCCCTGGTGGTGGCGGAAGGCGAGGCCGTGGCGGCGGCCGCGGGCGTGCTGGCCGAGCTCGACGTGGCGGCGTCGCAGGCCGATCTCGCCGTGGCGCGCCGCTGGGTCAGGCCGGATGTGGAGCACAGCCTCGAGCTGACGATCGAGGAGGGCCGGCACCCGGTCGTGGAGGAGGCGCTCGCACGCGAGCGCCAGCCCTTCGTCGGCAACGACCTCGCCCTCGACGAGGAGCGCCGCCTCTGGCTCCTCACCGGGCCCAACATGGCGGGCAAGAGCACCTTCCTGCGCCAGAATGCGCTGATCGTCATTCTTGCCCAGATGGGCTCGTTCGTGCCGGCCCGGGCGGCGCGAATCGGCATCGTCGACCGCCTCTTCTCGCGAGTTGGCGCCGCCGACGACCTCGCGCGGGGCCGCTCGACCTTCATGGTCGAGATGGTCGAGACGGCGGCGATCCTCAATCAGGCGGGGCCGCGGAGCTTCGTCATCCTCGACGAGATCGGGCGCGGCACGGCCACGTATGACGGCCTCTCCCTGGCCTGGGCCGTGGTCGAGCACCTGCACGAGGTCAATCGCTGCCGCGGGCTCTTCGCGACCCACTATCACGAGCTGACCGCGCTCGCCGCCAAGCTCGCCGGCCTCGCCCCGCACACCATGCGGGTCAAGGAGTGGCAAAGCGAGGTCGTGTTCCTGCACGAGGTGGCACAGGGCACCGCCGACCGCTCCTACGGCATCCATGTGGCGAGGCTGGCCGGTCTGCCGCTGGCCGTGACCGAGCGGGCGGCCGAGGTGCTGGCCCGGCTGGAGGCGGGCGAGGCGAGCTCTGCCCCGGCAGCCCTGGCCGACGATCTCCCGCTCTTCGCCGCAGCCCTCGAGGAAGCCGCGGCCCGAGGCACCCTCGCCTGCCCCATCGCCCCTCGAGACGGCGCTTCGGGACGTCGAGCCGGACGAGCTCAATGCCAAGGCCGCGCTCGATCTCGTCTACCGGCTGAAGCGGCTCCTCCTCGACGACGCAGCGAAAGGCTACGGATGACATGAAGAGCAGCCGAGTGCCATGTCCCATGGATCACCGACCGGATTATCGGGCTATAGTGAGGTGATGAAGCGCTCGATCATCCTGCTCTGTGCCACCCTCGCTATCATCCTGGTGGCTGCCGTCGTCGCTGCCCCTGTCGCGCCGCCCCCACCCGGCAGCCCGGCGGCGCTCGAGAGCTTCGACCGCTTCGCCCGACGGATCGGCCCTTTCTGTGTCGTCGGCCCGTCGCGGGCCTGCTTCGAGCGCGGCTTCGTCTATGCCGATGCCGACCATGACGGCACCCTCTCGCTGGACGAGGCCGAGCGGATGCAGGGCCTCGTCAGCGACTGGGCACTCGCGAGCGAGGATCGGCTGGCCCCACAGGACCGCCGCGGCCTGGTGCTCGGCCTCCTGGTCCTCCAGATCGTGGGGCTTGACCAGCTCTTCGCCAGCTACGACTTGGACCACGACGGCAAGCTGACACCTGCCGAGCTGAGTGCCGACGTCAGGCTCGACGACCGGCCGTTGCCGCAGCTCATCCAGGACAGCCGGGCGATCGACTGGCCGCGCCTCGAGGCACGGCTGGGCCCGGCCGCGGCCCTGGTGAGCGGGCTCAGGCCGCCGGCCGGCTGAGGCGGAGGGAACGGGCTACGGCGGGGCCGCAGGCCGCCGATCGCCCCAGATCATCGAGGGACGTCGGTCGATGGAACGCAAGCATCAATGGCACATCTGGTACGTCATCGGTGCCGTCCTGGCGCTTCTCCTGCTTCAGGACTGGCTGACCGAGGCCGGCCAGACCGAGGTCGTCCCCTATAATCAGTTCGAGTCCTTCCTGAAGGCGGGCGACGTCGAGCAGGTCACCATCGGCCAGCAATACATCAGCGGCACCTTCAAGGAGGCGCGCAACGGCAAGACCCAGTTCGTCACGCCGCGCATCGACCCCGCGCTCGCCCAGGACCTTTCCCAGTACAACGTCAAATTCATCGGCACGGCGGAGAACACGTTCCTGCGGACGCTGCTCTCCTGGATCGTGCCGATCGTCATCTTCTTTGCGATCTGGATGTTTTTTTTCCGCAAGTTCGCCGAGAAGCAGGGCCTCGGCGGCTTCATGACCGTCGGCAAGTCGCAAGGCCAAGATCTACGTCGAGAAGGACACCAAGACGACCTTCAAGGACGTGGCCGGCATCGACGAGGCCAAGGACGAGCTCGCAGGAGATCGTGGAGTTCCTGAAGGACCCCAAGTCGCTACAGCACGCTCGGCGCCCGCATGCCCAAGGGCATCCTGCTGGTCGGCCCGCCCGGCACCGGCAAGACGCTGCTGGCCAAGGCCGTGGCCGGCGAGGCCGGGGTCACCTTCTTCTCGATCTCGGGCTCGGAGTTCGTCGAGATGTTCGTGGGCGTCGGCGCCGCCCGCGTGCGCGACCTCTTCGAGCAGGCGCGGAAGGCGGCGCCGGCCATCATCTTCATCGACGAGCTCGACGCGCTGGGCCGGGCCCGCAGCCCCTTCGGCCAGCCCGGCGGCAATGACGAGCGCGAGCAGACCCTGAACCAGCTCCTGACCGAGCTCGACGGCTTCGATCCGTCCGAGGGCGTCGTCCTGCTCGGCGCCACCAACCGCCCCGAGATCCTCGATCCGGCCCTGCTCCGCGCCGGCCGCTTCGACCGGCAGATCCTGGTCGACCGGCCGGACAAGCGCGGCCGCCAGCAGATCCTCGAGGTGCATGTCCAGAAGGTGAAGCTCGACGCCGAGGTCGATCTCGACCAGGTGGCGGCGCTCACCACCGGCTTCTCCGGCGCCGATCTCGCCAATCTCGTCAACGAGGCGGCGCTGCTGGCGACGCGGCGCAAGGCCACGGCGATCACCCTCGACGACTTCACGCGCGCGATCGAGCGCATCGTCGCCGGACTCGAGAAGCGCAACCGGCTCCTCAACCCCAAGGAGCGCACGATCGTCGCCTATCACGAGATGGGCCATGCGCTGGTCGGCATGGCCCTGCCCGGGCGGCGACGTCGTCCACAAGGTCTCGATCATCCCGCGCGGCGTCGGCGCGCTCGGCTATACCATCCAGCGCCCGACCGAGGACCGCTTCCTGATGACCAAGGAGGAGCTCGAGGACAAGATCGCGGTCATCCTGGGCGGCCGGGCGGCCGAGAAGCTGGTCTTCGACCACCTCTCGACCGGCGCCGCCGACGATCTCGTGCGCGCGACCGACATCGCCCGGAGCATCGTCGCCCGCTACGGCATGGACGAGAAGCTGGGCTCGGTCGCCTACGACAGCGAGCGCAGCCCCTTCCTCCAGCCGAGCCCCGGCCAGTCCTATCTCGAGCGCCGCTTCAGCGAGGACACGGCGCGCGAGATCGACCTCGCTGTGCGCCGGATCATCAATTCGCTGTCCGACCGCACCCTGCGGATCCTCGAGGAGAACCGCCCCGTGCTCGAGCGCTGCGCCAAACGGCTGCTCGAGGTCGAGACGCTCGACCAGGCCCAGCTCGTCGAGCTGACCAAGGACCTCCGCCACGAGAAGCACGCGATGGCCGTGGCGGCGAAATAGGCCGGAGATCGGGGCGAGCGATGGCTTACGAGCTGGCGGCGGTGCCGCGGATCGTTCATGCCGAGAACGCCGTCGATCGGCTGGGCGACCTGGCGCAGCCGCTGCTCGCCTGCGGCCGGAGCGTGCTCCTCGCCGCCGATCCGGGGCTCCGGCCGAGCGGCCTGATCGAGCGGGCGGCGCAGGCGCTGGCCGCGGCCGGGCTCCAGATTTTTGTCTTCGATGCGATCAAGAGCGATCCCTCGGCCGCCCAGGCCGACGCGGGCGCGGCGCTGGCGCGCGAGCGGGACGTCGGGCTCGTCGTGGCGCTCGGCGGCGGCTCGGCCCTCGATGTCGGCAAGACGGTGGCGGCGATCGCCGGGGCGGGCGAGCCGGCGGCGCACTATGCGCTGGGTGCCCACCCGTTGCCGCCGCGGCCGCTCGCCAAGATCTGCGTGCCGACCACCGCCGGCACCGGCTCGGAGACGACCCGCACCGCCGTGCTCGGCTTGGCCGACGGAGCCAAGGTCTGGCTCTGGGGCGACACCATGAAGGCCGACCTCGTGGTCTTGGACCCCACGGCCAGCGTCAGCCTGCCTCCGGCCCTGACGGCCGCGACCGGCATCGACGCCCTCGTCCATGCGCTCGAGGCCTGCACCAACGGCAACGCCTTCGCCGCCAACGACGTCTACTGCCACGCCGCCATCGGCCTCGTCGTCCGCCACCTGCGGCGGGCCGTCGAGATGCCCGCCGATCTCGACTCGCGGAGCGGCATGCTGCTGGCCGCCGCCCTGGCGGGGATCGGCATCGACAATGCCGGCACGGCGATCGCCCACAACATAGGCCACGCCCTGGCCTCGCTCAGGCCGATCCACCACGGGCGAGCCGTCGGCCTCGCCATGACGGCATCCCTGCCCTGGAGCATCCAGGACGACGACGGCCGCTTCGCCCGTGCGGCCGCGGCAATGGGCGAAGCCGGTGGCGCAGCGACACTGCCGGCGGCGTTCGAGCGCCTGCTCCGCGGCGTCGGCGTCAAGGTCTCGCTCGCCGGCGAGGGCTACGACGACCTCACGGCCGGGCGCCTCGCGGCACAGATGGCGCGCCCGGAGAATGCGGCCATGCTGCGCTCGAGCCGGCGGCAGGCGGACGAGACCGATCTGCTCGAGCTGGCGGGGCGGATGCTCGCCCAGCGATGAGGGCCATGGCCGGACCGGCTATCGGCTCACGGGTCCGGAGTGCCGTCAGGTCCTCACAAGGTTTTCAGGTACTCCAGCAGCTCCTGGAGCTCGTCCGGCTTGTTCTTCCAGTCGATGCCGCCGTTGAAGCTCGGGCCGGTGTGGCCGGCGTTGGAGTGGCCCGTCTGGCGGGTGTCGTAGAGGACAGCGTCGCTGGAGGTCGCATGATCCCAGGTGAAGCCCACAAGCTTTTGGTCGTAAGTCGTGTTGTTGCGATAGAAGGTGGTCGGCCGGTCGCCGGTGAGGAGCTGGGCCAGCGTCGGCACAGAGCCGTTGTGCAGATAAGGTGCGCTCGCCCACACCCCGGTGAGCGGGATCGAGGCGTAGCGGCCGGTCGGCAGCAGGACCGCCGCGTCCGGCAGCGGCGTGCCGCCGGGCCCGTAACAGCTCGGCAAGGTGCAGGCGGCACGCATCTGGGCGATCAGGTTGGTCGTCAGGAAGCTCGTGAAGACATTGGCGCGGCCGGGGTCGGTGCCGGTCTCGCTCGGCGGCTGCAGCACGCGATTGCCGGGCCTATGACAGCCGAGGCAGGCGTGCTGGAAGAGGATCTTGCCACGCGCCGCCTG
Source organism: uncultured Alphaproteobacteria bacterium (assembly GCA_963828215.1). Classification (GTDB taxonomy): domain Bacteria; phylum Pseudomonadota; class Alphaproteobacteria; order Geminicoccales; family Geminicoccaceae; genus CAVTJL01. Next base: position 353,467 of record CAWHFO010000068.1, on the reverse strand, counting down.
CCGCCAGTCCACATCGAAGGGGTAGGGGGGCGCAGGCAGGTCGTTCACGAAGTTGGCTGCCAGGGGGACATTGGTGAGGTTGACCGCCGCCGCGTCCGCGCCGGCGACGGAGAGGGATGCGGCGACCTCGCGATAGATGATGCTGCCGAGACTGTCGTCCCATTGATAGCGTGGCCGATCGCGCTCGTTCCAGGCCACCGGGATGTCCGAAAGTGCCGGCGTTTTGGGCAGCGCCGCCTCGAGCTGGGCCGGGGACAGGGTGCTCGGATCGGCGAAGGACGCGGCGGCCAGCGAGAACACGTCCAACGAGCCGGGGATGCCGAACAGCGACGGCGGATTGGGCACGTTGTAGGTGTACGCGAGCAGGGTATCCTGGATGCGCTGCTGGGTCTTGTTTGAGGCGAGCTTGACCTCCCCGAGGAAGAACTCGGCGCCTCCCGGGGCGTCGAACAAGGCCCGCTCCAAGCGCTCCTGGGGGATCATGGCGGGATCGCCGTAGACCCAGCCCAACGGCTCGCGGCTCAGCGCTGCACGGAAGTTCATCGCGGTGTAGCGTTGGTCGTTGACGGTCCGATTGAGCTGACCGCTGAAATCCCCGAACTGATTGGCGCCGCCGATCAGGCGCAGCAGCCGGCCGTTCGGCCCGGTGACCTTGCTGATATGGCAGGCGCCGCAGGAGAAAGTCGCATAGTTGACCCTCACCTTGTCGGCGACGCCGGGGATCTGGAAGCCGACCGACAGGCCGTAGCCGGTGCCCAAGGGCATCACGCGCTTGGGCTGGTAGGGGTCAGGGCCGAGCCCGACCTCCGCCATCATCGCCTCGGGTGGCCCCCAGATGTCCGGGAACAGCACCGGCAGCAGCCGGAACACGATCATCGGCATGCCGACGAAGTTCAACCTGATTATCCGAGACATTCATCCCGCATCTGGCTAGATTCGGCGCGGATTTCCGGGTGTCGGGAGACGGTTGTTGGGCACGGAGAGGGGGGTGTGGCGGCGGGTGAAGGGGCTGAGCGAGGCGGAGTTCCGGCGGCGCTTCGGGACGGAAGCAGCATGTCGGGCGATGCTGTTCCAATTGCGCTGGGGCCAGGGCTGGGCCTGTCCGTCCTGCGGCCACGGGCGCTACGCCGAGCTGAGAGGCCGCGCGGTCTACCAGTGCAACCGCTGCAAGCATCAGGTCGGCCTGACTGCCGGCACGGTATTCCATTGGACCAAGCTGCCATTGACGCTGTGGTTTCTGGCCATCTACCACCTGACCCAGAGCAAGGGTGGGATGTCGTCGGTGGAGCTGGCGCGGCGGCTCGGCACCCGCCAGCCGACGGCGTGGCTGATGAAGCAGAAGCTGATGGCGGCGATGGCGGCGCGCGACGCCGGGAAACCCAGGCTGGCGGGGCGGGTAGAGGTGGACGACGCCTATCTGGGCGGGCAGCGCTCGGGCGGCAGGCGCGGCCGAGGTGCGGCCGGCAAGACCCCGTTCGTCGCGGCCGTCGAGACGACCGCCGAACGCAAGCCCAGACGGCTGCGGCTCACCGTCGTCAAGGGCTTCCGAACGAAGGAGATCGAGATGCTCGCCAAACGTGACTTCGCCCCCGGGAGCAACGTGGTGACGGATGGCCTGTCCTGCTGGGCGGCGGTCGCGCAGGCCGGCTGCAGCCACTTCCCGATGGTGACCGGCAGCGGTCCGCAGGCAGCCAAGTGGGCCCCTTTTACTTGGGTGAACACCACCCTCGGCAACATCAAGACCGCGCTGGCCGGCACCTACCACCATGTCAGCGCCAAGCACGCCCAGCGTTACCTCGCCAGCTTCGCCCGGCGCTTCAACCGCCGCTTCCAGCTCGACACCCTGACAGAGCGCCTGGCCTATGCCTGCGCACGAACGCCGCCGCATCCCTACCGGGTCATCGTTGCCGGATGAGTAAAGCGGATGATCAGAAAGTTCAAAGGATCCTGCTTGATCGCGAGCGGCGCGTTCTTGAAAGACAGAAACTCCTCTCGGTTCCTTATCAAGTAAGCGTCGAGCCTAGCTTGGCGCCTTTTTTGCTCTATTTGCCACCATAGGCCGTCGATTGTATCCGATTGCGCTGTCTTGTCTTTTTTCCTATCTAAGGCCAATACTCTAGAAGAGGCTTATCCCTTTAGCTACGGCTCGATCAACATCTGGTAGCTGGCGTGCGGCAGGAGTGGTGGCGAGGCCGAGGAGGCGGTGGAAGGCGGCGTGGCGGTCGTGGCGTCGATTGAAGCGGAAGACGAACTCGTCGAGATAGGCCTGGAGGTGCTGGCGCCGCAGGCCGTGATAGGTGCCGAGGGCCCAGCGCTTGAGGTTGCTGAAGACGCGGTGGGTCCAGGGCAGGACGAGGTGGGCTGCCATGGCGCCCACGGTTCTTGGATCGTGACCGGCCACCGGGGCGCCCGGATAGCCCTGCCAGGCGTCGGTCTTGATCGTGGCGTCCGGGGTCGACGGCTCTTGGCGATGAAGGCGTGCAGGCTCCTGGCCGAATAGTCGGCGAGGGCTGCGAGCCGGAGCCGCCTGGGCTTGCGGCCCTCGACCTCCACCGCCGCGACGACCGGCATCCTGCCCTTGCCCGAGCGGCCGTGGCCACCGCCCGGCGGATCGTCCTTCGTCCGCTGCGGCAGGCTGGTCTCGTCGACCTCGACCAGCCCCGCCAGGGCAGACGCTCGGGATCGACCATGGCGCGGCGCAGCTTCCGGGCCAGGAGCCAGGCCGTCTTGTAGGAGCCGATGCCGAGCTGCCCCTGCAGCTGCAGGGCCGAGATGCCGTTCGCGTGGGTCGCCATCAGATAGAGCACGCCCAGAAACCGCGGCCAGTGGTGCAGCGGCAGATGCGAGCGGTGCATCACCGTGCCGGCCGTCACCGAGGTCTGCCGGTCGCAGCCGGCGCACTCGAAGGTCGGCAGCCGCCGCTCGAGCCGCCAGCCGCGATCATGGCCGCAGGCCGGGCAGCGGAAGCCCCGCGGCCACCGCACTGCCACGAGATACTCCCCGCACGCCTCGTCCGTCGGGAAGCGCCGCTGGAACTCGATCAGGCTCCTCGGAAACACCGCCATCCGTCTCATCCACCCTGTCGCCGCTCACGGCACCACAACATCTCGCTCGAGCGTCGTCAAGGGGATAAGCCTCCTCTAGAATTTGAAATTAGAAATAGAAATGTCAATATGATAGTCAATATACTTACGGAAGCTTTGAGTTTCATTGTCCCAGCCTCCCCGCCCATATCTGGGATAGTCCACCTGATATCAAGTCTAAGCCGAGCCGATCATGTCGCAACAAGAAAATTTTCCGACGACGACATCGCCACTGAGCAGAGGCCAAAGACTCTCATCGAAGTCATATGGATTCAGCCGACTTGGGATGAAATCCCATCGCAGCCCGACGGTGTAGCCTTCCTCGGCCCAGCCGTCGGCATGCTCGCGCATGGGGGCGTTGATCCCGGAGATCTCCTGCAGCAGCACCAGCCCGGGGCCGGAGCCTCGGCTGGCGTGCTGAGATAGGCCCTGAGGCTGCCGCCGTCGGCGGCCCGGACGCGCATCCACCGGCCGTTCATTGCACGCCTCCCTTGATCGTCGCCGCGGGTTGCGGTCTACCGCGACGGGCGGCCACGCGGAAACCCTCGATGCGGACCAACGCGCAGGACGAGAGGCAGCAGCCGGCGCCGCCGGGAGGGACGCCCCTTGGCACGCATCATCGCGATCGAGATCACCCAGCATCGGCTCCACTTCGATCCGCCGTTCCACGCCAGCTGGGATACGAGGCCGCGGACCTTTTGGGACGCCACCATCGTGCGGGTCCATGCCGACAACGGCCTGACCGGGATCGGCTCGGGCGACCTGATGGTCGGCTTCGCCGGCCACGAGCATCTTTTCGTCGGAGAGGACCCGCTGGCGCTCGAGCGGCACTACCGCGTCCTCGCCAATATCGGCTTTCACTATGGCCGCTGCTGGCCGCTCGATCTCGCCCTCTGGGACCTCGCCGGCAAGATCGCCGGGCTGCCATGCTGGCAGCTCCTGGGCGGTCTGTCGGGGAGGGTGCGCGCCTACGCCTCCTCGGGGACGCTGCGCGACGCCGCGCGGATGGCCGATGTGGCGACGTTCTATCTGGAGCGGGGCTTTCCGGCCATGAAGGTGCGCTTCCATCGCGGCGACTGGCGGGACGACATCGAGGCGCTCGAGGCGGTCCGCGCCCGGGTCGGCGATCGGCTGGAGCTGATGGTCGACTGCAACCAGGGCTGGCGGATGCCTTGGGACACGGCCGCACCCTGGAGCCTCAAGGACGCGCTCGTCGTGGCCCGGGAGCTCGAGCGGCTCGGTGTCTACTGGATGGAGGAGCCGCTCCACCGCGCCGACCGGGACGGCATGCGGATGCTGCGCGAGGCGACGGGCGTGCGGATCGCCGGCGGCGAGATGACCCGCGAGCTGCACGAGTTCCGCGACCTGATCGCGGGCGGCTGCCTCGACGTGCTTCAGCCGGACGCGGCGCTGGTCGGCGGCATCACCGGGCTCAGGCGCGTCGCCTATATGGCGCAGGAGCACAATCTCGTCTTCACGCCGCACACCTGGACCAACGGCATGGGCGTGATGGCCAATGCCCAGCTCACGGCGGCGGTGGCCGATGCGCCCTGGCTCGAGTTCCCCTGGGACCCGCCCGAATGGGACCTCGACCGGCGGGACTACATGATGGCCGAGCCGCTCCGCGTGGACCGAGAGGGCTGGATCGTCCTGCCCGCCACGCCCGGCATGGGCTACGCCCCCGACGAGGAACGCCTCGAGGCGACGCGGGTCGGCTGACCCGGACCCGCGCAGCGACCTTCCGTCGCAACGCCGCCGCACCGCCAGAAATTCCAGCGCAACAACAGAACGCTTATATCAGTCTAGAATAAATCGAAAAGATTGCGGTTGCCACAATCCGGACGAAAACTTAAGTCCTCAGCCGATGCAACAGCAAAGCAACGGGTGAGCCTCGGTCATGCGAAGTCTCTCTGTCCTCGTCGTCGCCTGCGCCCTCACCGGTCTGGGCAGCGCCACAGCACTGGCCGACGAGCCGGCGCTCGAGCTGACGATCAAGGACCATCGCTTCGAGCCTGCGGAGCTCAAGGTGCCGGCCAACACGCGGACGGTGATCAACGTCAAGAACGCCGACGCCACGCCCGAGGAGTTCGAGAGCAGCGAGCTGAAGATCGAGAAGATCATACCGGGCAACGCCACCGGCGTGGTCCGGCTGCGACCTTTGGCGCCCGGGCGTTACGAGTTCGTCGGCGAGTATCACGAGGACACCGCCAAAGGCACGATCGTGGTGGAGTAGGAAGGTGCTGGGCGCGCTCGTCATCGTCTTTCGCGAGGTCATCGAGGCGGGACTCGTCGTCGGCATCGTCCTGGCGGCGACCCGGGGCGTCCCGGGCCGCGGCCGCTGGGTCGCAGCGGGCGTGCTGGCCGGCGTGCTCGGCGCCTGCGTCGTGGCCCTCTTCGCCGGGAGCATCGCCAATGCCTTCGAGGGCTCCGGTCAGGAGTACATGAATGCCGCCATCCTCCTGGTCGCCGTGGCGATGCTCACCTGGCACAATGTCTGGATGGCCCACCACGGCCGCGAACTCGCGGCCGAGCTGCGGGCGGCCGGAACCGAAGTCCGCGAGGGTCGTCGGTCGCTGGCGGCGCTCGCCGTGGTGGTCGGGTTGGCCGTGCTGCGCGAGGGCTCGGAGGTGGTGCTCTTTCTTTATGGCGTGGTGCTGGCGGGCGGCTCGACGGCCATGGCGATCGGCATCGGTGGGCTCTTCGGCCTGCTGGGCGGCGCCGGCCTCTCGGCACTCAGCTATATCGGTCTCGTCGTCATCCCCACGCGCTACCTCTTTACGGTGACGAGCTGGCTGATTGCGCTGCTCGCGGCGGGCATGGCCGCCCAGGCGATGAATTTTCTCAACGCCGCCGGCATCACGACGCCGCTCGACGGCACCTTGTGGGACACCTCGCACATCCTGTCGGCAAGCAGCCTCCCGGGCCAGGTGCTGCATACGCTGATCGGCTACACGGATCGGCCGACCGCCCTGCAGGCGCTGGTCTACCTGATGGTGCTGGCCGCCATGTTCGGATTGATGCGCCTTGCCAGCCCTCGACACCAACCGGCCACCGCGTCCGGCTGAGAACGGCGAGCGAGATACCGCCGGCCGCGACGTCAAAACTCGCTCGGGGCGCCGCCTTCCTCGGTGCGCTTCGCGACGAAGGCGTCGAGCTCGTCCTTGACGGCCGGATCGAGCGGCGGCGGCTGGTACTCGGCCAGCAGGCGCTTCACGAGATCGCTGGCGCGCCGGTAGGCGTCGGGCGAGCCCGCCTCGCGCCAGCTCTCGAAGTTGCGCCAGTCGGAGATCATCGGCGCGTAGAAAGCGGTGCGATAGCGGGCCTGGGTGTGGGCGGCGCCGAAGAAGTGGCCACCCGGCCCCACCTCGCGGACGGCATCCAAGGCCAGCGTCTCGGGCGTCACCTCGAGCGGTGTCGAGGAACATGGCGACCATCTGCAGCAGATCGGCGTCGAGCACCATTTTCTCGAAGGAGGTGACGAGGCCGCCCTCCATCCAGCCGGCGGCGTGCATCACCATGTGCGTCTGGGCGGTGGCCACCGCCCAAAGCGAGAACACCGATTCATAGGCTGCCTGGGCGTCCAGCGTGTTGGCGGCATTGGCGTTCGAGGAGCGATAGGGAATCCGGTAGCGGCGGGCGAGCTGGGCCCCGGCCAGCACCGCCTTCATGTATTCGGGCGTGCCGAACGCCGGAGCACCCGACTTCATGTCGACGTTCGAGGTGAAGCCACCATAGACCACGGGAGCCCCCGGCCGAACGAGCTGGGCCAGCGCCAAGCCCGCCAGTGCCTCGGCGTTCTGCTGCGCCAGCGCCCCGGCGAGGGTGACCGGAGCCATGGCCCCGGCGAGGGTGAAGGGTGTCATCACGACGACCTGACCGGCCCGCGCCATCTCGATGATTCCTGCGGCCATGGGCGAGTCGAGCCGGAGGGGCGAGCTCGAGTTGATGACGGTGAAGAGCGACGGCTCCTGGAGGAGGGCGTCCTGCGTCAGTCCGCGGGCGATGCGGGCGATCTCGATCCCGTCGCGGATGCGGCCCCAGCCCAGCGAATAGGCGTGGAAGACCTTGTCGGTGAGGATCACGAAGTCGCTCAGGCACACGAGGTGACGAATATTCGGGTGGACGTCGACGGGCTCCAGCGGGTAGCCGCCCATCAGGTGGACGATGTTGAGGCTCTGGGCGAGGCGCAGCAGGTTCCGATAGTCGGCGAGATTGCCCGGCCGTCGACCGCCGTCGAGATCGGAGCAATTCGGCGCGCTGCCGACGGTGCAGAAATTGATGCTGTCGTCGCCGAAGACGAGGTCGTGGGCGGGATTGCGGGCATGAATCCTGAATTGCGGCGGCGCCGTGGCCAGCGCGCCCTCGACCAGGCCCCGATCCATCCGCACCCTCTGCCCGGCTGGCTCGACCTCGGCCCCCGCGGCGCCGAGGATGTCCCGGGCTTCCGGCAGGAGGATGTCGAGCCCGATCTCCTCGAGGATGGTGAGCGACGCCTCGTGGATGGCCTCGACCTCGTCCGCCGAGATGATCAGGGCTGGCGGCTGGCGGTGGCGGACGGTTTGCCAAGGCAGCTGGGGGATGGGCTGGGCCGCGCGCTCCGTCCGCCGCGCCCGCCGCTCCGCCCGCCGCTCGCCACCGCCGCCCGGCACCCCCTCGTCGCTCACCCTGCTTCTCCAGGAAAACGGCCGATCCCGATGTTGGCCGAGAACGAGCGCCGGGCCAACGTCCAAAACTCCATGCCGCGATCGGAAAAGCCGGCCCGCCAGAGTATGTCACCTGCGAGGCGGCACTCACCCCATCGTCCGCCCCCGGGAGCCCTCCCATGCCGTCCGGCGATCCCCTTCTCCAGCCGTTCCGCCTCAAGGGGCTGACGCTCAAGAACCGGGTGATGAGCACCTCGCACGCCCCGGCCTACGTGGTCGACGGTCTGCCCCAGGAGCGCTACCAGCTCTATCATGAGGAGAAGGCCAAGGGCGGGCTGGCGCTGACCATGTTCGGCGGCTCCTCGACCGTAGCGCCGGAGAGCCCCTCGGCGTTCGGCCAGATCAACATCAGCGACGACCGCATCATCCCCCACCTGCAGGCGTTCAGCGAGCGCATCCATCGCCACGGCGCTGCGCTCATGATCCAGATCACGCACATGGGCCGGCGCACCCGCTGGGACGTGGCCGACTGGCTGGCGCCCATCTCCGCCTCGGCCGTCCGCGAGCACCAGCACCGCTCCTTTCCCAAGGAGATGGAGATCGAGGACATCCGTCGCGTGGTCGGCCACTACGCCCGGGCTTCCTGGCGCGCCAAGGAAGGCGGCCTCGACGGGGTCGAGATTCTCTGCTCGGGCCATCTCATCGACCAGTTCTGGACGCCGACGGTCAACCAGCGCACCGACGCCTATGGCGGCAGCCTCGAGAACCGCCTGCGCTTCTCGATCGAGGTGCTGGAGGCAGCGCGGCGCGCCATCGGCGACGATTTCATCATGGGCATCAGGCTCTCCGGCGACGAGCGCCTCGAGGGCGGCCTGTCGCCCGAGGCGATGCTCGAGATCGCTGCCCGGCTCGCCGACAGTGGCCTTATCGACTACGTCAACGTGATCGGCGCCAATGTCGAGACCGAGCTCGGCGTCTCGCGGCTGATTCCGACCATGGGCCAGCGCACCGCCCCTTATCTCGAGCGGGCACGGGCGATCAGGCAGGCGATCAAGGTGCCCGTCTTTCACGCCACGCGGATCACCGACCTCAGCACGGCCCGCCACGCCATCGCCGAGGGCTATGTCGACATGGTGGCGATGACCCGCTCCCATATCGCCGATCCCTACATCGTGGCCAAGCTCGAGCGTGGCGAGGAGGACCGCATCCGGCCCTGCGTCGGTGCCGGCTATTGCATCGACCGGATCTACGTCGGCCAGGACGCGCTCTGCCTGCACAACCCGGCGACCGGGCGCGAGGCGACGATGCCTCACGTGATCGGACGCTCGGGCGGCCCGCGCCGGAAGATCGTCGTCGTAGGGGGCGGCCCGGCCGGGCTCGAGGCGGCCCGAGTCTCGGCCCTCCGCGGTCATGAGGTCGTCCTGCTCGAGGCTACCGACCGGCTGGGCGGGCAGATCAACCTCGCGGCCCAGCTCGATCGCCGGCGCGAGATCCGTGGCATCAGCGAGTGGCTGGCCCGCGAGGTCGAGCTGGCCGGGGTCGAGGTGCGCCTCAACTGCTATGCCGATATGTCCGACGTGCTCGAGGAGAAGCCCGACATCGTCATCGTCGCCACGGGTGGCGTGCCCAACAACAGCTTCCTCAGGGAGGGGGAGGATCTCGTGGCCTCGGGCTGGGATGTCCTGGCCGGCCAGGTCAAGCTGCAGGGCCGGGTCATGGTCTATGACGAGAACGGGCAGCACCAGGCGCCGACGGTCGCCGAGTTCCTGGCCAAGCAGGGCTGCGAGGTCGAGCTGGTCACCGCCGATCGGTCGCCCTGCGAGGAGATGGGCGCCACGAACTCGTCCCGCTTCCTTCGATCGCTCTATCAGAAGGGCGTGCAGATGGTTCCGGACCGCCGACTCAGGGCCGTGCGCCGCGCCGGCAACCGGCTCGTCGCCGTCCTCGCCAACATGTACTCGGAGGAGATCGAGGAGCGTCAGGCCGACCACATCGTGGTCGAGCACGGCACCCTGCCGGCGGCCCACCTCTATTTCGAGCTGAAGGCCGGCTCCTCCAATCTGGGTGAGATCGAAACGGAGGCGCTGCTCGCAGGCCGACCCCAGGTGGCGGTCGCGAACCCGGCGGGCCGCTATGCCCTCTACCGGGTCGGCGATGCGGTCGCGAGCCGCAACATCCACGCCGCCATTTTCGATTCGCTGCGGCTGTGCAAGGATCTCTAAGGCTCCCCGGGAAAGGCTCGGGCTTGACCCGGCCGGGCGCCTTCACTAGGAAGAGCCCGCGATCGCTGCTGCGCGCGACCGCGTCGTTGAACTGTTTCCCGCTCGAGGACGTTTCCCATGGCGCGACGCTGTGCGCTCTCCGGCAAGGGTGTGCTCACCGGCAACAATGTGAGCCATGCCAACAACAGGACCCGCCGGCGGTTCCTGCCGAATCTGCAGGTCCGGCGGCTCTACAGCGAGACGCTGGGTGAGGGCATCCGCGTGCGGATCGCAACCAGCATGCTTCGGACGATCGAGAAGCGGGGCGGCCTGGACGCGTTCCTGGTCGGTCAGCCCGAGGCCGCTCTGCCGAGCGATCTCGTCCGCATGAAGCGTCGCATCGCGATCGAGCGCTCGGACATCACGCCGGCAGGCTGAGCTGCAGCAACAGCGTCCGCTGGAGGGCGCTGAAATTGTCGTCCGAGACCAGATAGAGCGCGGTTCGGCCGTCGGGCATGGCCGTCACGGCCAAGCCCTCCATATTGTCACAGATCGTCTGGCCGCCGAGGCGCGCCAGCTCTTCGCCCTCGAGAACGGAGTCCGGGGCCAGTCGGGTTTGCGCGAGGTCGAGGCGCAGGACCCGAGCCGAGAAACCGCTGATCAGTGATGCCTGGCGCTCCAGGACGTAGAGAATGTCGGCCCAGCCGGTCGGCTGCCGTCGGCTTGAAGCCCGGGGCCGGCCGGTAGGCGAGCAGCACGGGCGACCCCAGGCCGAGCACCGCCGCGCGCAGCGTGCCCGGGCCCGCCGCCAGACCTTCGGTGATCGTGAGCAGCCCTCCGTCCTGCAGGTCGGTCAGCGCCTCGACGCCCTCGTTGGAGGGGGCCGAGCGCAGCGCCGCCGGATAGGGCTCCAGGACCGGTGGACCCTCGCCCGACCGCTCCAGGCGCAGCATCGCCTGAACCTCCTCCAGCGAGATCAGGAGACCGCCGTCGGCGGCCCGGGCCAGCGATTCGGCATCGAGCCGGGTGCCGGCGTAAGGCGAGCCCGAGGGCCAGCGGAGCCCCTGGGCCCGCCAGTCGCCGATGCCGCGCAGCCGGCCGTCGGGAGCCAGATCGAGGGTCGCCCGCCACAGCGTCCCGCCGTCGCTCACCGCGAAGAGATCCCGCCCGTCGACCAGCAGGCCGGAGAGGCCGCCCAGGGCATGGCCGCTCGAGGAGAGGGCGAACCCCGCTTCGAACGTCAGCCTGCCGATCGCCCGTAGAGCCGGATCGAGAGGGTAGAGATCGACCGGCTCGGCCCGGATCTCGGCCGGCCCCTGGGCTTTTCGGGCCTCCGCGGCACAGGCGGCGACGGCGCTGGAGAGAAGAAGCGAGACCAACGCACCGCGCCGGCTGACGAGCGGGCCGCGGGCACAGCCGGCTCCTGAACGCGAAAGAGCCCGCCTCGCGGCGGGCTCTTCCGGCAACGTTAGGCTGCCGAGCGCGCTTCAGCTCCGCTGATTGCCGAACAGCTGAAGGAGCATGACGAAGAGGTTGATGAAATTGAGATAGAGGCTCAGGGCACCCATGATCGACTTCTTGGCCACCACGTCGCCGGCGTCGCCCTCGTAATAGACCTCCTTGATCCGCTGCGTGTCCCAGGCGGTGAGGCCCGTGAAGACCAGCACGCCGATCACGCTGATGGCGAACTGCAGCGCAGAGCTGCCCAGGAAGATGTTGACGACGCTGGCGATGACGATCCCGATCAACCCCATGAACAGGAAGGAGCCGAAGTTGGTGAGATCGCGTTTCGTCGTGTAGCCGTAGAGGCTCGTGGCGCCGAAAGCGGCCGCGGTGATGAAGAACACCCGCGCCACGCTCTCACCCGTAAAGACGAGAAAGATGCTGGCCAGCGAGATACCCATGACGGCGGCGAACACCCAGAAGGTTATCTGCGCCGCGCTGACGCTCATCTGGTTGATGCGGGCGCCCAGATAGAAGACGAAGCCGAGCGGCGCCAGCATCACCACCCACTTGAGCGGCGAGCCGAAGATCGGACCGTAGATCGCCGGGCTCGACGCGACGACGAACGCGACGATACCGGTGATGGCCAAGCCCAGGCCCATATAGTTGAAGACCGACAGCATGTAGCTGCGGAGGCCGACATCGACTCCTTCGATGCCGACGCCCACGCGCGCCATCTGGGGATCGGTGCGGAATGCCATCTGCGCAAGCCCTTTGTTGAGTGTCGCGGTTTCCTCAGGCAACGATCATATGGGGAACGGGGCAAGGGCTTCAAGCGCAAACCTCCCTCGCCGGCACGGGGCGACGGTTACACTTGCTTCAGCCCCATCGACCGGGGGCGCAGCATCCTCGCTGGCGAAGGGGCGGCTGCGACAGATCCTGTCCGGCTCCGATCAAGGGCGGCAAACGTGGAACATCAGCCGATCCGGGCGAAGCCGGGAAACGTCTCGAGCAGCCAGTAGGAGATCGTCTGCAGCTCGCCCGAGACGATCAGCAGCCCCATCACGATCAGGAGAGCGCCGGCACCCCGCTGCAGCAGCCGGCCGGCCCGGGACAGCCGGCGCAGCTGGCGCAGCAGGACATCCGTGAAGAGGGCGGCGAGCAGGAACGGCAGCCCCAGACCGAGCGCGTAGACGGCGAGCAACGCCGTCCCCTGGCCAAGCGCCGCCGTCGAGGCACTCATCGTCAGGATAGTGCCGAGCACGGGGCCGATGCAGGGGGTCCAGCCGAAGGCGAAGGCGATGCCCATGAGGAACGCGCCGACGACCCGGCCGCCGGGCAGGTCGACCTGGAAGCGCGCCTCCCGCTCCATCAGGCGAAGCGGTGTCAGGCCCATCAGATGGAGGCCGAAGAGGATGACGATGGCCCCGGCGACGAGGCCCAGCTCGTACTTGTGGTCGAGGAGGAGGCCGCCCAGCGCCGAGGCGCTGGCGCCGAGCGCCACGAAGACGGTGCCGAAGCCGGCGATGAAGCAGAGCGCGAAGCCCAGGGCCCGGACGCGGGTGCGGGCATCGTCGCGCAACGATTCGAGCGAGCTGCCGGCGACGTAGGAGACGTAGCCGGGCACCAATGGGAGCACGCATGGCGACAGGAACGACACGACGCCGGCACCGAAGGCGGTAACAGCGCTCAAGGCGGACAGCTCGGTCATGGCCAAGCCGTGCTAGCCGCTGGCTCGGCGATCCGCCACTCAAACCGACGTGACGCCAGGTCGCGCATGTTCAGGGCGTACGCAGCACCTGCGCGGCGGACTGGCCGAGGATGCGCCAGACGCCGGTCGCGGCGACGCCGAGGGTGAGCGCGAGTCCGAAGAGGAGGATGAGCAGAACGGTCGGCCACGGCATGAACCAGGGCAGCCCGAGGACGGGCCCGACCAGCACCCAGGCACCGATCGTGCCGAGCAAGCCGCCGACCAGGGCCGCGGCGAGCCCCAGCGTCAGATACTCGATCGCCAGGAGCCTGAGCACGTCCGCCCGCCTTGCGCCCAGAACCTTGAGGACGACCGTCTGGTAGAGCTGGCGGCGGCGCGCGGACGAGACGGCGCCGGCCAGCACGAGGATACCGGAGAGCAGCGTCACGCCGGCCACGATGTCGACCGCGATCTCGATCTTGCGGAAGACGTCTGCCACCTGCCGGATGATGGCACCGACCGAGATCGGCGTGACGTTCGGCAGCTCGGCGGCGAGGCGGTCATAGAGGCCGGCCTCGGCGTCCGGCGGAATGTCGACAGCGGCGATCACGGTGTGCGGTGCCGCCTCGAGCGCGCCCGGGCTCAGGATGAAGACGAAATTGAGTCGCCCGCTCGACCAGTCGATGTCGCGGCGCAGATTGGCGATCCGCGCCTCGACCACGCGGCCGAGAATGTTGAAGGACAGCGTGTCGCCGACGCCCACATGGTAGCCCCTCGCGACCTCGTCCTCGACCGAGACGAGGGTCGGCCCCTTGTAGTCGGCCGGCCACCAGCTGCCGGCGGCGAGCTCGGTACCTTCGGGCCTGGCCGCCTGATAGGTCAGGCCGCGGTCGTTCCGGACGGTCCAGGCGACGTGCGGGTCGACTGACGCCGCATCGACGGGCTGGCCAGCGATCCGGACGACGCGGGCTCGGAGCATAGGCGCCGACTGCAGGATGGCGGCACCGGGCGTCGCCTCGACGGCGTGGCGGAACCTCTCGACCTCGTCCGGCTGGATGTCGATGAAGATCGCGGCCGGGACGCGCTCGGGGATCTGCACCTCCAGCTCGCGGCGGAGATTCGCCTGGAGAAGGGCCAGGGCCGTCAGGACGCCGAGCCCGGCGCCGAGCGCTACGACCACGCTCGAGGCACCGGAACCCGGCCGCTGCAGGTTGCGCGCCGCCAGCCGGAGGGCCACCGGCCCGCGCTCGCCGATGCCGCGCACGAGGCGCAGGATGCCGCGCGCGAGCAGGGCCAGGAGCAGGGCGCTGAGGATGGCCACGCCGACGAAGACCAGGCCGATCCCGGTCCGGGCCACGCTCAGCACCGCGAGCAGGGCCAGAAGGCCGAGCAGGGCGCCGATCATCAGGAGGTAGGGCCACCGCGGCCAGGCCCGTGGCGGTGCGACGAGCGCCCGGAACAGGCCGGCCGGGCTCGTTTCCCGTGCCATCGCCAGGGGCCAGAGGGCGAAGAGCAGTGCCGCCGCCAGTCCGGCACCGCCGGCCAGGAGAAGCGGCAGCGGATAGAAGCCGTAGTCGATCGCGACCGGGAGGATGCTGGCCGGCAGCAGACGGACGAGGAGCGGAAGGAGCTGGCCCAGGGCCAGCCCGATCACCACGCCGATGCCGGCCAAGGCCGTGATCTGCAGGAGATAGGCGGCGAAGATCTGCCGGCCGGTGGCGCCCAGGCATTCCAGCGTGGCGATGGTGGCGCGCTTTGAGGCGAGATAGCCCTCGACGGCGAGCCCGACGCCGAGGCCGCCGATCAGGAGCGCCGTGAGGCCGGCAAGAGTGAGATAGGTGGCGAGGCGATCGGTGAAGCGGGCGATCTGCGGCTGGATGTCGGCGCTGCTGCGGGCTCGCCAGGAAGCGTCCGGGTGGTCCTGGGTGATCCCTTTCACATACGCCGCCGCATCCATTCCCGCCGGCAGCGCCAGCCCGTAGGTGTAGCGGGCCAGGGCCCCGGGGCCGAGGATGCCGCTCCGGGCCAGCGTGTCGGTGCCGACCAGCAGGCGTGGGCCGAAGGCGACGAAGCCGCCCAGGCGATCGGGCTCGCGCTCGATGACGGCGTTGATGCGCACATCGAGGCTGCCGAGCCGCACGCTGTCGCCGACCGCGATGCCCAGCCGGGCGAGCAGGGCCGCCTCGGCGACGGCCCCGTTCCCGGCGAGCGCGCGGTCGAGCGGCATGGCCGGCCGCAGCGCCACCGCGCCGAACAGCGGGTAGGCGCCATCCACCGCCTTGAGGCTGGCGACGACCCGGCGCCCGCCGGCCGCGACCATGGTCGTGGTGGTCACGACCTGGACGACGTGGGCGCCGGCCGGCACCAGCGCCCTCAGCTCCGCCTCCGGAATGGGCTGGTTGACGTTCTCGATCCGCGCGTCGCCGCCGAGCAGGACCCGACCGTCGCGGCGCACCGCCTCGGTCACCCCCGAATTGACGATCCCGACCGCCGCGATCGCGGCCACGCCGAGGGCGAGGCAGGCGAGGAAGACGGCGAAACCGCGGAGGCCGCCCCGCATCTCGCGGCTGGCGATGGCCAGAACGCCCGCCCAAGCGTCCGCGCTCACGGAACCGTCTCGGCCGCCGTTGGCTGGGCTGGAGCCGGGTCCGTGTCCCGCAGGCGGCCATTGGTGATCGTCACTTGCCGCGCGCAGTGCCCTGCGAGCAGCGGATCGTGGGTGATCAGCAGCAGCGTCATGCCGCGCTCGCGCTGCAGCGCGAAAAGCAGGTCGACGATCGCCCTGCCGGTGTCGCCATCGAGGTTGCCGGTGGGCTCGTCGGCGAGCAGAAGGTCCGGATCGTTGGCGAGCGCCCGGGCCAGCGCCACGCGCTGCTGCTCCCCGCCCGAGAGCTGGCTCGGATAGTGGTCCTGCCGGTCCGCGAGGCCCACCTCGGCCAGGCCCGTGCGGGCGGCAGCGAGGGCATCTCGGCGGCCGGCGAGCTCGCGCGGCAGGGCCACGTTCTCGAGCGCGGTCATCGTCGGGATCAGGTGGAAGGACTGGAAGATGATGCCGATATGCTCGCGCCGGAACAGAGCCAGGCCGTCCTCGCCGAGGGTGCCGAAATCGCACCCGGCCACCTCCACCCGGCCGGAGGTCGGCCGCTCGATGCCGCCGATGACGGCGATCAGGCTGGACTTGCCCGAGCCCGACGGACCGACCACGCTGAGGGACGTCCCCCGATCGACGGCCAGGCTCACGCCGCGCAGGATGTGGACCGGTCCGGCCGTGCTCCTGAGCGAGAGATGAATGTCGGAGAGCCTTATCATGCAGCGTCGCGCCGGCTCCTGGGGTGTCCGCGGTCTGAGGGACATGGTCAGGTGGCACGGACAGCTCAAGATGCTGGTGCTCGCCTTCGCCCTGCTGGTCAGCTCGCCGGCCCTGGCCGATTGCCGCATCGCCCTGCTCGGCGACTTGCTGACCGCCGGTTACGGCGTGGCCCAGGAGGATGCCTTCCCGGCCCGTCTCGGCCAAGCCTTGGAGCAGGACGGCTTCGCCTGCGAGGTGATCGATGCGGGCGTCTCTGGCGACACCTCGGCCGGCGGCCTGTCCCGTCTCGACTGGGTGCTGGCCGACCATCCGACCCACCTCATGGTCGAGCTCGGCGGCAATGACGCCCTGCGCGGCCTGCCCGTCGATCAGCTCGAATCGAACCTCGACCGCATCGTCGCCGCCGCGCAGGCCAAGGGTGCCGCCGTCTTCCTTGCCGGCATGCTGGCTCCGCCGAATCTCGGCAGGGCCTACGGCGACGCGTTCAGACAGGCCTACGTGACCGTCGCCGAGCGCCACCACGTGCCGCTCTACCCCTTTTTCCTCGATGGCGCGG
Organism: uncultured Alphaproteobacteria bacterium; assembly: GCA_963828215.1. Classification (GTDB taxonomy): domain Bacteria; phylum Pseudomonadota; class Alphaproteobacteria; order Geminicoccales; family Geminicoccaceae; genus CAVTJL01. The sequence goes on along the minus strand of CAWHFO010000068.1, from coordinate 336,541 downwards.
CCCTTCATCCGGAGCTGCTGCAGGATGACGGCATCCACCCCAATGCGGACGGAGTCACGATGATCGTTCGACGAATTATTCCCGCGCTCGAGGCATGGCTGCGCCAAACGGGCGTGTCGACGACCTGAAGGTGAACTTCTTTGGGCTGCAAATCACGGGATCGATCTCCCGATACGAGAAGTTGGCGAAGCCAGGATCACTCTTGAGGCGATTTTTGCGGAATTTCCTGTTAAAGAGGAAGGACTTACCCACAAACTGTTGATAAATGCGGGGATAAGCGGACCCGCTGCCGCGGGTGTGGGCAAAACCGTGGAAAGCTGCAGGATAGGCCGTGGGGAGCGGAAGCAATCCTGTGCGCTTGCGGCGAAAGGCCCCCGCGTGCTTGAGTGCCCGAAGATTCGGGGAAGAAGGCCGGCTGGCCTCGCGGAACGCTTCCTGACCGCGGCGATTGCCGGGCCGGCTTTTCAACGGAGGGGGCTGATGTCGGAGGTCTTCCGGATTCCGAGCGAGTGGGCTGCGTCGAGCCTTTGCAACCAGAAGCAGCATCGCGCCATGTACGAGCGCTCGGTCAAGGAGCCCGAGGCGTTCTGGGGCGAGCAGGCGGAACGGCTCCACTGGCTCAAGAAGCCGACGCGAATCAAGCGCACCTCGTTCACGGGCGACGTCTCGATCCGCTGGTACGAGGACGGCGAGCTCAACGTCGCCTTCAACTGTCTCGACCGGCATCTGCCCCAGCGCGCCAACCAGGTGGCGATCATCTGGGAGGGCGACGATCCGTCGGTCGACCGCCGCGTCACCTATCGCGAGCTGCACGAGCAGGTCTGCCGGCTCGCCAACGTGCTGAAGGACCAGGGTGTCCGTAAGGGCGACCGGGTCGCGATCTATCTGCCGATGATCCCCGAAGCCGTATATGCGATGCTGGCCTGTGCCCGGATCGGCGCCGTCCATACCGTTGTCTTCGGCGGATTCTCGCCCGACAGCTTGGCCGACAGGATCAACGACGCCCAGGCCAAGATCGTCATTACCTCCGACGGTGGCCTCCGCGGCGGCAAGGCCGTTCCCCTCAAGGCCAACACCGACGAGGCTCTCAAGAAGTGCGCCGGCGACGTCAAGGCCCTGATGTTCAGGCACACCGGCATGAGCGTCCACATGAAGGAGGGGCGCGATCTCGATGCCGGCGAGCTCATGGCGAAAGCGAGCCCCGACGCCCCCGCCGAGCCGATGAACGCGGAGGACCCGCTCTTCATCCTCTATACCTCGGGCTCGACCGGCAAGCCCAAGGGCGTGCTGCACACGTCCGGCGGCTACCTGGTCTACGCCTCGCTGACGCATCAGTACGTGTTCGACTGCAAGGAGGGCGACGTCTACTGGTGCACGGCCGACGTCGGCTGGGTCACCGGCCACAGCTATATCGTCTACGGTCCGCTGGCGAACGGCGCCACGACGCTGATGTTCGAGGGCATCCCGAACTACCCCACCGTCTCGCGCTTCTGGGAGGTGGTCGACAAGCATCGGGTGACGATCTTCTACACCGCGCCCACGGCGATCCGGGCGCTCATGCAGAAGGGCGACGATCCGGTCCGGAAGACCTCGAGAAGGAGCCTGAGGCTGCTGGGCTCGGTCGGCGAGCCGATCAATCCCGAGGCGTGGAAATGGTATCACCGCGTCGTCGGCGACGGCCGCTGCCCGATCGTGGACACCTGGTGGCAGACCGAGACCGGCGGCATCCTGATCACGCCGCTGCCCGGGGCCGTCGACCTCAAGCCGGGCTCTGCCACGCTGCCCTTCTTCGGCGTTCAGCCGGCGATCGTCGACGGCGAGGGCAGGCCGATCGAGGGCGCCGGCGAGGGCAATCTCGTCATCCTGGACAGCTGGCCCGGCCAGATGCGGACGCTCTACGGCGATCACGCGCGCTTCGTGCAGACCTACTTCTCGACGTTCAAGGGCACCTATTTCACCGGCGACGGAGCCCGCCGCGACGAGGACGGCTACTACTGGATCACGGGTCGCGTCGACGACGTGATCAACGTCTCCGGCCACCGGATCGGGACCGCCGAGATCGAGAGCGCGCTCGTTGCCCATTCGGGTGTCGCCGAGGCGGCGGTCGTGGGGTATCCTCACGACATCAAGGGCCAGGGCATTTTCTGCTACGTCACCTTGCAGGCAGGCATCGAGCCGAGCGAGCCCCTCCGCAAGGAGCTGATCACCTGGGTCAGGAAGGAGATCGGGCCGTTCGCAGCGCCCGACGTCATCCAGTGGGCGCCGGGCCTGCCCAAGACCCGCTCGGGCAAGATCATGCGACGAATCCTGCGCAAGATCGCGGCCATCGAGCTCGACAATCTCGGCGACACGTCCACGCTCGCCGATCCGACCGTCGTCGAGGACCTCGTCAGGAACCGGCAGGCGCTCTGACCGACGCCGCAAGCGCCGCAACGCCGCGCACGCTCAGGAGGGCGCTCCGCCGACAGCTCGGAGCGCCCGTTCCTCGACTCCGATGCGCCAAGCCAGAAGGGCCAGATTCAAGGCCCCGAACAGGATGGCCAGACCCGATGCGCCGAAGGCGAGCGGCAGCAGCGGGATCTCGAGGGCCACGACCAGATAGTTGGGATGGCGGATCCAACGGTAGGGCCCGCGCCTGACGAGCGGTGCCGTCGGCAGCACGATGACCCTCGTGGTCCAGCGCCGGCCGAGGCTGGCGAGGCTCCAGAGCCGGACCGGCTGGAGGAGGACGAAGGCCGCGAGCGGGAGGGCATGGAGCGGTGCCGTCGCCGGCAGGCTGGCGATCGCCAGAAGCCACGCCACATGCAGCCCCACGATAAGCGGATAGTGGCCTCGCCCGCGCTCCACGCCACCCTGGCCGAGCAGGCGGCGAGTGTTCCGGCTCGCCACCAGGAGCTCGGCCAGACGCAGGGCCGCGACGAGCGCCGCCGCGAGCTGCGGTGCGCCCGGCGTCACCGCTCGACCAGGACGAAGCCGGCCGTGAAGCCCGGACCCATCGCCAGCACCAGCCCTCGGCCCCAATCGCCGGCCCGGAGCGCCCGCTCGAGCACGAAAAGGACCGTGGGCGACGACATGTTGCCGTAGGCGGCCAGCACCGCCCGACTGTCGTCGAGCGCCCTGGCGGGCAGGCCGAGCGCCTCCTCCAGCCCGACCACCACCTTGGCGCCGCCGGGATGACAGATCCACCGGTCGACATCGGCGAGCCCGAGCCCATGCCGCCCCAGGAAGCGCTCGACCGGCTCGCGCATCCGGGTCCGGGCGATCTCGGGCACGTTGACCGAGAACAGCACGCCCAGGCCATCGTCCTCGACCCGCCAGCCCATGACGTCGAGGGTGCCCGGCCAGCGATGCTCGCCGGACGCGCCGATGGCGGGCCCCTCGCCCTCCGTCGAGAGCAGCGCTGCCGCGGCACCGTCGCCGAACAGCGCGCAGGCGACCAGATTGGCCATGCTGCGATCGCCGAGCCTGAGGACGATCGAGCAGAGCTCGACCACGAGCAGCAGAACGAGGCGCCCCGGCGCCGCCCGGGCCAGGGCCGCCGCCCGCGCCAGGCCGAGGACTCCGCCCGCACAGCCCAGGCCGAAGATGGGGGTGCGCTCGATATCGTCGCGCAGTCCTAGGCGCTCGGCGACGAGTGCGTCGAGGCTCGGTGTGGCGACACCCGTCGAGGAGACGCAGACGACCTGATCGACCTCCTCGAGCCGGCGGCCGGCCTGGGCGAGGGCACTCTCCGCCGCCTCGCAGAGCAGGCTGGTGGCATGCTCGAGATAGAGCCGGTTCTGCTCGGCCGGGCGGCGGCGGATCAGCTGCGCCTCGAGCGGCAGACAGAGATAGCGCCGGTCGATTCCGGCATTGTCGAAGAGGCTCAGCCGCCTGTCCGTGTCCGGAAAGTCGTCGGCGAAGACGCTTTTTGCCGCGAGCTTGGCGTCGCTCTGGGCGAAACCGTACGGCGGCACCGCCGTCGCCAGGGAAAGAAGCCGGGTCATGCACACCTCCAGGACAGCCAACCGTAGTACGGTCGGCAGCAGAGGCGCGTTCAGAACTCCGTCAACGCCGATGCCAGAACCGCTCCGCGGGCCGCCATGACATAGAGCCCCAGGTGATGAGCCGGCGCCTGGGGGTGGGCCGCCGTCGCCGGCAGTCCGAGCTCGCGCGCCGTCTCGAGCGGGAGGTCGTAGGTGGCGGTTGCGGGCTCGAGCACGACCACGTCCTTGAGCGTCGGGACCAAGCCGTGGTTCCGTGCCGCGAGCAGCGACGAGACGAGGTCCATGACGCAGATGTCGGTGCAGATCCCCGTCACGACCACCGCCTTCAAGCGATGCGCGACGATCCACTCGGTGAGCCTGTTGTGGAAGGCGCCGTGACTGCCCTTGACGAAGGTCGGCTCGATGGCGCCGACGAAGCTGTCCATGCAGTCCTTGCGGATGAGGAGGACATCCGGGTCGTCGGCCAGCCAGGCGAGCTCCGGCACGAAGTTCTCCTCGCCTGTGCCGCGCTCGCAATGGGGCGGATAGGGAGGCTCTGGCTTGCCGGGCTCGTGGGTGTCGAGAAAGGCCAGGACGGGCAGCCGGCGCTCTCGGAAGCGTCGGGCCAGCCCGGCCGTGGCCTCGACCATCGCCGCGATCTGCGCGTTCGTGGCCGCTGGTGCGAGATTGCCCGCGCCGACGGTGCAGAAGCCGTTGACCTCGTCGACGATCACGAGCCCGGAGGCGGCCGGCGGCGCGTAGGCGCCTGTGGCCACCGGCATCTGTTGCCGCAGGCTCTCGAGCAATGCCTCTGCCGTCATCGCACGCTCCCGCCGTTGGTCGAGGCCCTGACCCTGCATGTAGGGGCCGGGCGGGCGGCCGTCGAGCATCGGAGAGCGTCGGGAGCCCACGCGGCGGCCGCTCTCGCCGCAGGGAGGCGAACGGGGTAGGATGGAGCGATGCCGGAGCGGCCATCGGATCGCCTGCGTGCCGTCTGCCTCGCTCTTCCGGAGGCTGCGGAGAAGGAGACCTGGGGCGCTCCCACGTACAGGGTGCGGGACAAGATCTTCGCCATGGAGAAGCGGGGCGAAGGGCAGGTCTCCCTTCTGTGCAAGGCGCCCTGGGGCAGCCAGATGGTTCTGGTCGGCGCCGATCCCGAGCGGTTCTTCGTGCCGGCTTATGTCGGCCACAAGGGCTGGGTCGGCATGCGGCTCGACGACGCTCCGGACTGGGACGAAGTGACCGCGCTGATCAAACGCAGCTACGGCCTGATCGCGCCCAAGCGGCTGTCGTCGATGATCGAGTGATGGATCCGGCCGAGCGCCGGGCCGGCTTGACAGGTCGGCCCCTGCCGTCGCTTGCTCCACCGCTCGCCGAGGGAGGCCATGCCATGCGGATCGGGATCGTCGGCTGCGCCGGGCGGATGGGGCGCACGCTCTTGCGCGAGGTTCTCGGAACCGAGGGTGCCGAGCTGGTCGGCGGGGTCGAGCGCGCCGGCCATCCGGCCCTCGGCGAGGATCTGGGCGTTCTTGCTGGCGAGGAGGCGGCCGGCGTGGCGGCCGAGTCGGATCTGTCGGCCCTGCTCGGCCGCGCCGATGCGGTGATCGAGTTCTCGACTCCCGAGGCGACCCTGGCCAACGCGACGCTCGCGGCGACCGCCGGCTGCGCCCACGTGATCGGCACGACCGGGCTCACCGCCGCCGACAGCAGCCGGCTGCGCGAGATCGCCGAGCGTATCCCGATCGTCTGGGCTCCCAACATGAGCCAGGGCATCAATCTCCTGCTCGGCCTCGTGGAGCAGGTGGCGAGGACGCTCGACCCCAGCTTCGACATCGAGATCGTCGAGATGCACCATCGCCACAAGGTGGACGCGCCGTCGGGCACGGCGCTGGCGCTGGGCGAGGCCGCGGCGCGCGGCCGCGGCCGGCCGCTGGAGGAGCTCGCGGTGCGTGGCCGGGACGGCATCACCGGAGCCAGACGACCGGGGACGATCGGCTTCGCGGCCCTGCGCGGCGGCGACGTCGTCGGCGACCACAGTGTCGTCATGGCCGGCGAGGGCGAGCGCCTCGTCCTTTCCCATGTCGCGACCGACCGCCGGATCTACGCCCGGGGCGCCGTCAGGGCAGCGCTCTGGACCAGGGGACGCGCCCCCGGGCTCTACGGCATGGCCGACGTCCTGGGTCTCCGCGGCGCGGGCTGAGGATGGCGATGGCCCGCCACGTCGACGTCTACTACTCGCTGAGCTCGCCCTGGACCTATCTGGGCTGGCAGCGCCTGCCCGACCTCCGCTCATCGACCGGGGCCAGCGTCAGCTTTTTCCCGGTGCGCATGAGCAGCATCTTCGCCGCTTCAGGCGGGCTGCCCCTGGCACGGCGGCCGCCACAGCGGGTAGCCTATCGTCGCCAGGAGCTCGAGCGCTGGCCCCTGCGTCTGGGCATCCCCCTCAACCCGACCCCACGATTCTTTCCGGTCGACGATGCCCCGGCCGCGCGGCTCGTCATCGCTCATCGCCAGGCGGGCCAGGACGTCGGCCCGCTGAGCCTCGCCCTTCTTCGGGCGGTCTGGGCGGAGGAGCGCGACATCGCCGACGAGAGCACCCTCAGCACGATCCTCACGACAATGGGGCTCGATGGCGAGGCCCTCCTTGCGGCCAGCCGGTCGCCTCTGGTCGAGGCGCGCTATGCCGCCGATACGGAGGAGGCCGTGCGCCGCGGCGTGTTCGGCGCACCGACCTTCATCATCGGCGACACGATCCTCTGGGGCCAGGATCGCCTCGACTTCCTCGCCGAGGCGCTCGGCGCTCAGCCGGCGTAGGTCACGAGCGGGGTCAGGTCGCGCGCCTGGGCCACCCAGTCGGCGACCTCCTCCGGAGTAGGAGATCGACGGGCGATCCGCTCGTGCCGGTTGTAGTCGCGGAGGGCGGCGTGCAGCTCGCCCGGATCCTGGCCCGCCAGAGTCTGCACGTCGTGAATGCCCAGCTCCTCGAGCATCAGGCCGAACATCGCGCCGACACCGTTGACGCGCGCCATGTCGGCCCGCTGGACGAGCGTCAGCACGACCTCGGGATCGAGACCCGTCGTGCGGACCAGCTGATCCCGACGGGCAGCGGTCGCGGCGGCCCGCAGGAGCTGCTCGCAGGTCGTGATCCGCCGGGACTTGAGGGTCGTCCTGACGGTCGACGGCAGGCCACGCAGCTTGCCGATCGGAAGCGGATGCCGCGCCGGGACGATCTCGCCCCGCTGCCCTGCATCCCGTGCCCCGTAGTAGTGAATGGGCTTGAGCGCTTGCACTGGTCGAACCCTCCCCCGGGCGTGAGCCACCTGCCAATGGACACCCGATGCCACCATCGCATGTGGAGCAAAGGTCATGCCACAGTGTGGCGGAGACCACGCCAACCCTCGGGAGGGGGTGCCGCGCAAAGAGGAAAAGCCAATGATCCAGGCTTATTTGGAGGCGTCTGGCGTCCACCGCTCGCGAATTCGTGATCGATGCTTGGACGCCTCTAAGCAACGCCGTCACAGCTCGTCGGCTCGAACTGTAAGTCAATCCAACATTACCTTCGATTGAGAGCGGCCGGCGACCTCAGCGATAGGCGGCCAGGGCGCCGGTCAGGGCGCGGGCCAGCTCCCGGCGCTCGGACTGGCAGAGAAACTGCGCGAGCCGAAGCTGCTGGCCGTGCGACCGGAGGGTCAACGTGCCGGGACCCCGCACCGGATCCTCGACGACGACCCGCACCCAATAGGGCTCGAAGCGCCAGTCGCGATGGCGGCCGTTCGGCGCGATCTGGCGGACGTGCAGACCCGTCTCGTCCAGCCGGATGAGCTCCCGACGGCGGCTCTGGCGGGCGTTGCAGCGGAACGCGATGTAGAGCAGCAGCAGATCGACGCCGAAATAGCCCGTGACCGGCCAGGCGCCGGCCGCCAGGGCCGCGCCGCCGACCGCAGCGCTGACCAGGGCTACGCAGCCCATGAGCGCGAGGAAGCCGTATCGCCCGAGCGGAGGATTCGGGTAGAGCATCACCTCGAACGGCGGGAGAGCGAGAGCAGCACCTGCCATGGCGTTAGCACCGGTTCCTCCTGCAGGGTCCTTATATGAGCGAAACGCCCGAGCCGCCAAGCGCCGGCGATGCCGTCCTGCGGACCCGCATGGCCGCGTTCCTCGGCCGCCTCGCGGAGCGTGATCCGGATCCGCACACGGAGCTCGTCTACGACACCCCCTTCACGCTGCTGGTCGCCGTGGTGCTCTCCGCCCAGGCGACCGACGTCGGCGTCAACAAGGCCACCCGCCGCCTCTTCGAGCTGGCGCCCACGCCGGCGGCGATGCTGAGGCTGGGCGAGGAGGGGGTCCGCGAGCAGGTCAGAACGCTCGGCCTCTATCGGAACAAGGCCAAGAACGTCATCGAGCTGTCGCGTCTCCTGGTCGAGCGGCACGAAGGCCGGGTGCCCCGCGACCGGGCCGCGCTGGAAAGCCTGCCGGGGGTCGGGCGCAAGACGGCGAACGTGGTCCTCAACGAGGCCTTCGGCGAGCCGACTATCGCCGTCGATACGCACATCTTCCGGGTCGCCAACCGCACCGGCCTCGCCCCCGGCCGCACGCCGCTCGAGGTCGAGCAGCGCCTCCTCGAGACCGTGCCGGACCGGTTCAAGAAGGGCGCCCATCATTGGCTGATCCTGCACGGGCGCTATGTCTGCAAGGCCCGCAGGCCGGACTGCGGGAACTGCATCGTGGCCGATCTCTGCGACTATCCGGGCAAGGATGCCGGCCTCGGAAAGGCCGCCGGCAGAGGATCATAGCTGCCGGCCACGCCGGCGGCCGTCAGCTGGCAGGCCGAGAGCCGCCGGTCGGCATGGCGCATCCGCAGGGAAAGGAGCGCCTGGGCCTCCCGGAGCGCGTCCGGGGCGCAGGCCGGCTCGGCCGCCAGATTCCGCCGCCAGCCGGGGTCGGCCCGGGCGTCGATCAGAAGCGACGGCAGCCCGGCGAAGTGGGCATAGGCCCAGCGCCGGCCGAAGCGGACCTGCAGGGCTGGCCGCCTCCGGCGCCAAGCCGAGCCGCTGCTCCAAGGCGCCCTCACCGAGATCGCGGAAGTCGTGCTCGACGTGGGCTGCCTCGCGCCAAGGGCGGGCCTGATCCGCCGAACCATGAGCGGGCTCCAATGAAGGATCTGTAATGAATCCCGACAGGGAGCGGCCGTCGCATTGCTGCGGCACGGCAAGGCCGATCGCCTCGAGCACCGTCGGCATCAGGTCGACATGCTCGGTGAAGGCCGCCACCCGCCGGCCTCGCGCTCCTGTCGCTCCGGGCCAACGGACGACGAGGGGCACATGGAACGCCGCCGGAAAGAATCCGGCTTTTCCGAGCATCCAGTGATCGCCCAGCATCTCGCCGTGGTCGGCGGTCACGATGAGCAGCGTGTCGTCGAGCTCGCGGCGCCGGGCCAGGGCGGCGACGATTCGCCCGATGTGATGGTCGACTCGGCGACGAGGCCGAGATAGACGGCCCGCAACCGCGCAACGAGGCCGCCATCGAGGTCCGCGGGCCACAGCACCACGCTGCCGTGGCCGGTGAGCGGCAGGTCGAGACAGGCCGACAACCAGGGGTGCAGCCGCCCCTCCTCTGCAATGCTTGGTGCCCGGACCGGAACCGGTGTCGCCGCCGGTGCCACGAGATCGTGCCAGGGCGCTGCCGCCACCAGCGGGGGATGCGGCTTGATGTACGAGACGTGCGCGAGCCAGCCGGATCGTGCCCGCTGGCGATCCAGCCAGGCCAGGAACGCGTCCGTCAGGAACGCCGTCTCGCTGTCTTCCGCGCGCCAACGCGCGGGCGACCCGAGGTCTCCGCCGTAGGCCTCCTCGACGCTCATCCGTCCGTAGCCCCGGCTGGCCAGATGATCGAGCCAGGGTGCCGCGTCCTCCAGAAGAAGAAGCTCGGGCCGGTAGCCGGGCAGCAGGCCCTCGTAGCTGCGGAGCCGAGGATCGTCGGGCGGCAGGATGCGCGGGTCGGCGCTCGTGTCGGTATAGCCGAACAGCGTCGGATCGTAGCCGGCCCGGCGTGCCTCGAGCGCCATTGTCGTCAGCGTCGAGTCGAGCGGCGTCCCGTTCCGCACGGAGCGGTGGTTGAAGGCGTAGGCGCCGGTGTGCAGGCAGGCCCGCGCCGGCCCGCAGGGCGTGGCGTTGGCGAAGTGATTGAGAAAGCAGGTGCCGTCCCGGACCAGCGCATCGAGAGCCGGGGTGCGGGCAGAGGGATGGCCGACGCAGGCCAGCGTGTCGCCTCGCCACTGGTCCGCCGTGATGAGGAGCACATTCATACAAAGATCCTTGCGTGCGGCATAAATAGGATGATATACCTTCAATTATCCTGATCTGCTTCTCGGAGGCCCGCGATGCTCTTCATAACCAATCGCCGGCTCGTCGAGGGGCCGCGTTCCGCGCCCGGCCGACGGGTCAGCTTCGACCTCGCCGACAACGAGCCTTCGGCCTCCCTGTTCTTCTGTCAACGGACGGCAAAGGACAGCTACGAGGAGCTCACGGCACCCGTGATGCTCGGCCGGCTGCGGCAGGCGCCTTCCCGGCAAATTCTTCTCTTCGTTCACGGCTTCAACGCGCTGCCCGAGCCAGCCGTGTTCCCCGACGCCTTGCGTCTGCAGGGCCTTTGCGATCAGGTGGCGCCCGGGCTCGTCCAGGTGGTGCCCCTGGTCTGGCCCTGCGACGACGATTTCGGCCTGCTCCGCGACTATTGGGACGACCAGTCCGCGGCCGAGTTCAGCGCGCTCGCCTTCTCCCGCGCGCTCGGCAAGTTCCTGGACTGGCGCGACCGCGCAGCGGGCGACACGCTGTGCACGAAGCCGCTCAACATCCTGGCACACTCGATGGGCAACCGGGTCCTGCGCTGCGCGCTCGCGAAGTGGGCCCACGACTTCGGGGCCGTGCAGGGGCTCTTCCGGACCATCGCCATGGCCGCGGCCGATGTCGCGAACGACTGCCTGGAGGAGGCCGGTGTCGGCCGCTGCATCGCCGACGCGGCCCGCAACGTCATCGTGTATCACGCCCAGGACGATCTGGCGCTGCGCACCAGTAAGGTCGTCAACCTGAGGAACAAGGTCGTCTCGCGGCGACTCGGCCATACGGGGCCGCGCGATCTCGCCCGCACCCCGGCCAACGTCGTGGCGGTCGACTGCGACGGCTTCAACAGTCGCTACGACCGCTTCGGCCACAGCTACTACCTGGCCGACGAGCGGGGCGCTCCGGGCCTCCTGCTGCGACACCTGATCGACACCATGCGCACCGGTCGCCCGGCCGGCCTCGGTCCCGATTGCCGGCGGATCGTGCTGGAGGCGGCGCAGCCGGCCAACGACCAGCCGCCGCAGCCCGCCGCAGCCTGAGAGCGCGTCGACCCGGACCGGTCGGCCGGCGCCTCTTTTGGGGGTGGATTTTTCATTCCCGCGGGGCCACCCTGAGCAAGGCTTAAGAAGCAGCTCAGGGAGGAAGACGGATGCGCGCCAGCATCGTCACGAGTCTCGCAGCCACCGCCGCGCTGCTCGCGGCGGTCAGCAGCGGCGCCTCGGCCGAGTCGGTCAAGATCTCGATCTCGTGCGGGGCCGTCGGGCAGGAGCTGCAGCTCTGCAAGACCGGCGCCGAGGCCTGGGCGAAGAAAACCGGGAACGAGGTCAACGTCGTCTCGACGCCGAACTCCTCGACCGAGCGGCTCTCGCTCTATCAGCAGATCCTGGCGGCCGGTTCCGGCGACATCGACGTGTTCCAGATCGACGTCATCTGGCCCGGTATCCTCGGCCACGATTTCATCGATCTCTCGAAGGCCATCCCGAAAGAGCAGGTGGACCAGAACTTCAAGGCGCTGGTCCAGAACGACACGGTCGACGGCAAGCTCGTGGCGATGCCGTGGTTCACCGATGCGGGCGTGCTCTATTACCGGAAGGACCTGCTCGAGAAGTACGGCATGAAGCCACCCGAGACGTGGGCGGATCTCTCGGCGACCGCCAAGGAGATCCAGGACAAGGAGCGCGCCGCCGGCAACGACAAGATGTGGGGCTTCGTCTACCAGGCGAAGGCCTATGAGGGCCTGACCTGCGACGCGCTGGAGTGGGTGCACAGCTGGGGCGGCGGCACGATCGTCGATCAGAAGGGCAAGATCACAATCGACAATCCCAAGGCCGCGGCAGCGCTGACCTGGGCCGCCTCGACCATCGGGACGATCGCCCCCGAAGGCGTGCTCAACTATACCGAGGAAGAGTCGCGCGGCGTCTTCCAGTCGGGCAATTCTGTTTTCATGCGCAACTGGCCCTATGCCTGGAACCTCAGCCAGGCGGCGGACAGCCCCGTCAAGGACAAGGTGGGCGTGGTGGCCCTGCCCAAGGGCGGCGCCGACGGCCAGCACACCGCCACCCTCGGCGGCTGGCAGCTCGCGGTCTCCAAATACAGCAAGCATCAGGAGGCCGCGGCCGACCTCGTCAAGTACCTGACCTCGGCAGAGGAGCAGAAGCGGCGGGCGATCGAGGGCTCCTACAATCCGACCATCCTGGCGCTCTACGACGATCCGGACGTCCTGAAGGCGGTGCCGTTCTTCGGCACGCTCAAGTCCGTCTTCGTCGACGCCGTCGCCCGGCCCTCCACGGTCACCGGCAGCAAGTACAATCAGGCGAGCTCCGAGTTCTTCAACACGGTCCACGCGATCCTGGGCAAGCAGCAGAAAGCCGAGCCCGCGCTCAAGGCGTTGGCAGCCAGGCTCGATCGTGTGTCGCGCGGCGGGCGGTGGTAGACCAGAGGGCCGCTGACCGCGCTCGCCCCCGGGGCAGCGAGGCCGTGACGGCGGGGGGAGCGACGGGATGGCCACGACGACGTTAGGGCGTGCTGCCCCACGGGCCAAGGGAGCCGCGCCGGGCGCCTCCCGCCTGACCCGCGGCCGGGTCAAGGCCGCCTGGATCTTCATGTCGCCGATGCTCCTGGTCCTGGCCCTGGTCGCGGGCTGGCCCCTCTTCCGGACCATCTGGTTCGCCTTCACCGACGCCAATCTCGGCGACCTCTCGGCCGCCAAATGGGTCGGGTTCGTCAATTTCGGCTATCTCCTGACCGATCCCGGCTGGTGGCAGGCGGTCTCCAACACCCTCGTCTTCACCGTCTGCTCGGTCACCATCGAGACCATTCTCGGGCTCGTCATCGCCCTCTCGCTGAACGCCCACTTCCCCGGGCGCGGCCTTCTGCGAACCGCCGTCCTGATCCCCTGGGCGATCCCGACGGTCGTCTCGGCCCAGATGTGGAACTGGATGTTCAACGACGTCTTCGGCGTCATCAACGCCCTCTTCATGACCGTCGGCATCATCGACAAGCCGGTTGCCTGGACGGCGAACCCGGGAACGGCGCTGGCCGCGGTCATCGCCGTCGACATCTGGAAGACCACGCCCTTCATGACGCTCCTGATCCTGGCCGGGCTGCAGATGCTGCCCGAGGAGTGCTACGAGGCGGCGCGCGTCGACGGCATCAACCCGGTGAGAGTCTTCTTCAAGGTGACGCTGCCGCTCCTGAAGCCGGCGCTCATGGTGGCGATCATCTTCAGGGCGCTGGACGCGCTCCGCATCTTCGATCTCATCTACGTCATGACCGGCAACAACCAGTCGACCATGTCGATGTCGGTTTACGCCCGCCAGCAGCTCGTCGACTTCCAGGACGTGGGATTCGGCTCGGCCGCCTCGACCATGCTCTTCATCATCATCGCGGTCTTCACCGTGGTCTACTTGATGCTCGGCCGCATCGGGCAGGAGGATTGACGCCATGGGCGCTGTCCTGGTCACCCCGATACTCGCCGTCATCGGCTTCGCGCTGCTTGCCTGGAAGCTCCAGGTCTTCATCGTCTACGCGGTCGCGGTCGGTGCCGCCATCCTCTTCGTGCGCACCGCCTCGCGCCGCGCCTGGCGCATCCTCGGCCGCGTCGCGTTCTATCTCCTGCTGATCGTCATCGTCTTCTACACGGTCTTTCCCTTCTACTGGGCGATCGTCTCGTCGCTGAAGTCGGGCTCCGAGCTCTTCACCGTCGACTTCATCCCGCGCCATCCGGCCTGGCAGAACTACGTCTCGATCTTCAAGGAGCAGCCCTTCGGGCGGAACATCCTGAACTCGGTCTTCGTCGCGGTCTCGACGGTGGCGATCTCCCTGGCCCTCTCGGTCGCGGCAGCCTACGCGCTGGGCAGGATCAGCTTCCGCGGGCGCCTGCCGCTGCTCTTCACCGTGCTCGGCGTCTCGATGTTCCCGCAGATCGCCGTGCTCTCGGGCATGTTCGACCTCGTCCGCTCGCTCGGCCTCTACAACAACCTCCTCTCCCTCACCCTCTCCTACATGATCTTCACCCTGCCCTTCACGGTCTGGGTGCTGACCACCTTCATGCGCGAGCTGCCCAAGGAGCTGGAGGAGGCGGCCATCGTCGACGGCGCCAAGCCGCTGACCATCGTCCTCAAGGTCTTCATGCCGCTCATGGGCCCGGCGCTGGCCACCACGGGCCTCCTGGCCTTCATCGCCGCCTGGAACGAGTTCCTGTTCGCCTTGACCTTCACGCTCACCTCGGAGATGCGCACGGTGCCGGTAGCCATCGCCCTGATCTCGGGCGCCAGCCAGCACGAGTTGCCCTGGGGCAACATCATGGCCGCCTCGGTGGTCGTCACGGTGCCCTTGATCCTGCTCGTGCTGTTCTTCCAGCGCCGCATCGTGGCCGGGCTGACCGCCGGCGCCGTGAAGGGCTGACATGGCCGAGCCGGCCGTCGTCCACCGCACGCCCCGGGTCCCGCCGCGCCAGGACCAGTGGTGGCGCGGTGCGGTCATCTATCAGGTCTATCCGCGGAGCTTCGCCGACAGCAACGGCGACGGCGTGGGCGACCTGCCGGGCATCACCGGCCACCTCGAGCACATCGCCCGGCTCGGCGCCGACGCCATCTGGATCTCTCCTTTCTTCACGAGCCCGATGAAGGATTTCGGCTATGACGTCGCCGACTATTGCGGCGTCGACCCGATCTTCGGCAGCCTCGAGGATTTCGATCTCCTGCTCGAGCGCGCCCATGCCTTGGGTCTCAAGGTTCTGATCGACTTCGTGCCGTCCCACACCTCGAGCGAGCATCCCTGGTTCCGCGAGAGCCGGGCCAGCCGCGACAATCCGAAGGCCGACTGGTACGTCTGGACCGACCCGGCCGCCGGACGGCCTCCCGCCCAACAACTGGATCTCCATCTTCGGCGGGATCGCCTGGGAATGGGAGCCTCGCCGGCGGCAATACTATCTTCACAATTTCCTCAAGGAGCAGCCGGACCTCAACTTCCACAATCCGGAGGTCGTCAGGGCCCTGCTCGACCAGGCCCGCTTCTGGCTCGAGCGCGGGGTCGATGGATTGCGCATCGATGCGATCGAGTTCGGGGTGCACGACAGCGAGCTGCGCAGCAACCCGCCGCGGCCGCCGGGCGGACGGGTCTCCGGGGCCGCCCTCGGCTCCCCCTACTCGATGCAGATCCAGCGCTACAACAAGGCGCGGCCCGAGCTCAACGACCTCTTCCTGAAGCCCCTGCACAGCCTCAGCGACGGCTTCGGCGCCACGGCGCTGCTGGGCGAGATCACCGGCGACCGGGCGCTGGAGCGCATCGCCGGCCACACCGACGGCGGCGGCCTCGACATGGCCTACGGCTTCGACCTGCTGACCTGCCCGCTGACCGCGAAAGGCGTCCGCGGCGTCGTCGAGGCGATGGAGCGGCATATCGGCGAAGGCTGGATCTGCTGGTCGCTCAGCAATCACGACGTGGTCCGCGCGGTGCGCCGCCTCGACGCCGCCGATCCTCCCGAGGCCGCGCGCAGGCTGCTGCCGGTGCTGCTCGGCGCGCTGCGCGGCACCGTCTGCCTCTATCAGGGCGAGGAGCTCGGTCTCGATGAGGCCGATCTCGCCTTCGAGGATCTCCAGGACCCTTTCGGCATCACCTTCTGGCCGACGGCCAAAGGCCGGGACGGCTGCCGCACGCCCATGCCTTGGGACGACCGCCTGCCGCAGGCCGGCTTCACGACCGGCAAGCCCTGGCTGCCGCTGCCGCCCGCCCATCTCGAGCGGGCGGTGAGCCGCCAGGGCGGCGTCGCCGGCTCGACCCTCGAGCATGTCCGGCGCTTTCTCGCCTGGCGGCGGGGGCAGCCGGCGTTGCGGCAGGGAACGATCGCCTTCCAGGACGCCGCCGAGCCGGTCCTCGCCTTCGAGCGCGAAGAGGCCGGCCAGCGGCTGCTCTGCCTCTTCAACATGGGCCCGACGCCGCAACGATTTCCCGCCGACCGCCGGCTCGCCGATGCGGGCTTCCTCGCCGAGGACGTGCGGATCGGGCCGTCCGAGGTGACCCTACCGGGCTATGCTGCGGCATTCCTGCGCGAGAATGGAGAGGGCTGAGCGATGGCTGAGATCCAGCTGGACAAGGTCACGAAATCCTTCGGGCCCGTCCAGGTCATCAAGGGTGTGGATCTGGCGATCCGCGGCAACGAGTTCGTCGTCTTCGTCGGCCCGTCGGGCTGCGGCAAGTCCACGCTGCTGCGCCTCGTCGCCGGCCTCGAGGACATCACCACCGGCAAGCTCTCGATCGACGGCCAGGTGGTCAACGACCTGCCCCCGGCCGAGCGCGGCATCGCCATGGTGTTCCAGTCCTACGCCCTCTATCCGCACATGACGGCCTACGAGAACATGGCGTTCGGGCTCAAGCTGGCGAAGGCCGACAAGGCCGCGATCGACGAGCGGGTCCGCAACGCCGCCCGCATTCTCCAGATGGAGCACCTCCTCGAGCGCAAGCCCAAGCAGCTCTCGGGCGGCCAGCGCCAGCGGGTCGCGATCGGCCGGGCGATCGTGCGCGACCCCCGGGTCTTCCTGTTCGACGAGCCCCTCTCCAACCTCGACGCGGCGCTGCGCGTGCAGATGCGGATCGAGATCGCGAAGCTCCACCACTCGCTCGACGCGACCATGATCTATGTGACCCACGACCAGGTCGAGGCGATGACCCTGGCCGACCGCATCGTCGTCCTCGATGCCGGCCGTGTCATGCAGTTCGGCTCGCCGCTCGATCTCTACCACCATCCCCAGAACCGCTTCGTCGCCGGCTTCATCGGCTCGCCGCGCATGAACTTCCTGCCCTGCGAGGTGCAGAGCAGCGACGGCCATACGGTGCTGTCCCTGCCGGGCGGCGCCCAGCTCAAGACCGGCATCCGCCTCGATCACGCCAAGAGCAGCACCTTCACCGTCGGCCTCAGGCCCGAGCACCTGACCGAGGGAGGCGCCGGCGACGCCCTGATCAAGGGCGAGGTCATCACGGTCGAGCGCCTGGGTGCCGAGAGCTTCATCTACCTCGACGTCGGCCAGGAGGATCCGCTGGTCGTCAAGGCCGGCGGCGACAGCACCACCCGCGCCGGCGAGACCATCGCCATCGGCGTGCCGGCCGACGCCTCCTATCTGTTCGACGCCGAGGGCCGCGCCATGGAGCGGGCGGCGTTCGGCTGAGGCTCAGCTCAAGGGGATCATGACGTGGCGCCGATAGGCGTCGCGGGCCTTCAGGTTCTGGTACCAGAGCTGGAGGTTCGGGAGGTTGGGCCGGTCGATGTCGAGGCTGACATAGCGATAAAAGGCGCAGCCCACGGGAATATCGCCCATCGTCAGCCCATCACCGGCGACATGGCGCCTCGATCCCAGATGATCGTCCAGAATCTGCCAGACTGGCCCGAGACGCATAGCGGCCCCAGCCACGGCCGCCATGTCGCGCTTCTCCGCCGGCGTCCGCACCGTCTGCCAGAATGCGATGCCGAGATCGGCCAAGAGGGAAGTCACCATCCAGTCCATCCACCGATCCGCCACCGAGCGCCGGCCGGGATCCTCGTCCCAGAGGCTGCCCTTGCCGTATTTGGCGGCGAGGTAGCGCACGCAGGCGTTGGATTCCCACACCACCGTGGCGCCGTCGCGGATCGTCGGAATCTTGCGGTTCGGGTTCATGGCCCCGTAGTCCGGCGTGTCGAGCCCGCCGAAGGCGCCGCCCGCGTCGACCCGCTCGTGCTCGAGCCCCAGCTCGCCCACCGTCCACATCACCTTCTGGACATTGATCGAGTTGGTCCGGCCCCAGATCTTCAGCATCCCGCTCTCCCTGCTCGGCGCCTCGCGATGCCGGGATGAAGCCCCGCCCCCGTCTGCCGGTCAAGCGCTGGCGGAGCGGCACCGGGCTGCTAGTCTCCCCGCGGCCAGTCGGCAGCGGAGAGCCCCATGCGCTTGCGGACGATCGACCTGCCCTGCCCGGCGCCGGGCACGCGGCACAGCCTGCAGGTTCTGGCCTTCGGCGAGCCGGGCGCCCGGCCCAAGGCCTATCTGCAGGCGGGCCTGCACGGTGACGAGCTGCCCGGCATCATGGCGCTCGCCCTGCTCCGGCCACTTCTCGAGGCGGCGGAAACAGAAAAAAAGATTGCCGGCGAGATCGTCGTGGTTCCGGTGGCCAACCCGATCGGGCTCGGCCAGGCCATCATGGGCAGCCATACGGGCCGCTACGATCTCGACCTGCTGACCAACTTCAATCGCGGCTGGCCCGACCTCGCCGAGGCCGTCGCCGGCCGGGTCGGGGCCAAGCTCGGCTCCGACGTGGACCGCAACACGGCCCTGATCCGCCAGGCGCTCTCCGAGGAGGTGGCGGAGCTGCCGGCCCACGGCGAGAACGGCGCCCTGCGCAACGCGCTTCTGGCCCTCGCCATCGATGCGGACATCGTCCTCGACCTTCACTGCGACCTCGAGGCGGTCACGCATCTCTATGTCGGCACGCCGCTCTGGCCGGCTGCTCGCGACCTCGCCGCCGAGATCGGTGCCGAGGCGACGCTGCTGGCCGAGGTGTCGGGCGGCAACCCGTTCGACGAGGCCTGCTCCGGCCCCTGGTGGGCCCTGGCCCGCCGCTTCCCGGAGCGACCCATCCCGACCGCCTGCCTCGCCGCCACCGTCGAGTATCGCGGCCTCGCCGACGTCAGCGAGCGCCAGGGCGAGGCCGATGCACGCGCGCTGTGGCGCTTCCTCGCCCGTCGCGGCCTGCTGCGCGACGACCCGGGCCCGCTGCCGCCACTCAAGGCGGAGGCCACACCCCTCGAAGGTGTCTGGATGGTCCGCGCACCCCGAGCAGGGCTTCTGTCATTCGAAGCCGAGCCGGGGAGGCGGGTCAAGGCCCGAGACACCCTGGCCACGCTGATCGACCCTCTGCCAGAGAGCGAGGCGGGGCGCCGGACCGTCATCCCCGCGCCGATCGACGGGCTCGTCTATGCCCGCTCGCTCTGCCGCCTGGCGCGGGCGGGTGCGATCGTCGCCAAGATCGCCGGCGCCACGGCCCTGCCCGACCGCAAGGGCCGGCTGCTCGGCGACTAGGATCGCGGTGGCGCCGATCCCGAGCGGCTCAAGCGAGCTCGGCCCGCGAAGGCTTCCCGACGACGAGCAAGGCGGAACCGCGCGACCTCAGCCAGCGTTGCTGCGGGCAACCCGCTCCGAGCACGGAGCCGTACCCCATCAAGCGAGGTCACCGATGAAGCGCATGGCCATGGCCACCAGCCTGACCGTCTCGTTGCTCGCGGGGCTCTCGTCCGCCTCCATGGCCGCAAGCACGTCCCAGACCTTCATAAAAAGCGCGATCCAGGGCGATATCGCCGAGGTCAAGGCCGGCCAGGTGGCGGAGAGGAATGGCGCATCCGACGGCGTTCGGACCTATGGCGCGACCTTGGTCGCCGACCACACCAAGGCCCAGGAGGAGGCGACGGCGGTCGCCAAGACGCTCGGGGTCAAGCCACCGACCAAGGCGACGCCTGAGGCGCAGGAAGAGTACAAAAAGCTTTCCGGGATGTCGGGGGCCGAGTTCAATCACGCGTTCGTCGATGCGATGGTCATGGATCATCAAAAGGTGATCGCGGTCTTCCAGAAGGAAGCTGACATGAAGGGTGTCAAGGCCAGCGCCATGGCCAAGGCTCAGCTGCCCGTTCTGGAGAAGCATCTGACCATGGCGCAGTCGTTGCAGAAGGAATAACACCCGAAGAGCTGCGACGGCCCGCACCTCCACGCCCCTTCGGCTATCGTCGCGGGGCGCTGAGGTCCTCGACCGAGGCATCAGGCCTGAGCCGAGGCGAGAGGAGCCTGCCGCCCGGGCTCGATCGGCGCTAAGCTGCGTCCGCGACAGCCAGAGGGAGGGAGACCATGCCATTCGTCAGCATCCGGCTCGTGCGCGAGGTCATCGCCGACGATCCAGAGGCCAAGAAGGCGAATATGGGCGGCCGTATCGCCACCGCTGTGAGCGAAGTGACGGGCCTGCCCAAGGATGCCGTCTGGGTGGTGTTCGAGGAGGTAGCGGCCGCCGACTGGTTCGTCGGCGACCGCTCGGTCGAGGCCATGAGGGCCGACAAGCGATGACGCTCGAGATCCGGGACGCTCGGCTCGAAGCGATTGTCGCCAAGGATGCGACGGTCGAGCTGATCGCCACCGGCTTTCTTTTCACCGAGGGGCCGATCTGGCACCCCAGGGAGCACTGGCTCGTCTTCAGCGACATGCCGGGCGATCACATGCGCCGCTGGGACGCCGAGCACGGCGTTGCGACCTTCCGCAAGCCCTCGAACAAGGCCAACGGCAACACCTTCGACCGCCAGGGCCGGATCCTCACCTGCGAGCATGCGACGAGCCGGGTCACCCGCACCTGGCCGGATGGCCGTATCGGGGTGCTGGCGACGCACTGGCAGGGCAAGGAGCTGAACAGCCCGAACGACATCGTCGTCGCCTCCGACGGCAGGGCCTATTTCACCGACCCGATCTATGGCCGCGTCGAGTTCTACGGCGTGCCGCGCGAGCCCGAGCTTTCCTTCAGGGGTGTCTATCGTCTCGAGCCCGAGGCCCGAACCCTCGAGCTGCTGGCGGACGACTTCGGCCAACCCAACGGGCTCTGCCTGTCGCTCGACGAGCGCCGCCTGTTCGTCAACGACACCGAGCGCGGCCACATCCGGGTCCTCGACCTCGCACCTGACGGCCGGGTGAGCGGCGGCCGGATCTGGGCCACCCTCGAGGGCTCGGCACCGGGCGGCGCTGACGGGATGAAGATCGACAGCGCCGGCAACCTCTTCTGCACCGGGCCGGGCGGCATCCACGTCTTCGACCAGGACGGAGGTTGCCTCGGCGCCATCCTGGTGCCGGAGGTGGTCGCGAACTTCACCTGGGGCGATGCCGATCTTCTGAGCCTCTACGTCACAGCCTCGACCTCGCTGTACCGCGTGCGCGTCAAGGTGGCGGGGCGCGCTGCCTTCTAGCCGACGAGATCCGGCTCCGCGATCGGGTCGAGCAGGCTCTCGAGTTCCTGGACGGAGCCAAGCACGTGATCGGCCAGGCGGTCGAGGACGTGTCGAGGGGTGCCTCCAGTCAGCACGGCGACGGCGAGGTGGCAGCCCGCATTGCGGCCCATCAGCAGGTCGGCGTGGGTGTCTCCGACCACCATCACCGCATCCGGCGCTACCCCGACGCTGGCGCAAAAGCCGAAAACCATGCCCGGGTCGGGCTTGTGGCCGAAGCCGCCGTCGCAGCCGGTCGAGAAGTCGAGGAAGCTGTCTATGCCGAGCCGCCGGACCGTGTCGCTGGCGGCGGCACAGGAGTCCATGGTCGCCAGGCCCAGCTTCAAGCCCCGCCGCTTCAGGCGCCCGAGGAGCGCCGGAAGATCCCCAGCCGGACGCGGCGGGTAGCGATCGCGGTCCTCGAAATGGCGGGTGACGATCTCGAGCACGTCCACACGGGCACCGATCTCGGGCTGCAACTGCCAGCCGCGGGCGATCTCCTCGTTGGTGGCCCACAGCAGCGGGCTCTCGTCGGCGAACTGGTCCGCCAGAGCGTCGTAGCCGCTTCGTGCCAGAAGCGTCCGCGCGAAACCCGGCAGGCTGGCCGGCCTTCAAGGCAAGCTCCGCCGCCACGAGACCGTAGGCCTCGAGCCACGTGGCACGGAAGTCCACCAGCGTCCCGTCCTTGTCGAAGAGGATGGCCTCGATCACCGCCTCGGTTTCCGCATCGACACGCTACCCCGCTCACGCATCTGTCATGCCCGCTGTCCTAGCTATGGATTGCGATCGGGTCACGGCTATGTTCGAAAGGCCTCGGCGGTGCCGGTGCCTGCAGAACGACCGAGCCAGCGGTGGGAGGAAGCTTGATGCGGATGAGAATCGTCGTTGCCGTAGCGGCCTTTGCCCTGACCATCCTGTCCGGCGCTCCCGGGCCGGGCCGCGGAGAAGGAAGCCAAGGGCTTCGTCGCGGTACGGCAGTTCACCATGGACGCCAACGGCGACTATTCGTCTGCGATCAAGGCGATCCTCACCGAGGAGCCATCCCTGATCGGTGAGGTCGCGTCCAGGCTCAGGCGATCGCCGAGACGGCGCAGAACATCCCGGCGATGTTTCCCAAGGATGCGGACAACAGCCACTCATACGCGCTGAAGTCGGTGTGGGAGAAGCCCGACGACTTCGCGGCGGCCGCCAAGAAGCTTCAGCAGCTCGCGAGCAAGCTCGCCGAGACAGCCAAGACCGGCGACGTGAAGGCCAGCCTTGCCGCCTTCGCCGATATGGGCCGGAATGCCTGCGGCGCCTGTCACAAGGAGTTCCGCGCAGCCGTTCTGACCGTCCGATCGTGCGACGTCGGCATCATCGGGCTTTTCCTGGTCGCGGGCGCGCTGGCGCCCTTGCCAAGCGCGCGCGCGGACCAGGCTCCATCTCGCGAAAGGTGAGCTGCTCTTCCACGCGGGCGGCTGTACCAACTGCCACACGGCCAAGGGTGGCGAGCTTCTGGCCGGTGGGAACCCACTCAGGACCCCGTTCGGCACCTTCTATCCGCCGAACATCACGCCCGATCCCGAGACCGGGATCGGGGCGTGGTCGCTCGCCGACTTCACTGCCGCCATGCGCGACGGCAGGGGACCGCATCGCGGCCCGCTCTATCCGGCCTTTCCCTATACCTCCTACACGCTCATGAGCGATGCCGACATCGCGGCGCTCAAGGCCTATCTCGACACGGTCAAGCCCGTGCGAAAGGCCTCGCCCGAGAACGCGCTGCGCTTTCCCTTCAACATCCGCTGGGGCCTCTACGCCTGGCAGGCTCTCTTCTTCGGGCCCGGGCGCTTACGTTCCCGATCCGTCGCAGAGCGCCCAATGGAACCGCGGCGCCTATCTCGTCAACGGCCCCGGGCATTGCCAGCAATGTCACACGCCCCGGAACTGGCTGGGCGCGCTCGACGAGAGCCGGGCCTTCGCCGGTGCCGATCTCGCCAAGGAGTTCGGCGGCAAGGTGCCGGACATCACCAGCGATCCAAAGAAGGGCATCGGCGACTGGACCGAGGACGACATCGTCACCCTGCTCAGCCTCGGCATGACCCCCAAGGGTGACTTCGTGGGCGGCGAGATGTCGAACGTCGTCGACAACCAGACCTCCAAGCTGCCCAAGGATGACGTCCAGGCGATCGCGGTCTACCTCAGGAGCATCCCGCCCAGATGAGTTGGGGTCGTCAGCGTCGCTCGCGATAGCGGTAACCGTAGGCGCGCACGAAGCCTAGGCGCTCGTAGAGATGCCGCGCCGCGGCATTCTCGTCCTCCACCTGCAGATAGATCTCGCTCGCACCCGCCGCCTGTGCCCACCCGGCCAAGGCCTTTAGCACCAGCGAGGCGAGGCCGCGACGGCGAAAGGGAGTCTGCGTGCGCATCGCGAAGACGCCGGCAAGCCCATCCTCGAGAACGCAGAGGCCGCCCGCGGCGGGCTCGCCCCCGACGGAGGCCAGCGCGTAGCGGTGCGGGCGCCTGATCCGCGCAAGAAGCGAGGCCCGCTGGCGCTTGGTCGAGGCCGACCACAGCGGATCGGCCAGCGCGTTGGCCACGGCCTGCGTGGGACGATGGAGCAGCTCCACGCCCTCGGCAGGGCCCGCGAGCGTGTCGGCCGGCGCGAGCATCACGCCGCTAGGCGTCAGCGACTCGTAGCCGCGCGCCGCCAGCGCCTCGTCGATGCCCGCCGGCTGCGCCACGTCCGTGAGTTGGAAGCAGGCCGGAAGACCCTGCCCGCCATACCAGCGCTCGACCGCGTCGATCGCCGGCCCGGCATCGGCATCGGCATCGGCATCGGGCTCGAAGTCCAGCGTCTGGGCCGAGTTGGCACGCCGCGTATGGCCGGCTCCGGCGCGCAGCAGCCAGCCTTGGACGGAAGCCGTGGCCAGCGGCGGCCAGGCCCACAGCGATGCCTTCTCGACGCGGCGGAGCAGATCGATATCGACGGTCATCGCCTCTGCGTGCCCGCCCCGCGCCAGGGGCTTGACCAGGCGGCGTCGAGCGGCTCTCTCTGCGGCGCGGCGCCGAAGGGGTGCCTGACCCGGCGAGCAGGGGAGAGCATGGCATGAGCCCGACGGCGTCCGTCATCCGGCAGATCGACAGCGACATCGAGGGGTCGATCGGGCGGCTGAAGGAGCTGTTGCGGATTCCGAGCGTCGGCACCGATCCGCGCTACGCAGCCGACACGAGGCGCGCCGCCGAGTGGCTGGCGGCCCAGCTCCAGGGCCTCGGCATGGAGGCGAGCCTGCGTCCGACCGAGGGACAGCCGATGGTGGTGGCGCACGACCGCTCGGCACCGGAGGGAGCACCGCACCTCCTCTATTACGGCCATTACGACGTCCAGCCCCCGGATCCGCTCGAGCTCTGGGAGACCGCACCCTTCGAGCCGACGATTGTCGAGGGCCCGCGCGGCCGGCGCATCGTCGCCCGCGGGGCGGTCGATGACAAGGGCCAGCTGATGACCTGGCTCGAGGCGCTCCGCGCCTGGAAGGCGGTGGACGGCGCGCTGCCGGTTCGGGTCAGCGTCTTCATCGAGGGCGAGGAGGAAAGCGCCAGCAAGAGCATGGTGCCGTTCCTCGAGGCCAACCGCGACGAGCTGAGTGCCGATCTCTGCATCGTCTCCGACACCAACATGCTGGGCGTCGACAGCCCGGCCATCACCTACATGCTGCGCGGCCTCGTCTATGTCGAGGTGACCCTCGAGGGCCCGAGCCACGATCTCCATTCGGGCCTCTTCGGCGGTGCTGTCGTCAACCCGATCAACGAGCTCTGCCGCATCCTGGCCGACCTGCACGACGAGGACGGCCGCGTCACGATCCCCGGCTTCTACGACGAGGTCCGCGAGGTGGCGCCCGAGGAGGCGGCCGCCTGGAAGGCGATGGACTTCGACGAGCGGGCCTTCCTTGCCGGCGCCGGGCTCGAGACGGGCCGAGGCGAGGCCGGGCGCACCCTCCTCGAGCGGATCTGGTCGCGCCCGACCTGCGACATCAACGGCATCTGGGGCGGCTATACCGGCGAGGGCAGCAAGACCGTCATCGCCGCCCGGGCCTCGGCCAAGCTCTCCTGCCGGCTCGTGCCCGACCAGGATCCGGCGAAGGTGCTGGCCGGGCTCCAGCGCTTTCTCGACGAGCGCCTGCCCGAGGGCTGCCGGGTCAGCGTCACCGACATGGGCAAGGGGCCCGCCATCCGGGTGCCGACCGAATCGCCCTTCCTCGATGCCGCCAGCGCCGGCGTCCGGGAGGTCTTCGGCAAGCCGCCCGTCCTGATCGGCATGGGCGGCTCGATTCCCGTGGTGGCGTCGCTGAAGCGGCTGCTGGGCCTCGACTGCCTCTTGATCGGCTTCGGCCTCGACGACGACCGCGTGCACAGCCCGAACGAGAAGTTCGAGCTGACCTGCTACGAGCGCGGCATCAAGACACATGCCGCGCTGCTGGGCCAGATCGCGGCGATCCGCCGACCGTGAAAGGGCTCATCGGCGCGATCGTCCTCGTGATGGGCGCGCTCCTCTCGGTCCAGCCGCTCCTGAACGCGCGGGTCGCCGCCAGCGCGGGCCACCCGATCTATGGCGCCCTCTTCTCGGTCTCGGTGAGCTCGCTGACGATGATCCTGGCGGTCGCCCTGCTGCGCCTGCCCGCGCCGGATCTGCATGGTGTCGCCGGACTGAAGCCCTGGGTCTGGTCGGGCGGCGTGATCGGCGCCTTCGTCGTGCTCTCGGCCCTGATCGCGACCCCGCGGCTGGGCTCCGCAACGACCGTCGCCCTCTTCATCGCCGGCCAGCTCCTCGCCTCGATGGTCATCGACCAGCTCGGCCTGCTCGGGGTGCCGCAGCATCCGCTGAGCGCCGGACGCTTCGTCGGCGTGGTCCTCCTCGTTACCGGCGTCGCTCTCATCCGCCTGTTCTAGCCGGCGTGACGCAGCGTCGCGTGCCGGGACAGTCTTCCCGCCAACTCTAAATGTTGGTCGAGGTCCCAGTTAAGGTAAATATCTGTTGATGCTCTCGAGTATTTTTATTTTATGGTAACCATGATCTTCCTGATCGAGATCGATAGAGCCCCCCCGTCCTCATCAGAGGCCGTGACCTTGGAGCGACGCAAGGCCGCTCCAGCTCTTCGGGGGTTCTTTCATGCACAGCACGAAGCTTCTTGCGGCCACCCTGCTGATCGGTGCCGCCTTCATCGGCCCCGCCCATGCGGGCGGCAGAGGCGGCGGCCACGACGATGGCGGTCGCGGTGGGTACTCTCAGGACGGGCATGGCGGCCGTGACGACGGCCGCGGGGACCGGGGCGGTCCGGGTGCCCATGGTGACCGGGCGATGACCGGGGCGGCTCGGGCCATGGCGGCGATCGCGACGGCGGCCGTGGGCACGGCTGGGATGACCGCGGCGGCCACGACGAGCATGGCGGGGACCGGGGCGGCCGCGGCCATGGCGGTCGCGGCGGCCCTCACGGCGGCTGGGACGAGGGCGGCTGGGATCGGGGCGGCTGGGATCGGGGTGACCATCGGGATGGCCACCACCATGGTGGCGGCGGTCAGGATGGCGGGAGCGAAGGCGGATCGGGCGATACCGGCTCCGACCAGCCCGATCCCGCGCCGACGCCGACGCCGAAGGCGGGCGCCGCCCGCGTCACCGGCGACAGCACCCACGACACCGAGACCTGCGGCAGCGGCCTGTTCTGCCCGACGGCGCCCTACTGACGCCGGGCTGTTCCGGGCGTCCGTAGCCGGGCTCCGCTGGTCGCCATCGGGCCAGCGGAGCGGCGGCGCCCGGATCCGCCGGGGCCGTTCTGCCTATGCTGCTCCCGCCGTCGTGCGCGCCGCCAGTGCCGCGAGCGCCGCGACGGCTGCGGTCAGCACGGTGCCCCAGGCGAGATCGATGACGGTGATCGAGACGGGCCAGCCGCGAAGGTGGCGAGATTGCTGAGATCGTAGGTCGCGTAGGCGACGAGGCCCAGGAAGGCTCCGGGCAGCAGCGCCGCGTCCACGAGCCGGACCGCAGCGCCGGGCTCACCGCGAAGACGGTGATCGCAGCGGCGTAGAGGAGGTAGAAGAGCGCGGCCGGGCCGAGTCTCGGCTGGTCGAGAAGGAGCGCTGCCAGGTGCCTGCGATAGAGATCGCGGGCAACGACGCCGAGCCAGAGCAGATCGATCGCCACGAGGGCGACGAGTGCCGCGAGGTAGGAGACGAGATGGGTGCGCAAGCTGGCGAGCTCCCCGGTCCGGTGACGACATCGCTCACTACGAGCGGCGCGCCGCTTTGGAGCTTTTCCTCTCGCACCTGGAGCCGGCGGCACGGGCCGAGCCGCGGGCTTCCTCAGACGTTGAAGCGGAAGTGGCAGACGTCGCCGTCCTGAATGACGTAGTCCCGGCCCTCGAGGCGCATCTTTCCGGATTCCTTGGCGCCCTGCTCGCCACCGAGCGCCACGAAGTCGTCGTAGGCGATGACCTCGGCGCAGATGAAGCCCTTCTGGAAATCGGTGTGGATGACGCCCGCCGCCTCGGGAGCGGTGGCCCCCCGATGCACCGTCCAGGCCTTGGCCTCCTTGGGCCCGGCGGTGATGAAGGTCAAAAGATCCAGAAGCGCATAGCCCTCGCGGATGACGCGGTTCAGGCCCGGCTCGGCAAGTCCCAGCGTCAGCAGATATTCCTTGCGCTCGTCGGCCGAGAGGGTCGCGAGCTCGGCCTCGATCGCCGCCGCGATGACGACGTGCCGGGCCCCCTGCGCCTCGGCCATGGCGCCGGCCCGGCGCGACAGCTCGTTGCCCGAGGCGACCGCCGCCTCCTCGACGTTGCACACATAGAGAACCGGCTTGGCGCTCAAGAGATGAAAAGCCTCGAGCAGGGCCCGGTCGTCGGGGCCGAGACCGAGCATGCGGGCCGGGCGGCCATCCGCCAGGGGCGGCAGGACACGGTCCAGCAGCTCGAGCCGCGCCTTGGCCTCCTTGTCCTGGCCGCGGGCCCGCTTGACCAGGGCGTCCTTCTGCCGCTCCAGGCTCTCGAGGTCGGCCAGCAGCAGCTCCGTCTCGACCAGCTCGGCATCCCTGAGCGGGTCGACGCCGCCCTCGACATGGGTGACGTCCGGGTCCTCGAAGCAGCGCAGCACGTGCAGGATCGCGTCGACCTCGCGGATGGCGCCCAGGAACTTGTTGCCCAGCCCCTCCCCCTTGGAGGCACCCCGGACGAGCCCGGCGATGTCCTTGATCTCGAGCTGGGTGGGCACGACCTTGGCCGACTTGGCGATCCTCGCCGCCACCTCGAGGCGCGCATCCGGCACCGGCACGCGGCCCACATTGGGCTCGATGGTGCAGAAGGGATAGTTGGCGGCGGCAGCCGACGCCGTCTCGGTCAGCGCGTTGAAGAGGGTCGACTTGCCGACGTTCGGCAGGCCGACGATCCCGCAATTGAAGCCCATGGCACCCGTTCGCTCGCTTAAGGTGTCGGCTGTGCCGGACCCCGCTCCGCCTTGGGCGGCCGGGTCAGCAGCGCCACCTTGTTCATGAAGCCGGCGTCGTCGCCGCCGACGAGGAGCGGCGTCGCCTCGGCGATGGCGTCGAGCATCGCCAGGACCCAGTCCCGATCCGCCTTGGCGAAGTCGCCCAGCACATGCGGCAGCACGACGTCCTTGTGGCCGGGATGGCCGATGCCGATCCGCACCCGCCGAAACTCCTTCGAGCCCAGCGAGGCATCGATGCTCCTGAGACCGTTGTGGCCGGCTACGCCGCCACCCAGCTTCACGCGGACCTTGCCGGCCGCCAGATCGAGCTCGTCATGGAAGACGATCAGATCCTCGAGCGGGAGCTTGTGAAAGCGCACCGGCAGGGCCACCGAGCGACCGGACTCGTTCATGAAGGTCTGTGGCTTGAGCAACAGCACGCGCTCGCCCGCCAGCTCGCCCTCGCTGAGCTCGCCCTGCCATTTGCCGCGAAAGGCGGGAAAGCCGTGGCGTTGGGCGATCCGGTCGACCGCGAGAAAGCCGACATTGTGCCGGTTCCGGGCGTAGCGATCGCCCGGATTGCCGAGGCCGACGAGCAGCTTCATGGGCCAGGCCGGCCCTGCGGCTCAGGGGGCCGGAGTGGCCTCTGCCTCGGCGACCGCTGCCGTCACCTCGGTACCGACGGTCGGCGGGACGATCGAGGCAAGAGTGAAATCGCGGTCGGTGATCGTCGGGCGCACGCCCTCGGGGAGCTTGACGTGGCTGATGTGGATCGACTCGCCGATGTCGAAGCCGGTCAGATCGACGACGAGCGCGGGCGGGATGGCGTTGGCCGGGCAGACCAGCTCGACGTCGCGGCGCACGATGTTGAGGACGCCGCCACGCTTGAGGCCCGGCGAGGCCGGCTCGTTGACGTAGCGGACCTGGATCGCGACCGTGACACGGGCACCGCCCTCGGCACGCACGAAGTCGATGTGCAGCGGGCTCTCGCTCACCGGATGGAGCTGCGCGTCGCGCGGCAGGACGTGCAGGACCTTGCCGTCGAGCTCGAGCTCGACGACCGACGCGAAAAACCGCGGGTTGGTCGAGATCTCGCGCTTCAGGTCCTTGACCGGCACCGCCACCTTGGTCGGCTCCTCGCCGCCTCCGTAGATGATCGCCGGGATCTTGCCGGCGCGCCGCAGCGCCCGGGCGCCGCCCTTGCCGGTGCGCTCGCGCGCCTCGGCCTTGAAGCTGGTGATACCTGCCATGGATCCTTCTCCTCGCCCCTCCGGTCCGCGGGATGGCACCCGCCCGGACAGACCAATGATCGAAGCTAGTCGAACAGGCTCGAAACCGAGCTCTCGCTCGAGATCCGGCTGATCGCCTCGCCCATGAGCTGCGCCACCGACAGGACACGCACCTTGTCGGTGACCCGAACCGCCTCGGTAGGCCTGATGCTGTCCGTGATGACCAGCCGCTCGAGCGAGCTGGCCGCGATCCGCGCGACCGCGCCCGCCGACAGCACGCCATGCGTCACATAGGCCTGAACCGAGACGGCGCCCTCGCGCAGAAGCGCATCGGCCGCGTTGCAGAGCGTGCCGCCGCTGTCGACGATGTCGTCGACGATGATGCAGCGCATCCCGCCGACATCGCCGATGACGTGCATCACCTCGGAGAGGCCCGCCCGCTCGCGGCGCTTATCGATGATGGCCAGACCGACGTCAAGGCGCTTGGCGAAACCCCGCGCCCGCGTCACGCCACCGACGTCGGGCGACACGATCACCAGGTTCTCGGTGCCGAGATTGTTGCGGATGTCGGGCACCATGAGCGGCGTGGAGAAGAGATTGTCGACAGGGATGTCGAAGAAGCCCTGGATCTGGCCGGCGTGGAGCTCCATCGTCAGGACCCGCGAGGCGCCGGCCACGGTGATGAGGTTGGCGACGAGCTTGGCCGAGATCGGCGTTCGGGGCGAGGATTTGCGGTCCTGCCGGGCATAGCCGAAATAGGGCACCACCGCGGTGATGCGCCGCGCCGAGGCGCGACGCAGCGCGTCCATGATGACCAGGAGCTCCATCAGATTGTCGTTGGCCGGATGCGAGGTCGACTGGATGATGAAGACGTCCTCGCCCCGGACGTTCTCGTGGATCTCGACGAAGACCTCCATGTCGGCGAAGCGGTGCACCGTGGCCTTGGTGAGGTCGAGGCGCAGCGAGGCGGCAATGGCCTCGGCCAGCGGTCGGATGCTGTTGCCGGCGAGCAGCTTCATCGATGCATGGTCCGCAAGGCAGCAGGAGTGACGACGCGCGGTCGGCCTTTTATCAACCTGCCTCCGGGCCGTAAATGCCGAACGCACGGCTCTGTCACATCCCGCCGGTGGATGCGGACGACGAGGCGACGAGGCGGAGGGGGATGAATAAATGCCGCTGCGGCGGTTCGTTGTGCTCTACGAGCCGCAGGCCGCCTGCGAGGCGCGGCTGACCGAGCAGGGGCTCGGGGCCGAGGCATCTGCCGAGATCGCCTTCTACCTTTCCCAGGCGACCGACCTGATCCCGCTGATGGACCCCATCGCCGAGGCGTTCTCGGCCGCCGGCATCGAGACATCCTTCCATGCCATCGACGATCGGGACGCCTTCCTGCCGCTCCTCCAGCGCGCCGACCCCGCCGACACGCTCCTCTGGTGTGTCACGGACGGCTTCGCGTTCTATCGCGGCAGCTTCGTCAGCGCGCTCGGGGCCCTCCTCGGCCTTCCCACCTTCGGCAGCGGACCCCAGGCCCAGCATCTCTGCCAGGACAAGTTCAAGTGCGGGGTCCTCGCACGCGGCCTCGGCGTGCGCACACCGGAGACGCTTCTGGCGAGCAATGGCGAGGTGCTGTCCTCTGCCGCCTTCCCCGAGGGCGCTCCGCTCTTCGTCAAGCCCAACCGGCTCGGCGCCAAGATCGGCATCGCCGCCGACGCCCGCTGCCGCGACCTCGCATCCGCCGTCTCACTCTCGCGTCGCCTCTTCGAGCGCTACGGCGACGACGCCGTGGTCCAGGCCTACGTCCCGGGCGAGGACGTGCGGGTGAGCTGCATGGACCTCGGACGGGGCGAGCCCCCTCTCGGCGTCTACAGGATCGCGCTCGAGGCGAGCGGCCACGAGCGGCCCTTCCCGACCCTCGAGGACAGCCTGGCCATCACGCGCCTCCGCGCCGCCGGGACCTCGAGCGGCCAGCGGGAGCCCGTCGAGCTGACCATGGTCGACCTCGCGGCCGAGGCCCCGGGCGACCCGCTGAGGTCGGCACAGCTCGCCGTCATCCACGAGGCGACGGCGCGCCTGGTCCGCGTCTTCGGCCTGCGCGACTATTTTTCCTTCGACTTCAGGATCGGCGCCGACGGGCAGGTCTATTTCCTCGAGTTCGAGGTCTGTCCGGCAGTCACCATCTACGACTTCCTGACCTATCTCGAGGACGCCTACGGCCTGGGTCTGGCAGGGGCATTGGTCGAGGCGGCCGTCGCCGCCCACACCCGGCGGCTGACCTCGCCCGATCGTTGATCGGCCCGACGAGCGCCGCGACCGGGGAGCCGATGTCTGCCATGGCCGCCGCGGCAGACAATTCCTCTTGCGTCGGCCGGCTGCCATCCCTATATCCGCGGTCCCGGCAGCCATGGCTGCCAAGGCTGACAGTTGGAACGGAGCCGTGGCGAAGAGAGACAAAAAGGGCCCGAAGCCGGCCAAGGCAGCGGTCGACAAGACGAGCCGCTGGACCGTGCGCGGTGTGTCCGCGCCGCTCCAGAAGGCCGCCGGCGACGCCGCCCGGGCGCGCAGCCTGACGCTGGGCCAATGGCTGACGGAGCTGCTCGAGGAGGCGACCCGCGGCAACGCGCCCGTCTCGGCCACGGCCAACGACTGGACCAGCGCCGTCGAGGACCGGCTGGCGAAGCTGGAGGCCGCCCTGGCGGAGGCCGCCGCCCCTGGCGGGGCGACGCCGGCCGACCGGAAGGCCCGGCGGACCGGCGCCGAAGCCAGGCCCTGACGGCCCGAGCCAAATCGCCTCTCCCGGATCATTGCGACTGCGCCGGACGCTTCCCGCCGCGCATCGAGGGGACCTCATCATGCCCGAGCATCCCGTCCACGCTCACCTGCCGGGTCAGCTGGTCATTCTCGGCGGCGGCAGCATCGGCCAGGCCGTTCTGCCGCTGATCCTTCGCCATCTCGGCGTGACCGCAGCGCAGGTCGTCATCGTCACGGCCGACTCGCGCGGCCGTGACGCGGCGGCCCACTACGGCATCGAGTTCGTCGAGCGGGCGCTCACGCCCGACAACTACCGGCAGACCCTGGAGCCGCTCCTCGGCGTCGGCGACTTTCTCCTCAATCTCTCGGTCGACGTCAGCTCGGTGGCGCTGATCCGGCTGGCCCGCGAGCGCGGCGCCCTCTATCTCGACACCTGCATCGAGCCCTGGGCCGGCGCCTATTTCGACAGCCATCTCACGCCGAGCCAGCGCTCGAACTATGCGCTCCGCGAGAGCGCCCTCGCCGTCAAGCGCGAGCTCGGGCCGGGCCCGACCGCGGTCATCGCGCAGGGCGCCAATCCGGGCCTGGTGTCGCAGCTCCTGAAGGAGGCGCTGCTCAAGATCGCCCAGGACGCCGGTCACCCCCACCAGGCGCCGAAGGAGCGGAGCGCCTGGGGCAGGCTGATGCGCGAGCTCGGCGTCAAGACCGTGCACATCGCCGAGCGCGATACCCAGGTCGGCGAGGGGCACAAGCGGCCGGGCGAGTTCGTCAACACCTGGTCGATCGACGGCTTCATCAGCGAGGGGTGCCAGCCGGCCGAGCTCGGCTGGGGCACGCACGAGCACGAGCTGCCGCCCGACGGCCGGCGCCATCCGGCCGGCTGCGACGCGGCGATCTATCTCGAGCGGCCGGGCGCCGGCACGCGCGTGCGGACCTGGACGCCGCTGGCGGGCGCCTTCCACGGCTTTCTCGTGACCCACAACGAATCGATCTCGATCGCCGACTACTTCACGCTCCGCGACGGCGACACGGTCAGCTACCGCCCGACCGTGCACTATGCCTACCACCCCTGCGACGATGCCGTGCTGTCGCTGCACGAGATGGCCGGACGCAACTGGCGGCCGCAGAAGACGCAGCGCCTGCTGATGGACGAGATCCGGAGCGGCATCGACGAGCTCGGCCTCCTTGTCATGGGCCACCAGCGCGGCGCCTATTGGTACGGCTCCCGGCTCTCGATCGAGGAGGCGCGCAAGCTCGCACCCTTCAACAGCGCCACCTCGCTCCAGGTCGCGGCAGGCGTGCTGGGCGGGATGGTCGCGGCGATCGAGAGCCCGACCGCGGGCCTGCTCGAGGCCGATGAGCTCGACTTCGCCCGCGTCCTCGAGGTGGCGCGGCCCTATCTCGGCCCGGTCGTCGGAGCCTACAGCGCCTGGACCCCGCTCGACGACCGTTGTCGACTCTTCCCCGAGGACATCGACCCGTCGGACCCCTGGCAGTTCAAGAATGTCCGCGTCGTCTGACCGCCCCCGGACGCTCCTCTCCGCCATCCTCCCGAACTCCGCCGTCGCGCAGGAGATGTGACGCGATGACCACCAAGCTCGATCGCTTCCTGGCCGAGATCCGCCCGCCCACCCCCTGCCTCGTGGTCGATGTCGACCGGGTCGAGGAGAACTACGCAGCCCTCAGGGCGGCCCTGCCTGACGCCCGCGTCTACTACGCGGTCAAGGCCAATCCGGCGCCGGAGATCCTGGCTCGCCTGGCCGCCCTCGGCAGCTGCTTCGACGTCGCCAGCGTCGCCGAGATCGAGGCGGTGCTGGCCGCCGGCGCCGACCCGTCGCGCATCTCCTACGGCAACACCATCAAGAAGGAGGTCGACATCGCCCGAGCCTTCGCGCTGGGTGTCGGGCTCTTTGCGTTCGACGCCGAGGCGGAGCTCCTCAAGATCGCCCGTGCCGCTCCGGGCTCGCGCGTGTTCTGCCGGATCCTGACCAGCGGCGCCGGCGCGGAATGGCCGCTGTCCCGGAAGTTCGGCTGTGCCCCCGGCATGGCCCTGTCGCTGCTGCGCGAGGCCGCCGGGCTGCCGGTCGTGCCTTGGGGCATCTCCTTCCACGTCGGCTCCCAGCAGCAGGATCCCGAGAGCTGGGACGCCGCCCTCGCTACCGCGGCGGCCCTCTTCCGCGATCTCGAGGAGAGCGGCGTGACGCTCCGCATGGTCAATCTCGGCGGCGGCTTCCCCACTCCCTATCGGCGGCCGGTGCCCTCGGTCGACTCTTACGGCCGGGCGATCCGTTCCGCCCTGCTCCGTCACTTCGGCAACCGCCTGCCCGACACCATCGTCGAGCCCGGCCGCAGCCTCGTCGGCGACGCCGGGATCATCGAGACCGAGGTCGTGCTGATCGCCGAGAAGGGCGACGGCGACGAGCGGCGATGGGTGTTTCTGGACATCGGCAAGTTCGGCGGCCTCGCCGAGACCATGGACGAGGCGATCCAGTATCCCGTCAGCAGCGACCGGGTCGGGCCGGAGGCGCCGGTGATCCTGGCCGGCCCGACCTGCGACAGCGCGGACGTGCTCTACGAGCGCGCCGCCTATCGCCTGCCGCTCGATCTCAGGGAGGGCGACCGGCTGAGGATCGGCAGCGCCGGCGCCTACACCACGACCTACGCCTCGGTCGGCTTCAACGGCTTCGAGCCCCTCGCGGCCCACTATATCTGATCCTCGCTCGCCCGGAGTGACCGCAATGCTCCTCGCAGGAGCGCTGCTCCATCCGTTCGCGCCGACGACCTCGGCGGACGAGCCCCGTGGGCTGATCGCCGCCGATGCGACCCATCCGTGGGCGATCACGGCGATCTGCCGCGAGCATCCGGCGACAGGTGAGGGCAGCGTCCAGGACACGGTGCCGGACGCGGCGGAGATAGGGCGCCGGCTGGAGGCAGCCGGTAAGGCCGGCCTGCCTTGCCTCGTCGCCGAGGACGGGGACGGGCAAATGCGTGGCTTCACCTGTGCCCGGCCGTTCAGGACCGGCATCGTCGGGCACGCGTGACCCTGGCGCCGCGGCCCGGCTTTTTTGTCGCTGACCCCTGTCCCCGGCACGGGTCTGCGGCATAAGACGGTCGGTGCGCCGCCTTGGGCGCTGCCATGGAGATCCCCGATGAAGCTTGTGCCGGCCCCGAGCGGTGCTCTCCTCGCCGCCCTGGCCCTCGCCGCATGCACGGCCGGCGGCCACAGGCTGCCGGGGCTGGACCAGCAGGCCGGGCTCGGCCGGTTTCCCGGGGCCCAGCCGCAGATCGTGAGCTACTACGACGCCCATGCCTCGGAGGAGAGCCGGGCCTGCAACCATGTGAAGATGGACGTCGTCACCCGATCCAAGGTGACGAGCCAGACGGACGACCAGCTCGCCCTCGAGCTCGAGTACAGCTACTCCTCGACCGAGCCCGCGGCCAAGCTCCCGAAGGGGCCGCCATGCGACGGCTTCGCCACGCGCACCTTCACGTTCGAGCGCTCGGGCGACACGTACAAGCTGCTGCGGATGAGCGGCGACAGTCACTGAGCCGCCCGGATCAGTCCCAGGCCGGCGCCACGCCGACATTGACGACCCGCCCGCCGGGCGCCCCGAGCGCCTCGATCTGCTGCATCTCCGTCGGCGTCAGGTCGAAGTCGAAGATCTCGAAGTTCGAGCGCGCATGCTCCGGCTTGGACGAGCGCGGAATGGCGATCACGCCCGGCTGCTGGACGAGCCAGCGCAGCGCCACCTGGCCGACCGTCTTGCCGTGCCGCCCGGCGATCGTCTCGAGCGTGGCGTTGCCGAAGACCCGGCCGCGGGCGAGCGGGCAGTAGGCGGTGAGCGCCATGCCGTGGCCGCGCAGCTTCTCGATCACGGCCTTCTGGCCGAGAAAGGGATGGTACTCGACCTGGTCGGTCACGAGCGGCGAGCGGGCGCAGCCCAGCGCCTCGTCGATCAGCCTGGTCGTGAAGTTGCTCACCCCCACATGCCTGGCCCGGCCCAGCTCGCGGGCCTCGTCGAGCGCCCCCATGGTCTCCTTCAGCGGCACGCTCGGATTGGGCCAATGCAGGAGCAGGAGATCGACGAAGGGCAGCCCCAGGCGCTCCAGGCTCTCCTCGACCGAGCGCCGGAAGTCGGCGGCCCGGAAGCGGTCGGGCCAGACCTTGGTGGTCAGGAAGATGTCCTCCCGCGGCACGCCGCTCGCCTGGATGCCGGCCCCGACCTCGCGCTCGTTGCCGTACATCTGGGCGGTGTCGATGTGCCGGTAGCCGATCGCGAGCGCGCTCTCGACCATGCTCTGGGCGACCTTTCCGGACAGCTGCCAGGTGCCGAAGCCCAGGGCAGGAATGCGCGCGCCGTGCGCCTCGACATGATGCATGTGACCTCCGATGTCCTTGGCCGATCCCCCGCCGGGCCGGCGAGCGCCGGCGGCGTCCCCCGCCGCAGCTAGGGCGCCCGGCGGTCCCTGGCAAGGCGGTCGCGCAGCTCGCGCTTCAGGATCTTGCCGTAGCTGCTCTTCGGCAGGGCATCGAGGAAGACATACTCCTTCGGCCGCTTGAAGCGGGCGATCCGCTCGAGGCACCAGGCGTCGAGCGTCGCCGACAGCGTGCCGGGCGCTGCGACCACGCAGGCGACGACCCGCTCGCCCCACTCCCGGTCGGCGAGGCCGATCACCGAGACCTCGCGGACGTCCGGATGGGCCAGGAGCGCCTCCTCGACCTCGCGCGGATAGATGTTGGCGCCGCCCGAGATCACGAGGTCCTTCGAGCGGTCCTTGAGCGTGAGATAGCCGTCGCCGTCCAGCACCCCGATATCGCCGGTCCTGAGCCAGCCGTCGCCCATGGTCGCGGCCGTAGCCTCCGGGTTTCGCCAGTAGCCCGGCACCACGGCGTCGCCCCGGCACATCACCTCGCCGGCCTCGCCCACCGGCAGCGGGCGGCCGTCGGCGTCACCGATCCTGAGCTCGCAGACGAGCTGCGGCGTGCCCACGGACTGCAGCCGATCCCGCCGACCCGCCTCGGCCGCCGCCCGGTGCTGGCGCCGCGAAAGCGCCGTGATGCACATCGGGCTCTCGCCCTGGCCGTAGAGCTGGGCCAGCCGATATCCGAATGCCTCGTGAGCTGCCTCGAGGTCGGCCAGGTACATGGGCGCCCCACCGTAGACGATGGTCCTGAGATTGCTGACGTCCGGTTCCTGCCCGCGGGCATGGCGCACGAGCCGCTGCACCATGGTCGGCGCCGCGAACATGTGGACGTCCTCGTGCGCCTCGATGAGGCGGAACACCTCGGCCTCGTCGAAGCCGCCGCTCTCGGGCACGACCTGGCAGGAGCCCGCCGCGGCGTGCGGGACGATGTAGAGGCCCGAGCCGTGCGACATGGGCGCTGCGTGGAGGATCGTCTCGCGCGGCCCGACCTCGTCGACGTCGATCAGATAGCCATAGGTCATGGCCCGCAGGTTCTTGTGCGTGATCATGGCTCCCTTGGGCCGGCCGGTCGTGCC
This sequence comes from uncultured Alphaproteobacteria bacterium, assembly GCA_963828215.1. Taxonomy (GTDB): domain Bacteria; phylum Pseudomonadota; class Alphaproteobacteria; order Geminicoccales; family Geminicoccaceae; genus CAVTJL01. The sequence goes on along the minus strand of CAWHFO010000068.1, from coordinate 298,333 downwards.
CGAGGTGTAGAAAAGCCAGGCCATCGCGTCGCCGTCCGTCGCCTCCATCGGCCGCGGGTCGGCGTCGAGGAAGCGGCGATACTCGCCCGAGCCCAGCTCGATCACCTGCTCCAGGTCCGGGAGCGTGCCGGCGAGGGCTCCGAGCGCCGGCGCCAGCTCGGGCGAGACGAGCGCGAGCCTGGCGCCCGAGTCGCCGAGGATGAAGGCCAGCTCCTGCGGGTGGAGCTTGGCGTTGACCGGCACGACGGCGAGGCCGGCCCACCAGCCGCCGAGCAGCGCTTCCACATACTCGGCACGATTTGCCGAGAGCAGCGCCACCCGATCGCCGGCCGCGAGCCCGAGCCGGCCGCGCAACGCGCCGGCGAGCCGTGCCGCCCGGTGGGCCAGCGCGCCGTAGGTCAGCAGGATCGAGCGGCCGAGCGCCACGGCCGGCGCCTCGGCATCGCGGCTCGCGGTCCGCTCGAAGAGGTGTGCCACGTTCATCGATCGACTCCCCGGATCGATCCCCGGCGCCACCGAAGCCTGCCGTAAGCCCGGCCCTCAGGGCAAGGCCGGGTGGAGGCCCGGCCGCGTCAGCCGGTCGAACCGAAGGAGCATCGCCATCGCCACCGTGGCCAGCGCCGCGGCGAGGCCGAGCCAGATGCCGCGGCCGGCGAGCGGCGTGCCGAAGCCGAGAAGAACAGCCAGCGGAAAGCCCACGAGCCAGTAGCCGACCATCGCGATGACCATCGGCACGGTGGTGTCCTTCATGCCCCTGAGGCTCGAGATGCCGATCACCTGAAGCCCGTCGAAGAGCTGGAACAGGGCGGCGATCCTGAGGAACCGGACCGCGAGCGCCGCCGCCGCCATGTCCTCGGGAGCCGAGCCCGGGATGAAGAGGCGGACCAGCGGCTCGGGCACCAGCCAGAACACGGCGCCCATGAAGATCATGAAGGCGGCGCCGAGGCCGCTGGCGGCGAAGCCCGCCAGGCGTGCCGCCCGCGGGTCGCGCCTCCCCGTGGCCAGCCCGACCCGGATGGTGGCGGCGATGGCGATGCCGAGCGGCACCATGAAGGAGAGGCTGGCGAGCTGCAGCGTCACCTGATGGGCGGCGAGCTGCACCGTGCCGATCAGGCCCATCAGCAGGGTCGCGGCGCTGAAGAGGCCCGTCTCGAGGAGCAGGGCGCCCCCGATCGGCAGCCCGATCCGCCACGTCTCCCGGTAGACGGGCCAGTCCGCGCGCCAGAACCGGGCGAGAATGAAGAAGCGGCTGAAAGGCCTGACCCGGAGGCAATAGACGAGCAGGCCCACGAACATGAAAATCCAGCTCAGCGTGGCGCCGATGCCGGCACCGAGGACGCCGAGGGCCGGCAGGCCGAGCCGGCCGAAGATCAGCGCCCAGCTCACCACGAGGTCGACCAGCACGGCTGCCAGGGTCAGCAGGACGATGGCCCGCGTGCGCCCGTAGGTCGACACGAACGAGCGCAGCACGATGAAGGCCGCCCCTGCCGGCAGGCCGAAAACGGCCGCCCGCACATAGGCTTCCGTCATGGGCAGCAGGGTGGAATCCTCGCCCATCCAGGCCAGCGCCGGCCGCACGAACCAGAGGGCGAGGCCGAGCGGCAGGGTGACCGACAAGGCCACCCAGAGGCCCTGGCGCACCGCCCGGCGCACCTGGCGCGGCTGCCTCGCGCCCCGCGCCTGGGCGATGAGCGGGGCCGTCGCCTGGGCGATCCCGATCGAGAACATGACGGAGAGATTGAGAACGCTGTTGGCGAGGGTCACGGCCGCGAGCTCGGTGGCGCCGAGCCGGCCGAGCAGCAGCACCTCGACCGCATAGATAAAAATCTGGCCGACCTGCGAGAGGGCCAGCGGCAGGCCGAGCGCCAGGGTCGCCCGCAGCTCGTGCGCGAGGCTCGGCGGGCGGCGCGGACCGGCGGCCGCGGTGTCGGGCTGGCGCGACATGGAATGGCTCGGCCGAGAACGGGGAGGCGGACAGTACGCGCGGCCTCCCGGCCGGTCAAAGGGCAGCGCCCGGCGTCGGCCGGCCTCGGCCCAGGGCATGGCGGGGCCCGCGGCCCGCCGAGCCGATCATGCAGTCCGTCGCATCCGGCCGGGCCTTGCCCGGCAGGGTCGTGGCGGGCTCAGGACGACGTGCCGGCGAGGCGCCGCTCGACGGTCGCGAGACGACTCCGCGCCGAGCGGTCGAGGGCGGTCGCGTCGGCCGTCGGGTGGGGGCCGGGTTCGTTCGTGCCTGTGGGCGGACGATGGGCAGGGGCCGGCGCGGCCGGGGCGGCCGGGCGAGGCGGGACGGCCGGCGCCGTCGGCCGTTGCGGCGCAACCGCGGCCGGAGCGGGCGCGGCCGGAGCGGGCGCGGCCAGGGCGGGCGCCCGGTCGTTGCCCGGCTCGAGACGCTCGGCATAGGCGCCCAGCCAGCGAAGCTGCGCGGCGTTCCATTTGGAGGGGCCGGTCGCCTCGCTCGGACGGGCGGTCCGCAACGTCTCGAAGCTCGACCATGGCCCGGCGCCAGTCACGCTCGATCCGGGCGCCGTAGCGGCGCAGCGTCTCCAGCGACGGCCCTTCGAGGTCTCCGGCGGTCAATCGCGTCAGTGCCGCCGCCTCGATCCGGCGCAGCCGCTTCTGGCGCCAGGCGCAGAAGACGAGCTCCTCGATCCAGTGCTCCTCGATCGAATCGGCGGGCGCATAGCGGGCGACGAGGCCGCGGCGCAGCGTCGCCAGCTCCGCCTCGTCGAGCGGGGGCGGAGCGGCAGCGGCGGACGTGGCAGAGGAATCGGTCATCGTGGGCACTCCGATGGCGGGCATGGGCGCCCCATAGCATGAAATAGGATCGAATGCCATAAAAAGGACCAGCTTAGAGCCAGCCGCGGATCATGAAGAACAAAAAAGGGCCGACCGCGGAGGCGAGCATCAGCCCGAGGCCCCAGGCATAGCCCCAGGGCCAGCCCAGCTCGGGCATGTTCTTGAAGTTCATGCCGTAGACGCTGGCCACCAGAACCGGCGGCGTCAGCACGACGCTGACGATCGAGAGGAGATAGATGACCTTGTTCTGCTGGATGTCGATGAGGCCGACCGTGGCATCGAGCATGAACTCCATGTCGTCGACGAGGTAGCCGGCATACTCGCCGACCGAGCGGAGGTCGCCTCGGATCGATTCGAGCCGCTCCGCCTCGGCCCCGTCCTCCTCGTCCGCGACATGCTCGACCGCGAAGCCGACGAGGCGGAGCAGGCTGTGCAGGCACTCGCGCAGCCGCGAGGTCAGCTCGTGCTCGTTGCCGATGCCGAGGAGCACGTCCTCGAGCCTTGCGGTGCGCTGGCGGATCGACAGACGCGGGCGGGCGTGCCGGACGGCCGCGCCGGAATGGCGGAAGCTGGCGCGTCCGAGATGGTCGAGCTTCCCGCCCACGGCCTCGAGCCGATCGGCGATGCGGTCGACGAGCATCTCGAGCAGGGCCGCGAACAGGTCAGGCGCATCGGTGAGCTCGGAGCGGCTGCCGCGCGCCTCGGCCGCGAAGCGACCGAGCGGGTCCTCCTGGCCGTAGCTCAGGGTGACGAGCCGCTCGCCCGTGCGCACGAAGGTCACCGGCACGAGCGGCGGTGCGGCCTGGTCTCCGGCCGGAACGACGGCGGTCGCGAAGAGCGTGCCGTCCTGGGCGACGAGCCGCCCCGAAGGTTGGATGCCGCTCACCAACTCGAGGCTCGGCAGCGTCAGGCCGAGGCTCCGGTGGAGCGCCTCGGTCTCCTCCTCCGTCGGCGCGACGAGGTCGATCCAGACGGCCCCGTCGCGCAGGCCCGACCCGAGGCCGGTCCCGAGCGGCCGTAGCGTGCCGCCCTCGATCCCGTAGATCCGCACCATGCCCCGGTCTCCTCGAGGAGCGGCGGCCAGGCAAGGCCGGCAGAAGGCCCCGGGCGCTTCACCCGGTCACGTGCTGGAACGCCCGGCGCGGCACGGCGTTGCACGGCGCAGGCCCTCGCTGACGATTGCCGGCTCACGCCGGCCCTGGGGCCGCTCGATCACGCAAGAGCTGACATGCTGCATGGCGGGCTCGGGCGAGGCTCAGGAGGCCGGAGGGGCGGCAGACCCTCGTCGCAGGCGACGGAAGGCGACCGGCAGGAGAGCCAGGGCCGACAGCCCCAGGAGCGGGAGCAGGATCGCCGGGTGGAAGACGATCCCGAGGTCCGGCTCGCCGCCTTGATCGAAGACGGCGCCGAGCCCGTTGCCGACGCTGGCGTAGACCAGCGTGCCCGGAACGATGCCGAGGCAGGTCGCGAGCGCGTACGTCCCGAGGCCGACTCCCAGAAAGGCCGGAACGAGGTTGACGAGCCAGAACGGAAAGACGGGGACGAGCCGCAGGACGAGCAGGTAGCTCAGCGCGTTGTCGCGGAAGCCCTGCTCCATGCGGGCGAGCCAGGGGCCGGCGCGGGCCCGTAGCGGCTCGCCGAGGGCCGTGCGGGCGATGAGGAAGACGGCGATGGCGCCGAGGGTGGCGCCGGCGACGACCAGGGCCGTCGCGAGCAGCGTCCCGAACAGGAATCCGCCGGCCAGGGTCAGGACGGCGCCGCCCGGAACGGAGAGAGCCGTGGCGATGGCATAGAGGAGAAGGTAGCCCAGCGCCGTGCCGAGCGGATGGGCATGGACGAGGGCGAGGAGCCGCCCCCGGTTCTGTTCCAGCGACTCGAAGCTGAGCTGGCGATGCAGCCCCGTGCCGAACACCAGGGCGATGGCCGCGAGGAGGAGGAGCAGAGGCAGGAGCCGGCGCAGGCTCTGCCGCCAACCCGCTCCCTGCCGGCCCGCCATCGCACCCGTCCGCATGTCCCGATCCGATCCGCCGGACCCACCCGTTCCGGAGCTAGAGTGCGGGACCGGGATCTGCAACTAACGAGCCCGTGACGGGCGCTTGGACTGTCCGAGGAGCGACTGCCGATGCTGACCGATCCGGAGGCGATGCTCGCCTATCTCGAAAGCCTGGGCATCAACGCCACCACCCACCGCCATGCGCCCGTCCTCACGGTCGAGGAGGCCCAGGCCGCGACCGGCCACCTGCCGGGCGCCCATGTGAAGAACCTCTTCCTGGAGGACCGGAGAGGCGGGCTCTGGCTCGTCACCTGCGGTGACCGCCAGCCGGTCAAGGTCAACGGCCTAGCCCGGCTGCTCGAGGCGCCGCGGATGGCGTTCGCGAGCGCGGCCCGGCTGCGCGAGGCCCTGGGTGTGGAGCCGGGCTCGGTGACGCCGCTGGCCCTGGTCAACGACCGAGACCGCCGTGTAACGCCCGTCCTCGACACGAAGCTCCTCGGGCAGGCGATCCTCAACGTCCACCCGCTGGTCAACACGGCCACCACGGCGATCGCCGCGGCCGATCTTCTGCGCGTTCTCGAGGCCACCGGTCACCGCCCGAGGCTCGTCGATCTCGATGCCACGCATACGGCCTGACGCACCGCCGGCTTGCCAAAGCCCGGGTCGTCCCGTACATAGCGCCCATCATCGGCCGTTCGGCCATGCGGGCGTAGCTCAGGGGTAGAGCACAACCTTGCCAAGGTTGGGGTCGAGGGTTCGAATCCCTTCGCCCGCTCCAGATGCCACTCGGTAGATCACGCGTCTGGAATGGTTCCTCGGGGCCGGCTCTTCCTTTCGATGGTCGGTGCTGGTCGTCAGTCGGGGCGCCGATCCCAGACGGATGTGGAGTCCATCCGTGGGCTCGAGCCTGTCGCAGGTCGCAGCAGCGGCGCGGCCCGTCCCGCCAGGGGGACCGATAGCGGGGTCAGCTCGATGGCGCTCAGGACGCCGGGACGGCATCGGCCTCCTTGACGACGCCCTCGTCGACCAGCCGGTCGATCTCCATGTCGGTCATCCCGGATTCCCGGAGCACCCGGCGGCTGTCGGCGCCGAGCCTCGGGGCGGGGTGGCGGAGGTGGCCGGGGGTGGTGCCGAGCCGCGGGGTGACGTTGTGGGCGAGCACGGAGCCGGTGTCGGCGTCGGGCAGCTCGACCAGGACCTCGCGGGACAGGACGTGCGGGTCGGCGACGAGGCCGGCCGCGTCGTAGATCGGCCCCGCGGTGACGCCTCCTGCCTCGAAGACCTTCAGGCACTCGGCCTGGTCGTGGGCGCCGATCCAGGCCTGGATCACCTCGTCGAGCTCGACATTGTGATCGAGCCGGTCGGCGTTGGTGCGGAAGCGCGGATCGGCCGCGAGCTCGGGCCGGCCGATGGCGCGGAACAGGCGCTCGGCCATCGACTGGATCGAGGCCGAGATGGCGACGTAGCCGCCGTCGGCGGTGATGTAGACGTTGCGCGGCGCCGAGGTCTGCGAGCGGTTGCCGGTGCGCTCGGGCAGGCGGCCGAAGAGCTTCCAGATGGCCGGGTCGGCGCCGAGGAAGGAGACCAGCGGCTCGAGGAGGGAGAGGTCGATGACCTGCCCGCCGCCGGTCTCGGTGCGCGCCTGGAGGGCCACCATGGTGGCGAAGGCGCCGTAGATGCCGGCCACCATGTCGGCCAAAGGGACGGTGGGGAGGATCGGCGGGCGGTCGGGAAAGCCGCTGCGCGCGGCCAGGCCCGACATGGCCTCGATGAGGGTGCCGAAGCCCGGGCGGTCGCGGTAGGGGCCGGTCTGGCCGAAGCCCGAGATGCGGACCACCACGAGCCTGGGGTTGAGGGCCAGGAGGCGGGTCGGGCCCAGGCCCATGCTCTCGATGGTGCCGGGCTTGAAGCTCTCGACCAGGACGTCGGCGAAGCAGGCGAGGTGGCCCACGACGGCGCGGCCGGCCCGCGAGCGGAGGTCGAGGGCGAGGCTCCGCTTGTTGCGGCCATAGACCTTCCAGAAGAGGCTCTGGCCCTCGGCCTTCCAGTCGCGGAGCGGATCGCCCTTGGCCCGATCCTCGACCTTGACCACGTCGGCGCCGAAGTCGGCGAGGCTGACGGTCAGGAGGTTGCCGCAGACCAGCCGCGAGAGATCGAGGATCTTCAGGCCTGCGAGCGGGCCCGTTGCGTCGGGGTTCCAGTCCATGACGCCTCGCCTCGTGCGCAGAAAAGACATCCCTGCCCAAGCGGGGGGCGGGGCGCAAGCCGGAAGCGGGCGGGGCGGGCTACTCGAGCCGCCAGCGGGTCATCCAGATGGCGGTGACCCCATCCTGGTCCTGGCCGTAGTAGAAGGTCGCGAGCTCGCCCGTGTCGGCGGCCAGGGTCACGGGGTAGCCCAGGTCCTTGTTGGGGAGGTCGGGACGGATCGGAAGCTCTTCCGCGGACCAGCTTTCTCCGCTGTCGGTCGAGAGCACGGCGCGGATCGAGAAGGGTGGCTTTCGTCGGCCGAAGGTGCAGAGCAGGCGCCCGTCGGAGAGGCCGAGGAGGTGGGCCGGGTAGCCGTCGATGCCCGTCGGCGCCGGCCGGCTCCAGCTCCGGCCGCCATCGGCCGAGCGCACGGCATGGAGGGTGCGGCCCCGATTCTCCCGCAGGAGGATCAGCAGGTCGCCCGTAGGCAGGGCCAGCGGCGCCGGCTCCTCGAAGAGAAGGCCGGGCTCGGCGGCGACCGGCCGGGGCGCCTCCCAGGAGAGGCCGCCGTCGGTCGAGCGGACCGAGAAGACGCGCTCATAGGCCGGCACGTCCGAGAGGGGCAGAAAAATGCTGCCGTCGCTCGAGCACGAGGCCGCCGCGCATGCCGTAGCCGCCGCTGTAGGGGCGCGTGTCGATCTCGACCGTGCGCTCGAAGGTGAGCCCGCCATCGTCCGAGAGGTGGGCGAAGGTCTTGCCCGGGCCGCGCGCCCAGGGCGCCAGCGTCTCGGGGTCGCCGAGCTGGCGGCCACTGTCGAGCTCGGTCGAGCCGGCCAGCTCCCGGGCCCAGTCGGCCGGGCATGGCGAGCGCCACCTTTCCGGCGAGCTTCCGCGCCAGCGGCAGCGGGTACCAGCGGAAGCGCCACTGGTTCAGGAGCACGCCGCCGCCCGGCAGGGCGGTGAGGCCGGCGCACTCGACCCCGTCCCAGCCGAAGTCGGGCACCGGCACCGGCGGGGTCCAGGTCCGGCCCTGGTCGGTCGAGCGGGTCAGGAGGTTGTGGAACCAGGGGTCCTGGGGCGGGTGAAGAATAAAAGGCCGGCGGGGGGCGCGGTTGAAGACGAGGAGCCAGGTGCCGTCGGCGCAGCGCGGTGGCGAAGGGGTGGGCGCAGTAGGCGTAGGGCTCGCGGTGGAGGATGCGGTGCTCGAGCAGCCGCGCCCGCACGCGCCCGGGCCTCAGTCGGCGAGCTCGAAGCGGGTGCAGCAGCACATACTGGAGCGGCCGCTCGTCCTCGCTCCATTCGTGGTAGGAGGCGACGATCGTGCCGTCGCGCGAGCTGGGCCACGCTCGGATAGCCGATATGCTGGTAGACGCCCGGGTTCTTCCAGTCGATGCGGCCGCTGCCGTACTTGCCGGACCAGGGCGCCATGCGCGAGCTGCCGGGCCGCTCGCCCTCGCTCCGCCCGGGCACGCCGCCCTCGCGGATGACGAACTCGTTCTTCTCGTCCCAGGTGACGCCGTCCTCGGAGACGACGCCGCGCACGCCGTAGGGCGGGCGGCGGTAGCCGTAGATCATGAGGTAGCGGCCGTCCTGGAGCGGGATCATCTCGGAGGGATAGCCCCAGATGTTGGTCCATTTGGGCGGCGTCCAGGAGAAGCCGTCGTCCTCGGAGACCACCATGACCATGTTCTTGGCGTCGCTCGACGGGTTGACGTGGGTGCGCATGGTGCGAGACGAGGCGGCCGTCGGTGAGGCGGAGGAGCGCCGGCTCCTCGTAGTCGATGATCGAGGCCGGATCGTAGGCGAGCGTCGAGAAGTATTCCCAGTTGACGCCGCCATCGTCGGAGCGCATCAGCGCCGAGCGGGTCGACTCGCCCTCGCCCTCCTCCTCGTAGCCGCGGATGCGGCCGTAGAGGCCCATGAGGACGGAGCCCGAGGGCAGCTGCCAGCAGCCGAGCGCGGCAGCCGCCGTGCTTGAGGGGCCGGACATTGACCGGGATCGGCTCGCTCCAGCTGCGGCCCTGGTCGGTCGAGCGGACGACGTAGGTGCCGAGCCAGCCCTGGGTCTTGTAGGCCCAGGTCCAGTCGCCCCACTGCTCGCTCACCGGATGGGCCGACCAGGAGACGCCCTCGGGCTTGATGCCGCGCTTGAAGAAGCCGGTGATCGTCATGTTGACGAGCCAGGTGCCGTCGGCCAGCTCGCAGATGCCGCAGTCCCAGTTGCCGGTCGTGTCGCTCCAGGGCAGGACGATCTCGGGCGCCGTCCAGGTGAGGCCGCCGTCGGCGGAGCGCGTCAGCAGCGTCTGGCCGCTGTCGTGATGGAAGGGAAAACGCTCCTCGTTGAAGACGGCGACGAGGTCGCCCGAGCGCAGGACGCGCGTCGCGATCTGGTTCACGCAGTGCTCGGGGTGGCGGAAGATGTCGTGGTGCGTGACGTTCCTGATCGCGGTCATGGCTGGGCCTCCCCTGGCGGACGACGTGGGCGTGTCATGCCACGCCGCCTCCGGCTGTACGTTGACTGCCGACGACGCCCTTCGACCGCGCGCGCCGCCACGCCGAGCGATCACCGATGCCCCTCGCTTTGTCGGCCGAGCGTCAAGCATCCGTCGGCTTGAGGTCAACCGGCGCGGCAGCCCGTCTGCCATCCTTCAGGAACAAGAGGTGGGCGACCGGCGCGGCTCTGGGTCGGCTGGGCCGGACAAGGAGGGAGGGCCCCATGCAGACGAAGTGGAAGCTCACGCGGCGCGATCTGCTCGGCAGCGCCACGGCAGCGACGGCCGCAGCGACGACGCCCTGGTGGCTCGCCGGGCGGGCGGCACGGGCGCAGCAGACGACCGAGCTCGTGCACTGGAGCTGGCTCGCGGCCTCGGACGGCGAGGTCTGGGCGCAGGTGATCAAGAGCTTCAACGACGCCCACAAGGACAAGGGCGTCCAGATCACCATGGAGGTCATCCCCGAGGAGCAGTACGTCACCAAGGTCCTGGCCGCGGCGGTCACCGGCCGGGCGCCCGATTTCGGCTGGGGCACGGCCGGCCTGCGCGCCAAGATGGTCAAGCGAAGGGGTCGTCATTCCGCTCGACGACCTGGCCAAGCAGGTCGGGCTCGACCTCGGCGACTTCGAGGCCTTTCCCCTGAAGCAGGCGCGCTACCCGAAATACGACAACGCGCTCGGCATGGTGCCGATGGACCTGATGAGCCTTCAGCCGGAGGTCAATCTCGACCATCTCAAGGAAGCCGGCTACGACCCGGACAAGTTTCCGGAGGACGGCAAGACCCTGCTCGAGTGGGCCGAGAAGCTCACCAAGCGCGACGGCGACAAGGTCACGCGCTCCGGCATCATGATGACCGGCTCCGGCGTGCAGCCGACCGTGACCTGGGGCATCGTCGCGGCCCAGATGGGCTTCCAGCGGGCATCGGACGATCTCAAGACGGCCTGCGTCAATCCCGAGGCCGGCAAGGCAGCGATGCAGTGGGTGCTCGACCTCTTCGACAAGTGGAAGGTCAGCACCCGCGACGTCACCGACCGCTACAAGGCGTTCGGCACCGGCGACGGCTCGATCTTCTGGACGGGCCCCTGGACGCTCAACGGCTATGTGCAGCAAGGTCTCAATTTCCGCACCTACCTGTTCCCGAAGATCGGCGAGAAGCAGGTCACCTATTTCGAGATGGGCGGCATGGAGCTGTACAAGCAGCGCGACAAGGGCCGCTACGAGGCCACCATGCAGGCCGTGAAGTGGCTGTCGGACAACAGCTTCCTCTGGACCACCAAGGGCCGCGGCGCCAGCACCGAGAAAGTCGATCCTCGCCCGTCCGGACTACAAGACGGCGGGCCATCCCTGGTCGGTCCGCGGCGCCTTCATCGAGGGCATGGCGTTCGCGACGCAGGGCGAGATCCCTGTGCAGGCAGCGCCCGACTTCACGATCTATCAGGGCGGAAATTTTCTCGCCAAGACGCTCGAGGGCGTCTGGGTGAAGCAGGTCTCGATCGACGACGCCATGTCGCGCCTCCAGGAGCAGTGGCAGAAGGGTCTCGACGCGGGCTGAGCCTGGGGCAGGCCAAAGGGCGATGGCGGCGGTGCAGGGTGGCCTGGATGCTGCGGCCGGCGAGGCCGTATCCTCAGGCAAGGCGGGCACCGCCGCTCAGCCCGTCGACATAAGCCGGCCGAAGGCAGAATGGGTCGGCTATGTCTTCATTCTTTTCTTTGCCGTTCCGTTCCTGCTCTTCAATATCTTCCCGATCCTCTTCGGCATCTATGTCGCCTTTACGGACTGGAGCATCATCGGCGCGCCAGACTGGGTAGGACTCGCAGAACTTCAAGGACGCCTACAACGATCCCTGGGTCTGGGTCGCCTTCAAGAACGTCTTTTTCTATGCCCTCGTCATCGTCCCCGGCGTCACCGATCCTCGGCCTCGCCTTCGCGCTTTTCGTCAACCAGGGCTGGCCGCTCTCGGGGCTCGCCCGCACCCTGCTGTTCACGCCCAACGTCGTCTCGGCGACGGTCATCGGCCTGCTCTGGGTCTGGGTGCTCGACACGCAGTTCGGCGTTCTGAACCACTATCTGGGCTATCTCGGGATCGGGCCGATCCCGTGGCTCACCAGCACGCGCTGGTCGCTGATCGGCGTGTCGATCGCCTCGATCTGGTGGGATCTGGGGCTCGCCTTCATCCTGTTGCTGGCAGCGCTCCAGGACGTGCCCAAGGAGCTCTACGAGGCCGCGTCGATCGACGGCGCCGGCAAGCCCCGCCAGCTCTGGCACGTCACCCTGCCGCATATCCGGCCGACCATCAGCATGGTCGTGACGCTGCAGATCATCTCGACCATGCGGATCTTCAGCCAGGTCTACGTCATGACCAACGGCGGACCGTCGGGCTCGTCCTCCTCCGTCATCTACTACATCTATCAGACGGCGATCGTCCGGAACCTGATGGGCTATGCCTCGGCCGTGTCGGTCCTGCTGTTCCTGGCGATCCTCGTCGTCACGCTGCTGCAGCGCTGGCTTCTCAAGGAGACCGCCCGTGGCTGAGCGCGGATCGCTGCTGCGTCGCCGGTTGCCGGGCCTGCGCCTGACGCCGCTCGAGCTGCCCGTCTGGCTCTTCGGGATGGCGATGGTGGCGATCTGGGCGGCGCCCTTCGTCTGGATGGTCAGCACCTCGTTCAAGCCGTCCTCGCAGGTGATGACCAAGACGATCGAATGGTTCCCGCGCGAGGTGACGCTGGTCAACTATGCCAAGGTCCTGACCTATCCGATCGTGACCTGGACCATGAACAGCATCATCGTGGCAGTCGCTCGGCACTTTTTTCTGTGTCCTCTTCGGAGCGATGGCCGGCTACGCTCTGGCCCGGCTGCGCTTCCCCGGCCGCAACCTCGTCTTCCTCCTGTTCCTGGCCTCGATCATGATCCCGCCCGAGGTCGGCGTCGTGCCGCTCCTGCTCGCGATGATCAAGATCGGCTGGGCCAGCACCTACCAGGCGCTGATCCTGCCGACCATCGCCAACGTCATGAGCGTCTATATCTTCCGCCAGTTCTTTCTGACGTTTCCGAGGGAGCTCGAGGATGCGGCGATCATCGACGGGGCCGGGCGCTTCCAGATCTTCTTCAGGATGGCGCTGCCGCTCGCCCGCAGCCCGCTGATCGCCGCCACCGTCATCGTCTTCACCCTCAACTGGAACAATTTTCTCTGGCCGCTGCTGGTGACCTTCGACGAGGACATGAAGACCCTGCCGGTCGGCATCGCCGCCTTCGCGCCGGTCGTCGGCACGCATACCCAGCTCGAGGGCTATGCCGTGGCGATGGCGGCCGTGACGCTCCTCTGCATCCCCTCCGTTCTGCTGTTCCTGGTGCTGCAGCGCTATTTCATCCAGGGCATCACGAGCAGCGGCATCAAGGCCTGAGACCGGACAGCCGAAAGCCCATCCATGCGCACGCCAGCTCTTCATCGACGGCCAGGTTCGAGCCCGCCGCCGACGGCCGGACCTTCGAGACCTTCGACCCGTCGACCGAGGCGCCGATCGCCGCCGTGGCACGGGCGGCCGAGGGCGATGTCGACCGGGCGGCCCGCGCGGCGCACCGCGCCCTCCATGGACCGTGGGGCGAGATCACGCCGGCCGAGCGTGGGCGGATGATCTGCCGGCTGGCGGAGCGGGTCGCATCCGCCAAGGAGGAGCTGGCCCAGATCGAGACGCATGGATGTCGGCAAGCCGCTCAAGGAGTCCCGAGGCGATGTCGATGGGGCGGTCGCCACGCTGAGCTACAATGCCGGCGCCGCCGACAAGATGGAGGGCAGCACGGTCCCGCTCGGGCCGTCCTTCGTCGACTTCACGATCTTGGAGCCGCTGGGCGTCACCGCGCATGTGACGCCCTGGAACTACCCGCTCGGCATGGCCGTCCGCTCGCTCGCCCCGGCGCTCGCGGCGGGCTGCACCGCCGTCCTGAAGCCCGCCGAGCAGTCGCCGCTCTCGACCCTGCGGCTGGCCGAGCTGGCCATGGAGGCCGGCCTGCCGCCCGGGGTCGTCAACGTCGTCACCGGCTTCGGCGAGGAGGCGGGCGAGGCGCTTGGTCCGCCACCCGCTGGTCCGCGGCGTGACCTTCACGGGCAGCGTCGAGACCGGCCGGAAGGTCATGGCGGCCGCTGCCAGCGACGACAAAACCGGTCGTCCTCGAGCTCGGCGGCAAGAATCCTCTTCTCGTCTTTGCCGACGCCGACCTGGATCGCCTGGTCGAGGACATGGCCGATGGCGCCTTCGGCAATTCCGGGCAGGTCTGCTCGGCCTGCTCGCGGCTGCTGGTCGAGGCCAGGATCGCGGACGAGCTGGTCGAGCGCCTGGTGGCGCGCGCCGCCCGCATCACGGTCGGGCCGGGCCGGGAGGATCCCGACATAGGTCCGCTCGTCTCGGCCGAGCAGCATGCCAAGGTCACGGGCCATATCGAAGCAGCCCGACGAGCGGGCGCCCGGCTCAGCTGCGGCGGCGGTCGGCCCGCCCATTTGCAGCGGGGCTGGTTCGTCGAGCCCACCATCTTCGATCAGGTCGACCCGGGCCTGCCGATCGCGCGCGAGGAGGTCTTCGGGCCGGTCCTCACCGTGACGCCGTTCGCGCGCGAGGCCGAGGCGCTGGCCCTGGCGAACGGCCTCGGCTACGGCCTCTGTGCCGGCGTCTATACGCGCGACATCTCCCGCGCGTTGCGGCTCGCCCGGTCGCTCGAGGCGGGCTCGATCTGGATCAATGGCTGGTTCATCGGCGGCCAGCAGGCGCCGACAGGGGGCATCAAGGACAGCGGCATAGGCCGCGAGCGCGGCCTGCCCGGGCGTGCGCAACTATCTGCAGATCAAGAACGTCGGGATTCAGTTATAGAGCCAACATTCCAGGATTGTCAGCGCATCGAGACCGACGAACGTAGCGCGGGGCGCAGCGAGCGTGTTCGCCGACGGATTAGAACGAGAGTGCTGTTGACGCGGCAGCGTGGATGGTCCTTGTCGCCACTAAGAACGCAATAGCGGACACGCTGCGTGGTCAGGTTCGCCACGCGCCGCGAATAGGCAAACGACCGGGCTTAGCACGTCGACGAGACCCCCTCCAATGCTTGACAAACGGCATCTCCTGCGGCCACTATGTTATTGACGATATCTCTTCCCAAGATTCGTATTGGGCGGGTCCCGACCTCTTCGAGACGCCGGCTAATTGCCATATCCTTCTCTTGCTGCTTTCGCCTGCGATGATATTTTATAGAGTCGCAGAACACGGCTACTCGGTAGCTCGGAAAGCAGAGATCAACCTCTGTAATTATCTCAAGATCATGACGAATATCAAAGTCTTTCCAAAAATGATACAAAGATGGAAAAGCTTCGCCGTTCTTTGCGATCAGCATTTGGATTTCCTGATTATCCGTGACACCCATCCGGCTTCGGGGTAGAGTCCATCAGGGTTTCGGGCGTTTCGGAGCGAGCGGATGAGTGCGGAGAGCGGGCTTCGGCGGCGGGTCGGGGGCTCGAGCGAGGCCGAGTTCCGGCAACGGTTCGGCAGCGAGGCGCAGTGCCGGTCGGCGCTGTTTCAGCTCCGCTGGGGCAAGGGCTGGGTCTGCCCGGGCTGCGAGCACGGGGGCTATGCCGAGCTGAAGGGCCGGGCGGTCTACCAGTGCAACCGCTGCAAGCATCAGGTCGGGCTGACCGCGGGCACCGTGTTCCACTGGACCAAGCTGCCCCTGACCATCTGGTTTCTGGCGATCTACCATCTGACCCAGAGCAAGGGCGGGATGTCGTCGGTCGAGCTGGCGCGGCGGCTGGGCACGCGGCAGCCGACCGCGTGGCTGATCAAGCAGAAGCTGATGGCGGCGATGGCCGAGCGCGACGCCGGCAAGCCCAAGCTCGAAGGTCGGGTCGAGGTCGACGACGCCTATCTGGGCGGCGCGCGCTCAGGGGCAAGCTGGCCGGGGTGCGGCCGGCAAGACCGCGTTCGTGGCCGCGGTCGAGACGACGGCGGAGCGCAAACCCAGACGGCTGCGGCTGACGGTCGTCAAAGGCTTCCACAAGAAGGAGGTCGAGAAGCTGGCCAAGCGTGACTTCGCCGCCGGCAGCAACGTGGTCACCGACGGCCTGTCGTGCTGGACGGCGGTCACGGCGGCTGGCTACGACCACTTCCCGATGCTTACCGGCACCGGGCCGCAGGCGGCCAAGTGGGTGCCCTTTCAATGGCTCAACACCGCGCTCGGCAACATCAAGACGGCGCTCGCCGGCACCTATCATCATGTCAGCCCAAAGCACGCCCAACGCTACCTTGCCAGCTTCGCCTGGCGCTTCAACCGCCGTTACCAGCCCGACAGCCTGACGGAGCGCCTCGCCTATGCCTGTGCCCACACCGCGCCTCATCCCTACCGGATCATCATCGCCGGATGAGTATAAAGGATAATCAGGTTTGATTTGCGGGAAGATGCCTCTTCGTGCAAGTTCTTGGATCATGAATAGCTCAATTGGAGACTCTGCTCCCCAGACGCGTCTTGCCTCAACCTGCTTGAACGGCGAGAAAAGTAAGCGGCTGCGGTGCCTCCGATACTTCTCGGCAAGCCGGAGTGTTGGCATTTGCACGTCGAGCGCTAATATATCGTCGAAAATCAAACCTGATTATCCTTTATACTCATCCGGCGATGATGATCCGGTAGGGATGAGGCGCGGTGTAGGCACAGGCATAGGCGAGGCGCTCCGTCAGGCTGTCGGGCTGGTAACGGCGGTTGAAGCGCCAGGCGAAGCTGGCAAGGTAGCGTTGGGCGTGCTTTGGGCTGACATGATGATAGGTGCCGGCGAGCGCCGTCTTGATGTTGCCGAGCGCGGTGTTGAGCCATTGAAACGGCACCCACTTGGCCGCCTGCGGCCCGGTGCCGGTAAGCATCGGGAAGTGGTCGCAGCCAGCCGCCGTGACCGCCGTCCAGCACGACAGGCCGTCGGTGACCACGTTGCTGCCGGCGGCGAAGTCACGCTTGGCCAGCTTCTCGACCTCCTTCTTGTGGAAGCCTTTGACGACCGTCAGCCGCAGCCGTCTGGGTTTGCGCTCCGCCGTCGTCTCGACCGCGGCCACGAACGCGGTCTTGCCGGCCGCACCCCGGCCACGCTTGCCCCCTGAGCGCGCGCCGCCCAGATAGGCGTCGTCGACCTCGACCCGACCTTCGAGCTTGGGCTTGCCGGCGTCGCGCTCGGCCATCGCCGCCATCAGCTTCTGCTTGATCAGCCACGCGGTCGGCTGCCGCGTGCCCAGCCGCCGCGCCAGCTCGACCGACGACATCCCGCCCTTGCTCTGGGTCAGATGGTAGATCGCCAGAAACCAGATGGTCAGGGGCAGCTTGGTCCAGTGGAACACGGTGCCCGCGGTCAGCCCGACCTGATGCTTGCAGCGGTTGCACTGGTAGACCGCCCGGCCCTTCAGCTCGGCATAGCCCCCGTGCTCGCAGCCCGGGCAGACCCAGCCCTTGCCCCAGCGGAGCTGAAACAGCGCCGACCGGCACTGCGCCTCGCTGCCGAACCGTTGCCGGAACTCGGCCTCACTCGAGCCCCCGACCCGCCGCCGAAGCCCGCTCTCCGCACTCATCCGCTCGCTCCGAAACGCCCGAAACCCGATGACTCTACCCCGAAGCCGGATGGGTGTCACGGATAATCAGGAAATCAAATTGGGTTGCAAAAAAGAACATGTCGACGACCAAGCCCATCTGATCTATAGAATCTGTCGGTGGGACGCTGGCTCATTAGAGCGCTCGACGAGCCGTATATTGAGTAATTTCATGATAGTGTATTATTTCCGACGTAAACCGGTTCGCTTTTCATCCATTTATCAATATCAATCTCTGTAGTAAAGTGGACAGAGCAATGACTGACAGCGCCTATCTTCGAGGCCGGCAGCAAAGTCAATGCAAATGGCTTCCCTTTGAAATATCCATCCGTTGCACCGGAGGGGATGATACTTGCGACCAGCGAGATCATCAGAAAGTACGTCTTTTCACGCCGGAACAACTCGACTTCAGCTGGACTAGAGCGTTTTCACGCGGACCGTGGATAGCCGGAGTCGACGAGGTCGTTGGCGCACTCGGCGGGCGGGAACAGGTCCAGGAGCTTGCCAATGGCATTCCACAAGCCGTCGACGGTGCGCTCGGCAGCCTTGCGCAACAGCGCTTTGAGCTTGGCGAACGCCTGCTCGATCGGGTTCAGGTCAGGTGAGTAGGGCGGCAGGTAGCGCAGCTCCGCCTGCCGATCCTTGATCGCCTGCTCGATGCCGCCGATCTTGTGGGCGGGAAGATTGTCCATGATCACGATGTCGCCCGGCCGCAGCTCCGGCGCCAGCATCTGCTCGACCCAAGCCAGGAAGACGGCGCCGTTCATCGCCCCGTCGAGGACGTAGGGGGCGATGAAGCCGCGGCTGGTGAGGCCACCGACAAACGTCGTGCTCTTCCAATGGCCGTGAGGCACCGGGCCGTCCAGGCGCTTGCCGCGCGGGCAGCGGCCGTAGCGCCGCGCCATGTTGGTGGCGGCACCGGTCTCGTCGACGAACACCAGCCGCGCCGGGCGCATCCCGCTCTGCTCGGCGCGCCAGTCGGCCCGCTGCGCGGCGACGTCGGGTCGCTCCTGCTCCGCCGCCCGGCCCGACTTTTTTTGAGCGTCAGCCCGAGCCGGGCCAGCGTCTTGTGCATCAGCCCGAGGCTGGCGGACACGCCATGCGTCGCCAGCAGCCGGGCCCGCAGCTCGTCCAGCGTCACGTCCGGCCGCAGCGCCACCTCGGCCGCGATCAACGCGTGATGGTCCGCGAGCTTGAGCGTCTGCCGGTTGCGTTGCGGCCGGGCCTCGGTCTCGCCGGTGGCGGCGCGCCGGCCCAACGCCTTGTAGATGTACGAGATGCTGACCTGGAACAGCTGCGCTGTCACCCGCGCCGAGCCACCGCCGTCGATCGCCGCCAGCACCCAACTCCGCAGGTCCGTCGAATAGCTCTGCCCCGACTTCCACGCCATCGCACCACCTCGGCTCATTGCAACCGGAAAGGGTAAATCACGTCCTGGAAGTCCTGTAAATCGAGAAAAAATTCCAGTCAGCGCGAAACTGCTCTAGGTCGATCAGGAAGATTGCCGCCAGCTGCCTGAGCCATCGCCGTGGTGACCGGCTAAATCCCGCCGAGATCCACGATAGATGAGCGGATCAACTCCGGTAGGGAGCTGAAATCCACTGCATAGCGAAGCGCAGGCAGCGTCCTATAGGAGGGATCGGCTAACAGCTGGGATGGTCTATCGCGGATCACGGCGGAGAGATGTGAAGCGGTGAGTGGTTTGTGGCATGCCCAATCCTGAAGGCTCATGCTCTCCCGTGGAGCCATCTAGGGCGTGTTAACACAAATCATGTCGACGATCAGGGCGACCTGGATGAAGGCGGTGAACATGACGTCGAGCTTCTCGAAGCGGGAGAAGATGCGGCGAAAGCCCTCGAGTCGGCGGAACAGGCGCTCGATCTCGTTGCGCCGCCGGTAGAGCCGGCGGTCGTAGGTCCAGGGGCGGAGGCGGGTCGATTTGGGTGGCACGACCGCCTCGAGGCCGAGCTGCGGCACCAGCTGCCGGGTCGCGTCGCCTTCATCGGCGCGATCCATGATCATCGGCAGTCGCTTCGGCCGGTTGGGCCGGGCTTCGAGCAGCCGGCGCCCGTCGACGGCATCGTGAGCCTGTCCCGGCGACAGGCCGAAGGTCAGGGCGGTCCGGTCATTCGCGGCAACCAGACGATCCTTGGTGGTCCAGCCGCCGCCGGACTTGCCGATGACCCGCGGGCCGTTTTTTTCAACGCACCCGCGCCATCGGGGTGGACCTTCACGCTGGTGCTGTCCAGGCTCGGGCATTCCAACCGGATGCGGATCAGACGATGCTCCTGCAACGCCTGGAAGAGCCGCTCGAGAACGCCGGCCTCGGCCCAGCGCCGGAGCCGGGTATAGATCGTATGCCAATTCCCGAACCTCTCCGGCAAGGCCCGCCATTTGCAACCGTTCTCCGTCACGTAGAGCACCGCATCGATGACATCGACATTGGAGATCCGCACGTTCCCGCGTTGAACAGGCATCAACCGGCGGATCAGCTCGTACTGGTCTTCGTTCAGGCTCATCATCATCATGAGATAACCGAAACCAAGCCCTTTGAATAGTGTTAACACGCCCTAGTCCATCCTTTGGCGACATCATGGCGGAGGCGAGTTGCAAAGGTACACCGTTGTTCGGCTGGGGAGCTTCTCCATCGCGCGATGCCAATAGCAGGAGTGAGCGACTGTCTTGCGTTTCAAGCGTGGTGCCACGGTGTTTGGG
Source organism: uncultured Alphaproteobacteria bacterium (assembly GCA_963828215.1). GTDB lineage: Bacteria > Pseudomonadota > Alphaproteobacteria > Geminicoccales > Geminicoccaceae > CAVTJL01. The sequence goes on along the minus strand of CAWHFO010000068.1, from coordinate 278,548 downwards.
TTCTCAGGATGGCGTTGAGGATGGTGAGCAGCTTGCGCATGGCGGCGGTGATGGCGACCTTGGCGGGTTTGCCGCGGCCGGTGAGGCGCTCGTAGAGGGTTTTCAGGGCGGGGTTGTAACGGATGGCGGTGAGGGTCGGCATGTACAGGGCCTTGCGGACATTGGCGCGCCCACCCATGACCATCCGCCTGCCTCGGAAGCTGCCGCTGTCGCGGTTGATCGGGGCGACGCCGACGAGGCTGGCGATCCGGCGTCGGTCGGGCTGGCCGAGCTCGGGGTTGATCGCAGCGCGATCAACCGGCGATCAAGAGGCGGGCCGAGGTCGTGCCGATGCCGGGGACGGAGACCAGGAGATCTTGGGCGGCGCGCCATCGGCCGCAGGAGGCGGCCGATCCATCCGCGAAGCGGCGGCCGTCAGGAGACGGCCGCGGGGCGGGGCTGCCGCGGACGGCATCACCCAGGTCGGTCTCGATGCCGGCTCAGCTCCTTCTTCAGCCAGGCGAGATGCGCGTCCACGCGCCGGGCGAGGCGCGGGTCCTTGAGCTGGCGCCGGCGCTGGCTCTCGCTGCCGATCATCTCGACCAGCTGCCGGCGGCGGGCGACCAGCTCGCCGAGGTGCCGCGTGGCCCCGTCCGGCAGCGGCCTGGGCTCCGGCCGCACGGCCTCAGCCCCCCGGTCGGCCCGAAGGGCCGCCGGAGGACAGGCTCCGCGTGCGATGGCCTCTGCGTCCAGCCGGTCGGTCTTGGCCAGCCGCCCTGTAGCCCGTGCGACATCACGGATCTGGCCCTCCGGCGCCTACTGGCGCCGGCCATTTCATGGACGGATCGCTGCGCCTCCTGCGCGCGATGGATTGACGACCACGAGAGGCAGGCCAGCGGCGCCCAGCGCGGCGGCTACGGTCGTCTCGAAGCCACCAGTGGCCTCGAGCACGATCAGCCGCGAGGCGAGCCCGGTCAGCCGGTCGGTCAGCGCCGCGAGGCCGGCGGCATTCCGACCAACGGCAAAGGCCTCACCAGCCGGGCCGCACATGCACATCGAGCCGGCTCTTGGCGACATCGATGCCGACGAACACCATTCCTGCCGAGGATTGCTCCATGACCCGCCCTTGCGAATACGGGCTCGCCCTGACGGCGGCCCCAGCGACTGTTCGGGCTCGAGAGCATACGGGTGGACGGGGCGCCGAGCTCACTCACGGGCTCGCTCGCCCCAGGGCGACCACGGGCTCCCGTCCACCCCCAAGCTCGCCGCGCGCGGCGAGCTTGGCAACTGAGAGATACAAGGGGGATTGGAAACAGCCGCGAACGCCGGTTGGACGGGCGGCCCGCCTGGGGGGCAGTGCAGTGGCGCGTCGAGCTCAGGTGCTGCCGACAGGCTCTTTGAGACGCCGGTCCGGGCCGAGGCCCAGCTGCTGGCGGATCTCGGGGTGGAAGCGCTGCAGCCGGTCGCCGGAGAACTGGCGGCGGAACTCGCTGGGCGCCAGGCCGAAATGGGCCTTGAAGGTGCGCGAGAAGACGGAGAGCGAGGCGAAGCCCGTGGCCTCTGCGATCTCCCGGATCGGCATCTCGCCATAGAAGAGATGATTGCGGGCCGTCTGGAGGCGAAGCTTCCGGTAGTAGCCCGTGGGCGTGTCGCCGAGGGTCTGCCGGATCAGGCGCTCGAGCTGGCGGACCGAGATGCCGGCCCTGCGAGCGAGCTGGGGCGGACTGAGCGGCGTCTCGAGATTGTCCTCCATGGTGTGGACGATGCGGGCGAGCCGCTGGTCGACGGGGGCGAAGGCATCCTCGGCCGAGGCCCGCTGCTGCTCGCTGTCGTGACGGATGCGGCCATGCACGAAGCCGTTGGCGACCACCTCGGCCAGCGCCCGCCCGTGCTTGGTGGCGATCAGGTGCAGCATCATGTCGAGCGTGGCGATGCCGCCGGCGCAGGTCATGCGGCTGCGGTCGATGACGAAGAGCTGCTCGCTGACCTCGATCAGCGGATACTCCTCGCGGAACATGGCGAGCGCCTCCCAATGTAGAGTCGCCCGGTAGCCGTCGAGCAGGCCGGCGGCGGCGAGCGTGAAGGTGCCGGTGTCGACGGCGCCGAGCAAGGCACCGTGCCGCTCGAGCCGTCGCAGCCAGTTCAGGAGATCCTTGGTGATGAACTGGGTGGGCCGGTTGCCGGCACAGACGATGATCGTGGGGAAGAACGGCATCTCGCCGATGCCGCTGTGCGCCACCAGGGTCATGCCGTTGCCGGCGGCGACCGGCTGGCCGTCGACGCTGAAGAGGTGCGTGTCGAACAGGCGCCGGCCGGCGTTCTGGTTGGCCACCCGCAGCGCCTCGATCGCCAGCACGAGGGCGTAGATCGGGAACTCGGGCAGGAGGAGAAAGCCGATCGTCTCCGGGCCCTCGAAGGCACGGCTGGGCCGGCCGGACAGATCGCCGCTCGACATCGCCGCACCTCCACGTCCCTGCTGTCACCGTCAACTGCATGTCGTATGGCATCAAGTCGACGGAACACAAGGTCCCGATAATCGAGCTACCGACAGGGCCAGATCAGGCGAGGAACGCATGGACGTCGAACGCGGGCGGAGGCGGCTCGGTGGATGCTACATCACGATCCCGACGATGTTCCGCGACCCGGACCTCGAGCTCGATCTTGCCTGCCATCCGCCGCCATGTCGGCTGGCTGATGGAGCGGGGCATCGACGACCGCTACGGCACCTTCCTCGCCGGCGGGGCCGCCGGCGACTTCTCGACCATGACCTTCGACGAGCGGGTCGAGGTGGCGGCGACCGTGGTCGAGGCCGCGGACGGGCGGGTACCGGTGGCGATGGGCGCCCAGACGACGAGCACGATGGAGCTGCGCCGCCTCGCCAAGGCCGCGGCCGGCCTCGGGGCCGAGTTCATCCAGGTCTCCTGCCCGTTCTACTTCCTCCACACCGAGGAAGACTTCTTCGAGTACATCGCCGAGGCGGCGGCCGCGGCCGACATCGGCATCATCGTCTACAACACCTTCTGGACCAGTGCCGCTGTCTCGTTCCGGCTGATCGAGCGGGTGATCGAGATCCCGAACGTGGTCGGGCTCAAATGGGCCTGCCCGCGCACCGACGCCATGGAGTTCGAGGACGTGGTGAGCACTTTCGCCGACAGGCTCACCATCATCGACAATCACCTGATGTTCGCGATGAGCGCCATGCTCGGTGCCCGCGCCTTCGAGGTGCATCTCTGCAACTACTGGCCCGAATGGGGCATCCGGCTGATCGACGCGGTCGAGGCCGGGCGCTGGCAGGAGATCCAGCTCATGCTCGTGCGGGAGGCCATGCCCTTCTACAAGCTCTGGGTCGAGATCGAGAAGACCTTCACGAGTGGCGACGGTTACCTGGACAAGCTCTGCATGGAGCTGGTGGGCCTCAGCTCGAGCCGGTGCCGGCCGCCGACCCGCGACGTCCGCGACCTCTATCGCGAGCCATGCCGCGCCATGATGCTCGAGACGGGCGTTCCGGGGGTGCTGCCCGCATGACCGAGCCCGCGGCCCTTCTTCGCCTCGCGGCCGACGACAATGTGGCGGTGGCGATGCGCAAGATCGCCAAGGGCGAGACGGTGGAGCTGGGCGGCGTCCGCTACGAGGCGCTGGACGAGGTGCCGCTGGCCCACAAGATGGCACTGGTGCCGATCCAGCCGGGTCAGGAGCTGAAAAAATTCGGGGTGCCGATCGGCAGGGCGACGCGGGCGATCGCGGCCGGCGAGCTGGTCCATGTCCACAACATCGAGAGTGACTACATCGTGAACGATGTCGACCATTTCGAGGACTAGGGACGATGGCGGCGGGCGAAGACAGGGGCTGGCTGCGGGCGGACGGGCGCAAGGGCATCCGCAACCATGTGCTCGTGGCCTACCTCGTCGAGTGCGCCCATCACGTGGCCCGGGCCGTGGCGACGCCGTTCGAGGGCCGCGGCGTCGAGCTGATCGGCTTCTCGGGCTGCTATCCGAGCGCCTACGCCCAGGACGTGATGGACGCGCTCTGCACCCATCCGAATGTCGGGGCGGTGCTGCTGGTGTCGCTGGGCTGCGAGGAGTTCGACCGCAGCCGGCTCGAAGGCGTCATCCGCGCCTCGGGGCGGCCGGTCGAGGTCATGGTGATCCAGAAGCTCGGCGGCACGCGGGACACGGTCGAGGCCGGCCGCGCCTGGGTCGAGCAGGCGCTGGACGCGATCGAGGACGTTCCGCGAGTGCCGATCGGCCTCTCGGATCTGATCGTCGCCACCAAGTGCGGCGGCTCGGACGGCCTGAGCGGCATCACCGCGAACCCGGCGATCGGCTGGGCCTCGGACCGGCTCGTCGCCGCCGGTGCCCGTGTCATGTTCGGCGAGCTCGGCGAGCTTTTCGGATGCGAGGCGCACATGGCGGCCCGCGCCCTGACGGCGGAGCTGGGGCAGGCGATCGGCCAGGCCATGACGAAAACCCGGCGCTACTACGGGACGATGGAGCATGGCAGCTTCGGCGGCGGCAACATCACGGGCGGCCTCTCCACGGTCGAGGAGAAGTCGATCGGCGCCTACACCAAGAGCGGCACGGCGGCCATCACGGGCATCCTGAAGCCGGGCGCAGCACCCGGGCGGCCGGGCCTCTATCTCATGGACATGGTGCCGGACGGCCCCGTGCGCTGGGGCTATCCCAACATCAATGACAATGCCGAGGTGACCGAGATGATCGCCTCGGGCGCCCACATCGTCCTCTTCTCGACCGGGCGAGGCTCGGTCGTGGGATCGGCCGTCAGCCCGGTCCTGAAAATCTGCTCCAACCCCGAGACCTACCGGCGGATGCGGGGCGACATGGATGTCGACGCCGGCCGGCTGATCGAGGGCCGGGGCACGCTCGAGGAGATCGGCCAGGAGATTCTCGGCCTCGTCCTGCACACCGCCCTGGGCGAGCCGACGAAGTCGGAAGCCCTCGGGCACCAGGAGTTCGTGCTGACCTACAAGTCGTTCGAGCCGCTCGGACCGGCCTGCTTCCCGGCCTGAGCCGATCCAAGAGGGAGGACCCCATCATGATGCTCGTCCGGAAGCTCGCGCGCCGATCCTTGCTGGCGACCGTGGCGCTGGCCGCCATGGCCGCCGCCGTCAGCGGCACCGGCCCACGCCGCCGACCAGGTGACGCTGCGCACGAACTGGTTCTTCTACGGCTCGCACAGCATCTTCTTCCTCGGCAAGGAGCAAGGGCTTCTACGAGAAGGAGGGCATCGACCTCACCGTGAAGGAAGGCAACGGCTCCTCCAACGCGGTCCGGCTCGTGGCCAACGGCGACAGCACCTTCGCCTACGGCTCGGCCTCGACGATGTTGCAGCTCGCGGCCCAGGGGGCGCCCGTCATCTCGGTTGCCGAGATCGACGCAGAGGGAACCGACGCCGTGCTGGTGAACCCGGACTCGGGCATCAAGACCTTCAAGGATCTCGAGGGCAAGGAGGTCCTCACGACGGCCGGGGCCGGGGTCAACACCTTCTTCCCGGTCGCGGCCGAGAACGCCGGCGTCGACGTCAGCAAGATCCACCTCGTCAACGTCGCCGAAAGCGCCCTCGTCTCCAGCTACCTGCACGGCATGGCGCCGGCCCTCCTGGGCGGCATCGACGACAAGCCGGCCGAGATCGAGGCGAATGGCGGCAAGCCGCCCATCGCCTTCAACTACACCGACTACGGCGTCTATCAGCCGGGCTACGCCATCGTCGCTTCCCAGGACATGGTGAAGAAGAACCCCGATCTCGTCCGACGCTTCGTCAAGGCGACGCTGGAGGCCGTTAAGGCCGCCCAGGCCGACCCGGACGCCTCGATCGCGGCGCTGATCAAGGCCAACCCCGGCACGGCGCAGCAGAAGGACCAGGCGCGCAAGGTCCTGGACGTCACGCTCTCGATCCTCATCTCACCCAACAACAAGGACAAGCAGCTGGGCCTCAACGTTCCGGCCGACTGGGCGAGCGCGCTGGCCCTCCTCAAGAAGTACAAGGGAACTCGAGACCGACATGCCCGCGACCGCCTTCTATACGAACGAGTTCATCCCGACCTCGGTCGATTGAGGAGGCGGAAGCCGTCACGAGGGGCCGGGGCGGGTGAGCGTCGCCGTAGAGCTTCGCGGCGTCAGCAAGGTCTACGGGTCGGAGGCGGACGCGGTCCACGCCTTCGGCCCGATCGACCTCGCCGTGGCGCCCGAGGAGTTCGTCTCGGTCCTCGGCCCCTCCGGCTGCGGCAAGAGCACGCTGCTCCTCATGGTGGCCGGCCTTCTGAGCGGCAGCGGGGGTGAGATTCTGGTGGGCGACCAGCCGGTGCGCGGGCCGCAGACCGACGTAGGCATGGTCTTCCAGAGCCATGTGCTGGTCGACTGGCGGACCGTGCTCGGCAACGTGCTCCTGCAGATCGACATGCGCGGGCTGCGGCGCGGCGACTATCTCGACCGCTCGCATGAGCTGTTGCGCTCGGTCGGGCTCACCGACTTCGAGAGCCGCTACCCCTGGGAGCTTTCGGGTGGCATGCAGCAGCGCACCGCCTTCTGCCGGGCGCTCGTCCACGATCCGCCGCTCATCCTCATGGACGAGCCTCTGGGCGCCCTCGACGCGATGACCAGGGAGCAGCTCCGCGCCGACCTCGAGCGCCTCTGGATGCGGCGGCGCAAGACCGTGATCTTCGTGACCCACAGCATCGAGGAGGCGGTCCAGCTCTCCGACCGCGTCGTCGTGATCTCGCCCCGCCCCGGCCGAATCGTGCGCGAGATTTTTGTCAGCTTGCCCCGGCCGCGGACGCTGGACGTCTGCGAGACCGCGGCCTTCCAGGGGCTCGTCAACGAGATCAAGAGGATCTTCTTCGGCTATGGGCTCCTCTAGGGCGCGGGACGGCGGCGAGGCCCGGCGCCCGGTGACGCAGGGTCGGGTGGGCCCGATCGTCGCCGCCAGGGCCGGCGCCTGGCTCGCCGAAGCCTGGCTGCCGCTCGCCTTCGCCGTCGGCTTTTTTCTCCTCTGGGAGGCGATCGTCCGCGGCTTCGGGGTGCCGCGCTACATCCTCCCGGCGCCGTCCCGGATCTTCTACGAGTTCTTCCTCAACTGGCCGAGGATCTGGCAGTACACGCTCGTCACCGGCGGCGAGACGCTGGCCGGGTTCACCATCGCCATTCTCGCGAGCGTGCCGCTGGCGCTCCTGACGGCCTTCTCCGGCACCATGCGGCGGACCTTCTATCCGGCCGCCGTCACCCTCGAGATGGTGCCCAAGATCGCCTTCGCGCCGCTCTTCGTGACCTGGCTCGGCTTCGGCTACCTGCCCAAGGTCATCATCGTTTTTCTGGTCTGCTTCTTCCCGATCCTGCTCAACGGCGTGCTGGCGTTCGCCTCGCTGCCGGTCGATCTCGGCCGCTTCGCGCTCTCGACCGGAGCGGGCCCACTCCGGACCTTTTTCTATATCCGCCTGCCCAACGCGCTGCCGCAGCTCTTCGTCGGCATCAAGGGTGCGGCCGTGAACGCCACCGTCGGGGCCACCATCGCCGAATGGATCGGCGGCGACGCCGGCCTCGGCTACTATATCCAGATCGCCAGCGGCGACCTCCGCATGGACCTCGCCTTCGCCATCATCTTCATGCTGGCAGCCCTCGGCCTCGCCCTCTTCTGGGTCGTGGTGCTGGTCGAGCGGGCGCTCATCCCCTGGCACATCTCGCAACGCCTGCCGATGGGCGGCGGGCGCGCGGAGTAGCGGGGCCCGGCTATTCCGAGGCGAGCACCGCCCTCGTGATGCGCAGGAGGAGACGCCGGGGCACGAGGTGGCTCGTGGCCGTCATCAGCCTGTTCAGGCCGCCCGTGACCACGACAGGCCGGCCGGCGAGGAGGGCGCGGACGCCTTCCTCGGCGACGTCGGCCGAGCTCATGACATGGGCGAGGCGGCGCTTGAAGAGGCGCCGGTTCTGGGCGTTGGCCGCCGCCGCGAATTCCGTCGCGGTGGCTCCCGGGCAAAGCGTCGTGACGGTGACGCCGGTGCCGCGCAGCTCCTCCGCCAGCGCCTCGCCGAGGCTGAGGACAAAGGCTTTGCTCGCGAAATAGACCGCCATGCCGGGTCCTGGCTGGAAGGCCGCGGTCGAGCCCAGGAGCATGATCCTGCCGCGGCGCCGCGCGAGCATGCCGGGCAGGACGAGGCGGGTGAGCTCGGTCAAGGCGACGACGTTGAGCTGCACCATCTGCAGGAGCCGCTCCGGCTCGGCCAGAGCGAAGTCGGCGGCGTCCCCGAAGCCGGCATTGTTGACGAGCACCTCGGGGAGGAGACCGCGTTCCTCGAGCTCACCTGACAGGCGGCCACCGGCGCCCTGCTCGGCGAGGTCCATCGGGATGACGGTCGATGTGGCCGGCTCGAGCTCCCGCGCGAGATCCTCGAGCGCCGTCAGGCGGCGCGCGACCAGCACGAGATCGTAGCGCTTCTTCGCGAGCTCTCTCGCGAGATCGGCGCCGATCCCGCTCGAGGCGCCGGTGACGACGGCCAGGGGCCGGGCGGGCACGGTCATGCCGAGGCTCCCCCGCTCAGCGGGAGCCGCTGGTGCCAGCGGTCTGGTCGAGCCAGGTGTCCTCGTCGGCGAATTGGCCCCCGGCCTCGACGACCCGCCAGAACGTGTAGTCGGCCCAGTGGAGGATGGTGTTCTCGAGCGAGCGGACCAGGAGCTCGCCCTCGCCCGAGTGAGCGGCGGCCATGTGGGCGACCTCCTCGGGCAGGCCGAGCGTGAGGCAGATATGGATGCCGTAGCCCGGATGGCGGAGCGAGGGCTTGCCGGTGGCCCGGGGATCGGCTGTCCAGCGGCGGACGTTCAGGGGGTCGAACTCCCAGACCTTGCCGATGTCGTGGCAGAGGCTGCCGGCGATCAGCAGGTCCCGGCTGTAGCGGAATCGGGGAAAGAGGCCGGCCATCTCCTCGGCGGTCTTGAGCGCGAGGCGGGTCACCGAGCGGATATGGTCCGCCTGGGTCCCGGTGCGGAGCGGCATCGAATTGTAGTTGCCGGAGGGCTTCATGTCGCCGATGCGGGAGAAGCTGCTCGAGGCGACGGCGGCGGCCCAGGCATCCGTGACCCGGAGCCTCAGGTCCTCGTCGCCGATCCAGGCGATCTCGGGCATCTCCTCCAGGATGCGCGCCCGCATCGCGTCGTCGATGGTGATCCGCTTGCCGCGTAGCTCGACAGTTCTCGGCTCGGCCATGATGGGGCTTTCCTTCCGGTGTCGCGACAGGGAACCGCGCCGGCGCGGTGGCCACGGGCCGCCCTGTCGGCTGGACGCTGCGGCCCGATTGTATAAGAATTGTCACGAAGTCGCCCCGGGCACTGCCTAAGGGGCCACGATGACGATCGGGCGCGAGGCAATTCTGACGTCGACCTATCTCTCCGTGGATGGGCTCCGGGTCCGTTACGGACGGACGCGGGTTCTGCACGACTTGTCGCTCGAGGTGGCCCGGGGCGAGCTCATAGCGCTGCTCGGCAGCTCGGGCTGCGGGAAGACGACGCTGCTGCGCTCGATCTGCGGCTTCGTGCCGGTCGAGGAGGGACGCATTCTGGTGTCCGGCCAGGACATCGCGCGGCTCCCGCCCGAGCGGCGCGGGACGGCCCTCGTCTTCCAGTCCTATGCGCTCTGGCCGCACATGAGCGTGGCCCAGAACATCGGCTATGGGCTGAAGGTGCGCGGCTGGAGCCGGGCCCGGATCGCCGCCCGCGTGGACCAGATGCTGGAGCTGCTCCAGCTCCCCGGTCTGGCAGAACGCAATGTCGGGGATCTCTCGGGCGGTCAGCGCCAGCGGGTGGCGCTCGGCCGGGCGCTCGCGGTCGAGCCCGCTCTGCTTCTGCTGGACGAGCCGCTCTCCAATCTCGACGCCCGCATCCGCCAGGAGCTGCGCCACGAGATCCGGGCGCTGCAGCAGCGGCTCGGCATCACCGCGCTCCATGTCACTCACGATCGCGAGGAGGCCATGGTCATGGCCGATCGCATCGTCGTGCTCGACCAGGGCCGGATCGCGCAGGTGGGCACGCCCGAGGAGCTGTTCGAGCGCCCGGCCTCGCCCTTCGTCGCGGCCTTCATGGGCGCCGACAATGTGGTCGAGCTCGAGGGCGAGGCGAGGGGCGATCGGGTCGAGATCCGGGCCGGGATGGACCATGACGCCGCCACCCTGCCGCTCGGGCCGGGCGGTGTCCACCTCGCCGCCGGCGCCGGCGGTCCGCTCCATGCGCATTTCCGGGGCGGCGCGGCCAGCCTCGTCCGGCCGGGTGCGAGCGGGCCCCTGGCCCTCGTGCTGCGCGGCCGGGTCGTGCAGTGCGCCTATCTCGGCGCCGGCTGGCGCTACGGGGTCGAGGTCGGCCTGGGCCGCTATCTGGTGGACGATCCGCAGCGGCTCGAGGTGGGCGACGCCGTCGGCGTGGCCGTCCCGCCGACAGCGCTCCACCTGTTCCCTGCCGACAGCCCCGCCCCGGCCACCTACCAATGACCTGAAGAAGGAGAGCACGTCATGGACCGCAGAAGGCTTTTGTCAGTCGTCTCCGCAGTGGCGCTCGTCGCCGTGGGCGGCCTGCAAGGCGCAAGCCGAGACGGTCCTCAACGTCGTCACCGCCGGCGATCAGAACATGGTCGACTACGTCAACGAGTATCTCGGGCCGAAGTTCGAGGCCCAGAATCCGGGCGTGAAGGTGCGGGCGGCCGGCACCGGGCCCGGCGACGCGGGCTCGCAGAAGATCTTCGAGAAGCTCGACGCGCAGGCCAAGGCCGGCACCAAGAGCTGGGACATCGACGTCGCCGTGGTCCATCAGCGGATGGCCGGCACGATGGTCAAGGACGATCTCCTGGCCAAATACGTGGACCAGATCGACACGGGCAAGATGGCTTCCCGCGACGACACGACGAACGCGCTCGGCCAGCCGGTCGGCGGCTACGTCATGCCGATGTTCCACAGCCAGATCGCGCTCGCCTACAACCCCGACCTCGTCAAGGACCCGCCCAAGACCTACGCCGATCTCGCCACCTGGGTGCAACAGAACCCCAAGCAGTTCGGCTACAACGGCATCAAGGGCGGGATGTCCGGCGTCGGTTTCGTCATGGGCTGGGCCGCCGCGCACATGCCGGATGCGAAGCAGCTCTATGACGGGCCCTATGACCCGAGCCTGAAGCCCGAGCTGGCGAAGTCCCTCGAGGGGCTCAAGGCGTTCAACCAGAACGTCACGATGACGCCCGGCAACGCCGGCACGCTCGACATGCTGAACCGCGGCGAGATCGCCATGGGCCCGGTCTGGGTCGACATGTTCTACACGTGGCAGGCGGACGGCACGCCTCAGCCCCGACCTCAAGCTGGCGCTCATCGGGCCGGGCATGCCCGGGCAGCCGATGTACTACGTCGTCCCGGCCAAGGCGGCCGAACAAGGAGCTGGCCGAGAAGTTCGTCGCGCTGGCCACGAGCCCGAGGTGCAGGCCGACGGCATCGTCAAGAAGTTCAACTGGTATCCCGGCATCGACGCGCAATACGTCAAGCCGAAGCTCGACGAGGCGACCTGGAAGAAGCTCTTCACCGACGTGACGCCCGAGGATCTCGCCAGCAAGGGCAAGCCCTTCCCGCTGACGCAGTACTTCAGCGACATTCTCGAGGCCTACGAGCGCTCGGTCGCGAACTGACGCTGTAGCGGCGTCCGACCGGGGGCGGCCCGTCGCCTCCGGTCGGCGCCTGCTGGCGAGCGAGCCGCTCGGCGCCCTGCTCCTCGTCCTGCCGGCGCTGGCGACCCTTTTTCTGTTCTTCGTCTATCCGCTGGGGTTCTCGGCGGTCGACGCGTTCGCCGATCCGGCCGGCGGCTGGTCGCTCGCGAATTTCGCGAAGGCGCTCGAGCTCTACCGCACCGACATCGTCTTCACGCCGCTCATCGTCCTGCTCGCGACCGCCATCGTCGCCCTGCTCTCGGTCGCGATCGGCGGCTACCTCACGCTCGGCGAGTGCAGCCCGGCGGTGGCCGCGCTCCGCTGGCTCTATCGCTGGCCGCTCTTCATCCCCTTCATCGTGGCGGCCCAGATCATGCGCTCGTTCCTCGCCAAGAACGGGCTGATGAACAATGCCCTGGTCGCCGCCGGCCTGCTGACGCCGCTCGAGACGCTGAGCTTCCTCGACTGGCGCGGCATCGTCATCACCTTCGTCTGGAAGCAGACGCCCTTCGTCGCCCTGATGGTGGCGGGTGCGATGGCCTCGCTCGACCGCTCGACGATCGAGGCCGCGCGCAATCTCGGCGCCGGCCGCCTGCGCGTCCTGATCGAGATCATTCTGCCGCAGGTCCGCCAGACGCTGCTCGTCGGCCTCGTCCTGTCCTTCGTCACGATGATGTCGGTGCTGTCGGTGCCGATGATGATCAACGCCGGCACGCCGACCATGATCACGGTCGACATGGCCTACCGGATCAACGCCCACGGCGACTACGGCGTCGCCAACGCGCTCGGCGTCATCTCCTACCTCGTGACCGGCCTCGTGGCCTGGATCTACCTCCGCCACGGCATCCGCCAGGGCCGTGCGGACGTGACGGCGGTCCGCACCTGGCGCTGGATCCCGCGCGCCCTGATGTTGGGGGCGCTGATCTTCGCGTCTTCGGGCCGCTCCCCAATCTCGCCCTCTGGGCGGTCGCCGAGAAATGGTACTTGCCGCACAAGCTGCCGAGCCAATAGGGCTTCAGCTTCTGGGCCAGGGTTTTCGCGCCGCGCGGCGACGCCCTGGTCTCGCTCGGCAACAGCCTCGCCATCGCGGTCCTGACCGTGGCCTTGAGCACCCTGATCGCGATGCCGGCGGCCTACGCCCTCGCCCGCCTGAGGCTGCCGTTCCGCGGGCTCGTGCTCCTGGCCTTCCTGCTGCCCCAGGCCTTCCCGAACCTGCCCGTCTACATCAACGTGGCGCGCATCTTCTACAGCGTCGGCCTCAACGGCACGATGCTGGGCGTCGTCCTCGTCCATACCATGCACGCCCTCGTCTTCTCGGTCTGGATCGGCAGCGCCGCCTTCGCCGCGATCGACCGCTCGCTCGAGGAGGCGGCCCGCAACATCGGCGCCGGGCCGCTCCGCTGCTTTCTCACCGTGACGCTGCCGCTGGCCGCACCCGGCATCATGGCGAGCGCCATTTTTGTCTTCCTCGAGTCGCTGGACGAGTTCACCGGCACCTACTTCGTCGGCGTGCCGGACATCGTCACCCTGCCGCTCCTCATGTTCAACGCCAGCATGGGCGGCAACTACCAGATCGCGGCGATCACGGCGCTGATCCTGCTCCTCCCCTCGATTCTCTTCATGCTGGCGATCGAGCGCTTCCTCAGGGCCGACGTGCTGGCCAAGGTCGGCACCTGAGCCGCCGGGACTACTGCTGTCCCTCCGAGCCGGTCGTCTCCCGACCCAGCGCGGCGCGATAGCCCTTGAGGACCCGGTCCCTGGTCGGGGCGGGCTCGGCCGCCACGGCCTGCGAGAGGGCGCGCAGGCGGCGGCGGGTCGCGTAGAGCTGGTCGAGAAGCGAGAGAACGACCGGCAGGGTCTCCTCCTCGACCGCCAGATCATGCTTCAGCTCGCGGATCAGGCGGACCCGCGCCACGTCCGTCTCGGTGAAGCGGAGCTCGGCGCCGCCGCCCTCGGGGTGGACCCAGGCCTCGGCGATCCAGCTGCGGACCTCCGTTTCCTCGACCGTGCCGACCTCGACCAGAAGCTCGCTCATGGTCCTCATCGTGCCGCCTCCCGCATCAGCTCGGCGCGCGGAGCCTCGGCCCGTTCCGGAGCCCAGCCCCGCAGAAAGGCCTCGAGGGCCGGTTCCTCTCCCTTCGGCAGAACGACCTCGAGCCGGACATACTGGTCGCCGGCGGGTGCCTCGCCATGGGCCGGAATGCCCTTGCCGCGCAGCCTGAGGGTCGAGCCCGTATTGGAGCGCGGTGGAATGGTGAGAGTCACGGCCCCGCTCACGGTCGGGACCTCGACCCTGGCGCCGAGCACCGCCTCCTTGAGGGTGACCGGCAGGGTGAGGTGGATGTCGTCGTCCTTGCGGCGGAAAGCGGGGTGCGGTGCCAGGTGGATCTCGACATAGGCGTCGCCGGTCTCGCCGCCGCCGAGGCCGGGCCCGCCCATGCCCTTGAGGCGCAGGGTCTGGCGGTCCGCGCACGCCGACCGGAATCGTGACCTGCAGGGTCCGGCCGTCGGGAGTGGTGATCGTTCGCCTGGCACCCCGGGCCGCGTCGAGAAAGGAAACCTCGAGCGTGTAGGAGACGTCCGGCCCCCGCATCCGCAGCGAGCCCCGTCCCCGGCCCTGGCCGCCGAAGAGGTCGGCGAAGACCCGGCCGAGATCGGCCTCGTCCTCGAAAATCTCGGTCCGGGCGTATCGCTCGCCCTCCGGGCCCTCGGCATAGCCGCGATAATATTCATGGTGCGGGCGCTCGGCGCCGCTCGCGTCGATCTCGCCCCGGTCGTAGCGCGCGCGCTTCTCGGGATCGGCGAGGATCTCGTTCGCGAGCGAGAGCTCCTTGAAGCGCTCCTCGGCGGCCTTGTCGCCCGGGTGCAGGTCGGGATGGCTCGCCTTCGCGAGCTTGCGATAGGCCTTGCGGATCTCCTCCGGCGTCGCCTCGCGCTTCAGCCCCAGCACCTCGTAGGGGTCGCGCATGCCTTCCTCCCAGGACCGACCTGGGCGCTCGCGTCGCACCCCCGGCCCGCGCGGTCAAGCGCCGTGAGCGCCCGGTGCTAGGGGAGCCGCGACGAGGCCGACTGGAAGCGGCTGTCCTCCCGGTGCTCGAGAGCTTCGATCAGGTTCGCCCGGCTGACGATGCCGACGAGCTTGCCGTCCTCGATGACCGGCACGCGCTTGATCCGGCGGGCCTGGAGGAGTCGCGCCACCTCCTCGAGGGGTGCCGCCGGGCCGACCGAGACGACCTCCCGGGTCATCAGGTCCTTGGCCTGCCGGCCCCCCGAGCGGATGTAGCTGAGGAACTCGGGTGCCAGATCGGTACCCTCGGCGATCATCTGGAGCCACCAATCGCTCCGCTCGTCGAGCCGCATGTCGCGATGGCCGGCGAGATCGCCCTCGCTGACCATGCCGACCACGGCGCCATCCACGTCCACGACGGGAACGGCGCTGATGCGATGGCGCACCAGTAGCTGGGCTATCTCCTGGGCCGTGGCCGTCGGTGGAACGGTGACGACCCTTCTCGTCATGACGTCGGCTGCCTGCATCATCGTCCTCCTCTCCACTCCGCACCGCGCCGGCGGGCGAGCCGCGACGATCGCTGTTTTGCCGGCCCGTGACGTTGAGGGAGATCAAGATGCGGCACCGCCGCCGCTCCCCGGTGCGGCGCGCCGGGGAGCGGCGGCGGCCGGGCGCCCTGCCCTGCGGCTAGTTCTGGCTCACCTCCAGCGCCTCGGTCAGGTCGCCCATCGGCGGGTTGCCGTTGGCGGCCAGCCCTTCGTCGCGGCGCTTGATGCCCGGCAGGGTCTCGAGGCCGAAACGGTTGGTCAGGAAGCGCAGGATCGAGGTGGTGTCGTTGAGGGTGTGATCGACGAAGCCCTTCTTGGCGAAGGGCGAGACGATGATGGCCGGGATGCGGCTACCGGGCCCCCAGCGGTCGGCCTTGGGCGGTGCCACATGGTCCCAGATTCCGCCATTCTCGTCATAGGTCACGACGATGAGCATGTGCCCCCACTGCGGACCCTTCCTCAGATGGTCGATGAGATCGGCGAAGTGAGCGTCGCCGGCCTGGATGTCGGCATAGCCCGAATGCTCGTTGAGGTTGCCCTGAGGCTTGTAGAACGTGACCTGCGGCAGCTTGCCCTCGTCGATCGCCTTGAGGAGCGAGACGCCGCCCAACCCTGCGTCCCGCAGATGCTCCCGACGCGCGGGCGTGCCCGGCGCGTATTTCGCGAAGTAGTTGTAGGGCTGGTGGTGGTACTGGAAGTTCGGCACCGGGGCAGCGTTGCCGTGGTCGAGGACATACTGCCAGGCGCCCGCGTACCAGGCCCAGGTGATCCCCTTGGCGCTCAGCATGTCGCCCATCGTCGCCTGCGTCTGGGGCGGCAGGGTCGTCGGCTTGTCCGGGTCGGCGAAGCGGGGGTCCTGACCCGGGGCCGGCTTGTTGGCGCTGGGCTGATAGGGAGGCTGCATGGTGTTGACGGCGTAGAAGTCGGGCGTGAGATTGCCGTCGCTGACGAACTTGGGGACGCCCTCGATCGCCGACTTGGGCGAGTTCTCCGCGACGGTCAGCGTCACGCCGTCGGGATCGACCACCGCGATGGTGGGCTTGGCGGCGTTCACGTTGGCGTCCGGGTAGAAGGGCGCGCAAGCGCAGGCGAGCCACTGGTGGTTGAAGAACGAGCCGCCGAACGCGCCCATGAAGAAATTGTCTGCCAGGGTATATTGCTGGGCGATCTGCCACATCTTCGTCTTCGAGCCGTCCCAGGTGCTCATCACCATGGCACCGGAATCGGCCCAGGCCACGAACTTGTCGTTCCGGCCGCCGTCGATCTGCATCTGGTTCTGGTAGAACCGGTGCCAGAGGTCCTGGGTGATGACGTCGATGCCGATATTGAACCCCTTGGGGTCGTCGACGGCGAAGGGGGCATTCGGGAGATGGGCCGTCTCGGCCTGGGTCACGGGCGGGGTGACGCCCTTGCCGGTCAGCCCGCCCCAGACGGGCGGCAGCTCCTTCAGGGGCGCGCCATCGCGGTCGACCTGGGTCTTCGCCGTCTCGGGAGCGTTCGGGAGGCCGTTGGCTCCGGGGAAAAGGCCATAGAGATTGTCGAAGCTGCGATTCTCGCCGAAGATCACGACCACCGTCTGGATCAGGTCGAGCTTCTCGCGGTGGGCCGCGGCATCGTCCGCGGCGAGGCTGGCCCGGGCAGCGCCCACGGCCACGCCGGCCATGAGAGCAGCGTAGAGAAGATCGCGCTTTCTCATGATTTCAAGCCCTCCCTAGGTATCTCGCCCAATTGGCTGACGAGGTGGCTCAATGCATTGATGAAGACGGCGGAGCTTGGTATAGCGCCATCACGGGAGTGTGACAACGCCATGACAGATCAGTGACACGAATGGCAAGCAGCGCCCCGAGCCCGACGGAACGCCTCGGCGCCTTTGCCGCATCCGTCTGCGGAGTCGTCCTGCTCGTCGCCACAATGGTCTGGCCGCTCCCTCCGACCGCCGCGGCCGACGGATCGCCTCTCGACCCCGGCCCGATGAGCCGTGCGGATGCTCGCGCACGGGCGAATGCCCTGGCGGCGCTCGGTCGCGTGCTATTCGCGGACCCGCGGCTGTCGGGCTCGGGCAAGATCGCCTGTGCGACCTGTCACAGCCCCGACCACGCCTTCGGGCCGCCCAATGCGCTGAGCGTGCAGCTCGGCGGCGGCGATCTGCGGCGGCCCGGCCTGCGCGCGGTGCCGTCGCTCAAATACGTCCAGGTGGTGCCGCCCTTCACCGAGCACTATTTCGACTCCGAGGACGAGGCCGACGAGAGCGTCGACAACGGGCCGACGGGCGGGCTCACCTGGGACGGCCGCGTCGACCGTGGTGCCGATCAGGCGGCCTTTCCGCTGCTGTCGCCTTACGAGATGGCCAATGCCGATGTGAGGGACGTCGTCCAGCGGGCGCGGGCGGCGGGCTACGGCGAGGATTTGCGTCGGATCTTCGGTGACGCGGTCCTGGAGGACGAGGAGACCATCTTCAAGGGCCTGCTCATGGCCCTCGAGGTGTTCGAGCAGGACTGGCGGACCTTCTACCCCTATTCCAGCAAGTACGATGCCTATCTGGCCGGAAAGGCGACGCTGACGCCGGCCGAGAGCCGGGGGCTCGAGCTGTTCAACGACGAGAAGCGGGCCAACTGCGCCGAATGCCACATCAGCAAGCGCGGCAATGACGGGCACCCCGCCGCAATTCACCGACTTTGGGCTGATCGCCATCGGCGTGCCGCGCAACCCCGACATCCCGGCCAATGCCGACCCCGGCTATTTCGATCTCGGCCTGTGCGGGCCGCTGCGCACCGACTTCCGGGACCGCAAGGACTATTGCGGCCTCTTCCGGACGCCGTCGCTGCGCAACGTCGCAACCCGCAAGGTCTTCTTCCACAACGGCGTCTTCCATACCTTGAGGAAGGCCGTCGCTTTCTATGTGCAGCGCGACACCAATCCCGAGCTCTGGTATCCGCGCAGGCCGGACGGGACGGTGGCCAAGTTCGACGACCTGCCCGAGGACTACTGGCCGAACCTCAATACCGATCCCCCCTTCGACGGCCACCAGCCGGGCGACCCGCCGGTCCTCACCGATGCGGAAATCGACGACGTCGTGGCCTTCCTCGGAACGCTTACCGACGGTTGGACGCCATGAGCCCGCGCCGGGGACCGGCGCGGGCGCGAGTGGCTACTTGCTCTCGAGCTGGGTGATCTTCTGGCCGGCGACCTTGATGCCCGCCATCAGGCCCTGCTGGCCCCAGACGAACACCACGAGCGGCTTCTGCAGCGTCCCGGTCGAGATCTGGCCCGACGTGCCGACGTCCGCTACCGCGAAGTCGAGGCCGGCGCCGACCTCGAAGCCCTTGGTCTCGTGGAAGGTCTTCAGCGCCTCGGGCGTGGTGAAGAAATAGGCCTGCGAGAACGACTGCGCGCCGATCTGCAGCCCGAACGAGCCGCCGGTGATGTTGTAGTAGCCCGCGGGCTTGCCGCCCTCGTAGAGCACGCCCTCACCGTACTGACCGCCGACGATAAGGCCGGCCTGCGTGATCGACGGGAAGACGAGCACGCCGGCTGAGCGCGCGGAGAGGTCGCGGGCGGCCGGGACCTTTGCATAGAGATCATCCAGCGCGGCCCTGGCGGTTCGGTTGATGTCGCTACGCAACTCGCTGTTGGTGCTGCAGGCGGCCGCGAGCGACACGAGCCCGAAGGTCGCGACGCTGCCGATGAGACCCCGACGAGAGTAAGTCATGATTCGTTCCCTGCCCGCTCGTGTCCGGTTGCCGATCCCCATTGCCTCCGACCAACGCCCAGCTCCTCGGCCATCCTCATGCCGACGGAAGGCGACGTGCCCGAGACGGCGTCCGCGGACTTGGACGCGGGGGACTTATGCTTCGTTCGCCTCGCTAACGTAAGAATTTTCTTCCGCGGAGTCTGCCGGCCCCACGGGAGCCTTGCGATAAACGGGCGATGGGAGGCTTCGTTCCGGGGCGCCGGCCGCCGGCGGCGTTGACCCGGGCCTGACAGCAACCTAACATCTCAGCTCTCGGGATACAGGAAGGGCCATGCGAGAGCTTATTTCCCGCCCCGGCCGACGTGTCAGGCTCCGTTCTCCGTTCCCTGCCCGGGAGGCGCCCTTGGCCCTCCAGCCGGGACGAGCGGCAGCCGGCCCATGAGCGGCCTGGATGTCGCCGACCGGCCGGCACGGTCCCGCCGCGAGCAGCCGATGTTGCGCGAGCGGGCCTATGACGAATTCAAGCGACGGCTTTTCCTGGGGCACGTCCAGCCCGGCCAGTTCGTGAGCCAGCGCGAGATCGCCGAGCTGGTGGGCTTGCCGCTGGCGCCGGTTCGGGATGCCGTGAAGCGGCTCGAGGCCGAGGGCCTGCTGCGGGTCATCCCGCAGCGCGGCATCTCGGTCGCCGAGGCGAACGTGCGCCTGGTGCGCGAGGCCTTCGAGCTTCGCATGGCCCTCGAGACCTTCGCCGCGCGGCGCTTTCCCGGCCGCGGCGACCGGGCGGCGATAGTCGCCATCGGCGAGGAGCTGCGAGGCCTCGTCGCCGAGGCCGAGCGGAGCTTCTCGGACGCGGTCGCCGACGCGGTGATCCTCGCCGACTGGCGGCTGCACGAGGAGATCGTGGCGGCTCTGGACAACGAGATCTACCGGGACACGCATCGGCGGAACTTCGACCGCATCCGGCTCATCCGCATGAACCGCCGTTATACGCTCGACCGCCTGCGTCTCGGCGTCGAGGAGCACCTCGCCATCATCGCGGCCCTGCTGGCGGGCGATGGCGAGGCCGCGGCGGCGGCGGTGGCCTCCCATCTCGACGTGGCCATGCGCCGGTCGATCGGCCTGGACGGGTGAGGGCATGAGCGACCGGCGCCCCGATCTTCTCTTCATCTTCTCCGATCAGCACGCGCAGCGGATCGCCGGCTGCTACGGCGACGCCGCCGCCGAGACGACGCATCTGGATGGCCTGGCCCGCCGGGGCGTGCTGTTCGAGAGCTGCTATACGCCCTCGCCCATCTGCACGCCGGCGCGCATGTCGATGCTGACCGCCCGCTATCCCAGCCGCCAGAGCGTGTGGACCAACGAGGACATGCTCCCTTCGGACGTCCCGACCTTCGCCCACGCGCTCGGCGCCGGCGGCCATCGGCCGATGCTGGTCGGGCGGCTCCATTCCCTCGGGCCGGATCAGCTCCACGGCTATGTCGAGCGGGCGGTCGGCGACCACTCGCCCAACTGGCCGGGCGTGCCGCGGCACGACATGGGCGTCCTGGCCGAGACCAACAATCCGAACCGCCTCAGCATCGACCGCTCGGGCGCCGGGCAGAGCGCCTATCAGCTTCTGGACGAGGACACCTGCGCGGCGGCGCTGGCCAAGCTCGACGAGATCGCCCGGCGGCGCCGGGAGGGCGATCCGCAGCCCTTCGCGCTCACCGTCGGCTTCATGCTGCCCCATGCGCCCTATGTAGCGGCACCCGAGGACTATGCCCGCTTCGTCGACCGGATACCGCCGCCGCGGCTGCCGGCGCCCGCGCCGGGCACGGAGCATCCATGGCTGGCCTGGTGGCGGGCCGACCGCGGCATCGAGCAGGTGGGGGAGGCCGACAGCCGACGCGCCCGGGCCGCCTACTACGCGCTCGCGCACCGGCTCGACCAGCTGGTGGGCCGCGTGCTCGACCGCCTCCGGACACTCGGGCTCGATGAGAACACGCTCGTGGTCTATGCCTCCGACCATGGCGACCAGATCGGCGAGCGCGGCCTCTGGTGGAAGCATACCTTCTACGAGGACTCGGTGAAGGTGCCGCTCATCCTCTCCTGGCCGGGCCGGCTGCCCGAAGGCGAGCGGCGCTCCGCGGTCGTCAATCTCACGGACGTCACGGCCACCATGCTCGAGGCGGCCGGTGCGCCGTCTCTGCCCGACGCCAACGGGCGCAGCTTCTGGCGGCTGGCGCAGGACGGGCGCACGCCCTGGCTCGACCACACGCTCGCCGAGTACTGCACCGACGCCACGCCCTATTGGACCGGCGGCATGGCCGTGCAGCAGCGGATGCTGCGCCTGGGCCGATGGAAGCTCATCTACTATCACGGCTATCCGTGCCAGCTCTTCGACCTCGAGGACGATCCGGACGAGCTTCGGGACCGGGCCGGCGATCCCGCCTACGCCTCGGTGCGGGACGCGTTGCTCGAGCGGCTCCTGGCCGACTGGGACCCCGAGGACGTGGCTCGCCGGATGCGCCGTCGCGTCGCCGACAAGGACCTGGTCGGCCGCTGGGCCCGCGCGACCGGACCCCGGGACGTGATCCGCTGGCCGCTCGCGGCCGACCAGAACCGCCTGGAGGGCTGGGCGGCGGAATAGGCTCCGACTGACAAGGGAGGCTGTCATGCAAAGAAGAACATTTCTCGGGTCGCTGGCCACCGCGGCGGCGCTCGGCGGGGCGACCCAGGCCAGGGCGGACACGCTCGAGATCAAGATCGGGGCCGCGACCTCGGTCGACCACGCGCCCGTGTTCGTGGGTGTCGAGCGCGGCATCTTCGCGGCGCACGGCCTCGACGCCAAGGTCGTCATGTATCAAACCGGCGTCGAGATGATCAACGGCCTCCTGAACGGTGCCCAGGAGGTCAACGTGATGGGCTCGGTGCCCTTCCTCTCGGGCGTCGCCAACGGCTTTCCGCTCGTGCTCATCGGCCACCTGCATGGCGACGCGACCGCCAATTCCTACGCGCCCAACGAATCGGTGGTGGTCGGGCCGGGCGCCGGCATCGGCGAGGGCGAGGTCGCCAAGCTCAAGGGCAAGCGCCTGGGACTGCCGCGCGGCTCCGGCGCCGAGGGCTATGCGCTGGGCGTGCTCTCCGAGGCCGGCCTCCAGCAGGGCGACGTCACCATCGTCAACATCAGCCCGGCCGAGCTCGTCACGGCGCTGCAGAACAAGGACGTGGACGCGATCGTCATCTGGGAGCCCTGGGGCAGTCTCGCCGTGGCCAAGGTGCAGGGTGCCGTCCGGATCATCGCCGGCCATTGCGAGACCGTCTACGACCCGGGAACGGTCCTGACCTCGAAGTCGGTGATCTCGAGCAATTCCGAAAAGCTCAAGCGCTTCGCGCTCGCCTTCTTCGAGTCGCAGCAATGGGTGAGAAAGAACGAGGACGCGGCGGCCGAGATCGACATGCACTGGATCCAGGGCATCGATCCGGCGGTGATGAAGGCGGCCATCCGCCATTCGATCTATGACGGCCGCATCTCCAAGCTCACCGCCGAGATGTACACGAAGAAGGCGATCCCGTTCCTGCTCGACCAGAAGAAGATCCGCGCCGCCTTCGACCCGAGCCCCGCGATCGACGCCAGCTTCTATCTGAGCGCCCAGGCCCAGGCGCCGCAATATTTCGACGACCTGCCGCCCATCCCGCCGGATCTTCGGCTCGGGTGAGCCAGCGCATGGTCTCGTCCATGACGGGGTCGAAGATCAGGGTCCGCGACCTCGCCATCGACTATGTGAACCTCGACCGCGGCGAGCGTCACACCGCGGTCGAGGGTCTCTCGCTCGACGTGCGCGAGGGCGAGTTCTTGTGCGTCGTCGGGCCGTCGGGCTGCGGGAAATCGACCCTCATCGCGGCGATCGCCGGATTCCTCCGCCCGCGGCGCGGCACGCTCGAGATGGATGGCCGCCCGATCGGGGGGCCGGGCGCCGACCGCGGCGTGGTCTTCCAGGAATATGCGCTGCTGCCCTGGCTCAGGGTGCGGGAGAACGTGGCGCTCGGCCCCAAGCTCCGCGGCGTGCCGCGCGCCGAGCGGGACGCGATCGCGCGCCGCTTTCTCGAGCTCACCAACCTCGCCGAGGCGGCGCACAAATATCCGCACGAGCTCTCGGGCGGGATGAAGCAGCGGGTGGCGGTGGCGCGGACCCTCGCCAATGCGCCCGAGGTCATGCTCATGGACGAGCCCTTCGCGGCGGTCGACGCGCAGACGCGCATGACGCTGCAGGAGGAGCTGCTGCGCATCTGGGGCGAGGCGACGGTGACGGTCCTCTTCGTCACCCACAGCGTCGAGGAGGCGGTGTTCCTGGGCAGCCGCGTCGTCGTGCTGGGCGGGCGGCCGGGCCGGGTCGTGCGCGAGCTCGACGTGCCGATCCCCCGCGAGCGGCGGAGCTGGACCAGCCTCGGCGGCGATGCGGAATTCGCGGCGCTTCGGGACGAGGTCCTGCAGCTGGTCCGCGGTCCCGTGGCCGGAACGGCCTGATGGCGCCGAGCTGGCGCAGCCGGCCCGTCGTGGCGACCGCGCTCCTGATGGCCCTCCTTCTCGGCTGGCAGGGCTGGACGACCTGGGAGGGGCGACAGAAGCTCCATCTGGGCGACCTGCCCCCCGGGACCGAGAGCGTCGACATCGCCGTACGCTTCGACTTCGTGCCGGAGGCCTTCCACATCACGCGTCTGCAGGCGATCGGGCGGCTGATCCGGGTCGACGGCGAGACGGCCTATCTGAAGGATGTCCCGCTACCGGCGGCGCGCCGCTTCGCCCGCAACTATTGGGTCGCGGATATCGAGCGCTGGAAGGGCGGCTGAGATGGCGGTGCCCGGCCTGGCACCGGCCCGGGCCATGCCTCGGCGGCTCGCCCTCGGGCTCCCGCGCTCGCGCTTCGCGCGCGGCGCGCTCGGCATTTTCTTGTTCCTTCTGGCGTGGCAGATCTCGGTGCCGATCATCGGCCTGTCGAGCTATTTCTATCCGTCGCCGCTCGACGTCTGGCATGCCTTCCTCGACCTTGTCCGGAAGGGCATCCTGCCCGACTACCTCGCGGCGAGCGCCGGCCGCTATCTGGCGGGCGTGGCGGCGGGGACGGCGGTCGGCGTGGTGCTCGGCGTGGCCATCGGCCTCGACCGCACGGTCAGCCGGCTCCTCGGTCCCATCGTCAGCTTCTTCTTCGCGATCGTCGAGGTCGCGTGGATCCCGCTCTTCGTCATCTGGTGGGGCTACGGCTTCAAGACGATCCTGATAGCGCTCGTCTACGTCGTGACGTTTCCCGTCCTCTACAACACGATGACGGGCGTCCGGACGGTGCCGCAGGTCTATGTCCACGCCGTCCGCTCGCTCGGCGCCTCGCGCTGGCAGGTGCTCCGCGAGGTGATCCTGCCGGGCTGCCTGCCGAGCGTCATCACCGGCTTTCGGGTCGGCGCCGGCTTCGCCTTCCGCGGCCTGATCTTCGCCGAGATGATCGCCGCCAAGAGCGGCCTCGGCTACCTGATCTTCGAGGGCACGGCCAATCACCAGACCGACCGGACCATCGTCGGCATGATCGCCGTGGGCCTGCTCTGGCTCTTCCTCGACAACGCCTACCTGAAGCCGTTCGAGCGGGCGACGGTGGAGCGCTGGGGTCAGGTGGCGGACGCCGCCGGAGGCCGGCGCATGACGGCGCGCCGCCGCCCGCCGGCTCGGCGACGCGGGCCTGGGCGTCCTCCGCCGTTCGTCTGCTCCTCGGGGCCTGGCTGCTGGCCCCCGTGGTCGCCCACTATCCGCCCTATATGCTGCCGCCTGTGGATCAGGTTCTCGACCGATTCACGGCGGGCGTCGCCGACGGCTCGCTTCTTCACAGTGTCCTGGTCAGCCTCGGCAGGCTGGCGCTGGGCTTCCTGATCGGCAACGGCCTCGCGATCCCGCTCGGCATCGCCATCGCGCTCGATCGGCGGGTTTCCGATCTCCTGCGCCCGCTCCTCACCTTCCTCCAGTCGATCGCCGGCATCGCCTGGGTGCCTCTGGCCGTCGTCTGGTTCGGCATCGGCCTCGGCTCGGTCGTCTTCGTCATCGCCAACACGATCTTCTTCGCCAATCTCTACAATACCGTCGTCGGCGTGCAGCAGATCCCGACCGTGCTCTATCGGGCGGTCAGGAGCCATGGCGGCCGTGGCTGGCAGATCTTCTGGGCGCTGGTGCTGCCCGGAGCGCTCGTCCAGATCATCGTCGGCTTCCGTACCTCGATGGCCTATGGCTGGCGGGCCCTGGTCGCGGCCGAGATGATCGCCGGCACGAGCGGGCTCGGCTACATGACCATCGACGCCGTGCAGTGGTACCAGACCGACACGATCATCATGGGCATGATCCTGATCGGCGTTCTCTGGCTCGTCATGGACCGCCTGCTGTTCGTGCCGCTGGAGCGGGTCACGGTGATGCGGTGGGGATTGATCCAGCGCTGAGCCTCGGCCGGCTTGCCCCCGTCGCCGCCGCGGCCTAGGTGACGGGAACCCCGGCCCACGAACGGATCACCATGCCAGCGACCCGCACCCTCGACATGCTCCGCGCCCTGGTGGGCTTCGATACCGTGAGCCGGAACCCGAACCTGGCGCTCGTCGACTACGTCCAGGACTATCTCGAGCGGCTGGGCGTTCCGGTGCGGCGGATCACCGGCGCCGACGGGCAGAAGGCCAATCTCGTCGCGACGATCGGCCCAGGCGACGTTCCGGGCTATGTCCTCTCCGGCCACACCGACGTCGTTCCGGTCGACGATCAGGACTGGACGTCCGATCCTTTCATGCTTCGGATCGCGGGCGGCCGGGCCTATGGCCGCGGCACCGCCGACATGAAGGGGTTCGATGCCTGTGTGCTCGCCAGCGTGCCGGAGATGCTGGCCGCACCGCTCGAGGTGCCGCTGCACATCGCCCTCTCCTACGACGAGGAGGTGGGTTGCCAGGGTGCCAGGGAGATCATCGCCGACATGCGGCAGTGGCAGCCGCGTCCGCTCGGCTGCTTCGTCGGCGAGCCGACCAGCATGGACGTCGTCATCGCCCACAAAGGAAAAAAGAGCTTCAGAACGGAGGTGCGGGGCACCAGCGCCCATTCCTCGACGGCGCCCACGGCCGTCAATGCGGTCGAGTATGCGGCCGACCTCGTCCTCAGGATCCGCGACATCGGCCGCCGCCTCGCCCGCGAGGGCGCCAGGGACGCGCTGTTCGACGTGCCGCACACCACGGCCCACACCGGCCAGATCCATGGCGGCAGCACCGTCAACATCGTGCCCGAGCTCTGCTGGTTCGACTGGGAGTTCCGGACGCTGCCAGAGGACGACCTCGACGGCCTCGTGGCCGAGGTGCAGGCCCATGCGACCGAGGTGCTGCTGCCGCAGATGCGGGCCGTGGCACCCTCGGCCGACATTCTCTTCCATCCGCTCTCGATCATACCTGCCGTCGACATAGCACCCGAGGCCGATCTCACCGCGCTGACCAAGCGGCTGGCCGGCCGGAACGCGCATCGCAAGGTCGCCTACGGCACCGAGGGCGGCATGTACCAGGACGATGCCGGCATCCCCTCGATCATCTGCGGCCCCGGCTCGATCGAGCAGGCGCACAAGCCGGACGAGTTCGTGGCGCTCGACCAGCTCGATCGGTGCGAGGCCTTTTTGAGCGCCCTCATCCATCACTGTCGGGCGTGAGCGGCCGGCCGATCGGCAATGGGCGCAGGTGCCATCTGGCGCAGCAGCCGATGGCCGAAAAGCTCGTGCAGCAACACCGCGCCGACATGGACGGCCAGATAGCCCCAGAGCACGTTGGCGAGCGTCCCGTGGATCTCGAAGGCCAGCCATGTCGTGCCCGTCATGGCCGTCCCTGGCGTCCAGCCGAGATAGCCGACGGTGCCGGTGGCGGCCACGACGAGGGCCAGGAGGAGGCCCAGGCCCTGGACCGCCGACGGTAGCGCCTCGGCCGCCTCCGCCTCGGGCAGCCGGAGCCGCAGCGCCTCCCAGCCGTAGAGAAGCACGGCACCTCGAAGATCGGCCAGGCGGTCCTGCGAGAGCCAGGGGAAGAGCCGCCCGAGCGGGGTTCCGCGGCGCCGGATCAGCAACCAGACCCAGAAGAGCCCCACGACCGCCATGGCCGCCAGGCCGACATATTGGTGGGCCGCGTAGACGGCGGCCTCCACGGGCGTCATCGTCCGCCCTGCTCTCGGCACGCGCATGACCAGGGAGTCGAGCAGCTGGAAGACGATCGCCGCCGCGACCAGGAGATGCAGCAGGCGCGTCGGTAGGGAGTACCTCATCGGCAGCGGGTCGCCCGTCCGAGGGAATCGATGGTGCAGCGCAGCAGACCCTGCCGGCGGCACCCGCCTCTGTCAATTTACCAGCCCGTAAGCAGGCACCTGGACGGCGGCCGGATTGTGGGCGCGGTCCAGGGGCGACGAGGGCGGCCGGGCGCGCCGCCCTCTTCAGGGAAGAACCCGGTTGCGGCGGAACTCGCAGAGCAGCTCGAGGACCCGCTCCTCGGTGTCGATCACCTCGGTGAAGCCGTGGCGGAGGCGCTTGCCATCGTCGAGGATCAGGTCCCAGTCGGTAACTGGAAGACGAAGTCGGCGAACGGCCAGGCGGCCACCTCATTGTAGCCGTAGGGCGCCAGGCCGTGCTTTTGACGATCCGATCCCAGATCGGGACCCTTGTCGGCCATGAAGGTGCGTGAGGTCGAGCTGTCTGGGGGGCGGCCACCTCCATGTCGAACAGCCTGGCGATGCGCGGCCAGAGGCTGTCCCAGCGGAAGCAGTCGCCGTCCGTCACATTGTAGGCTTGGTTGGCGCATTGCGGCGCCGTCCCGGCCCAGACCGTGGCCCGCGCCAGGAGCCCGGCATCGCTGAACTGCATCAGCGTGTGGTAGGCGCCGGGCTTGCCCGGGAAGCGCAGGGGCAGGCCCAGCTCCTTCGAGATCGCCGCGTAGACGCCGGTGACGAGCAGAATGTTCATTGGGTTCTTGACGGCGAAGCCGAGAACCGCCTCGGGCCGGACCGCCGACCAGGTCCAGCGCTTGCCCTGCTGAAGGCGGCGCAGGAAGTCCTCCTGATCGTAGTAGAAATTGGGAGGCATCGAGCGTGGGTCGCTCTCCTTGGCCGGCGTCTTGAAGGGCCCGAGATGGCGCCCGTAGACCTTGCCCCCCTGCGCCAGGACGATGCGCTCGAGGCCCTCGGCGACCGGCTCGACGATCTCGACCGGGTTGACGAGCAAAGCGAGGTTGCGCTCGACATTGTCGGCTTTGATGCCGCCGTCGAGCCCGCAGTAGAAGATGTGCGTCACGTCGCCCAGGCCGGCCAGCCTCTCCCGGGCGGCGGCTCGGTCGAGGAGGTCAGCGGAGACATAGCGGGCGCGCGTCTCGAAGTCGGGGCTCCGGCGGGAGACGGCTACGACCTCCCACGTGGCATCGCTGCAGAGCTCCTCGACCAGGCGCCGGCCGATCACGCCGAGACCGCCGATCACGAGCGCCTTCCTTGACGGCATCAGAGCATTCCTCACGTGACGCGCCCGCCCCGGGGCGAGGCCCCGGGGCGCCTGCCGCGCCTACTCGGCGGCCTTCCGGCTGGCGAGGTGGCTCTTGAGCTTGGGCATGACGTCCTGGGCCAGGAGCCGCATCGAGGCCTGGTGCAGGGCCGGGCGGTCCCAGTCCTTGTGGGTCAGGAGCAGCGTGCCGAAGCCGCCCACCTCGTCGACCAGCGCCACCAGCTGGTCCAGCACCCGCTTCGGCCCGCCGCCGATCACCATCCACCTCATGCAGTTCTGCACCGTCACCTCGGCGTCCGGAACCTCCTCGCTCGGCTTGAAGATCTTGAGGAGCTTGTACGTCGCCAGATTGTCCCGGAGATAGGCGTAGTACCAGCCGTAGGCCGAGCCGTCGTCGGCCAGATAGTCCGCGGCCTCCTGGTCGCTCTCGGTCACCAGGATCGAGCGCGCCAGCCGCCAGCGGGCGCGGTCCGGGCGCCTTCCCGCCGCCTCCGCCCCCAGGCAGTACTGCTCCCAGTGGCTCTTGGCGTGGCCGACCGGCATGAAGTTGGCCGAGACCAGCCCCCAG
Source organism: uncultured Alphaproteobacteria bacterium (assembly GCA_963828215.1). Lineage (GTDB taxonomy): Bacteria > Pseudomonadota > Alphaproteobacteria > Geminicoccales > Geminicoccaceae > CAVTJL01. The sequence goes on along the minus strand of CAWHFO010000068.1, from coordinate 249,573 downwards.
CCCCGCTCGCCGGCCAGCCGGGCCGTGCTCGAGGACGGGCTCATCGCCGACACCGCCAGCGGCGGGAAGGGCTTCTGGAAGGGCTTGAGCATCGGCCCGATCCCGAGATGCGGCTGGCAGGCCGCGTCGATCGTGACGTCCCAGTGCTGGCCCGTGATGTGGTAGGGCGGGTCGGAGGACCAGATCTTGTGGATGATGTCGATCGCCTCGACCATCATCGCCGAGCGGTTCTTGTCCATCGTCTTGAACAGCTCGAAGTCCGAGCCCAGCCCGCCCGGCCCCACCCCCATGATGTAGCGCCCGCCCGACAGATGGTCGAACAGCGCCACATTGCCCGCCACCTGCGCCGGATGATGCTGCGGCAGGTTGATCACCCCCGTCGCGAACCGGATCTTCTTCGTCTCGCCGATCAGCGTCGCCATGAACTGCAGCGGGTCCGGGATCGGCTCGGTGGCACAGGAATAGTGCTCCCCCACCCACGCCTCGTCATAGCCCAGCTCCTCCGCCAGCAGGATCGCCGCCCGATCGTCCCGCAACACCTCCCCGAAAGGCCGCGCCGGATCGTGCAACGGCATCATGAACAGCCCAAGCTCCATAGCGTCTCTCCTGAATTGGCCTGATGTTGACGATCCGGGTCGGGTCTAGGCACCCGCCCCGGCGCTGCGGCCGTGCAGTAGAAGCATGGCGACGATGACTACGCCGTAGATGATCTGCCGACTGGCCTCGGGCATCTGCATCACCGACAGCGAGCTCGAGAGCAGGGTGATGACGAGCGTGCCCGCGACCGTGCCGAGATAGCTGCCCCGGCCGCCCAGGATGTGCGTCCCGCCCAGGACGACCGCCGCGACCGCCGGCAAGAGATACTCGTTGCCCATGCCCTGATAGGACTGGTCGAGCCGGCCGGCAAGGAGCACGCCGCCGAGCGCGTTGCAGAAGCCGCTGATCACGAAGGCCGTGACCAGCACGCGGCTGGTCCGGATGCCCGAAAGATAGGAGGCGCGCTCGCGATTGCCGATGGCGTAGACCGCCCGGCCGAAGGTCGAGCGTCCGAGCATGACGACGAAGGCAATGCCGACCGCGAGCCACACCCACAGAATGTTGGGGATGCCGAGGATGCCCATGTCGCGACCGATCACGAGCATCAGGGGCGACGCCTTGGTCTGCGGGGCGAACCCGCCGGTGTAGACGACGGCGAGGCCGAGCAGCACGGCATTGATCGCCAGCGTCAGGATCATCGAGGGGAGGCGCAGATAGCCGACACCGAAGCCGTTGACGAGCCCTACGAGCACGCCGACCGCCAGGCCGGCCGGGATCGCGAGATCGGCATAGACGCCGCCGAGCCCGGCCATGGTGGTGGCCATCATCGCCGAGACGGTCATGACCCAGGGCAGGGAAAGATCGATGTGGCCGAGCAGGATGACGATCATGGCGCCGCTGGCGACGAGGCCGAGGATGGCCGCGATCCGCAGCTGCTGGACCAGATAGCCGACCGACAGGAAGGACGGCAGATAGAGACTGCCGATCAGCACGATCAGGACGATGGCGGCGAGCGAGACCAGCACCGAGTTGTCGAGGCCCGGCACGAGCGGCTTCTGGGCCGACAGCCGGCGGCTGATCTCCTGGCCGCTCATCAGGTCGAGGCGGTTCTTGAGGCGCAGGACGCGGGCAGCGCCGAGGCCGATCGCCGTCAGCAGGACGAGCCCCTCGAAGAGAGGCTGGGCCAGCGGCGAGACGCCGGAAAAGAACAGGACACCGTTGATCGTGCGCAGCACGTACGCGCCGATGATCGAGCCCAGCACGCCCCCGGAGCCGCCGAGCAGCGAGGTGCCGCCGATGACGACGGCCGCGATCGAGCGCAGCGTGTATTCGTCGCCGACATGGGCATCGCCGCTCAGCGTCTGGAAGCCGAGAAAGAGCCCGCCGCAGGCGGCGAGCACGCCGCCCAGGCCGTAGGCCCAGAGCTTGGCACGATCGGTATCCAGCCCCGACATGTAGGCGGCGCTTTCCGACGAGCCGGCGGCATAGCAGGCGCGGCCGACCATCGAGCGCTTGAGCGGCAGCCAGACGACGAGCAGGACGATCACCAGAAGGACGAGGGCCGTCGGCACGAGCCCGAAGACATCCGTCGTGAGGACGTCACCCAGCGTCTCGTCGATCTCGCCGCCCGGGATAGGCCGGACCAGATAGGCGAGGCCGGTGAAGATGGCGCTGGTCGCGAGCGTGGCGATGATCGGCTGGATGCGCCCATAGACGACGATGATGCCGTTGAGGAGGCCGCAGGCAGCGCCGCAGGCCAGCACCAGCACGATCCCGAGGGCGATCCGAAGCGGCTCGCCGTTGACCACGACCGAGGCCACGCAGTTGGTCAGCGCCACCACGGTGCCGACCGAGAGATCGAGGCCGCCGGTCAGGACGGGCAGCGTCTGGGCCATCGCGGCGAAGGAGAGGGCCAGGCCCTGATTGGCGGCCGTCTCGATCACGAAGAGGCTGAGGCCGCGCGGATGGATGCCGAGGAACGTCCCGAACAGGACGATGAAGACGAGGAGGGCCAGAAGGACGCCCTGATTGCGCCGCAGCCAGAGGACGAGCTCGGGCGACAGCGGGCCGCCCGAGGAGCGGCGCAGCGTCCGCCCGAGCGAGAGGTCCTGCTTGGCCATCAGCCGGCCCCGTCGCCGCCGGGCGGCATGGCGAAGGCGGAGCCCACGATATTGCTCTCGGTGATCTCCTCGCCCACCAGCTCGCGGACGATGCGGCCGCGATAGAGGATGAGGACGCGCTCGCACATGCCCAGCAGCTCGTCATAGTCGGTGCTGTAGAAGAGGATCGAGGCGCCGGCGTCGGCCAGCCGTCGCATCAGCTCGTAGATCTCCTGCTTGGTGCCGACGTCGATGCCGCGGGTCGGGTCCATGAGGAGGATCACCCGCGGCCTCGTCATCAGCCATTTCGCGACCACCACCTTCTGCTGGTTGCCGCCGGAGAGCGTGCCGACCGGGCTCTCGAGCGAGGGGGCCCTGATCTTCAGGCTGCTCGTCGCCTCGTCCACCGCCGCCCGCTCCAGTCCCGTGTCGACCAGAAAGCCCTTCGAGAGCCGATCGAGCGCTGCGAGCGTGATGTTCTCGCGGACCGACATCGACAGCATCAGGCCTTCGCTTTTCCGATCCTCGGGCACGAGCGCCAAGCCGAGCCCAGCGGCCTTGGCGTCCGCGGGACTGCCGAGGCTGACCTGCCTGCCGTCGACGGCGATCTGGCCGCGCACGTCGCGGAGGACGCCGAAAAGCGCCAGGAGAAGCTCCCGCTGACCCTGGCCGTCCAGGCCGCCCAGGCCCACGATCTCGCCCTTGCCGATCGAGAGCGAGATGTCGTGCAGCCGATCCGTCCAGGAGAGCCCGGTCGCCGACAGCACGGCCGAGTCCCTTGCCCGCGGCGCCGGCTTCGGGGGGTAGACCTGCGAGATCTCGCGCCCGATCATCATCTGGACGATCTCGTCCGGCGAGCGCGTGCCCTGGGCGAAGGTCTCGATGTGGCGGGCGCTGCGGAAGACCGAGCAGGTATCGGCCAGGGCCTCGACCTCGTGCATCCGGTGCGAGATGAAGAGGATCGAGACGCCTTCGTCCCGCAGGCGTCGCATGATCTGGTAGACGGTCTCCACGTCTGCCGTGGTCAGCGCCGAGGTCGCCTCGTCCAGGATCAGGAGCCGCGGCCGGCGCCCGAGCGCCTTGGCGAGCTCGATGAGCTGGCGCCGCGACAGGGGCAGGTCGCTGACCGGCTGTCTCGGGTTGACGTCCTCGCAATGGACGAGGGCCAGCAGCTCCTCGGCGCGCCGGCGCTGGAGGGCACGGTCGACGAAGCCCCAGCGGGCCGCCGTCGTGATGCAGATATTCTCCTCGACGGTCAGGTCGGGGACGAGCGACAGCTCCTGGAACACCGGGACGATGCCGCGCTCCACGGCGTCCCCGGGACCGCCCAGGCGGGTCCGCTCGCCGTCGAGGAAGATCTCGCCGACGTCGGGCCGGACGACACCGCTGATCACCTTGATCAGCGTGCTCTTGCCGGCACCGTTCTCTCCGAGGACCGCGTGGATCGAGTGTTGCCGGGCCTCGAAGTCGACCTCGTTCAGCGCCACGACGCCGCCGAAGGTCTTGGTGATGCCGCGCAGGCTGAGAAACGATGCCTCCGCCGGCTCGTGGCTGCGCCCGAGGATCGCCGGCCCTGCCGCCGCGGCGGAGGCCGGCGATGCCGACGACGGAGATGTCGGCATCGCCACGATCCGTTTCGCCCGCTCAGGTATTGTCGGGCGTCTGCTTCAGGAGGTCCTTCGGCGGGATGACGACCTTGCACTCGGGAATGTCGGCCCCGTCCTGGAAGTTGTCCGGCAGATCGCTGAAGTAGTTCACGCCCTCCTTGAGATCCTTGGAATAGAGGGTCGGGATCGGCAGCGCGATCTGCTGCGGCAGGACGTGGCCCTGGAGCTCGGCGATCGCGGCCTGCATCGCGACGACCGCCATGTAGGGCGTCTGCACGCGCGAGATCGAGGTCCAGCCGCCGTCGTGGATCATCTTGAGCGAGCCGTTCTCACCGGACGTGCCCAGCGGGATCTTGGGGTGCTTGGCGTCGTTCAGCGCGTTCAGGAGACCCGTCGAGGCGTGCTGGGCGACGATGCCGATGAAGTGCCCGTAGGTCGCGATGGCGTCGCTCACCACCTTCTGGGTCGTGCCGTCGTCCCAGTTGCCGACCACGCTCACGACCTCGATGCCGGGCTGGTTGTCGAAGACCATGTGCATGGCGGCCGAGCGGTCGCGATCGACGGAGTTGCCGGGCAGGCCCCGCACCTCGAGCACCTTGCCGGTCTTGGTCTGGAGATTGTCGTAGACGAACTGGGCCTTGACCTTCTCGAACTCGATCTGCGGCTCGTTGACGATGATGATCTTGTCGGAATCGATCGCGTTGTCGAACGAGACCAGGACTGTGCCGGCACGGTTGGCGCGGTTGATGACCGGCCCGAACGAGGTCGGGTTGACCGCGTTGATGACGATGCCGTCGTAGCCGGCCGCGATCAGGTTATCGACGGCGCCGATCTGGGCGGCGACGTCGGTGCCCGTGCTGACGATCTTGAGCTCCTTGATGTCCTTCGCGTTCTCCGGATGGCTCGCCCAGGCCTTGAGCCCCTGGATCATCTGGATGCGCCAGCTGTTGCCGACGAAGCCGTTGACCAGGGCGACACGGTAGGGACCGGGCCGCGCCTTGATCGAGAGCGTCTTCGTGACCCCTTCCGTCGGGCGGAAGCAGGTCGGGTTGTAGGTATCCTCGGCCCAGCTCGGGGCGGCCGCGGCCGCAAGGAACGCACCGGCGCCGGCCAGTGCCCCGACCACGGTCCTGCGACCGATCATCTGTCGTATCATGACGGACTCCCTCCCTCGAGGCTCGTTGCGTTGGGACAGGACCTCTCTGTCGGATCCTCGCCCGAGCGGCCCGCCGCCTCACCGCCGACCACCCTTTCTCGGCCACCAGTCTTGGGGCCGCCGCCCTTCCGTGGCAAGCACCCGACCATGCCTCGGGCTCTGCCCCAGCGAAAGCCCCGACATCACCAGAATATGGTTTTAATGGGGCCGTCATAGGGATTTCCTATGGAAACGGCGAATCCCGCGGGCGGGGCCAGGGCCTGTTCACCCATCGGGCTTCTGCTATATGCTCGGTCCATCAGCGAGGATCCCCGATGGTGACGCGATCGGCACCGGGGGTCGTCCGCAGAAGACCGGGAGGCACCAGAAATGACGAGCGGGCGCGAGCAGCGCGACTTCGATGTCGGGCTCCGGGAGGAGGTCGACGCGTGGCTACGAGGCGACAGCTCGAGGCGAACGTTCCTCGAGCGCCTGGCGATGCTCGGCGGTGGGGCCGCCCTCGGCGGCTCGGCCTTGCGCATGGCCGGGCTCGGGGTGGCACCCGCCTACGCGGTGGAGGGCGTGGATCTGGCGTCGCCCGATACGCCGCTCGGCAAGGCGCAGGCCGCCGCCATCGAGGCATCGACCAAAGGGCCGACGGACGGCTCGGCCTATCGGGCCGTCGAGGCCGCCAAGAAGCTTTCCGGCGTCACCCTCAACATGACCTACGAGGCCGGTCTCCAGGCGCTCGAGCCGCGCAACTTCTCGGGCCCGCTCTGGAAGCAGCTCACGGGCGCCGACTTCAGCGTCGTCGAGCTCCCGCATCCCGACCAGTACTCGAAGCCGATCGCCGAGCACATCGCGCAGTCCGGCGCCTACGACATCCTCGAGATCGAGCCGTCCTGGATTCCCCCGCTCGCCAATGGCGGCGTGATCGCGCCGATCGACGACTATGTCGACAAGTACATGAACAAGGCGGACCTGGAGGACTACCATCCGCTCTACAAGGCGATGCCGACCTACAAGGGCAAGCGCTGGGGCGTCTTCGACGACGGCGATGTCTTCGCGCTCTACTACCGCAAGGACATCTTCGGCGACGAGAAGCTCAAGTCCGCCTACAAGGCGAAGTTCAATCAGGACCTCCAGGTGCCGCGGACCTGGGACGAATATACCCAGGTGGCCCAGTTCATCACCGACCAGCTGGCGCCCAAGGTCTATGGCGCCGTGCATTTCAGGAAGGCGGGCAGCCCCGGCAACCAGTTCGCCTTCCTCCAGCAGTACCGCGCCAACGGCGGCGTCTTCTTCGACGACAAGACGATGAAGGCGCAGCTCGTCTCGGATGCCGGCATCAAGACGCTCGAGCAGATGGTGGCGCAGAACAAGGCGTCGATGCCCGGGCAACAACGAGTTCGACGCGGTCACGGCGTGGGCCGCCTGGCTGCAGGGCAAGAGCGCCATGCTGTTCTCCTGGCCGCCGACCGGCCGGATGTCCGAGAACTATTCGCAGCGCGCCAAGGCCATCAACTTCGTGCCGTCCTCGGAGATCGTCGGCAAGGTCGGCTACGCCGTGGTGCCCGGCAACCCGCAGCACGCCTCGGGCTACGTCAAGGCGCTGGCCGCCGACTCGGCCAACGCCGAGGCCGCCTATCTCTTCATGCAGTGGGCGACGAGCCCGAGCGTCTCCCTCGTGCGGGTGATGCTGCCCTACACCCTGCGCGACCCCTATCGCCTGTCGCACTTCACCTCGCCCCTCTACCGCTCGCTCTGGCCGGAGGCCAAGGACTACCTGATCAATCTCAGCAACTCGGCCAATGTCGCGGTCATCGACATCACCATGCCGGGCTCGCAGGACTATGCCCTCTCGATCGACCGCATGTGCACGGCGGTGTGGGCGGGCGAGGACCCGAAGGCGGCGCTCGAGAACGCCGCGCGGGAGTGGGACGCCACGACGACCAAGCTCGGCGTCGACAGCCAGAAGGCGGCCTACGAGCAGTTCAAGATGATGCCCGGCTCCTATCGGGATCACACGATCGAGGCCCTGGGCCAGGCCGTTCACCTGACCTGATCCGGCTGCTGCCCGCCGCCCTTGCCATCGGCGGCGGGCAGTCTTTCAACCCCTGACGACAAGGACGAGCATGGCGCAGGGTGCCAGCGCGCATGGGGCTCTTCCTAGCCGACGCGCGGTTAGCCGGGGTGCGGGTCGCTGGGGGTGGGTCGACCGGCATATCCGCTGGCTCCTGGTGCTGCCGGCGGTTCTCCTTATTCTCCTCTTCTCGATCTATCCGCTGATCTACTCGGTCTGGGTCGCCTTCGTTAACTACGACTTCCAGATCCCCGGCCACGCCTTCGTCGGTCTCCAGAACTTCCAGCAGGTGCTGGCCGATCCGCTGTTCGCCAGCTCGCTGGTCACGACCGCGATCCTCTCGGCGGCCAGCGTCGCCGTCGAGTTCGGCCTGGGCCTGCTCCTGGCGCTCGCCATGACCGACCGCTTCCGCGCCCGCGGCGTCCTGATGACGATCTTTCTCATCCCCCTCTTCGTCAGCCCCGTGATCGTGGGCCAGTTCTGGTCGCTGCTCCTGCAGCACCCCTTCGGTCCCGTCGACTATCTGCTGGGCCAGCTGCTGCGGCGGCCGGTCGAGATCGCCTGGCTGACACAGACTCCCTGGAACTTCATCGCCATCGTCACGGCCGACGTCTGGCAGTGGACGCCCTTCATGTTCGTCATCCTGCTCTCGGGCCTGAGCGGGATCGCGCCGGAGCTCTATGAGGCAGCAGCACTCGACGGGGCCACGCGCTTCCAGTCCTTCGTGCACGTCACCGTGCCGCAGCTCCTGCCGATCATGCTGCTGGCGCTGACGCTCCGGCTCCTCGACGCGGTCAAGCTCTTCGACATCATCTATGTCATGACCGGCGGCGGGCCGGGCACCAGCACCTATACGACCTCCTACTATCTCTACGTGACCGGCTTCCAGCAATTCCACCTGTCCACGGCGACCGCCGGCAGCTGGATATTCCTGGCACTGACGGCGATCATCATCGCCGTTCTCGTCCGCAAGCTCCTGCGACCGGAGGCCGTCTGATGGCAGAGATGGATGGCGTGAGGCGCGGATCGCCGCGCAGCCTCGGCGGCGAGATCCTGCGGTTCGGCTTCATCGGGCTGATGGCGGCCTTCGTCCTCCTGCCGCTCTACTGGGTGATCGTGACCTCGATCAAGCCGACGGACGACTATCTGGCGATCCCGCCCGTCTGGTTCCCGGCGCAGCCGACCCTCGTGCACTATACGGCAGCGCTCTTCGCCTATCGCGGGCTGGAGGGGCTCATCAACAGCTTCGTTGTGGCCACGGCGACGACGGTCCTCTCGGCCCTCTTCGGGACCTTCATGGGCTACAGCCTCGCCCGCTTCAACACGGGCGGCCAGCACCTCGCCTTCTGGGTTCTATCCCAGCGCTTCCTGCCGCCCATCGCCATCGTCCTGCCGGTCTTTCTGCTCTATCGAAGCTACGGCCTCTACGACACGCGGCTCGGCCTCGTCCTGATCTACACCGTCATGACCCTGCCGCTCTCCGTTTGGATGATGTTCACTTTCTTTCGCCAGCTTCCCAAGGAGATGGAGGAGGCGGCCCTCGTCGACGGCTGCTCGCGCTGGCGGGCGTTCTGGAGCGTGGCCCTGCCACTCTCCGCACCCGGCATCGTCGCCACCGCGGTCTTCGCCTTCATCGCCGTCTGGACCGAGTTCTTTTTCGCTCTCAACCTCACGAGCCGGCACGCCTATACGCTGCCGACCATCTTCCGCGCGTTCCTGGGTTTTCAGGGGGCCCAGTACGGCGAGGCGAGCGCCTTGGCCGTGATCTCGCTGGTGCCGTCCGTGGCGCTCGGCATCCTCGTCCAGCGTCACATCGTCCGCGGCCTGACCCTCGGCGCCGTCCAGTAGTCCAGCAGCTCCAGCGAGACAGGGCTGGAAGGCTCAGCCGAAGAGCTTGTGATAGAGGATCGGGATCGCCGCCACGGCGATCAGGATGCCGCCCCAGATCGCCAGCGTCAGGAACTGGCTGATGCCGAGCAGGTTGAACGCCGAGGAGATGAGCTGGAGGATGACGAGGGCCAGCACGAGGCCGCTGACCCTGCCGAAGCCGCCCATGGGGTCGATCCCGCCGAGGACGGCGGCGAGGATGGTCACCAGAAGATAGCTCTCGCCGTAGGAAGCGTTCGCCGAGTTGAAGCGCGCCATCATCACCACGGCGGCACAGGCGGCGAGCAGGCTCGAGAGCAGATAGACCTTGAGCAGGACGCGCCGCGTGTCGATGCCCGAATAGCGCGTCGCCCGCTCGTTCGAGCCGATCATGGCGATGCCGATGCCGAGCGGTGAGCGGGTCAGCATGATGGCGAGCGGGATGGCGACGGCCGCGAAGACGAAGATCGCCATCGGGACGCCCAGGACGGTGCCGTTGCCGATGAACACGACCCAGGCCGGGAAGCCCGAGATGACGTTGCCGTGGGTCAGGCCGATGGCGATTCCCTTCACCATCGTCATCGTGCCGAGCGTGACCAGGATCGGCGAGACCCCGACATAGGCGACGAGCAGGCCGTTGATCAGGCCGATCAGCCCGGCGACGACGAAGCCCGAGGCGATGGCCGCGACCTGCCAGGCCAGCCAGGGCAGGCCCGAGGTGTAGGGCAGGTGCAGGGTCAGCATGTAGGCGATCGCCAGCGCGCACAGATCGGCCGTGGCGATGATCGAGAGATCGAGACCGCCCGAGAGCAGGGCCACCATCATGGCGAGGGAGAGGATGCCGAGCTCCGGCATCTGGAAGGCCATGGACTGGAGGGCCGCGACCGAGAAGAGGCCGCGCCCGACCGACAGGCTGAACGCGACGATCAGGACCAGAAGCAGAAGGATCAGCCGAAGATTGGTTCCGCCATCGCCGGAGCGGCGCAGCCACTGAAGGGGGGCGGCAATGGCCGGGGTCTCGAGCGCCCGGCTCATGCCGCGGCAGTCCGCGCGCGCCTCATCAACGAGGCGCGCGCCGTGGAGCTCACCGCGACGAGGATGACGAGGCCGACGAAGAAGTCGAGCCAGTAGGAGGACACGCCCATGATGATCAGGCCGTTCTCCATCACGGCGAGCAGCACGAGCCCGAGCACGGTGCCGAGCACGGTGCCGACGCCGCCGAGAAGGCTGGCGCCGCCGAGGATGACGACCGCCAGCACGTGCAGCTCCTTGCCGACGAGCACGGTAGGCGCCACCGACTGGGCCAGCTGGGCCTGGACCAGGGAGGCGACGCCGGCCGTGAAGCCCATATAGCCGTAGCTCAGCAGGTTGAGGCGGAAGACGTTGAAGCCCAGCCGCTGGGCGGCGTCGGGATTGCCCCCCATCGCGTAGATCTGCCGGCCGATATTGGTGCGCGTCAGGATCACCCAGGTGAGCAGGAAGACGAAGACCAGCGCCAGGATCTGGAGATTGATCGCGTACTCGTTCTGGTCGGCATCCGTATAGAGAATCCAGTTTATGCCGTTGCTGAACCAATCCGGCAGCGAATAAATGTAGTTACCATGCGTGACGAATACCAGAAGACCATAGTACACATTGAGCATGGCAATGGTAACGATGATACTGGAGATCTTGAGATTGGTGACGAGAATGGCGTTGATCAGGCCGCAGGCCACGCCGATGGCGATGGCGATGGCGAAGACGCCGATCCAGCCTATGCCGTAGTCATTGGCCACAGTGAGGGCCACGTACTGGGCGACCGTGGCCGAGGCCGTGAACGAGATGTCGATGCCGCCCGAGATCAGCACGACCAGCAGCCCCGCCGCCAGGATACCCGTGAAGGCGTAGGAGGTCAGGAGATCGAAGAGGTTCTGCAGGGTGAAGAAGCCGTCGGCCGAGATCGCGAGGATCACGACGAGGACGATGGTGACGACCAGCAGGAAGAACTCGTGGCTGTGCCGGAAGCGGGCCAGGGCGTCACGCATTGACCGCCTCGCTCAGCTCCGCCTCGGAGGTATGGTGCGGCAGGAACTCGCCGGTGATGCGGCCGCGCCTCATGATCAGGATCCGGTGGCTGTGATAGAGGACCTCGGGAATCTCGTCCGAGATCATCAGCACCGCCAAGCCCTCGGCGGCGAGGCGCTTGACGATCTCGTAGATCCCGTCCTTGGCGCTGATGTCGACGCCCACGGTCGGGCTGTCGAGAATGAGCAGGCGCGGCTCGGTCGCCAGCCACTTGGCGAGCACGACGCGTTGCTGGTTCCCGCCCGAGAGGGTTCTCACGGCATTCGCGGGGTCGCCGGTCTTGATCGCCAGGTCCTGGACCCAGCGCGCCACCGTCTCGTCTCGAACGCGCGTCGGGATCAGCCGCAGGGCGCGGGCGAGGCGATCCAGCACGGTCAGGATGATGTTCGTGGAAATGGGCTGCTCGAGGACGAGGCCCAGGCCCAGCCTGTCTTCCGAGACATAGGCTATGCCCTTGGCGATCGCGTCGCGGCTGGAGGGGAGCCGGGTCGGCTCGCCGTGCAGCCGGATCACGCCGGAATCGGGATGCGTCATGCCGAAGAGCGAGAGGGCGAGCTCGGTCCTGCCCGAGCCCAGAAGGCCGGTCAGCCCGACGATCTCGCCGGCGCGCACGTCGAAGCTCACATCCTCGTACTCGCCCGCCCGGGTGAGGTTGCCGACCGAGAGGACGTGCTCCGCGGTGGACAGATCGCGCTCCCTGAGATCGTAGTGGAACTCCTTGCCGGTCATCAGCAGGGCGAGGCGGTGATCGGTCATCAGGCTGGCCTCGAACGTGCCGACCTTCCGGCCGTCGCGCAGCACCGTGACCCGCTGGGCGATCTCCATCACCTCGTTGAGGCGATGGCTGACGAACACGATGGCGATGCCGCGGCGCTGGAGCTCGAGGGCCAGCGCCAGGAGCGAATCGACCTCGTGACGGGTCAGGGAAGCCGTGGGCTCGTCCATGATGACGAGCCGGGCCTCGGCGGCCATGGCGCGGCAGATGGCGACGAGCTGGCGATTGGCGATCGAGAGGTCCGCGACCTTGGCCGCGGGATCGAGCGCCACCCCGACCCGCTCCATCGCCTGCGCCGCGGTCAGGCGGATCGCCGGCCAGTCGACCGCCCGAGGCCGCCCGAGATGCCGGACGACGGCGATGTTCTCCGCCACCGACAGGTTCGGGAAGAGCGAGAGGTCCTGATAGATGACCTGGATGCCGCAGCGCGTGCTCAGGATCGGCGTGAGGTGCGGGTAGTCCTGGCCCGCGATGACGATCTTGCCGCCCGGCTCGGGCGGCTGGACGCCCGAGATGATCTTGATGAGGGTGGACTTGCCCGAGCCGTTCTCGCCGACCAGGCAGTGGATCTCGCCGGCGGCGATGGCGAGATCCACGTCGGCCAGCGCCTGGACGCCGCCGAAGCGCTTCGAGATGTGCGTGAGCTCGAGCAGGTTGGCCACGGCGGCTCCGGGTCGCAGCAGGTCCGGCCGACGTCCGGGTGCAGGGCACCCGGATGCCGACCGCTGGATCAGAGGCCCTGGGCGATCAGCCCGTCGATCGTCTTCTTGTTGATCGTCAGGATGTCGTTCCAGGCGACGACCTTGTTCGCCGCGTCGACGCTGGCCTTGCCGAGGCCCTTCACCTCGAACCCGCTCTCGATCGGCTCCTTCTCGAGCACCCTCTGCGCCACCGCGACCATCGCGTAGCCGGCGTCGATGGGGCTCCAGAGAAAGCCTTCGCGGATCACGTCCTGCATGATCAGCGGCTTCGCCTGGGACGGCACGACCGTCCCGAGGACGGCGACCTTCTTCTGAAGGTGCTTCTCGCGAATCACGTTGCCGGCCCCGATCGGCCCGTTCGACCCGAAGCCCAGAATGCCCTTGAGCTGCGGATAGGCCTTCAGCACGTCGAGCGTGGTGCGGTAGGCGGTGTCGATCTCGTCGGCACCGGGGAAGCGGCTCGCCGCCAGCTTCATCTTGGGATAGTGCGCCTTCTGGTAGGCGATCGCGGCGTCCGCCCACTTGTTGTGCAGCGGCGTCGTGAGCGTGCCGACATAGACGACATACTCCCCCTCGTCGTGCATCTCGCGGGCGAGCGCCTGCATCTGCACCTCGCCGAACTTGACCGAGTCGATCAGCTCGACGTCCCAGGTGCGGCCGTCCTGGTCCGGGCCCTCCTGGGTGATGACCGGGATGCCGGCCTCCTGGGCGCGCTGCAGGACCGGGGCCAGGACCTTCACGTCGAGCGGGACCAGCCCGATCACGTCGACCTTCTTGGCGATCAGGTCCTCGACCAGCTTGACCTGCTGGGCGGGATCGACATTGGCGGGGCCCACCATCGAGACGTCGATGCCGAACTGCTTGCCGCCGCGCTCGAGCCCCTTGTTGACCAGGTTGAACCAGGGAATGCCCGTGATCTTCACCACGGTCACCATCGTCTTCTCGGTCGCGGCGACGGCCGGCCCGAAGGCCGAGAAGCTCATGGCGCCCGCAGCGGTCGCACCGAGCAGCTTGAACGTATCGCGTCTCTTCATGACCTACCTCCCTGAACCCAGGATCATGGTCGGGCGCCCGGCCGAGCATCGGCCCGCCCTGTGGATCGGCCGGGAACTCGTGAAAGGCAAAGGGCCGCGAGTCAAGGAGCGCGCGGCGGGGCCGGGTCCGTGGCCGGGCATCAGGCCGATGCCGAGGACCCGCTCGACGGCAGCGCCCGGGGCGAGCTCGCCCGCGGCGACCGCGCGCTCGGCCTCGGCCAGGCGGGCCGCGACGGTCGGATCGTGACGGAAGGCCTGGCGCAGACGCTCGTCCAGGAGCGAGCGGAACCAGCGGATCATCTGCTCGCGTCGCCTGCGCATCAGCTCGCCGCTCGCCTCCACGGTCCGGCGATGGCGCTCGATCGCCTCCCAGATCGCGTCTATTCCCGTTCCCTCGATGGCGCTCAGGGTGACGACGGGCGGGCGCCAATCCGGCGTGGCGGGCTCGATGATGCCCAGCGCGTTGCCGTAGTGGCGGGCGGCCTGCTCCGCGCGCAGGCGGTTGTCGCCGTCGGCCTTGTTGATCGCGATCATGTCGGCGAGCTCGATCAGGCCCTTCTTGATGCCCTGAAGCTCGTCGCCGGCGCCCGGCAGCATCAGCGCCAGGAAGAAGTCGACCATCCCGGCGACGAGGATCTCCGACTGCCCGACGCCCACGGTCTCGACCAGGACCACGTCGAATCCCGCCGCCTCGCAGAGCAGCATCGTCTCCCGCGTCATGCGGGCGACGCCGCCAAGAGCACCCGAGGTCGGCGACGGCCGGACATAGGCGGCCGGGTCCGTCGCGAGGCGGGGCATCCGGGTCTTGTCGCCGAGGATCGAGCCTCCCGTCCGGCTGGACGACGGGTCGATCGCCAGGACCGCCACGCGATGGCCCCTGCCGGTGAGCAGGGTGCCGAGCGCCTCGATGAAGGTGCTCTTGCCGACACCGGGCACGCCGGTGATCCCGACGCGGAAGGCCCCTCCGGTATGCGGGAGGAGACGGGTCAGCAGCTCCTGGCCGAGGCTCTCGTGGTCGGCGCGGGCGCTCTCGATCAGCGTGATGGCGCGGGCGAGGACGGGGCGGCGGCCGGCGCGGACGCCGGCCACATAGTCGTCGATCCCGAGGTCGGGACGCTCCGCCCCCGTCATCGTGGGACCAAGGGGAGCGCCCCGCCCCCGCCCGCTACCACGAGGGCCGATCAGGCGCTGGGATCGGGCGTCAGCCGCAGATAGGGCTTCACCTCCGTGACACCCTTGGCGAACTTCTTTCTCGCATCCTCGGTCGACACCGAGGGGACGACGATGACGTCGCCGCCCTTCTGCCAGTTGGCCGGCGTCGCCACCTGGAACTTCTCGGTGAGCTGCATCGAGTCGATGGTCCGCAGGATCTCGTCGAAATTGCGGCCCGTGGTCATCGGATAGACCAGGATGAGGCGGATCTTCTTGTTCGGGTCGACGATGAAGACGTTGCGCACGGTGGCGTTGGTGGCCGCGGTGCGCCCGACCGAGGTGTCGCCGGCTCCCGCGGGCAGCATGTCGTAGAGCTTGGCCACGGCGAGCGTCGGGTCGCCGATCATCGGGTAGTTCGGCGCCGTGCCCTGCGTCTCCTTGATGTCGTTGGACCACCGCCGGTGATCCTCGACCGGGTCGACGCTGATGCCCAGGATCTTGACGCCGCGCTTGTCGAACTCGGGCTTCATGCGCGCCATGGTCCCAAGCTCGGTGGTGCAGACCGGCGTGAAGTCCTTGGGATGGGAGAACAGAACCGCCCAGCCGCTACCGATCCAGTCGTGAAACTTGATGTGGCCCTCGGTTGTGTCCGCCTCGAAGTCTGGCGCCGTGTCGCCGAGTCTCAGGGTCATCGCTCGTGCTCCCGTCGGGTCTGCTTGCAGGCGGCTCCCGGCCGAGACAGCAGCACGCGACAAATCGCGAGACGTCGCTCCCCTCCCCGGCACCGCTCCAGTCAGATGGGAAATCCGCGGTCGCCGACAAGAGCGTGCCCGCCCGCCACCGCGCCGGGCGTCAGCCGGCGCCCGGCCCGCCGTCGGCGCCGCCTTTGCCGCGCTGCCGGGCCAGCTCGCCCGCCAACGCCCCCTGGATCTGCCGGATCTCCTCGGCCGTCAGCTCGTTCAGCCACGCCCAGGCATCCGTCGCCGATTTTTTCTTCAGGGTCCGGTAGGTCGAGAGCAGCGTGACCGTGTCGTCCCGGGGCTCCTCGGGCGGCGGCGGGGCGGGGGCAGGGAATTCGTTCGTGCAGACATCGGCCTCGGCCGGGGCGGGCTCCGGCGCGGCGGCGGGCGGGGCGTTCCCGTTGGCGAATTCGTTCGTGCACGGAGCGGGCGTCCCGGCCGGGGCGGCCCCGACCTCGGCCTCCTCCGCCTCCCCGAGCAGCCCCGCGAGCCGTGCCTTCCTGTGGCGCCAGAAGAGGTCGGTGGCGCGCCTCAGCTCCATCTGGGCCTGGGTGCGGTAGCGGAGCGCGGTCGTCAGCGAGGCTCGCTCGTCGTGGCGATGGAGGTCGGTGCCGTGGCTCTGGCCGGGGATCCCGGGCTGGTTGCGCTCCATCACCTCGCCCTCGATGCGGTCGGCGCGGATCTCCCGCCACATGGCGACGAGGATGGCCTCGACATGGCCGGCCTCGACCGCGTCCTCCGGCCGGTAGCTGGCCCGGATGTCGGCGGCGAATGAAAGAAACTCGGAAGACTCCTCCTCGGGGAGGAGCAGAAAACGCTTCGCGCGGAGGCCGTGCCTGAGGGCGTTCATCGAGGAGCGGGCCTTGCCCTCGGGCGTCTTCGGGCCGCGCTTCTTGGCTGCGGCGGGGGCGGGATCGGGCATGGCCAAGGGCTCCGGCGGGTCGAGGGAGACCGAAGAGCTTATGGCGGAGCCCATGGAGCATGTCAAGGAATATGAACCTAGCATAGGTGAGCGCCGGCCCATGCCGGCAGGCCGAGGCGTCGCGTCGTCCCGGCCTTCATCGGCACGAGGCCGAAACCGATGGACCGGGCCGCACGCCCGCTGCCCGACCCTGGAAACGACCGCGCCTTCGAGCCACGATCTTATCGGCAGGCTGCCCGCGGTGGCCGCCCGACACGCCGGCCGAGACCCGCCGGAGATCAAGCGCGAGAGGAGCTCACATGCAGGAGTTCGAGGGCATCAAGGTCCTGTTCGTTGCCGGGTTCGGACCAATCGTCCGTGATCGAATCGCCGGGCGAAAGCTTTATGGCGAGACTCTCCATATCTCCTTCAAGGAGGAGCAGGGCGGCTATCTGCATACCGAGGCCTTGAAAGGAGTTCGGGAGCTTTGCGCTGTGGCCGCTCGACCAGGCGGCACAATCCTGCTTCGGCGAGGAATCATGGCCGGAGAGCACGCCGGTTCCCCAGGCGTGGCTCGAATTCGATGTCGACGACGTCGAAGGCGCGACCGCGGAGCTGGAGTCGCGAGGCTATCGGACGCTCGTCAAGAACAGGAAGGAGCCATGGGGTCAGACGGTCACACGATTTCTTTCCCCTGAGGGATTGCTGGTCGGTCTGACCATCACTCCATGGATGCGGCAGTCATGAGCGCCCTTCCGCGAAAGCGCCTCTGAACGGGACCATCCCCGGCCAAGATCCGCCTGAGGCCCTGCGCAACAGTGCGCTCCTGCACCATGCCCCGGGACAGGATCCCGTCGCGCGCTCCAGGCCGCCCGCACTCGCCGGTGGCCGGAGAGCATCGACTGGCGCCCGCGCCGCATCTAGATCCAGGGATGAAGGCTCGGGTCACGTTCCCTGGAGAAACCATGCTGCCAGCACGCGTCTCTCACACGCCGGCGCGACGAGAATGATGCGGCGCGCGATCGTCGTCGGAGGCTCTCTGGGCGGCCTGTCCGCGGCCTGCACCCTTCTCCGCTCGGGCTGGGACGTCACCGTCCTCGAGCGGAGCAAGGGGCGTCTCGCGGGACGCGGGGCCGGCCTCGGGGTGCATCCGGCGATGCTGCGGGGCCTGCTCGCCGCCGGCGCCGAGGTCGACGCCAGCGTCGGCGTCGCGGTCGGCGGCCGCACGGCCTTCAATCCGGACGGCAGCATCGCCGGCGAGCTGCCGATGCCGCAGCTCTGCACCTCCTGGGCGCGGCTCTACACGCTTCTCTCCGACGTGTTCCCGGAGGAGCGCGTCCGTCGGGGCGTCGGCCTCGCCGGCGTCGACCAGGACCAGGACGGCGCCACGGCCTGCCTCGACGACGGCACGAGGATCCGGAGCGACGTGCTCGTCGCCGCCGACGGCGTCCGCTCGATCGTGCGCCGCCAGCTCTTTCCGGACGTCGAGCTGGCCTATGCCGGCTACATCGCCTGGCGGGGCATGGTCGAGGAGGCGGCGCTGACGCCGGAGACCCATGCGGCGCTTTTCGACACCTTCGGCTGGGGGCTGCTCGATGACGGCCACACCGTCGGCTATCCGGTGCCCGGCGCCGGCGACGACCTCACCCCGGGCCGGAGATTCTACAACCTCGTCTGGTACCGACCCGTCAACGCCACGACGGAGCTAGCCCTGATGCAGACCGATGCCGAGGGCCGCCTCCATCCGGACGGCATCCCGCCCCACCTGATCCGGCCGGAGGTGATGGCGGCGCTCCGCCGCGATGCCGAGGCTCTTCTCCCGCCGGTCTGGGCCGAGGTCGTGCGGGTCTCCGCACGGCCGCTCTTCCAGCCGATCGGCGATCTCGAGTCACCGACGATGAGCGTGGGGCGTGTGGCCCTTCTGGGCGATGCCGCCTTCGTCGCCCGGCCGCATGTGGGCATGGGAGCGATCAAGGCCGGCATCGACGCGATCGGGCTCGCCGAGGCTCTGGCCGAGGGCGGCGTGGAAGAGGGGCTCGAGCGCTACGATGCGGCGCGCCGCCCGGCGAGCCGGGCGATCGTCGCCGAGTCCCGGAGGCTCGGCGCCTATATCGAGGGCAAGGGGCAGCGCGCCGACCCGATCACGTTCATGCGCGAGAACGGCGGGGTCGATCCAGCCAACAGGTCGGACGGCGGGCTTTTCTTTCGATTGCTCGCGGAAGCGGGGTTCGGCTGATCCGCATGCGTGGCACGGCATCCGGGAGAGCGGCGAGCCCATCGAGCGATCACATCGGGATCTCCGCCTTCGACGTTCCTGCGGCCAGCCTCGAAAGGCCTCCTCGCACCCCCGCTGTCGTCGGCCCACGCTATCGGCAGAGCGGGCGGGCCAAAGAATGGCAACGAGTCGGTCTTGTCCACAAGCCGGCGCTCGATAGTGAAGGCAGCAAGATCTGCCAGTTGGATAATACTCGCTTCAACCTCCTCGGCAAAATGAATGATCCGGGATCGACCGAATCCGAGCGATCTACAGAGCTTCAGCTCGCCTTAAAAAGTTGGTGAGAAACGCGGGCTAAATTGCCGCCGTTGCGGCCCCTACGCGGTTGGTGACCGCGGTCCGATGACCTTGTCCGACCTCTTCTTTGGCGTGGACTTGCTGTGAGCCGGTTCGGGAGATGGCACTTTAAACTCCTGCGCAATTAGCTTGGCATAGCACCGAGCACCCATACGCATGAAGGTGGCGTTGAGAGGTCGAAGCGCGCGGAGGCACTTGGCTAGATCCGCTGGCTTCCTGGCACGCAACGCTTTATCAAGCAATCCTTCGAGATCGCCAGGGGCTGCTCGGTAGCGACGTAATTCAAGGAAAATCTCCCCTAGCGTCGTGCGATCCTTCTCTTCAAAAGCTTCATAGACGGGATTGCCCGAAAGATCAGCTATACGGCGGGCATCTGGGTTTGAATATCCTCGTTGCTCTTCTTCGATCTCCATTTCTTTTAGCAGTCGTGCTACCTCATCAACCTCATCTGGGAGAGTAGCGCCCTCGAACAGGTCAAGCACCTCATAACGAAATCGGTAGCCGTGACGGAGAGTAGCCGCCAATGCAGTAAGGGGACTAGGTGCTGCTGTTTTTGGCTCGGTCAAGGCTTGATGGAAAGTGACCCTAATATGTTCGACACGCTGGCTGTGGTGATATGCCCCAACACAAAAGAGAATAGGCGAGTAGAACTGGTGATCAATTCCGCGGAAAGTCGTGATCAGAGAGCCAGGACTCTGTTTGTTTATTAAGAGATTATTCAGAGCGTTAGCAAGATCATCGATCCAGTAACGGTTGCTGTATTCTCTATCAATTGGTCGGATAATATCGGCTAGGGTGGCGCCGTTGGATAGGTCGCCATCGTAGCCGAATACTGATCGAAGCTCCCATCCGGATATTATTGGCCAGCTACGCAACGTCTCGGGACGAATGGTTGGCGGTAAATCCGGGCAGCGTATATCAATAAAGGGCGCATAATGCCTAATGTCGACGGGGTCTGGCGGAATTATTGAATTAACTAGCTTTTCAGCCTCTGTTTTGATATCCTCATCTTTGAGTTCAGGATTTATCGCCTTTTTTCCAGGGGCTGCTCCTGGTTCACGAAGCAGCTCGCGAAGGAGGTCGGAAACTGATACGGTGCTAGCCCGGATCATTCACCGGACTGCCTTGGATGCGCGAGCGGGACTGCTACGGGCATGGCGGGCCGTGGCGCCGGCGGGCGCGATGATCGGGGCTGGGGGTTTGCGGGGAAGGGCTCGGTCGGGGCACGCCGCCCTGTGACTCAGGGCGGCCTCGCGGCGCAAGCGGCGAGCAGTATGAGGCTGGCGCGGTAGGGACAGGCGGACGGCAGCGCCACCTTGATTCGGGTCGCCATCTCGGTGATCCGGCCGGCCACCTTGATCAGCGCCAAGCGGAGCGTGTCGAACTGGGCGTCGCGCCAGAACGACCGCTTCGGCGCCAGACCGCGCAGGGTGTGCGGGAGCCAATAGGCGGCGGTGTGCAGCACCAGCCGGAATTGGTTGGCGGTGGCTTTGGTGCAGGAGGTGCGGTCGGAGGCGAGGTGGCGCTTGTGCGCCTTGATCAGGTTCTCCGCCTGACCGCGGGCGCAGTAGACGTCCTCGTACAGCCAACGGGGCGCGCCGGCGAGGTTGGTGGCGATGAACCGGCTGTCGCTGCCCCGGTCCGACGCCTCCAACCGGACGATGACCCGGCGCTCGACGCTCCAGGTCTTGGCGGCGTAGCGGAACTCGTCGTAGCGGCGGACCTTCTCGGC
Organism: uncultured Alphaproteobacteria bacterium; assembly: GCA_963828215.1. Classification (GTDB taxonomy): domain Bacteria; phylum Pseudomonadota; class Alphaproteobacteria; order Geminicoccales; family Geminicoccaceae; genus CAVTJL01. Next base: position 228,575 of record CAWHFO010000068.1, on the reverse strand, counting down.
CTCGCCCTCGATCCGACGAAGGGCCGCCTCCTCGGCGAGGGCCGTCACACGGGCGAGCAGGACCTTGTTGCCGGCGAGGCCGAAGGCGTAGGCGACCCGGTTGCGCTCGCACCAGCTCATGGCCTCGTGGCGCCCGTAGTGGCTGTCGCCGCGGACCAGGATGTCGACACGGGGCCAGCGCCGGCGGATGGCGCCAATGACGTGACGCAGGACGAGCGCGACCTCGGCCCCGTCGGGGGTCTTGCCGGGCCGCAGAATCACCGCCACCGGCTTGCCCGTGGTCGCCTCGTAGACGTGGATCGGCAGGAAGCAGCGCTCGTCATGGTAGGTGTGGAAGAGGGAGAGCTGCTGCCGACCGTGGGCGGGATCGCAGGTATCGTCGATGTCGAGCACGATCCGGTTCGGCACCACGGTGAAGCTATCGCAGAACAGCTCGACCATGGCCGCCATCATCCGCTTGAGCGCGATGGCGCCGGGCAAGTTCTCCAGCCGACACATGGTCGGCTGCGAGCACAGATCGTCGCCGCTCTCGGGCAGCCGCCCGACCGCCATCTTGAACGCCGGGTCGAGGCGCAGCGCGTCGCAGTCGTTCGCGTCCGGATAGCCGGCCGCGATCAGCAGCATCCGGAAGCGGATCATGTCGGTGAGCGTGTGCCGCACCCGCTCCGGCGACCGCGGGTCGGTGAGGCAGCGCGCCAAGCGCTGCGCGATCCCGAGCCGACGTTCGGTCTCGGCCAGCAGCAGCACGCCCACGTCCGAGGTCAGCCGACCGCCATCGAAGGTGATGTGCACCGGCTTGCCGCCGACCGGTGACAAGCCGGGGAGGAGCGAGGCATTCTCTGCCATGGCGGGCGCGGTACTCCGTCGAGCCGTGCTGTCTCTGCTTCAGCACCAGAAACATACACGAACTCAGACATTTACGCCGCGCCCGCCGCCTTCCGGCTCAGCCCCAGTGAATTTTTCGGGCTAGCCTCTACGGCATTAAACTCCTCTAGGGGCCCCGACTTTGCAACCTCAGGGTGGTGAATGCAGATGAGGCGATCGCCCGGAAGCATAGCCTTTCGGAAATAGCCCGCCTCGAAAGTCGTCCACGTTCGATCGAGACTGGTATCCGGCAAAAGAAATATAAACCAGTGTGTGGCGTCCAATGCGGACAGTATGGCGTTGCGATATTTTTGTCCTGGTTTCAGCGTCCTGGCCGCGAGGAAAGGGAATTCGCCGTCGTTCAGAATGCCAGCGAAGCCTCGTGTCTTGATTATGTCGCGAAGGATGTCTGCCTGGGTGCGCTGACTCATCTTGTAGCTAATGAATACCCGGACGCCGTAGATAATTGCAGCGGCACACTTCAAGGTTGCGGACACCATGGTATCCGGTTGAATGTCCGGATGACGCGCAAGTTCATCGATGGCCGCATCGATTTCCTTAGCATGCTCCCGATGCTGCGCAATTATTTCTAAAACTTGCGGATCTTGGCGAGCTAGCGCCTCGAGCTCGTTGGCTGTCATGCTTATCACCCCGGTCTGCCCTGCCCGCTGCTCGACTGGCAGCCATACCGTGATACGAACCGGCATTCCCCTAGATAGCCTCTGTTCCTGGGTTCGACGATGCCCCTCGAAGGGTCGTTCGTCAACCGGAAGACCCCTGCAGGGCAGCCAAGGCCAGCGTGAACAGCTGAAGCCGGGATTTCCCAGATATCGGTTCCACAGCGGTCATCGTGCGCTCCTTGAGCCCCCGTGCCAAGTCGTCGCGGCATGGAAGGGTGGTGCCGGCCCCACAGGCTGCGTCTCGGCCGCGGCAAATGTGCCAACCGAGCTGCCGAGGCCGTTAACGAGCGCTCTCCGGGCACACCTCTCCTGTGCCGATCCCGGTGTCGAGCGCCACGCGGTCATGTGAGGAGCGGTCTCGGCCTGAGCCGGTCGATCCGGCGCAGGATGCTCGCGAACAGCGCTCTCGGCACCGCCACCTCGGCGAGCTGGAACACGACGTAGCGACCGTGCCGGACGATCCGGGCGCCGATCTTGACCAACTTCTCGCGCAGGGTGGTCAGCGACCACTGCTCGACCTCCTTGGGCAACGCCAGTGAGCGCAGGAAGTTGGCGAGGTTGTAGGCCAGGGCGTGGAGCTGGAGCCGGACCGCGTTGTCCCGGAAGGCGTGGCAGGACAGCCGCGTCCAGCGCAGCGCCTGCTTGCCCTCCTTGATCCACTGCTCCGCCGTGCCGCGCCCGTTGTAGAACTTGCTGACCCGCTCGGCCGGCCGCGTCAGGGTGGTGACGATGAAGCCCGACCCGCGGGTACAGCTCGCCTTGGTGCCACTCCACCTTGGCCACGACCCGACGCGGCCTCGACAGCTCTGTGCCTGGTAGGTGAAGCTGGCGAAAAACACCTGCGGCTTCTTCGGCGGGCGGCCGACAGGCCGGGTCAGCAGGTGCGCGATCCGCTCCTGCAGAACCGCATTGGCCGGCAGCCGAATGGCGTAGCCGATGCCCTCCGCTTCCAGCAGCTCGTACAGCTCGGGCTTGGCGAAGCCGGCGTCGCCGCGGAAGTAGAGATCGAGGCCACGCTCGCGGTAGCGGGCAACCACGGGCTCGAGCATCGTGCCGCCAACCCTCGGCGCTGTGTACGTTGCCGGGCCGCAAGGCGCAGCGCTTGAGATCGCCGAACTGGTTGAAGACGAACAGCGGGTGGTAGCACGTGCAGCCGAAATGGCCGTTCCAGGCCGAGCCCTCCTGCTCACCGTGGGTCGGACTTTCCGAACTGTCCATATCCAGGATGATGCGTCGGGTGGGCGACGCTTGTGCACCCGGTCAATCCAGGTGCCAGGCAGAGCTGTGAGGGCATCGAGGTTTGCGTCAGTGGCCAGCCACTCGGTCTCGGACCGACCCATCTGACTGGTCGAGGCCGCTGGCCGGCCGAGCCCCTCACGTCCGACGATAGCACGCATGGCCGGATCACGGGCGAGCCGCTCGGCGTCGTTGACGTCCTCGTAGCCGGCAATCCGGCCATAGATCGCCTGCCGCAGCAGGCCGAGCAGCCGGTGCCTAAGGTTCTTCCCGCGTCGGCCCTCCGCAAGAGCCGACACTCTCGTCGTGGTCAGGCCGAGGGCGTCGTCCAGCTCGCGGTAGGCGAGCAGGCCGCCGTCGGAAGTCATCTTGGCACCATTGAACTCGAGCTTGAGGCGGCGGTCGAAGGCGACCCGCAGGGGCTCTTTCGTTTCACCCGTCGCGTCCGCCATCCCGCACCCATCCGGCCGCTGCTACATTGCTGATTCTTCTAGCAGAATCGCTGCCCGATGTCAGTGGCCGTCGAGGTCAAATGGGAAATCCGGGTTGATACCGTGGCCTCGGATCGCCTGCCGACATGGAGGAGGCCGAAGGCACAGGACCCGAAGGCATCGACGGCCGCGTGCAGATAAACCCGGCCGATGCCCTCGAGCGTGCCGACCGTGAAGGCGTCCCGGCCCGGGGGGCGAGGAGGTCAAGAAGGCGGGCGAGATGTCAGAGATTCCCGGGCTCGATCCTCACAGCTGGTTGAGCGGGACCTTGATGTAGGAGGTGCCGTTCTCCTCGGGCGGGGGCAGGTCGCCGGCGCGGACGTTGATCTGGATCGAGGGGATCAGCAGCGTCGGGGTCGCGAGGGTCTTGTCGCGGGTGGTGCGCATGGCGACGAAGTCGGCCTCGGTCCTCTCGCCGCCGACATGGATGTTTCTCGCGCGCTCGTCGGCGACGGTGGTCTCGAAGCAGGGCTCGCGGCCGCCGGGCTGGTAGTCGTGGCAGACGAAGAGGCGGGTCTCGGGCGGCAAGGCCAGGATGCGGCGGATCGAGCGGTAGAGGGTGGCGGCGTCGCCGCCGGGGAAATCGGCGCGCGCCGTGCCGCCGTCCGGCATGAAGAGCGTGTCGCCGACGAAGGCCGCGTCGCCGACGACGTAGGTGCAGCAGGCGGGCGTGTGGCCGGGCGTATAGAGGACCCGCGCCTCCTGGCGGCCGATGAGGAAGGTCTCGTCGTCGGCGAACAGGTGGTCGAACTGGCGGCCGTCGGTGTTGAAGGTGCGCTCGAGGTTGAAGACGTCCTTGAAGATCGTCTGGACCTCGGTGATGCGGGCGCCGATGGCGATGCGGCCGCCGAGCTTCTCCTTCAGGTACTTGGCGGCCGAGAGGTGATCGGCGTGGGCGTGGGTCTCGAGGATCCACGCGACCTCGAGGTTGCGGGCCCGGACGTGCTCCACGACCTTGTCGGCGGAGCCGGTTCGCGTGTGGCCCGAGGCGGCCTCGTAGTCGAGCACCGAATTGACGATGGCGCAGCGACGGCCGTTGGGCTCGACCACCACGTGGCTGACCGTGCTGGTGGCCGGATCGTAGAACGAGGTCACGACGGGCTGCATCGAGGGCTCTCCCGGGGCCTTCCGCCTCATAAAGATAGCGTGGCCGGGCGCCCTGTGGACTCCTCGGCTGCGGCGATGCGCGTCCGGGGGCGTCCTCAGCCGCGGGCGGGACGGCGCAGGAGGCCGGGGAGGCGTCGGGCGAGGCCCAGCATGGCCACGGCGTCCTCGTGCTGGGGCAGGAGGATCTCGGCCGTGCGGAAGCCGAAGCGCGACCGGTAGGCCAGCACGATGACGAGCACGACGGCGCCCTGGGCCAGGATGTAGGCGACGCCGGCGCCGGCGAGGCCGAAGGGCGGCACCAGGGACCAGCAGGCGAGCGCCGCTACCGCGATGCCCAGCGCGAAGGCGGCGGTGCCGACGCGGGCCAGCCCCTGCGAGGAGAGGCAGGGAAAGAGCATGGTGGTGAAGCAGTTGGCCAGCGTGCCGACCATGATGAGGCGGAAGGCCAGGGCCTCGGCGGCGAACTCCGGCCCGAGGGTGAGCCTGAGCAGGGGTCCGGCGGCGAGGATGCAGCAGAGGCCGATGACCGCCATCAGCGCCGTGACCAGCCGGGCGATGCGGATGGCGTCGCCGGCCGAGGCGCGGATGTCGACGGCGCGCACGCCGTGGCTGAAGATCACGACGCCCACCGCGGTCGCCACCTCGACCAGGATCTCGCCCAGGCGCTGGACGCCGAAATAGCGGCCGAGCGCGGCCGGGCCCATGAGGTCGTTGACGAGCCAGATGCCGACCCGGCCGAGAGCGATCATCAGGACGGTGGCGCTGGCGAAGACGAAACCGTGGGCCAGCATGCGGCGGACGAGGGCGGGATCGAGGAGGGTGCGCGGGCTGATCTCGCCACGGACCTGGGCCAGGAGGTAGAGCGAGGCCAAGGCGTGGGCGACGAGGAGCGTCCAGATCGCCGCGCCGACGTCGAGGCGGTGGGCGGCCCAGAGGCCGAGGCTGCCCAGCACCATGACCGCGCGGGAGATCAGCTCGGACTGGTTCAGGGCCTTGAGATCGCCGCGGCCGAGGAAGATCCCCTGGCCCATGCGCAGCAGCAGCATGGGTGCCGTGCCGAGCGCTCCGACGATCGCGAGCGTGCCGAAATCGGCGGTGTAGCCGCCGGAGCCCAGCATCAGCCAGCAGACCAGGACGGCCAGGGCGGCGAGCAGGCACCAGAGGAGGAGAAGATGGGTCGCCACGGCGTTGGCGTTGCCGGGCTCCCGGCCGACGAAGTAGGCCGTCGACTGGCGGAGCCCGAGGTCGAAGCCGACCGAGAGCACGAGGGCGGTCGACATCACGTAGCCGTAGAAGCCGAACTCGCCGGCCGTCAGCACCCGCGCGAGAAGAATGAAAACCAAAAAATTGGCGCCGCGCATGACGAGGCGCGTGCCGAGCACCCAGAGCGAGTCTTTCAGGAGCGCCGTCTGCATGGCGGCCGGCCTGCCGCGGCCGGTCTAGAGGCCCGTTCCGTCGTAGCAGCTCTGATAGAGCCGGCGCATGTCGGCCAGGGTGAGCGGGACGGGATTGCCGCCGGCGGTGGGGTCCTCCAGCGCCATCGCCGCCAGCTCGTCGAGACGGTCGGCCGGCACGCCCAGGGCCGCCAGCGTCGGCGGCACGCCGAGCTCGGCTCGCAGCTCCAGCACCCAGCGCAGAAACGACGAGAACCCGCCGCCGGGCAGGCCGAGCCAGGCGGCGAGGCGGGCGATCCGGTCCTCGATGGCGGGGCGGTTGTGGGCGAGGACGTAGGGCATGACGACCGCGTTGGTCATGCCGTGGTGGGTGTCGTAAAGGGCGCCGAGGGGGTGCGAGAGACTGTGGATGGCGCCCAGGCCCTTCTGGAAGGCGACGGCTCCCATGGCCGACGCCGACAGCATCATGCCGCGCGCGGCGAGATCGGAGCCGTCGCGCACGGCCTGCGGCAGCGCCTCCTTGACGAGGCGCATGCCCTCGACCGCGATGCCCTCGGCCATCGGGTGGAAGCCGGGCGCGCAATAGGCCTCGAGGCAGTGGGCGAGCGCGTCCATGCCGGTGCCGACGGTGAGCTTCGGCGGCAGGCCGACCGTGACGGCGGCATCGAGGATGGCGGTCCTGGGCATCATCTCCGGATGGAAGATGATTTTTTTCCGGTGGGCCGCCGGATCGGTGATGACGCCGGCCCGGCCGACCTCGCTGCCCGTGCCGGCGGTGGTCGGGATCGCGACGACGGGCAGGATGCCCGCCGGATCGGCGCGCTTCCAGTTGTCGCCCACATCCTCGAAGTCCCAGATCGGCCGGCTCTGGCCGGCCATGAAGGCCACGCACTTGCCGCAGTCGAGGGCGCTGCCGCCGCCCAGGGCCACGACCCCGTCGTGGCGGCCGGTGCGAAGGACCAGGAGGCCGGCCTCGACGTTGGCGGCCGTCGGGTTGCCCTGGACCTCGCTGAAGACCGCGGGCTCCAGCGCCGCCTCGCGCAGGGCTGCCAGGAGCTCGCCGGTGAACGGCAGGGCGGCGACGGCGGGGTCGGTGACGAGGAGGGGCCGGCGCATGCCGGCCCGGGCGGCGGCCCGGCCGGCCCGGCGCAGCGACCCCACACCGAAGAGGACGGTCGTCGGATAGCTCCAGGTGACGGAGAAGGTGCCGAGGTCGGGCATGGATGGCGCTCGGGAATGGTTGATGCGCGCTCTCAGTAGCCGAGCGGCCGGGCGCCGTCACGCGGCCTGGAGCCGGGGCTAGCGGCCGAGCAGGACGAAGCCGATGCCCAGCACCACGGCGGACATGCCCCAGAGCTCGCCGCGGGCGACGTGCTCCTTGAACCAGATGCGGGTGAGGGCATAGGTGAAGACCAGCTCGACCAGGCCCAGCGTGCGGACATAGGCCACGAGCTGGATGGTCATCGCCGTGAACCAGCCGGCCGAGCCCAGGATGCTGGTGAGGCCGACGAGGCCGGCCGTGCGCCAGCTGCGCAGCGCCGCCGCCAGCTGCGCGGGCTCGCGCCAGACGAGGAAGGCGCCCATCAGGACGGTCTGGAGCACGGTCGCCCAGGCGAGCGTGTAGGCGGCGGCCAGCACGCTCGGCAGGCCCAGGGAGAGTGCCGCGCCCCGGAAGCCGACGGCGGCGACGGCGAAGCCGGTGCCGGCGCCGAGGCCCAGGAGCACCGCCCGCTCGCGGAAGGAAGCGACGAGGGCACGGAATCCCTGGCGGCCGCGCGCCACCGACATCAGCATGACGCCGCAGGTGGCGATCAGGATGCCGACGGCGGCGGCCGGCGTGGGCGGCTCGCCGAGCAGCACGACGCCGACGATCGCGGCCTGGATCACCTCCGTCTTCGAGTAGGCGACGCCGACGGCGAAGCTGCGCATGCCGATCGCGGCGACGAGCAGGGCCGTGGCGATGCTCTGGCCGACCGAGCCGACCAGCACCCAGACCAGGAAGGCGGCATCGACGGGCGGCGGGCCGCGCCGGTTCAGGACCAGCACGACGATAAGATAGAGGAGGGCAAACGGCAGGCCGTAGAGGAAGCGGGTGAAGGCCGAGGCATTGCTGCTCAGCGACAGGGCGAGCTGCTTCTGCAGGCCCGTGCGCAGGGCCTGGAAGAACGCCGCCACGATGGTGATGGGTATCCAGAGGCTGGTCATGCGAGCGGCCTATCACGACGGAGCCGCCCTCGACCAATCGGAAATGCTGGCGCCTTCCATAAGCCAGGCTTATCTATCTCGACGATGCTGCCGCCGCTCTCCAGCCTCAAGGCCTTCGAGGCCGTGGCCCGCCACGGCGGAGTCGGCCGGGCCGCGGCCGAGCTCGGCGTCAGCCAGCCGGCGGTGAGCCAACAGCTGCGGCGACTCGAGGCGGCGCTCGGCATCCGGCTGACCCGCCGCAGCGGCCGGCTGGTGGCCCTGACGCCCGAGGGGCAGGCCTACGCCCTGGCGCTGACCCGGGCCTTCGAGGAGCTGCGCGCCGCCACCGAGCGCTGTCGCGCCCGTCGCGGCGCCGGTGTGCTCACCGTGGCCCTGCTGCCGACGCTCGCCACCCGCTGGCTGATCCCGCGCCTGCCCGACTTCCAGGCCCGTCACCCGGCGATCGCCGTCCGTCTCGCCACGACACCCAGCCCGGCCGTGGCCCTCGCCGACGATGTCGACCTCGCGATCCGCACCGGCGACGGCGTCTGGCCCGGCTGCGAGGCCGTGCGGCTGATGCCGGACAGCCTGGCGCCGGTGGCGAGCCCGGCCCTGCTGGCACGCCTGCCGCTCGGCGCTCCGGCCGATCTGGCCCGCCATACCCTGCTGGTCGTGACGACGGCGCCGCGCGACCGGGACTGGCCGCGCTGGCTGGAGGCCGCGGGGCTGCCGGGCGACGGCGGCGGCCGCCGCCTCGCCCTCAACAGCTCGAGCGAGGCCCTCGAGGCGGCCAAGGCCGGCCTCGGCGTCGCCCTGGCCCATCGGCCCTTCGCCGACGACGACCTCGCCGCCGGCCGGCTGGCGGAGCCTCTGGCGCTGACGATCGAGGGCGATGGCGCCTATTGGGCGGTCTGCCGCAAGGAGGACGCGGCCGAGCCACGGGTCGGCGCGTTCAGCGCCTGGCTACGCGAGCTGGCCCTGACCCCGGGCCGGCCTCAGCCGCGGTCGCCGCCATAGGTCACTCGCCAGATCATGTTGTTGCCGTCGTCGCTGAAGAGGAGGGAGCCGTCCTTGGCGACCGCGATACCGACGGGGCGGCCCCAGACCTCGTCGTCGCTGACGACGAAGCCGGTGACGAAGTCCTCGTAGATGCCGGTGGGCAGGCCGTCGTGCATCCGCACGCGGACGACCTTGTAGCCGGTGCGGCCGGCGCGGTTCCAGGAGCCGTGCAGGGCGACGAAGACGTCGCCGCGCATCGCCAGCGGGAACTGGTCACCGGTGTAGAAGGTCATCTGCAAGGCCGCGGAATGGGCCTGGAGCAGGACGTCGGGGACCTCGATGGAGCCCTGCAGGTCGAGGCGCTGGCCCTGGTGGCGCGGGTCCTGGTGGTCGCCGATGTAGAACCAGGGCCAGCCATAGAAGGCGCCCTGCTGCAGCCGCGTCACATAGTCCGGCACGAGATTGTCGCCGAGCCCGTCCCGCTCGTTCGTCGAGCACCAGACGGTGCCCGTCTCCGGCTGCACGGCGAGACCGCCGCCGCAGTTGCGGATGCCGGTGGCGTAGACCCGCCGGTCCGAGCCATCGGGGGCATAGGAGAAGACGGCGGCGCGGCCGGCCTCGTCGCCCCAGAGCGCCCCTTTGCCGTCGCGGCGCTCGAGATCGGCGAGCTCGGCCGCCGGCGGCACCGTGGCACCCTCGAAGTCGTTGCTGGCGGAGCCGACGGACAGATAGAGCCGGCTGCCGTCGGGGGAGAAGGCGATGTCGCGGGTCCAGTGGGCGCCGCCCTCGGGAAGGTTTCCGACGATCCGCTGCGGCGCTCCCTCGGCCTTCAGGTCACCCGGGCGATAGGCGAAGCGCACGACCTCGGTGGTGCCGGCGACATAGACCCAGCGCGGATCGGGGCCCGGCGGATAGAAGGCGATGCCGTAGGGCAGGTCGAGCCCGGAGGCGAAGGCTTCCGTGGCGGCGACGCCCGAGCCGTCCGCCTTCGGCCGCAGGACGCGTATCCGGCCCGCCTGGCTCTCGGCCACGAAGATATCGCCGTTCGGAGCGACCCGGAGCTCGCGCGGGCCCTCGAGCCCCTTGGCGAAGAGCGCGACCTTGAAGTCCGGCAGGGTGCGCGGCAGGGCGCCCTCGGGCGGGGCCACGATGCCGGCCGAGTTGCTGGCCGAGGGCGAGGCGTAGGGGGCCGGGAGATCCTGCGGCCGGATCAGGCGCCGGGCGCCGGGCTGGTCGTCCCGCCAGCTGCCGAAGGCGTCCTCGCCGACCATGAGCTGGCCGACGGCGGCGCCGGCCGGATGGGGCAGGCAGGGTGCTCCGAGCAGGACAATGGCCGCGACGAGGGTGGCACGCATCCCGTCTCTCCCAGGCAGCAGAGGCGCGGGCCGGCGCCGCCGCGACGGCGGGCCAGAGTGGGCGCCGATCCTAACCTAGGAGGCGGAAGCGCCGAGAACATAGGCCGGCCCGCACGAACTCGGGATCGAGGCTTCCCGAGGCGGTGGCTCGGCCCTAGGGTCGAGCGAAGCCGCCGGGAAGGCCCGCATGCAGGGGGCGACGAGCCAGGAAAGGAGCCGCAAAGGCGGGCTGCTCGGGCCGTGGGGCCTTCAGCTCGTGGTGGCGACCGTGTTCGCGGCGATCGTGATCGCCATTGCCGGCGGACTCGTCTGGTTCAACCATCGGGAGGTGCGGCGGCTCGTCAGCAACGACGCGGAGCAACGCTTCACCAACGTCGTCGACCAGGTGCGGGGCGAGATCCGGGACCGGCTGCACCTCGCGACCGCGGTGCTCGACACGGCCTCGTTGACGGTGGCGGCGGACGCGCCGCCGGCGGCGCTCGGGCAGCTCCTGGTCCTCATGCTGCGCGATGTCGAGCAGATGATGCCGGCCGTGACGACGCTCTATATCGGCCGTCGCGACGGCAGTTTCGCGCTGGCCCGGCGGCTCGACGCCGGAACGCCCCCCGGCCTGCCGGCGCCGCCGGGGGCCGACGCGGCCTATGCCGTCGAGCTGGTGAGCCGGGGCACGGACGGCGCCACCGCCAGCTGGCTCGTGACCGACGCCCGGGGCCGCGAGCTGGAACGCACGGCAGCGGCACCGACCGGCTTCGACCCGCGCGAGCGGCCCTGGTACAGAGCCGCCATGGCGCGCGTCGGCGCCGTGACGACCCCGCCTTACCGCTTCCTCGACGTGCCGGAGACCGGCGTGACGCTGGCGCGGCGGTCGCGCACCGAGGAAGGGGCGGTCTTCGGGCTCGATCTCACGCTGGCCGCCCTCGACCGGTACCTCGAGCGGCTGAAGGTCGCGCCCGGGCAGGAGCTGGTCATCTTCCAACGGAACGGCACCTTCGTCGCGGCGCCCGACGGCTCCGCCCTGCGGGCCACGGGTCCCGCCGGGCGGAGCGGGCGAAGGCCGCGTCTCACCGAGCTCGGCAGCCCGATCCTGGCCGGCCTCTATCGTGCCTTCGTGCCCGGCTCGGATGGCAAGAGCCTGTCCCTGGACCTCGGCGGCCGGCGCTATCTCGCGCGGTTCGAGACCCTCGACGGGGCGATCTCGGACCTCGTCATGGCGATCGCCTTCCCCCTGGACGAGGTCGTCGGCCCGGCCGACCGGATCGGCCTGGCCTCGCTCGGTATCAGCCTCGCGGCCATCCTGGCCGCGGTGCTGATCGTGCTCGTCGCGGCGCGCGGAATAAGCCGTCCGCTGCGCCTCGTCACCGGCCAGCTCGGGCGGGTGATGCGCTTCGAGCCTCACGAGATCCGTCCGCCCTCCTCGCACATCCGCGAGATCGAGGCGCTCGGCACGGCGCTGGGCGTCCTCGACCTGACGCTGAGGAACTTCGCGGCGTTCGTGCCGAGCCAGATCGTCCGCGGGATCGTCGCCAAGAGGCTGCCGCCGACCCTGGGCGGCAGGCGCCAGCCGCTGACGGTGCTTTTTTCCGACGTCAACGGCTTCACGGCCATGGCCGAGGGGCTGGACCCGGAGGACCTGACGGTCAGGACCTCCCGCTATTTCAGCGCCGTGGCCAGGGAGCTGATCGCCGCGGGCGGCACCGTCGACAAATATATCGGCGACAGCGTCATGGCGTTCTGGAACGCGCCCGAGCCGCAGCCGGACCATGTGGAGCGCGCCTGCCGAGGGGCCCTCCGGGCCCTGGCCCGCGTCGAGCGGCTCAATGCCGAGTTCCTGGCCGAGGGCGGCCCGGCCATGCCGACACGGATCGGCATCCATACCGGCGAGGCCGTGGTGGGCACTGTGGGCTCGGTCGACCGCATGAACTACACCGCCCTCGGCCACACCGTGAACGTCGCGGCCCGCCTCGAGGCGCTCAACAAGGAGCACGGCACGACGATCCTGGTGAGCGAGCCCGTGCGCCGCGCGGCGGGCGAGACGTTCAGCTTCCGCTTCGTGGCGCAGGTCGTGCCCAGAGGTGCCCGCGAATCGCTGGCGGCCTACGAGCTGCTCGGTCCGGCCCCGGCTCGCGGGGATGGCGCCGACGTCCGGCCGAGGGCGGGCTAGCCTCGGCCGTTGGCGCCGGTGGTGCGCGGGTCGATGCCGGCCAGCGCCGGGCTGGTCGCCGGGAGGTTGACGAAGTCGGTGCGCTCCGCCAGTGGCACCGGCCGCCTGCGGGTCATGCGCCAGACGGAGAAGAGCGAGATCGCGAGGGCTATGATCGTCGTGTAGGCGAAGAGGCCGCCGGGGCCGATGGCGGTCATCACGGGTGCCGCCAGGGTGGGCCCCAGCATCGAGCCGACGGCCCAGGCGAAGAGGGCGCCGCTGCTCACGCCGACCATCTGGTCGGCCTCGGCGAAGTCGCCGGCGTGGGCGACGCAGACGCCGTAGACCGAGTAGGAGCTGGCGCCCCAGAGGAGGAAGAGGACGCCGAGGCCGAGCGCGTGGCGGGGCGCCACCAGCAGAATGATCAGGGAGAGGGCCGCGATGAAGGAGGTGCAGCCGATGATGACGAGACGGCGGTCGATGCGGTCGGAGAGCCAGCCCAAGGGCCACTGGGCGAAGAGGCTGCCGATCTGCGGCAGGGAGAGCAGAACGACGATCACCGCCACCGTGAGGCCCCGATCGGCCCCGTAGACGGGGGTCATGCTCTGGAAGGCGCTGTTCAGGAGGCCGGAGCCGAGGCAGCCGACGATGGCCGCGGGGGCCAGCCGGTACAGCTCCCGGAGGCCCATGAGAACGAGTCGGGGCAGCGGCGGCTCGTGGGTGTGGGTGAGGGCGATGGGCACGAGCGAGAGGGAGAAGGCGGCCGAGGCGACCATGAAGAATGCGGAGCCGCCGATGGCGCCGTAGGCCAGCCCGAGCTGGCCCAGCACGATCGCGGCCTTGGTCGAGACGAGATAGAAGGCGATGACGCGGCCGCGCTGGGACCTGGGCGTGGCCGCGTTGAGCCAGCCCTCGGCGACGATGAAGAGCCCGGCCAGGCAGAAGCCCGAGCAGAGGCGCAGCAGGAACCAGAGCCAGGGATCGCGGGCGAGCGTGAGGGCCAAGGTCAGAATGGCGGAGATCGCGGCCAGGGCCGCGAAGGCGCGGATGTGGCCGACCGAGCGGATGAGGAGGTGGGCCCGAAAGCAGCCGAGGAGAAAGCCCACGCCATAGGCCGAGGCGACGAGGCCGATCAGGATGGCCGAGACGCCGGCCAGGTTGAGCTGCAGCGGGATGAGGACCGCGACCAGCGAGTTGCCGAGCTGGAGGACGCTGGCGCCGCCGACGATGGCCCCGACGGCACCATACTGCCTGAGCATGCCCTTCCCCAGCCCGATCACGGCTTGACCGAGGCTTAGCGCAGGGGCGTCGCGGTGGGCAAGCCGGCCGGCGGCCTTGCGTGCAGGCGGGACGACGCTAGATTGCGAATGGGGACGAGACGCATTCGACCATCGCATCGGGACGCCCAGACAATGCTCAATGCGCGATCGGCCGGCGGCTTTCTTCTGCTCGCGGCCGTGCTCGGCATTCTTTGGCTTCGCGCGACCTGGGTCTGGCTGGTCTAGCCTTGCGCACCGGGAGCCCCTAGGAAATGGCCGGGACGAGCCCGCACTCGCGCCGCATCGGCTCCGGTGCCGCGGGGTCGGGCGGGCCGCCGGGCATGCCCGCCCTGCCGACCTCGTTCCGGGGCGCCTCGGTCTGGGTGCTGCGGGTGATGGCGCTGACCTTCATCCTGCCGCTCATCCTCCATCTGCTGCGCGGAGCCGGCACCGACGCCCTGTCCCTGATCGTCGGCATCGCCCTTTTTCTCGTGGCGAGCAGCCTCATCCGAGGCGGCCTGGACATCGAGGCCGACTTCGCCCAGCGCCGCATCGTCCGGCCGCCGCGCCTGCCGCGCAAGCTCGCCGGGGCCGTCGTCGCCGGGCTGGGCGCTGCCGCGATCAGCCTCGGCGCGGCCGAGAACGGTGTCCTCCTGACCCTGCTGTTCGGTGGCCTCACCGCCTTCGCCTGCTTCCTCGCCTATGGGAGCGACCCCAGGCCCGACGACAGCGCGCTCGAGGTGGCGGCCAAGCGCGCCGGAGTGGCGCCGCGCGAGGTCAGGACCACCATCGACGAGGCGAGCCGGAAGATCCGGGACATCGAGGCGGCGGCGGCCCAGCTCAACTCGCGCGAGCTCAAGGCGTGGATGCAGCGCATCACCGACCAGGCGCGGACCGTGCTGAGCCAGCTCGAGACGGACCCCAAGGACCTGCCGCGGGCGCGGCGCTTCCTCGTCACCTATCTCGACGGCACGCGCGACGTGGTGGCCAAATACGCGGCCCAGCAGCACGACCTCGCCGATACGCCGCTGGCCGAGAATTTCCGCCGCGTGCTGACCACCATCGAGCAGGTGTTCAAGGAGCAGGAGGAGGTCCTGAAGCAGGACGACAAGACGGATCTCGAGATCCAGATCGAGGTGCTCGAGACCCAGCTCAAGCGTGAAGGCGTCCACTGAGACGGCGGCAGCGCCGCTCGAGCGAGCAACTGGGAGAGCGATCGATGCCCATGGAGACCAATCCGAGCGCCCCGCCGCCCGTCGCCGCGGGCGACCTCGACACGCAGATGGCGGCCCTCAGCCAGGACCTCGTTCAGGATCTCCAGATCAAGCTCGAGGGGCCGGTCGAGCAGCAGGTGGGCCAGGTCGTCAAAGAGATCGACATGAAGGACACCAACTCGATCATCTTCTTCGGCTCGAAGGCGCAGCAGCAGCTGTCGACCATCTCCGAGCAGATGCTCGGCAAGGTGCAGACCAAGGATGTCGGGCCGGCCGGCGATCTCCTCAACACCATGGTCCAGAAGCTCAAGGACCTGGACATCCCGGACGTTCAGCCGGGCGAGACGCCGGGGCTCCTTTCCCGCCTGTTCGGCGCCAAGAGCTCGATCGAGAAGTTCCTCGACCGCTATGACGGGGTGAAGGACCAGATCGAGAGCATCACCGCCGATCTCGAGCGGCACAAGACGAAGCTGCTGACCGACATCATCGGCCTCGACAAGCTCTACGACGCCAATCTCGACTATTTCCGCACGCTCGAGGTCTACATCGCCGCCGGCCGGGCCAAGCTCAAGGAGCTGGACGAGCAGACGATCCCCGAGCTCGCCCGGGAGACCGAGAAGGCCGAGGACGTCATCGCCGCGCAGAAGCTCCGGGACCTCCGGGCGGCGCGCGACGATCTCGAGCGCCGCGTGCACGACCTCCTTCTGACCCGGCAGGTGACGATGCAGAGCCTGCCCTCGATCCGGCTCGTCCAGGAGAACGACAAGTCGCTCGTCACCAAGATCAACTCGACGATCGCCAACACCGTGCCCCTGTGGAAGCAGCAGCTGGCCCAGGCGGTGACGATCTTCCGGTCGGGCAAGGCGGCGGAGGCGGTGAAGGCGTCCTCCGACCTCACCAACGAGCTTTTGAAGAACAACTCCGAGAATCTGCAGGACGGCCAACCAGCAGGTGCGCGAGCAGATGGAGCGGGGCGTCTTCGACATCGAGACCGTCCGGGCGGCCAACCAGAACCTGATCGCCACGATCGAGGACAGCCTCAGGATCGCCGACGAGGGCAAGCGCAAGCGGGCCGATGCCGAGGGCGAGCTGCATAAGCTGGAGGGCGACCTGAGGAAGACGCTCGCCGCCGCCTCGGCCCGCGCCGCGGGCGCCCCGCCTGCGGGGACGGTCGCCGGACCCCAGGCCGGATCGTAGCCGACGACGGGTGGTGAAGCACGACGGGGCCGGCCGGCCCGACCCTCGCCCATTCTGATCTCGAGACGGAGGCTGCCTTGATCTGGAACAAGCTGATGGGCGAGTTCGTCGACGTCATCACCTGGCTCGACGACTCCCCGGACACGATGGTCTGGCGCTTCGAGCGCCAGGGCAACGAGATCAAGCACGGCGCCAAGCTCACCGTGCGCGAGGGGCAGATGGCGGTCTTCGTCAACGAGGGCGAGATCGCCGACGTGTTCGGCCCCGGCATGTACGAGCTCTACACCCAGAACCTGCCGATCCTCTCGACCCTGCAGGCCTGGCCGCACGGCTTCCAGAGCCCCTTCAAGGCCGAGGTCTATTTCTGCAGCACGCGGATCTTCACCGACCTCAAATGGGGGACCAAGAACCCGGTCATCGTCCGCGACCCGGAGTTCGGCCCGGTACGCCTGCGCGCCTTCGGCACCTATGCGATCCGCATCAAGGACCCCTCGGTCTTCATCCGCGAGGTCGTGGGCACCGACGGGCATTTCACGGTCGACGAGATCAGCGACCAGCTCCGGAACACCATCGTGTCGCGCTTCTCCAACATCGTCGGCGGGGCCGGCATCCCGGTGCTCGATCTCGCTGCCAACTACGAGAAGCTCGGCGACTTCGTGACCGGCCGGATCGCCCCGGAGTTCACCAATCTCGGGCTCGAGCTCAGCAAGCTCTTCATCGAGAACGTGTCGCTGCCGCCCGAGGTCGAGCAGGCGATGGACCGGCGCACCTCGATGGGCGTGGTGGGCGACCTCTCCCGCTATGCCCAGTTCCAGGCGGCCGAGGCGATGCGTGCGGCGGCCGAGAATCCCGGTGCCGCCGGATCGGGCATCGGCATGATGGTCGGCATGGGCCTGGGGCAGCAGGCGGCCGGGCCCTGGGGCGCTCATCCGGCGACTGCCGCACCGGCGGCGCAGCCCGGCTCCCCGCCCCCCGCGACCGCGCCCGGCCCGCCGCCCCCTCCGAAGGAGACGGTCTACCACGTGGCCGTGAACGGCAAGGCGTCGGGCCCGTTCTCCGTGGCGGCGCTGGCCGGGCAGGTCCAGGCCGGATCCCTCAAGCCCGACACGCTGGTCTGGGCGGAGGGCATGACGGGCTGGCAGAAGGCCGTCGATGTCGCCGAGCTGAAGTCGCTGTTCGCGGCCGCACCGCCGCCCATTCCCGGCGCCGCCTGAGCCGCATGCCGCCCAAGCTCGGCCCCTGGGGGGGGCGTCCGGACGCCGCGTCGGCGGCGACCGCCGCTGGTGCCGCCACGATCTCGAGCGCCGCGCCCCGCACGTTCTCGTGCGAGAGCTGCGGTGCCGTGCTCAGCTACAGCCCCGGCACGACCGAGCTCGTCTGCCGCTATTGCGGCCATGCCAACAAGATCGTCGAGCGGGCCGTCGAGGTCACCGAGGTCGACCTCCCCTCGGCCCTGAGCGAGCTCGCCGGCGAGCAGCCCTCGGCCGACGCGATCGCCACCAAATGTCAGAGCTGCGGCGTCGACTTCAGCTTCCCGCCGAACATCCACGCCGGCCCCTGCCCCTACTGCAACATGGCCGTGGTGGCCGATCCCACGCCCTATCGCCGGATCCACCCCGGCGGCGTCCTGCCCTTCGTGATCGGCGAGCAGGAGGCCAGGGGGCTCGTTCGCGGCTGGCTGAAGGGTCTCTGGTTCGCGCCGTCGAGCGTGCGCTCGGACGCGCGGCACGCCAGCCGCCTTCAGGGCGTCTATGTCCCCTATTGGACCTTCGACGCCGACACCAGGACCGAGTATGCGGGCCAGCGCGGCGACGTCTACTACGAGACCCAGGTCGTCACCGAGATGGTGGACGGCCGTCAGGTCCAGCGCACGGTGCAGGTGCCGCGGATCGCCTGGACGCCGGTGCGCGGCCGGGTGGCGCGGTCGTTCGACGACGTCCTCGTGCTGGCCGGCGAGACCCTGCCGGGCAATCTGGTCCTGCCGCTGGAGCCCTGGGACCTCGAGGGGATGAAGCCCTACACCGCCGACTACCTGTCCGGCTTCGAGAGCGAGCTCTACCAGCTGCCGCTCGAAAAAGGCTTCGAGCGCGGCAAGGAGGCCATGCAGGGCGTGATCGTCATGGACGTGCGCGCCGACATCGGCGGCGATCAGCAGATGGTCCAGCAGATGAGCGTGGAGTACGGCAACCAGACCTTCAAGCAGGTGCTCCTGCCGGTCTGGGTCGCGGCCTTCCAGTTCCTCGGCCGGCCCTACCGCTTCGTCGTCAACGGCCGCACCGGCGAGGTCCATGGCGAGCGGCCGTGGAGCTTCTGGAAGATCGCCGGGGCCGTCGTCGTGGCGCTGCTGCTCGTGGCCCTGCTCCTCTGGCTCGGCCACGAGAGCGAGGCCTTTCGGCAGGCCACCGGCTACTGAGAGGACGGCAGGTCCGTCCTCCTCGTCCTCAGCCCAGCACGAGGAGCTCGAGCGGCAGCTTCGAGAGCGGCTGGGCGCCGCCCTCGCCGACGAGGGAGGTCCGCCCGAGGGTCATGGCGTGGCCGGTGTCGGAGTTGGCGAGGATCATGTGCAGAAAGAAGACCATGCCGGGGGCGATCTCGATCGGGTTGCCCTCGTAGAACATGGGCCAGTCCATCCAGGACGGCGCGTAGACGGCGCCCAGCGAGTAGCCGCAGGCATTGAGGCGGTGCCGGGTCAGCCCGTGGCCGTCGAAGACCCGGGCGTGGGCGTCGAAGACGGCACCCATGCGCTCCCCGGGCCGGAGCGCCGCCTCGCAGGCGAGGAGCGCCTCGCGGGCGGCATCGAACAGGCGGCGATGCTCGTCGTCGGCCCAGCCGGTCAGGAGGGTGCGCATCAGGCAGGCGTGGTACTGGCGGTGGACGCCCGCGAACTCGAGGGTGAGCTGGTCCGGCGCCTCGAGCCGGCGGCGGCCCGACTGGTAGCGGCAGAGGAGCGCCTGGGGGCCGGAGCCGATGATGAAGGGATTGGCCGGGTAGTCGCCGCCGGCCTCGAAGATGGCGTCGTGCATGCGGGCCAGGATGACGCCCTCGTCGGCACCCGGCCGGGTCTCGCGGATGGCGGCCTCGAGGGCTGCGTCGGCGAGCTCGGCCGCGCGCCAGACGAAGGCCTGCTCGGCCTCGGACTTGACGAGGCGGAGGCCGGCGACGAGGAGCGAGGCGTCGACCATCGTGGCGAAGCCGTCGAGCGCCACGGCCACGCGCATGCCGGACGCGGCCGGCAGCCCGTGGCTGTCCCATTCGACCCCCAGCCGCTTGCCCGCGAGGCCCTTCTCGGCCAGGAGATCCTTGAGCTCGTGGGCGGGGCTGGCACCGTCGCGGTCGACCCAGATGCGGATGTCCTCGAGGCTCGAGGTGAGCCGTGCCTGTCTCAGATCGGGGGCGCGGGTCAGGAGAGTCATGGCGCCGTCGGCGCGGAGCAGGAGGCACTGGAAGAAGCAGAAGCCGAAGCTGTCGTAGCCCGAGAGCCAGTACATGCTCTCCTGCTTGAAGCAGAGCAGCGCGTCGAGGCGGGCCTCGGCCATCCGGGCGAGCGTCCGGTCCCGACGGGCATCCAGCTCCTCGCGAGCGACGTGCAGGGGCATGATCCGTCTCCCATCGTTCGGCGCCTGATGGCACCGTGGCTTCTATCAGCCGAGGGTTGAGATGCGAACCCCCGGAAGCGCGGTGGTCGCGAGCCCCCCGAGCCCTCGGGCGGCGATGCTTGTCCCGAGGCCGCCGGGGCGGCAAAGTCGGGGCATCCGCGCCCCGGCCATCCGGTCAAACAACAAGACGGGCGCGCGGGATCCGGCGCTCAGCCAGCGCTCGTGCCGGCAGATGCCGGTCGGGCAGGCCCTCGGCGCCGACGGGACAGGGAGGGAGTTGGCATGGGTGATCCCCCGGCGCGTGTCCGGACATCCCGCCTGCTGACAGCGATGGCGCTGGGCCTGCTGCTCGGCTCGATGCCACCACCGTCGGCGCGCGCCGACGAGGCAGCCGGTGCGATCGCCGACGCCAATCCCTTGGAGCCGGCCGACACGTCCAGCCCGCGCGACACGCTGGAGAGCTTCCTCGCCAACTTCCACGAGGCCGTCGTCCGCTGGCAGGGCGGGGCCAGCCTCCAGGCGGTCGAGGGCCCGCTGATCCGGGCCCTGCGCTGCCTCGACCTCAGCGATGTGCCCGAGGCCGCCTATGACGAGCGATCGGTCGAGCTGGGCTTCCTGCTCAAGGGCGTCCTCCAGCGCATCGCGCTGCCGCCGTCCGATCAGGTGCCGGGCGATGATACGGTAAAGGTCAACCCTCCCGAGCAATGGCGAATTCCCGACACGGAGATCGTGATCGGCCGCCAGGACAAGGGACCGCGCCTGGGCGAGTATCTCTTCACCAGGGAAACCGTTGCCCGGCTCCCGAAGTTCTTCGAGCTGGTCCAGCATCTGCCGGTCAGGCCCGGCCCGACCGCGACGCCCGACGCGTTCGACGCCTATCGCCTCGGTCCCGGCCGGGCCATGCCGCACGCGCTCGCCGCCTGGATCCAGCGCCTGCCCGGCGCCGCCTATGCCACCCTCCTCGATCAGCCCTTGTGGAAGTGGGCCGGCCTCCTGCTGACGACCGTCCTCGCCGCAGCCGCCACGGGGCTGGCGGCCTGGCTCGGCAAGCGGATCGATCGCGCCCTCGCCGGCCTCCCGGTCCTCCTCCAGATCGGGCAGCCCCTGGCGGCCGTCGCCACGATCATGCTCACCTTCATTCTCACCTTCGTGATGACCTATGTGCTCAGATTGTCGGCGGGGGTCGGGGCGTTCGCCTCCTACGTCATCGCGGCCATGCTCTATGCAGCGATCGCGTGGCTCGCGGCGGTGGTCGTCAACCGGATCGGGGAGGCCATCGTCCGCGGCCAGGGCATGCGCCCGGCCAGCCTCGACACGCAGCTCGTCCGCCTTCTGTTCCGGCTCCTCAGCATCCTGGCCATCCTCTACGTGGCCGTCCACGCGGCGACGCAGCTCGGCGTGCCGGTCGGGCCCCTGCTGGCCGGCGTGGGCGTCGGCGGCCTCGCCATAGCGCTCGCCGTGCGGCCCCTGCTCGAGAACATCATCGCGGGCTTCGTCCTCTTCGCCGACAAGCCGATCAGCGTCGGCGACTTCTGCATGTTCGGCGACAAGCAGGGCACCATCGAGCAGATCGGGCTGCGCTCGACCAGGATCCGGGGGACCGATCGCACGGTCATCACCGTGCCCAATGCCGAGTTCGCGCAGCTCCATCTCGTCAACTTCACCCGCCGCGACCGGATGCTGCTCCACTGCATCATAGGCCTCAGGTACGAGACCACGACCGAGCAGCTGCGCTACGTGCTGGCCAAGATCCGCGAGATGCTGATCCGCCATGTCCGGGTCAGCCCCGACCCGGCGCGGGTCCGCTTCCTCACCTATGGCGCGTCCTCGCTCGACCTCGAGATCTTCGCCTATGTGAGCTCGGCCGACTACAACGAGTATCTGGGCATCCGCGAGGACCTCAACTTCCGGATCAAGGACATCGTCGAGGAGGCGGGCACCGGTTTCGCCTTCCCCTCGCAGACCCTCTACATGACGCGCGACCAGGGTCCGAGCCCCGAGCGGGCGCGGGAAGTGGCGGCCGAGGTCGAGGCGTGGCGTGCCGATGCCCGGCTGCCCTTCCCCGACTTCGCGGCGGAGGAGCGGGATCGGCTCTCCGATACCCTGCCCTTCCCGCCCGAAGGCTCGCCCCACCACCGGCCCCCCGGCGTCGAGATCGACGACTCGCCGGCGGAGACCGCGCAAGCGGCACCGGTCCTGGAATCTCGGCGGGCCGCACGGCCATCGTCCTCGGGACAAGCCCTAGGCGATCGACCGACCAGAAGCGCAGAGCTCGGGTTCTCGCAGCCTCGCTTCCCGGAGACCCGCCCCGTCGGGCTAGGGTCCTGGTCGCTCCGCCGCCCCGCTCAGAGGAGGCCCGCATGGCCCACTGGCTCATGAAGACCGAGCCCGACGACTATAGCTGGGACCGGCTCGTCGCCGATGGCGAGACCGAATGGACCGGGTGTCCGCAACTATCAGGCGGCAGCCAACATGCGGGCGATGAAGGTCGGTGACGAGGTCTTCTTCTATCGCTCGGTGGTCGACCCGGCGATCGTGGGCGTGATGCGGGTGTCCGAGGCCGCCTATCCCGAGCCCAGCGACACGTCCGGAAAATTCGTCCGGGTCAAGGTGCAGCCCGTCCGCCCGGTCGCCCGGGAGGTGACGCTCAAGGAGATCAAGGCGGACAAGCGCTTCGCCGACCTCCTGCTCGTCCGCCATTCGCGGCTCTCGGTCGTGCCGGTCAGCGACGCGCATTGGCAGATGCTTACGGCGATGGCGGGCATCGGGCCCTGACCATCGGGCTGCCGGCGCTCGCCGACCTCCGGACGGCGACCAGAGAGGCTCTGGCGCGGCCCAAGGTCGAGGCGCTGCTGACGGCGCTGGTCGTGGCCGGGGCGGGCGGCGCCTTCTTCACCTGGCTCGGCCTGCCGCTGGCCTGGATGCTCGGCGCCATGCTGGCGACGACGCTGGCCGGTGTCCTGGGTCTGCGGGTCGACGTGCCCGCCTGGCTCAGAAGCCCGGTCATCGCGGTTCTGGGCGTGCTGCTCGGCAGCAGCTTCGACCAGCAGAGCCTCCTCGGCCTCTGGCGCTGGCTGCCGAGCCTCGGGCTGATGACGGTCTACACCGCCGTCACCACCCTCTTCTCGATCTTCTATCTGCATCGCGTCGCCCGGCTCGACGCGCAGACGGCCTATTTCTGCGCCACGCCGGGCGGCCTCGGGATCATGGTGATCCTGGGCGACCGCATGGGCGGCGACCTGCTCACGATCACGCTCGTGCACGCCGTCAGGGTGCTGCTCGTCGTCTTCACCATCCCGCTCGCGCTCAGCCTCTTCGAGGGGCTGCACGTGCCGCCGATCGCGGATGCCGTGCAGGAAGCGAGCCCCTACGAGCTCGGACTGATGCTGGTCTCGGTCGTGACCGGCAGCGCTCTCGGCGTGGCCCTTCGCCTGCCCGCCCCGACGATGCTCGGACCGATGCTGACGACGGCGGCCGCCCATGTGGTCGGGCTCATGCACGGCGCCCCGCCGCCGGCGGCAGTGGCCCTGACCCAGGTGGTGGTCGGCGGCTATGTCGGCTGCCGGTTCCGCGGCGTCGACCCGGTGCGCCTCGTCGTCGTCGTCGTCCAGAGCATCGGGCTGACGCTGGCGATGCTCCTCGTGGCCCTGCTGTTCGTGATCGGCCTCTCGTGGCTGACGGGCCTGCCGCCGGTCCAGCTGATGCTCGCCTTCGTGCCGGGGGGCGTCGCCGAGATGAGCCTGATGGCCCTGGCGCTCCATGCCGACGCGACCTTCGTCGCCACCCATCACATCGTCCGGCTGACCCTGGTGACGGCCCTCGCGGCACCGCTCTACGAGGTCTATGCGAGGCGGGTGCTCGGTCGGCAGCCGAGCCCTGGAGACGCCTGAGGCGCCGGACGGACCAGCCAGCGCCTCGGCAACCGCAAGAAGAAAAGATCAGGGCAGCCGGAGCCGCTCAGGTTCCGGGCAGCGGTGTGGGCTCGATGCCGGGCGGACCCGCATCGCCGCCGGTGGGGCGGGTGGTCGGCACGGAGGCCCGCTTGCCGCTCTGCGGCGACTGGCCCGTTCCGTCCGCGGCCTTGACGATGCTGGGCAACGGCTCGCCGCGCATCAGGGCGCCGATCTCCTCGCCGGTCAGCGTCTCGCGCTCGAGCAGCGCCGAGGCGAGCCCGTGCAGGAGGTCGAGCCGCGGCATCAGGCTCGCATGGGCCTTGGTATAGCCCTCGACGATCAGCCGGCGGATCTCCTCGTCGACCTTCTGCGCCGTGGCCTCCGAGATGTTCTTCGATTGGGTGATCGAGTGGCCGAGGAACACCTCCTGGGTGTTCTCGTCGTAGCCGACCGGCCCGAGCTCGTCGCTCATGCCCCACTGCGTGACCATGTAGCGGGCGATCTTGGTGGCCTGCTGGATGTCCGAGGCGGCGCCGTTCGTGACCTTCTCGTGGCCGAAGACCAGCTCCTCGGCGACCCGGCCGGCCATGGCCACGGCGATCCGGCTGGTCAGCCACTCCCGCGTATGGGAGTGCTGGTCCCGCTCCGGCAGCTGCTGGACGAGCCCCAGCGCGCGGCCGCGCGGGATGATGGTGGCCTTGTGGATGGGGTCCGAGGACGGCGAATAGTAGGCCAGGATGGCATGGCCGGCCTCGTGATAGGCGGTGAGGCGCTTCTCCTCCTCGGTCATCACCATCGAGCGCCGCTCGGCGCCCATCATCACCTTGTCCTTGGCCGATTCGAAATCGACCATGGTGACGAGGCGCTTGCCCTGGCGCGCCGCCAGGAGTGCCGCCTCGTTGACGATGTTGGCGAGATCGGCGCCCGAGAAGCCGGGCGTGCCGCGGGCGATGACGCGGGTGTCCACGTCCGGCCCGACCCGCACCTTCTTGATGTGGACGTTCAGGATCTTCTCGCGGCCGATGACGTCGGGGTTCGGCACGACGACCTGACGATCGAAGCGGCCCGGCCGCAGGAGCGCCGGGTCGAGCACGTCCGGTCGGTTGGTGGCGGCGATCAGGATGACGCCCTCGTTGGCCTCGAAGCCGTCCATCTCGACGAGCAGCTGGTTCAGGGTCTGCTCGCGCTCGTCATTGCCGCCGCCGAGCCCGGCGCCGCGATGGCGCCCGACCGCGTCGATCTCGTCGATGAAGACGATGCAGGGCGCATGCTTCTTCGCCTGCTCGAACATGTCGCGGACGCGGGAGGCGCCGACGCCCACGAACATCTCGACGAAGTCGGAGCCGGAGATGGTGAAGAACGGCACGTTGGCCTCGCCGGCGATGGCGCGGGCGAGGAGCGTCTTGCCGGTGCCGGGCGGGCCGACCAGGAGGCAGCCCTTGGGTATGCGCCCGCCGACCTGCTGGAACTTCTGCGGGTTCTTCAGGAAGTCGACGAGCTCCTGCAGCTCCTCCTTGGCCTCGTCGATGCCGGCGACGTCGGAGAAGGTGACGCGGCCGTGCTTCTCGGTCAGGAGGCGGGCGCGCGACTTGCCGAAGCCCATCGCCTTGCCGCCGCCGGACTGCATCTGGCGCATGAAGAAGATCCAGACGCCGATCAGCAGCAGCATCGGGAACCAGGAGACGAGCACGCCCAGGAGCGAGGGCATGTTGTCATCGACCGGCATGGCCGTGATCCGCACACCGTTGCCGCTCAGCTTGTCGACCAGACCCGGATCGCTCGGGGCGTAGGTCGAGAACGGCCGACCGTCGGAGAAGTGCCCGGAGATGTTGTTGCCCTGGATCGTGACGTCGCTGACCCGGCCGGCACCCACCTCGGAAAGAAAGTCCGAGAAGGCCAGGCTCGTCTGCGGCCCGTGCGAGGAGGGACTCTGAAACAGATTGAAGAGGGCGATCAGGAGCAGCCCGATGATCACCCAGAGTGCCAAGTTCTTGCTGAAGTTGTTCACGTTCCCGTCCCGTGCGAGGTCGCGGCGAGCCCAGGCGCGGCAGTGGCGAGGAGCACGTCCCTCGGCGCATGCCACGAAAACACCTGAGATAGCTTAGATAAAGCGGCCCGGGCTTGAAACAATAATCGGCTGGCCGAAGGGCACCACGGCCAGGGGATGGCGGGGCGCCAGCCGGGCCGTCGCCGTCACGCCGGCCGGGCTCGGTCCATGGCTGCGCAGGACCGGGCAATCGACCAGCCGCGCGCCCTGCCAGAGACCGGGCAGCGCCTCGATGGCCACGGCCGGCACGCCCAGGACACGAAGGGCGGCCCGCAACCCCGGCGGCAGCAGGAGCCGCCCGGCCACACCGAGGCGCCGTGCCTCGACGGGGCCGTCCGACCGTGCGACGGCAATCTCGAACCGACCGTCCCAGAGGGCCAGATCGTCCGCCCGCATTACGCGGATATCCCGGGCGGCGTCCGGCTCGCGACAGACGGTCAGCCACCGGGCACGGACAGCGACGATGCAGCCCCCGAGGGTGAGGCGGACGGATCGGCCGCCCGCCTCCTCGAGCAATGCCCGCACCGCATCCATGCGTGGCAGGAAGGCGCCGCCGCCGACCGCCCGCAGCACGGCGGCGAGCAGCGCCGCGCGGGTGCGCCGGTCCGCGTCGTCGAAGGGCTCCCTGTCGATCCGCACCCAGCCGAGCGGCCGGGGGCTGGCACAGCGCGCGAGCAGACGGGCGACGGCGGCCTCCTCGCGGCGACGTTCGGCCGCGGCGGCGCTCAGCCCGGCGGGGTCGACCGGTGCCATCTGGTGCCCGGCCCGGAGCCTCGCCCGCTCGAACGCCGGCTCGCGGTTGCTCGGATCGTCGATCCAGGGCTGGCCGATCTGCCCGAGCGTCGCCTTCAGTCGCGCCTTCGGGATGTCCAGCAGGGGCCGCAGCAGGCGGACCCCCGGCAGCTCCCGGACCCCGGCCATGCCGGCGAGGCCGGCGAGGCCGCTGCGGCGGGCCCGGCGCATCGCCACCGTCTCCGCCTGATCCTCACGCTGATGGGCGACGAGGAGATGAAGGATGCCGGCCGCCCGGGCGGCCTCGGCGAGGAGACGATAGCGGGCCTCGCGCGCCGCTTCCTGGAGCCCGCTGGCCGGCTTCGGGCCGGCCCAACGGAGGATCCGCGAGGGGATCCGACGGGCGCCGAGCCACGCCTGGACCGTTTCCGCCTCCTGCGCCGATTCGGGGCGAAGCCCATGGTCCACCGTCAGGGCCAGGACCGAGCCGCCCCGTGCCCCGGCCCAGGCGGCGGCCAGGATGGCCAGGGCCAGGCTGTCCGGCCCTCCAGAGACGCCGACGGCCAGCGCCGGCCGGCTCTCGAACGGCCCCAGGCCAGCCATCAGCGCCGCGAACTCGGGCGGCCCGAGCGGCGCTCCCGGGTCCGGGTCAGCAGCCGGCGGCGGCACGTTCCCGGACGAGCGCCTGGCGGATGGCGATGCCGGCATCGGGATGCCGTTTCTGCAGCTCGCCGTAGGTCTCGCAGGCCTTCTGCGTGTCGCCGAGCGCTGCGAGCGACATGCCGAGCTTCAAGAGCTCGTCGGCGGCTTTGGGCGCGTCCGGCCCGTAGGTCCGGTAGTTCCGCGCAAAGGTCGCGGCGGCGTTGGGATAGTCCTTCCGCACATAGTAGGTCTCGCCGAGCCAGTAGGCCGCGTTCGGGGCGAGCACGTCCTTCGGATAGTCGGCGAGAAATCCCTGAAAGCCCTGCTGCGCCGCATCCCAGTTCGCCGACTGGAGCAGGCGCATGGCGGCATCGTAGCGCTGCCGGGCGCTGGCATTCGCCGGCTCGGGCGCCGCGGCGGGAGCGGCGCCGGTGTCCTGCCTGTCGGGCGAGGGCAGATTGAGGAGCGCAGACCTGGGGATGGTGCCGAGGACATTGCCGGTGCTCGCCGCCGGATCCGGGCTCGGCGAGGCGCCGCGGGCGATCGGGGCGACCGTGCCCCCGGCGCTCGACGAGAGCTGCGCGGGGACGGGCTCCGCCCCGGCCCCCGGGGCCGGTCCCTCGGCCTGAGGCCTGCCCTGGAGCTGCGCCTCCAGCGCGTCGATCCGCTGCTCGTCCGCGGCGCGGCCGTGCTCCAGCTCCTCGATCCGGCCCCGCAGCTGGCGAAGCTCCTCCTGAAGCTGGTCGATCTGGGCAATGGCCCCGGCCAGGCGATCGGTGTCGGCCGCCTGGGCGAGGCGCAGCGGCTCCTGTGCCGCGAGCCGGTCACCCCCGGCGCCGACGAGGGCCAGCGACAGGGCGGTCACTGCCGCCGGCGCGGGCCACCACCGCCGACGCGACACGGCCGGGCTCGTCAGCTCGAGACGTTGACGTTCGTCACGGCCCGCCGGTTCAGGGCCCAAGCGCTCTCGTCGTGGCCGGGATCCGCGGGGCGCTCCGAGCCGTAGGAGATGGTCTGGATCCGGCTCGCCGGAACACCCTTGGCGACGAGGTAGCTCTTGACCGCGTTCGCCCGCCGCTCGCCGAGCGCCAGATTGTATTCGCGGGTGCCGCGCTCGTCGGTATTGCCCTCGACCGTCACGGTCAGGTTGGGGAACTGAAGCAGCCAGGCGGCCTGGTGATCGAGCGTCTCCTGCGCCTTGGCGTCGAGCGAGGAGCTGTCGAAGGCGAAGAAGACGCGGTCGCCGACATTGACCTCGAGGTCCTGCTGGCTGCCCGGCGCCACGTTGCCGGAAGCGCCCGAGCCCGAGCCGAGCGCCGAGGAGCTGATCCCGGCTTCCCCGCCGGCGCCGGCGCCGGAGGCCCCGGCGCCTCCGGCGGTCGTGCCCTTGGTCGCATCGGGGCTCGAGCTGCAGGCGGCGAGCAGCATGAGGGCACCGCCCAAGATGACCAGCTTCAGTCGCATCCGTTTCAGTCCTCGGCTTGGCGGAGAAGGTGCTCGGCAAATAAGGGTGGGCTGCACTCGCCCGGCCCCACTGCGCATTCCGTTCCGACTCACGGCAGAAGCGGCGACCAGTCGGGATCGGAAGCATCCTGCGGGGTCGGCAGCTCCCGTTGATTGTAGCCCGTAATGTCGATCGTAAACAGCCGTGTCCGATCGGTCGCCACATCTTTGTGGCCGAACACGATGACGCGGCCGTTCGGCGCCCAGGTCGGGCCCTCGTCGAGAAAGCTCTTGGTCAGCATCCGCTCGTCGCTGCCGTCCGGGCGCATGATCGCCGACCATCAACGAGCCTTTCAGGATCTTGGTGAAGGTGATGAGGTCGCCACGCGGCGACCATTCCGGGCTGCCGTAGCGGCCCTCGCCGAAGCTGATGCGGCGGGCCGCGCCGCCCGAAGCCGCCATGACATAGAGCTGCGGCGTGCCGCCGCGATCGGAGTTGAACACGATCTGCCGGCCGTCGGGCGCGTAGCTGGGCGAGGTGTCGATGGCGCCGCTATCGGTCAGGCGCGCCGTCCGGCCGGTCGCCCGATCATAGGTGAAGAGGCTGGAATTGCCGCCGGTCGCCATGCTGAGGAGCATGGCACGGCCGTCGGGCGAGAAGCGCGGGCTGAAGGTCATGCCCGGGAAATCGCCGAGCAGCGCGTCCCGACCGCTCGCGACGTCGCGGATGTAGACGCGCGGCGAGCGGCCGCGGAACGCCAGATAGGCGATCTGCCGGGCGTCCGGCGAGAACCGCGGGGTCAGCACGAGATCGTGGCCGTCGGTCAGCAGGCTGTCGTTGGCGCCGTCCTGGTCCATGATCGCCAGCCGCTTCACGCGGCGGGTGGCGGGCCCGCTCTCGGCGATGTAGGCGATCCGCGTGTCGAAGTAGCCGCCTTCCCCGGTGAGCCGCTCATAGACCGAATCGGCGATCTTGTGGGCGACGCGACGCCATTGGCCGCTGGCCGTCTCGAAGCGCAGCCCGGTGAGCTGGGTCCCGGCGAAGATGTCCCAGAGACGGTACTCCACCGAAAGGGAGACGCCGTCGCTGCGGGCGATGCCGGTGACCAGCGCCTGGGCATTGATCTGGCGCCAGTCGGCGAAGCGTGGCGCCGACCGCAGGTCGTTGGGCGACTGGATGTAGGCACGCCGGTCGATGGTGCGGAAGAGGCCGGAGCCGTCGAGATCGTTGCTCACCACGTCGGCGATGCTGGCGCCGAGCTGGGCGCCCTGGGAGCCGTCGCCGGCGAGCGGGCTGATGGCGATGGGCAGGGGCTCGACGGTGCCGCGATTGACGTCGACGCGGAGCTGGGCCTCGGCCCCCCTCCCCAGGGCGGCGAGCGCCAGCCCGGCTGTCGAGCCCCTCAGCAGCCATCGGCGTGTGCAGGCGATCCTGGTCATCCGGTCACCGCGGTCTTGGGGTCGAAGTTGAAGGTGATGGCGTGCCAGATCTCGTAGCGGTCGCGCGGCAGGCTGAGCCTGCAGCTCCAGGCCGCCCGCTGGGCGCTCTCGGCCACCACCCGGAACAGCGGATCGCTGGTCAGGCGGGTCCTGTCGACGATATCGACCTTGGCCGCCGTGCCGTCCGGATTGAACTCGACGTTGACGTCGAAGGGCGGGATCTTGTCGATGCCGGGCAGCCCGGCCTGGATCTTCCAGCAGTCCGCCATCTGGCGGCTCGCCTGGGCGACGATGGCGTTGATCTCGGCGCCGGAAGGCGCGTTGCCGCGCGCCGCGCCGGGCGCCGCGCCGGGTGCCTCGGCCGAGCCCTTGCCCGAGCGCGTCGTCGTGCTCTGCACCCGCTTGTTCATCTGCTCGACGCTCTTCAGGAGCGCTGCGAACGAGTCCTCGGGCGGGGCGGGCTTCTTCGGCTCCTCCACCTTGGCCTCGACCTTGGGCGGCGCCTTCGCGGCCTCGGCCTTCTGCGCCGTCTCGGCCGGCCTGGGCACCGGTCTCGGCACGTCGACCTGGGGCGGCGCCTCCCGCGCCTGCTCGACCTTGGCGGGCTCGCTCTTCGCCGGCTCGGGCGGCTTGGGCTTCGCGGCCGGGATCGGCTGCGGCGGCACGGCCGCCACCTCCTCCTGCGGCCGCGGCACCTCCGGCTTGGCGGCAGGCGTCTCGAGCGGGGTCGGCAGCGGCTCGGCGAGCCGGGCCGGTGCCGGCGCCGGCGTCTCGGGCCGCCTCGGTGGCGGCGGCGACGGTGGCGGCGTCTGGGGCGGCTCCGCCGGTGCCGCCAGCTGCTGGGGCGCGGGCGGCGCCGGCGCCGGCTTGGGCGGCTCGGCCTTGGCGGACTCCGTCTTGGGAGGCTCGGACTGCGCCGGCTCCGGCTTGACCGGCGGTGCCGGTCGCGGCGTCGGGCTCGCCGCCTTGCGCTCGGGCAGCGGGGCCGCCTCGGCCGCCTCGGGCGCGGGCGCCTTGGCGAGCGGGGTGGGCTCCGACATGATCTCAACGGTGATCGCGCTGTCGGTCGGCAGCTCCGCCGGCCGGCTGGGCAGGCCGACGAGAAACGCCGTCAGGAGGACGACGTGGAAGGCGCCGGAAAGCAGCAGCGCGCGGCGCATGGCGTCGCCGGTTCCCATCACTACCCGACCCGCGAGCGGTCCGGCAGCATCGTCAAGGCGTGCCGCTCGAGGCCGCCGCGGTGCGTCGCGGCCGCGGCGGCTCGGTCAGGAGCGCCACCTTGCTGAAGCCCGCCTGATTGATGGCGCTCACGACCGCCATCATCGTGCCGTAGTCGATCGCCTTGTCGCCTCGGACGAAGATCCGGGCGTCGGGATTCCGCTGGGTGATCGCCTGCAGGCGCGGGCCGAGCTGGTCCAGCTCGATGGCGGTATCCTGCACGTAGATCTTGCCGGTGGCCGAGACGGTGACGGCCAGCGGCTCGTCCTGGCCCGGCAGGGACGAGCTCGAGGCCTGCGGCAGATCGACGGCGACCCCCGTGGTGAGGAGCGGCGCCGTGATCATGAAGACGATCAGCAGGACCAGCATGACGTCGACGAGCGGCGTCACGTTGATGTCGGACATCTGACGGCGCCGCGGGCGCCGGCCGCGCCGGGGACGGCGGCTGGCCATGGCTCCTCCGGCCATCGACTAGCTGACCCGGCCGGTATCGAGCTCGCGGGAGACGACCACGGCGAACTCGTCCGCGAAGCTCTGCAGACGGTCGGCGTAGCGGTCGAGGTCGACGGAGAGCTTGTTGTAGGCGATGACCGCCGGGATGGCGGCCAGGAGGCCGAGGGCCGTGGCGAACAGCGCCTCGGCGATGCCCGGGGCGACGACCGCGAGCGTCGTGTTCTTGGTCGCGGCGATCGAGGTGAAGCTGTTCATGATGCCCCAGACGGTGCCGAACAGGCCGACGAAGGGTGCCGTGGCCCCGATCGTCGCGAGCGAGGGCAGATGCCGCTCGAGGGCCAGGAGCTCGCGGTCGAGGGTCACGCCCATGACCCGACCGACGCGCTCGATCAGGCCGCGCCGGCCGTCGGCCTCGTCGATGCGCGGCGCCTCGCGCCATTCGTCCATGGCCGTGGCGAACATCAGGGCCATCGGGTGGTCGGCGCGCTTGCCGAGACGGCGGTAGAGCTCGTCGAGGGGCGCTCCCGACCAGAACGAGCGCTCGAAGGCGCCGGTCTTGTGCTTGAGGCGGGCGAGGCGGAAGCCCTTGTCGAAGATCACGGCCCAGCACCAGACCGAGGCCAGGATGAGCAGGAACATCACCACCTTGACGATGATGTCCGCTTCCAGGAAGAGGCCCAGGATGCTCGGCCCGGCCTTGGCCCCGGCGATGCCGACCGCGGTGATGGCGTTCTGGTCCATGATTTGGATTCTCGATGAGCGACCCTGCGGCCGCGGGCAAGAGCGGCCGCTTGCTGGTCGATTGCCTGGTGGCGGGTCTCCGACGTGGCGCTCGGGCGGCGGGGACGTTCCCCGACGAGGACCATCCGAACCCGGATGAGGGCACAAAGCGCGCCAGAGCGCGACCGCAGATCGCCGCGAACGATGCTGATATCCGCATTGGCCACGCATCTCAAGTGCACTGTCGCTTCCGGCCCCGAGGGGCTACGCGCCGAGCCCACCCGGAAGCCGCCGCGGCCGCAGGCGCTCGTCGATGAAGGCCAGCGTCACCTCGACCTCGACGAGGGTCTCGTCGCCGCGGCAGATCCGCTGGTCGAGCTCGAGCCGGGCCCCGCTCGCCCGGCGCACGCTGGTGCGGACCTCGAGCAGGTCGTCCAGCCGCGCCGGCCGGCGGAAGACCATGGCGCAGCGCTGCACCGCGAAGAAGCCGCCATGCTCCCGCCGGAGGGTGGGATGATCCCAGCCCGCCGCCCGGAGCATCTCGGTGCGGCCGCGCTCGGCGAAGCGGAGATAGTTGGCGTGGTAGACGATGCCGCCCGCGTCGGTGTCCTCGTAGTAGACGCGGATCGGGAGGCGGTGCGGCGGGCTCACGGGGGCTCGGGGCCGTCGAAGAGCCAGGGCTGCGGCGATGGGTCGCGCGGCGGCTCCATATCCAGGTGCCGCCAGGCGAGCCGCGTCAGGACGCGGCCGCGCGGCGTGCGCTGCAGAAGGCCCTGCTGAAGAAGAAACGGCTCGATCGTCTCCTCGAGGGTGTCCCGCTGCTCGGACAGAGCGGCGGAGACGGTCTCGATGCCGACCGGGCCGCCGCCGTAGCTCACGGCGATGATCTCGAGATAGCGCCGGTCGAGGCGGTCGAGGCCCAGCGCGTCGACCTCGAGCCGGCGGAGCGCCCGGTCGGCGAGGGTCGCGTCGA
Organism: uncultured Alphaproteobacteria bacterium; assembly: GCA_963828215.1. Taxonomy (GTDB): domain Bacteria; phylum Pseudomonadota; class Alphaproteobacteria; order Geminicoccales; family Geminicoccaceae; genus CAVTJL01. Next base: position 195,298 of record CAWHFO010000068.1, on the reverse strand, counting down.
CCGGGCCCTGGCCGTCGACCGTGGCGAAGTCGCGCACGCGGCGCAGCAGGCGGGTGGCGACGCGGGGCGTGCCGCGCGCCCGGCGGGCGATCTCGCCGGCACCATCCTCGGCGAGATCGAAGCGGAGAAGGGCGGCCCCCCGGCGAACGATCGCCAGCAGCTCCTCGACGGCATAGAAGTCGAGCCGGGCGTGGATTCCGAAGCGATCGCGGAGCGGCGTCGTCAGAAGGCCGGTGCGGGTCGTGGCGCCGACCAGGGTGAAGGGCGGCAGGTCGATCCGTACCGAGCGCGCGGCCGGTCCCTCGCCGATCATGAGGTCGAGCTGGAAGTCCTCCATGGCCGGATAGAGGACCTCCTCGATCATCGGGGAGAGGCGGTGGATCTCGTCGATGAAGAGGACGTCGCGGGGCTGGAGGTTGGTCAGGATCGCGGCGAGGTCGCCGGCCCTGGCGATGATGGGCCCCGAGGTCATGCGGAAGCCGACGCCGAGCTCGGCCGCCACGATCTGGGCGAGGGTCGTCTTGCCGAGGCCGGGCGGGCCGGCGAAGAGGAGATGGTCGAGCGCCTCGCCGCGGCTCCGGGCGGCCTCGATGAACACCGCGAGATTGCCCCGGAGCTGGGCCTGGCCGATGAATTCGGCGAGCCGGCGCGGCCGGAGGCCCGTGTCGAGATCGTCCGGCGCCGCCTCGCCGCCCACTAGCCGGGCGCTCACGTCGAGAGCTCGCGCAGGCTGTCCCGGACCAGCGTCTCGACGGTCGCGGCGCCGCCGAGCCGGCCCTGGACGCGGCCGAGGGCCGAGGCCGCCTCGCTGCGGCCGAAGCCGAGCTTGAGGAGCGCCAGCAGGGCGTCGCCGACCGGGCCGCCGTCCGGGCCGGGCAGGGCCTGGGCCACGCCCTGGTCGGCCGCGAGGTCGCCGAGCCGATCCTTGAGCTCGGCCGCGATCCGCCCGGCCAGCCTGCTGCCGATGCCGGGTGCCCGGCTGAGGGCGGCCTTGTCCTGGGCCAGCACCGCCTTGGCGAGCGCGTCGGGCCCGAGGACGCCCAGGAGCGAGAGGGCGGCGCGGCTGCCGACCCCCTGGACCGTCTGCAGCAGGCGGAACCAGGCCCGCTCGCCGTCCTCCATGAAGCCGAAGAGGACGATGCTGTCCTCCCGGAGCTGGGTCTCGACCAGCAGCTCGACGACCTCGCTGCCGGTCGGCAGGCGGCCGAGGGTGCGGGCCGAGGCGTGGACGAGATAGCCCACCCCGTTGACGTCGATCACCGCCTGACCCTCGCCTTGCCGGGCCACCCGGCCGCGGAGCAGGGCGATCATCGGATGCCGCCCGCAGCCATGGCGAGGCGGGACAGGGTGCTCCGGACGTGAGCGTGGCAGATCGCGACCGCGAGCGCGTCGGTGGCGTCGCGCGAGCCGCCCCGGGTGTCGGGCAGAAGGGTGCGGACCATCATCGCGACCTGGTCCTTGGTCGCCGCGCCGGTGCCGGTGAGCGAGCGCTTGACCCGCTTCGACGCATACTCGCTGACGACGAGCCCGGCCCGCGCCGCCGCCAGGACGACGACGCCGCGGGCATGGCCGAGCTTGAGCGAGGAGCTGGCATTGACGTTGACGACGGTCTCCTCGACGGCGGCCTCGGCCGGCGCGAAGCGCTCGATCACGGCACCCAGGCCATCATAGAGCGCCACCAGACGGATCGCGAGGTCGGCGGCCGCATCGCTGTCGACGGCGCCGCAGGCGACGAAGCGCAGCCGCGGCCCCAGGACCTCGATCACGCCCCAGCCGGTGTGCCGGAGACCCGGATCGAGGCCCAAGAGGCGCATCAGCCGCCGAGGCGGGTCAGCGCCGCCTCGGAAACCTCGAAATTGGCGACGACCTGCTGGACGTCGTCGCTCTCGTCGAGCGTCTCGAGCAGCTTGAAGAGCGTCTCCGCCCGCTCGTCCTCGACCGGCACGGTGGTCTGCGGCCGCCACCCGAGCAGCGCCCGCTCGGGCGGGCCGAATCGGGCCTCCAGGCTGTCCCGGACGGCCGCCAGATCGTCGGGCGCGCAGGTGATCTCGTGGCCGTCCTCGTCGCTCGAGCAGTCCTCGGCTCCGGCCTCGACCGCGGCCTCGAGCATCTGGTCCGCCGTCGCGACGGCCGCCGCGTAGCGGATCTGCCCCACCCGGTCGAACTGGAAGCTCACGCTGTTGGTCTCGCCGAGGCTGCCGCCGTGGCGCGTGAAGGCGGCCCGGATCTCGCTGGCGGTGCGGTTCCGGTTGTCGGTCAGCGCCTCGACGATCAGGGCGACCCCGCCCGGGCCGTAGCCCTCGTAGCGGATCTCCTGATAGTCCTCGCCGTCGGCGCCCTGCCCGCGCCTGATGGCACGCTCGATATTGTCCTTGGGCACGTTCTCGGCTCGGGCCGCCTGGATGGCGGAGCGCAGGCGCGGATTGGCCGCGGGGTCCGGCAGGCCGCCGCGCGAGGCGACCTGGATCTCGCGGACGAGCCGCGTGAACTTGCTCGCCCGGGCCGCGTCCTGGCGGCTCTTGCGGTGCATGATGTTCTTGAACTGAGAATGCCCGGCCATGACGCTCGTTCGACGAGGGAGAGGAGATGAGCCGGCGATATAGCAGAAGCGCCGGCCGCGCCGCCACACCCAGATCCCGACCGGACCGCGCGCCGCCGCGTGCCGGCGCCTCGCCGGGGGCTCGCAAAAAAGATTACAAAAGCCTCTTAACATACGCCGTTTTCTGGGTTAAGCAGGCGATTGCCTGAGCATTTGATGGTGGATTCTTCCTCCGGTCGATTGGGCGTGGCGCCGGGCTGCCGGAGCGCCACGCCGTGACAGGCAGCCCCCAGAGCAAATTAGTCTAAAATACATTGTGTCGTCTAAGCTGCTGTGACGGCACGCTTAAATGATAATGGCTTAGCGGCACGTCGAATGACGTCCTCAAAGTAGCTAAAGTTGAAGACAAAAGAGACGGACAAGTCACTAAAGGTCGCGATCTGATCGCGTCTGGCGAATTCTGAACGATTCGTGTTTTTTTGGACTTGATGGACGCCGCAAACTGTAGTATCGGTGCGGTTGTCAAGTCAGACGGTGCCTCCCTCCCTTACTCGGCCCCCGGACAGCGATGTCGCGGGGGCTCCTTTTTTGGAGGGGCTGCGAGTTGCGCGGCCTCCGGCGCAAGCGAGGATCCAGCGATGACCCGTGCCGCGTTCCTGCGTTCGGCCGATACCCTGAGCCTGCCGGTGCCCGCCAACGCGAGCGATCTCGAGAGCCTCTGCGCGCGACTGCGCGAGGAGGTCAGCGAGACGGAGCCGGTCGTGACGGCCGCGGTTCTCGCGAGCTGCGCCTTTCGGATGCGCGACGAGGCTGGGCTGGTGGATGCGCTGCGCGCGCTCGCCGACGCCGTCGACGCCCTCGAGCGGGCGCGGCCGGCGGCCTGAGCCCCCGGGGCCGGCCGCCTGCTGGCCGGCTTGACCGGCCAGCGGCCAGCGCCCACATCCTCCGCGTCGTCGCGGCCGCTGGCCGCGGCCTCCCGGCGGATGCGGAGGTGCCTTGGAGAGCCCGAACGCTGCGACCTGGCACGGCACGACCATCCTCTCGGTCCGCAAGGGCCGTCAGGTGGTCATCGCCGGCGACGGCCAGGTCAGCCTCAACCAGACCATCATCAAGGCCAATGCGCGCAAGATCCGCCGTCTCGGCAATGGCAGGATCCTCTCGGGCTTCGCCGGCAGCACGGCCGACGCGCTGACCCTGCTGGAGCGGCTCGAGGCCAAGCTCGAGCGCCATCCGGGCCAGCTGACCCGGGCCTGCGTCGAGCTCGCCAAGGACTGGCGGACCGACCGCTATCTCCGCCGGCTCGAGGCGATGATGGCCGTGGCCGACGCCGACGTCTCGCTCGTGCTGACCGGCTCGGGCGACGTGCTCGAGCCCGAGCGCGGCCTGATCGGCATCGGGTCGGGCGGCAGCTATGCGCTGGCGGCGGCGCGCGCCCTGCTCGACATCGAGGGCCTGACCGCCGAGGCGATCGCCCGCAAGGCGATGGCCATCGCCGCCGAGATCTGCGTCTACACGAACACCGAGGTTTCCCTCGAGACGATCGAGACGCCATGACCGCGCTCACCCCTCGGGAGATCGTCTCCGAGCTCGACCGGTTCATCGTCGGTCAGGACGCGGCCAAGCGCGCGGTGGCGATAGCGCTCCGCAACCGCTGGCGCCGCCAGCAGCTCGACGAGCAGCTGCGCGAGGAGGTGCTGCCCAAGAACATCCTGATGATCGGGCCGACGGGCTGCGGCAAGACCGAGATCGCGAGGCGGCTGGCGCGCCTCGCCCAGGCCCCGTTCATCAAGGTCGAGGCCACCAAGTTCACCGAGGTCGGCTATGTCGGCCGCGACGTCGAGAGCATCGTCCGCGACCTCATCGAGGTGGCGATGAAGATGACCCGCGAGCGGCTCAGGAAGGAGGTCCAGGCCAAGGCCGAGCGCAATGCCGAGGACCGCGTCCTCGACGCGCTGGTCGGACCCACCGCGAGCAGCGACACCCGCGAGAAGTTCCGCCGCAATCTGCGCGACGGCTCGCTGGCCGATCGCGAGATCGAGATCGAGGTGCAGGACACCGGCGCCGGCTCGATGCCGACCTTCGACATTCCCGGCATGCCGGGTGCCCAGATGGGCATGATCAATCTCGGCGAGGCGCTCGGCAAGGCCTTCGGCGGACGGACCAAGCGGCGCAAGATGAAGGTCGCCGACTCCTACCCGGCGCTGATGGCCGAGGAGAGCGACAAGCTGCTCGACCAGGAGCAGGTCGGGCGCGAGGCGATCTCGAGCGCCGAGCAGCACGGCATCGTCTTCCTCGACGAGATCGACAAGATCGCCGGCCGCGAGGGCCGCATGGGGGCGGACGTCAGCCGCGAGGGCGTCCAGCGCGACCTCCTGCCGCTGGTCGAGGGCACCAGCGTCACGACCAAGTACGGCGTGGTGCGCACCGAGCACATTCTCTTCATCGCCTCGGGCGCCTTCCACCTCGCCAAGCCGGCCGACCTGCTGCCCGAGCTGCAGGGCCGCCTGCCGATCCGGGTCGAGCTCGACCCGCTGCGCCGGGACGACCTGCGGCGCATCCTGGTCGAGCCCGAGGCCAGCCTTCTCAAGCAGTACGTGGCGCTGCTCAAGACGGAGGGGGTCAACCTCGCCTTCTCGGAGGAGGCGATCGACGAGATCGCGACGCTGGCCTTCGACATCAACGAGAAGGTCGAGAACATCGGCGCCCGGCGCCTGCAGACGGTGATGGAGAAGCTGGTCGAGGAGGTCAGCTTCAGCGCCTCCGACCGCGGCGGCGAGGACGTGACCGTCGACCGGAGCTATGTCCGCCACCATGTCGGCGACCTCGTCGCCGGCGCCGATCTGTCGAAGTTCATCCTCTAGAAGGCGGCCCGGACCCGGCGCGAGGCCGAGCTTCGTGCGGACAAGGCGCCGGCGTGCGGATCAGTGCCTGCTCCCGGCGGCGGATTGGCGCGTCAGAACGAGGTCCCGCCCGTGGCTCGGGCGCCGCGCCATGACCCCTTGCGGCACCGGCAGGTAGCGCCGCCCCTGCGCGCGCCGGGCGACCGGCTCCGGCCTTCCCACGTAGATCCGCTTCTCGGCCTCGATCATGATCACGCCGGCGAGCTGCGGTGCCAGGCGCAGCCCGAGGCGCTCGACCGGGACGGCCGCGCGCAGGAGCAGGCTCGAGCCCGTCGGCGGCAGGTAGAGGGCCCGCCGGTGCTGGACCGGCGCGAAGAGATGGCGCAGCAGCGTCTTCTGGAGCTGGGCGATGCTGTAGGGCTGGCCGAAGCCGAACGGCGTGCGGTCGCTCCAGCACCAGACGCCGCGCCGGTTCGGGACGATCGCCAGGATGCGGCCGCCGTCCGCGCAGACCCGCCACACCTCGCGCAGCAGCCGGCTCAGATGCTGGGCGCATTCGAGCGCGTGGACGAGCAGCACCCGGTCGACGCTGCCGTCGGGCAGCGGCAGCTCGTCCTCGCGGGCGAGGGCGACGCGGTTTCGGCCATCGGGCGCCCAGCGCCCCGCCCCCTGGGCGGCCGGCATCAGCCCGATCGTCCGCTCGGCGCGGTCGAGCGCCCCGAGAAACGGGGACGCGTAGCCGATGCCCAGCACGATCTGCCCGGCGACATCCGGCCAGAGCGCCCGGATCTGGTTGTTGAACAGGCGCCGCGCCAGCTGCCCCTGGCGGCTCGCGTAGAACGTCGCGAGGTCGTCGATGTCCGGCCGCATGGCGCGAGGTCGCTCCCACCAGAGATCCGTGTACCCTACCTTCAAGATAGCTCATTCGCGCGCTATCTGCACGAGCAGGCGTGTTCATTGGGGGTGAGGAGATGGCGGGCAAGCTCGAGATCGAGGTCGTTCCGGCGCTGAGCGACAACTATGTCTTCATGCTGTTCGAGCCGGAGACCGGAACCAGCGGCGTGGTCGATCCGGCCGAGGCGGCTCCCGTCGTCGCGCGTCTCGAGGCGAAGGGCCGCGGGCTCGACTGGATCCTCTCGACCCATCACCACAGCGACCATGTGGGTGGCAATATCGAGCTCAAGCAGCGCTTCGGCTGCAGGATCGTCGGCCCGCGCGCCGACCGCGACCGCATCCCCGGCATCGACGTCGAGGTCGGCGAGGGCGAGACGTTCGAGCTCGGCGCCGCCAAGGCCAAGATCTTCGACACGCCCGGCCATACGCGCGGGCACATCAGCTTCTGGTTCGAGGAGGCGCAGGCGCTCTTCTGCGGGGACACCCTCTTCGCCGTCGGCTGCGGCCGCCTCCTCGAGGGCGATGCGCCGACCATGTGGGCCTCCCTCTCGAAGCTCATGGCCCTGCCGGACGCGACCAAGGTCTATTGCGGGCACGAATACACCCTCTCGAATGCCCGCTTCGCCCGCACCGTCGATCCGGACAATCTGGCGCTGAGGCAGCGCCTGGCGCACATCGAATTCGACGCGGGGCCGCAACGAGCCGACCATCCCGACCACCATCGGCCGGGAGAAGGCCACCAACCCCTTCCTTCGGGCCGCCAGCCCGGACATCCGTCGACTGCTCGACATGGAGGAGGCCGAGCGACGCCGAGGTCTTCGGGGAGATCCGCCGCCGGAAGGATGCCGCCTGAGCCGGCCGTCGGCGCGAGCGCGACCTGGGCACCAAACCGGCTGCCGGCCGTTCATGCCGAGGACAGGACTCTCATCTAGCTGCTAGGGGGAACCGCATGGGCATCATCGCCTGGATCGTCTTCGGCCTGATCGCCGGCGCCATCGCCAAGCTCCTGATGCCGGGAAGGGACCCCGGCGGCTTCATCGTCACCATCCTGATCGGCATCGTGGGTGCCGTCGTCGGCGGCTTCATCGGGAACGCGATCGGCCTCGGCAGCGTCACCGGCTTCGACATCCGCAGCTTCATCGTCGCCGTGCTGGGGTCCGTCGTCCTCCTCATCGCCTACCGCATCCTGAGACGGTGATCGCGTTCCGAAGGCCGTCCCGGGCTCACGCGGTGGCGCGGGGAGCCCGGGCGCCGAAGATCGCCGTGCCGACGCGGACGTGGGTCGCGCCGAACTCGATCGCGGTCTCGAAGTCGGCGCTCATGCCGACGCTCAGCGTCCCGAGCCCGTAGCGCGCGGCGAGCTTGGCCAGCAGGGCGGTGTGCAACGCCACGTCCTCGTCGGCCGGCGGGATGGCCATCAGGCCGTCCACTGCGAGACCGAGCTCCTGACGACAATACCGAACGAAGCCTTCGAGCTCCCCCGGGTGGAGGCCGGCCTTCTGAGGCTCCTCGCCGCTGTTGACCTCGACGAGCAGCCGCGGCCTGCGGTCCCGGCGCGCCATCTCCTTCGCCAGCGCCGCCGCGAGCTTGGGTCGATCCAATGTCTGGATCACGTCGAAGAGCTCGACGGCTTCCCGCGCCTTGTTGGTCTGGAGCGCGCCGATCATGTGCAGCTCGATGTCGGGGAACCGCTCGCGGAGCGCGGGCCAGCGGCTGGCGGCCTCCTGCACGTAGTTCTCGCCGAACACCCGCTGGCCGGCCTCCAGGGCCGCGAGGATGCGCTCGACAGGCTGGGTCTTCGAGACGGCGACCAGCGTGATCTCGGCGGGATCGCGGCCGGCCGCCTGCGCGGCCGCGGCGATCCGCCGCCGCACGCTCGCGAGGTTCGCCGCCACGTCGAGCGGTGCCTCGCCTTGTCCCTCCGCGGCCGCCATGTATGCTCCGACTGTGCCCTGACGAGGCCCCCGAGGGTGCGGACACTCCGGAAGGAGTCAAGCCATGACGACGTTCGCGGACATCGTTGCGCCCCTCGGCGTGCAGCGCTTCAAGGCCGAGTATCTCGGTCGGGGCCCCCTCCACATCGAGGGCGCGCCCGAGCGGTTCGCGTCGGTCATGAGCTGGCCCGTCCTCAACCGGCTGCTCGGCATGACCAGCGTCTGGTCCGCCCACTCGATGCCGCTCGTGCTCGACAAGGAGCCGATACCGCCCGGGGCCTACGCCGCTGTCGCCGTCGGCCGTGACGGCGGCCAGGTGCTCCGTCCGGACCCCGTGAAGGTTCAGGGCCTGCTCAAGCGCGGCGCCACGCTGGTGGCGAACGATATCGACCAGCTGACCCCGGAGCTCTCGGCCTTCTCCCGGTCGCTGGAGGAGGCCGTCCAGGGCAAGGTGCAGGGCAACCTCTACCTCTCCTCGAAGCGCAAGCAGGGCTTCCGCGTCCATTACGACACGCACGACGTCTTCGCGGTCCACTGCATGGGCGAGAAGACCTGGATGGTGTTCGAGGGCCGGGCCCAGGACCCGATCGCCCATCCGGCCTTCAAGAGCCAGCCGCAGGAGCACCACGACCGGGCCAAGGGCAAGCTCTGGAAGGAGGTCCGCCTCAGGCCGGGCGACCTCCTCTATCTGCCGCGTGGCCAGTATCACTATGCCCTGGCGGACGACGGCGCCTGCGCGCACATCGCCTTCGGCGTCACCTATCCGATCGGTCTCGACGTCATGACCTGGCTGTTCGAGCGCATGGTCCACGAGCCGCTGGGCAGGGCCAACCTGCCGGGCGGCGAGGCCGTGGCGCTGGCCGAGCGGCTCCGCGCGCTGGGCGGACGCATCGCGGAGATCCTCGCCGCCCCGGAGGCGGCCGAGCAGATGGCCGGTGTCATGGCGGCCTTCTCCTATCCCCGCGACGTCTATGACCTGCCGGATGTCGTCGAGGCGGCGGAGGAGCGTTTCGCGGTCAGGCGCGACCTGCGGCTGGTCGAGCAGGGCGGCCGCTGCGGCCTCGTCAGGAGCCGGCTCGCGCGAGGCGGTCGAGGTGCCGCCCGCGGTCCGGGACCTCGCCGCCTGGGTCGTCGGTCGCGACGGCTTCGGGCGCCGCGAGTTCCACCGCGCCTTCGCCCGCGAGCCGCCCGCCAAGCTCGACCGCTTCCTCGCCGACATGGAGCGGATGCGGGTGGTCGAGCCGGCTCCCTGACCGTCGCTCGCTTTCCGGGGGCCGGGGGCGGGTGCTATCCTGACCGGGTTCCTGATTGCTCGGAGGCTCCTTCAATGGACATCGGCGTTCCCCTTCGGGATCTCGGCGCCATCGATGTCGGCCGGCTGCTGGAGATGGTCGGCGCCCTGAGCGAGGACGACTGGACCAGCAACACGTTCCGCCGCGACGCGCTGGCCGCGAGCGCCCATGCCGTGACCGACACCATCCTCTTCAAGACCGAGTGGCACGCGGCGGCGAGCACGACCGGGATCCAGCACTTCGAGGATCTGGTCTTCGTCTGGGCCAGGGAGCGGGGGCTCGACCCCGAGCGCTACCTGCCGATCGGCCGCGAGGACACAGATGTGTGGCCCGTTTACACCATGCCCGACTTTCTGCGCTACGAGGACGTTCTCGGGCCGGTGGTCGAGCAGGCCATAGCTCCCATCAAGCGGCCGGGCGGCGTGGTGACCCGGCTGGCCCTGGTCCGGCTCCAGGCCGGCGGACACATCGCCCCTCACGTCGACGGCCACGCCATGGCCGAGAAAGCGCACCGCATCCACGTCTCGCTGAGCTCGACCCCGTCGGTCGAGTACAAGATCGGCGGGCGCCGCTTCACCATGCTGATGGGCCGCGCCTACGACTTCAACAACCGCCTGCGCCACTCGGTGCGCAACAAGGGCAAGCGGCCGCGCGTCAACCTGTTCGTCGACTACTATCCCAATCCCGGCATCGTCGTGCGCAACCCGCTCAGCGTCTCGGCACCGCTCTACGCGCCCCGGACGCCCGTCCTGAACTGAGCCCCCGCCTCTGGCGAGGAGCCGCCCGACCCACAGGGGTGCGCGCGTAGACGAGCTCGTGCATCGGTTGCACATGAGGCAGGCAAGTTGCCCTCCATAGTCTGGCCGCCAAGTAGTCAGGCGCGACCGATCCCGAGTGTCTATGAATAAAAAGTCATCCATCTTCGGGTGGCTGACTTAAGAAACATTCATGCGCACGCTTTTGGGAAACGGGCTATCGGGCTTCGGGGATGACGCGTCACAGCCGGATTGGCCGTCTTCTGGGCGCTCGGCGGGCATCATCTCGATTGTGGGGTTTAGCTGCGGCATGCACCCTCGGCGCGGGGGTGCGGAGGAGAACGAAGCGATGGCACTGAAGAGGGTATTGCTGGGCACCACCGCTCTGCTCGGCGCTGGCATGATGGCGGGCGTCGGCCCGGCTTCAGCAGGCACCGTGACCACGGCTTCCCCGTTCGATCTGACGCTCTCGCGGCTATGGTCGGTTCGATGCCGTCGGTGGCGCCATCGGCGACCGCCAGTACGCGCCGTCCGGGAACAAAGCCTCGAGCTGGGATTTCCGCACGGACTACCGGTTCGAGATCGACGGCAAGGCGAAGGACGAGTCGACCGGGATCGACTACGGCTTCCAGATCAAGACTCAACGCGGACGCCAGCAACACCAACACCGATGAAGCCTGGACCTACATGAAGGGCTCGTTCGGCGAGTTCCGCTTCGGCGACACCGACGGCATCACCCACAATAGCGGGCTCGGCGCCTGGACTATCGCGGTGGGCACGGGCGGCCTCGACGGCACGCTGGTCGACCTGGAATCGACGACCTTCGTCGGCAACACCGGCGACTCCACGAAGATCGTCTACTACTCGCCGACGATCGCCGGCTTCCAGCTCGGCCTGAGCTACGACCCGCACCCGAACAGCAACGGGACCGACTTCGCCAGCAACGACCCCCCACCCCCCAGTTCCCAGGATCTGGTCGACGCCGGCCTGATCTACTACGGCAGCTTCGGGGCGATCGATCTGAAGGCCTCGGTTGTCGGCGACGTCGGGAGGACCACGTCGAGCAACGGCGGCGATACCAGGGGCATCCAGCCCGGTGCGGTGCTCTCGTTCGGCGGGTTCAGCATCGCCGGCGCCTATGGTGCGGACGAGACGGCCGGCGCCAAGCATCAGTTCTACAACCTCGGTGCCGCGACCCAGCTCGGGCCGGTGGCTCTCTCGGTCAACTGGGGCCAGGTGCTCGACACGAACAACCAATATCGGCAAACCAACCCCGATGGCCTGCCGGACGGCAGCGACAAGTCCAATGCCCTCATCCTCGGCGCGCAGATCGGGCTGGTCCCGGGCGTCTGGCTGAGCGGCGAGGCATCGCACTTCGACCTCGACTCGGGTAGTGGCGACAAAGGCTACCTCTATATCAGCCGGCTGCAGTTCACGTTCTGACGGTCCTCCGTCGCATAGCCGCTCGCGCCCTTGTTGCAACCCCGTCACAGTGGTTGCGCAAAGGCCGGGCGGCCTCCCAGCCATCCTTGCTTCGTGTACCGACTGTAAGAATAACGGCGGTGGTTGAGGGCGAGGTCACCCCGCCGGGCGGGCACCTGCTCTCGGGCACTCGGCGAGGCCGGTTGCCTTCTGGGATTCAGAGCTGCGGCAAGCACCCTCGGCGCGGGGGTGTCGAGGGAGAACGAAGCGATGGCACTGAAGAGGATACTGCTGGGGACCACCGCTCTGCTCGGCGCTGGCATGATGGCGGGCGCCGGCCCGGCTTCCGCAGGCACCGTGACGACGGCTTCCCCGTTCGATCTGACGCTCTCGGGGCTATGGTCGGTTCGATGCCGTCGGTGGCGCCATCGGCGACCGCCAGTACGCAGGTCCGGCCGTCGGGAGCAAAGCCTCGAGCTTCGATTTCCGCACCGACTACCGGTTCGAGATCGACGGCAAGGCCAAGGACGAGTCGACCGGCATCGACTACGGCTTCCAGATCAAGATCAACGCGGACGCCAGCAACACCAACACCGACGAAGCCTGGACCTACATGAAGGGCGCGTTCGGCGAGTTCCGCTTCGGCGACGAGGACGGCATCACCCACAACATGTCGCTCGGCGCCTGGACGATCGCGGTGGGCACGGGCGGCCTCGACGGCACGCTGGTCGACCTGGAATCGACCACCTTCGTCGGCAACACCGGCGACTCCACGAAGATCGTCTACTACTCGCCGACGATCGCCGGCTTCCAGCTCGGCCTGAGCTACGACCCGCACACGAATAGCAACGGCACCAACTTCGCCAGCAACGACCCCGCCCCCCCCGCTACCCAGGATCTGGTCGACGCCGGCGTGACCTGGGTTGCCAGCTTCGGGGCGATCGACGTGAAAGCCTCGGTTGTCGGCGACGTCGGGAGGTCCACGTCGAGCAACACCTCCGGCGATACCGTGGGCATCCAGCCCGGTGCGGTGATCTCCTTCGGCGGGTTCAGCATCGCCGGCGCCTTTGGTGTGGACGAGACGGCCGGCGCCAAGCACGAGTTCTACAACCTCGGCGCCGCGACCAAGCTCGGGCCGGTGGCCCTCTCGGTCAACTGGGGCGAGGTGCTCGACACGAACAACGAATATCGGCAAACCGAGCCCAATGGCCTTCCGATCGGCAGCGACCAGTCCAATGCCCTCATCCTCGGCGCGCAGATCGGGCTGGTCCCGGGCGTCTGGCTGAGCGGCGAGGCATCGCACTTCGACCTCGACACGGGGCGGCAACGACAAAGGCTACCTCTATATCAGCCGGCTGCAGTTCACCTTCTGATCCCATTCCGGGTCAGGCTCTTTTCGGAAGGGGCGGCCCGGTGGGGCGGCCCCTTCTGCTTCCAGGGCGCCGGTCATGGCTCCGTCCGAGCCATCTGTGGCCGGTTGTCACATCATCGGGTGCGGGCGCGCCTATTCCCGCGGGTGTAACCTCGCTACACTCCAACCGCCGATCGCTTCGTGCTATACGACCCGTGAATTGGCTGCTCGCTCGAAAGTTTCGTGATGCGGCGTTCCTCTCGCCTGCGCGTCGCCCTCGTCCCGGCCGTGGCTCTCGCCCTGGCCGCGGCGCCGCAGAGCCACGCCGCCCAACTCATGCGCGGCGGATACATGGCCAGCCAGACGACGACGCCAGCGGCCGACACCGCTCCGGACGGTCTGGCGCCGAGCAGCTTCGCGCTGAGTGGCGCCGATCCGGGCCTCACCATCGATTTCACGCCGCGCGGCGGGGGCAGCGTTCTTCTCGACGATCTGGGGCTCGGCGGCCTCGACATGCCGCGGCTCCGCCTCAACTTCTCGGGTGCGCCGGCCGAGTCGAGCCGTATCGGCCTGCTTCCTGGCACCCCCGACCCCAACCCGCCCCCCGGCTCGACGGTCACCGATGGGGGCACCTTGGCCCTCGGGGGCGCTCTCGAATGGTCGAGCTTCTCCATCGGCGGGTCGCTGTCGCGGACCAGCCTGATGGGCACCGAGACCGACATGATGGGCGCCAGCGTCGGCTATGGCTCGCTGACCACCAGCCTGTCCTTCGGCGAGCAGCCGCGCAGCGGCGCGCCGAACCGTGATTTCTGGCTGCTCAGCACCGACCTCCTGGCGCTGCCGTGGCTGTCTCTCGAGGGCGCTTTCGCCGTCGAGTCCGCGCCCGAGGAAGAGCCGTCGACCGTGGGCCGGCTGGGCGTCCGGCTCCACTTCTAGACTAGCCCGGGCGGCGCTGGCATTTGCCGGGGCCTGTGGTATGGTCCGGCCGGCTCGTTTCGGGCGGGCCGCCGATCGGTTGGTGCTGCCTCGTGATCTCAAAAGCCAAACCCTCTCTGCTCAGGCTCGGCGCTCTCTTGCTGGCCGCTCTCCTCCTCGGCTGCCAGTACATGCAGACGCCGGATTCCAGCATGCGCGATCCCAAGGAGCAGCGCGACCGCGACACCTATGGCACGATCGAGGGCTCGAACGGCTTCACGCTGTTCGGCGGCCCGAACAAGCAGGCCGACGCGAACGGCGGGAGCGGCGGAAACGGCGGCATCGGGGTCAACGCCTATCTCTGGCGCGGTGCCCTCGACACCATCGACTTCATGCCGCTGGCCTCCGCCGATCCCTTCGGCGGCCTGATCATCACCGACTGGTATCAGCCGGTCCAGACGCCGAACGAGCGCCTCAAGGTCCAGGTCCAGATCCGCGACACGGTACTGCGCGCCGATGGCGTCAGGGTCGCCGTCTTCCGCCAGACACGGGACGCGGGCGGGCAATGGCTCGACGCACCGGTCGACCCGAAGACCCAGGCCGAGCTCGAGGACAAGATCCTGACCCGTGCCCGCCAGCTGCGCATTGCCAGCGTCCAGGCTGCGAGCTGAGCTTTCCGGCTGAGCCCGGTACCGCCGCGGCCGGCCGTCCCCGCCGGCCGACGGGCCAACCCTCCATCGGCTCCCCTCCGAGCCGCCCGCAACGAGACGAGGCATGTCCCGCTACCCTTTCCGCGTGACCGAGAGCAAGTGGCAGAGCATCTGGGAGGAGCGCCGGGTCTTCCGCGCCGAGATCGACCGCTCGCGGCCCAAATACTATGTGCTCGAGATGTTTCCCTATCCCTCGGGTCGCATCCATATGGGCCACGTACGCAACTATACGTTGGGCGACGTCGTGGCCCGCCTGAAGCGGGCGCAGGGCTTCAACGTGCTCCATCCGATGGGCTGGGACGCGTTCGGCCTGCCCGCCGAGGGCGCCGCCGTCCGGCGCGGCATCCATCCCAGGGCCTGGACCTACGGCAACATCGAGGAGATGCGCGACCAGATCCGGTCGATGGGCCTGTCCCTCGACTGGACGCGGGAGATCGCGACCTGCGATCCCGCCTACTACACGCACGAGCAGGCGATGTTCCTCGACATGTACGAGCGGGGGCTCGCCTACCGGAAGGAGGGCTGGGTCAACTGGGATCCCGTCGACCAGACCGTGCTGGCCAACGAGCAGGTCATCGATGGCCGGGGCTGGCGGTCCGGGGCCCCGGTCGAGCGCCGCAAGCTGAGCCAGTGGTTCTTCAGGATCACCGCCTATGCCGACGAGCTCCTGGCCGCGCTCGACGGCCTCGACCGCTGGCCCGAGAAGGTGCGCCTCATGCAGCGCCACTGGATCGGCCGCTCGCAAGGCGCCAGGGTCAGCTTCGAGATCGTCGGTCGCGAGGCGCCGCTCGAGGTGTTCACGACCCGGCCCGACACCCTCTTCGGCGCCGCCTTCATGGCGATCGCCCCCGACCATCCGCTGACGACCGAGCTCGCCGCCGACGATCCGGCGCTCGCCGCCTTCGCCGCGGAATGCCTGCAGGGCGGCACCAGCGAGGCGGCACTCGAGACCGCCGAGAAGAGGGGCTACGACACCGGGCTCTGCTGCCGGCACCCCTTCCTCGAGGGTGTGGAGCTGCCGGTCTACGTCGCGAATTTCGTCCTGTCGGAATACGGCACCGGCGCCATTTTCGGCTGCCCCGCGCACGATCAGAGGGACCTCGACTTCGCCCGACGCTACGGCCGTCCCGTGCTGCCGGTGGTTCTGCCGCCGGGCGCGGATCCGGCCACCTTCGGGATCGGGGACGAAGCCTATGTCGGCGACGGCACCCTCTTCAACTCCGCCTTCCTCGACGGTCTCGACGTGGAGGCGGCCAAGGCGCGGGTGATCGAGGAGCTGGAGCGGCGCGGCGTCGGCGAGGGCCGGATCACCTACCGCCTCCGCGACTGGGGCGTGTCGCGCCAGCGCTACTGGGGCTGCCCGGTGCCGATGATCCACTGCCCGCGCTGCGGAACGCTGCCCGTGCCGCGGAGCGAGCTGCCCGTCACCCTGCCCGAGGACGTCGACATCACCGGCATCGGCAACCCGCTCGACCGGCATCCGACCTGGAAGCATGTCCGCTGCCCGGGCTGCGGCGGGGAGGCCCTGCGCGAGACCGACACCTTCGACACCTTCGTCGAGAGCTCCTGGTATTTCGCCCGGTTCTGCTCGCCCCACGCGACCGACCGGCCGTTCGAGCGCGAGGCCGTCGACTACTGGCTGCCGGTCGACCAGTATATCGGCGGCGTCGAGCACGCCGTCCTGCATCTCCTCTACGCGCGCTTCTACACGCGGGCGATGTCGGACTGCGGCCTCATGGACCTGGCCGAGCCGTTCGCCGGCCTCTTCACGCAGGGCATGATCAACCATCTGACCTTCAAGGACGAGGACGGCCGCTGGCTCGAGCCGGCCGCGGTCACGAAGGACGAGTTCAGCAACTGGGTCACGATCACCGACCGCCGGCCGGTCCTTCCCGGCCGTGTCGAGAAGATGAGCAAGTCGAAGCTCAACACCGTCGATCCGACCGCGATCATCGACGCCTACGGTGCCGACACGGCCCGTCTCTTCATGCTGTCCGACAGCCCGCCCGACCGCGATCTCGAATGGACCGAGGGCGGGATCGACGGTGCCTGGCGCTACATCAACCGCCTCTGGCGCCTGATCGACCAGGCGCTCGGCCAGCTGCCGCCGGTCGGCACGCCTGCACCGACCGGCGGGCTCGAGGGCCGCCGACCTCGAGCTCAAGCGCCTGATCCACCGCAGCATCGCCGGGGCATCGGACGCGCTCGACCGGTTCCACTTCAACAAGGCGGTGGCCCTGGTGCGCGAGTTCAGCAACGGAATCGAGGCCTATTCCGGCAGCAACGGCGCGCTGCTGCGCGAGGCCTGCGAGACGATGGCGCGCCTCATCGAGCCGATGACGCCGCATCTGGCCGAGGAGCTGTGGGCGCGCCTCGGCCATGGCCGGCTGCTCGCGACCAGCGCCTGGCCCCGGGCCGACCCGGCCTTCCTGGGCGAGGACGAGGTGACCATCGCCGTGCAGGTCAACGGCAAGCGTCGCGGCGAGATCCGGATGCCCAAGGGCAGCGGCACGGAGGCGCTCGAGCGGGCCGCGCTGGCCGAGCCCAACGTGCGGCGGGCGATGGAAGGCCGGTCGCCGCGCCGGGTCATCAGCGTGCCGGACAAGATCGTCAATGTCGTCGTCTGAGCGGACGTCCCGCCGCCGTCTGCTGGGTGCCGCCGGCGCAGGCCTGCCGCTGCTGCTGGCGGCCTGCGGTCTCCATCCGCTCCATGGGGGGCCGGCCGGGCAACGGGTCAACGGCGACCTGGCGGCGGTCGGCATCCATACCCCGAACAATCAGCTCGGCCAGGAATTCAAGGTCACGCTCACCGACACGCTGAACCCGGCGGGCTTCGACGTGCCGGAGCGCTACGACCTCACGGTCCAGCTCGACCAGGAGTCGACGGCGGAGGCGATCCAGCTCAATGCCAACATCACACGCTACGATCTCACGCTGATCGCGACCTACCAGCTCCGCCGCAGGGAGGATCAGGTGGTGCTGATGCGCTCGGCCACGCGGCGCGTCGCGAGCTACAACGTCGTCAAGGCACCGTACGCCACGCTCGTCGCCAAGCAGGACGCGGCGAGCCGTGCGCTGATCGAGATGAGCCAGGAGATCCGGGACCGGCTGGCCATTCAGTTCGCGAACGGCGGCGCGTGAAGGTCCCGCCGCGCGAGATCGAGCGTTTTCTCGCGGCCCCGGGAGGGTCCGTCGTTCTTCTCTACGGCCCCGACGCCGGCCTCGTCGGTGACCGGGCGACGCGGCTCGGCCACGCCGTCCTGGCCGACCTCGAGGACCCGTTCCGGGTCAGCGAGCTCAATGGCGAGCAGCTCCAGAGCGAGCCGGAACGCCTGGCGCTCGAGGCGCAGAGCCTCTGCCTGCTCGGCGGCCGGCGCCTCGTCCGCGTGCGGCGCATGGCGGACGAGTTCATCCGTGCGCTGGAGCTCCTCCTCGACCTTCCCGCGATCGAGGCCCTGGTCGTTCTCGAGGCCGAGGAGCTCGGCACCGGCTCGAGCCTGCGAAAGCTGGCCGAGAGGTCGCCGGCGGTGGCCGTGATCGCCTGCTACCGCGAGGACACGCGCAACCTCGGTCGTGCCATCCGAGCGCTGCTGGGCGAGGCCGGGCTCGATCCCGAGCCCGAGGCCCTTTCCTATCTCGCGGGTCATCTCGGGGCCGACCGGGAGCTGACGCGACGCGAGATCGAGAAGCTGGCTCTCTATGTCGGCCCCGGCGCCAGACGGGTGACGCTGGACGATGCCGCCGCCGTGGTCGGCGACGGCGCCGCCCTCGCCATGGACGACGTCACCTTCGGCTGGCTCGCCGGCGACAGGGCCCGGCTCGAGCGCAGCCTCGCTCGGCTTCTGGGCCAGGGCATCTCGCCGGTCGCCGTCCTCCGCGCCTCTGCGGGCATGGTCGTGCGTCTTCTCCGCCTGCACGCCGAGATCGAGCGCGGCAGCACGCCCCAAGCGGCCGTTGACGGCGCCCGGCCGCCCATCTTCTTCGGCGTCAGGGCCCGGTACGTCTCGGCGCTCCGCGCCTGGCCCGCGATGCGATTGGCCCGGGCCCTGGCCGCCCTTCAAGAGACGGAAATCCGTTGCAAGAGCACTGGCGCACGGGCGGCGCTGCTCTGCCGCCACACCCTGGCCGAGCTGGCCGACCGCGCCGGCGAACCGCAGCGGGAACGAAACGCGAGCGATCACTCATTGACTCCATCGCCTGCGGGAGGCATCCGCACATGAAGGACTGGACAGGTAGCCAATCCAGGCCATAAAGTGACGATGGCCGCTTCAGGGCGACGTCGCATGCATCAGCTCAACGCCAAAGAGAAAGAAGAGCCGGCGCGCTCGAAAATCGTCGAGCTCTGGATGTCGTACAAGGATCAGCGTCGCCGGTCGCGAAAGCAACTGCCGGCGCTTCTCGGTGCGGACGTGATTTTCATTTCGCACGCCAAGAGCGGGCGGACCTGGGTGCGCGCGTTGATCTCGCACGCTTGGCATCGCCTCTATGGCACGCCGGAGAACGAACTTGTCGACCTCGATAACTTCAAGACCATCGATCCACGCATTCCGAGCATCTACTTCACTCACTGGGTGAGCGAGCCTTCGGCGGTCCGTCGGCGCATCTCGCGGCTCGTGCGCTCGAGGCCGGTGGTGTTTCTGGCGCGCGATCCCCGTGACGTCGCGACGTCCCACTATTTCCATTTTGTCTTACGGTCGGGCCCGCGAACGCGCCGACGGCGAGGCCTGCCGGCCGACCTCGCCCTGATGTCGGTGCCCGAGTTCCTGCTGAGCCCGCGTTTCGGCGTGAGCGCGATCGCCGCCTATAACCAGCATTGGGAGCGCACCGTGGCCGCGCTGCCGCGCGGTCTCGCCCTGCGCTACGAGGCGCTGCGCGAGGCGCCCCTCGAGCATCTACGCCGGCTCATGGCCTTCCTCGGCACACCGGCGAGCGACGAGGTGCTCGAGGCGGCGATCGCCTTCGCTGATTTCGCGTCCCTCCGACAGAAGGAGCGGGACGGCTTCTTCCTGAGCGACGAGCTTCGCCCGCCCGCCACCGCGGACGAGAACGCGCTCAAGGTTCGCCGCGGCAAGATCGGCGGTTACCGCGACTATCTCACGCCGGAGCAGATCAGGCAGGTGGACGCGCTCGTCGCTGGGTCGGTCTAGCGTCGGGATCGCCGGAGCCCCCTCGACTGAGGGGAAGGGAGCGCCCATCTCATGGGCGGCCAACCTCCGACCGGACCGATGCCGACGATGGATCAGACGGACGCGCTCAACGCCCTGGACCTCCTCAAGGGCCTGGCCCAGCAGCCGGGGCTGATCGAGCGGCCGGAGGCCGGGCGACCGTTCGAGCTGGTCTCGGAGTTCCAGCCGGCCGGCGACCAGCCCCAGGCGATCGCCGAGCTGATCGAGGGGCTGCACCGGGCCGAGAAGGATCAGGTGCTGCTGGGCGTCACCGGCTCCGGCAAGACCTTCACCATGGCGCAGGTCATCCATGCGCTGCAGCGTCCGACGCTGATCCTGGCGCCGAACAAGATCCTGGCGGCGCAGCTCTATGGCGAGATGAAGTCCTTCTTCCCGGAGAATGCGGTCGAGTATTTCGTCAGCTACTACGACTACTATCAGCCCGAGGCCTACGTTCCGCGCTCGGATACGTACATCGAGAAGACGGCGGCGATCAACGAGCAGATCGACCGGATGCGCCACAGCGCCACCCGGGCGCTGTTCGAGCGCGACGACGTGATCATCGTCGCCTCGGTCTCGTGCATCTACGGCATCGGCTCGCCCGAGGTCTATGCGCGGATGACGCTCACCCTGCGCAAGGGCCAGACGCTCGAGCGCAGCCGCCTCCTGCGGGCGCTGGTCGAGCTCCAGTACAAGCGCAACGAGATGGAGTTCGCGCGCGGCGGCTTCCGCGCCAAGGGCGACGTCATCGAGATCTTTCCGGCCCATCTCGAGGACCGGGCCTGGCGGCTCTCTCTCTTCGGCGACGTCGTCGAGGCGATCCACGAGTTCGATCCCCTGACCGGCGAGAAGCTGGGCAAGCTCGATCAGGCGCGGCTCTATCCCAACAGCCACTATGTGACGCCCAAGCCGACGCTCCAGCAGGCCTGCCAGAAGATCAAGGTCGAGCTCGAGGAGCGGCTGGCCTTCTACCGCAGCACCGGCAAGCTGCTCGAGGCCGAGCGGATCGAGCAGCGCACGATGGCCGATCTCGAGATGATCGTGACGACCGGCTCCTGCCCCGGCATCGAGAACTATTCCCGCTACCTGACCGGCCGCCAGCCGGGCGAGCCGCCGCCGACGCTGTTCGAGTACATCCCCGAGCACGCGATCCTCTTCGTCGACGAGAGCCATGTGGCGGTGCCCCAGGTGGGCGGCATGTTCAAGGGGGACTGGCAGCGCAAGTCGACCCTCGCCGAGTTCGGCTTCCGCCTGCCCTCCTGCACCGACAACCGGCCGCTGAAGTTCGAGGAATGGGAGGCGATGCGGCCGCAGACGATCTTCGTCTCGGCCACCCCCGGGCCCTGGGAGCTCGAGCGCACGGGCGGCGTCTTCGTCGAGCAGGTCATCCGCCCGACCGGCCTCGTCGATCCCCAGGTGATCGTCCGTCCCGTCGAGCACCAGGTCGACGATCTCCTGGCCGAGTGCCGCACCGCCCGGGAGAAGGGCCTGCGCGTGCTCGTGACCACGCTCACCAAGCGGATGGCCGAGGATCTCTCGGAGTACCTGCACGAGCAGGGCGTCAAGGTCCGCTACCTGCACTCCGACATCGACACGCTCGAGCGCATCGAGATCGTCCGCGACCTCAGGCTCGGCAAGTTCGACGTGCTGGTCGGAATCAACCTGCTGCGCGAGGGGCTGGACATTCCCGAATGCGGCCTCGTCGCCATCCTCGACGCCGACAAGGAAGGCTATCTGCGCTCCGAGACCTCGCTCATCCAGACCATCGGCCGGGCCGCCCGCAACGTCGAGGGCCGGGTCGTGCTCTATGCCGATCAGAAGACCAGGTCCCTGACGGCGGCCATCGACGAGACGGACCGGCGGCGGACGAAGCAGGTCGCCTACAACGAGGCGAACGGCATCACGCCACAGAGCATCAAGCGGCAGATCAACGACATCCTGAAGTCGGTGGCCGAGCGCGACTATGTCACGGTCGATATCGGCGAGGGGGCACCCGTCCACCTGACCGGCATGGATCTCCAGGCCTACATCGCCGACCTCGAGAAGAAGATGCGGGAGGCCGCGGCCGACCTCGAGTTCGAGGAGGCGGCGCGCCTTCGGGACGAGATCCGCCGGCTCGAGGAGGGCGAGCTCGGCCTGCCCGGTGCTGCGGCACCCGGGGCCCCTCGCGGCTTCACGCCGCCACAGAAGAAGAACCTCAGGGAGGAAAAGCGTCGCATGGCCGATGCCCGCAAGCGTGGCCAGTCGCGTCGCCGCGTGGGTAGCTGAGTTGGGCTGCGCTTGGGCGCCCGGCGAGCGGGCAAAAAAATAAGGAGGCCACTGGCCTCCTTCTCAGATCGGACCTGCGTGTGTGGGCTTGACGCCTCTTTGTGAGCAAAGGTTTAGACGCCGTTCGAGGCCGCGCCAAGCCCACATTTTAGCGAAATCTCAGAGCTTCCTCTCTACTATGAGTTGCTTAATGCGGCCGATGGCCTTCGCAGGGTTGAGGCCCTTGGGGCAGGTGTTGGTGCAGTTCATGATGGTGTGGCAGCGATAGAGCTTGAAGGGGTCCTCGAGCGCCTCGAGGCGCTCGCCGGTGGCCTCGTCGCGGCTGTCGGCGAGCCAGCGATAGGACTGGAGGAGCGCCGCCGGACCGAGAAAGCGGTCGCTGTTCCACCAGTAGGACGGGCAGGCGGTCGAGCAGCAGGCGCAGAGCACGCATTCGTAGAGGCCGTCCAGCTTCTCCCGCTGCTCCGGGCTCTGCAGCCGCTCCTTCTCGGGATGCGGGTCCTTGGTCTGGAGCCAGGGCTCGATCCACTCGTACTGGTCCCAGAAGGCCGTGAAGTCGACCACGAGGTCTTTCACCACCTGCATGTGGGGCAGCGGGTAGATGCTGACCGGCCCTGCCGAATTCGGCGATCGCCCGGGTGCAGGCGAGCGTGTTGTGGCCGTCGATGTTCATGGCGCAGGAGCCGCAGATCCCCTCGCGGCACGAGCGGCGGAAGGTCAGCGTCGAATTGATCTCGGTCTTGATCTTGATGAGCGCGTCCAGGACCATCGGCCCGCACTCGGCGAGGTCGAGCTCGTAGGTGTCGACCCGAGGGTTCTGCCCGTCGTCCGGCGTATAGCGATAGATCCTGACTTCCTTGGGCTTCCGGGCGCTGCCCTGGAGCGCGTGACGCGTGCCCGGCACGGGCCTGGAAGCCTTGGGAAGCGCGAACTCGACCATCGATAGCTGTGTCCTTCTGGGCCCCCGTGCCGTCGATCAATAGACCCGCTTGGCCGGCGGCACGGGCTCCACCTCGTTCGTCAGGGTATGGCTGTGGACCGGCCGCTCGCCGAGCGTCGGCGCGTGGGCCCGATCGACCCAGGCGAGCGTGTGCTTCATCCAGTTCTGGTCATCGCGCTCGGGAAAGTCCTCCCGGGCATGAGCCCCGCGGCTCTCGGTCCGATAGGCGGCCGAGCTCATCGTCGCCACCGCCTGCAGCATCAGGTTCTGCAGCTCCAGCGCCTCGACGAGGTCGCTGTTCCATACGCGCGAGCGGTCGCTCGACCCGGATCTCGGCGAGGCTCGAGGCGACCTCGCCGATCTTCTGGCAGCCCTCGCTCCAGCGTCGGGCCGTCGCGGAACACGCTCGCATGCTTCTGCATGGTCCGCTGCATGTTGAGCCGGATCTCGCCGGTGGAGAGGTCGCCCTTGCTCTGCAGCAGCCGGTCGAGCCGTGCGACGGCCGGATCGACAACGTCCTTGGCCACCGTCTTGTGGGCGCTGCCCGCCGTCACCAGCTCGGCTGCCCGGTGGGCGGCGGCCCGGCCGAACACGACGAGGTCGATCAGCGAGTTGCCGCCCAGCCGGTTGGCGCCATGAACGGAGGCGCAGGACGCCTCGCCGACCGCCATGAGGCCGTGGACAGGATGATCCGGATCGCCGTTCTTCGGCCTGACGACCTCGGTCAGGTAGTTGGTCGGGATGCCGCCCATGTTGTAGTGGCAGGTCGGCACGACGGGGATCGGCTCCTTCGTCACGTCGACCCCGGCGAAGATACGCGCCGTCTCCGAGATGCCGGGCAGCCGCTCGTGCAAGAGCTTCGGGTCGAGATGCTCGAGATGGAGGTGGATGTGGTCCTTCAGGGGCCCGCAGCCCCGGCCCTCGTTGATCTCGATGGTCATCGCCCGGCTGACGACGTCGCGCGAGGCCAGATCCTTGGCGCTCGGCGCGTAGCGCTCCATGAAGCGCTCGCCCTCGGCGTTGGTGAGATAGCCGCCCTCGCCACGCGAGCCCTCGGTGATCAGGCAGCCGGCGCCATAGATGCCGGTGGGGTGGAACTGCACGAACTCCATGTCCTGCAGCGGCAGGCCGGCGCGCAGCACCATGGCGTTGCCGTCGCCGGTGCAGGTGTGGGCCGAGGTGCACGAGAAGTAGGCGCGGCCATAGCCGCCGGTGGCGAGGCAGGTCTGGTGCGCGCGGAACCGGTGCAGCGAGCCGTCCTCGATGCACATCGCGATCACGCCGACGCAGCCGCCTTCCTCGTCCATCAGCAGGTCGAGGGCGAAATACTCGTTGAAGAACTGGACCTTGTTCCTCAGCGCCTGCTGGAAGAGCGTGTGCAGCAGCACATGGCCGGTGCGGTCGGCGGCGGCGCAGGTCCGATAGGCCTGCCCCTTGCCGAAATTGACCGACTGGCCGCCGAAGGCGCGCTGATAGATCCTGCCCTCGGGCGTGCGCGAGAACGGCACGCCGTAATGGTCCAGCTCGTAGACCGCGGCCGGCGGCGCTCTTCGTCATGTACTCGATCGCGTCCTGGTCGCCCAGCCAGTCCGACCCCTTGACGGTGTCGTACATGTGGAAGCGCCAGTCGTCCTCGTTCATGTTGCCCAGCGCCGCGTTGATCCCGCCCTGCGCCGCCACGGTGTGGGAGCGGGTCGGATAGACCTTGGTCACGCAGGCGACGTTGAGGCCGGCCTCGACCATGCCGACCGCAGCGCGCAGGCCGGAGCCGCCGGCGCCGACGACGATGCAGTCGAAATAGTGATCGGTGATCGGATAGGCCTCTGCCATCGGCTCAGCTCCCGAAAGACACTTTGAGGGTCGCCACGACGCAGGCCACGCCCAGCGCCACGATCACGAGCCCCAGGACGACGAGCGAGGCGAGCCTGGCGTTCTCGTGATGCACATAGTCCAGGATCACCTCCTTGAGGCCCAGCTGGGCATGCCAGAAGGCCGAGACGACGAGGAGGATCATCAGCGTCGTGTCGAGCGGCCGCGCCAGCCAGGCCCGCACCTCGACATAGCCCGCCCCGGAGAGGGCGACACAGCTCACGATCAGCCAGAGAGCCAGGACGGCGGTGGCGATCGCCGTCACCCGCTGCAGCTTCCAGTGCGACAGCCCCTCCCTCGCGGAGCGCTGGGCCTTGAACCGGACGGTGTCGGTGCGCGCGGCCATCAGGTCTCCCCCCTCAGCGGACCACCAGGACGGCGATCCAGGTGACGAGCGTCAGCGCCGCGGCCCCCGCCACGACCAGACCGCCGGTAAGCTGCGCCGTCGCCAGCTCGAAACCGTAGCCCACGTCCCAGGCCAGATGGCGGATGCCGTTCAGGAGGTGGAAATAGAGGACGAAGGTGAGGCCGAACAGGATCAGGCCCCCCAGGAGATTGTCGGTGACGGCCTGGAAGGCGGCGAAGGAGTCGGGCCCGCCGGCCAGCGCCAGGAGCCACCAGGCGAGCAGGACCAGACCCGCCGCGAGGGCGACGCCGCTCACCCGATGGGCAATCGAGAGGGCCATCGTGAAGTACCAGCGGTAGATCTGAAGGTGGGGGGACAGAGGCCGACCCGATGTCGCCATTCTTCTCTCTCCTGCAACCGCCCGCCCGACTCCAAGGGTGCTGCACGTGCGAGATAAAGCAAATGCGCCGCGACGCCTAGGGGCTCGGCGCGACGGAAGGGCGCGCCGGCCCCGGGATGGTCGCAATGCAGGCGTGCGTCGTTCTAAGGGAGATCGATCCCAGGGGCTCGGGGCAACGGACAAAGGAATCGCATGCCGTCTCGTCGTCGGGCCTTGCTGCTCGGATCGCTCACCTTGCTGCCCGGCTGCGCCAGCATCGGCACCCTTACCGTCGGCCGCGACCGGCTCGGCTATGCCACCGCGCTCGCCGATTCGGTCAAGCAGCAGACCCTGCTCAACATGGTCCGCCTGCGCTACGCCGACGTGCCGACCTTCGTCAGCGTCTCCCAGATCGTGAGCGGCTACACCCTCGAGGGATCGGTCAGCACGGGCTTCAACGTCCTGCCCGACTTCCGCGACCTCTCGGGCAACGTCGCCGTGGGCAGCGGGCTCAACTTCACCGACCGCCCGACCATCACCTTCACGCCGGTGACGGGCGAGCAGCTCGCCGAATCCGTACCTCACGGCCATCCCGCCGAGCGATCTCTTCTTCCTCATCCAGAGCGGCGTGCCGGTCGATCTGGTGCTGCGGGTGGGCGTGCAGTCGATCAACGGGCTCCGCAACTGGAGCAGCACGACCTCGGGCGCGCACATGGCGGCACCGCCCTTCTACGAGCTGATCGACCATCTGCGGCAGATCCAGAACGCCGGTGCCCTGGGCCTGCGAATCGACCAGTCCGGCGGGGTGCGGCGGGCGTTCCTCACCTTGCACGGCACCGGGACCGACGCGCCGCTCGCCGCCACGATGCAGCGGGTGAAAAAGCTCCTCGGCGTCGAGGAGAAGCGTGACGAGTTCGAGATCGTCTACGGTCGGGTCCGGACCGACGACGACAAGGTCGCCGTCCTGACCCGCTCCGCCCTGGAGATCCTGAACGAGCTCAGCTCGCTCATCACCGTGCCGGCCCTGGACGTCGCCGCCGGTCGCACCTCGGCCACCGTGGTCGAGAGCGACGTCGCCGACGTCTCGCCGCTCCTGGCCGTCCGCAGCGGCCCGAAGGCACCCGCCGACGCCTATGTCACGGTCCGCTACGGGTCCTCCTGGTACTGGATCGACAGCGAGGACTATCGCTCGAAGGTGGTCTTCAGCTTCGTCCAGGTCCTCCTCGCCATCGCCGAGAAGAGCCGCGGCGGCCAGGCACCGCTGATCACGATCCCGACGGGGTGAGGGCCGCCCGCCTGCGCCAGGGTCGGCCGCGCGGTGCGAGCGGTTGGCGGCCCGGCTCGTCACCCCCCGGGGTCAGGGCCAAGCGTGACGTTCAGAGCCGCCCGACGCCGGCCGCAGCCGCGGCCGCACGAAGCGCAGCGTCGAGCGTCGCGAGCGACAGGCCCCGGCGCAAGGCCAGCTCGAGATAGGCCGCGTCATAGGTCGTGAGCTTGTGGGTCTCGGCCAGGAACGAGGTGTCGCTCCAGGCGCGACCCCAGCTCTCCGCGTCGGCCTCGATGGGAAGCACGGCGAGGTCGCGAAGTGACTCCAGCCTGTCCTGCCGGGTGGCCCGGCCGCGACGCTCGGCCATCAGCAGGGCGTTCGCGACCTCCAGGCGCCAGTGGCAGGGCACGATCGCCCCACCCTGAGCGACCCGATCGAGCACCGCCACGGCATGCTCCGTCGCCTCGTCCTCCATGATCCACGCCAAGGTCACCGAGGCGTCGACGACGAGGCTCAATATTTTCGCCCCTCGTCGATCAGATCCCTGATCTTGATGCCCTTGAGGCTCATGGATCTGCGCCGCTCGGCGATCCGGCGCATGGCGGCCTCGACGGCGTCCAGATCGTGCGCGGATCTCGCCGTCACGAGCCTCGCCACGGCCTCGCCACGGCGCATCACCGTTATCTCCTGCCCCTGCTCGACCCGTGCCACGAGACTGCCGAATGCGATGGCACTGCCTACCGCGCTCTCCTCGATGGCTGGCGCGTCGGCGCCGGGCGAGGGGGCCTCGCCCGGCGGCTGCAAGCC
Source organism: uncultured Alphaproteobacteria bacterium (assembly GCA_963828215.1). Lineage (GTDB taxonomy): Bacteria > Pseudomonadota > Alphaproteobacteria > Geminicoccales > Geminicoccaceae > CAVTJL01. The sequence continues at coordinate 167,605 of CAWHFO010000068.1, read as the reverse complement.
CGTCGCCGGACCTCGGTCGGAGCTTTCGAGCACGTTGCGCACGTGCTGGTAGAGAATGCCGGTGACCTTGCTGATCTCGGCCCGCCGCCATCCTTCAGCGCTCAGCGCGCGAATGCACTCGCTGATCGGCCGCCCGGCATAGTCCTCTGGAAGGCGATAGACCCTGTCGCCCCGGGGTCCCAGGACCTCGACGAGCCGCCGTCCGCGATGATCCCCAGCGTATTTGCGCATCGACGTCCGCCTATGGTGACTATCTATCTAACTATCTGACTAGGGAGAAGGTGCCGTCAAGCGAGGCGATGCGAGAGGATCGTCGGATTGCTGGCGGCGTGTCTTTCAGGAGGTCGGGGAAGAGGTCACGCGGCCGGCCATCGTGCCGGTGCGCATCGGCATCAGGGCCCAGTAGTCGAGGTCGAGCAGGACCTCGGGCAGATAGCGGCCGTCCGGTCCGCGCATCGGAAAGTCGGCGCAGGGCCGGTTCTTCGTGGCGACGAGGCGCAGGCGCAGGGCGCCGGCGTCGGCGCGGCCCGGGAGCTCCGCCTTCTCGAGGACCTCGGACCAGGCATAGACCGTGTCGCCGGCGATGCAGGGGTTGGCGTGCGTGCCGGCGTTGATCGCGAGGATGAGGAGCGCGTTGGCGAGGCCGTTGGCCGAGAGGGCGCGGGCGACCGAGATCACGACGCCGCCATAGACGATGCAGGCGCCGAGCCGGCCCCGGCGCTCCACATGGTCGTTGAAGTGGACGCGGGCGGTGTTCTGGTAGAGGCGGGTGGCGAGGCGGTGCTCGCTTTCCATCACGGCCATGCCGTCGACATGGTCGATGCGCTCGCCGACGGCATAGTCCTCGAAAAGGTGCACCGATCCGGTGTCAGCGGGGTCGAAGGTCCAGGCGCCGAAGCCCCTCGGCGCCACCAGCCGCTCGACCGGCACCACCGCCGGCAGTTCGGGCAGCACCGCCGGCGGCGCCGGGCTCGCCGGGTCGCGCTTCCGCACCAGGACCCAGCGAACATAGTCGAGGACGGGCGTCCCGTCCTCCTTGAGCCCCTGCGTGCGCACCCAGACGATGCCTGTCTCGCCCGACGAGGTCTCCTTGAGCCCGATGACGGTCGAGACGGCCCGAAGTGTATCGCCCGGACGAACGGAGGCGAGAAAGCGCCCGTCCGCGTAGCCGAGATTGGCCACGGCGTTCAGCGACACGTCGGGCACCGACTTTCCGAACACGGCGTGAAAGACGAGAAGGTCATCCAGTGGCGCTCCGGCGAGGCCGAGGCCGCGCGCGAACGGGTCGCTGCAGTGCAGGAGAAAGCGCGAGCCCGTGAGCGCCAGATAGAGGGCACGGTCCCCTTCGGTCAGGGTGCGCGGCGTCGCGTGCCGGATCGTCAGGCCCAGATGAAAATCCTCGAAGAAGCGCCCGCCGCTGGCCTTGCCCGGGCCGACCGTCGCCTTCCGGGCTCTGCTCATCCGCCTGCCTCCTCCGTGCGGGCCTCGAGAAACCCCCGGATAGGGCCCGCCACGGCGTCGGGCATCTCCTCGTGGATACCGAGCTTGCCACCCGCAATCGCCACCGACTCTACGCCCGCCACCTGGGCCAGCGCCTGCATCTCGGCCTTCGAGCGGGGCGGCGTCAGGGCGCCGTAGAGAACCAGCACCGGGCAGCGCACGGCCCCTGCCGCCTCGAGAAAGCCGTCGCGGTCGGCGAACGGGTCGAGCGCGCCCGTGACGAAGGCGGCGGAGGCGAAGCGGGCACCGCTCTGCCGCGCGACCCGCAGCTTCCGGTCGAGAAAGGCAGGCGTCAGCGTCGCCTGGTCGGCCATCACGTGGCCAGCATACATCCTGCGCACGACCGGCCGCGAGACGTTCAGCCGGTAGAGCAGCGGCCCGACGACCGGCGCCTGGACGAGACGGCGCAGCCGATCCTGCAACGGCCGGCGGCCGCCCATCATCGTCGGCAGCGGGCCGCGCCAGGTCGGCGCCACGAGGGCCAGCCGGTCGAAGGAGCCGGGCGTCGCCGCCTCGCGCGCGAGCACGTAGCCGGCGGCATGGCCGGCCGCCACCACCGCCGGCGACCGGATGCCGTGCTCGTCAGCCAGTCGGCCGAGGAGAGCGCCGAGGAACTCCCGCATGAGGTCCGGCCCGTAGTCGAGCGCCTGATGAGGCACCTCGCCGAAGCCCGGCCAATCGACCGAGATGGCCTGAAACCGATCGACCAGCCGTTCGGCGACAGGTCGCATCTCGGTCCGGGTCGAGACCGTGCTCATCGCCGGCAGGAGGAGGACCGGGAGGCCCCGGCCCTGCAGCTCGATGGCGACCGTCAATCGGCCGCCGTTCCAAGAGAAATCGAAGCTCGCCACCAAGGCTCCTTCCGCGGCCACCGGCTCGCCACGCTACATGTCGTCATGGCCGACAGGGCTCCGGCGGCATCCTGCCGCGACGCCCTGCCACATTCGACGACGGGAAGGACCCTTGTCGAGCCGCGACGAGCCGACCATGTGTCGCTGAGGGAGCGAACTGAACGGTTCAGTTCTCGGCGACGCAGTGCCTCCTTGCCCGGGGCCCGGGGGCCCGTCGGGTGCGGAGCGTCCCTGGTGGGGAGCAGGCAATGGCAGAAGCGGAAACGCGCCGCGCCGCCAATGGCAGCCCGGGCGGCGGCGTGCCCGACTCGTCGCGCCAGGCCGATGGCGGGCGCTCGGCGCCCAAACGCTCCAAAAGGCCCTTTCTCATCCTCGGCGCCCTCGTCCTCATCGGCGGCCTCGGGGGCGGCACCTACTGGTGGCTTCACCGCAACCAGGAATCGACCGACGACGCCTTCATCGACGGCAACATCGTCCAGATCAGCCCCCAGGTCTCGGGCAAGGTCGTCGGCATGCACATGCAGGACAACGAGCTGGTCGCCAAGGGCACCCTGCTGGTCGAGATCGATCCGCGCGACTACCAGGCCACGGTCGAGAGCGCCCAGGCCAATCTCGACGCGGCCGAGGCGGCCCGCCAGGCGGCGCAGGCCGATCTGAGCCTGACGAAAGCCTCGACCGACGCGTCGATCGCCCAGGCCGAGGCCGGCGTGAGCGTCGCCGAGCACAGCGTCGCCGAGGCCGAGGCCGAGGCCGCCGCTGCAGCCGCCGATGCCGACCGGGCCCGGGCCGACCTGCCCCGGGTTCAGAGCCTTTTCCAACGCAAGTTCAATTCACAGCAGCAGCTCGACAATGCCCAGGCCGCAGCGAGCACCAGCCAGGCGAAGCTCGTCGCGGCGCAGAAGGGGATCGCGATGAGCCAGTCCCAGGTGGCCGAGGCCAAAGCCAGGCTCGCCGAGGCCCGGACCGCGCCCCAGCAGGTAGCACTCAAGCAGGCCAAGCTGGCCCAGGCGGCAGCGCAGGTCGAGCAGGCCAAAGCGGCCCTCGACACGGCCCGGCTCGACCTCTCCTACACCCAGATCCGAGCCCCTCAGGGGGGCCGTGTGACCAAGCGGGCCGTCAATCTCGGCGACGTCGTCAAGACCGATCAGATTTTGGCCAACCTCGTCGTCGGCCAGCCCTGGGTCACCGCCAACTTCAAGGAGACGCAGCTGACCCGGATGCGGCCGGGCCAGCCGGTATCGGTCTCGATCAACTCCTATCCGGACCGGGACTTCAAGGCGCGGGTCGACAGCATCCAGGCCGGCACCGGCAGCCGCTTCAGCCTGCTGCCGCCCGAGAATGCGACCGGCAACTTCGTCAAGGTCGTGCAGCGCGTGCCGGTCAAGATCGTGTTCGACGATCCGGCCGCGCTCACCTCCTACATGGCGCTCGGCATGTCGGTGGAGCCGACCGTCGACGTGGCCGCCGCACCCGAGCCGGCGCCACACGCCGCCGAGGCGGCCGACGGGCAATGAGCAGCCGGGCACCGGCGGTCGATCGCCGCCAGCCGGCGATCCCGGTCCGGCCGGAGCGCGAGCGCGCCAGCTTCTGGATCATCGCCCCGCTCGTGGCGCTCGCCGCGTTCATGGAAGTTCTGGATATCTCGATCGCCAACGTGGCGCTTCAGCACATCGCCGGCGACCTCTCCGCCGGCCAGGACGAATCCACCTGGGTGCTGACCTCCTATCTGGTGACCAACGCGATCATCCTGCCCGCCAGCGGCTGGCTTTCGACCGTCCTCGGCCGCAAGCGCTTCTTCATCGCCTGCATCGTCGGCTTCAGCGTGAGCTCCCTGCTCTGCGGCATGGCGCCCAATCTCGGCGGGCTGATCCTCTTCCGCGCGATCCAGGGCCTCACGGGCGGTGGCCTGCAGCCGGGCGCCCAGGCGATCCTGAACGACGAGGCGCCGCCCGAAAAGCGCGGAATGGCCTTCGCCCTCTACGGCATGGCGGTGGTGTTCGCGCCGGCGATCGGACCGACGCTGGGCGGCTGGATTACCGACAATGCGAGCTGGCGGTGGGTGTTCCTGATCAACGTGCCGGTCGGGATCATCCTGGCGCTGGCCGTCCAGGCCATCGTGCAGGACCCGCCGGAGCTGGTGGCCGAGCGCAAGCGGCGGCTCGCGGGCGGCATAAGGATCGACTATATCGGCTTCTCGCTCCTGGCCCTCGGGCTCGGCGCCCTCCAGGTCGTCCTCGATCGCGGCCAGCAGGACGACTGGTTCTCCTCGGGCTTCATCCTCGGCCTCTCTGTGCTGTCGCTCCTGGCGCTGGTGACCTTCGTGGTCTGGGAGTGGGGCCACGACGACCCGATCGTCGACCTCCATCTGCTCGCCAGCCGCAACTTCGCCATCGCCAACCTGCTGATGGTGATGCTGGGCTTCATTCTTTTGGGCAGCACGGTGCTGATCCCCGAGCTGGTCCAGCAGCTGTTCGGCTACACCGCGACCGACGCCGGCTTCGTCATCTCGCCCGGCGGGTTCGCCGTGATGGCGCTCATGCCGATCGTCGGCCGGCTGGTCGGCGTCGCCGACGTGCGGCTGATGATCGCCTTCGGCCTCGGCACCTCGGCGCTGGCGCTCTGGCACATGGGCGGCCTCTCGCTCGACGCCGACTACGCCACCTTCGCCTGGGCGCGCGTCTATCAGGCGGCAGGCCTGGCGTTCCTCTTCATCCCGATCAATACCGTGGCCTTCGTCGGCCTGCCGCGCACCAAGACCAGCAGCGCCTCGGCGCTCATCAACCTGTCCCGGAACATCGGCGGCGCCTTCGGCATCTCACTGGTCACGACCGAGCTCGCACGAGCGTCGCAGCGCCACCAGACCTACCTCGCCGGCCACGTCACGGCGACCTCGCCCGCCTATCGCCAGCAGGTCGACGCGCTCACCAACATGTTCCTCGACAAGGGCTACACGATGGCCGAGGCCCTTCACCACGCCCAGGCGGTGCTCTACCAGACCGTGCTGAAGCAGGCGCAGATGCTGGCCTTCCTGGATGATTTCAAGCTGCTCGCCATCGTCTTCGCCGCCCTGATCCCGTTCGTTTTCCTCCTGCAGAAGCCGAAGGCCGGCGGGCCTGCGGCCCCGGCGCACTGACCGTGGCCGATGCGCGTCTGCCGGTGTCGGTCATCACGGGCTTCCTGGGGGCCGGCAAGACGACGCTGCTCAACCACCTGCTCCGGCACCCCCGCTTCCAGCGGACGGCCGTCATCATCAACGAGTTCGGCGAGATCGGCATCGACCACGACCTGGTCGAGAAGGCGAGCGAGGACGTCGTGGAGATGCGCGGCGGCTGCCTCTGCTGCACGATCCGCGGCGACCTCTCGCGCGCGATCCGCAGCCTGAACCTTCGCCGCATCAAGGGCGAGGTTCCGGACTTTCGGCGCCTCGTGATCGAGACGACGGGCCTCGCCGATCCGGCTCCGATCCTGCAGACCCTTCTCACCGATCCGGTCGTCGAGCACGACTTCCGCCTCGAAGGTGTCGTCACGCTGGTCGATGCGGTCAATGGCTGGCCCACGCTCGACGCCCAGCCGGAGGCGGTCAAGCAGGCCGCCGTCGCCGACCGCCTCGTCCTGACCAAGGCCGATCTCGCCCCGCCCGAGGCGCTGCTGGCGCTGCGCGAGCGGCTGCGGGCGCTCAATCCCTCTGCGCCGATCGTCGAGGCGGCCAAGGGCCGGCTCGACCCGTCGCGGCTCTTCGACGCCGGCCCCTACGATCCGGCGACCAAGCGCCCGGACGTCCTCCGCTGGCTGCGCGAGACGGCCTTCGACGACCACGAGCACCATCGCCACGCACACGACGTCAATCGCCACGACGACCGCATCCGCGCCTTCTCCGTCCGACGCACCGCACCGATCTCGGAGACGGCCGCCAGCCTCTTCCTCGAGCTGCTGATCGGCCAGACCGGACCCGGTCTGCTGCGGATGAAAGGCCTCCTCAAGATCGCCGAGACGCCGGAGCGGCCGCTCGTCGATCCAGGCGGTGCAGCACGTCGTCCACGAGCCCGTGCGCCTCGACGCCTGGCCCTCCGAGGACCACGACACGCGCCTCGTCTTCATCACCCGCGACGTGCCGCGCAGCCGCATCGAGCCCCTGCTCGACGCCCTCTCCAGCCCGGCCTAGCGCCTTCCAGCGAGCGGTGGGCGCCGGCCCGCCGGACCGCTAGTCTCGCCGGTCGAGCAGGCCGCTTCGGCCCGCGGAGAGACGAGATGCCCAAGGGCGATCGCGACTGGGGCGCCCGGCTCGCCCTGATCCTGCCGGGCTTGGCCCAGCTGCGCGGCTATGATGCGACGACAGCCGGGCGCGACGCGCTGGCGGGACTGTCGGTCGCCGCGGTGGCCCTGCCGATCGGCATCGCCTATGCGGCGATCGTCGGTCTGCCGCCTGAAGTGGGGCTCTATGCCAGCATCCTGCCGCTCCTCGGCTATGCCCTCTTCGGCTCGTCGCCGCAGCTCATCGTCGGGCCCGACACCGCGACCTGCACCGTCGTGGCCGCGGCCCTGCTTCAGCTCGGCGTCACCGCAGCCGGCGACCGGGTCGCCGTGGCGGCGGCGCTGGCGATGCTGGTCGGGCTGCTCTGCATCCTTGCGGGCCTGCTGCGGCTCGGCGCCATCGCGAACTTCCTTTCCCGCCCGATCCTCACCGGCTACCTGGCGGGCGTCGCGCTGGCCCTTCTGGGCGGTCAGCTCGGCAAGCTCACGGGTGTCGCCATCGCCCGCAAAGGGGTGCTCGGCCCCGTCTGGGAGCTCTCGGGCAAGCTCGGCCAGGCCCATCTTCCGACCGTCGCGATCGGGATCGGCCTCGTCATCCTCCTGCGATTTCTCCGCCGGGCGTGGCCCCGGCTGCCAGGGCCGCTGATCGCGCTGGCCCTGGCGATCGCGCTCTCGGCCGGTTTCGGGCTCGAGCATCATGGCGTCGCGGTCGTCGGCAGGATCAACGCGGCGCTGCCACGGCCGTCAGTGCCGTTGCCCTCCGGCCTGCCGTTCGGCCAGCTCCTGCTCGAGGCGCTGGCGATCCTCCTGGTCAGCTTCGGCAGCGGCATCGTCACCGCGCGCAGCTTCGGCGCCCGGAACGGCTATCGCGTCGATGCCGACCGCGAGCTGCGAGGCTTCGGTGCCGCCAACCTCGCCTCCGGCCTGTTCGGCGGATTCGCCGTCACTGGCGCCAACTCGCGCACTGCCGTGAACGACGCCATGGGCGGCCGGACCCAGATGGTGGGGGTGGTGGCGGCGGCGGCTCTGACCCTCTCCCTCGTGTTCCTCGCGGACGCGCTGGCGAGCCTGCCGCTGGCGGCGCTGGGCGCCGTCCTGGTCTCGGCGGCGCTCGACCTTCTGGACATCCGGGAGCTTCGGCGCCTGTGGATGGTCAGCCGCGCCGAGCTCCTGTTCGCGCTGATTGCCGCGGCCGGGGTGCTCGTGGTCGGCGTGCTTCAGGGCGTGATCATCGCCATCGGAGTCACGCTCTTCCATCTGCTGCGCAAGGCGTCACGGCCGCGCGACGCGCTTTTCGGCCGGATCGCCGGCCGCGAGGGGCTCTTCAAGCTTCACCGCCATCCCGAGGCGGCGGCTGTTCCAGGTCTGCTGCTCTATGCCGTCGAAGGCTCGGTCCTGTTCTTCAACGCCGACTATGTGCGGCGTCGGGTCCTCTGGATCGCAGACCGGCAGCCGGGCGCTGGCGGCTGGCTCGTGCTCGATGCCGCTGCCGTGAACATGCTGGACGTGACCGCCGCCGACATGCTGTCCGACGTGCGGGACGAGCTGCATCGGCGCGACATGAGGTTCGGCATCGCGGCGCTGCAGACCTTGCCGCGGCAGCTCCTCGAGCGGGCGGGGCTCCTCGGGCGGATCGGCGAGGGCATGATCTTCGAGCAGCTCGAGGACGCGGTGGAGGCGTTCGAGAAGCGCCGCCGAGGCGCCGGGCCCCTCGGCGGCTAGCGGCAGGCGCTCAGCCCTTGGCGGGAGAGGGCGCTGCGGCCGAGGCGGTTCCGCCGGCGCTCTCGACGCGCACCGTGACATCGATCGTTCCCGCGTGAGCGAAGACGAGCTTCACGGGAAAGCTCTCGCCGAGCGTCAGGTTCTGCTGGAGCCCCATCAGCATCACGTGAATGGCGCCCGGCTGCAGCACGGTCTCGCTCGCCGCCGGGACCCACAGCGGCTGCATCAGGCTCATGCTGGGGAAGTCGTTCGCGTCCAGGGTGGTGACGGCCACCTCGGCGTCTGCTGCGACCCCGGTCTCGACCCCGAGCAGGCTGTCCGGGCGGTCGCCGCGGTTGTCGATGGTGAGGTAGACGTCGCTGGCCGGATTCCCGGGCACCGAGGGCGTGGCCCATGCGTCGCCGACGACGATCGGCACCGCGCCGGGCCCACCAGCCGCGAGCGCTGGAGGAAGGCCCAGCAGCAGCGGCAGCAGCGACATGCAGGCTATCGATCGGATCATCGTCGTCACCTTCGGCATCTGGCCACGCCATAAACCTAGAAGTCCCGGCCCGCCGGGCCAGGACCGGCGATCTCAGCCGGTGGCCCCGTAGTCGGGCAGCAGGAAGGGCGCCTCGGGCGGCAGCGGCAGGTCGACCCAGCGGCCCTCGCGCATCGAGAGATACGCGGCCTGCACGACCTCCTGGGCCTTGAGCCCGTCCTCGCCCGTGACGTCGGGCGCCGCACCGGTCCGCACGCTCCGGCAGAAGGCCTGGAGCTGCGCCTCGTAGGGGTTGGCGCGCGGCGGCTTCAGGGTGATCCAGCCGCCCTCGAAGCCCTTCCACCAGGCTTCGGGATAGACCGCCTCGCGCAGCATGTCCGGCAGATCGGCCGCCTTCCGCCCCGTGTGCACGGCCACCGGGGCGGCGTGGAACGGATTGAGCGTCTCGGTCGCCAGGTGGATCGTGCCCTCGGAGCCATAGATGTCGGTGCCGTCGCCGATCGCCGGCGAATAGCGGTCGGAGGAGAGGCAGCCGCGGGCGCCGCCCTCGAGCCGGGCCAGGAGCCAGACATTGTCGTCGATCGGATCGGGCACGACGCTGTGCGCGAGCTCGGCCATCACGCCCCGGAACTCGCCCAGCAGATGGCGAACGAGGTCGATCCGGTGGATGGTGAGGTCGATGATCGTGGCACCGCCCGAGAGCGCCAGGTCGTAGCGGTAGCGGGTGGCCGCCGGATAGGCGTCCCAGCGCTCGGCGTAGATCGAGCGGAAGCCGTGCACCTCGCCGATCACGCCGGCCCCGATCAGCTCCTTGGCGATGCGGACCTGGTTCCAGTAGCGCTGGTTGAAGCCGACCTGCAGCACGACACCGGCCGCGGCGCAGGCCTCCACCATGCGCCTCGCGGCCTGGATGTCGATCGCGAGCGGCTTCTCGCACAGGACGTGCTTGCCTGCCGCCGCTGCCGCGATCACCGCCTCCGGATGAAAGCGGTTCGGCGTGGCGACGACCACGGCGTCGATGTCGGGCCGCTCGAGCAGGCGCTCGACCTCCGCGCAGGCGACGGCACCGAAGTCGCCGGCGAGCCGGCCGGCTCGCTCCGCATCGCGGTCGAAGACGGCGATCAGCTCGGCCCCGGCCGAACGCCGGATCGTGGGCGCGTGGCTGAGCCGCATGATGGCGCCGGCGCCGATCAACCCGAAGCGCACCGGAGCGCCCACCGGCGTCGCAGTCATCCTTTCGCCTCCCTGCCTCACCCGGCCTCGCGCCGGCCCCCGCGGAACATTGTCTTCGGGGCCGCGTTGAGACGATGCTGCCGACACCTCCCGAAAGGCGGCGCAGGCACATCCAGCCGGAGACGATCAATGAACTGGGACATCATCAAGGGCAACTGGAAGCAGATGCAGGGCCGCGTGAAACAGGAATGGGGCAAGCTCACCGACGACGACGTGACCCGCATAGACGGCAATATCGACGAGCTCCGGGGCCGGCTCCAGGAGCGTTACGGCGTCGAGAAGGACGAGGCCGATCGCCAGATCCGCGAGTGGGAGCGCAGGGTCTCCTGACATCGTCGAGGAGCAGGGCCGCCGCCGGAATGCCCCCTGCCCGAGCCGCGGCGTAGGTCCCCGATCGGGGCTGCCGCGGCTTTTTTCGTCCTGCTCCGACCTGCCTGTCCGATCCGGGATGGCGAAAAGCACCGCGACGCGACATAGATGAGCTGACTATTGCAGGGGGCCCAGTCGAGCGTGGCCTCGGGGCCTCCACGGCGCCTCGGGCTGACCGTCTGCTGGTCGCACCTCCTGTCGCGGGAGCGGTACCGATGATCGTCCCGGCCTCGGCGCCGCCCGTGATCCTCGCTTCCGGCAGCGCTACGCGGGCTGCGCTCCTGACGGCAGCGGGCGTCCCCTTCTCGCTGGCTCGCCCCGTCGTGGACGAGGCCGGCATGCGCGAGGCGCTGCGTGCCGACGGCTGCCCGGTCGAAGAAGCGGCCGTGGCGCTGGCCGAGATGAAGGCGCTGCGCGGCAGCGCCGGCCGGTCTCCCGACGCGGTGGTCCTGGGGGCCGACCAGTTGCTCGATCTCTCGGGTGAGTGGCTCGAGAAGCCTGCCGACCGCGCGGCGGCTCGGGCCCAGCTCCTCCGGCTGCGCGGGCGCGACCATCGTCTCGTCTCGGCCGCGGTCGGCGTTCGGGGCGGAACGCGCGTCTGGCATGCCGTGGAGGCCGCCACGATCTGGGTCCGCCCGTTCAGCGAGGAATTTCTCGACGCCTATCTCGACGCGGCCGGCGAGGCCGCGGTCGCCGGCGTCGGCGCCTATCAGCTCGAGGGCCTGGGCAGTCAGCTCGTGAGCCGCGTCCAGGGGGACTTCTTCACCGTGCTCGGCCTGCCGCTCCTGCCCCTGCTCGCGTTCCTCCGCGACCAGGGCGCCCTGCTTCCCTGACATGCTGCTCCTGGGTCTCACCGGCTCGGTCGCGATGGGCAAAAGCCGGGTCGTGGGCCTGTTCCGAGCCTATGGAGTTCCCGCCTTCGACGCCGACGCCGCGGTCCACGCCCTGCTCCGGCCGGGCGGCGCGGGCGTAGCGTCGGTGCTGCGTGCGTTTCCCGGCACCGGCGACGCCGAGGCCGGCATCGACCGACGGCGGCTCGGCGGCCTGGTCATGGGCCATCTGGCGGCGCTCCGTCGGCTCGAGGCGATCCTTCATCCGCTGGTCCGCGCAGCCGAGCAGCGCTTCCTCGAGCGTCAGTGCCGGGACGGCCGCCCGCTCGTCGTCCTCGACGTGCCGCTCCTGCTCGAGACCGGCGGCGAGCGGCGCGTCGACCGCGTGGCGGTGGTGAGCGCCGCTGCGGCCCTCCAGCGCCAGCGTGCCCTGCGTCGGCCGGGGATGACGCCGGCCCGTCTCTCCGCCATTCTGGCTCAGCAGATGCCCGATGCCGTGAAACGCCGCCGCGCTGATTTCGTCATCCCGTCGGGGTACGACCGGGGTGCCACGGCTGCGATCGTGGCCGGGCTGATCCGCAGGCTGGACGGCGAGACGGGACGGGTCTGGCCCGGTCGCTGGCTGCGCCATCGCTGAGGGGCAGAATGATCCGCCAGATCGTGATGGATACCGAGACGACGGGGCTCGACCCCGATCAGGGCCATCGTCTGGTCGAGATCGGGGCTCTCGAGCTTCTGAACCACGTGCCGACCGGGCAGACGTTCCACAGCTACATCAATCCGGAGCGCGACATGCCCGACGAGGCGTTCCGGGTGCACGGGCTGAGTGCCGAGTTTCTCCGGGGCTATCCCGTCTTCGCCGACGTCGTCGAGGCGTTCCTCGAGTTCGTGGCCGACAGCCAGGTCGTCATCCACAACGCCGCGTTCGACATGAGGTTCGTCAATGCCGAGCTGCGGCGCCTCGCGCGCGAGCCCTGGCCCCACGACCGCGCGATCGACACGCTCTTCCTGGCCCAGCGGCGCTTCCCGGCCTCGCCCAACAGCCTGGATGCGCTCTGCAAGCGCTTCGGCGTCGACGCCTCGGCCCGCACCAGGCACGGGGCCCTGCTCGACAGCGAGCTTCTGGCCGAGGTCTACCTCCACCTGATGGGCGGACGGCAGGCCGATCTGGGCCTCGCCATGCCGGGGCGCCGCGATGCCGGATCGGTCGTGGTCGCACGGATCGCCCGCCCGCCGCGCCCGCACGCCCCGTCGGCGGCGGAGCTCGAGGCCCATGCCGCCTTCATTGCCGGGCTCACCGACCCCTTGTGGCGGGCCTGAGCGTTGCTACGCGCGGTCTCTTGGCAGCCTTTCGCCGCCTCGGCTACAAGGCGCCAGCCTCTGTCGGACCGTGATCGACGCAGCGCCGCAGTCCGGGGGCGCGGCACCGCTTGGGGAGTGTCATGATGCAGAAGATCAAGGTGGCGAAGCCGATCGTCGAGCTCGACGGCGACGAGATGACCCGGATCATCTGGAAGATGATCAAGGACCGGCTCATCCTGCCCTTCCTCGACGTCGAGCTGCTCTATTTCGATCTCGGCATCGAGCACCGCGACGCCACCGACGATCAGGTGACGATCGACGCCGCGCTGGCGATCAAGGAGCACAATATCGGCGTGAAGTGCGCCACCATCACCCCCGACGAGGCCCGGGTGAAGGAGTTCGGCCTCAAGCAGATGTGGAGGTCGCCGAACGGCACGATCCGCAACATCCTGGGCGGCACCATCTTCAGGGAGCCCATCGTCTGCCGGAACGTGCCCCGTCTCGTGCCCGGCTGGACGCAGCCGATCGTGATCGGTCGCCACGCCTTCGGCGACCAGTACCGCGCCACCGATTTTCGTTTCCCCGGCAAGGGCCGGCTCACCATGAAATTCGAGCCGGAGGGCGGCGGCCAGCCGATCGAGCGCGAGGTCTTCAAGGCGCCCGGCAGCGGTGTCGCCATGGCCATGTACAACCTCGACGATTCGATCCGCGAGTTCGCCAGGGCCTCGATGAACTACGCGCTGATGCGCGGCTGGCCCCTCTATCTCTCCACCAAGAACACCATCCTCAAGGTCTATGACGGCCGCTTCAAGGACCTCTTCGAGGAGGTCTTCGACGCCGAGTTCAAGGACGCCTTCAAGGCCAAGGGCATCACCTACGAGCACCGGCTCATCGACGACATGGTGGCCTCGGCCCTGAAATGGTCCGGCGCCTTCGTCTGGGCCTGCAAGAACTATGACGGCGACGTCCAGTCCGACACCGTGGCCCAGGGCTTCGGCTCGCTGGGGCTCATGACCTCGGTGCTGATGACGCCCGACGGCAAGACGGTCGAGGCCGAGGCGGCGCACGGCACCGTCACCCGCCACTACCGCGAGCATCAGAAGGGCAAGGAGACCTCGACCAACCCGATCGCCTCGATCTTCGCCTGGACCCGCGGCCTCGCCTACCGCGCGCGCATCGACCAGACGCCCGAGGTCGAGGCCTTCGCCCACAGTCTCGAGGCCGCCTGCGTCGAGACGGTCGAGAAGGGCTTCATGACCAAGGACCTCGCCATCCTGATCGGCCCCGACCAGCCCTGGCTAACGACCACGAAGTTCCTCGCCAAGGTCGAGGAGGCCATCCGCGCGAAGATGGCGTAGCGCCCCTTAGCTTCGGCAGCGCAGCTCGCGCCTGACGAGATGTCCCGGCGTGTCTAAATTTGCTCAATGAAGATGCCCTCGCTCACACTACCCTCGGTTGCCGCGTTGGTGGAACGATCGCTCGAGCAGCTCCGCAAGGGGGTGGGCTCGAGCGAGGAGATGCGCCGGCAGATCGCCGCCGAGCTGGGCTTCGGCCCACGGGATCCCCAGTGGCCGCGTTTCGTCAACAACCACGCTTGGTCGCTCGTGCGTCTACAGTCTCTGCACCAGATTCGCAAGGTCACGACGGGGCATTATGAGCTGATCCCCGGCGCGCCACCCCCACCGCCCGAGACGACGACGCCGATCGAGGAGGGTCAACCTTTGCCTTCCTGGGCAAGGGAGCTCGTCTCCCGTGCCAGTGGAAAGAACCGGTTGAGAGGAGCCCCTCCCTTCAAGGAGGTCTACATCCGCGCGCTGTGGGAGGCCTGCGGCGGACGCTGCTCGCTCTCGGGCCTGCCGTTCAGGGAGACTTCCGTCGGCACCGGGCGGGCGAAGAAGCCGTTCGCCCCCTCGCTCGACCGCATCGATCCGACCGAGCCCTACACACTTCACAACACCCGATTGGTGTTGGTGGCGGTCAACTTCTCGATGAACTGCTGGGGCGAGGAAACGTTCGACACGATCGCAGCGGCGGCTGTGCGCTATCGATTGAAGCGACGCGGCTGACGAGCGGCGCGAGGCGCTTCGCTCGTGCAGCGGTCCCGTCTTCCGCGAGTAGACAAGCAAGGCGAAGCACTCCAGGCTGAGTGGCCGCTGTTGCCATCCGGCACCAGTCGCTGCGGCGGACGGGAGGAGAGAAACCCATGGCGAGGCTCGACGAGGGCGCGCGCGGTGTCTTCATCATCGCCGCCACCCCCTTCACCGACACCGGCGAGCTCGATCTCGGGAGCGCCGACCGCCTCGTCGATTTCTATCTCGAGCGCGGCGTCCATGGGGTGACCGTGCTGGGCATGATGGGCGAGGCGCCCAAGCTCACTCACGAGGAGGCGGTGGTCTTCGCGCGGCATGTGCTCCGGCGCGTCGACGGGCGGGTGCCGGTCGTGGTCGGGGTCTCGAGCCCGGGGTTCGCCGCGATGCGGGCCCTGAGCCAGGCGGTGATGGGCTCCGGCGCTGCCGGCGTCATGGTGGCGCCACCCGGAACGCTGAAGGGCGACGAGGCGGTTCTCGGCTATGCGCAGGACGCCAGCCGGACGCTCGGCGACACGCCCTGGGTGCTCCAGGACTTCCCGCTCTCGGGCAGCCCGCCGATGAGCCCGGGCCTGATCCGGCGCGTGGCCGACGCCTGCCCGACCTGCGTGATGCTGAAGCACGAGGACTGGCCGGGGCTCGACAAGATCACCACCTTGCGGGCGCTGGAGGCCGAGGCCGGACGGCGGCTGAGCATCCTGGTCGGCAACGGCGGCGTCTTTCTGCCGTTCGAGCTCGACCGCGGCGCCGACGGGGCCATGACCGGCTTCGCCTTCCCCGAGATGCTGGTCGGCGTCTGCGCGCTCATGGCGGCCGGGCGGCGCGAGGAGGCCATGGACCTCTTCGACGGCTATCTGCCGCTGGCCCGCTACGAGCAGCAGCCGGGGCTGGGCCTCGTCGTGCGCAAATATGTGCTGCAGAAGCGGGGCGCCATCGCTTCCGCGGCGCTCCGGGCGCCCGCCCCGAGGCTCAGCCCGGAGACGCGGGCGGAGGTCGATGGGTTGCTGGCCCGGCTCGAGCGGCTGCGGGCGCATCACGGGCTGCCCGGTGCATGATGTCGGTGGGGCGCCCGCTCCGCGTCGGCACCCGGTGCGGGCGGTTTGAGCATGCGATGAGCAGGAAGGGGGGAATCCGATGACGCTGGTGGCCCAGGCGCTCTCCGAGAGCCTGTTCGCGCCTTATGGGCGTCTCGTCGAGCGCCCGCGCGGGCCCGAGCGGCAGGCTCTCGACGCGCTGATCGAGCGGCGGGACACCGAGGCACGCCTCAAGGTGCTCCTCGCCAGGCGCGAGCCCGTGAGCCTGCCGCTCCGGGCCCCACGGATGGAGCGTCATCGGCGCTCGACCCAGCTTTTCCTGCCGATCAGCGGGGCCAGCTATCTGGTCGTCGCGGCGACCGGCGAGCAGGCGCCTGATCCCTCGACGCTCAGGGCCTTCGTCGTGCCGGGGGATATCGGCATCGCCTATGCGATCGACACGTGGCACCTGCCGATGGCGACGCTGGACGATCCCGCGACGTTCGTCGTGCTGATGGCGATGACCGGGGATCCGAAGCGCGACGAGGAGTGGTTCGAGCTCGACGAGCCGCTCGTGGTGGCGGCCTGACCGCATCGGGGGCGATCTCCGTCGGCGGCCACTGCACCCGACCGGCCCGATCGTCCGTTGATCCTCGAGAGCGCGGCCCGGGTGGCGGACGCCGCGGCCACGAAGCCACCCCGGCTGCCGCCCCGCGAGTGGCACGTCCGCCGGGGCCAATCGGGCGCTCTCTCTCGAACAGAAGCGAGGAGGATGAGATGCCGGAGCTGCAGATCGGTCGGGACAAGGTCTGTTTCGTGATCGTCGAGGCCCGCGAGCTGGACGTCCAGGAGGCGCCCGTCAGCGAGGGGGACGAGGACTCGAGCGCGATCGACGACGATTTCCGTGGGGTCCTCGAGACCCATGGCGACGATCCCGCCTTTCAGCAGCTCAAGGACTTCATCGACGACCTCAACGTCGACGAGCAGGTCGACCTCGTCGCCCTGACCTGGGTCGGTCGCGCCGACTTCACGATCGACGAATGGGACGAGGTCACTCGGTTGGCACGCAGCCGACGGACCGGACCCACCTCCCTCTACCTCCTCGGCATTCCGTTGCTGTCCGACTATCTCGAGGAGGGATTGGCTGCCTTCGGCCTTTCCTGCAACGACTGACGATCGGCCTCGTGCCGCCTCATCGGGAGGTCCGGATGGAAAATCGCGTCGAGATCAGAACCCTGCAGCTCAGCGACGATGGCCGCATTCCCAACAGCAGGCTGCCGCTGCTGCTCTACCAGGGCGCTCTGGCGGGCGAGACCGGCGATCTCGCCGACGCGCTCGAACGGCGCTTCGCGCGAAACGGCTGGTCGGGCGGCTGGCGAAACGGGATCTATCCGTTCCACCACTACCACAGCACCAGCCACGAGGTGTTGGGCATCGCCCGGGGCAGGGCCCGCGTGCGCTTCGGCGGCGAGCGCGGCGAGACCGTGGACGTCGGGGCCGGCGACGTCGTCGTCATCCCGGCCGGCGTGGGCCACAAGAACGAGGGCAGCTCGCCCGACCTCGTGGTCGTCGGAGCCTATCCCGACGGTCAGGACTGGGACCTTTGTCGCGGCGAGCCGGGCGAGCGGCCACGTGTGCTCGAGAGCATCGCCGCCGTGCCGATGCCGGCCACCGATCCCGTGCACGGGGCCGATGGCCCGCTCCTCGAGCGGTGGGCCGCAGACGAGCGCTGACCAGCTCCCGCCCGCGCCGCAGCGGGTGGCTCGATCTCCCTGCGTTATCAATTTCGAAGTTGACACCAGCGAATGCAAGGACGATTTAAGGTTGCGTGAGTCGCCAAGGACATGAGTGATGCCTGTCGGCAAGCTCTGTGCCGCGGGTGTGGTCTTCACCCTGCTGGTTGCCGCGCCGGTAGCCGGCGAGACGCTCCGGTTCTCGGCCCGCGGCGACATCGGCAGCCTCGATCCGTACGGCCTGAACGAGACCTTCACGCTCGGCTTTCTGGGTAACGTCTACGAGGGCCTCGTCTCGCGCGGTCCCGATCTCGCGCTGGCGCCCGGTCTCGCGGAGCGCTGGGAGATCGTCGAGCCGACGCGTTGGCGCTTCCATCTCCGCAAGGGCGTCAAGTTCCAGAACGGCGATCCGTTCGACGCGGACGATGTGCTGTTCTCGGCTACGCGCGTGCGCGAGCCGGGCTCGGACCTCAAGGCCCGCCTCGCCGGCGTGGTGCAGGTCGTCAAGGTCGACGACAGCACGGTCGACTTCGTGACGGCGACGCCCAATCCGATCCTCGATGCGGAGTGGGACACCTGGTACATCATGGATCGGGAATGGGCCGAGGCGCACGGTGCCCAGCATCCGACGAAAACGGGCGATCCCACCGGCACCTATGCCGACCTGCACGCCAACGGCACTGGACCCTTCGCCGTCACCGGCCGGGAGATCGACGTCAGGACCACGGCCAAGCGCTTCGAGGGCTGGTGGGGCCCGCGCACCGACAATCTCGACGAGGTCGTCTTCGAGCCGATCGCCACCGACTCGACCCGTGTCGCGGCCCTTCTCTCGGGCGAGCTCGACGTCATCCTCTCGGTGCCGGTCCAGGACGTCCGGCGGATCGAGAGCAATCCCGGAACCCATGTCCTGACCGGCCCCGAGCTGCGGACGATCTTCCTCGGCCTCGACCAGTCGCGCGACGAGCTTCTCTACTCGACCGTCAAGGGCAAGAACCCCTTCAAGGACCGCCGCGTGCGCCTCGCCTTCTACCAGGCGATCGACATCGAGACGATCAAGTCGAAGATCATGCGCGGCGAGGCGACGCCGACCGCTGCCATGGTGGCTCCGGGCGTCGAAGGCTATCCGAAGGAGCTCCTGCGCTATCCCTACGATCCCGCCGCTGCCCGTCGGCTTCTCGCCGAGGCCGGCTACCCGGACGGCTTCGGAGTCACGCTCGACTGCCCGACCGACCGCTACGCCAACGACGAGGCCATCTGCGTGGCGATCGTCGGCATGCTCGCCCGCGTCGGCATCCAGGTGCGTCTGGAGGCCAAGACCAAGTCGCTCTATTTCGGCAAGGTCCTGGCCCAGGGCGGCTACGACACGAGCTTCTATCTGCTGGGGTGGACGCCCGGCAGCCTCGACAGCTGGAGCACCCTGTTCAACGTCGTCCAGACCCGTGATCCGGCCACCAGCGCCGGCGCGTTCAATCTCGGCGGGTACTCGAACCCGGCGATCGACGCGCTGGCGACGAGCATCGTGGCCGAGACCGACCTCGCGAAGCGCCGGGCGCTGATCGACCGCGCCTGGCACCTGCTGCACGACGATGTCGGCTATCTGCCGCTCCACCAGCAGGCGCTGGTGTGGGGCGCCCGCGACGGCGTCCGGCTCGCTCAGCGTGCCGACGACCAGTTCCTCTGGCGGTGGGTCGACATCGGGCGCTGAGCGTGCCGCACGGCCACAGTCCGGAGGCGTGATCCCCGGTGCCCTCGCGGAGGCTGGACCTCGGCCGGCAGTCTAGAGCAGACTGTCGGTCGGGACCGCCCGAAGCTGGGGACATGAGCGACCGACAGCACGAAAAGCGCCCCCGGGCGCCCGTGATCGCTTGCCACGAGTGCGGGTCGATTCATCGCATGCGCCCGCTCGAGGCCGGTCAGAAGGCGCGATGCGTCCGGTGCGGCACCACGCTCTATCGGAGCGCTCCCGGCAGCATCGGCCGCTCGCTCGGCTTCTCGCTGGCCGCACTCTTTCTGTTCGTGATCGCCCAGACGTTCCCGTTCCTGACCTTCGAGATGGAGGGCCTGGGCCAGACCTCGACCCTCTTGTCCGGAGCCCGCGGTCTCTACGAGCAGGGTGTCTGGCCGCTGGCGATCCTCGTCTTCCTGGTGGCGACCGTCATCCCGCTCATGAAGCTCCTGGCCTCGGTCTACGTCCTCCTGCCGCTGCATCTCAATCGCCGACCACCCTTCGGGGCGCAGGTCTTCCGCCTGGTCGAGCTCTGCCATCCCTGGTCGATGATGGAGGTCTATCTGCTCGGCCTCATCGTGGCCTATGTGAAGCTCAGCGACTTCGCCACGCTGCAGCTCGACATCGCCGTCTTCGCCTTCGTCGTGCTCATCGTACTGATGATCGCCGCCGAGGCGTCGCTCGAGCCGCATGAGGTCTGGGAGCGGTTCGGCCGGCAGAGCGACGCCGAGATCGTGCGCCGGCATGCGCCCGAGGATCTGGCCAGCTGTCACGCCTGCAGCCAGCTCGTGGCGCTGCCTCGCTACCATCACGGACATGGGCAGTGCCCGCGTTGCGGCGCGTCCCTGCATCGCCGCAAGCCCGAGAGCCTGGCCCGGACCTGGGCGCTGGTCATCGCCGCGGCCATCCTCTACATCCCGGCCAACGTCCTGCCGGTGATGCGCGTCATCAGCTTCGGCAAAGGCGAGGCCGACACGATCCTGAGCGGTGTGCGGGTCCTGATAGCGTCTGGGATGTGGCCGGTTGCGCTCCTGGTTTTTTTTGCCAGCATCACGGTACCGGTGCTGAAGCTCATCGGACTGGTCAGCCTGCTGGTAAGCGTGCAGCGCGGCTCGAGCTGGCGGACCCGAGAAAGGACCCGGATCTTCAGGATCATCGAGGGTGTCGGCCGCTGGTCGATGGTGGACATCTTCATGATCTCGATCCTCGTGGCGCTCGTGAGTTTGGGGACGATCGCCACGATCGAGCCCGGGCCCGGCGCCATCTGCTTCGCCGCGGTGGTCGTCATCACCATGATCGCGTCCATGAGCTTCGACCCGCGCCTCATGTGGGACGTCGAGAAGGAGAGGGCCGATGGATCCGGGCTCATCCGCGTCTGAGGCGCCGGCCTCTCGTCGACCGACGCCGGCAAGCGTCGACGAGGCGCTGGCGATCGCCGAGGTCGAGGTCAAGAGACGCCGTGGCATCTCGCTGGTCTGGATCATCCCGATCGTCGCCGCCATCGTAGCGGGCTGGATCGCCGTCACGACCTATCTGAACCAGGGTCCGGTGATCACCGTCAGCTTCGAGACCGGAGACGGCCTCGAGGCCGGCAAGACCAAGGTCAAGTACAAGGACGTCGACATCGGCGTCGTCCAGTCGGTCAAGATCAGCGACGATCTGCAACGAATCACGGCGACGGCCGAGCTGAACCAGGGAACGGGCCGCTTCCTGACGAGCGATGCGCGCTTCTGGATCGTCCGGCCGCGCATCGGTGCGGGCGGCATCTCGGGGCTGGGCACCGTGCTTTCCGGCGCCTATGTTGAGGTCGACCCCGGCGCGGCCAAGGGCAAGTCCGAGCGCGCGTTCACCGGCCTCGAGGTGCCACCGCTCATCCACTCGAACGTGCCGGGCCGCGCCTACATCCTGCAGGCCCCATCGCTCGGCTCGATCTCGCGCGGGGCGTCGATCTACTATCGCGGCATCGATGTCGGCCAGATCCTGGGCTACGACCTCGCCAGCGACGACAAGAGCCTGATCATCCACATCTTCGTGCGTGCGCCCTTCGACAAGCTCGTCCGGACCGACAGCCGGTTCTGGAACGTGAGCGGCCTGCGGCTGACCACCGGCGCCAACGGCATCTCCGTCCAGATGGCGTCCGTGCAGTCGCTGCTGGTGGGCGGGGTCGAGTTCGATACGCCGGCCCGTCTCGAGGCGGGCAAGGTCGCGGATGCGGACACGGCATTCCAGCTGTTCGACAGCCGCGAGGCGGTCGACGAGAACGCGTACACCGAGAAGGTCCCTTATACGGTGCGCTTCGAGGGCTCGCTGCGCGGCCTCAAGGTCGGGGCTCCCGTCGAGTTCCGCGGCCTCAAGATCGGCTCGGTGACCGACATTCGGCTGCAGTACGATCCGAAGACTAACGCGGTGATCGCGCCGGTCCTGATCGAGATCGAGCCGCAGCGCCTTCAGCTGACCGAGGCCATGGCGCCGTTGAAGCCCTATGAAGGCATGAGCCGTCTGGTCGAGAAGGGGCTGCGCGCCCAGCTCGTGACCGGGAGCCTGCTCACGGGTGACCTTCTCGTGTCGCTCGACTTCCATCCCGAGGCGCCGCCCGCCAAGCTCCAGATGACGGCGCCCTACCCCACCATCCCGTCTGTCGCCACTCAGCTCGAGGCGCTGACCACGTCGCTCAACGGAATCCTTCAGCAGCTCTCCTCGATGCCGCTGCCGGAGCTCATCGCCGACCTCCGGACGACCGTCAATTCGATCAACGCCACGGTTGGCTCGCCCGCGATCAAGCAGACGGTCGACCGACTCAATGAGGTCCTGGCCTCGGTCGACGCGGTCACCAAGGGGCTCCAGGCCAACACCGGGCCCTTGCTCCAGAACCTCCGAGAGGCCGCCAGCAATGCCGACGAGGCACTCCGTCAGATGAAGGTGACGATGGCGTCCGCCAACGACATGCTCGGCCCGAACTCCCAGGTCCGTTACAGCCTGACCAACATGATGACCGAGCTGACAACGGCGGCCCGGTCCATCCGGGTGTTCGCGGACTATCTCGATCGGCATCCGGAGGCCTTGATACGCGGCAAGACCGGGTCCGGAGCCTACGGCCAATGAGGAGAACGCCAAGGCTCGTGACAGCGGCGTCCTGGTCCCGACGAGCGGCCGGGCTCGGCGCCCTGACCCTGCTCGCCGGCTGCTCTGGCACCCACGACGCCCACCAGGTTCTACGTGCTCGATTCCCAGCCCGGCGCGCCCGCCGGCCCCGACACCTCGAAGCTCTCGATCGGCATCGCGCCGATCGACCTGCCGGACTATCTCGACCGCCCCGAGATGGTCATCCGCCAGGGCGACAACCGGCTCATCCTCGGCGATTTCGACAAGTGGGGCGAGCGCCTGGACCAGCTCTTCGGGCGCACGCTCGCCGAGGATCTCGCCAGCCGTCTCGGCACGCCCAACATCTTCCAGATGCCGCTGCAGCGAGAGCAGGCGCTGGACTACACCATCGTGCTCGACATCTATCGCTTCGAGGGCACCGACAAGGACGTGGCGGTCCTCGACACGCGCTGGCGCATCTTCGATCGGGACGGCACGCGCCTCAGAGTCACCGACCGCAAGCTCTTCGAGGTGAAGCTCGCCGACGCGGGCTTCCCGGCGCTCGCGACCGCCCTGAGCCAGACCGTAGCGGAGCTCAGCGACGCGCTGGCCGACGCCATCCGCCGTCTCGTGCGCCGCTGAGGCGGGCGGGCCGGGGGCGGGCCGACGAGTGGCGACGCTCCTCGTCCTGGGCTCGAAGCCCGAGCCGGCACTGCCCCCGCGCCGCCTGATCGACGCCGTGGCCTGCGCCAACGCGTCGGGCTATTCGGCCCGGCAGCAGGGGCTGGCCGATCCCGACTTCACGGTGATGACCGCCGTGCTGACCTCCGGCAAGGCGTCGGACGAGCACTCCCTGCTTCGCCTGAAGGGCCTGAGGACCCGCCGCCTCTACCATCTGCCGCGCCCGAAGGCCGAGGCGGCGTCGGGCCTCCGGGCGCTGAAGCTGCTCTGGCGGATGCGCGACCTGACGCCCAGGCACATGCGCCGCCGGCTGCGCGAGCTGGACTATCGCTATGACGAGATGCTGGTCTGGGCAGCGAGCCGCTACCACGGGCTCGTCCGCCGCCTCTGCCTGGACGATCCCGACATCGACGCCCTGATCGCCGCGAAGCAGCCTTCGACCGGCCTCGTGGCCGTAGCGCTCGGCCTCGACGATCCGCGCTTCGAGCGGGTCGTCATGAGCGGATTCGACTTCACCCTGACGCACGCCTATGGCGCCAATCCCCTGATCGCCGAGCGCGGCAGCCCGCTCAGCAAGCATGCCGACACCGATATCGCCGTCCTGCGGCGCCTCGCCCGGACCGCTCCCCGGCTGCTGACGACCGAGCCGACCGTGCACGACCTGACGGGGATTCCCCTCCTCGCCGGGGCCTGACCCGAGCAACGCGCCGGGCCCGCTGACCGGCTTCGCACGGATATCCGGAGCGGCGCCGCGGCGTAGTCGAGCCGCACGCACCAGCCGGCTGGTCAGGTCGGGCCGACGATCTCTGCGCGCCCGACACCCACGGTCCTGGCGAGCTGGCCGAGGCGATAGCGGACGCCCTCGCTGTCCGGCGCGCAGTCGACGTCGGAGACGAGGAGGCGGACGGCGTCGGCGTCGATGGCGAGGCGGGCCTCGTTGAGGATCTCCGGGACGCTGGCCGAGAGCCGGTATCCGACGAGAAGCGCCCGGCCGAGGATTTGCGCCCGGCGAGCCTGGGCCGGCGACAGGAGAGCCTGCGCAGGCTGGAGAACCGGGTCGGTCGGCTTGCCGTCGTAGCGGGCGTGGATGGCCGTGGCGATGAACGCGCGCTCGGCATGGTCGAGGCCGATGAACGGGAACTGGATGAGCCGGTCGAAACTGTCCCGTGCCTGGACGCCCGCATGGTCCACCCAGGCGATGTCGGAGACCGCGCAGACGGCGAGGCGCAACCGCTTCTCGGTCGGGACCTCGCCCGGGAAGAGGCCGTCCGTCCAGCGCGCCAGCGCCGCGCCGAACGCCGCCACGCGCGCCCGCGGCACGCCGAAGGACTGCGCCCCCTCGACGAGGCCGTCCCGGTACTGCTCCTCGACCGGCAGCTGGGCGTAGAGCCAGCCCTCGCGGAGGCCGAGGGCCGAGAAGACGACGCGCTCCGGCGCCAGACGTTTCAGCACCCGGTCCATCACGAGCGCGGCCGCCGGCAGGGTCGCGAGCCGCGCGCGGGGCGCGCCGGGCAGCGCCGCGACCTCGGCCTCCGGCAGTCGCCAGATGCGCTTGGCCAGGTCCCGGATCTGGTCGCAAGGGATCGCATAGCCGTGAACCACTCGCACCGGGGCGCCGCTCAGCTCCATATGGACCCGGGCGAGCGCCCGCCAGCCGCCGCCCACGGCATAGAAGACCGGCTCCGCGAGCTGCGGGGGAAGGGTATCCTTGAGGATGGCGTCGACCTGCCGGCGGGCCTCGCGGCCCTGCTCGGCCAGCAGCGCACGGACCGGCAGGGCGCCGAGTGGCAGGCTCGCCGAGCGTTCGCCCACGTGGTCGTCGAGCACCTCGGCGATCTCGAGGCTGCCGCCGCCGATGTCGCCGACGAGGCCCCGCGGCCGATAGAAGCCCGAGATCACGCCGAGGGCGGAGAACCGCGCTTCCTCGGTGCCGCTCAGGATGCGCACCGGCAGAGCCGTGCGGTCGGAGATGGCCCTGACGAGATCGGCGCCGTTCGAGGCCTTGCGCACCGCCTCGGTCGCCAGCAGGTCGATACGGCCCACCTCCATGGCCTTGGCGATCACGGCGTGACGATGCACGGCCTCGACGGCGCCGAGCATGCTCGCCTCGGAAAGGCGCCCCGTCGCCGCAAGCCCCTCGCCCAGGCCGCAGAAGGACTTTTCGTTGAAGCGCGGGAAGGGCGCCCGGCTGAGGGCGTCGTACACCACGAGCCGGACCGAGTTCGAGCCGATATCGACCACGGCGAAATGACCGCCGCGGTCCTCGGTCACCCTCAGGGGATCGAGGTCCAGCGGTCGTGTGACCCCGCCTTCCGCTCCCGCCCCGCCACCGGCCATGGCCCGCTCCCGCCTGCCGCGACGCCGTCTGCGACCATGCGAGGGTCGACCCTGCCCAGGAGCGGCCCCGGCCGTCAAGGCCGCTTCCCGGCTCGCCTGCGCGGCCCCCCGGTCCCGGGCCCGCGGTCACGAGACGCATTTCGGCGCCTCCACGCCTCGGGCACCGCCCCTGGGCGGAGGCGAGCCAGGGCATCTCGACCGGTCGCGCGGTTTCTGGCAGGATCACCTCGGGTGGAAACGCAGACATGTTAAGTCATTCTAAGGTTGTTGCCCGCACCCTATCGGGACGAGGCCGGCTTCGGCCATGACCGGGCCGCTCGGCCGGGCCGATCGCTCGTTGTCCATGCTCGATACGCGCTTCTGCGGCGTCGCGTTCAGCGGCCTCGATGTCGAGTCCACGCTCCGCTACATCGAGAGCCGGACGGCCCGCGACCCGTTCGCCTACATCGTCACGCCGAACGTCGACCACGTCGTGCGACTGTGGCGGGCCGACAGCCCCGTCCGCGAGGCCTATGAGGACGCCGACCTTTCGCTCTGCGATAGCCGCATCATCGGCGGCCTGGCGCGAGCCTGCGGCGTGCAGCTGCCGATCGTCACGGGCTCCGACCTGACGGCGATCCTCTTCCGATACTTTCTCGGGCCCTACGATCGTATCGTGGTCATCGGCGGCACGCCGGAACTCGTGGCCCAGCTGCGACGGGCCTACGGGCTCCGCGAGGTGCGTCACCACAACCCGCCGATGGGCTTCATCCGAGATCCGGCGGCGGTGACGGCCGCCGCCGAGTTCGTCGAGCGGTGGCCGGCCCGATGGATCTTCCTGGCCGTGGGCTCGCCGCAGCAGGAGCTTCTGGCCCATGCCGTGAAGCGCCGCGGCCGGGCGACCGGCACCGCGCTCTGCATCGGCGCGTCGCTGCTCTTCCTGACCGGCGACCTGCCGCGGGCGCCGCTCTGGATGCAGCGGGCCAACCTCGAATGGCTGCACCGGCTGTCCACCGAGCCTGCCCGGCTGTGGCGCCGCTATCTCGTCCAGGGACCGGCGATCTTCAAGATCGCGGCCGAGCACGTCAAGGCGCGGCATGGGGAGGAGGCCAGGGGCGTGCAGGTCTCGATCGTCGTCCCGACCTTCCGCCGGGAGCATCTTCTGCCGCGGCTGCTGCAGCGCTGCGCCGCCCAGGAGGGGCTCTCCCCCGACAGCTTCGAGATCGTGGTCGTCGACAACACGCCGGAGAGCACCGCGCGCGTGATCGTCACCAACCTCGCCGCCCGTGCCCCGGCTCGCATCCGCTACGTGCACGAGCCGCGTCCCGGCATCTCCCACGCCCGGAACAGAGGCATCGCCGAAGCGGAGGGCGAGCTGGTCGCCTTCATCGACGATGACGAGATCCCGTCGCCGGGCTGGCTCGCGGCGCTGCTGCGCGCGCAGCAGACCTTTCGGGCCGATGTCGTGCTCGGTCCGGTCAGGCCCGTCTTCGAGGCCGCCCCATCCCGCTTCCTCGGCCTTTTTCGTGCGTTCTTCACCCAGTCGAGCGACGCCGACACGGGTGCGCGGGTCAGCCCCAACACCCCGTTCCGCTTCGCCTCGCGGGGCGCCTGCCATCGCCCCATGGCGTCCAACAACGCGCTGATGGTCAGGGCCCGCTGCTTCACCAACGACACGCCGTTCGATCCCCGCCTGGGATTGACCGGTGGCGAGGACACGCTCTTCTTCAAGCAGCTTCACCATGCGGGTCGGAGCATCATCTGGTGCCGCGAGGCACTCGTGCACGAGCGCGTGCCCCCGGAGCGCCTGACCGGCCGCTTCCTCATCAGGCGCAAGTTCCGCGACGGCCAGATCACCTCCTCGACCTGCCTGATGGTCCGGCCGCGGCGCCCCCTGGAGCTCCTCGTCTGGATGGGCGTCGGGCTGATCCAGATCATGGGCGGCGCGTGTCTCGCCGCCCTGACCTTCCCGTTCGATCGGTCCAGCAGCCTCAAGGCCCTCAACACGGCCGCGACCGGCCTCGGCAAGCTGGCCTTCTTCGGCCGTCTCAAGCAGAATCAATACGGTGCAGATGCCAAAGCATGAGCCCCCGGCGCCTGCCGGCACGCGACTCCGTGTCCTCGTCCTCGCCGAGTTGGCCCACCCCCAGGCCCAGAGCGTATCCTGGATCGGTTGGGCGCACAGCCGCGCCCTGGCCGAGGTCGCGGACGTGCACCTCGTCACGCGCCTGGCCAATCGGGAGGCCATTCTCGCCGCGGGACTGGTAGAGGGCCGCGACTTCACGGCGGTCGACACGAGCGGCCTCGAGCGGCTCATGGGCCGCCTCGCGGGCGTGCTGCGCGGCGATCCCAACAAGGGCTGGACGACCCTGATGGCTCTGTCGCTGCCCAGCTACTGGGCGTTCGAGCGGGCCGCATGGGAGCGCTTCCGCGGGCGCATCGAGGTCCATGCCTTCGACGTCGTGCACCGGATCACGCCGGTCAGCCCGACCATGCCGAGCCTGATGGCGGGGCGCTGCGCGCGAGCCGGGGTGCCCTTCGTCCTGGGGCCCCTCAACGGCGGGCTGCCCTGGCCGAGGCAGTTCGACGCCGTGCGCCGCGCCGAGCGCGAGTGGCTGTCCTACGTCCGCGGGATCTACCGCCTCGTGCCGAGCTACCGCGCAACGCGCCGACACGCGGCGGCGATCCTCGCCGGCTCGCTCGCGACCTGGACGGAGATTCCCGATCGCTGGCGCCGGAAGGCGATCTACCTGCCGGAGAACGGGATCGATCCGAGCCGCTTTCCGCCGCCGCAGAGACGCCGCCGGACGACACCGCTCCGGGCGCTCTTCGTCGGCCGGCTCGTTCCCTACAAGGGCGCGGACATGGCCGTCGCCGCCGCGGTGCCGCTCGTCCGGCGGGGCAGTCTCGAGCTCGATATCGTGGGCGACGGGCCCGAGGCGCCGTCACTGGCCGCCCGGATCGCGGCGGATGGGCTCGGGAACGGCGATCCGGCTGCACGGCACGGTGCCGCCGACCGCGGTCCATCGTCACCTGGAGCGCGCAGACATCCTTCTCTTCCCGAGCATCCGCGAGTTCGGCGGCGGTGTCGTGCTGGAGGCGATGGCGATGGGCGTCGTTCCCGTGGTCGTCGACTATGGCGGGCCGGGCGAGCTGGTCAGGACCGGGGGCGGCATCGCCGTGCCGCTGGCCGACCGGCCGGGCATCGTCGCGGCGCTGGGGGCGGCGCTGGAGCGGCTCGAGCGCTCGCCGGGCGAGCTCGACCCGATGGCGGAGCATGCCCGGCAGAAGGTCGAGAAGCTCTTCACGTGGCGAAGGAAGGCCGAGCAGGATCTCGAGGTCTACGCCTGGGTCCTCGGTCGGCGCGCACAGGCGCCGCGCTTCCCCTTCCTCGACAGCGAGCCGCGTCAGGCCGAGCGTCCGTACGCCATCTCGTCATAGCCGTAGCGGCGGTGAGCCCGAGGATTGACCCGGGTGAGCACGGTGCCGACAGGCGTGACACCGACGGCCGCGAGCTTGTGCAGGGCGAGGCGGAGGGTGGAGGCCCGCGTCCGCTCGAACCGGACCAGCAGCAGCATCGCATCGGCCGCCGTCGCGGCCAGGAGCGCCTCGGGGATCGCCAGCAGCGGGGGGGCATCGAGAAGGATCAGATCGTAGCTCTCCCGACACTCGTGCACCGCCCTCAGCACTTGCCGGACACACTCCGGCTTGTCGTCCTGCTCCCGCGCGGCATCGCAGAGCACGGCATCGAGCCGTACGGTCGGATCGCGCATCAGGATCGACGGCCCCATGCACATGCCCGTAGCCTGGAGCCCGAGGGTCGTCGCCGCGCGTCGCAAGTCCGAACGCCAGAAGTCGAGGTCGACGATCATCACGCGCCGCTCCTGCTGGGCCAGGGCACGGCCCAGCGAGAGCGTCAGCAGCGACTTGCCCTCGCCGGCCTCCGCGGAGCTCAGCAGGATCATCGGCCCGCCTCGGCGTCGCGGCACGCGACGCTCGAGCGTGACCGCGAGGCTCCGCACCGAGCCCGCGATCGGTGCCAGCGGCCCGGGAGCCAGAGAGGCACGCAGCTCGTGACGGCGCAGCTCGGGCAGGATCTCGAGATTGGGCAGCCCGGTCGTCTGCTCCAGCGGCAGGGCGCCGCCGAAGCCGCCTCGCCAGAAGCCGAGCCCGATGGCCAGCAACACGCCGGTGATCGCCGCAGCCATGCCCGCGCCGATGAGGAGCAGCTTGCGCTTGGGCCCGCTCGCGTCGAGCGGCGGCTCCGCCCGGGCCGCCAGCCGCGCGTCCGGGCTGGGGCCCTCCGCCTCGGCCAGGGTCGTGTTGAACTCCTTCAGGAACTCGGCATAGACGTCCCGACTGACCTGGGCGTTGCGCGCGAGCTGGCTGAGCTCGGCCTCGGGTCCGGCCTGCTCGGTGCGCTTCGTCTCGAGCTCGGCCAGCTGACGGCGAAGCGAGGCGAGCTCGCCCTGCGCCTCGGTCGCCTTCTCGCGCAGATTGCTGAAGACGCGCTGCACCTCGAGGTTGATCTTCTCCCGCACCGCCTGGAGCTCCGCCTCCGCCGCGAGGCGCTCCGGGTGCTTCTCGAGCAAGGTCTTCCTGAGCTGGCCGACCTTGGCCAGAATTCCCGCCTCCTGCTCGCGCAGCGTCTGGATGGTCGGCGAGGACAGCACGCTCGTGATACTGGAGAGATCACCGCGACGCAGTGCCGCCTCGGCATCGGTGACGTCCGACTGTGCCCTGTCCGCGTTGGTCTGCGCAGCGATCAGGGCGGCGTTCACCTGGCTCAGCTGAGCGTCGACGAGGCTCTGCTGGTCGGCCTTGCCGAGCTGATGGCGTGCCCTGAACGTCTCGAGGGCCTGGTCGTTGGCGAGAACCTCCCCCCGCATAGCCTTCAGGCGATCCGAGAGCCACGCCGAGGCGCCGGCCCTGGCATCCCGCTGCTCCCGCGCCTGCTCGTCGAGATAGACCTCGGCCAAGCCGTTCGCGAGTTGGGCCGAAAGCTCGGGGTTGCCGGTCTTGGCGACGATGCCGATGGCGTAGGAGCCGCCGTCGTTCGCGATGTCGATCATCTGCGAGAGGCGAACGACGCTACGCTGGACGAGGGTCTCGATCGACAGTGGGGCATCGGCGCCCCGCTCGCAAAGGCCACGCCCGCCCGTTCACATGGGCGAGCAGGCTCCTGACCCACGTCGTCAGCCTGAAGCCGCTCTCGGATGGATTGAAGGCCGGATCGTTCAGCAGATCCAGACGGAGCACCAGCTTGCGCAGCAGCCGCGCCGACCGCATGACCTGCATCTCGGTCTCGACCACCGAGATGTCGGTCTGGCTGCGGGACAGCAGCGTTCCGGTCGAGGATGCCAGCTCGGCGATCTTGGGCTGGCGGAGGTTCAAGACGACCAGCGATTCCGCTTCGTACTGGTTCGGCAGCCTGACGATCAGCAGGGCGGCGACCGTCGTGAGGACCAGAGCCACCGCAAGGGCCAGATGCCATCGGCGGCGGAGAAGGTGAAAAAGCATGCCGAGGTCGAGACCGAGCTCGGCGATCTGCGGCGGCGCGGCCTGGGCCGGCGTGCGCAGCTGCGCGATCTCCGGCTGCCAAGGCTCGACTGCCGGTGCCGCGGCGACCCGGCGCTCCGCAAGCAGCCGCACGAGCCCGCGGGTGATCATGGCCTCACGGAGCCAGCGGCAGGCTGCTGGAGAGCGGCTTGGGAACGAAGCGGAAACCCATGTCGACGACGCTCGCAGTCAAGCTGGCTTGTTCACCATATAGGCGTTCTCGTCATCAATCGATGCTCGTAGCCGTAGGATTCCTCCTCTATGATGCGACATGCGAGCCGGCCGGGAGTGATTTCTCCGAGAGTGCCATACTGGCGCCGATGTGGCGGCGGCCCGGAAAATTGACGGCTATGACGATTGGCGTCCTCTTGCGGCCACGGGCCCGCGCAGCACGACGGCCGAGGGTCGGCTATGTCGCGCAACCCGTCACGGCCTGGTTGATGCTCCTGATCGACCTCGTCGTGATCGCCGTGACGCTCGGGTTGACGTTGTGGCCGGTCCCGATCGCGAGCCTGACCAACAAGGCCGATATTCTCCTCCTGCCGACCGTCGCCTGCTTCCCGCTCGCCAAATGGCTGTCGGGCCTCTACCCCGGCCATGGGTTGATCCGCTCGCTGCGTCTCCGTCAGGCCCTCATCGCGGCCGGCTTGGCCCTTCTGGGCGCGCTGGCCCTCGAGATGGTCCTTCATCTCGTGCGCCACGAGACCGTCGGCACCGCCAGCTTCCGCCCTCTCCATCTGGCCGAGCTCGTGCTGGCCGGCCTGCTCGTCATCGTCGACCCCATCGCCCGGCGGATCCTCATCCGGTTCGGGCGCTGGCACGAGCCGGTGGTCGTCTTCGGCGGCGGCGACGGCTCCGCCGAGGTGGTCCGCCAGCTGCACCTCGACCCGCATCTCGGCCTCACGCCGATCTGCGTCGTCGACGACAATTCCATCTACCTGCCGGAGGACGAGCAGGGCGTTCCGCTGGTGCGCTCGAACGAGCTGGCTCGGGTCAGCGATCGCCTCCAGCTCTGCTCGACGGCGATTGCCGTCGAGCGCCTCATCGAGCGCAGCACCCTGCTCCGGCTCTATACGTCGGGCATCTTCGAGCGCGTGCTGCTCGTCCCGGAATGTCATGACCTCATCAGCCTCAAGTCCGAGGTGCGCAACTTGGGTGCGCTTCTGACGATCGAGGTCAAGAGCGACCGGCTGGCCCCGCCGGCAGCCTTCCTGAAGCGCGCCTTCGACGTCGTCACGAGCCTCTTGGCCCTCGTCATCACGGCGCCCGTTCTCGTCGTCCTGGCGGTGCTCGTGAAGATCGACAGCCGGGGCCCCGTCTTCTATCGCCAGCCGCGCTGGGCCGGCGAGGAGCGGAGCTTCACCGCGATCAAGTTCCGCTCGATGCATGTCGACGCCGAGCGTCGGCTACAGCGCTATTTCCTCACCAACCCTGCAGCGCAACAGGAGCACGAGCGCTTCCACAAGCTCACCAACGATCCCCGGGTCACTCCTATCGGCCGGCTGCTCAGGGCGACGAGCCTCGACGAGCT
The DNA here is from genome assembly GCA_963828215.1 of uncultured Alphaproteobacteria bacterium. Lineage (GTDB taxonomy): Bacteria > Pseudomonadota > Alphaproteobacteria > Geminicoccales > Geminicoccaceae > CAVTJL01. The sequence goes on along the minus strand of CAWHFO010000068.1, from coordinate 135,339 downwards.
GCCCCAGCTCTTCAACGTCCTCAACGGCGACATGAGCATGGTCGGCCCGCGGCCCTACACGTTCGACGAGCTCAAGAAGCTGGGCCCGGCCCGCGCCATCCTGAGCCTCATCCGGCCCGGGATCACCGGCTACTGGCAGGTCTCGGGCCGCAACCGGCGCACCTTCCGCGAGCGCATCGCGATGGACACCTACTATGTCCGCAACATCTCGATCTCGCTCGATCTCTGGATCATGTATCGGACGGTCATCTCGGTCCTCACGGCCGACGGGAAGTAAGGGTCCCGGGCGGAGAACGAGCCTCCGCCGCGGCGCCCGACGAGTGGTCGCGGCCGGCGCGATGGGCCGGTGCTGCGGCCCAGCCTCCCCAGATCCCCGGTTGAGCCGGTTGCGCGTCGTCTATCTCACCACCTGCGCGCCGGAGCCGCCGCACTCCGGGCACAGCCTGCGGGTCTACGCCTTGTGGCAGGCCCTGCGGAGGCAGGGCACGGTGCGGGTCTACGCGATCGACACCTGCCCGACGCCCGCCGAGCGGCGTCGGGCGCGCGAGCTCGACATCCATGCGCTCGCGGCACGCCGGGAGAGCAGGCTGGGTGTCCTCAAGGGCCATGTCGGAGCCTTCCTCAGAAACGAGGGAATGCTCTATGCCAAAGCCCTGTCGCCGCGACGCATCGCCCGTCTGCGGAAGGCCATCGTGGAGGTCGATCCGGATCTGGTCGTGGTCGGCGATACCTGGCTGGCCCACCTCGTGGAGCCCCTCCGAGGCTGCGCCCGCCACCTGGTCGTGGACACGCACAATGTCGAGTCACGGCTCTGGCGCCGCATCCTGGCCGAGCAGCCGTGGGCGTCCCGGCCCAGGGCCTGGCTCTTCTGGCGCAACGTCCGTGCCCTGGAGCGCCGGCTGGGCGATGCCGACGCTGTCTGGGCCGTGTCGGCCTCCGACGCAGCAATGTACCGGGACGAGCTCGGCCTGCCGAGTGTGGCGGTCCTCCCGAACGCGATCGATACCGAGGGCTATGCCCCGCGGGGCACGGCCGTCGAGCCGGGGCTCATCGTGTTCACCGGCTCCTTCGGCTATTGGCCCAACTCCACCGCGGCCCTGCACCTGATCCAGACGGCCCGTCAGCTGGCGGCGGCGGGCGTGGCGCATCGGGTCCAGCTCGTCGGCCGCGACCCGACCGCCGAGATGCGGGCCGCCGCGGTCGGTGTCCCATCGGTCGAGATCACCGGCGCGGTGCCCGACATCCGCCCCTACATCGCCCGCGCCGCACTGATCGCGGCACCGCTGACGTCGGGCTCCGGCACGAAATACAAGATCCTCGAGGCGCTTGCCAGCGGACGCCCGGTGGCGACGACTCCGGTGGGCGCGGAGGGCCTGGGTCTCGTGGACGGCCGCGACGCCGCCATCGCGATGGGAACGGCCGATTTTCCGGCCCGCGTCGGGGAGCTTCTGGCCGACCCCGAGCGCGCCGAGCGGATCGGCCGGGCGGGCCGCCAGTGGGTCGAGTCGACGCATTCCTTTGCCGCGCTCGACAAGGCTCTGGCCGCGGCGCTCGAGTCCTTGAAGCGGCCCGGCCACGGCGAGGGCTGAGCCCGGGCTCCCTCGCGCTCAGCCCGGCAGGCGAGGCGACTCCAGCCTGCCGGTGGCGGGCGGGGAGGCCCGCTCCGTCGTTCGAGGAAGCGGGCCCATCCGGGCCTCGATCGCCTGGAGGAGGCGGGCGGGTCCGACCCGGTCACTGAACTCCCGCTCGGCCTTGTGTCGGGCCGCGCGGCCCATCTCGGGCAGGCGATCGCGATGATCGGCGAGCCAGCGGATGGCGTCGGCGATCGCGTCGACGTCCCGTTGGGGCACCAGCAGGCCCGTGACCTCGGGCTCGATCATGCGCTCGGCATCGCCGATCCGGCTCATGATCACGGGCATGCCGGTCGCCATCGCCTCGCGGATGGCGGTCGCGGTGGCCTCCCCCGCGCCGTGGCTCGTCAGAACCGCGACGTCGTGCGATGGAGAAGGGGCACGATCTCCTCCTGCCCGCGCGGGCCGAGGAAGGTCACGACATCGTCGAGCCCGAGCCGATGGGCATGACCGAGAATCTCGCTTTCATGCGGCCCGGACCCGACGAGCGTATAATGCACGTCGAGCGTGCCCCGCAGGGCCGCGATGGCCTCGAGGGTAAAGCCGATGCCCTTGCAATGGTCCATGCGGCCGACGCTGATGAGCCGCAGCGCGCCGGTGGGAGCACGATCGACGGCGCTGAACATGTCGAGATCGACCCCGCAGGCGATGTCCTCCGGAAGGGTCAGGCCGGCCCGCACCGCCTCGATCTCCGCTCGGGTGTCACGGGACACGCCGCAGGCGAAGGCGGCCGATTGCAGCTTCGCCGCATGATTGCGGCCGTAGACCCCCAGCCCCCCGTGCAGCACGAGGCTGTAGGGGACGTCCGTCACGATGTGGGCGAGCGCGGCCAGATAGGCGCTGTCGGCAAAGGAATGGACGTGCAGATGCGCGATGCGCCGGCGCCGCAGGAAGGCCGCGAGCATCCAGCTCGCAGGCAGCATCGCCAGGACCCTGAGACGCTCCCGCCAGCCGCCTTCCGGGAGCCCGAGGGCGAGACGGGCCTGGGCCATCAGCTGCCTCGGGGTCGGCAGCCCGCCCAGAAGCGCGCCGGTCGGCGGCCAGACATAGAAACACGGCTCGGACGCGAAGCGATGCGGCGGCGGCGCCGCCGGGCGCCGCGTCGAGGCGACACGCACCTCCACGCCTGCCTCGCGCAGCCGCCGGATTTCCCGCCAGAAGATGACGTGTGTCACGCCCGGGAATGCGGGAACAAGGTAGCAGAGCGCCGTCATGGAGCGGTCGGGCGGAGGCGAGCAGGCCAGGGCGGAGACATATGGAGGCCGTCCGCGCAGGCGTCTACTGCGGCCCCGCGGGAGGCTCTGCCGGCTGCACGAAGCGGCCGGATACCCAGGCCTTCCGCTGATCCGTCTCGCCCGGGAACTGGAACGCGTACCAGCCGCGCTCCCAGCCGACCACCGAGATCCGCTGGCCAGGCGCCAGATTGCCGAGCACGGCCGTGCCCATGCCGGGACCGTCGCGGTACTGCACGTCCTCGCGCACGATGTAAGGCGATGCCGGACTCCTGAGGGTGGCCGCGGCACCCGGCTGTTGGTCCTGAACGGAAGGCTCGGCCGGCGCCTGGGAGCCGCCGCCCGAGGCGAGAGTCCGAGCCGTCCCCGGAGCTGCGGCGGCCGTTGCGACAGCCGGTGCCGACGCCGGCTCGGGGCTCCGCCCGATCCGCGAGGGCTGCGAAGCCGCGACCGCCGAGAGCGGCGCGGTCGGGCCGGCTGCCTGCAGGGGCGCCGCCTGGGGCCGGCTGGACGCAGCTATCTGCGCGTCCCGTGGGGCATTCTCTCGCGGCGGGGCGGGCATCGCCTCGCTCGCCGTGAGCGCGGTCGGCTCCGGCGGAGCAGCCGCGCCGGTGAGGGCGGGCAGCGCCGGCCTGGCCAATTCCGTCGGCTCGCTTGCCGGCGAGGGTGCGGAAACGGTCGGAGCAGTGGGCGGAACCGCCGCGACCGCCATCGACGGCCTCGATGGGTCGACCGCCGATGGGGCGCTTCCCGTTGCCGATGTGGCCGCCGAGCCGTCCGCTGGCGCCGCGGGGGCATGGGCTGGAGGCGGGGCCGGGGCCGGCTGGAGAGCCGACGCCGGGACATAGCCGAGAGAGCCGTTTTCCAGACGGAACGCGGACCAGTCGCCGACCTGCCCTTCGACGTGCACGCGCTCGCCCTGGAGGAGCCGCCCTCCATAGGATTGATCCTCACCAACTCCCGTACGATAGTACAGGTCTTGTGCCACGATGCGATCGCCGGCATCCGCCGTCGCAGGCGCGTCGGGCGATGGAGGCGCTGGCCGGACCGCGGCCGTGGGTACCGCGGCCGTCGGTGGCGCAGTCGTTGGAGCCACGGTGATCGGTGTCGCCGCTGTCGGAGCGGCCGTCGCTGCCGCCACGATCGCCGCCTCGGGTGCCGCCTCGGACATCGCCGGCCGAGGCGTGGGGGCCGCAGCACCGGCCTGCTCCGGCAAGGCGGTCTTGGTCCTGACCGGGCCGGGCGACGAGCCGGCTGCGGGCGTGGTGGCCACCGGGCCCGCCGCGGGCTCGGGCAACCTCGCCGGCGAAGGTGGTGTGGCCGGGTGCTCGGCTGCATCCGCCACCGACTCGGGGGCGCGGGGCGCGGCAGGTGCGGGGCCGGCCGGAGGCGGAGCGGGGCTCGGTGGAGCTCGGCTCGCGACCGCCCTGGCCTCCCCGTATTCCAGAAGGTGGCGCACGGCGCTGCCGAGCGTCGGCCCCAGGGTCGCCTCGCCCGAGACCTCGGAGGCCGGGGGTCGGCGGCCCGACTGGAGCCATGCATCGAGGCCGGCCGTGGCGAGCGCCACGGCCGCTATGTAGATATAGAGCCCCGGGCCGAGGCGCACCCGCTGGGTTTGCCGCGGCGGCTCCGGCGGCGGCGGCTGGATCGGCTCGGCCCGCGGCGGCGCCTTGGGCCGTGCCCGTCGATCGGGCTCGAACTGCAGCCGCTGCCGCCTCCCGCCCGTCGGACGGATCGGCGTCTGGCCGAGGTCGAACTCGCCGGCGATCGAGGCACCGGTGAGCACCTGAAATCTGCTGTGCCTTGTCCGGGCGGCCCGACCGCCAGAATGCCATTCTGTGTACTCCTCGAGGCGTCCGACGGCCCTTTGCGGGCCCGTCGCAGGGTCGCTGGAGAGACCCGGCACACGTCCCGGAGGGCGCTCGCTTCACCAACTTGAAGGCGAGCAAATATGTCTCTGGTCACATCCAACGATGCAAGGATAATATAAGCGCCAAAGTCGGGTAAAAGGAAAACATGCCCGCGACGCTTGCGCCTACCCCGTCTCCATCGAGCGCGAGGGGGTGCTGGGCTCGCGTGTCGAGCTTGTCGGAGCCCCATGTCGTTGATTCGCCGCCTTATCGACGCGGTTCGTGGCAACGAGACCGACGCTGCCGCGACCGTTCGGCCGCGAGCCAAGGTCCTCGTGGTCGACGACGACGGCAGCCTCCGCGAGCTCCTGCGCCTGGCCTTCACCACCCGGGGCTTCGCCGTCGTCACCGCCGAGGACGGCCGGGCCGGGGTCGATGCGGCCCTGCGGGAGCGGCCGGACGCCATCGTGCTCGACGCCTCGATGCCGGTGCTCGACGGATTCGGCGCGCTCCAGGAGCTGCGCCGCCGGAGCCGGACGTCCGGTATTCCCGTCGTGATGCTCACGGCCCGGTGGCAACAGGGTGACGTCGTGGCGGGCCTGCGCTACGGGGCGCAGGAGTATCTGACCAAGCCGGTCGCGGTCGAGGAGATCATCAAGACCGTCGAAGGGCTTCTGCCGACGGGCTGATCCGGCGCGATCCCACCCACCTCCACGTGGAATTCGAAGGCGGATTCATCGATGCAAATGCTCCTCAAAAGAGAAAATCTCTGTTATGAGGACCCTCGTAAAGATCCCAATAGACGCCCGTCGGTTGCATGAACGACAAGATTCGAGCCCTGCTCAAAGAGCATCTGCATGTGTCGGACGACATCGGCGGCTTGGCTGACGATGCCGATCTCTATGCGGCCGGCCTGTCCTCCTTCGCCACGGTGCACCTGATGCTGGGGCTCGAGGAGGCGTTCGACGTCGAGTTCCCCGACCGCATGCTTCAGCGCAAGACGTTCGAGAGCATCGCCCGGATCCGCGCTGCCGTGACCGAGCTTCTGGACGAGAAGGGCGCCGCGTGAGCGTGCTTCTCGACCGTGCCAAGACGATCGCCTCGGCGGTCGCCGCCCGGCACGCCGACGCCGTGGACAGGGAGGCGCGGTTCCCTCGCGAGGCCGTGGCGGCCCTGAAGGAGGAGGGCCTGCTCGGCGTCATGGTGCCGGCGGACCTCGGCGGAGGAGGGGCCCGCCTGACCGATGTAGCGGCGATTTGCCACACGCTCGGCCAAGCCTGCTCGGCCACCGCGATGATCTACGCCATGCATCAGATCCAGGTGGCGTGCATCGTCAGGCACGGGCAGGGCTCGGAGTGGCACCGCCAGTTCATGCGTCGCCTCGCCACCGACCAGCTCCTGCTGGCCTCGGCGACCTCCGAGGCGGGCATCGGCGGTGACGTGCGCAGCAGCTCCTGCGCCGTACAACCCGAGGGCGACCGCTTCGCGCTCGAGAAGAACGCCACGGTCATCTCCTACGGGGCCGATTCCGACGGCATTCTGGCGACGGCGCGCCGGGCGGCCGAGTCGCCGCCGTCCGATCAGGTCCTGGTGGTGCTGCCCAAGGAGACCTGCCGGCTGGAGCCGACGACGGGCTGGGACACGCTCGGCATGCGCGGCACCTGCAGCAACGGCTATGTGCTCCGGGCCTCGGGCGGCGTGGAGCAGATCCTGCCGACGCCCTATGCCGACATCTCGGCCCAGACGATGCTGCCGGTCTCGCATCTCACCTGGAGCAGCCTGTGGCTCGGGATCGCGACCGACGCGGTGGCGCGGGCCCAGGCTTTCGTGCGCGCCGAGGCTCGCAAGAAGCCCGGGGTGACGCCGCCGGGCGCGCTCCGTTTGGCCGAGGCGGTGAGCATGCTGCAGCTGATGAAGTCGAACGTCCTGGCGGCGCTCAAACGCTATGCCGAGGCCGTGGAGCAGCCGGACCGTGTCTCGTCGATCTCGCTGGCCGTCGAGATGAACAATCTCAAGACCGGGACCTCGCAGATGGTGGTGCAGGTGGTCAATCACGCGCTCCTGATCTGCGGGATCAACGGCTACAAGAACGACACCAAGTTCAGCGTCGGCCGCCATCTGCGCGACGTCCTGTCCGCCGCCCTCATGGTGAGCAACGACCGCATCTTCGGCAACACCGCCAATCTTCTCCTGGTGCATCGTCACGATCTGGAGCTCGTCGGCTGACCATGGACCCGAGACCGCCCTTTCTCGCCGAGCTCGTCGAGCACGGCTTTCTGATCCCGATGGGGGTCGACGGCCTCTACGGCCGCAGCGGCGCGTTCGAGCAGATCGTCGAGTCCTTCAACAGCCTGGTCACCCGCTACGGGGGCGGCGACGGCGCCGAGGTGCTGCGCTTCCCGCCCGGGCTGGGCCGCAAGCAGTTCGAGGAGAGCGAGTATCTGAAGAGCTTCCCGCATCTGGCGGGGACGGTCCATTGCTTCCACGGCGACGACCGTGCCCACCACGCGATGCTGGCCGATCTCGAGAGCGGCGCGGACTGGACGACGGGCCAGAAGGCGACCGACGTCGTCCTGACCCCCGCCGCCTGCTACCCGCTCTATCCGATGACCGCGTCGCGCGGCCCGCTGCCCCCGGACGGCCGGCTCTCGACGTCTTCTCCTACTGCTTCCGCCACGAGCCCTCGGTCGACCCGACGCGGATGCAGCTCTTCCGCATGCGGGAATACGTGCGCATCGGCTCGCCGGAGCAGGTCATCACCTTCCGCGAGATGTGGCTCGAGCGCGGTCAGCGGCTGATGGAGTCGCTCGGGCTCGAGATCAAGGTCGACGTGGCGAGCGACCCCTTCTTCGGCCGCGTCGGCAAGTTCATGGCCAACAGCCAGCGCGAGCAGCGGCTGAAGTTCGAGCTGCTGATCCCGGTGGTGAGCGAGGAGCGCCTGACGGCCTGCCTCAGCTTCAACTATCACGAGACCCATTTCGGCGACATCTGGAAGATCAAGACCGCCACGGGCGACGTCGCGCAGACGGCCTGCGTGGGCTTCGGCATGGAGCGCGTGACGCTGGCCCTCCTCAGGTGCCACGGCTTCGACCTCGACAAATGGCCGGCGTCGGTTCGGAACATCCTCGGGTTCTGAGGCCGTGCCCGAGCCCCTCCTGCCGCGCCTCGATCCCGGGAGCTATCGCCCGCACGCCCTGCACGGGCCGGACCGGCAGTGGCAGGAGACCAACTGCTATATCGATCTCTGGATCGAGATCCTCCACGCCATCGGCCTCGAGCCGGAGGCCGCTCTGGGCTTCACGGTGACGCAGGACTTCGAGGGCGATCAGTTCACCTTCTTCAAGTTCCTGCCCGAGGACCTCGAGGCGCTGTTCGGTCTCGGGGTCCAGGAGCTCGCGGTCTACGAAGGGCTCGAGGCGCAGATCCAGGAGCAGCTGCGGCGGGATCGCATGCCGCTCATCGAGCTGGACAGCTACTATCTGCCGGACACGCACGCCACCGCCTACCGGCGCCAGCACGTGAAGTCCACGATCGGCGTGGTCGAGCTCGACCTCGCGGCCGGGCGGCTCGGCTACTTCCACAACACGGGCTACCACGTGCTCGGCGGGGAGGACCTCGACGGCCTCTTCCACCGGCTGCCGCACCAGGCATCCAACGACGACCTCATGTTCCCCTTCGCCGAGTTCGTGAAGCGTCGCCGCCCTCCCCTCGCGGGCCGCGATCTCACGGACGCCGCGTTGCAGCTCCTCCGCCGGCACCTCGCCCGTCGGCCGCAGGGCAATCCCGTCACCGCCTATCGCGCTGACTTCGGCCGTCACGTCGAGACGCTGGCCTCCAGGCCGATGAGCTACTTCCATCTCTACTGCTTCAACACCGTGCGGCAGCTCGGCGCCAATTTCGAGCTGCTGGGCAGCCATCTGCGGTGGCTCGACGGTCGCGCGCAGCTGGGGCTCGAGGATCTCGCCGCCGGATGCGCACAAATCGCGGCGGACGCGAAGGTCCTGCAGTTCCAGCTCGCGCGCTCCGTCCGTCGGGCCCGGCCCGACGATTGCGGGCCGGCCCTCGACAGGCTCGAGCCCGCCTGGGACCTCGTCATCGGGGGTCTCGCGTCACGCCTCCGATGACCGAGACGGCCGGCTCCGATCCGTCGCGCCCGACGGGCTGGCGTTGCCCCGGACCGTAGGGATGGCCAGGATCGTCTCCATTGCCGGCCAGCATGTCGTGCCGATCGACAGAGACTGGGAGCTTCTCGGCACGGAGCCTGGCGCCGTCCCGAGCCCGGGCGATCTGCCGAGCGGCGGGCATTGGCTGCCCGCGACCGTGCCGGGGACCGTCGCGGCAGCCCTGAGGGCCGCCGGCCAGTGGAGCCTCGACAGCCCGACGCCGCTCCACGATCGGGACTTCTGGTACCGCACGCCCCTGCGAGCCAGCGGGCGCCAGACGCTCCGCCTCCACGGCCTGGCGACCCTTGCCGAGCTGTGGCTCGACGAGCGGCTGATGCTGCGCTCGGAGAACATGTTCCTCGCCCACGAGGTCGAGGTGGACCTCACCGGCGAGCACACGCTGCATCTCTGCTTCCGGGCGCTTCATCCGGCCCTGGCCGCACGCCGCGGGCGCGCCCGCTGGCGGCCTCGCATGGTCACCCCGGCGTCGCTGCGCTTCGCCCGGACGACGCTGCTCGGACACATGCCGACATGGTGCCCCCCGGTCCACGCCGTCGGACCGTGGCGCCCGATCGAGCGGGTCGAGGAGCACGGGCCCGTGCGCGTTCGTCGGGCCGACCTGCGGGCCACGCTCGAGGGCCGGGAGGGGCGCCTCTCCCTCGAGCTTGCCCTCGATGGCCCCTTGCCCCGAAACCCGGGGGCGCGGCTCCGGGTCGGCGAGGCCGAGATCGGGCTGACCCCGCGCTCGGCCGACGAGCTGGGGTGCGAGCTGCGCCTCCCCGAGGTCGAGCCCTGGTGGCCGCACACCCATGGTCGCCCGAGGCTCTACGACGTCCATGCCATCGTCGGTGACGTCGTGATCGATCTCGGCCGCACCGGGTTCCGATCCGTCGAGCGTGACGGGGATGCCGACGGACGAGGCTTCGCGCTGCGCATCAACGGCGTGCCGGTCTTCTGTCGCGGCGCCTGCTGGAGCACGGCCGACATCGTGTCTCTGCCGGGAACGGCCGAGGCCTATGCGCCCTGGCTCGAGGCGATGCGCGCGGCCGGCATGAACATGGTGCGGGTAGGCGGCACGATGACCTACGAGAGCGAGGCGTTCTTCGCCCTCTGCGACGAGCTGGGCCTCCTGGTGTGGCAGGACTTCATGCTCGCCAATCTGGACTACCCCGCCTCCGACCCCGCCTTCGCCCTGAGCCTCGGGCGGGAGGCCGAGCAGCTGCTCGATCGGACGCAGGCGGCGCCGTCGCTGGCCGTCCTCTGTGGCGGTAGCGAGGTGGCCCAGCAGGCGGCCATGCTCGGGCTGCCGCCGGCCGCCGGCGGGGGGCTGCTGTTCGAGGAGCTCCTGCCGGCCATCGCCGCCGAGGTCCGGCCCGACGTTCCCTACGTCCCGAACTCGCCCTCGGGCGGCGCTCTGCCTTTCGTCACCGACTCGGGCGTGACCCACTATTACGGGGTCGGCGCCTATCTCCGGCCGCTCGAGGACGCGCGCCGGGCGGAGGTCCGCTTCGCCAGCGAGTGCCTGGCTTTCGCCAACGTGCCAGAGGCCCATACCCTGGCGACCGCGCTCCCGACCGCAGCGCTGCACGATCCCGATCTGGAAGGCCGGGGTGCCCCGCGATGCCGCGGCGGCCTGGGACTTCGAGGATGTCCGCGATCACTATCTCGAGCTGCTCTACGGCGTTCGGGCCGACCGTCTGCGCTACGAGGAGCCCGACCGCTATCTGCGCCTCTCGCGAGCCGTCACGGCCGAGGTCATCGAGGCGACGATCGGCGAGTGGCGCCGCAGCCGATCGACCTGTGCCGGCGCCCTGGTCTGGCTGCTCCAGGACCTCCGCCCGGGGGCCGGCTGGGGCCTCCTCGACTCCTCGGGCTCGCCCAAGGCCGCCTGGCACGGCATGAAGCGCGCCTGTCGCCCGATCCAGCTCCTGCTCTCCGACGAGGGGCTGAACGGCCTCTCCATCCACGTCATCAACGAGAGCCAGCGCCCGGTCCGTGCCCGGCTCTCGCTGGCCTGCCTGCGGGCGGGCGCCGTGCCCGTCGTCGGTGCCGATCGCGAGCTGACCATCGAGCCGCGCGGGGCGCTGGAGCTGTCCTCGTCGGAGCTGCTCGGCCGGTTCTTCGACATAACCTATGCCTACCGGTTCGGGCCGCCGGCGCACGACGTCACGGTGGGCAGGCTGGTCGACGCGGAGAGCGATGTCGTCTTGGCCGAGGCCTTTCACTTCCCGCTCGGCCGCGCGTCGCCGATCATGGATCTCGGTCTGGAGGCCGGTATAGGCAGGGACGACGGAGGCTGGACGCTCGCCCTCTCCACGAGCCGCCTGGCGCGGTCGGTGCATATCGAGGACCCCCACTATCGTGCCGAGGAGGAGTGGTTCCATCTGGCGCCGGGCGCGGCCCGGCGCTTGAGGCTGGTGCCGCGCGGCACCGCCGAGGCTCGACCGGACGGCACGGTCCATGCGCTGAACGGCGCCGCGCCGGCACGATTCCGACCGTGAGCTCGATACCCGTCACCTTCGACGGCCGCTTCGGCTGGTTCCATCCGGCACCGGGTGGGCGGGGCGTCGTGCTGTGCAGCGCGATGGGCCACGAGGAGCTGTCGGCGCACCGGGCCTGGCGCGGCCTCGCCCAGAGGTTCGCGGCAATGGGCATGCCCGCGCTGCGCTTCGACTATCACGGCACCGGCGATTCCCTCGGCGACGACGAGCAGCCCGGCCGCCTCCGCGCCTGGAGCGACAGCGTCCTCCAGGCGGTGCGCTGGATGCGCGAGGAAGCGGGTGTCGGCGAGATCGCGCTGGTCGGGATGCGGCTGGGTGCCACGTTGGCGGCACGGGCCGCCTGCGAGCTCGGCGGCGTCAACGCTCTGGCGCTCCTCGCCCCGGCGGTCTCGGGCCGGGCCTATGTGCGGGAGCTCAAGGCGCTGGCCAGAATGGCCCCACCTCTTCCGGGGGCACCCCCGGCCAGCCCCGACCGGGCCGCCGACCTCGAGGTCGGCGGCTTCGTCGTCACCGCCGAGACCTTGGCCGACCTCGGCAAGCTCGACCTCCTCGACCTCGGGAGCCGCCCCGCACCGCGCATCCTGATCCTCAAGCGTGCCGACCCTTCGGAGGCGCCGCTCGCCCAAAGGCTGCGCGACCTCGACGCAACGGTCCAGGAGGCGCCGTTCAGCGACTACTCCTCGCTGATGCGCGACGTGAACTTCGCCTCGCCCCCCGATGAGGCCTTCAATCTCGTTCTCGACTGGATGGTGGCCGATGTCACGGCACACCGCTCGCGAACGGGCCGTCGACGGCAGCCGGTCCGGCTGTCGATGCCGGACGCCGTCGAGGAGCCGGTGTTCTTCGGCGACAAGGCGCGGCTCTTCGGGATCGTCTGCCGGCCGCGCCGGCCCGGCGCCGATCTGCCGCCGGTGGTGTTCGTCAATACCGGCGCCAACCACCATATCGGCTCCAACCGGATGACCGTCGTCCTCGCCCGCCGCCTCGCGAGGCTCGGCGTCACGTCGCTGCGCATGGACGTGGCCGGCATCGGCGAGAGCCCCGCAGCGCCCGGTCAGCCGGACAACCGTCTCTATTCGGAGGACGCCTGCGAGGACGTGCGCGCGGCCCTCGACTGGCTCGGGGGTCAGAAGCTGGGCCCAGCGGTGGCCGTCGGGCTGTGCTGCGGCGGCTACGTCGCCTTCTATACGGCGCTGCGCGACGCCCGGCTCGTGGGCCTCGTGATGGCGAACGTGCAGCGCTTCGTCTGGCGCGAGGGCGACTCCCTCGAGATCAATCTGCGCCGCTCCTATCAGTCGAACCGCTACTATGTCGCCATGGCACGGCGCTCGGACACTTGGCGGCGTGCCCTCCGGGGCGAGGTCAACGCGCGCGGCATACTGACCGCCGTCCTCGGGCGCGTGCGCAAGCGGATCCTGATGCGCGTCGACGATTGGCAGAGCCGTCTCTTCGGCCGCGGCGGCGCGCGGCAGAGGGTCGTCCGAGGCTTTCGCGGGCTCTCGGCGCGTGGTGCCGAGACGCTCCTGATCTACAGCGCGGCGGACGGCGGGCTCGACGAGCTCGAGGCCTATTTCGGCCGGGGCGGCAGGAGGCTGAGCCGCCTCCCGAGGATGCAGATCGACATCGTCGACGGTGCCGACCACACCTTCACCGCCCGCTGGGCGCGCGAGCGCTTCGCGGAACGCGTCGAGGCCCATCTGCATCGGGTCCGGGAGGCCCGCCGGCACCACCCGGCGGCGGCACGCCCGGCCGAGGCCGGGTCGCGGCCAGCCGCCGAGCTCGGCCGCCGCTCGGCACCCACCCGCACGGCCTAGCGGCGGGCCCTCGGGAGCCGGCGGGCCGAAGCGCCTCCGACCGAGCCCTTGCCGGTCTGCGCCTCAGGCGCCGATCCGCTCCCCCGCCGGGGCCGGCACCGGCGAGCCCAGCGGGACCCTGAACCAGAAGGTGCTGCCCTGACCCTCTCGGCTCCGGACGCCGATCGTCCCGCCCATCAGCTCGACCAGCCTGCGGGAGATGCTGAGGCCCAGGCCGGTGCCACCGTACTGCCGGCTGATCGAGGCGTCCTCCTGGCCGAAGGGCCTGAAGATCGCCTCCAGCCTGTCGGGCGCGATGCCGCGTCCGGTATCGGTCACCTCGACCCGCGCCATCGCCAGGTCCCCGCGGGGCTCCAGAGCCAGATCGAGCGTGACGCTGCCCTCCGTGGTGAACTTCAGGGCATTGCCGAGGAGGTTGATCAGCACCTGGCGCAGCCTGCCCGGATCGCCCACCACCCGCTCCGGCAGGATGTCCGGCAGAGACAGGCGCAGCTCGACGCCTTTGGCGGCGGCCTGGGGAGCCAGCAGCTGACCGCAGTCGGCTGCGAGCTTGCGAAGATCGAAGGGGATGGTCTCGAGCTCGAGATGCCCGCCCTCCAGCTTCGCCATGTCGAGAAGATCGTTGACCAGCTGCAGCATCGCCTCGCCGGCGTCGTGGATCAGCCGCCCCTGCCGGCGCGCCCACTCGGGGAGGTCGGCGTGACCGATCAGGGCCGAGTGGCCGATGATGCTCGTCAGCGGCGAGCGCAGCTCGTGGCTCACCATCGACAGGAACTCGCTGCGGAACCGCTCGAGCCGCCGCTCCTCGGCGAGGCGGCTCAGGGCATCCTCGCGCTCGAGCAGCGCCGCCACGGCGCCCCACACGTTGCGAAGGCCGACCCAGGAGAGAACGGCCAGCAGCCCCAGCACGACGGGCAGGGCGACCATCAGCCATCGCTGCAGCCGCCTGCCCGGGAGGCCTCGGCTTCCAGGTGACGAAGGCGACAGCCGCCCCATCGGGCCCATCGAGCGCGACGCTTTCCCGCCCCTCCTACGGCTGATCCGTCAGCATGGGCGCCGTGATGGCGTAGTCGCGCCTGATGCGCCGCAAGAGCCGCCCGTCGATCCGCTTGGCGAAGACCAGGTGGCTCGACTCCGCGGCGGTGACGACACCGGGCGACTCGCTCTCGGGCAGGATGGTGCTCGCCGCGACGGCGTAGACGTCCTTGCCGATGCGCAGGAAGGCGACGACCGGCGTCGGCCCCGAGACGTTGTCGCCGCTCAGCCGGGGAAGAAGGCCGTCCAGAACCGCACCGAACGGGCGGCTCGGGTCGGCTCCGACCCGGACGCCTTTCTCGCTGGCATAGACGAGCTGCCCCGAGGGCGAGCGGATCACGGCCATATCGAGGCCGTGGACCCTGAACAGGAACTCGCCGAAATTCCTGTCGAGCCAATCGGTGTCGGCCGCCGCGACCCGCCGGAAGGCCTCGTCCCACCAGGAATAATCGACGACCACCCGGCCGAGATCGGCGAGAAGCTCGCGGCGCTGGGCCGTGAGGATCCGCCTTTCGTCCCGGAGATTGGTGTAGTCCTCCCGCAATCCGCCCATCCAGAGCGCACCTCCGACGACCGAGAAGGCGATGAGAAGCAGCAGTGCCAACGGCCAGATCTGACGCGGCCCGGCAAGGCCGATCCCGCCCATGCCCGGCCGGGGCGGCGCACCCACTGCATCGATGCCCTGCTGCGAGACCTCTCGACCGGGGATTGCGCATCGCTGTCCTATCGTTTTCATTCTCTCGGCGCTGCCGAGGCGCCTGCCGACCGGCATTCCATCGTCCAGGTTGTTTGTCCAGGTCGCGCAGCACCGGCTCCGGACGATGCCCGATGTGGCCGAGCCTGCTCCCGCCGATGCCCACCCGGCTGTCGTCGCGGCCCATCGTGGGGCGTCCTCCGTTGGTCGGCGCTGCCCCGGGGACCGACAGACCGGCCCCTATCCCCCCATCGGCCCTCTCACTGCGAGCCTCCCAGCGCCGTACAGCGGCAGTCCGCTCGAGCGGACGCCAGGGGCCAAGGGGGAAGGGCAGTGCCGCTCGCGCCGGAGGCGTGCTCGCATGACGGGCGGGCCGGCCGACCCCTCGGCGGCCACCCTCGAGCGGCTGCGTCTCGCCTATGCGGCGCGCCTGGAGGACAAGGTCGCCGAGATCGAGGCCTGCTGGCGGAGGGAGCCGCCGGATCTGATCGCCCTCGAGCGAGCCGCTCATGGTCTTGCAGGGACGAGCGGCACCTTCGGCTTCGGCGAGATCAGCCGCCGTGCCGCCCTGATCGAGGATCTGCTCGGGAGCGCGCGCGCGGCCGGCCGATCGCCGGCCTCGTCCGCGGTCGAAGCGGAGATCCAGGCCCTTCGGTCCAGCCTTCCGTGAGGCGGATGGGAGACGCCGTCAGGGTGGCTCCTGGCCGTCGAGCAGCTGCCGAACCTGCTGGGCCAGCGTTAGGGGATCGAACGGCTTGGGCAGCACGGCCGCTGCACCGAGCTGCCTGAAACGCTCGACCTCGCGCGGCAGCACCTTGGCCGTGAAGAAGACGACCGGAATGTCGACACAGCCGGGCAGCTGGCGCAGGCGCGACATGGTGGTGGGCCCGTCCAGCTCCGGCATCATCACGTCGAGCAGAACGATGTCGGGACGGAACTCCTCGACGAGCGCCAGCGCCTCCGCCCCCGAGCAGCAGGTGCGGACCTCGAGGTGATCGTCGAACTCCAAGGCGATCGTGACGAGCTCCCGAATGTCAGGCTCGTCGTCCACGTACAAGACGCGCCGCCGGCGCACGTCGGGTCTCAAGATGGCGGCTCCTGGCTGAGGCTCTGTGGTTCTGGTTGTGGGAGCCATGCTATCCGCTTGTCGGCAGCTGCGCCACAGTGCTGGATCGACCTCGAGGCACGAGCCTTCACCGGGCTCGGTGACCCGCCCCGCGGCCAATCGGCGGACCGGCGACAATCAAGGGGGGCGGCGCTAGGCTCCCTGGGGGCCGCAGCTCCGATCTCGCCCGCTCGCCCGGGTGGAGTTGCCGTCGGTCGTGGCCGCAGAAGACCAAAAGGGCTCGAGATGGCTGCCGTGCCGGTCGCTTCCTCCCCGAGACCCGACTTCCGCCTCAGCCCGCGGCGCCGGAGCCGCGGGCGGGGGCGCGGCGCATGACGATCGCGCTCGATCGGCTGAGAGGCCTGCCGAGCCGCTTTCGGGCTCTGGTCGGCTTCGGCGGCGACGCGCCGGGACGCGTGCGGCTGCACACCGTCACCGTGATGCGCTGGATCGCCGTGGGCGGCCAGCTCTTCACCATCCTCTTCGTCCATTTCTCGCTGGGGATCGGCCTGCCGCTCGCCGCATTGCTGCCGGCCGTGGCGCTGACCGCCTCGATCAACCTCGTCCTGTCGCTCATGTTCGCGGTGCCGACGCGGCTCTCCGAGCGAAGCGCCGCCGTCCTGTTCGGCTACGACATCGTCCAGCTCTACTATCTCCTGGCCCTCACGGGCGGGCTCCAGAACCCGTTCGCGATCCTGCTGCTGCTGCCCGTGGCCCTGGCCGCCGGCACGCTGGGCTTCGGGGCCACGCTCGGCCTGACCGCGCTGGCCCTCGTCGGCACCAGCGCGCTCGCGGTCTTTCCCAGCGAGCTGCCCTGGAAGGGAGGCGGCATCGACCTGCCGGCCCTCTACGTGCTCGCCAGCTGGACGGCCATCAGCACGGCCGTGATCCTCATTGCGATCTTCGCCTGGAACAGCGCGGAGGAGTCCCGCCGCTACGCCGAGGCCCTGGCCGCGACCCAGCTGGCCCTGGCGCGCGAGCAGCAGCTCTCGGCCCTCGGCGGCCAGGCCGCGGCCGCCGCCCATCTCCTGGGCAGCCCCCTCGGCACGATCAACGTGATCGCCAAGGAGCTGGTGCGCGAGCTGCCGCCGGACAGCCCGCTTCTCGAGGAGGCCGAGGAGCTCCTGGGCCAGGCCCAGCGATGCCGCGAGATCCTGCAGTCGCTCGGCCGCCGGCGCTCGCCCGACGAGCACCGGCCGTTCACGCAGGCGCCGCTGTCGACCCTGCTCGAGGGTATCGCGGCCGATTTCGGGCGGCCCGGCGTCGTCGTGGACGTCGCCGTGGAGCCCGATGACGACACGCCGGAGCCGAGCCTGGAGCTCGCCCCCGAGATGCGCCACGCGCTGGCCAACCTGATCGACAACGCCATCCAGTTCGCGGAGAGCGAGGTGCTGATCTCGATCCGGCTCGACCGCCCGGGCGTCGAGGTTCTCATCGAGGACGACGGGCCCGGGTTCGCGCCCGAGGTCCTCGACTGGCTGGGCGAGCCCTACATCTCGTCGCGCAGCGGCAAGGGCGGCCTCGGGCTCGGCGTGTTCATCGCGATCACCTTGCTTGCCCGCGCCGGTGCTTCCCTTCATTTTGAGAACCGGGCGAAAGGGGCGCGTGTCCGCATCACCTGGCCGCCGCAGGCTCTCGGGAGCCTGACTCAGGAGAACCAGCATGGCCGATGACACGATCGAGACGGGCAGCACGGCACCGCGCGGGACGACGGTCCGCCCCGCTCCCGCGGAGGGGCCCACCTTGCTCCTGGTCGACGACGATGCGCCGTTGCGACGCACCCTGCAGCGGGCGATGGAGCGCCGCAGCTTCCGCGTGTTCGCGGCGGAGAGCCTGCGCGAGGGCCTCAACCTCGCCCACACGATCAAGCCCGAGTTCGCGGTCATCGACCTCAGGCTCGAGGACGGCAGCGGCATCGATCTGGTCAGGCGGCTGCGCGAGCTCCACCCGAAGGTCCGCATCGTCATCCTGACCGGCTACGGCAACATCGCGACGGCCGTGGCCGCCGTGAAGGCCGGCGCCGTGGACTATCTGGCGAAGCCGGCCGATGCCGACGAGGTGATCAACGCGCTCCTCGCCTCGGGATCGAGCCTGCCGCCGCCGCCCGAGAACCCGATGTCGGCCGACCGGGTGCGCTGGGAGCACATCCAGCGCGTCTTCGAGCAATGCAATCGCAACGTGTCCGAGACGGCGCGACGCCTCAACATGCACCGTCGCACGCTGCAGCGTATCCTGAACAAGCGGGCACCTCGCGAGTAGCCTCCGACGACGCGGCGTCGGAGCCGGCACGGGGCGATCGAGGATGCACAAGGACGAGATCGTCGCCGCAGGCAATCGGGCCAGCCGCAAGCTGCTGCTCGTCGACGACGACGCTCCGCTGCGGCGCAATCTCGTCCGCGGGCTCGAGCGGTGCGGCTTCGCGGTCGCCGCTGCAGGCAGCCTCGGCGAGGCGTTCGTCCTGGCGGCCGACCACGTGCCCGACTACGCCGTTCTCGATCTCAACCTCGAGGACGGCCACGGCATGCAGCTGGTCGAGACCCTGAAGGATCTCAACCGAAGCTGCCGCATCGTTATTCTCACCGGCTACGACAGCATCGCCTCCAGCGTTCTGGCGCTCAAGGCCGGGGCGGCCGGCTATCTGGCGAAGCCCGTGACCGTCGAGGCCGTGGTCGCAGCCCTGATCGAGACGGGCGCCGAGTCCCTGGTCACCCCCGAGACGCCGATGTCCGCCGATCGGGTGCGCTGGGAGCACATCCAGCGGGTCTTCGAGCAGTGCAACCGCAACGTCTCCGAGACGGCCCGCCGGCTCGGCATGCATCGTCGCACGCTGCAACGCATCCTTTCCAAGCGAGCGCCCCGCTAGCCGCCCGGTCGCGGGCCGTGACGGCGCGCCCCGGCGGCGGAAGAGGAGGAGCATCCCTCCGGGCCGCGCCCGGGCATCCGGATCGGCGGCCGGAGCGCTCCCCTCAGGTGCGGCCCGCGAGGGTCTCGAACATCACGATATAGCCGCGGCGGGGCGCGGCGCCCGCCGACCCGCCGCCGAGGGCCATGACGACCGCTTGCGACGTCCTCACCTTGCCAGGCGACACGTAGGTGGCGTTGAACCCACCGCGGCCGAGGCGCCCCTCGAGCAGGCTCGCCCACATCTCCTTCATGCCGGGGCCGCGCAGGATCATGATGTTGTCGAGCCGCTGGCCGGTCGTCGCCCGGGCGTCGAGGTTCAGCCACAGGACGAAGGCGCGATTGAGCTGCCGGATGCTGCGCTCGGCGTCGAGCACGAGGCTGGGCAGGGGGCACGCCTCGAGCACGCGCGCGAGATCCTGCGTGTTGCCGGCGAGCGCCAGCTTCTCGAGGTCGCGCTCGAGGCTCTGGCCCCGCACCCGGGCGTGGATGAGCGAGAAGGTCCTCAGCGTCGAGGCGAGGTTGGTCCGCTCGGGCGTCGCCTCGGCGACCTCGTTGACGAGGCTCGACAGGCGCAACGAGCGGCCGTCGGCTACCTCCTTGAGGTAGCTCCAGAACTCCGCCTCCAGCTTGATCGATGTGCGCACCTCACCGATGCGCATGGTCTTCCGGATCATGCGTCAGCCCTCACGCGCAGCTCGGTTCTGATACGCACCATAATACTTCGGCGCAAGCGACATCACCAAGGAGGGTGGATATTGACCATTGAGGGTGGATAATGCTGTGGCATAGGTTAGCAACTGCTTAAGCTAAACGCCTTTTATCGCTTCATGAATTGACGACGGACCTCGGGAGCGGACGAATGATCGAGCGCGCACAGCCCACGACGCCGGCGACAATCCCCTCCGGGGCGGGCCCCGTCGTCGTCGCGCAGGCCGGGCCGACCCAGAGCGGCGAGGCTGGAAAAGCGGCGGCGCCGGCCAATCCCGCCGTCGAGGTCGTTCCGGCGCCGGCGCCCGGTGAGCTGGTCACGGTCCACGCCCAGCCCGGGGAAGAGATCTCGCTCCCGGACAAGGCCTTCGATCCCCACGACGCCCGCTACACGGTCGACCATGGCGAGCTGGTCGTGACGCTGCACAACGGCGCGGTGGTCACGGTCGTCGATTTCTTCGACACCCATGGGGCGCCGCCCACCCTCTCCGTCCTGGACGGGCCGGCCGTGCCGGCGCCGGTCCTCCTCGAGCGGTCGGTGGCCGTGGCCGACGTCACCCAGATCGAGCCCTCGGTGGGCGCCACCAATCCGAATCTGACCGGGCCCGCCCAGTTCACGCCGTTCCATCCGGGCGACATCGGCGCCGGGCTCAATCCGCTGGGGCCGCTCGGGCCGACCTCGCTCTCTTACAGTGTGCAGTTCGGCCAGCCGCAGGTGTTCACGGAGGAGCAGGGCGGCGGCACCAATCCGCCGCCAGCCGGCGAGGCGCCCGTCGTCACGGTGGCGAACGACGTGTCCGGCACGATCGGCATCACGACGGACGGCTTCAACCCGCCCTCCGACTCGGCTCTGCCGATCACTCAGGAAGGGGCGGCGCTGCAGGAGAGCCAGATCAACGGGCTGCCGGCCAACTTCGTCACCCTCGACCAGACGCGCAGCATCGACATCGTCTTCAACAACGAGGTGGCGCTCTACAAGAGCGCGCTCGTGGCCTACGTGGTCGGCTCGGACGGCGCGATCAGCAACGCCAAGATCGTCTTTCCCGACGTCAACAGCTTCGCCACCACCCCCGACTTCCAGGACGGCACCGGGCCGCTCCATCCGGGCGACAGCTTCTCGCTGGGCACCTACGAGGCCGGCACCACCCTGGGCTTCGCTTCGATCCAGAACGCCTGGAACGTCAATGCGCACGATCTGCTGACCACCGGGACGATCGAAATCATCGACCCGAACACCGGGCAGCCGCTCAACATCAACTCCACCACCTACGAGAACGGCGGGGCACCGCCGGAGGCCGTGCACATCGCGGACGACGGAAGCGTGACGGTCCTCCACGGCTTCGTCTTCTTCACCTCCAACGCCAACGACTCGACGCCGGATCACAACGCGATCAACGTCGGCCTCCAAGGCCACGCCATCCACGGCTATGATTCCGAGACGGGAGCCACGCTCTTCTCCTTCGAGGACCAATACCCCGGCGGCGACCACGACTTCAACGACGCGACCTTCAGCTTCCAGCCGAACGACACCGTCGACGGCCACCAGGTGGCGGTGGGCGACTCGCAGGGGCTCCTGCACGCCCAGGTGACGGACGCCGACAGCACGCAGCTCGAGGCCGGGCATGCCAGCATCACTGCCGGCGCGCAGGCCGGAGACGAGCTCATCGTCACGGGCCTGACGGGCGACGGGACCTTCCCGGGAACCAACATCGCGGTGCACTTCGCGTCGCCCACCGACATCCAGCTCTCCGGAATCGACTCGGTCCAGCACTACACGGACGTGCTCGATGCCATTACCTACACGTCGACCGCCACCATCCCGCAAGCGGGTGTGCGAACCGTCACCGTCACCGTCACCGACGACACCGGCAGCACCAGCGACCCCGCCAGCACCCAGGTGGACATCACGAACAGCATCAAGGTCCTCACGAACGGCGACGACACCTACACCGGCACCTTCCACGCCGATGCCATCCTGGGGCTCGGGGGCAACGACGTCATCCACGGCGCCGACGGCAACGACATCGTCAACGGCGGCTCCGGCAACGACTTCCTCTATGGCGACTACGGCAACGATACCCTGCAGGGATCCGCCGGCGCGGACACGCTCTATGGCGGGTCTGGCGCGGATACCTTCGTCTACACCGCGCTGAGCGACGGCACGGACACCGTCGCCGACTTCAACTCGGCCGAGGGCGACCGGCTCGACCTGACCAAGTTCTTCCAGGGCACGGGCTTCGACCCGAACGCCGCCAATGCCTCGAGCTTTCTGAGCTTCCAGGTGGTCAACAGCCACGACGTCGACGTGGTCGTCGACCGGGACGGCTCGGGCAGCCAGTATCAGTCGCACGTGGCCTTCCACATCCTCAATCAGGTCGATCCGTCGGCGCTCACCATCGCCAGCGCCACGACCTACGGTCACGCGACCGACGGGGCCACCACCTGAAGAGCCGCGTCGCCGGCTGTCGTCCCGCATCGGCGGCGCCACCGGCTCGTCCGGTGGCGGTCGGCGCCTGAAGCCGTCTGTCCTCCGGCCGGGCTGCTTGTGAACGCGCGGCCCAGCCGCTAGATAGGGCGCGACCGCGCGCTTCCTGCCTGCGCACGCTCGTCGTCATTAGGAGGGAGCCTCGCGACCCATGGCTCGCAAGAAGATCGCGCTCATCGGTGCCGGTCAGATCGGCGGCACGCTCGCCCTGCTGGTCGGCCTCAAGGAGCTGGGCGACGTCGTGCTGTTCGACGTCGTCGAGGGGATGCCTGCGGGCAAGGCGCTCGACCTGATCCAGAGCTCGCCGGTCGAGCGATTCGACGCGTCTTTCGTCGGCACGAGCGACTACGCGGCCATCGAGGGCGCCGATGTGGTCATCGTCACGGCCGGCATACCGCGCAAGCCGGGCATGAGCCGGGACGACCTCATCGCGACCAATGCCGGCGTCGTCAAATCGGTGGGCCAGAGCATCAAGCGCTACTGCCCCCAGGCCTTCGTCATCGTCATCACCAACCCGCTCGATGCGATGGTCTGGGTGATGCAGAAGGTCTCGGGCCTGCCGCCGCAGAAGGTGGTCGGCATGGCCGGCGTGCTCGACAGCGCCCGCTTCCGCTACTTCCTCGCCGACGAGCTCGGCGTGTCGGTCGAGGATGTCACCGCGTTCGTTCTGGGCGGGCACGGCGACAGCATGGTGCCGCTGGCGCGCTATTCGACGGTCGCCGGGATCCCGCTGCCGGACCTCGTCCGCATGGGCTGGACCACCCAGGAGCGCATCGACCAGATCGTCCAGCGCACGCGCGACGGCGGCGCCGAGATCGTGGGCCTCCTGAAAAGCGGCTCCGCCTTCTACGCACCGGCGGCCTCGGCGATCTCGATGGCCGAGAGCTATCTCAAGGACAAGAAGCGCGTGCTGCCCTGCGCCGCCCACCTCTCCGGCCAGTACGGCGTCCAGGACCTCTATGTCGGCGTTCCGGTGGTCCTCGGAGCCGGAGGCGTCGAGCGGATCGTCGAGATCCAGCTCGATCAGGCCGAGAAGGCCGCCTTCGACAAGTCCGTGGCCGCCGTGAAGGCGCTCTGCGACGCCGTGAAGCTCTGAGTCGCGCGGAGCCCGATCGATGAACATTCACGAATACCAGGCGAAGGCGCTGCTGGCCGAGCACGGCGTGGCCGTGCTCCAGGGCCACGTCGCCTACACGCCCGAGGAGGCCGAGGAGGCGGCCCGCAAGCTCGGTGGTCCCGTTTGGGTCGTGAAGGCCCAGATCCATGCCGGCGGCCGCGGCAAGGGCGGCGGCGTCAAGCTCGCCCGCTCGGTCGAGGAGGTCCGCCAGCTCGCGGTCGACATGCTGGGCATGACGCTGGTGACTCATCAGACCGGCCCGCAGGGTCGCGTCGTGAAGCGGGTCTATGTCGAGGACGGCTGCAACATCGCCCGCGAGCTCTATCTCGGCGCCGTGATCGACCGCGCGACCTCGCGCGTGACCCTCATGGCCTCGACAGAGGGCGGGGTCGAGATCGAGGAGGTCGCGGCCGGGCACCCGGACAAGATCCTCAAGGTGGCGATCGATCCCGTCACTGGGCTCATGCCCTTCCATGGCCGTCAGATCGCCTTCGGCCTCGGGCTCGGGGGCAAGGAGGTGAGGAAGGCCGTGTCGTTCATGAAGGGCCTCTACGACTGCATGGTCCAGCGGGACGCGTCGCTGGTCGAGATCAATCCGCTGGTCGTGACGGGCGACGGCGATCTGGTGGCGCTCGACGCCAAGATGAATTTCGACAGCAACGCCCTCTTCCGGCAGCCCGAGATCGTCGAGCTCCGCGACCTCGACGAGGAGGACCCGCAGGAGATCGAGGCCAGCCGGCACGAGCTCAACTATATCCGCCTCGACGGCAACATCGCCTGCATGGTCAACGGCGCCGGGCTGGCGATGGCGACGATGGACATCATCAAGCTCTACGGCGGCAGCCCGGCCAACTTCCTCGACGTCGGCGGCGGCGCCACCAAGGAGCGCGTCACCGCGGCCTTCAAGCTCCTGCTCTCGGACCCGAACGTCGAGGGCGTGCTCGTCAACATCTTCGGCGGCATCATGCGCTGCGACGTCATCGCCGAGGGTGTCGTCGCCGCGGCCCGCGAGGTCAATCTGACCGTGCCGCTGGTCGTCCGGCTCGAGGGCACCAATGTCGAGCTGGGCAAGCAGATCATGGCCGAGTCGGGCCTGCCCATCATCCCGGCCGACGACCTCGCCGATGCCGCGGCCAAGGTGGTCGATGCCGTCAGGAAGGCCGCCTGATGTCCGTCCTCGTCGGGTCCGAGACCAAGGTCATCTGCCAGGGCTTCACCGGCGCCCAGGGCACCTTCCATTCCGAGCAGGCCATCGCCTACGGCACGCGCATGGTGGGTGGCGTCACGCCCGGCAAGGGCGGGGAGAGCCATCTCGGCCTGCCGGTCTTCGACACGGTCCAGGAGGCTCGCGACCGCACCGGCTGCGACGCCTCCGTCATCTATGTCCCGGCCGCCTTCGCCGCCGATGCCATCCTCGAGGCGGTCGCGGCCGAGGTGCCGCTCGTCGTCTGCATCACCGAAGGCATTCCGGTGATGGACATGATCAAGGTCAAGCGGGCGCTGGACGGCTCGGCCACCCGGCTGATCGGCCCCAACTGCCCGGGCGTGATCACACCCGGCCAGTGCAAGATCGGCATCATGCCGGGCCACATCCACATGCCCGGCAAGATCGGCATCGTCTCGCGCTCCGGCACGCTCACCTACGAGGCCGTGGCGCAGACCACGGCCGCCGGCCTCGGCCAGTCGACCTGCGTCGGCATCGGCGGCGACCCGGTCAAGGGCATGGAGTTCGTCGAGGTGCTGGAGATGTTCCTCGCCGACCCCGAGACCGAGGGCATCGTCATGATCGGCGAGATCGGCGGCAGTGCCGAGGAGGATGCGGCGGCGGTCATCAAGAGCGCCAAGAGGAGAAAGCCCGTGGCAGGCTTCATCGCCGGGCGCACGGCCCCGCCGGGCAGGCGGATGGGCCATGCCGGCGCCATCATCTCGGGCGGCAAGGGCGGCGCCGAGGAAAAGCTCGAGGCCATGCGGGGCGCCGGCATCCGCATCGCCGAGAGCCCCGCTGCGATCGGTGCCACGATGCTCGAGGCGATGCGCGGCTGACGGCGATGGTGCGGCTTGGAACCCGCGTCGCCCGGCGTACATTGAGGGTCGGCGAGGGGCGAGGACCATGGCGAAACGACGCGAGCTCGAGCAGACCTCTTTTCTCTACGGCGGCAACAGCGCCTTTCTGGATGAGCTCTACGGCCGCTACCTGATCGATCCGTCCACGATCGATACGAGCTGGCGGGCCTACTTCGACGAGCTCGGCACGGAGAACAGGTCGCTCTTCGAGCGGGCCAAGGCGGCGCTGACGCCCAGGCCCCGGGACCTGCGGCCCGCCCCGGCCAACCTCAACCTGCCGGTCGGCCTCGGGCTCGACGACCCGAGCATCAAGTCGCTCATCCACGACCATCTTCGCGTCATCATGCTGATCCGCGCCTTCCGGGTGCGCGGGCATCTGATCGCCAAGCTCGATCCGCTTGGGCTGACCGGCAGCAGCCATCACCCCGAGCTCGACTACCACACCTACGGCTTCACCGACGCCGACCTCGATCGGCCGTTCTACCTCGACTATGTGCTGGGCCTCGAGACGGCGACCCTCCGCCAGATCCTGGACGTGCTCCAGAAGACCTACAGCTCGACCGTCGGCATCGAGTTCATGCACATCCAGGAGCCCGAGCAGAAGAGCTGGATCCAGTCGCGGATCGAGGGCACGGGCGGCATCTTCGACACCACGGCCGAGGACAAGCGCTCCATCCTCGAGCAGCTCACGGAGACCGAAGGCTTCGAGCAGTTCCTTCAGGTCAAGTTCCCGGGCACCAAGCGCTTCGGCCTCGACGGCGGCGAGAGCGCCATCCCGGCGCTCGAGACGATCATCCGCACGGGCGCTGCGCTCGGCGTGGAGGAGATCGTCCTCGGCATGCCGCATCGCGGCCGCCTCAATGTCCTGGCCAACGTGATGGGCAAGCCCTACGCCGCCATCCTCTCGGAATTCCAGGGGCATGCCGTCTATGGCGAGGTCCTGGGCTCCGGCGACGTCAAATACCATCTCGGCACCTCGACCGATCGCGACCTCGACGAGGGCCGTCACGTTCACCTGTCGCTGACCGCCAATCCCTCGCATCTCGAGGCGGTCAATCCCGTGGTGATGGGCAAGGTGCGGGCGAAGCAGCGTCAGCGGGGCGACGTCGAGCGTTCCCAGGTGATGGGCCTCCTGATGCACGGCGACGCGGCCTTCATCGGCCAGGGCGTCGTGCACGAGTGCCTCGAGATGTCGGAGCTGAAGGGCTACCGGACCGGCGGCACCGTCCACCTCATCATCAACAACCAGATCGGGTTCACGACCAGCCCGGCCTATGGCCGCAGCTCGCCCTACCCGTCGGATGTGGCACGCGGCGTGCAGTGCCCGATCTTCCACGTCAACGGCGACGACCCGGTCGCCGTGACCCACGTGGCCCGGCTCGCGACCGAGTTCCGGCAGAAGTTCAAGAAGGACGTCGTCATCGACATGTGGTGCTACCGGCGCCACGGCCACAACGAAGGGGACGAGCCCGGCTTCACCCAGCCGCTCATGTACAAGCGGATCGACGAGCATCCCACCACGCGGCAGGTCTATGCGCTTCGGCTCGCCCGTCAGGGGGTGCTCGCGGAGGGCGAGGCCGACCGGCTCTACGAGGCCTTCCTCAAGCAGCTCGAGGCGGCGCACGAGGCCGCGCAGAGCTACAAGGCGAACCGTGCCGATTGGCTCGAGGGCGCCTGGAAGGGTCTCAAGAAGGCGCCCGAGGCCTATGAGCGCGGGGCGACGGCCAGTGCCGACGCCCGCCTCCGCGAGCTCGGTCTCAGGATGACCGAGCTGCCCGACAGCCTGCACGCCCATCCGCGCCTCAAGCGCGTCATCGGCCAGCGTCACAAGGCCATCGAGACCGGCGAGGGGATCGACTGGGCGACCGCCGAGCATCTGGCTCTGGCGACCCTGCTGGTCGAGGGCTTCCCGGTCCGCCTGTCCGGCGAGGATGTCGGCCGGGGCACGTTCAGCCAGCGCCATGCCGTCATCTGCGATCAGGAGAACGAGGACCGCTGGGTCCCGCTGAGCAATCTTTCCGAGGACCAGGCCAGCTTCGAGGTCTTCGACAGCCTGCTGTCCGAGGAGGGCGTTCTGGGATTCGAGTACGGCTACAGTCTGGCCGACCCCAACTGCCTCGTCCTCTGGGAGGCGCAGTTCGGCGACTTCGCCAACGGCGCGCAGGTCTATTTCGATCAGTTCATCAGCTCCGGCGAGGCCAAGTGGCTGCGGATGTGCGGGCTCGTCTGCCTCCTGCCCCATGGCTTCGAAGGCCAGGGGCCGGAGCACAGCTCGGCCCGGCTCGAGCGCTTCCTCCAGCTCTACGCCGAGGACAACATCCAGGTCGTCTATCCGAGCACGCCGGCGAGCTACTTCCACGCGCTCCGGCGCCAGCTCCATCGGGACTTCAGGAAACCCCTGATCGTCATGACGCCGAAGTCCCTGCTGCGTCACAAGCGCTGCGTATCGTCGCTGGCGGAGATGGGCCCGGGAACGAGCTTCCATCGCGTCATGTACGAGACGCCGCCGGGGCCGGCCGACGCCGAGGTCGAGCGTGTCGTGATGTGCAGCGGCAAGGTCTTCTATGATCTGCAGCAGGCGCGCGAGGAGCGGGGGCAGGACGGCAAGGTGGCGCTGATCCGCCTCGAGGAGCTGGCGCCCTTCCCCGAGGAGGTGCTCACGGCCGAGCTGGCCCGCTATTCGGCGAATGCCCGCTACATCTGGTGCCAGGAGGAGCCGCGCAACATGGGCGCCTGGTTCTTCGTGGCACCGCGCGCCGAGAACATCATGGAAGCGCAGGGCAAGGAGCAGCGGCGGCTGGTCTATGCCGGGCGCAAGCCGGCCGCGTCGCCCGCCACGGGCTTCCTGGCCCAGCACGAGCGCGAGCAGCGCCAGCTGGTCCTGGACGCCCTCACCCTCTGAGCCACCGACGATCCAGAGAGAGAAAAAGCATGAGCGTCGAGATCCGTGTCCCAACGCTCGGTGAGTCGGTGACCGAGGCGACGATCGCCCGCTGGCTCAAGAAGGCCGGCGACCAGGTGGCGGTCGACGAGCCCCTGGTCGAGCTCGAGACCGACAAGGTCAGCCTCGAGGTGCCGGCACCCGCTGCCGGCCAGCTCGCCGAGGTGCTGGTCGCCGAGGGCACGGACGTCGAGGTCGGCACCGTCATCGGCCGCATCGAGGAGGGAGCCGGTGCCGCCGCGCCAGAGCCGAAGCCGGCCGCGAAAGCGGCCCCCTGCGCCAGCTCCGGCAGCAGGGAGGCCGACGCCCGGAGGCCAAAAAGGGCGACGGCGCCGCGCAGGCCGGGCCGGCCGCGCGCAAGATCGCGGCCGAGCAGGGTATCGATCTCGGCACGGTGCCGCCGACCGGACCCAAAGGCAACGTGACCAAGGCGGACGTTCTCGGGGCCGCCACCGCCAAGCCGGCTCCGGCCGCCGAGACGCCCCCGGCACCGCGTGCCGCCGCGCGCGAGGAGCGGGTCAGGATGACCCGCCTCAGGAAGCGGATCGCCGAGCGCCTCAAGGAGGCCCAGAACACCGCCGCCATGCTCACCACCTTCAACGAGGTGGACATGGGTGCGGTGATGGCGCTTCGCGCCCGCTACCAGGACAGCTTCACGAAGAAGCACGGCGTGAAGCTCGGCTTCATGGGCTTCTTCGTAAAGGCCTCGATCGAGGCGCTCCGCGCGTTCCCGGCCGCCAACGCCGAGATCGACGGCGAGGAGATCGTCTACAAGCACTATTACGACATCGGGGTCGCGGTGAGCACCGAGCAGGGCCTGGTGGTCCCGGTGATCCGCGACGCGGACGCCCTCGGCCTCGCCGACATCGAGAAGAAGATAGGAGATCTGGGGAAGCGGGCGCGCGACGGCAAGCTCGCCATGGAGGAGCTGACCGGCGGCACCTTCTCGATCACCAATGGCGGCGTCTTCGGCTCGCTGATGTCGACGCCCATCCTCAACCCGCCCCAGGTGGCCATCCTCGGCATGCACAAGATCCAGGAGCGGCCGATGGTGGTCGGCGGCAAGATCGAGGTGCGGCCGATGATGTACCTCGCGGTCTCCTACGACCACCGCATGATCGACGGCCGCGAGGCCGTGAGCTTCCTCGTGCGCATCAAGGAATGCATCGAGGACCCGCAGCGCATCCTCCTCGACGCATAGCCGCCCTGCTTGCGTTGTCGGAGCGCCGGCGCGAGCGTATATTCATGCTGTCGAAGCTGAATATGCAGGGCTCGTCATGCCGCTCTACGTCCGTGACGACAAGGTAAAGGAGCTGGCCGACCGGGTGGCGGCCCTGAGCCGCAGCACGGTCACCGACGCCGTTCGCGTCGCGCTCGAGCATCGTCTGAAAGAGCTGGACGCCGAGCGCGCCGAGCGTCGCCGCAAGATCGACGCGATCCTGCGCAAGTTCGACGAGGGGCCGGACTTGGCACCCGGGTTCACCGACAAGGATCTCTACGACGAGAACGGCGACCCGATCTTGTGAGGATCGTGGTCGACACCTCGGCGATCATCGCCATCCTGTTCGGCGAGCCGGAGCGGCATGGATTCCTCGCCGCTTTGGCGGCCCACGAGCCCGCCATCTCGACCGGCAGCGCGATCGAGCTGATGTGCGTGGTGCTGCGACGTGAGCCGCAATGGCGCACCGATGCACGGGAGCTGCTCGACGCCTGCGCCATCGAGATCGTTCCGGTCGACAAAGCGCAGCTCGATCTGGCCCAGGACGGGATGCTGCGCTTCGGCAGGGGCCGGGGCAGCCCGCCGGCGGTGCTCAACTTCGGCGACCTGTTCGCCTATGCTCTCGCCCGCCATCTCGATGCGCCCCTCCTCTTCAAGGGCGACGACTTTACTCAGACGGACGTGCGCGTGGCGAGCGCAGCCTGAACGAAGAATCCTACACGAAGGAAACGCCATGACCGATGCCACCTACGATCTCGTCGTCATCGGCGGCGGGCCGGGCGGCTATGTCGCCGCCATCAAGGCGGCGCAGCTCGGCCTCAAGGTCGCCTGCGTCGAGAAGCGCGGCCGCCTCGGCGGCACCTGCCTCAATGTCGGCTGCATCCCCTCGAAGGCGCTGCTGCACTCCTCGCATCTCTACGAGGAGGCCGGCCACGGCTTCCTGGCTCACGGCATCAAGGTCAACGGTCTCGAGGTCGATCTCGGGGCCATGCTCGACAACAAGGACAAGGTGGTCGAAGGGCTGACCTCGGGGATCGAGTTCCTCTTCAAGAAGAACAAGGTCGACTACGTCGTCGGCAGCGGGCGGATCGCCTCCCCCGGCAAGGTCGCGGTCGAGGCGAAGGGGGCCACGAAAGAGCTCGCGACCAAGAATATCCTGATCGCCACGGGCTCGGACAGCATGCCGCTGCCCGGCGTGACGGTCGACGAGGAGCGGATCGTCTCGTCGACGGGCGCCCTCGACCTCGACGAGGTGCCGGAGCATCTGCTGGTCGTCGGGGCCGGCTATATCGGCCTCGAGATGGGCACGGTCTGGCGCCGCCTCGGCAGCAAGGTCACGGTCGTCGAGTTCCTCGACCGGGTCACGCCGGGCATGGACGGCGAGGTCAGCAAGCAGCTCCAGCGCATCCTCCAGAAGCAGGGCATGACCTTCAAGCTCGGCAGCAAGGTCGCCGGCGTGGAGACCAAGGGCGACCGGGTCGCCGTGACGGTCGAGCCCGCCAAGGGTGGCGCTCCCGAGGTGATCGAGGCCGATACGGTGCTCGTGGCGATCGGCCGGCGGCCCTACACCGAGGGGCTCGGCCTCGAGACTGTGGGCGTGGCGCTCGACGAGCGCGGCCGGGTCGCGGTCGACGAGCGGTTCCAGACCAACGTCCCCGGCATCTACGCCATCGGCGACGTGATCCGGGGCCCGATGCTCGCCCACAAGGCCGAGGAGGAGGGCAGCTGCGTCGCCGAGCAGCTGGCCGGGCAGAAGCCGCATATCGACTACGACATCATCCCGGGCGTCGTCTACACGGCACCCGAGGTGGCCTCCATCGGCAAGACCGAGGAGCAGCTCAAGGAAGCCGGGATCGCCTACAAGGTCGGAAAATTCCCCTTCCTCGCCAACAGCCGTGCCCGCTGCACCGGCGCCACCGACGGCTTCGTCAAGCTGTTGGCCGACGCCGCGACGGACCGGGTCCTGGGCGCCCACATCATCGGCGCCGAGGCGGGCACGCTGATCGGCGAGATCGGCGTCGCCATGGAGTTCGGCGCCTCGGCCGAGGACATCGCCCGGACCTGCCACGCCCACCCGACCCTGGAGGAGGCGATCAAGGAGGCGGCCCTGGCCACCTTCTTCAAGCCGATCCACATCTGAGCGCGGCGGTCTCGCCGCGAGCGGCCGCGCGGAGGCTTTCCAAATTTATGCTGCATTGCGTCATGACGCGCCTTGAACGAGGGCGGCCCGCTTCCTTTATGATTGTGCAGTGCAGCATAACTAGGAGATCACCGATGGCCCGCACCGCACCCAAGCTCACCTTTCCGAAGTTCGACCTCGAGAGCCTCTTCGCCCTGCAGAAGGCCAATCTCGACAGCCTGACCCAGGCCCAGCATGTCTGGGTCGACGCCGCCCAGGCGATCCTCCGCCTCCAGCACAGCTGGGTCCAGGACGTCGTCAAGGGCTTCGAGGGCGCCGGTCAGGTCGACACCCAGAAGAAGCCGGAGGCCTACCTGGCCGACGCGAAGGCGAATGCCGAGAAGGCCATGGCCATCGCGAAGCAGGGTATCGACCTCGGCCTCAAGGCCCAGAACGAGGTGGCGCAGATCCTGACCAAGCGCGCCACGGCCAACATGGACGAGATCAAGGGCTTCGCCGCGGCCTGACCAAGGCCGACGATCCCCATCCGGACGGCCTCCTTCCTCCCTCCTCAGGGCCGTCCGGTGTTCCGGAGCCCCGGGCGCCCTGCCGCCCGGGGCTCTTTTCGTCGTCGGAAGACCGCCCGTCAGGGCGCTGTCCGACCGCCTCCCCGAGCTGCCGGGCCCCGGCCCTGGAGCACCTGCCTCACGACTGCCACGGGCCGGCGCGGCCGCCCGCGCTCGGCACGCTGCCCCGCCGCGCGGCGGGCGCCGCAGAGGTCTGTCGCCGCGGCGTGCTCGTCGCGGTCGCGCGCGGCGGCTCCGCCCGCCCGCCCGCCATGGCCACGAGCCGGCGGATACGCTCCTCCGTCGGGGGATGAGTGCGGAACAGGTTGGCCACGCCGCCAGCATGCAGCGGGTTGATGATGAAGAGATGCGCCGTGGCCGGGTTGCGATCGGCCGAGGGCAGGTCGACGCCGCCCGCCACCTGCTCGATCCGCGCCAGCGCGTGGGCGAGCGACAGCGGCCGGCCCGAGATCTCGGCACCGCCCCGGTCGGCGCTGAACTCGCGCGTCCGCGAGATCGCCGTCTGCACGAGGGCGGCAGCGAGCGGGGCCAGCAGCATGACGAGCAGGGCCACGACGGGGTTGGTGCGCTCGCCGTCCCGAGAGCCGCCGAACATGCCACCGAAGAAAAAGGCGAACTGCGCCAGGAAGCCGATGGCACCCGCGATCGTCGCCGCGACCGTCATGGTCAGGGTGTCGCGGTTGCGGATGTGGGCCAGCTCGTGCGCCAGCACGCCGGCCAGCTCGTCCTCGGTCAAGGTCCGCATGATCCCGGAGGTGACCGCCACCGCGGCATGGTGCGGATCGCGGCCCGTGGCGAAGGCATTGGGCTGGTCGCTCTCGATCAGGTAGACCTGCGGCATCGGCAGGCCGGCCCGCTGGGCCAGGCGCTCGACCAGCCCATAGAGCTCTGGCGCCGACATGCGGGTGACGATCCGCGCATTGTGCATCCTCAACACCATCGCCGCCGAGTTCCAGTAGGCGAAGGCATTCGTGGCCACGGCCACCAGGAGGGCGATCACGAGGCCCGACTGGCCGCCGATCAGAAAGCCGATGGCGAGAAAAAGCCCGGTCAGGGTGGCGAGGAGGAGACCCGTGCGGACGATGTTCATGGGGCTGTGCTCGGTGTGAAGGCGGCACCTCTGAGGTAGGCACCGGCCGCCCCACCGCCAAGGCGCCCGGGCATCGCTTGCACGAGCGGCCGGCGCGTAGGACAATCGCCCGGCGTGCGAGGGTGGCGCTAGACCATTCCTGAGCGGGAGGCGATGCATGCAGGCGCAGGAAGACTGGTTGAGCGGCTCGAGGCGCAGCACCGCCGAGGCCAAGATCACCAGCGAGGAGGCGCTGGAGGTCCATGCGAGCGGCCGGCCCGGCAAGATCGAGATCACGCCGACCAAGCCGCTCACGACCGCACGCGATCTCTCGCTCGTCTACTCGCCCGGCGTCGCGGCCCCCTGCCTCGTCATCGCCAAGAATCCCGACGCCGCTTACGACTATACGGCCAAGGGCAATCTCGTGGCCGTGATCTCGAACGGCACCGCCGTGCTCGGGCTGGGCGATCTGGGCGCCCTCGGCTCCAAGCCGGTGATGGAAGGCAAGGCCGTCCTCTTCAAGCGGTTCGCCGACATCGACAGCATCGACCTCGAGGTCGATACCCGCGACGTCGATGCCTTCGTCGACTGCGTGAAGCTGCTGGGCCCCACTTTCGGTGGGATCAATCTCGAGGACATCAAGGCGCCGGAGTGCTTCATCATCGAGCAGCGCCTGCGCGAGCTGATGGACATCCCGGTTTTCCACGACGACCAGCACGGCACCGCCATCATCGCCGCCGCGGGTCTCGTCAATGCCCTCGACCTCACCGGCCGCTCGCTCGCCAGCGTCCGCGTGGTCATCAACGGCGCCGGCGCTGCCGCCATCGCCTGTGCCGAGCTCATCAAGGCGATGGGCGTGCCGCACGGCCACGTCATGCTGTGCGACACCAAAGGGGTGATCTACCAGGGCCGCACCGATGGCATGAACCAGTGGAAGTCGGGCCACGCGGTCGGGACAGAGCTGCGCACCCTGGCCGAGGCGATGAAGGGCGCCGACGTCGTGCTCGGGCTCTCCATCAAGGGGGCCTTCACCAAAGACATGATCGCCTCGTTGGCCGACAAGCCGATCATCTTCGCCATGGCCAACCCCGATCCCGAGATCACGCCCGAGGAGGTGCGGGAGGTACGGGAAGACGCGCTGATGGCGACGGGCCGCTCGGACTATGCGAACCAGATCAACAATGTGCTGGGCTTCCCCTACATCTTCCGGGGGGCCCTCGACGTTCGCGCCTCGGCGATCAACGACCCGATGAAGATCGCGGCCGCCTACGCGATCGCGGCCCTGGCGCGCGAGGAGGTGCCGGACCAGGTGACGGCGGCCTATCGCGGCAGGCGCCTGCGCTACGGTGCGGACTACTTCATCCCCACCCCGTTCGATCCGCGCCTGATCGTCTCGGTGCCCATCGCCGTCGCCAAGGCGGCGATGGAGAGCGGCGTGGCGAGGAAACCCATCGTCAACGTCGACAAGTATCGCAATGTGCTGCGCTCGCGCCTCGACCCGGCGGCGAGCCGGATGCAGCTGATCATCGACCGGGTGCGCTCGAGCACCAAGCGCGTCGTCTTCGCCGAGGGCGAGGAGGAGAAGGCGATCAGCGCCGCCCTCGCCTGGCGCAACGACGGGCTCGGCATGCCGATCCTGATCGGCCGCGAGGAGCGCATCGCGACGACGCTGCAGGGGATGGGGCTCTCGAAGCTCGAAGGCATCGAGATCCACAACGCCCGCCTCTCGGAGCACAACCGGCAGTACGGCGACTATCTCTACCGCCGGCAGCAGCGGCACGGCCTCCTGTTCCGCGACTGCCAGCGCCTCGTGAACCAGGACCGCAACGTGTTCGGCGCCTGCATGGTCGCCAACGGCCATGCCGACGCCATGATCACGGGCCTGACCCGCGCCTATCACACGGTCCTCGAGGACATTCTCCGCGTCGTGGACGCGCTGCCGGGCCACCGGGTGTTCGGCCTCACCATGATGATCGCCAGGGGCCGGACGGTGTTCATCGCCGACACCACCGTCCACGAGTTGCCCGACACCAAGACCCTGGCGGACATCGCCTCCCAGACCGCGCGGATGGTGAAGCGCATGGGCTTCACGCCCCGCGTCGCCCTCCTCTCGTTCGCGACCTTCGGCAACCCGCCGGTCTCGAAGGCCGCGCGCATCCGCGACGTGGTCCAGGAGCTGGACCGGCGCCAGGTGGATTTCGAGTATGACGGCGAGATGAGCGTCGACGTGGCCCTCGACCCCGAGCTGATGGCGCTCTACCCCTTCTGCCGCCTCAAGGGCCCGGCCAACGTGCTGATCATGCCGGCCCTCCATACGGCCAACATCGCCTCGAAGCTGCTCCACGAGCTCGGCGGCGGCACGGTGATCGGCCCCCTGCTCACCGGGCTCGCGAAGCCGATCCAGATCGTGCCGATGAACGCCACGGTGTCGGAGATGCTCAATGTCGCGGCCATCGCGGCCCACGACACGCTGAGCGAGCAGGAAACGACCAACGCGCGGGCCGCGGAATAGAGCGACCCGCGGCGGCAGACCGGACCTCTAGCTCGCGACGGTGCCTTCGATCACCGTGACGGCGTGGCCGCCTACCCGGACGCGCCAGCCGTCGGCGTCCTTCGACCGGCTGCATTCCACATGGACGCGGCCCGGACGCCGGACCTCGGCACCCTGCTCGGCCCAGTAGACGACCTCGTCGCCTCCACCGAGCAGACCGTGCTCGGCGATGTAGACCCCGACGCAGCCATTGGCCGAGCCCGTGACCGGATCCTCGGCGATCGCCTCGCCGGGCGCAAAGCAGCGCAGCTTGACATCGGCCCCCGCCGATAGCGCCTGCGGTGCGAAGACGGCAAGCCCCGCGGCACCGGAGCTGCTGCAGCGGGCGCCGACGGCCGGCAGGTCCGGCGCCAGGGCGGCCACCGTGGCGGCGCTCGCCACCGGCATGACGAGCCAGGGAAGACCCGTGGAGACGACCTCCGCCGGGAGAGGGAGGAGGTCCGCCTCGTCGCAGCGTAGGAGCGCCGCCCGCGCGGCGGCGTCGAGCTCGACGGGGCGGTGCTCGGGGCGGCCCTGGGTCATCACGAGAAAGGCCCGGCCGTCGCGCTCCGCCCGCTCGACGGGGACGATGCCGATGCCGCATTCCTGTCGCAGGACCGCCGGCGCCAGGCGCCCCGCCGCCGCCTCGCGGGCGAGGTGGGCGTGCGCGGCGGCGATGGTCGGATGGCCGGCGAAAGGCAGCTCCGACCTCGGCGTGAAGATCCGCGCCCGGTAGTCGGCCTCGCCCGATGTCGAACGAAGGAGAAAGACGGTCTCCGAGAGGTTCGTCTCCCGGGCGATCGCCTGCATCGTCGGCGCCCCGAGATCGTCGGCGTCGAAGACCACGGCCGCGGCATTCCCGGCGAAGGGCTCGGTCGTGAACACGTCGATCTGCGCGAATGCGTGCAGCCTGCTCATTGTCACCTCCTGAGCCACGGGCCGAAGTCTAGACGACGATCCGGCGCCGAGACAACCGGCGACGGCGCCCGGGGCCGGAGGGCCCCGGGAGATGTCGGTCGGCTCGTCAGCGCATGGCCGAGACGGTTCGTACCGTCTGCGGATCGGCAGCGTCCTGGTCGACGGCTGCCGCGACCTGCGGGTCCGTCACGAGGCGCAGGAGAAGGGGAAGAATCTCCTGCCGGCGGACGATCAGGATGCCCAACGCGAAGGCCCAATTGGTGCAGGCCTCTTTGAACAGGGTGCCGCCGTCGTGATAGGGATCGATCCCGAGCGGCGTGAACACGTGAAAGAAGATCGCCCCGGTCATGGTGGCGAGCGCCACCGCTGCACCCGCCACCTGAAGGCCCGGAATGACCAGCAGCAGGCAGGCCACCGCCTCGACGCCGCCCGTGAAGTAGCGGAAATAGGGCTCGAACCCCGGCACGCCCGACCACTTCGCGAGAACGTCGAAGAGATAGCTGTCGGGCGCGAACTTGAATGGCAGATACCAGAGGAGGATGTAGACGATGTACGCCGCGAGCGCGTAGGGCAGCACCAGGCGAAGGGCGATGGCGGGCCGGTCTGCGAGGCGGCGGGCGAGCCTGTCGGGCGCGATCATGCTCAATACTCCAGGGCAGATGTTGCTGGCCCGCGGAAGGATGCGTGACCCGTGCTCCGCCGTGAAATGCCGTCGCCCTAGCGGATCGATGCACGACGGCTATCGACTCCCGAGGCGGCGCCCCCGGGGATCGCTCCCCGGGGCGCGCCAGAGGGAGGTCAGCGGTAGTAGCGCTTTGCCCGCCGGGCCGCATCGGCGGCCGCGTCCTTGGCCGACATCTGGCCCGTGCAGGCATTGGCGAACATGTCGACGACGACGTAGTCGGCGAGCGTTGCCGATGACGCGTAGCCGAGGTCGCCGGCATAGCCGAACCACAGCATCCGCTCGTCGATGTCGCGATAGGGAGTCACCTTCGGATCCTGTGTCCAGAACGGCAACTTACTGTAGGCCTTGAGCGAGGGTGCCCAGTAGCCGATGCAGGCCGTCTGCCACGGCGCCGTATTGCGCATCCTCGAACATGAAGGTGGCATACGCCCGGGCGGCCTCCGGGTACTTGGTATGCTTGAAGATGAAGTTGGTGATGATCGACGAGGTGTCGGTCGGCCGCCCGATCGGCCCGATCGGCAGATTGGCGTGATAGGTATCCTCGCCGATCGCGTGCAGCGCAGGATCCTTCGAGTTCAGCGCCACGTAGTAGATCGAGATGCCGTTCGGCGTCAGGCCGATATCGCCGGCGAGAAAGGCCTTGTTGTTCGAGGGATCGAGCCAGGACGCCGTGCCCTCGATGAATGTCTGATAGAGTTCCTTGCTGTACTCCAGGGCCTTGATCGTCTCCGGGCTGTCGAGAACCACCTTGTTGTCCTTGTCGACCACGGCCCCACCGAAGGCCCAGAGGATCCAGTGGAAGTTGTTGGCGTCGCCGACGGCGTGGCCGAGCGCCATGCCCGAGGGATGGCCGTTCTTCTTCATGGCCTGCGCCACCTTCAGCATGCCGTCGAGGTCCTTCGGGAACTCCTCGAATCCCGCCTCGTTCATCCACGACTTGCGATAGCCGATACAGGCACCGCTGCCCCCGAAGGGCAGGCCGATCCAGCGGCCGTCCTTCTTGCGGCCATAGAGCATCGGCACCTCGATACCAGCCGCCGTACTTGTCGCCCAGATATTCGGCGATATCGGTGACATCGAGGAGCTTGTCGGGAAACTGGAAGGCGTCGTCGAGCCAGCCATAGACGAGGTCGGGTCCGCTGCCGACATTGGCGGCCACGGCGGTCTTCGGGCGCAGATCCTCCCAGGCCTCGTAGTCGATGATCACGGGGACGCCGGTCTGGTCCGTGAACTTCTTCGTGTTCTCATTGAAGAGCTGCTCGTCGCCGGCCACGAACTTCGAGGGCCGCAGCACCCGGATCGACGCGCCCTTCTCGATCTTGAACGAGGGCGCCTTGACGTCCTTGACCGCCACCTGCGCCAAGGCCGACCTGCCCGCCAGCAGGCCGCCGGTCGTCGCTGCGCCGAGCTTGAGCGTATTCCGGCGGGTTATGAGTGTCATC
Source organism: uncultured Alphaproteobacteria bacterium (assembly GCA_963828215.1). Classification (GTDB taxonomy): domain Bacteria; phylum Pseudomonadota; class Alphaproteobacteria; order Geminicoccales; family Geminicoccaceae; genus CAVTJL01. The sequence goes on along the minus strand of CAWHFO010000068.1, from coordinate 96,526 downwards.
CTCGTGCGCTCCCTTTTCTGCTCTCGGTCCCGTCGGTCAGGACGGCCGCGCCTTTGCACCGGGTCACCCTGCACAAACCGACCCCGTTAGGCAACTCTCGAAGCCGCCCTCGGGCGGAGCCGGCTCGTCCGGCGCCTCAACCCGGCATGGGGAAGACGGGCCGGGCGGTGGCGAGGTCGGGGGGCGCCACGATCTCGACACGACGCTCCAGAACCTGCGTGGTGACAGCTCGGGCACCCTGGTTCTGTCCGTCGACGAAGCGGGTCGGCCCATAGGGCATGAAGTGCCCTTGCCAGCGGCTGCCGGCGAGCGCCCCGGCAATCTGCGCCCTCTCGGCGCTCTTCGCGCGCTCGACGGCATCGGCCAGCAGCATGACGGCCTCGTAGGTGAGGAACAGCTCGGACGTGAAATAGAGGCCCATGCCCTCGACCTTGCCCTTGAGATCCTGCCCGGCACGGCTGCGCGGATCGAAGCAGTTCGTGCCGTCCATCAGGTAGGTGGCGGCATCCGGATGGTCCTTGAGGAGCCGGAACCCTGCCCCGGCGCCGTCCAGCACCGAGTAGATGGCTTTCGGGCGCGGACCCCGCTGCCGCATCGCGCGGATGACCGTCGCCGCGTCGTCGTAGGCGTTCACGGGCACCACGATGTCCGGCGAGAGCTTCTGAAGCTGCTCGAGTATCCCGGTGACGTCCCTGATCGGCGTGCCGTGGCGCAGCACGTCCAGGACCTCCAGGCCCTGTAGCGGCAACGCCGGCGCGAGCGCGCTCGCGGCCCGGGCGGCGAGCGGGCTCTCGTCCTGGAGGATGACCACCGTCCGGGCCGGTCGGCCCGCGGCCATATTGATTGCGGCCAAGTCCTCCAGAGACCGCGCGACGATCGCTCCCTGGCCGGCGATGAAGCGGAACGCCGTTCCCCGGCCGCCGGCGAGAATCTCGTCGTCGACGGCGACATCGACGATATGGGGGATGCCGCGAGCGGCCGCGGCGGCAACGGTTGCGATGCTGATGGCCGAGGTGCAGCCACCGATGATCGCGGCAGCGCCGGCCTCGCCGGCCCGTTCCACGAGGGCGACGCCCACCTCCCGCTTCGACTGGCTGTCGCCCAGAATCGGCACGAGCTTCATGCCGTCGAGGCTCCGAATGCCACCGGCCTGGTTGACCGCGGCGATCGCGAGGAGCGCTCCCTCGCGGCACTGATTGCCCGCCCGCGCCGCGTCGCCGGTGACCGGGTGGATGAGCGCCACCCGAACGGCCGGCGGCTCCGCTCGCAGCGGTCGGGGGAAGACCAGCGCTGCCGCAGCGGCACCGGCCAGCAACCGACGGCGCCCGACGGTGGAGGGAGGGCTTCGCTGTCCGGTCATCTCTTTTCCCTTCCCGCCGGCCTCCCGGGCGCCTCGTCGGAGCGCCCCGAGACAGGCCGGCTCACTTGCCGATGCAGAACCGCCTGAAGACCTCGTCGAGCACGGCCTCGACATCGATCCGGCCGGTCACCCGGCCGATGGCCCGCGCCGCCAGCCGAAGATCCTCGGCGAGCAGCCCGAGCTCCGTGCCGGCAGGGGCCGCGAAGCACTGGTCGAGCGCGTGAACGGCCTCGGTCAACGCCGTCCGGTGGCGCTCGCGGGTCAGCACCGCCAGCCCGCCCGTATCCATGGCCCGGGCCGCCTGGGCGGCCAACTCGGCCAGCAGACGGTCGATGCCTGTCCCGGTCGCGCAGGAGACCCCGACGACCGGGCATCGCGCATCGAGATCGGACACGCCGCCGACGAGATCCTGCTTGTTCAGGACGACGAGGTCGGCGTCGGCGCCATGGCGGTCCAGCGCGGCCGACGGGTCCTCCCGGGCATCCAGCACCAGGAGCCGAAGATCGGCGCCGGCGGCACGTCGGAGGGCCCGCGCCACGCCCTCCCGCTCGATCGGATCCTCGCTCTCGCGGAGGCCGGCCGTGTCGAGCACCGTGAGCGGCCAGCCGTCCAGATCGAGCGCAACCTCGAGGACGTCGCGCGTGGTGCCGGCGAAGGGCGTGACGATCGCCACCTCGCGCCGGGCGAGGAGGTTGACGAGGCTCGACTTGCCGGCGTTCGGCGGCCCGATCACCGCGACCGTCAGGCCTGCCCGCAGCCGCTCCCCGCGGTCGGCACCGGCGAGCTGCTCGGCCATCGCCCGACGCACGGCCTCGAGCGCCGGGCGCTGCGAGGCCAGAAGATCGTCGCCGACCTCGCCCTCCTCGGCCCCGAAATCGATCTCCGCCTCGACGAGGGCCAACGCCCGGAGCAGCTCGGCCCGCCAGCCCTCGAGCAGCCGGCCGAGCTCGCCCTCCATCTGGCGAAGCGCCTGACGGGCCTGGGCCCGCGTGGTCGCGTCGACCAGATCGGCGATGGCCTCGGCCGCGGTCAGGTCGAGCTTGCCGTTGAGAAAGGCCCGCCGGCTGAACTCGCCGGGCTCTGCAGGGCGAAGGCCGGGCAGGCCCGAGAGCGCCCTGCCGAGGGCGGCCAGCACGGCGATCCCGCCATGGTGATGGATCTCGAGGGCGTCCTCGCCCGTGAAGCTCGCCGGACCGGCGAAGAGCACGAGCAGGGCGTCGTCGATCGGAGCGCCGCTCGTCGGGTCGACCAGCCGGCGAAGCGACGCCTGCCGGACCGGCGGCGGCTCGCGGCGGGTCAGGGCCCGGGCGACGTCCCTGGCCGCCGGGCCGGAGATACGGAGAACGGCGATGCCGGCACGGCCGGCCGCGGTAGCCGGTGCCCAGATGGTCGAGGGTGCCGGCCCTACTTCTCGCCCTTCGGCCGGCGCTGGGCGCCCGAAGCTGCGGCCGCCATCTGCGCCCACATCGTCTGCCACTGCTCGATCCCCTTCATGCCGAAGGGCATCCACTGATCCAGCAGGGTCTTGGCGTCCGTCGAGGCGACCACCTCGTGCAGGCGCTTCTCCATGGCATCGAGCAGCGCCCGCTGCATCGGCGCCACGTCCGGCAGGCCCAGGAAGTGGCGCGCCTCGTCCGGGGTGCAGTCGATCTCGATGTTGAATTTCATGAAACCCCTGGCTGGCTGTCTGGCTCCCAGGCCACCACTATAGGTGCAGTCGTCCGTCAAAGGGAGAAGGCTCATGGCCAACGCGCTCGCCCGGGCCACGAGCCCCTATCTGCTTCAGCACAGGAACAACCCCGTCGAGTGGCGGGAATGGTCGGACGAGACGCTGGCGCTGGCCGCCGAGACGGACCGGCCGATCCTTCTCTCGGTCGGCTACGCCGCCTGCCACTGGTGCCACGTCATGGCCCACGAGAGCTTCGAGAACGCCGAGATCGCGGCGCTCATGAACGGCTCCTTCGTCAACATCAAGGTCGACCGCGAGGAGCGCCCGGACCTCGACACCATCTACCAGCAGGCCCTGGCCCTGATGGGCCAGCAGGGCGGCTGGCCCCTCACCATGTTCCTCACGCCCGAGGGCGAGCCCTTCTGGGGCGGCACCTACTTTCCGCCCGAGCAGCGCTACGGCCGGCCGGGCCTCCCCCAGGTCCTGGAGCAGGTAGCGCGGCTCTGGCGGGAGGACCGGGACAAGATCGAGGGCAATCGCGAGCAGCTGGGCCAGGCGCTGCAGCGCCTGGCCCGTCCCGAGCCGGGGGCGCCGGTCGGCCCCGAGCTGGCCCTCGAGGCGGCCCGTGCCCTCGGCGAGCAGATCGACGCCGTGCACGGCGGCATCGGCGGTGCCCCGAAATTCCCCCAGGCGCCGGTCCAGGACCTGCTCTGGCGGGCGGCGCTCCTGTCCCGCGACGATGTCCTGACCCGCCGCCTCCTTCACACGCTGAACAGGATCTCCCAGGGCGGCATCTACGACCATCTGGGCGGCGGCTACTCCCGCTACAGCGTCGACGCCTACTGGCTGGTCCCGCACTTCGAGAAGATGCTCTACGACAACGCCCAGCTCCTGAGGCTGCTCGGCGAGGCCTGGGCAGCGACGGGCGATCGGCTCTTCGCCGAGCGGGCCCGGGAGACCGTCGGCTGGCTCGAGCGCGAGATGCGCGTGGCCGGCGCCTTCGCCGCCTCGCTCGACGCCGACAGCGAGGGCGAGGAAGGCAAATACTATGTCTGGGACGCAGAGGAGGTCGATCGCCTCCTCGGCAGCGACGCGCGCGCCTTCAAGCTCGCGTACGGGATCACGGCGCACGGCAACTTCGAGGGGCACAACATCCCCAACCGGCTGCACGAGGCCGGCCTGCCGCCTGCCGACCGGCAGGCTCCTCTCGCCCGCTCGAGGGCCACGCTCCTCGACGCTCGCGCCAAGCGGGTGCCGCCCGGGCGCGACGACAAGCTCCTGGCTGACTGGAACGGGCTCATGATCCGCGGGCTCGCCGAGGCCGGCCTGCGCTTCGGCGAGCCGGCATGGATCGAGACCGCCGCCGCCGCCTTCGCCGCCGTCGTCGAGCACATGAGCGACGGCGACCGGCTGCGTGCACAGCTGGCGCGAGGGCCGGGCGCTGCCGATGGCGTTCCTCGACGACTACGCCCAGCTCGCCCGGGCGGCCGTGGCGCTCTTCGAGGCTACGGGCGAGCCCGCCTGGATCGAGCGCGCGGCCGGCTGGCTCGGGGTCTGCGACCGGGACTTCCGCGATGCCGACGGGGGCTACTTCCTCACGGCCAGCCAAGGCGACCGCCTGATCGTGCGCCCGAAGAACGCGCATGACGGCCCTACTCCCTCGGCCAACGGCACGCTCGCCGAGACCAGCGCCGCCCTCTGGCACCTGACGGGCGACGACCGCCACCGCCGGCGGGCCGAAGCCGTCCTCGGCGCCTTCTCGGGCGAGGCGCGCCGAAACCCCTTCGGCCATGCGACGCTGCTCGGCGCGACGCTGCTGCTGGCCCACGCGGTCCAAATCGTGCTGGTCGGCCCGGCCGACAGCCCGGGCATGGGCGCCCTCGTCGAGGTCGCGGCGGGTGCGGCCCTGCCGACCCGGCTCCTGACGCGGGTCCCGAACGGGGGAAGGATCGCGGAGGGCCATCCGGCGGCGGGCAAGGGGATGGTCGACGGTCGCCCGACCGCTTATGTGTGCGTCGGCGCAACCTGCTTGGCTCCGGCGACCGATCCCGACGCGCTTCGGGCGCGGCTGAGGGAGGTGGTGAGCCCGGCGGACGCGTGAGGATCTGGTGCCGAGCCGGGAGGTCTCATCATGAGCAAGCGAATCGTCGCCACCAAGCACGGTGGTCCCGAGGTCCTCTCGATCGTCGACGACGAGCCGCCGGCACCCAAGGCGGGCGAGGTGACCCTGCGCCACACCGCGATCGGCCTCAACTACATCGATACCTACCACCGCTCGGGCCTCTATCCGACCCAGCCGCCCTTCACCCCCGGCCTCGAGGCGTCCGGCGTGGTCGAGGCCCTCGGGCCGGGGGTCACCGAGCTCAAGGTCGGGCAGCGGGTCACCTACGGCTCGGGGACCCCCGGCGCCTACGCCCAGCGGCGCACCATGTCGACCGCGACCCTGATCCCCCTGCCCGACGCCATCGCCGACGAGACCGCCGCGGCCATGATGCTCAAGGGCATGACGGCCCAGTACCTGCTGCGCCAGACCTATGTGGTGAAGCCGGGCGACACCATCCTGCTGCACGCGGCCGCCGGCGGCGTCGGCCTGATCGCGTCCCAGTGGGCCAAGCATCTGGGCGCCACGGTGATCGGCACGGCCGGCAACGAGGAAAAGGCGAAGCTCGCCATGGCGCACGGCTGCGATCACGTCATCCTGTCCAGGAAGGAAAATCTGGCGGCGCGCGTGAAGGAGCTGACGGGCGGCCGGGGCGTGCCGGTCGTCTATGACGGCGTCGGCAAGGACACGTTCATGGCGTCCCTCGACTGCCTCGCCCCTCGCGGCCTGATGGTGAGCTTCGGCAACGCGTCGGGGCCGGTCGAGGCGTTCAACATCGGCGTCCTGGCGCAGAAGGGGTCGCTCTACGTCACGCGGCCGACGCTCATGACCTACACGGCGACCCGGCGGCAGCTCCTGGACTGTGCCCGGGACCTCTTCGACGTGGTCGCCAGCGGAGCCGTGCGGATCGAGGTCGGCCAGCGCTTCCCGCTGGCCGAGGCCGCGGCGGCGCACCGGGCGCTCGAGAGCCGCGCCACCACCGGCTCGACCCTGCTCATCCCGTGAGCCGGGCCCTGCTGATCGCCCAGCTCAGCGACCCGCATGTCCGGCCGGCCGGCGAGCTGGCCTACGGGGTCGTCGACACGCTGGGCTCGGCGCGGGCAGCCATCGACGCCGTGCTGGCCCTCGATCCGGCGCCCGACATGGTGCTCGTCACGGGCGACCTCGCCTATGACGGGCAGCCGGAGGAGTACGAAGCGCTCGCCAGCGAGCTGGGCCGACTGCCGATGCCGGTGCGCGTCATCCCGGGCAACCACGACCGACGCGAGGCGTTCCGGGCTGCGCTGGGCGCCCACATCCCGGCCGGACCCGCGGGCGAGCGCATCACCTACGCGACCGAGGTCGGTACGCTCCGCATCCTGGCGCTCGACAGCACCATCCCCGACATGCCCGGCGGGACCCTCGGCGCCGAGCAGATCGCCTGGCTCGATCGGGAGCTGGGGAAGGAGCCGACCCGCCCGGCGATCGTGATGCTGCATCATCCGCCGTTCGACTGCGGCGTCGCCCATATGGACCGCATCCGCTGCACCGACGGCGAGGCGCTGGGCAGGATGATCGCACGGCATCCCCGGGTCGAGCGGGTGATCTGCGGCCATGTGCACCGCTCGATCCAGGCCCGCTTCGCGGGCACGATCGCCAGCGCCTGCCCGGGCACGGCGCATCAGGTGACGCTCGACCTCCGCCCCGACGGGCCGGCGAGCTTCCGCATGGAGCCGCCCTCGTTCCACCTGCACGCCTGGATCGAGGGCACGGGCCTCGTCACCCACCAGGCCTTCATCGCGCCGACGCCCGGCCCCTACCCGTTCAGGACCTGATCCGCTCCCTGCTCAGCCACGGACGTCGCAGCCGAGAAAGCGCCGCCCCGTCCGGCGGCAGGCGTCGAGAACCGTGTAGCTGCCGGCGGCCGGGTCGAGGACGATCTCGCCCGGGTTGGTGAGCGCGGCGATCAGCCGGGCCTGGAGCTCGATCGGCTTGGCGTGGGTGAAGCCGGCATCGACGCGCTCGTCCCAGACGTCCTTGATCCCGTGATCCAGCCACACGCCCTTAGCCCGCAGCGGCGCCTTCTGGAGCACCAGGAGATATTCGCTCGCCCGCCTGGTGCGATAGCCCATGCCCATGCGGAGCTTGTTCCAGGTGATGAGGTCGACGGTGGCGAGCGCCGTGCCCGCGAGCCACGGCTGAATGCCAATGCAGAGATGAAACTTGTCGATCCACAAGAGCAGATGGCCGGAGGGCATCAGAGCCCGGTCGACCGCCCCGATAAAGGAAAGGATCTGGTCCTCGCTCATCTGCGGCAGGGTCGCCCGCTCCTGCTGGCGACTCCCCTCGTTGCCGTAGCGCTGCCGGTCGAGCACGCCACGGTACTGCGGATCATAGATGCAGAGGGGGAAGGACGCCGCAGGTAGCTGCCGGAGCAGCTCGAGGCCGTCGATCAGGTTAGGGCCGTCCAGCGTCAGGCTCTCCGGCAGAGCGACCTGCGGCTGGACGAGATCCCGCGTGCTTCCGAAAACCGAAGACCGAGCCGCCTCGGCAGGCTCGAGCTCGATCGCGAGCTGTCGGGCGGGTCTTGCAGGCGGTGCCATCGAGGCGTTCGGCGCTCCGGCGATCGGGCTGCGGCGACCCTGACGGGTCAGATGCCCGCGGTCAATCGGCAGAGTTCGATCGCGCCGGCCGCGGGACCGCGCCTCCCGGGAGGGAGCCGGTCAGCTGTTCATGGACGACCAGAACTCGTCGTTCGTCTTGGCGTGGCGCATCTTGTCCAGGAGGAACTCCATGGCGTCGATGGTGCCCATCGGGTTCAGGATGCGCCTCAGCACCCACATCCGCGAGAGCGTCGTCCGGTCGACCAGGAGCTCTTCCTTGCGCGTGCCCGACTTGTTGATGTCGATCGACGGGAAGGAGCGCTTGTCGGCGAGCCTGCGGTCGAGGACGATCTCGGAGTTGCCGGTGCCCTTGAACTCCTCGAAGATCACCTCGTCCATGCGCGAGCCGGTGTCGATCAGCGCCGTCGCGATGATCGTCAGCGAGCCGCCCTGCTCGATATTGCGGGCGGCGCCGAAGAACCGCTTCGGCCGCTGCAGCGCGTTGGCGTCGACGCCGCCGGTCAGGACCTTGCCGGACGAGGGCACCACCGTGTTGTAGGCGCGGGCGAGACGCGTGATCGAATCCAGCAGGATCACGACGTCGCGGCCGTGCTCGACCAGCCGCTTGGCCTTCTCGATCACCATCTCGGCGACCTGGACATGGCGCGAGGCCGGCTCGTCGAAGGTCGAGGACACCACCTCGCCCTTCACCGAGCGCTGCATGTCGGTGACCTCCTCGGGCCGCTCGTCGATGAGCAGCACGATCAGGTAGACCTCGGGATGGCTGGCGACGATCGCGTGCGCGATGTTCTGCATCAGGACCGTCTTGCCGGTCCTGGGCTGCGCCACGATCAGCGCCCGCTGCCCTTTGCCCAAGGGCGCCACGATGTCGATGATGCGGGCCGAGACGTCCTTTTGGCCCTCCGCCTCGAGCTTCAGCTTCTCGGTCGGATAGTAGGGCGTCAGATTGTCGAAGTGGACGCGGTGACGCGCCACCTCCGGGCTGTCGAAGTTGATGGTGTTGGCGCGGAGCAGCGCGAAGTAGCGCTCGCCCTCCTTGGGCGCCCGGACCTGCCCCTGCACCACGTCGCCGGTGCGCAGCCCGAAGCGGCGGATCTGCGAGGGGCTGACATAGATGTCGTCCGGCCCGGCGACGTAGTTGACGTCCGGCGACCGGAGAAAGCCGAAGCCGTCCTGGAGGATTTCCAGCACGCCCTCGCCGTTGATCGGCACATCGGTCTCGGCCAGCCGCTTGAGCGTGGCGAAGACAAGATCGGACTTCTTGAGGAGGCTGGCGCTCTCGATGCCCAACTCCTCGGCGTACTTCAGGAGCTCGGCCGGAGGGCGGCGCTTGAACTCCGTGAGGTTCATGGCCGGCAAGGGCTCCGACGGCATGGTCGGCTGCGGCTGCCGGTACGGCTCGTCGCGCTGCTCGTAGGGGCGCCGGTCGCTATAGCGACGATCCCGATCGCCGCCCTGAAAGTCCCCAGGCCGACGACCCTGATCGCGTCTCGGCCGATCCCGGTGCGTCGGTTGCCGCTCGAATGGCTCCTCGGCCACGGCCGCGTTGCGACTGGATTCGATCAGGTCGAAAATGGCCGCATTGGGGTCGTCATCGTCCTCCGGGGCCTCGGTCGTGCCGATGTGCTCCTCGAGCGCCGACTCGGGCACCACCGTCTCCGTCGCCGCGAGCGGCTCGGGCTTCGCCGTCACACGCTCGGCCCGGCTGCGGCTACGCCGCCGCCGGGGAACGACTGCGGCTTCCCCGCCCTCATCGGCAGACGGCTCGTTGAAGGGTAGCTGGGCGTCTTTGACGTCGTTGTCGGACAAGATCGGTCACCTGTGAGTAGCGCGGGGCGCCCTGAACCCCGTCAGAAAGGCTTCAGCACGACGAGCAGGACGATGCCGATGAAGAGGACCGTCGGAATCTCGTTGACGATCCTGTACCAGCGGGCGTCGTGCGGGCGGCGATCCTCGGCGAACGCGCGTACCTGGCCGGCGAGAACACCGTGACAGGCAGCCATGGCGAGCACGAGAGCGAGCTTCGCATGCAGCCAGCCGGCCGACCACCAGTCGCCCCAGCTGGCGAGCAGCATCCCGATAATGACCGTGAACCACCAGAGCCGGCGTCGCGATCGTCCGCAGCAGGCGTCGCTCCATCACCTTCAAGAGCTCGGAGGTCTCCGACCCGACCGGTGCGTCGCTGTGATAGACCATGAGGCGCGGAAGATACCACATGCCTGCCATCCAGGCCGCGAAGGCGACGATGTGCAGAGCCTTGAGCCAGAGCATTCCGATGCCCGAAGCGACCTGTCTGGAGACGTACGATAGACCAGCGCTGGCGTAAGCCCGGATGACATCCCGGCACGGTCGCTTCGAACATCGCTCGTTGGGGAATGAACGCGAGGGCCAGCCTACCGGCGTAGAAATGCCCGCCCGGTACATGGCTCATCTGCCGAGGGATTGCAAGTAGCTGACGAGCGCCCCCACCCGCTCGGGCGGCGTTTCCGGCAGGACGCCGTGCCCCAGGTTGAAGATCAGGGGCCGTCCGGCGCTCGCCGCCACGATGGCTCCGGCCTCGTCGATCAGGCCCGCCTCGGGGCCGAGCAGCGCCAGCGGATCGAGATTGCCCTGCAGGCAGCGGACATGCGGGGCGAGCTCGGCCATGGCCCAGCCCATGGGTACCGTCGTGTCCAGGCCCAGCCCCGCCGGACGGACCGCCCGGGCGAAGTCCCGGTAGCCGGCGCCGGCGCCGCGCGGAAAGAGGATGACCGGAACCTCCGGGTGACGGACGGCGAGCTCGCCCAGGATCCGCTCGGCCGGCTCGATGCAGTACCGGAGAAACTGGCGAGGTGGCAGCACGCCTGCCCAGCTGTCGAAGATCTGGACGACGTCGGCGCCCGCGCGGATCTGCCCGTCGAGGAACTCGATCACGGACTGCGTCAGGATCGCCACGAGCCCGTCGACGAGCCCGGGCTCCTGGCGGGCCAGGGTACGGGCCGCCTGGAACTCCCTCGAGCCGCCGCCCTCGATCATGTAGGCGGCGAGCGTCCAGGGCGCTCCCGCAAAGCCGATCAGGGCGGTTTGTGGGACCAGCTGCTCGCGGACGAGACGAACCGTCTCGTAGACGGGCTCAAGATGCGCGTGCAGCCTGGCTCCGTCGAGACGGTCGAGATCGCTCCGCGCGCGAAGGCGAGCGAGCCTCGGCCCCTCGCCCTCGACGAAGCGGACCTCGTGGCCCAGGGCGTCCGGGATGACCAGGATGTCGGAAAAGAGAATGGCTGCGTCCAGCGCGAACCGGCGAACCGGCTGAAGCGTCACCTCGGCGGCCAGCGCCGGCGTGTAGCAGAGCTCGAGAAAGTGCCGGACCCGCGATCGGGTCGCCCGATACTCCGGCAGATAGCGTCCGGCCTGGCGCATCAGCCATACGGCAGGGCGCGCACCCGAGACGCCACCCAACCGCTCCAGAAGCAGCTTTCGTGTCCGAAGCTCGGGCAGCGGGCCTCGGGTCGGTCGGATCGGGCGGCTCGTTTCCATCATCAGACTCTTATGATTCTAAGCGGTAGTGGTTGTTGATGGGCGGTGCGAGGTGGGGATTATCGACGGCTCGCTTTCCGTCCCCAGACCTGTCCCACCGTGGCCGCAGACCGTCCGCCCGGGACAAGGTCGGGGAGGAGGTCCGGGAACCGGCGGCCAGCGGGCCTTGCCTGCGCTTGTGCATGACGAGGAACCCGGGGATAATCAATCCCGCCGTTCCTCAGCAACGGGCGGTGAGCACAAGTCCGTTCGGGCAGCCGATGCCGTGGATCCTGTCCCGAATCTGTCGCGAAGCTGGCCTCGAAAGGCGGCGGAGGGGCGTGGTTCCGCCATTTGGTCCACAGGGCGTCCAGAGCCTGCGAGACGGATAGCATGGGGTCGTCGTGCGCCTGCATCTGCATCTGATCTCCAACTCGACCGGCGAGACCGTCACCACGGTCGCGCGCGCCGCCGTCTCGCAGTTCGAGGACGTGGTGCCGGTCGAGCATGTATGGTTCTTCGTCCGGACACCCAACCAGCTCGAGAAGGTCGTCGCGATCATCGAGACCCTGCCCGGGCTCGTGATCTACACGCTCGTCTCGCCCGAGCTGCGGCATGCGCTGCACGAGCGCTGCCGGGCGCTCGGCATTCCCTGCGTGCCCGTGCTCGACGCGGTGATGAACGCGCTGACGATTCTCCTGGGCTCCGCCGGCCGGCCGCAGATCGGCAAGCAGCACGTCATGGATGCAGGCTATTTCTCGCGCATCGAGGCCATGGACTTCGCCATGCGGCACGATGACGGTCAGTGTCTGGAGGAGCTCGAGGCTGCCGACGTGGTGCTCGTCGGGGTCTCACGCACCTCGAAGACCCCGACTTGTGTCTATCTCGCGAATCGCGGCGTGAAGGTCGCCAACGTGCCGATCGTTGCCGGCGCTCCCCGCTTGGACGCCCTCGAGCGCATAAGGCGACCCCTCGTCGTGGGCCTGACGATCAATCCCGAATCGCTCGTCCAGATCCGCGAGACGCGCCAGCAGCTCCTCGGCCTGGAGCAGGCCGACGGCGGTCGATTCGGCGGCGACTATGCGAACATCGAGCGGATCCGGGCCGAGCTCGTCTTGGCGCGGCGGCTTTTCGCCCGCATGGGCTGGCCGGAGATCGACGTCACCAAGCGCTCCGTCGAGGAGACGGCGGCGACGATCTTCCAGATGCTGCAGCTTCGTCGGCAGCCCGAGCTGAGCGCGCTGGCCGGATCGGAATAGGGACCAGCGCGGGAGACGGGGCGACCGTGACAGCCTTCGATTGGCCGCGCCGGCGTCGGCGAGGTCGGTGGTTGTGGCGCGCGACGAAGCTCGGGCTCGGCGCCGCTGGCGTGATCCTGAGCCTGGGTGCCGCCTACGAAGCCGGTCGCTCGCAGTCGGGGACCGAGGTGAGCCGTCTCCTCGACGAGGCCCAGGATCAGCAGGAGCTCAACCATCAGCTCGGTGCCCGGCTGGCCGAGGCCGAGCAGCAGCTGAGCGATGCACGGGCGTCCGCGCGTGGGCCGGCAGCTTCGGGTCCTCAAGGGGGAGCGCCGACGGCCGATCTTGCCGCCCTGATCCGAGCAAAGCTCGCCGAGGGCGTGCCCGAGGCTCGTCTGAGCGCGGCGATCGGGGCGGTGAGCCGCGAGCGCCATTGCGATCCGGCGGTCGAGACGGGGCGCCTCGTCCTGAGGACGCCGGTATCGCGCGACGCGACGAGCGCCCGGCTCGCCGGCGGCTTCCTGACCGTCTCCGGGCAGGGGACCTCGATGCGCGATCCCCAGGGCCTTCCCGAGGCGTGGTTCGACCCGGCCAAGCCGGTCGACCTGGAGATCGCGCTGAGCGACGGCACCAGCGAGAAGGTCTCCGGCCCGTTGCCGCTCACTCATGCCGTCGTCCGGTCCGCGCACGAGTACGACCTTTCGGCCCAGCCGAGCCCGCGCCGCGGGGTTCTCGAGGTCTCGCTGCGGATCTGCGACTATCCCTGAGCGAGGGCGAGCAGGCTGAGCTGACGGCCCTCCTCGCCCTCGACCGGATTGGCTACTCCCAGGCCCAGCAGGCGGACCGGCGTGGCCGGCGGGCTCGGCCGGTTGAGCAGGTCCGAGGCCGCGGCCTTGATGACGTCCAGGCCGTCGAAGGCCTCGGACCGGGTCGTCCGGCGCGTCTGGATGCGGAAGTCCGCATATTTGATCTTGAGGGTCAGGGTCCTGGCCCGGAACCCGGCACGTGTCAGGCGGGGAACGAGCTCCGCCGCGAGCGCGTCCAGCTCCACGGCCATGAGCTTCGGGTCCAGGAGATCCCTGGCAAAGGTGGTCTCCACGCTGAGCGAGCGGCGGGGCCGGTCCGGAACGACCGGCCGGTCGTCCCTGGCGTGGGCGAGGTGCCAGAAACAGGCGCCCATCTGACCGAGCCGGGCGACGAGCGCCGCCTCGCCCATCGCCTGCAGGTCGGCACCCGTCCGGATGCCGAGGGCATGGAGGCGTGCCGCCGTGCGCGGGCCGATGCCGTGGAAGCGCTCGATCGGCAGCCCGCCGATGAACGCCTCCGCGGCCTCCGGCCGGATCACCGCGAGGCCGTCCGGCTTTCTCAGGTCCGACGCGATCTTGGCGAGGAACTTGTTGAACGAGACGCCCGCAGACGCGGTGAGGCCGGTGGCGTCCCGGATCTCCTCCTTGAGCCGCCGCGCGATCGTGACGGCCGGCATCGGCCCGGGCAGCGGGTCGGTGACGTCGAGATAGGCCTCGTCGAGGGACAAGGGCTCGACCAGGGGCGTGTAGCGCTCGAGGATGCCGCGGATCCGGGCGCTCGCCGCCTTGTAGGCCGGGAACCTGGCCGGGACGAACCGGAGGTCGGGACAGAGCCGCCGCGCCAGGGCCGAGGGCATCGCCGAGCGGACGCCGAAGGGGCGCGCCTCGTAGCTCGCCGTCATGACGACGCCGCGCCCGCCGGCGCTGCCGACGGCGATCGGGCGGCCCCGCAGCGTCGGATCGTCGCGCTGCTCGATCGCGGCGTAGAAGGCATCCATGTCGATGTGGACGATCTTGCGCATGGGGCCACCAACCGGTCCACGCCACCTTCACCATCTGTGGCCGGAAATCAACGGTCGCGCGGGTGCGGCCCGGCGCGGTGGCACGTGGGCGCGGAATGGGTTGCATAGGCCAGTGGCGCGAACCTACGCTCCCCACCAACTTGGCGGTGCTGCGGAACGACGGCGGAGGACACGGTGAGCAACAGTCGACTAGCGAGGCTGGCTCGCCGCTGGGCGATGGCCGGCGTGGCGCTCGTGACCGTGACGCCGATGGCCGGCGCGCGGGCGGACTCGGTCAACCAGGCGCTGGTGCAGGCCTATCTGGGCAACCCGCAGCTCCAGGCCGGCCGGGCCCAGCTGCGGGCGACCGACGAGCTCGTGCCGCAGGCCCTCTCCGGGTACCGCCCGCAGGTCTTCGGCAGCCTCGGCGTCACGCGCACGGTGGGCGAGGCAGGGACCGGGAGCGGATCGGCAAGCGAGTCCATTCGCCAGACCGAGCAGACCGCCGCCCTCACGGTCCAGCAGAATCTCTACAATGGCGGCGGCACCGTCGCCGCGACGAGCCGGGCCGAGAATCTCGTCCGCGCCCAGCGCGCCAGTCTCGTGGCGCTCGAGGAGCAGACCCTGCTCGACGCCCTGACCGCCTATGCGGATTCCTGGCGCGACCGGTCGAGCCTGGAGCTGGCACTCAACAACGAGCAGCGCCTCCGGCGCCAGCTCCAGGCGACCCGGGACCGTTTCCAGGTGGGCGAGGTGGCGCGCACGGACGTGGCCCAGGCCGAGGCGCGCCTGTCCAGGTCCCACGCCGATGTCGAGGTCGCCAAGGCCAACGTGGCGGGGTCGGATGCCGCCTATCGGCGCATCATCGGCCATCCGCCGGTGAAGCTCGAGCAGCCGAAGCCGCTGAAGGATCTGCCGCCGACGATCGAGGACGCGCAGGCGATCGCCACCTCCAACCCGGACATCCTCTCGGCCTCGTTCAGCCTCGCCGCGGCCCGGGACGATGTCGACGTGGCCTTCGCCCAGCTTCTGCCCAGCGTGCAGCTCCAGGGCGAGGTCGCGGCCGTCGATCAGCCCAACCCGAGCATTCCCTGGCAGAACACGGCGAGCATCGGTGTGACCATGACCATCCCGCTCTATCAGGGCGGTGCCGAATACTCCCAGGTGCGGCAGAACCGCCAGACCGTCCAGCAGCGCCGGAACGACCTCGAGACCGCCCATCGCTCGGTCTCGGAGAGCCTCGTCGCCAACTGGGACCAGCTGCTGGCCGCCACGGCGGCGATCGCGGCCTTCCGCTCCGAGGTGAGGGCCAATCAGATAGCGCTCCAGGGTGTCCAGGAGGAGGCCCTGGTCGGCTCGCGGACGGTGCTCGACGTGCTCGACGCGGAGCAGGAGCTGTTCACCTCGCAGGTCAACCTGGTCATGGCCCAGCGCGACGAGGTGGTGGCGAGCTACACCCTCAAATCCTCCGTCGGCCAGCTCACCGTGGTCGCCCTCGGGCTGCCGGTGAAGCCCTACGACGCGGAAGCCTACTACAAGCAGAACCGGAACCGGCTGTTCGGCATCGACGACCCCCTCCCCGTGCCGACGCCGAAGCCCACCGGCAAGTGACCGGCCCGGGCCACCCGAGCCCGGCGCCCTCCCCGCGCCGGCCAGGGATCACGGATCGATAGCTCCGTAGATCTGGAGATCTGCAGCCTCGCGGCCTTCGCCCCTTCGTCGTCCTCGGGCTCGACCCGACAATTCGTGCCCACCCTCACGACGACGCGCAAGGTGCAGTCACGGTCCCTCGGGTCGAGACCCTGAAAATGACAAAAAAGAAAAGAAAGCCGATTTTCTTTTCTTTTCTCTTCTTCTACGGCCCGAGCGGCTTCTGCCCCGCGCTCCTCTGGGGCCGGTCGGGCTCGGGCGCGCCCTTGGCCAGCTCGGCCAGGCGCTGCTCGCCGCGGCGGATGAACCAGTCGGCGAAGTCGGGAAAATCGTGGGCGAGCCGGGCGATCGGGGAGAGCGGCAGCTCGTCGGGCAGGTCGGGGACGCCGGGGTGGCGGGGCACCCAGACGATGCGGTAGCCGGGCGGTGCGATGGGCTCGCCCGAGGCGGACCAGGACAGGGCGGGAAGCTCGGCCTCGGCGGCGGGAGCGGGCTCGCTCGGGGCGGCGGGCGCCTCGGGCGCGGCCCCGCCGCCTCGCGCGCCGCCTCGCGGAGCGCCGCCCGGCCGGCCTCGGCGCCGATGAAGTCGGCGAGGCGGGGCGCGGCGGCATGGGCCGGGCCCAGCGGATGCTGGCCGTAGCCCGCCATCGAGTCGCGATGCTGCTCGGGCGGGGCGGTGCGGCCGGGCCGGACGGCCTTGGGCTCCGTCGCCTGCTCGAAGCTGCGCCGCACGAGCTGGACCAGCCGCTTGGCCGGGCTCCGGCCGCGGTTGGCCTCGTAGACGATGAACATCAGGGCGCGGCGGTCGCCCATGTCGACCAGATGCTGGAGATCGGCCATCGCCGTCTCGATCAGCAGCCGCTCCTGCTCGTCGAAGGGCAGCTCGCGGGCGGCCCGGTACTGCTCGACGAGCGCGGAAAACTCGCGGTCGGCGATGAACGCCTGGATTTCCTCCTCCGTCGCGGCCTCGACCTCGGCGACCTCGGCCGGGGTGAGCCCGGCGGCGAGGCGGCGCGCCAGCCGGCAGCGGCGGGCGCCGGGCAGCGAGACGGGCGAGCGGGAGGGGTAGGGAGCAGGCATTTCTCCTTGTATAAGACTTTATAGCCTCTCGTCAAGCAGAAACTCAAAGCCGAGCCTCAGGGCTCGATGCCGCGTTCCCGGAGCCAAGCCTCGATCTTGGGCGCGAACGGGTCCTCGATCTCGCGGTGGATGGAAAGCGACAGCGTCGCCAGCCTCACCGCCTCCGTCTGGTCGCCCTCCTTCTCGTACGCCAGCGCCAGGTTCCAGAGCGCCGTGCCCTCGCCGCGACGGTCGGCCGATCTCGCGGGCGATGGCGAGCTGCTGCTCGTAAAGCCTCGATGGCCTTCGGGTCTCGCCGAGGGCGGCCCAGGCGAGGCCGAGATTGCCCAGCGCGTTGCCCTCGCCGCGACGGTCGCCGATCTCGCGGGCGATCGCGAGATGCTGCTCGTAAAGCCCGATGGCCTTGCGGGTCTCGCCGAGGGCGGCCCAGGCGTTGCCGAGATTGCCCAGCGCGTCGCCCTCGCCCCGACGGTCGCCGATCTCGCGGGCGATCGCGAGGATGCTGCTCGTAGTAGCTCGATGGCCTTGCGGGTCTCGCCGAGGGCGGCCCAGGCGTTGCCGAGATTGCCCAGCGCGCTCCCTCGCCATGACGGTCGCCGATCTCGCGGGCGATCGCGAGCCACTGCTCGTAAAGCTCGATGGCCTTGCGGGTCTCGCCGAGGTCGGCCCGGGCGATGCCGAGATTGCCCAGCGCGTTCGCCCTCGCCCCGACGGTCGCCGATCTCGCGGGCGATCGCGAGATGCTGCTCGTAAAGCCCGATGGCCTTGCGGGTCTCGCCGAGGTCGGCCCAGGCGATGCCGAGATTGCCCAGCGCGTTGCCCTCGCCGCGACGGTCGCCGTCTCGCGGGCGATCGCGAGATGCTGCTCGTAGAAGCTCGATGGCCTTACGGGTCTCGCCGAGGTCGGCCCAGGCGATTGCCGAGATTGCCCAGCGCGTCGCCCTCGCCGCGGCAATTCCCGTTGACCCGGCAGCCCTCGCGGGCGGCCTCGAGCCAGCGGACGCGGATCCGCGGTGGCAGGCGGAGGCTCAGGACATGGGCGCCGGCATTGCTGAGGTCGGAGCAGAGCTGGGCGGCTTCGCGGCTCTGCTCGAGGTGCTGCTGCCGCCCAGGCCTGGGCCGCCTCGATGTTGGCCCGCTCGCTGTCGAAGAGTGCCAGGCCATCGAGCGGAGCGCCGGCCAGATAGAGCTCATCGGCCCTCCCGAGCACGCTGACGTAGTGCTCGCCGTGGCGCAGGTGCGCGGCCTGCAACGCCATGGCCTCGGCCTGCTCGCGGGCGAGGTCGCGCAAAAGGTCGTGGAGGCGGAAGCGGGCTTCCTGCTCGGCGGTGAGGAGGCTGCGGTTGACGAGGGCGTCGAGGCGGTCGCGGGTGAGGGCGAGGTCCTGCTGCCAGACGGCGGCGGCGGCCTCGCGGTCGAAGCCGGCGGGGAAGACGGCAAGAAGAGTCCAGGCGGCGGCGAGCTCGGGGGTTTCCTCGCGCAGCTTCGCGAGGCCGAGGCCGAGAACGCTGCGGACGTCGAGCTGGGCCTCGGGCACCTCGAGCGCCGCGAGGCGGGTGCGCTCGCCCGCCAGCGCGTCCAGATAGTCCTCGACCGTCCAGGACGGGTGCGCCTGCAAAAAGCTGCCGGCGGCGCGGAGCGCGAGCGGCAGGTGGCCGCAGCGTCGGGCGATGGCGGCGAGCGCCGCGTCGTCCGCGCGCGCCTCGGGCACCATGCCGCGCAGGAGGAGAAGCGCGCTCTCGGGCGTGAGCATCCTCAGCTCCAGGCTTTTCGTCCCCTGGAGCAGGATGCGCTGGCGCGAGGTGACGAGCAGCGCCACCGGGGCCGGCGGCAGGAGCGGCGCCACCTGTCTCGTGTCGGCGGCGTTGTCGAGCAGGAGGAGCGCCCGCTTGCCGGCGAGCGTCTGCTGGTAGGCGGCTTTCAGGCGGTCCGGCTCGCTCGGCGGGCGGGCGTCGGGCGAGAAAGCCTCGATCACCCGGGCCATGGCATCCTCGGGTGCCAGGGGCCGCTCGCCGGTGCCCTGCATGTCGAGAAAAATGCGGCCGTCGGGGAAGCGGTCGGCCAGCCGAAAGGCCAGCTCGTAGGCGAGCTGGCTCTTGCCCATGCCGCCCATCCCGTCGATGGCGGAGACGCTGGCCCGGCCGTTCAGGGCCAGGGCTGCCGTCAGGGTGGCGATCTCGTCGTCGCGGCCGGTGAAGTCGGCGACGGGCGACGGCACGGTGAAGGGGGCTGGCGAGCGGGCCGAGCGTCTAGGGCGCGGCGCGCTCCGCCAGTTGCAGCAGCGCCTGAGTCACATATGTCGCCGAGCTTCGCCGGGTCGGGCTCGAAGAGCTTGGCTATCTTCTTGTCAGGCCCGTTGAGGACGCGCTCGCGGAACGCCTCCTGGCGCCTGCGCCTGTCGTCGGGCTCGATCCAGGCGGCGCTTGAGAGGAAAATCGTCATTGGCGACGAAGCCGCAGGATCGGCTTTTTTTCTCTCAGCGCCGCCTCGTACTCCAGCTCGGTATAGGAGAGCTCCTGGCCGGGCGGCGAGCTGCCGTAGCAGTGGCCGAGGATGAGGACGAAAACGTCGGCGGCGGCGATGCGCTTCTCGTCGAAGCTCTCCGGGAGCGTCGTCGCGGGCGCCCCAGTTCTCCATGGCATCGGCATGGAAGCCGTCGAGGCCGCTCGATCGCGCGGCAGGCCGCCTCGCGGTAGTCGAGCAGGTCCTTGCCGGTCGAGCTGACGAAGACGCGCTGCACGGGCGCTGCTCCCCTCGATCCCGGGGAGACTAACGGAACGGACAGGCGAGGTCGAGGCGGCACGGGGCAGCCGGCCGCCGCGGTCGTGTCCGTCCTTCCACGATTCCACAGTTGCGGCGCGCGTCGGTGGGCGCGTAACCTCGCCGCCGGCGATCGAAAAATCGGTCATCGGCGAGGTCCCGGCTGCAGGTCCAGAAGAGGCTCCTGCGGGGAGCGCCGGGCACAGGGAGGCAAGGACGTGCAGGACGACAGCCGGAATCAGGCCGCGCAGGCGGCGCGGATCAGCATCGAGGTCAGCCGGCGCAAGGCCTTCGCCATGGCGGCGAAGCTGGGCGTGGGCGGGGCGGCGCTGGCGGGCGCGCTGGGGGCTGCGGGTGCCATGAGCCCGGCCCTGGCGGCCGGCGGGCTGCCGGAGAAAAAATACAAGTTCGTGTTCGTCAACCATGTGACGACCAACGAGTTCTTCACGCCGGCGATCTACGGCATCCAGGATGCCTGCGCCTTCTTCGGCACCAGCTATCAGTGGACCGGCTCGCAGAACAGCGTCGTGTCCGAGATGGTCAACGCGATGCAGATCGCGATCGCGCAGAAGGCGGACGGCATCGCGGTGTGCCTGGTCGACGCCAAGGCGTTCGACCAGCCCACGGCCAACGCGCTCGCCGCCGGCATCCCGGTGATCGCCTACAATGCCGACGTGCCGAAGGGCAGCCCCAACAAGCGTCTGGCCTATGTGGGGCAGCCGCTCTACGACTCGGGCTACGACATCGCGACCAGATGGCTGGCGATGGTGCCCAAGGGCAGCCATGTGATGCTGTCGATCCCGAGCCCGGGCACGCTCAACCTGCAGCCGCGCCTCGACGGCTACATCCAGGCGATCAAGGACCACGGCAATCCCGTGACCTACGACGTCGTCAACAGCGGCCTCGACCAGGCGACCGAGTTCTCGCGGATCGAGAGCTACTATCTGAGCCACAAGGACGTGGCCGGCCTCTTCGGCACCGGCGGCGGCGACACCTATGCCTGCGGCTACGTCTCGGCCAAGTACGGCCTCGGCAAGAAGGGCGTGATCGTCGCGGGCTACGATCTCTATCCGCAGACGCTGGGCTACATCAAGACCGGGGACATGAGCTTCACGACGGACCAGCAGCCCTATCTGCAGGGCTTCGTGCCGACCCTGCAGTTTTATCTGTACAAGCTCTCGGGGGGTGCCGTCGCCCCGGCCGACACCAATACCAGCCTCGCCTATGTGACGAAGGACAATGTCGAGCTCTATCTGGGCAAGAGCCGCTTCGAGGGCAGCACCGACGCCGAGCCGACCTAGGGCCCGGGCGGGAGCCGGCGGGTCGCCCGCCCCGGTCTGCGCGCGCCCCTGCCGCGGGCGCGCCGGGGCCCGGCGGCGCTGACGGGCGCCGGCCGGGCCCGCTCCCGCAGCCCCCACGTCGAGAGCCCCGGCCCAAGGAGCCGAAGATGGCAGGCACGACCCGACCCCGCGAGACGGCGGCACGCAAGGTCGGCATAGCCGAGCCCGAGACGGTGCTCGAGAGGGCGCTGGTCATCCTGTCCCGCTACCGGGAGGCCAGCATCGCCGTCGTCGCGCTCGTGCTCGTGATCTACTTCCAGTGGGGCAGCAGCGGGGCCTTTTTGTCCTCCCAGGAGCTGAGCGTCGTGCTCCGCGACACGGGCCGCTTCGGCATGATCGCCGTGGCCGAGGTCATGCTGATGATCACGGGCGAGATCGACATCTCGGTGGGCAGCACCTTCTCGCTCGCCCCCTACGTCATGGTGCTCCTGTGCATCGGCTGGGGCGTGCCGGTGGCCGTGGCGGCCATCGCCGCCGTGGCGCTGGGCGTGCTCATCGGCGTCTTCAACGGCATCATCACCGTGGCGTTCCGGGTGCCGTCCCTGATCACCACGATCGGGACTCTTTTTCTTCTCCAGGGCGTCGTCGTCTCGCTCTACAACAGCCAGCCGATCATCGCGCCGGTCGAGGAGCCCTTCAACGCGATCTTCGGCGAGAACCTCTACAGCCCGACGAACTCCTTGTGGTCCTGGCACGGCCTCACGGCCTTCACGCCGTTCCTCTGGACCGTCGTCGCCGTGGCGGCCATGGCGCTCGTGCTCAACCGGACGACCTTCGGCCTCCACACCATCGCGACCGGCAGCAACATCGTGGGCGCCAGGGAGATCGGCGTCCGCACCGATCGGATCAAGGTCTACAACTTCATGATCGTCGGCGGGCTCGCCGCCGCGGCCGGCGTCATCAACACCGTCCAGTTCGCCTCCGCCGACCCGCTCGCCGGCGGCCCCAATCTCACGCTGCAGGCGATCGCCGCGGCCGTCATCGGCGGGACGTCGCTGCTGGGCGGCTCGGGCACCGCGGTCGGCTCGCTCGTCGGCGCCTTCGTCGTGGCGACGCTCAACAACGGCCTCGTGATGCTGGGCGCCCAGGCGACGGTGTCCGACATCTACCTCGGCGCCGCGATCATCCTCGCCATGATGCTGAACGTGCAGGTGGACAGGATCCGCGCCCGGAGACGGATATGAGCCAGGACGTCCCCCCGCTCGCCGCGGACGCGCCCGTCATCCTCGAGATGCGGCACATCAGCAAGAGCTTCGGCGCCGTCACGGCGCTGGTCGACGTCAGCATCGAGCTGCGCCGGGGCGAGGTGCTGGCGCTCGTGGGCGACAACGGCGCCGGCAAGTCCACGCTGATAAAAATCCTCTCGGGCTTCCATGCGCCCGACAGCGGCACGGTCCGGGTGCACGGCGAGGAGGCCCGCTTCGGCTCGCCGCGCGATGCCCGCGCCCACGGCATCGAGACGGTCTACCAGGACCTGGCGCTGATCAAGGACCTCAGCATCTACCACAACATGTTCCTCGGCCGCGAGCATCACCGCCGCGTCCTGGGCCTGAAGCTCCTCGACAACAGGAAGATGCGCGAGCTGGCGCGCGGCTATCTCGACACGCTGGGCATCACGATCCCCAGCGTCGACAGCACCGTCGAGCTTCTGTCCGGCGGCCAGCGCCAGTCGGTGGCGGTCGCCCGCTCGATCTATTCCTCGCCGACGATTCTCGTCCTCGACGAGCCGCTGGCGGCGCTGGGCGTGCGCGAGAGCGCCCATGTGCTGGGCCTCATCCAGAACCTGCGCCGCCAGCGCGAGGTCTCGATCATCCTCATCGTCCACAACTACAACCAGATCTTCGAGGTCTGCGACCGCATCAACTTTCTTCATTTCGGCCAGATCGTGCTCGACGCCTCGACCTCGCAGACCAGCGAGGAGGAGCTGATCCGCATCGTCAAGTCCGGCCTCGGCGCCAAGGCGATCGCCGCCGAGGCGAGCGAGGTCGGGGCAGGCGCGCCGGGCCGATAGCCGAGGGGGTCGCGCCACACGGCCGCGTCAACTCGCGCTTGCATCTCCGTCGCCAGCCGGCTCCGGCTGTTCGACGGACGCACCGCGGCCGACGCCCTGCAGTTTGGATCTCACTTGGTGGCAGTTTGAGTACGACGGCTACGAGGCCGAGATCTCCCTAGGCACCTTCGCGCGGGACGGCGTCGCAACCGACCAAGGGATCGCGACGCGAATCTCTGCCGCTAGCCCCCGAAGATCCGGAACGGGCCCCAGAACTTTCATCCTGTTCGAGGGAGGAAGGTACGCAGCCTCAGAAAGGCACTTGAAGCAGACTACCACAAAGAGCACATCTACTGAGCCAAGAGCCAGCGCATATCTTCGTGCTTGTGCCGTATAGTCGCGATTGGCGAAAGGATCACCTCCATCTTTCTCAATCTTGTTCTCTACAATCAGATCGCCTCCGAGGATTAGATCCGTCTCCCCCCCGCCGATCTCTTGACCTTCCCGAACTTTTTGACCGTAGGAGAGTAAGTGATCCCTAAGCCGTCCCTGAAGAACCTTCTCATCTATGCTGTCCACACCCACAAACGTGCCAGCTTCCTCTGCAACATCTATAAATGCTAACAACGAGCAGATCGCCGAGCCAATCTCCTCTACACGACGAGCTCCAAATCCTCCCGGAGCGTAATACTTGAGATCATCCACGATCCTCTTGCGGGTCGCCGCACCCTCAAGTCCCCATTTGTCCGGAACAACTATCTGCTCAATTTCTATTGACGCGAGCCTCGGTCGCTCGACGGCCAAGGCCTCATAGACGGACTTGGGTCACTTTCGCGAACTCCAAGGCCTCCTTCCACCAATTCACGCGAATAAGCCCTACTGCCTTCGCAGGCAGCTCCGAATCCTTTGATAATAGAACGTTAAATCTCTCGTAAAATACAATTCGAGCGGCCATGGCAACAACCGCCCTATACTCCCGCTTAGTAAAAATATATCCAACGTGCTTTGTTGCCTCGTACGCCTGGGACCATCGTTCTGGGTCGAAGAACAATGTCGGCGGTGCAATATCATCGGTCTCTGTTCTCGTTAAGATATCACTACCTCTGACTGTCACCTTGTTTGGGGGGATATCGACGACTACATCCTCGGTGGATATCCGGGCACGTAGGGAACAGAACGCAGGGACGGCCTCGCACAGGTCCTGTACGCGCTCCACAATCTCTCGTTCCAGTAGACGTAGGTTATCCCACCCCTCAAGCCCTCCGAGGGACCCCATTCCACAAAAGGGTTCGAGTGTCCTGCTTATCCCCCTTCGTCAGCCCTTCAGGAAGGAGGATGAACCGGGCAGCAAAGGCAAGGGCTCGATGAAAGAGGGCGCGCTGCCGTATTGAAGCGGCTAACACCCTTGCTCGTGGGCCCGGGCGCTTAAACGTCTCATATGACAATTCTCCTCCAAAGATCGCCAACATTGTATCATCTGAGAATCCTAGGAAACACTCCGTAGCCGTTAATCTTATGCCTCGTTCTTCCTCGGCTATCGTAATGAGCTTAGAGATCATGGACTTCTGCTGCGCGAACCTTATGGTGGAAGTAGAGTTGATCATAGAGCACTACCCGACTGACCACCATTTCCTCATATGCACCCAGCCCCGGCGCAGAGATACCTATGTCGTATAGCTTACCGTGGGTTGAAGACGCCGCTCTACTGCGGAGTTCCGGGTTTGGCGCATTGCGTTCCGTTATGGTTATGACCTCGAGTTTACTAATTAGGCGCTCGAAGTCAATAGCGAGCGGCAGGCCGGCATGGTGGCTGTCACGTGCCATGTAGTCCAATTTGTCTGCGTCAAGTGGGCCACTTATGATACCCGATAGATAAGGAGTCTTGAGGAAAGAGCGGGATCCCAGAATACGGCCGGCGATGGCCAGTGCGAGTTGGCGAGGTTCCGTAGTAGCGCCAAAGTTCGGATGAAGGAAGACTTCATCCATCTCGGAGGTGAGGGTCATTAGAACCGCGATGATCTCCGCAGAGGCGATCTGAGTGACGCCCTCGAAGGAGTCTCGGAAATCTCCTCGGCCGCACGAAGTGGCTCTGCATACCTAAGCTGTATTAGTGGCTCGGTGACATGGCTAAAGGGGCCGTGCCCGATGTCGTGGAGGAGCGCCGCCAATCGCACGGAGATGCGGTCAAATGATTCAAGGGGCGGGACGTCCTGATCAGGGGAGTTTCCAAAGTCCTTCCGGTTCTGGGCGTTGCGCTCAAGTTCATTGATCATCCTATCTGCGGCCTCGACAACGCCACGAATGTGTTCTAGGCGATCGTGCACCGCGCCCGGATATACGTGGGATGCTAGCCCAAGTTGACGGACGCCGCGGAGGCGCTGGAGGAGGGGAGAGTCGAGGAGAAGCACCTCCCATGGGAGTAGGCTGATAACTCCCCAGATCGGGTCATTGAACTTCTTCGGAAAGACCTCTCTCGTCGGCCGGCGACCGAGTTCGATTTTTGTTGGGACGAGCCATGCCCTTACGAGCGCGGAGACCTCGTCCCACAGGTCAGGGAGGGCGCCAACGAACTGGGCGCGAAGCTCCTCAGTACTTTTTTCTATGGACCCGCCAGTCAAACCATGTCTTCTTTGAAGACATGAGGCTTAGCTTGGCGATACTGGCGAACTGCTTGCTCTGCCAACTAGCCCTCCAGGAGGACCTCCGCGCTCGCGTCGAACTTTTCCTTGGCGAGAATTGCGGCAGACGCCGCAGACTTCAACGCCTGCCCAAACTGCAGAGCATCGTTCTCAGCTATCCCGAGCTTTCGGAGAAAATGCCTGGCAGCGGCTCGGCTTATGCGCGGCTTTGTCTCCTGGTATGAGGGATTGGGTGCAGTGGTGAGCTGCGCCTTCTGCGCGCGATCCAAGATGGCGGGCAGCTCGACACACTGCAGGCCGACCCTGGCATCGACGAAGTGGAGACTCTCCGAGGCCCACGGTGGGAGCGGCGCACGGCGTAGGGCATCGGCAAGCGCGCGATCTAGAATCCCATGAGATGTGGGAATGGGGTTCTCGTCGTCAGCCAACAGCCAGGACGCCACTATCAGCTGGCTAAGCTCGCTCACCCGGTTCATCGTCGGCTCCCGCTTCTCTATCCGGCGCAAGCCCATGGGTACGCCGAATTCAACCTCGTTAAATGACCGGCGACAGTCACAAAAGCCCTGGGCGCTCTTTTGCCGCACAGTTGCACGACGCGCAACAAGGAACTCTCCTGAGGCGCCACTGAGCGACTGGCACCGCAGTGTGCGACACGAGGGGCTCGGTACGCTCGCTCCCCAGCGCGTCTACGCCACCTCGCGCTGCCTGAGCGCCCGCTTGCGCTCGTGGGGGTCGAGGTGGCGCTTCCTGAGGCGGATGCTTTTCGGCGTGACCTCGACGCGCTCGTCGTCGGAGATGTAGGCGATGGCTTTCTCCAGCGTCATGCGGATGGGGGGCGTGAGGGAGACGGCCTCGTCCTTGCTGGTGGTGCGGATGTTGGTGAGTTTCTTGCCCTTGAGGGGGTTGACCTCGAGGTCGTGGCCGCGGGTGTGCTCGCCGATGATCATGCCCGAATAGACCTTCTCGCCCGGGCCGATGAACATCGGGCCGCGGTCCTCGAGGTTCCAGAGCGCGTAGGCCACGGCCTGGCCCTGGTCGGACGAGACCAGAACGCCGGTGTGGCGCTGGGCGATCGGCCCCTTCCAGGGCTCGAACGAATGAAAAAGGCGGTTGAGGACGCCGGTGCCGCGGGTGTCGGTCAGGAACTCGCCGATATAGCCGATCAGGGCGCGGGAGGGGGCGTGGAAGACGAGGCGCTGCTTGCCGGCACCGGCGGGCCGCATGTCCTTGAGCTCGGCCCGGCGCTGGGTCAGCTTCTCGACCACGATGCCGGAAAAATCCTCGTCGACGTCGACCACCACCTCCTCGATCGGCTCCAGGCGCTGGCCGGTCTCGGGGTCGGTGCGGAAGAGCACGCGCGGGCGGCTGATGGAGAGCTCGAAGCCCTCGCGGCGCATGGTCTCGATCAGGACGGCCAGCTGCAGCTCGCCCCGGCCGGCGACCTCGAAGGCGTCCTTCTCCTCGCTCAGGGCGACCTTGATGGCGACGTTGCCCTCGCCCTCGCGGCGGAGCCGGTCCCAGATCTGGCGGGAGGTGACCTTGGTGCCCTCCTGGCCGGCATAGGGAGAATCGTTGACCGAGAAGGTGATGGCGATGGTCGAGGGGTCGATCGGCTGGGCCGGGAGCGCGGTATCGACCCCGAGGTCGCAGAGCGTGTCGGCGACGGTGGCCAGGCCGAAGCCGGCGAGTGCCACGATGTCGCCCGCCTCGGCCTCCTCGACCGGCTGCCGCTCGAGCCCGCGAAACGCCAAAAGCTTGGTGACGCGGGTGGTCTCGACCGGACCGCCGTCGCGGGAGAGCGCCTTGATGGTGGAATTGGCGCGGAGCCGGCCCGACTGGATGCGCCCGGTCAGCAGGCGGCCGAGATAGGGGTTCGCCTCGAGGGTCGTGGCCAGCATGCGGAACGGGCCTTCGGGATCGGCCTCGGGGGCGGGGACGTGGCGGAGGATGAGGTCGAAGAGCGGCGCCATGCTCTTGCGCTCGTCGCCCAGCTCGCGGACCGCCCAGCCCTGCTTGGCGCTGGCGTAGACGTGCGGGAAGTCGAGCTGGTGCTCGTCGGCGTCGAGGGCCGCGAAAAGGTCGAAAACCTCGTTCAGGACCTCCAGGGCGCGCTCGTCGGGCCGGTCGACCTTGTTGATGACGAGGATCGGGCGAAGGCCCCGCTTCAGCGCCTTGCCCAGCACGAATTTTGTTTGTGGCATGGGCCCCTCGGCGGCGTCGACGAGGAGGAGGCAGCTGTCGACCATGGAGAGGATGCGCTCGACCTCGCCGCCGAAGTCGGCGTGGCCCGGCGTGTCGACGATGTTGATGCGGGTGCCCTTCCACACGACCGAGGTGCATTTGGCGAGGATGGTGATGCCGCGCTCGCGCTCGATGTCGTTGCTGTCCATGGCCCGTTCCTGGACGTGCTGATTGTCCCGGAAGGTGCCGGACTGCTGGAGCAGGCGGTCGACCAGCGTGGTCTTGCCGTGGTCGACATGGGCGATGATCGCGATGTTCCTGAGGTCCATTGAGAAAAGTCCGGTGGCGGGCGGGCAGCAGACAAAGCGCGGCCCGGAGCCCGGGCCGCGCGCTGGCCCCAATATAGGCGCTCCGGAGCCACGGCGGTAGCGGCGCCATGCCACCCTGGCACCCGCGGCGCCCACAGTCCTAGGTTGCGTGGTCGGCGCCACCCTAGCGCGAGGCCCCGCGAGCCGTGCCCGCCCTCCCCTTTACCTCGCCGCCGGATGCGGATCACGGTCGTGCTGGCCGTGACCATCGGCAGCCTTGTCCTGGCGTCGACCGCCACGGCGCTGGTGCTCGAGTGGATGCTGGCCCGGCGGATGACAGTCGACTATCTGAACGACCGCGCCATCCTCACCATGGACGCGATCGAGCGGGGCATCCGGGTCCATCTCGATCCCGCCGGGGCGGCCATCGACGGGCTGGCGACGCTGCTCGTCGACGGCCGGATCGATGCCGGGGATCCACGGGACCTCGAGGGGGCGCTGACCGCCGCGCTGGCGGCCCGGAGCGAGCTCAGCGGCATCGTCTTCATTGCGCCGGACCTCGAGCAGACGGTCGCGGCGCGCGATCAGGCGGGCGCGCTCGCCATCACGAGGAGCCGGGTCGAGGCGCCGGATGCCCTGGCCAGGCTCGCAGAGATGCGCCAGCGCCGCCAGACCTACTGGGGCGACGTGCTCTATGTGCCGAGCCTCAAGCAGTCGGTGATCAACGTGCGGCGCGCCGTCTATCGGGGCGACACGCTCATCGGCTATCTGGCGGCCGGGGTCACCGTGGGCGAGCTTTCCTCGCTGGTCGACCAGCTCGGCGAGAACGCCAACGAGACGCCCTTCATCCTCTATGGCGACGACCGGGTCCTGGCGCATCCACGCCTGACCGGCGCGCAGCCGGACGCGGGCCGAAGGGGCCCCTCTCGCATCCGTCGACGACGGTCGCCGATACGGTGCTGGCCAAGCTCGCCACCGGCGAGCCGATCGAGCTGTTCCGGCGCGCAGACAAGCGCGGCATGCAGGTCGGCAGCGTCGACGGCGGTGCCGAGGGCCAGAGCATCGTCCTGACCCGGACGATCGAGGACTATGGCGACGTGCCCTGGACGATCGGCGTCTGGTTCCCGGCGAGCCGTCTCGAGCAGGCGACCGAGCCCCTGCGCGAGGGGGCGGTGGCCGGGTTCCTGGTCCTCCTGGTCGCCATCGGCGCCACCCTGGTCATCGGCCGCCGGATCGCCCGCCCGATCCGCGCCGTGACCGAGCGGGCGAGCCAGATCTCGAGCCTCGACACGAGCGAGGTGGAGCCGCTGCCGCCCAGCCGCATCCTCGAGATCGACGAGCAGTCCAGGGCCTTCAACGCCATGCTGGCGACGCTCCGCGCCTTCGAGACCTATGTGCCGCGCTCGCTGGTGCGCCGCCTGATCCGCTCCGGCCGGCCGGACGCGATCGCCTCGCGCCAGCGCGACCTCACGGTGATGTTCACCGACATCGTGGGCTTCACGCGGCTGTCCGAGCGGCTGCCGCCGGCGGCGGTGGCCGAGCTGCTGAACCGCCATTTCACCCAGCTCGCCCGCTGCGTCGAGGCCGAGGGCGGCACGGTCGACAAGTTCATCGGCGACGGCCTGATGGCCTTCTGGGGCGCGCCCGAGAAAACTAAAGGATCGCTCGGTCAGGGCCTGCCGCGCGGCCCTGGCGATCCGGGCGGGGATCGAGGCCGAGAACCGCGAGCGCCGTGCGGCCGGCCTGAGCCGTCCGGCTGCGGATCGGCCTCCATCGCGGTCCGCTGATCGTCGGCAATATCGGGGCGCCGGACCGCATCAACTACACGGTGGTCGGCGACACGGTGAACGTTGCCCAGCGCCTCGAGCAGCTCGGCAAGGAGCGTCGGCGACGGCGCCGAGGTCGTGATCCTCGTGAGCGAGGCCGTGGCGCAGGACCTGAGGGGACGCTTCAGGCTGATTCCGGTCGGCGAGCTCGTGGCCCGCGGTCGCGACGAGACCATCCGCGCCTTCCGCCTGCTCGGCCCGGTCGAGGCCGGGCAGGCGGCCGTGGAGATGGCGTCGGGCGCATAAGAACATCAAATTATTGTATAACTATGGCTATTTACATTCGTTGCGTGCCCATCAATGTAAAGGACGTTCGCGACGTGACGAAAGGGTACGGCCGTGAGCGGATTGATGGATCGTCGTGGTGCCTGGCTCTCCACGACGTCGAGGCGTCCGCCCTGGAGCTCGCCGAGCTCGAGGGGCTGGAGCTGATCCGGCAGGCGCTGACCGGGCCGCTGGCCGGGCGGGTGGCCCTGGTCTCCTCGTTCGGCGCCGAGAGCGCGGTGCTGCTCGACATGGTGGCGTCGGTCGACCGGGCGACGCCGGTGCTGTTCATCGACACGGGGAAGCTTTTCGAGGAGACGCTCGCCTATCGGGACGAGCTGGTCGCCCGCCTGGGCCTCGAGGACGTGCGGCGCGTGCGCCCGGCGGCCGCCGACCTCGATCGGCACGATCCCGCCGGTGAGCTGTGGCGGAGCGAGCCCGACTTCTGCTGCCACATCCGCAAGACCGAGCCGCTGGACACGGCGCTCGACGGGTTCGACGCCTGGATCACGGGTCGCAAGCGCTTCCAGGGCGGTCTGCGCGCCGCCCTGCCGACGGCCGAGGTCGACGGGCCGAGCGGCCGGCTCAAGCTGAACCCGCTGGCCGGCTGGTCGCTGGACGACATCCGGCACTATCGCCGTCTGCGCTCCCTGCCGCTGCACCCCTTGGTCGTCAGCGGCTTCTCGTCGATCGGCTGCGTGCCCTGCACGACACCGACCCGGCCCGGCGAGGAGGCGCGGGCCGGCCGCTGGCGGGGCCTCGACAAGACGGAGTGCGGCATCCACGGGGAGGGGATCTGAGCCCATCCCGGCGGACGGGAGCGGCGTCACTCACCGTCAGCCACCGACGGGCACCGCCGGCACGGCCAGCAAGACCACGGCCCCCGCCGCCAGGACCGCCAGCGCCGCGACCCCGAGGCCGAGGGCGACGGTCTTACCCTTGCTGGCTTCGCGTCTCTGTATCGAGGCGATGGCGCTCGCCGCGATTTCCTGCGTCGCTCCACCCGGGGTCGTGCCCGACAGCCGGTCGGCGCCCACGGCCGTGACCTTCAGCTCGGTGGTCTTGCCGTCACGCGTGATGACTTCGAGCTGATCGCCGACATGGATGTCGTCGGGGAAATGGCCCTGGAGCTGCAGGGGCTGCATCGAGGTGCATCCCGACAGGATCAACGCGGCGGCGCAGAGCCGCGCCGACAGGCCCCGCCCGTTCCACAGTCCGGACCGCGGCCGCTCCGGCCACGGCACGAAGCTCCTGGCGTGGTCCCGGCACCGTCCTGCGCTCGCATCCGTCAGGACTGTCGAGAAGGTGTCGGCGGTCGAGGCAAGAGGGCAGACGCCACTCCGGGTGTCCAACGACAAGTCGGCAATTCGCAAAAGAGGCGCAGCCATGGCTTCCTCCTGAGGACCGGGCGATGCCCGGTCACCATCCAGCATGATGCGAGGATGCTTCGGCTTGCCGGTGGGGAATGAGAGAGCCTCATTCCTCGGCTTTTATTTGGCGCTTACCCGATCATATGCTGTCGGCCTGCGCCCGGGCTGTGACCTTCGTCACTGGCGCGGCTCTGCGAGGCGCTTCGCTTGCGACCCGCGTGATGCCGGACGTCGGGGCGGCCGGGTGCGCCCTGGATCGGGCCTCGCCCCGCTTCAGCCGACGTGGTGATGGGCCTGGTGGACGAGTGTGTCGAGGTCGACGCCGCCGCTCGCCATGCTGATGGTCGAATGGCTCGCTCCGCTGCGGCCGCCAGGGCTGCCAGCCGCCGCATCGTCAGGGGTGAGGAGGTCACTCAGGCCGAGCGTCGTGCCGCCGGTGTCTTTCACGGTGAGAATGACCGTTCCGGTCTTGATGTTCCCGGAAGCATCCGTGACGTTGTAAAGGACGAGGTCCTTGCCCGTGAAGCCCGGGTCCGGCGTATAGGTGAGGCCGGTGCCGTTCGCGTCGATCGTCACCGTGCCGCCCACCAAATCGTCGGCGTCGGTGATCGCGATGCACGTGCCCTTGTCGTTCTTGAGGACGTCGAGGTCGGTGTCGGTGTTGCCCGGGACCTTGAAGCTGTCGTTGTGGACGGTCAGCGTCTGGCCGCCGCCCCGCCACCGTGCCGAACATCCAGGCTGACCTGGGCGGCGTCGTGCAGGCCCGTCTTGTTGTAGACCTCGTAGGAGAACGAGTTGGGTCCGGTGTAGCCGCTTTCGGCGTGGTAGGTGAGCTGGCTGCCCTTGAGGGAGAGGGTGCCATGATCCGGCTCGTTGAACGAGGTGATGAAGAGCTTGCTGCCGTCGCTGCTGGTGTCGTTGAGAAGCACGTCGAGCTTGGCGGCCTTCGGGCTGTCGACGGTGAAGCTGTCATTGACCGCGTCCGGTGCCACAGCGCCCGTCGGAAGCGCATTGTCGGTCACCGTGACGGCAATGGTACCGGTGCCGGTGTCACCCGCTTTGTCGTGCACCGAGTAGTCGAAGCTGTCGGTGCCCACGAAGCCGGCCGCCGGCGTGTAGGTTACCGTGCTGCCCTTGACGGTGATGAAGCCGTCTTGGGGGAATGTCGCATTCGGGTCGGTCGCAAAGGGATCGAGCGAGACCTTGGTGCCGGTGTCGTTCTCGAGCGGAAGGATCTTCACCGGATTGCGACCCGTGGTCGAGGCGGTGTCGGCTACGACGTCGAGCGTGTCGCTCGCGGCGACCAGGGGCAGATACGACGCCTCCGAGGCGGGTTCGGCCATGGCTTCCTCCTGAGGGACCAGGTCGATGCCCGGTCACCACCCAGCATGGTGCGAGGATGCGTCAGCCTACCGCTCGGGAGTGCGAGGACCCGTTCCTTGTCCATCTATTCGGCGTGTGCTGACTATACGTAGTCAGCATGCGCTGGAGCTGTGGCCTTCATCACTGGCGCGGGCTGCGGACATCGAGGCAGGGAGAATGCCCATCTGCCCCGGACAGGACGCATCGACCCGGGGCGAGCCCCGCAAACACGGCTCAGCCTTTCGTGGCTCGCCCTCGGATGTCCGCGTAAGGCGTGCCGTCCCTCCTGGTGTAGATCGCCGGCCGGCCACCCGAGGGCGAGACGAGGTCGATATCCGGGTAGTGGGTCGCGTCGGACTCGACGCGCGTGCCGATCTCGAGGACGATGGCGTCCGACGAGGATCGATTCTGCAGGCAATGGCCGTCTCGGTCGCCGGCCTCGAATCCGGCGGCATCGCCCGCTCGAAGCAGCTCCGGGCCCTCGTCCGTCAGGAGTGTCACCTCGCCGCTCAGCACATAGATCAGCTCGTCGGACTCGGTGTGCCAGTGACGCTGGCTCGACCACGCCCCGGGAGGCAGACGCAGCAGATTGACGCCGAATTGCGTGAGGTGGGCAGCGTCCCCCAGCTTTGTCCGCTCGGGCGAGAGGCAAGGCTCGTCGAACGGTTGCGGGTACATCGTGCCGACGATCGGTGTCAGGGCAGCGATGTCGATTTTCTTGCTCATGGGTCGACTCCGGCATGGCCGCGATCGGGATCCGAAGCTCGCGACCTCGGCCGGCATCACTCGATGACCGGCTCGATGGCAGGGAGATCAGCGCGAATGAGCGTCGCCCGCAAGACGGTGCTTCGACGACGGGCGCGGGCCACACGCCGGCCGAGGGCCGGCTGATGGCGCCCTCCGCTGTCGGCGAGGTGACGGTGACCGAGGCGACCGCTGCGCAGCGGCCGACGGTCGAGCGCCTGCTCCAGCTCCATCTCCACGATCCCTCCGAGCACGCTCCCCGGGGCGATACCTCTGGCGAGGTGGGCGAGGACGGGCGGTTCGCCTATCGCCGGCTCGAGCTCTATTGGCGGGAAGCAGGTCGCGTGCCGTTGCTCGTTCGGGCGGACGGCCGCATCGCCGGTTTCGCGCTGCTGAGCCGGTGGTCTGCTCTCGACCTGCCCCTCGACCACCCGGTCGCCGAGTTTTTTGTCCTGCGCAGATATCGTCGGGCGGGTGTCGGGACCTGCGCCGCTCACTTGGCGTTCCAGCGATATCGGGGGCGGTGGGAAGTCCCCGTCGCCGACTACAACGAGGGAGCGCTGCAATTCTGGCGGAGGTCCGTCGGCTCGTCGGGTGCCAACGGGCTCAGCGAGCGGGCGGGCGACGGTCGGCGCTGGTCCGGCGTCGTGCTGCGCTTCGATCTCTAGTGATGAGCCGAGGTGGTGTGATGGCGTGGAAGTCGGGGCAGAGCTATTCGACGGACCTGCGGAGTTCGGTGCTGGCGGCGATCGACGGCGGTGGCTCGGCGCGGGTGACAGCGCAGCTGTTCCAGGTCAGCATCTCGTACATCTACAAGGCGTTGGGCCGGCGCGCCGCCACCGGCGAGACCGAGGCCCGGCCGCAACGCAACCGGCAGACGCTCAAGCTCGCGACCATCACGCGTTGATCGCGGTCGAGGTGGCGCTGCGGCCGGACGTGACGCTGGACGAGCTGCGGCCTGGCTGCTGGCGACGCATGGCGTGTCCGCCAGCCTCGGGCTGATGCACAAGACGCTGGCCCGGCTCGGGCTGACGCTCAAAAAAGTCGGGCCGGGCGGCGGAGCAGGAGCGACCCGACGTCGCCGCGCAGCGGCCGACTGGCGCGCCGAGCAGAGCGGGATGCGCCCGGCGCGGCTGGTGTTCGTCGACGAGACCGGTGCCGCCACCCGGCCGGCCTGCCGCCCTCAGCCCGACTGGGCCTGCTGGCGCAGCGACTCGAGGAAGCCGTCGATGCCGCGCTGCTGGACGAGGCTGGCGAACTCGTTCCGCTGCGTCACCACGAGGCTGACGCCGGCGACGATGACGTCGATGATCTGCGGCTTGCCTTGCTCGTCGCGGACCCGCCACTCGACGTCGACCGGCTGGCCCTGCGGCTGGACGATCTCCGAGCGGACGATCCGGTCGCCGTCGGACGCCTTGGTGCTGCCGGTGACCTCGAGCGTCTGGCCGCCATAGGTGTCGAACTTGGCGCCGTAGGCGGTCAGCAGATACCGCTCGAACAGGCCCTGGTAGGTCTGACGCTGCTGCGCGTCGAGCCGGCGGTAGCTGCGGCCGAGCGCCAGCCGCGCCAGATAGGGGAGATCGAAGTTCTCCTCGAGGATCTGCTTCAGCCGCTGATGACGCGTGGCCGTGCTCATGCTCTTGTCGCCGAGGATGGACACCGTCTCCTGGCCCAGCTTGGCGATGAACTGCTCGGAGCCGTCCGCGGCCGCCGCGGGCCGTGCGCCCAGAACGCCGACCGCCACCGCCACGGCCATCATCGTTCGCCATATCGTGCGCATCGATCGATCCTCCGGTCTTGCCGGCGAGGAAACGCACAGCGCAGGGGGAGGGTTGCGCGGCCGGTGCGTGATCCCGTCGGACCGACGGCAGCCGGCCGGATGGGCTTGGGCGACCGGCGATCCCCTCGGCGCGCCTGGGCGGCGGGTCAGGGCGCGCTGACGGGCAGGGTCCGGAACCGCTCCGCCGATACGGGCAGAGGAGGCTCCTCGACCGGCGCCGGAGCCCCCTTCTGCTCCTCGAGAATCAGGCGCAGGGCCGCCACCTCGCTCGTGATGGTCTTTTGGAACTGGGCACCGACCTGCTCGAGGAACGCCTTGTCCTTCGGCTTGGGCCTGGCAACGCGGATCTCGACATGCGTGGCGCTGCCGGCGCCCGCCTCGCCTCCGACGTCCGAGAACGCATAGGTCATGAGCACCTTGGGGGCGCCGGGCATGGGCAGCAGGGTCGTCAATGTCAGGTAGTCGAACGGGCGCCAGTCGATCACCTCCTCGATGATCGCGTGGGCGCCGTGCATGCAGTGGTTGGTGGTGCCGACCCCGCGACGGCCGCTTTCCGACGTCTCGCGCACCTCGTCGGCGCCCCGCCATCTCGGCCGGAGGCCCGGCAGGGTGAAATGCTCCCACACGGTCGGGCGCGGGGCGGCGATCTCGAACTCGATCACCTGGGCCGCCTTGTCGCGGGTCACCTCGTTGCGCCGGCGGTCGTTCTCCTTCGCCCATGCGTCCTCGAGATCGCGCACCCAGCACGTCACCTCGCCGATGATGTCGATCGGCTCCCGGTGCTCGACCAGGCCCTGTGCCACCGGATCGATGTCCATGGCCCGGATGCAGGCGTCGGAAAAGAGCGCGTAGGGGCGGCCGCCGAGGCGGTCGCTCACGGCGTTCTTGAGGAGGCGATGAACGAGGATGACGTCGCGACCGGCCAGCTCCTCGCGGCCGGCCATCCTCTGCTTGACGAACTCGCCATGGTGGCTGACGAATTTGAGGTCGAGGCGCTCCATCTGGCGGCAGGCGCTGCAGGCGCAGGATGTCGCCTGCTCGATGTTGCGGAGCCGCCTGCGGAAGGCGAAATAGGCCCCCTCGATGGCGTCCTGGAGAAGAGATCCATCGACCTTGTCGCCGACCGCGTAGACGAAAACCGCGTCACCCTCGAACTTGGCGAGCCGGAACGGCGGGCGCAGGCACCTCACCACCGTGTCCATCAGGTCGGCGATGATGTCCTGGGCGTGGTCGAGCTCGACGGAGGCGAGAAAGCTGGTGTAGCCCGAGATGTCGGCGATCAGGAGACAGGCGGATTCGGGTTTGGGAAGCATTTGGCCGTCCCTCCATTGGGCTACCTGTGCCACGGCCATGGATGACGGAAAAGCAATATTCTCAGGATTCAGGGCTGGCGGCGATCAGGACCAAGCCCGGATCGACCCGAGGACGGGCAGGCTGCAGCCAGGATCGCTCCATGGGCGGTTTTCGACATGATTGGACGCCTCCAATACTGGCCACCTTGCGCCCAGGGCTCCGACGGCCGCAGCTTTGGCTCCAGGACAGGGATTGTCGACTTGATCGGGACAGGCCCGTGCCCCGGCTCCGAGTGCCGAGGTCACATCCCGAGGAGGCGCCGCGACCGGCGCCTCCTCGGGGGGCGAGCGCGGGCTCAGATCGTCATGCCGCCGTCGATGACGTGGATCGTGCCGGTGGTGTAGCCGCTCTCGTCCGAGGCGAGGTAGAGTGCCAGGGCGGCGATCTCCTCGGCCGTGCCGAGCCGGCCCATCGGCTGGCGGGCGATGAAGGCGTTGCGGGCCTTCTCGTAGTCGCCCTGGGCCTTCATGCGGCCTTCGAGGGAGGGCGTCTCGACGGTGCCGGGGCAGATGGCGTTGCAGCGGACGCCGCGGCCGACGAAGTCCATGGCGACCGACTTGGTGAGGCCGATGACGGCGGCCTTGCTGGCGCCGTAGACAAACCGGTTGGGCACGCCTTTCACGCTGGACGAGACCGAGCTCATGTTGACGATGGAGCCGCCGCCCGACTCGAGCATGGCCGGCAGCAGGGCCCGGATCATCCGGTACATCGAGCGGGCGTTCAGGGTGAACGAAAAATCCCAGTCCTTCTCCTCGCACTCGAGGATGGTGCCGTGATGGACGAAGCCCGCGCAGTTGAAGAGCACGTCGACCGGACCCTGGCGCCTCGCGAAGTCCTGGATCGCCGCGGCGTCGGTGATGTCGAGCCGCTCGGTCCGGCAGCCCTCGAGCTTCCCGAGCTTCGCCTCGTCGATGTCGGTGGCCGTGACCTCGGCACCCTCGGCGGCGAAGAGGAGGGCGCTGGCCCGCCCGATCCCGGCCGCTGCCGCCGTGACGACCGCCTTCTTGCCCGCGAGCCTGCCTGCCATCGTCGCCTCCCTGCTGCCGTGCCGCTGGTACGGCCGCAGCTATCGCCGGACCGCCCGGCCCGTCAAGCCCGGGAGGGCGGAGCGGCCTCTGGCCTCAACCCATGATGGCGTCGACGAGGGTGGCGCGGAGGCCGTTGAAGGACCAGAGAAGAAAGACGAGGCCCAGGACCAGCCAGGCGCCCGGGCCGACCTCGACGACGAGCCCGATCACCGCGAGCGAGACGGCGGCGAAGGAGAAAGCGGCGACACCGCGGCTGCGCCGCCGGCTTATCAGCCGCCCGACGAGGATGGCCGCGGCCGCGACCAGCAGCCAGACCCAGGCATAGTCGAAGGGCGAGCCCAGCAGGTCGTGCCCGGCGAGAGCGGCGTAGACGGCATTCAGCGCGGCGAGCACGAGCACGACGACCCAGGGGACCACCGCGAGGCGGGTGGCGTTCTCGATCTCGTAGCCGCGCTCGAAGCTGGGCCAGACGAGCTGGCGAAGCCCGCCGCGCCGCCAGGCGTGGCGCACGTGACCGAGAACGAACCCGATGAGGGACAGGCCCGCGGTGACAAGGAGCACGTCCCCGGCGTCGGTCATCGGGCGCTCTCGCGGACTCTCACAATTAGAAGTTGCATTCCCGGCGACCTCATTCACCGGCGTATATTCCATCATTCATACGCACAACGGTAGCGAGTTCTGCAACATTCTTCAGCCGAGGATCGAGCAGGTCAGGGTCAGGCGACCCGGGGCAGGCAGGCGGGGCCGGTGGGCTCGAACTGCTTGTAGCCCATGATGAATTCCTGGTGGCCGAGCGCCTCGGACTTGGTCCGCTCGCCCGCGCCGACGCGCTCGATGAGGCCGACGATCTCCCGGCCGACCTCGTCGAGCGTGGCCCGGCCCTCGAGGATGCGGCCGGCGTCGACGTCCATGTCCTCGCTCATGCGCCGCCAGGTGCCTGGATTGGCGCAGACCTTGACGACGGGGCTGATGGCGGAGCCGACGACCGAGCCCCGCCCGGTGGAGAAGAGGATGACCTGGCTGCCGCAGGCGATGAGCTCGGCGATCTCGGCATTGTCGGTGATGTTCGGGAAGCCGAAGCGCGGCTCGCCGTCGGGCACCACGTCGAGCAGATAGAGGCCGCCGGCGGGCGGATAGTCGCCGGGCTTGATCAGCCCGGCGATGGGCGAGGCGCCGGACTTGGCGTAGGCGCCCATCGACTTCTCCTCGATCGTCGTGAGGCCGCCCTCGGCGTTGCCCGGGGCGAAGGAGGACTGGCCCATGACCTTGTAGTAGCGGGCCGCCTTCTCGACCGAGGCCACGATCTCCCGGCCCAGCTCCGGCGTGAGGGCGCGGTCGGCCATGTGACGCTCGCAGCCGATCAGCTCGCCCGTCTCCTCGAAGATGCAGCGGGCCCCCTCCTCGACCAGGAGGTCGAAGGCGCGGCCCATGGCCGGGTTCGCGGTCAGCCCCGAGGTGGCGTCCGAGCCGCCGCAGATCGTGCCGACGGTGAGGTCGGCCAGCCCGACCGGGACGGTGGGTGAGAGGGCCAGCCCGGCCAGGGTGGAGCGTACCCACTCCCGCCCGGCCTCGACCGTCCGCCGCGTCCCGCCGGCAGCCTGGATGACGAGCGTCCTGACCGGCCGGCCCGTCGCCTCGACGGCTGCCCGGAGGCCGGAGCGGTCGAAGCTCTCGCAGCCCAGGGAGCAGATCAGCACGGCGCCGACATTGGGGTGGGTGGCGAGGCGCGCCATGATGTCGTAGCCGTACTGGTTCCGGAAGCAGCCCGGGAAGCCGATGACGTGGACATCGTTCTCCTCGAACGGCCGGGCGATCATCTCGGCGGCGTGGCGGGCACACTCCACGAGATAGGCGACGACCACCGTGTTGCGGATGCCCTTCCGCCCGTCGCTCCGTGCCCAGCCGCGCATCGTCATCGCCCGTCTCCCTGTTCCGGCGCTCGTGCGTTCCATCTTACGCCATTCAGTGAGCCTGCGTCAGGATCGGCCGGCCGACCGCCCCGGGAGGTCCGCCCCGGTCAGGCGCCCGTGGCCGACGACATGCTCTGGACCGTCCAGCCCGAGCCGTCGCGTGACAGGGTGAAGTCGCGGCTGCCCATGCCCGAGCAGTCCATCCCCGACGTCCGGGGATCGGCGCTGCTGAAGGTGTAGTTGACCTGGACGGTGACGTCCCCGCCCATGCGGGCGATGGTCGGCGCGCTCAGGACGGTGCCCATCGTGACCGGGCCGCAGCTCGCCCCCTCCTGGGCGTGGGCGGCATAGTAGCTCTCGATCAGGCTCTGGACGGCGGGATCGCTCCCGATGCCCGCTTGTGGGGCCGTCATGGCCAGGCCCCCCGGGCTCGCTGGCCGCCCCCATGGCGGCGAAGGAGACCGGGGCGCCGGCAAGAAGCAGGGCCGCGGCGATGCCGGCCGCGGCAGGGAAGGTGCGCATGGCATGATCTTCCCTCCGATCGTCCGGGCCCGCGGCGGCCGACGCGCGCGGGCCCACCGGAATCAATGCGCGCGCGCACCGCGGCGTTCCAGGCGCTGGAAGGGAATTCATGGCCGCTCCATGATGAGGGCGCGGACGACGGCGCCGATCTGCTGTATCGGTCCGCTCGCTGCCGGCGGCGCGCCAGCGGCCGGCCCGGGCGAAAGGTGCCCATGCAGTCGAAGGCTCCTCGGCCTTTTGGCCTTTTTTCTGCTCGTGGTGCCGGCCTCTGCGGAAGCCTTCCCGCTGCCCGAGGTGCGCCGGGACGTGCAGGTCGAGGGCACGCCCGTCACGATCGTGGCGCATCCGCAGGTCGAGCTCGGCCTCGGGTGGAGCGGGGTCAGCGCCCGGGTCGTGGCCGATGTCGACCTCGGCGACCTGCAGGGCAAGCTGCCGGCGATTCTGGCCGCGGCCAGCCGGAAGGACCGTTGCGGCGAGCGTGCCACGGTGAGCGACGCGACGTCGAAGCCGGCGCCACCCGCCGTCGCCCTGACCGGCCGCGTCCACTACGAGCAATGGGCGTGCTCGCCGCTGGGGCTGCCCCACCTCAAGGACGGCCATCTGCGGCTCCTGGGCAAGGACGAGCCCACCCGGATCGCGAGCGCGACGGCCCGGGTGTGCCTCGACCTCACGCCGCGGATCGAGGCCAACAGGCTTCTTCTCGACGCCCGGACGCGCTGCATCGAGCCCGAGGGCGCCGCCGGCCAGGTCGTCGACCGCCTGCATCTCGAGAGGACGCTCGAATCGCTGGCCGACAAGGCCCTCAACCAGGCGCTGAGCCACGAGGATCTGACGGCGATGCTGCCCGAGGATCTCCGGCCCTACCACCCGGAGTTCACGGGAGCGCAGTTCACGCGGCTGGACGATGGAGCCCTCGGCCTGCACCTCGAGGGCACGCTCCATGCGGGAGCGGCGGATCTCGAGGCCCTGGCCCGCCGCGCCGTGGGCGGCTGAGCGGAGCTGCCCGGGCCACGCGGCCGGCGGTTCCCCTCCCGCCGATCCGTGCTAGGAGTTTTTCCGGGACGATCTCGGGGACGGCGGATGGCGGCGCGGGTCGGATGGCTGGTGGGCTTCCTTCTCGTTGCCCCCACGGTGGCGGTCGCGGCCGACCCCGAGCCGGCGGCCGCGCTCTTGTTCGGTGCCGTCGGGTCGCCGGCCGCGGCGAGGGCGCCGCAGGCCATCGGCTCCTATGCGAAAGGCTGCCTCGCCGGAGCCGCGGCCCTGCCCCTCGACGGCCCCGACTGGCAGGTCATGCGGCCCTCGCGGCACCGCTATTGGGGCCATCCCCGGCTCGTCGCCTTCATCGAGCGGCTGGCGGACGCGGTGCCGGCGCTCGGCTGGCCGGGGCTCCTGGTGGGCGACTTGGCGCAGCCGCGCGGCGGCCCGATGGCGGGCGGCCACGCCTCGCACGAGACCGGCCTCGATGTCGACATCTGGCTGACGCCGATGCCGGCGCGTCGCCTGAGCACCAGGGAGCGGGAGACGCTGAGCGCCCGCTCCGTGCTCGAGCCCGGGACGCGGCGGCTCGCCCCGGGGCAGCCAACGGCCGGCGACGTGGCGCTGATCCGGGAGGTCGCGCGCTCTCCCATGACGGAGCGCATCTTCGTCCATCCGGCGATCAAGCAGGCGCTCTGCGCGCGGCCGGACGCCGATCGGGCCTGGCTCGCCAAGGTGCGGCCCTGGTGGGGTCACGACGACCACATCCATGTCCGCCTCGCCTGCCCGCCCGGCGACGCTCTCTGCCAGGAGCAGGCGCCACCGCCAGCGGGCGACGGTTGCGGCGCGGATCTCGCCTGGTGGCTCTCCGAGGAGCCCTGGCGGCCGAAGCCGCCCGGCCCGCCGCCCAAGCCGGTGACGCTGGCCGACCTGCCCGCACCCTGCAGGGGCGTGCTCGAGGCGCCGGACGCCCAGCGGAAGGCGGCGGCGCCGTGAGGCTCGACGCCGCGGCAGCGCGACGGGTGCCGGAGCGCGGCTGCTCCGGCCCGGGCGGTTACTGCCAGGCGTAGCCGCGCCCCTGCAGACACGCCGCGAGCGCATTGTTGTAGGCCGTCGCCTGCTGCTGCGTGGACTGCTGCTGCTGGCGCTGCCCGCGGCGCGCCTGCCGCTGCTTGGCCCCGCCGGCCATGGCGCCGACCTTGGCGCCCGCCTCCTTGGCCTCGGCGGTCTCCGTGTTCTCGGTGACATTGCTGACGACCTTGCCGGCCGCGGCGCCCTTGGCGGCGCCGGCGACCCGCTGGCCCGCGACGGGCTTGGTCGTCGGCGGCGGGGCCGACAGATTGTAGCCGGTCTGGGCGGTGGCCTGCTGCGCGCATTGCTGCTGATCGGCGGCCATCTGCTCCGGCGTCTGGCTCTTGAGCGGAACGAGCGTCTTGGTCTGCGCCGAGGCGGCGGCCATGGCGAGGACCGCCAGGGCGAGCCCGAGGACGGCGCGTCCCAGCGCTCTGCGGCCGTGGTGCGCGTACGGAACCTGTGACATGTCGCTCTCCCTTGCGCCCGAGGGCACCGATCTCCATCGCAAGCGCACAGACCTAACGCCGATCGAGAGTAGAAGCGAGGCCACCGGCCCCTGCGACGCGCGAGGCCCGAGCCCGGCCGGAGCGGATTCTGCCAGGATCCGCTCACCGCATCTCGTGGCCTTCGCGGTCCCAGGTGGGGATGTAGTCGGAGCCGAGATTGTGGGTGTGGACGCAGGCGCCGGCAATCGAGCAAGCGACCCCCGCAAGGTCGACGAGCCGGTCAGGGCACGACGTCGTCCCCGAGGGAGGCGTCCAGTCGGAGCCTGAGGTCGCGGACCTCCTCGCCGATCAGCGGACGGTCGTCGAGCCGCTCCATGGCGTCGTTCGCGAGCTCGTATGCGGCCCTGACCTCCCGCTCCAGGCCTTCGGCCGACTGACCCGAGACGATCGCCGCCCACCAGCGGTTAAAAGCCTTCAGATAACGAAGGCATGCGCGCGCCGCTTCCTCGGTTCTGAACAGCCATTCGGCGGGGCTCAGGAGCAACCCGATACGGGAGCGCATCCGCATCGTCACCAGGTAGCCGCTCGTGACCCGGACGATCCGATAGAGATGCTCCTCGTCGGCGTCCCGCGCGATCACGGACACATCTGTCGAGGCGGCTGCCTCCGTCGGCGCCGTGCCGCGGCCCGCCTCGATTGCCATGTCAGGGGCACGGAGCTCCTCGAAGGGCGCACCCAACGCCTCGGCCAACGCGGCCAGCTCCTTCGCCGACGCCTCTCGGTCTCCGCGCTCGAGCGCGGCCAGCCTGCTCCGCGGCAGGCCGCACGCGCGTTCCAGCGCGGCACGCGACAGGCCGCGATGCTCGCGCCACACGAGAAGAGGATTCTCCGCCGGCAAGAAGGCGCTCGGCCTGCTCGATCGGCAGATAGGCACGACGTGCCTCGTCCTTGCCGAGCCTCCTTTCCCGCTCGACCGCGCCTGCCAGAGTCGCGCGGTCCTGGGCGTCCTCCAGCTCCGCAAGGAGCGCCTCAGAGGCGCTGCGGCTCACAGTGACGGTAGCTTCGGCGGTCATCGATAGACTTCCCGGATTGGCCCCGGACCGTAACAGGGCTT
This sequence comes from uncultured Alphaproteobacteria bacterium, assembly GCA_963828215.1. Classification (GTDB taxonomy): domain Bacteria; phylum Pseudomonadota; class Alphaproteobacteria; order Geminicoccales; family Geminicoccaceae; genus CAVTJL01. The sequence goes on along the minus strand of CAWHFO010000068.1, from coordinate 52,537 downwards.
ACCCCGTCACCGCATCTCGTGGCCTTCGCGGTCCCAGGTGGGGATGTAGTCGGAGCCGAGATTGTGGGTGTGGACGTAGGCGCCGGCGGCGATGGGGGCGCGGGCGCTGCCGATCGGGGCGCCGTACTTGACGATCCGCTCGCCCGCGGCGATGGCCCGCCGGGCGAGCTTGTGGCCGGTGGGCACGGCCTGCTCGAGACGACCGGGCGACCGTCGATCAGGCAGCTCGGTGCCGGCCTCGAGGTCGGCGCAGGCGACCGCGACATTGTCCTCCGGCGAGAGGATCAGGACCCGGCGGTCGGTGCCGGTGTCGTGAATGGCGCCGTCGACGCCCTGGGTATGGATGCTGGTCACGTCTCGCCTCCTTGGCGCCGCGCCGCCGGGCCCGGGCCCGTCAGAACTTTCCGTATTTCAGGTAGGCTTCCTGCGGGTTCATGCCGCCGAGGATGGCTTTGCGGATGAGGTTCTCGGTGTTGATGGCCGCCTCGGCAGCGGCGACGATGGCCTCGGCCCGGCCGCCCGGCAGGATCACGATGCCGTCGCGGTCGGCCAGGACATAGTCGCCGGGCCGGATCGTGACGTCGCCGATCACGATGGGCACGTCCATGGCGTCGGGCAGCCAGAAGCCGACCACGTCCTTGGGCGTGTAGTGGCGGAAGCAGACGGGGAAGCCCATCGCCAGGATGAAATCGACGTCGCGGCAGGCGCCGTCGACGATGTAGCCGCGGACGCCGCGGAACTGCAGCGTCTCGGCCGAGAGCTCGCCCATCAGCGCCACGGCATGGGTGTGCGGCTGGCAGAGGACGACGTGGCCGGGCCTGGCAGCGGCGAGAAAGCCCGTCCATTCGAGCAGCGTCGTATGGGCGTCCGCCGCCTCGTCGACATGGCCCTGCAGAGTAGAAGACGGGGCCGGCGAGCTTGCGGTCGGGAAAGAGGGGGCGGATCTCCGGCGGCAGATACGAAGTTCCTGAGCCCCATGCCGCGCATCACGTCGTTGAGGATGCCGGTGTAGCAGCGCTCGAGGCGCTCGGTCAGCGGATCGCCGGTCGCGGTCATCGGTGCCCTCCCCCTCCAGAGCGACCGCAGATAGCACGGGGGCCGGCGCCGCGCGAGACGGCGCCGGCCCCCGGCGTCAGGCGCTCGCCGTGCCGAGCATCCGGCGGAGCGTGCCGTCGCGATCGACCAGATGGTGCTTGAGGGCGGCCGCCACGTGCACCACGACCAGGCCCAGCACGCCGTAGGCCAGCGTCTCGTGGAGCTGGTGCGTCAGGTGGCGCAGCGCCGGATCGGGCGCCAGGAGCGGCGGCAGGGTGACGAGGCCGAACCAGCCGATCGGATGGCCGCCGACCGAGAGCATGGCCCAGCCCGAGAGGGGCAGGGCCACGATCAGGCCGAGCAGGGCCAGGTGGACGGCGCGGGCGGCGGCCACCTGCCAGGCCGGCTTCCCGACATCCGCCGCCGGCCTCGGATTGGCGAGGCGCCACATCAGCCGCAGCGCGGTGAGCGCCAGGACGGTGAGGCCCAGCGACTCGTGCACGGTCCGGGCCGCAGCCTCGAGCGGAGTCCGCTCGAGGCTGTCGAACCCGAGGCCGATGCCGAGGGTCGCGAGGACGACGGCGGCCGAGGCCCAGTGGAGGGCGATGCTCACCGATCCCCAGGCCTGCCGACTGTCACGGAACGGCATCCTCGTCGGCTCCTCACTCGGGGCCGCCGGGGCCGGGCCCCGGGCCTGCGCCGGGCCCGTGACCCCGCGGCCCGCGGTCGCGGGGTCCGGGTGGCGGGCGGAGATCGTCCTTCGAGATCGTCCCGTCGCCGTTGCGGTCGAGCCGCTCGAGCATCCAGTCGACCGGACCCTGGAACTCCTGCTCGGTGACCAGGGCGTCGCCGCCGCGGTCGAGGAACTGGAAGCTCCGGACCATCCGCTCGTGCATCATGGCGACCCAGAAGGCCTGGTACTCGTCGAGCGACAGCTTGCCGTCGTGATTGGTGTCGTACTCGGCGAAGATCGCCGCCGTGGCGGCATCGGCCTGCTCCTTGGTGAGCTTGCCGCCGTTCTTCTCCAGCTCCTGATGCAGCATGGTGCCGAGCGGCCCCGGGCCGCCCGCCATGGGCCCGTCCGGGGGACCGCCGTGGCGCCACATCGGGCCGTCGGCGCTGGCCCGGCCGGCCAGGGCGCCCATCGAGGCGGTCGCGAGGATGCCGGTCACGATCAGGACCTTGGTTCCGGCTCGCATCGTCTTTCCTTTCACTGCGGGGTTCGATGCGGCGCAGTTGAGCCGGCCCACGTCGCGAAACTTTGCCGGCCGACCGGGTCTTTGTCGCAGTCTGTAACGGCGCCTGCCGAGGCAACGGATGGTTACATCTTTTGTCTCCTCAGCGGGCGCTGCCGCGAGGCATAGTGCCGGCCGACCGGATGCGATGACCCGCATGGACGAAGCCGCCCCGCACATCCTCGTGGTCGACGACCACCGGGAGATCCGCGATCTCCTCGGCAAGTATCTGGTGCGCCAGGGCTATCGGGTGAGCCTCGCCGAGGGCGCCCAGGCCGCGCGCCGGGTGATCGAGGCCGGAGCCCCGGCGCTCGTGGTCCTCGACATCATGATGCCGGGCGAGGACGGGCTGTCGCTCTGCCGCTGGCTGCGCGAGCGCCAGGACCTGCCGATCATTCTCCTGACCGCGGTGGCCGAGGACACCGACCGCATCATCGGCCTGGAGATGGGGGCGGACGACTATGTGACGAAGCCGTTCAATCCCCGGGAGCTTCTGGCGCGCATCAAGGCGGTGCTGCGCCGTACCTGGAGCCTGCCGCCCCAACGCGGCGGCGGGCCGGCCGGGCGGCTGCGCTTCGACCGGTTCGCGCTCGACACCGCGCGGCGCGAGCTGGTCGACGGGGACGGCGTGGCGGTGCCGCTCAGCACCGGGGAGTTTCTGCTCCTCCGCGCCTTTCTCGACCATCCCCATGTCGTGCTGTCCCGCGACCAGCTGCTCGACCTGACGCGGGGCCGCGAGGCGGCGCCCTTCGATCGGAGCATCGACAATCAGGTGAGCAGGCTGCGTCGCAAGATCGAGGCCGATCCGCGCCAGCCCTCGCTGATCAAGACGCATTGGGGCGGCGGCTACAGCCTCGCCGCCGATGTCCTGCGCCAATGAGACGGCTCTGGCCGCGCGGCATGGCGGGGCAGCTCACCCTGCTGGCCCTTCTGGCGCTGGTGGGCGCCCAGGTCCTGGGCTTCTGGATCTTCGCCGGCGAGCGCCGCACCGCGCTCGAGGCGCTGCGCGGCGATCAGGTGATCGGCCGGGTGATCGCGGCCGCGGACCTGATGGCCGCGGTGCCGCCGGACGTGCGGCCGCGGGCGCTGGCGGCGATCGCCTCCCCCCAGCTCGAGCTGACCCTGGACCCGGTGAGCGCCCTCGATCCGGGCGAGGCCGACCATCGGACGGGCCGGCTGCAGCGCCGTCTCGCGGTGGCGCTCGGACCGCTCGCCCGGACCGTGCTGGTCGATCGGGCCGAGATCGGGCCGCCGCCGCGCTGGCGGGACGAGGATGGCCCAGGCGTGGACCCGGGCCGGCGCGGCCTCGGCGACCGGCCCCGGCGCGGCCCGGTCGGCATCGGCACGACCATCGCGATCGAGCTGCCGGACGGGCCGTGGCTCAACGTCAGGACCCGGCTGCCCCCGATCCTCCTCTCGCCGGCGCTGCCGGCACTCGTCTCGCTGGGCCTCATGGCGCTCGGGGTCGTGCTGGTCGTCGTGCTGGGCGTCCGGCGGATCACCTCGCCGCTCAGGGAGCTGGCCGTGGCCGCCGATCGCGTCGGGCGCGGCGAGCGGGTGCCGCCGATCGCCGCCGGCGGCCCGATCGAGGTGCGGCGCACGACCGGCGCCTTCAACCGGATGCAGGACCGGCTCAAGCGCTTCGTCGACGACCGGACCCGGATGCTGGCCGCGATCAGCCATGATCTCCGGACGCCGATCACGACCTTGCGGCTCCGGGCCGAGCTGATGGAGGACCAGGAGGAGCGCCGAAAGATCCTGGGCACGCTGGACGAGATGCAGCGGATGACGGAGGCGACCCTGGCGTTCGCCCGCGAGGAGGCCTCGCAGGAGGAGACCCGGGCGGTCGACCTGCAGGCGCTGGTCGAGAGCGTGGCCGAGGACTTCTTCGAGCTCGGCGGCGATGTGGCGGTGCAGACCGGCCCCCGCCTGCCCTATCCCTGTCGCGCCCTGGCCTTGAAGCGGGCGCTCCGCAACCTCGTCGAGAATGCCCTGGCCTATGGGCAGCGGGCACGGCTCGCGGTCGAGGCCGGGCAGGACGGCGTCCTGATCCACGTCGACGACGGCGGCCCCGGCATCGCCGAGCAGGACATGGAGCGGGTTTTCGCCCCGTTCGTCCGTCTGGAGGACTCCCGCAACCCCGAGACCGGCGGGATCGGCCTCGGGCTCGCCATCGCCCGGAGCGTGGCGCGCAGCCATGGCGGCGACATCCGCCTCGCGAACCGGCCCGAGGGCGGGCTCAGGGCGACGCTCCTGCTGCCCGCGCCGGCGACCGAGCCGCGCCAGCCCTGACCCGCGACGGCCGGACCTTGCCTTGCGGGCGCATCTCGGCCAGATCGTGCGCGGGCCCCGTAGCCCGCCGACGAAGGGGCGCCGACCATGAAGCCGCTGTCGCCCGCGGACGCCCAGCGCCTGCTCGGTGTTTCACGTGAAACAATGGCCGCGCTCGACACCTATCTGGCCCTTCTCCGCCATTGGCAGCGGGCGATCAACCTCGTCGGCGCCTCGACCCTCGACGATCCGTGGCGCCGCCACATCCTGGACTGCGGCCAGCTCCGGGCGCATGTGCCCGAAGCGGCGAAGACGCTCGTCGATCTCGGCAGCGGGGCCGGCCTGCCGGGGCTGGTGCTCGCCATTCTGGGCGTGCCCGAGGTCCATCTGGTCGAGAGCGACCGGCGCAAGGCCGCGTTCCTGCGCGAGGCCGCGATCCGCCTCGGCCTCGGCGGCGTCACCGTCCATGCCTGCCGGATCGAGGCGGCCCCGGCGCTCGCGGCCGATCTCGTCACGGCGCGGGCGCTGGCGCCGTTGCCCCGTCTGCTCGAGCTCGCCGCACCCTTTCTCGGCCCCGGAACACGCTGCCTCTTCCTCAAGGGCCGCGAGACGGGTGCCGAATTGACCGAGGCGCGCGAAAGCTGGACAATGCGCGGGACCGTGGTGCCGAGCCTGTCGGCGGCCGACGGGAAAATTCTCCTGCTGGACGAGGTGACGCGTGGACGCTCCTGCGGAACGGCGCTCGAGCCCTAGGCGGGTGCTGGCCGTCGCCAACCAGAAGGGCGGGGTGGGCAAGACGACGACGGCGATCAATCTCGGCACGGCCTTGGCCGCGACCGGGCGGCGCGTCCTCGTCGTCGACCTCGATCCCCAGGGCAATGCCAGCACCGGCTTCGGCGTCCGCCGCGACGACCGGCGCATCACGGCGTTCGACGTCCTCCGGGGCGGCATCCCCCTGGCCGAGGCCCGGCAGCCGACCCTGGTGCCGGGGCTCGACCTCGTGCCGGCGACGGTCGATCTCTCGGCGGCCGAGGTCGACCTCGTCGCCGACCCGCGCCGCTCCCTCCGCCTCCGCGACGCCTTCGAGCGGAGCCCGCCTCCCGACGACTACGTGCTGATCGACTGCCCGCCCTCGCTCGGCATCCTCACCGTCAACGCGCTGGTCGCCGCCGACGCCGTGCTGGTGCCGCTGCAATGCGAGTTCTTCGCCCTCGAGGGCCTCTCGATGCTGCTGCGGACCATCGACGGGGTGCGCCGCGCCAACAATCCCGGCCTGCGCATCAACGGCATCGTGCTCACCATGGTCGATCGCCGGAACAACCTCTCCGATCAGGTCGAGAGCGACGTCCGCAGCTTCATGGGCGAGCGGGTCTTCCACACGGTCATCCCGCGCAATGTCCGCGTCTCCGAGGCGCCCTCCCACGGCAAGCCCGTGCTCCTCTACGACGTGCGCTGCGCCGGCGCCCAGGCCTATGCCCATCTCGCGGGCGAGATGCTGCGACGCGACCGGGTCGAGGGGATGGCCTCGTGAGCGTCGAGCGCGGCACGCCCCGGCGCCGCGGGCTCGGCATGGGGCTGTCGGCGCTCCTCGGCGACGACGCCCAGCTCCTGGCGGGCGGGGCGCCGGACGCCCGGCTGGTGCCGATCGAGCGGCTGCGCCCCTCGCCCCTGCAGCCGCGGCGCAGCTTCGACGAGGAGGAGCTCGCGGCGCTGACCCTCTCGATCCAGGAGAAGGGCGTGCTGCAGCCGCTGCTGGTGCGCGGCACCCCGGGCGGTGCGCCCGGGCTTCGAGATCGTGGCCGGCGAGCGCCGCTGGCGGGCCGCGCAGCGGGCCGGGCTGCACGAGCTCCCCGTCGTCGTCCGCGACCTCGCCGACCAGGAGGTCATCGAGGTCGCCCTGGTCGAGAACCTGCAGCGGGCCGACCTCAACGCCCTCGAGGAGGCGACCGCCTATCGCCGACTGATGGACGAGTTCGCCCACACGCAGGAGGCGATCGCGCGGGCGCTCGGCCGCAGCCGCAGCCATATCGCCAACACGCTGCGCCTTCTGGGCCTGCCCGAGGAGATCCAGGAGCTGCTGCGCCTGGGCAGGCTCACCGCCGGCCACGCCCGCGCCCTGCACGGCCGCGCCGACGCCGTCCGCCTCGCCCGCGATGTCGTGACCCGTGGCCTCAGCGTCCGCGAGACCGAGGCGCTGGCGGCCCGGGTCGACAGGAAAACGGGCGACCGCGGCGACCGGGTCGGCCGCCCGGTCGACCCGAACCTTCAGGCGGTGGAGCGCCAGCTCGGCCTGGCCCTCGGCCTGGCCGTTGCGATCCGGCGCCGTCGCGGCGGTGGCACCCTCACCATCCGCTTCAGCCGCGCCGAGCAGCTCGACACGATCATCGAGCGCTTATCTTTCGGTGGATAACCCTACCTGTTGTGTCGTCTCGTGTTGACAGGCCACAGATGTTGTGGAGTTAATCAACCCCGAGGAGACATTCAGGAAAGAGCCCGGGCTCGGCCCGGGTGGCGCACGAATTGGGCGGCCAAGCCCGACGCAGCGCGCCGACGTCCGCTTGCCCGCTGACGTCACTCGAGAACAACAGATCGCCTTGCCCGACTTCCCTCGGCTGCTCCAAGGAGCGGCCGAGCCTTTTGGCGCGGGCGATCCTCCGCCCGGCGACCTGTGGGCGCTGTACGGGCGCCCAGATTCCGGGGCAGGTCGCCTATGCGTCGAGAGATTTGCATCCTCGGCAGGTCGAGCATAGTATCCTCGCCAAAGAGCCCGCAGCGGGGGAAGCACACCCAGATGTATTCGTACCTATGTATCGACGATGGGCCATCGTCTGCCTCCAGCCTCCCGCCCTATGCTTCACTTGCGGAGTTGCAACTTCAACGCGACCAGCATTCTGTCGCAAATGCAGCCCGGCAAACCATGAGGTTACTGAGGAGAGACTTTTATCGCCGGAAGATTGTATCCTGCCCGGTAGGCGGAGCGTCGGCGGCCGGGCCGGCGGCGGGGACGAGGCGGCAGCGACGACGGAACGAGCCCGGCTCCACAGCGAGGCTGGCCGGGCGGACGCTGGCGATCGCCGCCGCCGCGGCGTTCCGGTGAGACCGCCGTGCAGCGGATGGATGCCTCGATCGGGGATCGGTCCGCCGAGCCCGCCGCCGCACAACCTGGGCGGGAGATCCTTCGCGCCAGGATCCGGCGGCGGCCCATGGTCCCCCAGCGCCGCCTCCTGATCGTCGACGACGACCCCGGCATCCACCTCGAGCTGAGGGGCGGCCTCACCGGCTACCATCTCTACGAGGCCGCGGACCGGGCGGGTGCCATCACGGCGCTGCGTGCTCACGAGCCGGGCGTCGTCCTGCTCGATCTCGGCCTGCCGCCCGATCCGGCCGGCATCAGCGAGGGGATCTCGACTCTCGAGACCATCCTTCGCCTGACGCCGGAGACCAAGGTCATCGTCCTGACGGGCGGGTCGCCGGCGGCCGCTCCCCTGGCCATCGAGGCCGGCGCCTACGACGTGCACCCCAAGCCGGTGGACATCGACGCCGTCGGCCGGATCGTCGAGCATGCCTTCGCCGCCAGCCAGCGCGAGCGCCTGGGCGGCGAGCCGGCCGCGAGCGGCCTCGCCGAGCCGCTGCCGGGGCTGATCGGGCGGAGCAGCGGCCTTCTCAAGCTCTGCCGGACGATCGAGCGGGTGGCCCCGGCGAATGTGAGCGTGGCGCTCTTCGGCGAGAGCGGCACCGGCAAGGAGGTCATCGCCCGGGCGATCCACGAGCTGAGCCCGCGCCGTGCCGCACCCTTCGTCGCCATCAACTGCGCGGCGATACCGGCCGACCTGCTCGAGGCCGAGCTGTTCGGCTACGAGCGCGGCGCCTTCACCGGCGCCGTCAGGCAGACCCCGGGCAAGGTCGAGCTCGCGAACGGCGGCACGCTCTTTCTCGACGAGATCGGCGACCTGTCGCCGCCCCTCCAGGCCAAGCTGCTGCGCTTCCTCCAGGACCGGACGATCGAGCGGATCGGCGGGCGGCGCTCGATCGCGCTCGACCTCAGGATCGTCTGCGCCACCCACCGGAACATCGAGCAGGCGATCGCCGAGAGCGCCTTCCGCGAGGATCTCTTCTACCGCCTGGCCGAGGTGGCGGTGACCGTTCCGCCGCTGCGCGATCGGCCCGGCGACGCCGTCCTCCTCGCCCGGCACGTTCTGGCCGAGTACAATCGGGAGTTGGGCCGCAGCATCGGCGGCTTCACCCTGGACGCGCTCCGGGCGATCGACGCCCATCCATGGCCCGGCAATGTCCGCGAGCTCCAGAACCGGGTCAAGCGGGCGGTCATCCTGTGCGAGGGCCGCGCGATCGGGACCGCCGATCTCGACCTCGCGCGAAGGAACGACGAGCCGCTCAATCTCAGGCGCATCCTGGCCGAGGCCGAGCAGGCGGCACTGCATCGCGTCCTCGGCCTGGCCCAGGGCAACATCTCGCTGGCGGCCAAGCTTCTGGGCGTCAGCCGGCCCCGCCTCTACGACCTGCTCCGGCGGCACGGCCGTCACGACTGAGGCCACGGGCGACGCGACGGCCGAGGGCGGCGGCACCCTACGGGCCGGCTCCGCACGCGGCCTTGTCGGCCACCACCATGCAGGCCTTGAGGAAGGCCTCCTGGGGGAAGTCCGCCAGCGCCAGGACGGGTCTCAGGCCGTAGGTGCCGAGCTCGTCGATCGAGCCCCTGAAATAGTCGCGGCGGTAGACGTTGAGGCGGCTCCAGAGATCCCGGTTCACATCGCGGAACGGCTCGATCATCAGCACGTGACGACGCGCGACGCGGGCGATCTCGGCCAGGGCCCTGGCGCGGATCCGCTCCATCTGCTCGATGGCGAGCACGGTCAAGACGAGATCGAAGGCGCCGTCGGGGAAGGGCAGCTCGGCGGCGCTGCCCTGCAGGAACGTCACCCGCCTGAAGGCTTCCGGGTCCTGCACCGGGGCCGGTGCGAGGCCGCGGATCGCCTCGGGGAGGGCGGGCCGCTCCCGGGTCGCGAGGGCCGCCCGGTGGCCGGCTTCGGTCAGCTCGATGCCGGCGAGCCGCACCTGCGGATAGGCTCCGGCGAGGCTCAGCAGATTGATGCCGTTGCCGCTGCCGACCTCGAGCACGCTGGCCGGAGCCAGCTTCTCGAGCATCCGGCCGATGAGAAGCAGGCGGAAGCGCGATCCGCCGACCTCCGGCGCCAGGGCCCGCCGCAGCCGCCACTGCCAGGGAACGCCCTCGGCGAGGGGCCGGCCCGGCAGGTAGCCGTCGACGTCCAGACGTGACCAGGTCCGGTCGTACTCGTGCCGGATGGCATCGACGTCGCGGGTACGGCCGCCACGAAAGAGGCCGCGCGCGACCTTGCGGAGAAGGGCCCGCCGACGCCTCGGCAGCTCCCGCCGCCAGAAGGCGTCGATCCCGGCGCCGACGGGCAGGACGAAAGGCGCGAAGCTCGCCCACAGCTCGTCGGGCGAAAGGCCGAGTCCGCTCCCCTCGAGTGTCGAGATCAGCATGGCCGAGAGTCCCGACCCGTTGCGGATCCGCCCGCGCGCCGTGCAGAATACGGCCGAGCGACCAGGAAGTATTATCTACTTGGTCTCGGCACGCAGCATAGTGAATACTTGGACAGAAACAGTCTACGTAATATTAAGTGAATATTACCTTTCGAAAACTTGATGAATCCATGGCCCTTCGTGGAGCTATCAGGAGCCGGCGACGCCGAACCGTCGGAGGCAGGCCCGGTCGATCTCGATGCCGAGGCCCGGGCCGGTCGGCACGGAGACCCAGCCCCGCACATGCCGGATCGGCTCCACGAGGATGGCCTCGCGGATCCTCCGGGATCACCGGCTCCTCGAGCCAGCCTATGTCCGGCGGCTCGAGGCGCCTGCCGAGCCGGATGGCGTCCGTCGTGTCGTAGCCGTGATTGGCGTCGACCATCAGCTCGACGTCGGTCCCGATCGCCCGACGCACGGCCCGCGCGTTCCCCAGCTCCTCGTCGAGGCCGAAGCCGACCTCGAGCTTCGACCACCGTGAGGCCGTCGGCCGCGTAGCCCTGGGCTTCCTCGGCCAGAAGAACAGGCGGTCGACCTGCGGTAGCCGCAGGTCCTTGCCGACCACCAGCCCCATGACGGAGCCTTTGGTCCCGGCCGTGACCGCCCCGAGCAGGCTCGCCTGCGGCTGCGGGAAGCCCACCTTGCCGACGACGTACCCGGCCGCCGTGCCGAACGTTGTAGAAGGCGAACGGCACGCTCAGCGTCTGGCCGCCCGCGCCCTGATCGCTCGCGGCGTCCCCGGCGCGGCCGTCGGCGTGCGGGCAGATCGACAGCAGGAGGCCGGCGATCCAGAGCGTCGGACCGGCCCGTCGGCCGCCCGGCGCGGACCCGGTGCCGGCCTTCCGCCCGGCACCCACCGGGCGAGGAGTTCTCGGCTGCCGGGGAGACGCTAGGGCCTGTTTTCAAAGTGGGTTAGGCTGGGTGTATTGCCATGGGGCATGAGCAGGCACGAACTGACCGACGCGGCGTGGCGGCGCCTGGCGCCGCTGTTGCCGCTGCAACGGCCGGTGACCGGGCGACCCGCCCGGGACCACCGGACCATGATCAACGCCATGCTGTGGCTGACCAAGACGGGGACGCCCTGGCGCGACCTGCCGGAGCGCTACGGGCCGTGGCGGACGGTGGCGACGCGCTTTTACCATTGGACCAAGAGCGGGCTGTGGCAGCGGATCCTGGCCGAGCTGCAGCGGGCGGGCGACGCCGAGGGCCGGCTGGACTGGAGCGTCCACATGGTCGATGGCACCAGCATCCGCGCCCATCGTCACGCCGCCGGCGCCAAAGGGGGCAGGCGAATCAGGCGCTCGGCCGCTCGCCCCCTCGGCCGTCTCCTGACGGCCGCAGCTGCGCTGACGGATGATCGGCTGCTGCCGATCATGGCTTCGGCAGCAAGCTGCACCTGCGCTGCGAGCGGGGCGGCCGACCCATCGCCTTCGTCCTGACCGCCGGCGAGCGCCACGAGCAGACGGCGTTCGAGCCCTTGATGGCGGCCGGGGCCGTGAGGCGCTCCAGCCAAGGCCGCCCACGCTGCCGGCCTCGGGCCCTGCTCGCCGACCGCGGCTATACCGGCCGACCGGTGCGCGACGCTCTCCGGCGCCGCGGCATCACGCCGATCATCCCACAACTCGCCACCGAGACCCGACCATGCATGATGGAGTGGCGCACCTACAAGGAGCGCAACGTCGTCGAGCGCCTGGTCGGCCGGCTCAAGGAGCATCGCCGTCTCGCCACGCGGTTCGACAAGCTCGCCAGCTCCTACCTCGCCTTCGTCCATCTCGCCGCCATCCTCATCTGGCTTTGAAAACAGGGCCTAGTGGGCGGTCTCGATGTTGATCGTGAGGGTGCGCCGCATCGCCTTCGAGCCCTGGCCGCGCATCGGCCGCACGCAGTGCCAGGAGTTGAAGGTCTTGACGAAGAGGACGCACTGGTTGGGCTCGAACTCGAAGGTGTCGAGCGGCTCCATGTCCTCGAACTCGGCCTTGCCGTTCATGCGGTTGAAGCTGAGCTCGGGGTTTCTGTGGCGGTCGACCTCGGTGCCCCCGCCGAGGCCCGGATCCCACTCGCCCTCCTCGGCCATCGAGACCACGATCGTGACGATCTTGTCCGGATTGTCGGTGTGTGGCGTGACCGAGCCGCCGTCGGCCGGCAGCATGGAATACTCGAAGCGGGCGGAGAGCCGCTCGGGCGCTTTCCACCACTTGCCCTCGGCCAGGGCCTTGAGCTGCTTGCTGACCCGCTTCTGGGTCGGGATCGGCTTGAAGCCGAGGTCGACATGGCGCTCCCGGAGCGCGTCCATCACCTCCCAGATGAAGCGGTCGCCCTTCACCCAGGCGTGGAAATCCCGCCAGTTGGGGTGCCGCTTGATCCAGTCATGGTACTTCTCCGCGTTGTACTTCTCGGAGAGGCAGTATTTGTGGCCCACCTTGGGGATGTACTCGAAGAGCTCCTGCGGCGGGTAGGTCCGAAGGAACTCACGGTACGTCTCGTCGGGCATGATCGGCTTCGCGAGCCCGATGGGGAAGGGCTCGTAGCGAAGCCTCAGATTCTCGAGCGAGAAATGCATTCCGTTCCGTCTCCGCGAGGCCTGTCCACAAGGCCGCCGCCCTCTCCCGGCCTTCCCCGTGACGACGAGCCGCTCGCCGACACGATCGGGACCCGAGCCTCGTGTGGTGCACCTCAGTTAGGTGCGAGCCCCGCGGTTTACAAAGGGCGGCCCCGCCACGGCCCGGAAGCGCCACGGGACATGTTGCCGCGGAAGCATATCCAACCACGGCCGCTCGTTTCGATTGCCAGCGTCGAGCGCTCGGGCCATCAATCGACCCGCCTGCGGCTGACGCGAGGCTCGGAGAGGTGCATCGGGGCGATGTTGGCGCTGGTGAACCGGTTGGGTGCCTGGCGGCGACATCGGCGCTGGCTCCACGAGCGCGGGAACCGGTTCACGGGAGCGGATGTGCTCGTCGTCTCCCACACCAAAAGCGGCCGCACGTGGCTGCGCGCGATGATGTCGCATCTCTACCATCTTCGCCACGGCGTTCCCGAGCGCGAGCTCATCGAGTTCGACAACTTCAATCGCATCGACCCCAGCATCCCGAAGATGCATTTCACGCGGGACACCCGCTTCCCGCCGGAGAGCGAGGAGGCGGGCGCAACGCCCATTGCCCCCGGGCAGAAAGTCGTTTTCCTGGTCCGCGATCCCCGCAGCGTCGCCGTTTCCTTCTATTTTCACGTGACCAAGCGGGCGAGCCTGGCCGAGCTGGAGCGCAAGGGCATCCCGCCGGCAGCGCGCTCGAGGTCGCTCTACGACTTCGTGACCGACCCGGCCCTGGGCGTTCCGCGCGTGATCCGGTTCTACAACCGCTGGGCCGAGGAGGCGGCGGCGCTGCCCCGCTCCGTCCGCGTGCGCTACGAGGATCTGCGCGCCGACACCGCCGGCGAGCTCGCGCGGCTGATGCAGTTCGTCGGCGGCGCCTTCACGCCCGAGGAGGTGGATGCCGCCGTCGCCTTCGCGTCCTTCGACGCGATGCGGGCCAAGGAACGCTCCGGCTTCTTCCAGACGGGCCGGATGGGTGCCACCGACCCGCTCGATCCCGACAGCGCGAAGGTGCGGGAGGGTGCGATCGAGGGCTACCGGCGCAGGTTCTCGGAGCAGGAGGCCGCTGTGCTCGACGCGATGGTCGAGCAGCACCTCCTGCCTGTCTACGGCTACCGCTAGGCGGTCCCGCCCGCCGTCCCGACGACGCTCGGAGGGTCAGGCGGGGCGGGCAAGGAACAATGTGCGACCCGCCGGATTTTTCGGCGATGCGATCACGCCCAGCGGCTCGATCCCGACGAAGCCCGCCCTCGCGAGAAAATCGGCGATCCATTCGGCGGGGCGCTCCCCCATATCGGGCAGCAACGCCGCCCACTGATAGGTCTTCTCGCCGGAGTGGCCCATATCGAAGACGAGGAAGCGACCACAAATCCGATGCATGGCCCGGATCAAGCGCTCGGCCTCCTCGGCGCTGAACTGATAAAAGATATGGTGCATCAGGGACATGGAGATGACCAGGTCATAGGTCGGCATCTTCGAGACGAGCGAAGAGCTTATTTCCGAGAACATATAGCCCGTCTGGGTCTCTCGGGATTTGACGCTCGCATTGGTGGCGATGAGGAAGCGCCGGGGGTCGCCCTCGATCCCCAGGCTCGGACAGCCGAAGAGCCGGGCCGCTTCCCGGACGAAGTAGCCTTCGGCACATCCGAGGTCGATCACCGAGTTGATGGGCTCGCCCTCGAGGCGACCGGCCACCAGCCGCCACCTCTCCTCGCAGTCGCGCCGGCCGGCCTTGAGCCTTTCGCTTATCTCCGGCACCGGCTGGTAGGTGACGATGCCTTCGGCGAGCTTCCGCAGCGAGAAGTCGTAGAGATGTCGAAACGGGCCCTTGAACCGCTTTTCAGCAAGACTCTTGACGCTGTGCCTCTCCTTGTTCCGCCGGTCCTGACCGACGGGCGAACGCCCGAGTTCGGCACGAGCGCGCCTCGGCACGCCGCCCCGCCCGCCTCTTGGGATCGACGAACGTCAGGCCAGAGCGAGGATGGCAGCGCGGAATAGCGATGGCGATGTTTCGGACCGAGGCGCGCGGCACCACCCAGCTGGGCCACCTCGAGAAAGACGCGATTGAGGCTATGTGCCAAAACCAGGCGAAGGGGTGTCAAGCCGCTCAGTCCCGCGAGCGCATCGATACGGTGGTCACGCGCCAGCTCGACCAACGGCACCTCGTACCACCGCATGCCACGCCGAGCACAGATCTCGGCATGGTAGAAATGCACGGCATCAAAGAAAAACGACGACCTCTCCCGGAAGTTGGCCCAGTCGGTGAGCTTGCATCGCCCCTCGTCCACGATGAGATTCCCAATACGAAGATCGCCATGCGCCGGCGTCATCGGAATGTCGAAGTCGAGCGCGTCCAGGCCGATGCTCGACCCGGCCCACAGCCCGCGAACGTCGGGTTGCGCCCGTAGCCACACATGCTCCAGAAAAAGCGATAGGCTGAAGCGCGGCGCGCCCGCCGCCGCCGCTGCCATCCTGCCAACGAGGTCGTGGCCCACCTGCGGGTCGCTCACGGGCTCCCGCAGCCGTCGCGACACGGCCAAGCCGAAAAAATGCTCATTTGTGGTAAGACCAGCCCCGAGAAGAAGGGGCATGAGCGGGCTTGATGATAGCCCCGTATCTCGTTCCGGATCTCCCGGAAAGAGCGAAGGTTCCTTGGGGCCTTCCAGAAGAGCTGGCCCATAGCCCATGTCAGCGACGGCATTCCGCGCTCCCGACGACTGGGGAGGTGCAGGCGCCCCGACCCACGGTCCAGCCCCGTCGCGGACATGGCCCTTCAGCTCTAGGGCGCCATACCTCTCTGCAGAGCTAGCCTGCGATCTATCATGCCTGTACTTCGTCGGGCAACAGTATTCGCACGTGGCGTCACCAACGGTGATTGCGCCTCAATCTCAAGGCCGAGTGTCGTGCTCGGGTCGTTTGCTCCTTTCGGTCCGGGTCAATGACTGTCGGGCCGGCGCCTCGCCACGGGCAGCGGGCCACGATTTCCGATCCGCAATCTCCGGGAAAGATCGGTCATCTTCAGATTGAGGGGGAGCTAGCCACGGCCGGAGGACGGTTGCCTCACGTCTTCGCTCCCCGCCGGCGTCTCGGCCGAGAGATCCATGGCATTTCGGGGTTGACAGCCTGATCCGCGTCGGGCTCGACTGCCTGAACTGGAACAGGCTCAGGGTCATGCCGGCGGGGGTTCTGCGAGCGTCGTGGGGCCCAAGGGCATCCGAAGCGGCGATCGCCCGTATTTGAGGCTGGATGTGCTGCGGCCCCCGGACGTGCTCGCGCGGGCCCGGCTAGTGTCGTCCGTAGCTTCCTTGGAGAGATCGCGTGAGCGCGACACCGGCCCCCCGTCGTCATCCATCCCGGCCTCGTGAAGACGGCGACGTCGACGCATGCAGAAGCATGTCTTCCGCCGCCATCCTGGCATCCACTTCCTGGGGCTGCCCGCGCCGACGCCCGAGCTCGAGTGGGCGCTCCGCCATATATGCCAGGCGGATTCGATCGACTATGAGCCGGACCGGCTCCGGCGGGTCCTGGCCTCCGCCATCGAGCAGGGCGATCCGTCGCTGACCCCGCTCCTGTCCTACGAGAACTTCGCCCTGCACGAATCCAAGGACAAGGGCATGGTTGCCGAGCGCCTGAAGGCCCTCTTCCCGGACGCCCGCATCGTCTTCACGATCCGCCGCCAGGAGGATCTCGTCGTCTCCTGGTATCTCACCAAGCTCAAGACCCTCATCAAGCGCAAGGCCTATGTGCCCTTCGAGGAATGGTACTGGGTGGGCGGCCGCGAGCCGCACCGGACGATCATCGACGACCTCCGCTACGGCCGGATGATCAAGCACTACGGCAATCTCTTCGGCCACGATCGCGTCCACGTGCTGCTGTTCGAGCAGCTGCGCCGCGACCCCGAGGCCTATGCGCGGTCCTTCGCCGAGATCCTGGGCGTCGACGGCGACACCTTCCACCGCCTCATGGCGGGCAAGCGCGAGAACGCCGCGATGTCGCAGCGCCACCTTCTCTTCTGGCGCCGGGTGGGTCATCTGCTGCCGCGCAAGCTGGTGCGCGACTGGTCCAGGAGCGAGGCGCTGCGACGCGGCGCTCCGGCGCGGGTCGAGGTGCCGGAGACCATCCGCCTGCACATCCGGGAGCTCTGCGCGGACGACAATGCCGAGCTCGCCCGGACCTTCGGCCTCGATCTCGCCGGCAACGGCTACGCCCTGCCCGACGCCTCCTGACCATGGCTTGGCCAGAAGGACCGCATCTGGTATCAACAGCCGAGAGCTTGCATCGCCTTCGAGGAGTCGCCCATAGTGAAACTCGGGGTCTTCATCCACACCAATGAACGCCAGTATCTGGGCGCGCTCGTTTCGGCCCACTCGATGCGGCGCGCCAGCCGGCATGCCGACGAGCTCGACATCCGGATCGTCCACGTCCGGGACCACCCCTTCCTCGCCGCCAAGGAGGGTCGGCTCTTCCTGCGCGGCGGCCTCAAGCGCCCGTGGACGATGGACGATCTCCAGTCCTTCACGCCGCTCCGCTTCATGCCGCCCGAGCTGATGGGCTACGAGGGCCGGGCCGTGATCGTCGATCCCGACATCTTCGCGGTGGGCGACATCCACGAGCTCCTGACCCGCGACATGCGCGGCAAGGCCGTCATGTGCCGTCAGAAGCAGGGCAAGACGCGGCCCGAGGACGGCTACGCCACCTCCTGCATGCTGCTCGACTGCGCCAGGCTCGGGCACTGGAAGTGCGAGGAGCAGTTCGACAGCCTGTTCCGCTTCGAGCTGGACTATGTGGACTGGATCGAGCTCAAGACCGAGCCGCCGGACAGCATCGGCGTGTTCGAGCCGGAGTGGAACGACTTCGACCATCTGGACGAGCGTACGAGGCTCATCCACAACACGAAGCGCCATACGCAGCCCTGGAAGACGGGGCTCCCCGTCGACTTCGTCGAGGCCGACAAGTTCCGCTGGTTTCCGCCGCGCGGCTGGGTGCAGCGGGCACGTCGCCAGCTCCTCGGCGACTATGGTCGTGCCGGCACCTACATGCCGCATCCCGACCCCAACCAGGAGGCCCTGTTCTTCGGCCTCCTCAAGGACGCGATGGACCATGGCGTGGTCAGCCGGGCGATGATCGAGGCCGAGATGAGGAGCGACCATATCCGCCACGACGCGCTCGAGGTCATGGCGCGCGTGCCGCCGCTCGATCGGCAGCGCTATGGCGGGCTCGCCATCGCCGCCTGACCCGGCATCGAGAAAGTGCCCTTGTCCGACTGGCGATATTAACGTAATGCACTAGACGAGGCGTCGCTGTTCGCGTTCGGGGCGCATGGTGCGTCCCCGCGAGTGAGGGGCGTCACGGGCGACCACCGGTCGGCGAATGGCCAGCAGCTCCGGCTCCCAGGCGGTCGACGTGCGCCGCGCCCTGCTCGAGGACCTCGTCTCCCGCCAGCCGGTGCTCGCCCTCGTCAATGCCGCCATCGGCACGGCCTTCGCCCTCATGTACCTGCCGGTTCGCCCGCTGGCGCTGATCGTGGGCTGGATCTCGGCCATGGTCCTGGTCCAGGCGGTCCGCCTCGTCGGCTGGTGGGACTGTCGGCGGCGGCTCCGGCAGGGCATCCTGGCCGGCCTCAGCGCCAGGCTCATCGCGGGCTCGCTGGCGACGGGCTGCCTCTGGGGCGTCGCCGGCTGGGCGATGTTCGTGCCCGACCCGCCGTACAACGCCATCGTGCCCTTCACCCTGGCCGGGATGGTGGCGGGCGCGGTCCTGACCCTGCCCTCCCACGCGGCGGCCTTCTATGCGTTCTATATCCCGGCGCTCATCCCCTACGCCCTGAGGCTGATGCTCGAGCCGAGCTCGGCCCGTCAGCTCATGGCCCTCATCACCTTGGTCTTCTGCCTGGCGATCGGCCTGATCGGCTATCAGCAGCGCCGCGGCCTGGTCCGCGTCGCCAGGCTCAGCCGCCAGAACGCCGACCTGGTCGGGCAGCTCCAGGAGGCCAGCCGCGGTCTCGAGCGACGGGTGGAGGAGCGGACGGCCGAGCTTCAGGTCGCCAACGACCGGCTGGCGGCGGAGATCGCCGAGCGCGCGCGCTCGGAGGCGCAGATCCGTCACATCCTGGACCACGATCCGCTGACCGGCCTGCCCAACCGGCGTCTGCTCGTCGACCGGATCGGCCAGGCGCTGGCCCGCGCCCGGCGGGAGGGCGAGGGCGTGGCCGTGATGATGCTCGATCTGGACGATTTCAAGAGCATCAACGACCACTTCGGTCATCCGGCGGGCGACACGGTGCTGCGGGCGGTGGCCCACCGCCTGCGCGACGCGCTGCGCGAGACGGACACGGTGGCGCGCATGGGCGGCGACGAGTTCGCCGTCGTCCAGGTCGGCCTCGACGAGCCGGAAGGCGCCCTCGTCCTCGCCCGCAAGCTGCATGCCCAGGCCAGCCTGCCCGTGCGTCTGGAGGCGGGCGAGACGGCGGTCCGCGTCAGCATCGGCGTCGCCCTCTTTCCCGTCGACGGGCCGAGCCCGGCCGAGCTGCTCAAACGCGCCGATATCGCCCTCTACGCGGTGAAGCGCCGCCGCAGCGGCGGCGTCACCTTCTACGACAGCCGCCTCGACCGGGCCACGAGCGATCGCCGTCGCCTGGAGCAGGAGCTGCGGACGGGGCTCGACGCGGAGCAGTTCACCCTCGTCTACCAGCCGCGGCTGCGGCTCGACGGCGGCGGCATGCCGGGCGTGGAGGCGCTGCTGCGGTGGAACCATCCCGAGCGCGGCCAGCTCCCGGCCGAGGCCTTCATCGACGCCGCCGAGGCGAGCGGCCTCATCCGCCCGATTGGTGCCTGGGCGCTCGAGCGCGCTTGCCGGGACCTCGTGGAGGTCGGCCAGGGCGCGCAGGATCTGCAGCTCGCCGTCAACCTGTCCGACGCCGAGCTCAGGGAGCCGGGCTTTCCGGAGCTGCTGGAGCGCATTCTCACCGGGACCGGCTTGGCCGGCCGGCGTCTCGAGCTCGAGGTCGCCGAGGCCACCTGGGCCGATCAGCACGCCGAGGCCGTCGGGGCCGCGCTGGAGGCCATC
Organism: uncultured Alphaproteobacteria bacterium; assembly: GCA_963828215.1. Lineage (GTDB taxonomy): Bacteria > Pseudomonadota > Alphaproteobacteria > Geminicoccales > Geminicoccaceae > CAVTJL01. Next base: position 32,782 of record CAWHFO010000068.1, on the reverse strand, counting down.
CGCCGCCAGGGCGTGCGGATCGCCCTCGACCGGCTCGGCACGGGCGATCTGCCCCTGGCCCGGCTCGCCGGCCTGCCGGTCGACATCGTCAAGATCGATCGCCGGCTCGTCGCCGCCGTGTCGACGGGCGCGAGCGATCGGGCCGTCGTCGCGGCCGCGGTAGCGCTGGCGCGCACCTGCGGCCATCAGGTCGTCGGGGTCGGCATCGAGCGCGACGATCAGCTGGCGGCGCTGCGCGAGCTGGGCTGCGATCAGGGGCAGGGGCTCCTGCTGGGTCCGCCGGTCGCCGCGGCGGAGCTGGCCGGGCTGCGGTCGCGAGCCCTCGCGATGAGCAGCCTGCCCATTTCCTAGGCAGGGAGTGCCTCGTCGGGCCCACGGCTTCGGTCGGGTGCCGCGGGGTCGCCTCCTGGCATCAGACTTGCTCCCCACCTCGGGCCTAGGTCGCGAGGGTTCGGGATGAGCACAGGGGCTGCCGTCGAGCTGGCCGGTGTCGTCAAGCGGTATGGCCCCGTCGCCGCCGTCGACGGCGTCAGCCTCAAGGTCGTCGCCGGCAGCTATTGCTGCCTTCTCGGGCCGTCGGGCTGCGGGAAGACCTCGACGCTCCGTATGATCGCGGGCCACGAATTGGTCAGCAGCGGCGACATCATGATCGGCGACACCGTCGTTAACGATCTGCCGCCGGGCAAGCGGGCCACGGCGATGATGTTCCAGAGCTACGCCCTCTTCCCGCATCTGAGCTGTCTCGACAACGTGGCCTTCAGCCTGAGGATGCAGGGTATGGAGCGGGAGGCCCGGCGCAAGCGCGCCCTGGCCATGCTCGAGCTCGTCCACATGACCGACTATGCCGAGCGGCTGCCGGCACAGCTCTCGGGCGGCCAGCAGCAGCGCGTGGCGCTCGCCCGGGCGCTGATCACCAACCCCCAGGTCCTGCTTCTGGACGAGCCGCTGTCGGCGCTCGATCCCTTCCTCAGGATCAAGGTCAGGGAGGAGCTGAAGCGGCTGCAGACCGATCTCGGCCTCACCTTCGTCCACGTCACCCACAGCCAGGACGAGGCGATGGCCCTGGCCGACCTCGTCGTCGTCATGAACGGCGGGCGGATCGCCCAGGCCGGCACGCCGCGCGAGGTCTTCAATCGGCCGGCGGACTCCTTCGTCGCCCGCTTCATGGGCGGCCACAACGTCCTGCCCGGCGACATCGTCGGCCATGCCGATTCGGCGGTGGCGATCCGCAGCGACCGCATCCGCCTGGGAACGCCCCTCGGCAACGAGTGCGCGGTGCCCGGCACGGTGCGGCTGGTCGAGTATCAGGGCGGCGCCATCCAGCTCCGGCTCGACACCATGGGCCAGGAGCTGCTCGTCAGCCTGCCCGAGGAGGCGTTCGACGCGGCGCCCGTGCGGGTCGGCGAGCAGGTCACGGCCCGCCTGCCGCGCGACCATCTGCTGCCCCTCCACTGAGCCCCCCAAAGCCCCCAGAGAACCGACGGGAGACCCCAGAATGACCGACACCCGCTACCGCCTGATCGATCGCACCGGCGGCCTCTCGCGTCGCGACCTGCTGCGCGGCACGGCGCTGGCCGCGGGCGGCGTGGCGTTGAGCAGCTTCCCGGCACCGTTCGTCCATGCCGGCGATCCGATCACGCTCCGCTACGCCGGCACCGGCGTCAACGCGTTCAAGGAGATCGCCGACCAGGTCAAGGCGGATACCGGCATCACGATCCAGTACACGACGCTGACCTCCGACGACGTCGTCAAGCGGGCGATCACCCAGCCGACCAGCTTCGACATGCTCGATGCCGAGTACTGGATGATCAAGAAGATCGTCCCGGCGGGCACGGTTCACGGCATCGAGACGAAGAAGGTGGCACTCTACGACCAGATCGTCCCGATCTTCACCAAGGGCAAGCTCCCCGACGGGACCAAGGTCTCGACCCAGGGGACCGCTCCCTTCACCGTCCAGTACATGGAGGGCGTGACCAGCAAGAAGCTGGCGAAGGAGACCACCGAGTACGCCACCCTCATCCCGACCGTCTACAATGCCGACACGCTGGGCATCCGGCCGGACCTGATCAAGCGCCCGATCGAGCATTGGTACGAGCTGCTGAACCCCGAGTTCAAGGGCAGCGCCGCGATCCTCAATGTGCCGTCGATCGGCATCATGGATGCGGCGATGGCCTGCGAGTCCAAGGGCCTGATCAAGTACAAGGACAAGGGCAACATGTCCAAGGCGGAGATCGACAAGACGATCGCCGTCCTGATCGAGGCCAAGAAGGCGGGGCAGTTCCGGGCGCTGTGGAAGGACTTCAACGAGAGCGTCAACCTGATGTCCTCGGGCGAGGTCGTCATCCAGTCCATGTGGTCGCCGGCGGTGACCAAGGTGCGTCAGGAGGGCATCGCCTGCACCTTCCAGCCCCTGAAGGAGGGCTATCGGGCCTGGGCCTCCGGCCTCGCCATCCCCGCCCATCTCAAGGGCAAGGAGCTGGACGCCGCCTACGAGTTCATCAACTGGTACCTCTCCGGCTGGGCCGGCGCCTTCCTCAACCGTCAGGGCTACTACACCGCCGTGCTCGAGACGGCGAAGAAGGACATGACGGCCAACGAGTGGGGCTACTGGATGGAGGGCAAGGCCTCCACGCGACCCGATCAAGAGCCCGACCGGCGAGGTCATCGCCAAGGCGGGCGAGACCCGCGACGGCGGCTCGTTCCTCGAGCGCATGGGCCACATCGCCTGCTGGAACGCCGTCATGGACGAGGACAAGTACATGGTCCGCAAGTGGAACGAGTTCGTCTCGGCCTGATCGCGTGAGCGCCCGGCTCAGCCCGACGGCCGATGTGGAGGTCGCCGACCGCGCGGGCGCCGTCCCGCGCGGTCGGAGCCGCGCCAGGCGGCGTGGGGGCGGCTGGGCGCCCTATCTCCTGATCTCGCCGCTGGCCCTCGTCTTCCTCGCCTTCTTCATCGTGCCGATGGGGCTCGTCGTCGCCGTCAGCTTCTTCGACTACGAGACCTATCAGGTCATCATCCCGACCTTCACGATCCAGAGCTATGTCGACGTCTTCACCTCCGACATCACCTGGATCACCCTCTACAAGACGATGGAGTTCTGCGCCATCGTCTGGGCCATCACCTTCGTCCTGGGCTTTGCGCTGGCCTATTTTTTCGCCTTCTACATCCGCTCGCTGCCCGTGCTGATGACATTGTTCCTCGTCACCACCATCCCCTTCTGGACGTCCAACGTCATCCGCATGATCTCCTGGATCCCGCTGCTCGGTCGCTACGGCGTCGTCAACGACCTCCTGATGACGCTGGGCATCGTCCACCAGCCGCAGGAATGGCTGCTCTACTCCGACTTCTCGGTGATCGTGGGCTTCGTCCACCTCAACGCCATCTTCATGGTCGTGCCGATCTTCAACTCCATGGTCCGCATCGACAAGTCGCTGATCGAGGCGGCGGTCGATTCCGGCGCCACCGAGTGGCAGGTCATCCGCCACGTGATCATGCCGCTCGCCAAGCCCGGAATCGCGATCGGCTCCATCTTCGTCATCACCATGGTGATGGGCGACTTCGTCACCGTGAGCGTGCTGGGCGGCGGCAAGGTCGCGAGCGTCGGCAAGATCATCTGGACCGACCTCAACGACCTCCAGTTCCCGCCCGCCGCCGCCACCGCCATGGTGCTGCTGGTCACCGTCATCCTGATGATCGTGGCGCTCACCCGCGTCATCGACATCCGGAAGGAGCTCTGAGCCCGTGCTGCGCGAGGCGCACCCCCGCACCTTCCTGGCCCTGGCCTGCCTGTTCGGGGTCTTCGTGCTCTTCCTCTACGGCCCGACGCTGACGATCGGCGTCCTGTCCTTCCAGGGCCCGGAGGGCGGGCTGATGTTCCCCATCCAGGGCTTCTCGCTCAACTGGTTCGCCGAGGTCTTCAAGCCGCAGTCGGTCGGCGACATCCACGGCAGCTTCCAGCGCTCGCTCATGCTGGGCCTCTGCGTCTGCCTCGCGACCGTGCTTTTTTCCTTTCTCGCCGGCCTCGCCTTCCGCAGCCGCTTCCGCGGCAGCGGCCTCGTCTTCTACATCGTCGTCGCCAGCCTCATCATGCCCTCGATCATCGTCTCGCTGGGCATCGGCGCCCTCTTCGAGCTCCTGGGCCTGCCGCGCGCCTGGTACAGCTCGGGCTTCGGCGCCCACCTCACCTGGACCCTGCCCTTCGGCCTCCTGATCATGCTCTCGGTCTTCAACCGCTTCGACAAGCGGCTCGACGAGGCGGCGCGCGACCTCGGCGCCTCGGGCCTCCAGACCGTCCTCTACGTCATCCTGCCGATCATCGCCCCGGCCCTGATCGGCGTCGCCCTCTTCGGCTTCACCCTCTCCTACGACGAGCTCGCCCGCAGCTCGCAGTCGATGGGCGCCCTCAACACCCTGCCGCTCGAGCTGCAGGCCATGCAGACCAACGCCACGACACCCGTGATCTACGCGCTGGGCACCCTCACCACCGCCTTCTCCCTCGTCGTCATCGGCACGGCGCTGGGCCTCGTGCGCTGGCTCGCCGCCCGCAAGGCCCGCCTCGGCTCCGACGCCGGCAAGGGCATGGTCTGACCGCCGATGGAAATTTTGGTCGTCAATCCCAACACCACCCTCTCGATGACCGCCACCATCGAGGCGGCCGCCCGCAGCGTCGCCGCCCCCGGCACCACCGTCACCGCGGTCTCGCCCGCCATGGGCCCGGCCAGCATCGAGGGCTCCTACGACGAGGCCTTCTGTGTTCCCGGCCTCCTCGAGGAGATCGCCAAGGGTGCGGCCCAGGGCGTCGACGGCTTCGTCGTCGCCTGCTTCGACGACCCCGGCCTCGCCGCCGCCCGCGAGCTCGTCAGCCAGCCCGTCGTCGGCATCGCCGAGGCCGCCATGCACGCGGCCACCATGGTCGCCCACGGCTTCACCATCGTCACCACGCTCGCCCGCGCCATCCCGGTCATGGAGGAGCTGGCGCTGCGCTACGGCTTCGAGCGCCACTGCCGCCGCGTCCGCGCCGTCGACCTCCCCGTCCTCGCCCTCGAGGACCCCGCCTCCGGCGCCCGCGCCCGCCTCGCCGCCGAGATCGAGAAAGCCATCCACGAGGACGGCGCCGAGGCCATCCTCCTCGGCTGCGCCGGCATGGCCGACCTCGCCCGCGACCTCTCCGCCGAGTTCTCCCTCCCCGTGATCGACGGCGTCGCCGCCGCCACCAAGCTCGTGGAAGCCCTGGTCGGCCTCGGCCTCCAGACCAGCAAGATCGGCGGCTACGCCTCCCCGCTGCCCAAGACCTATACCGGCGAGCTCAGCCGCTTCGCGCCGCGCAGGTAATCTCTCTTTCTTGTCACTGGTTTGTTGCCGGCCGAGCGACGGCGTCTCTCCACGAGCACCGCGCATTCGGGTCATGAAAGCAGGCGCGGCCACATCCTGACCGTTCAGCCCGAATGGTCGATCAGCCGGCCGCCGCACCCTCGTCCCCTTGCCTTCAGTCTCCGCACCCCTGCTGCTCGTCGTCTTCGTAATCCCGATTTATCTGGTCTTCCAGGCGACCGGCCTTCTCGACACCCGCACAGGGCTTTCTTTCATCGCCTGCCTGATCGGCCGGCCCTTGGCCTTCCTCGTCCTCGCCGGGTGACTTAAGGAGCGGCCCCTCGAGCTCGAGGAGGCCGTCCGGGTCGACGGCGCTGGCGCGCCGGGCGTGCTGGGCCACGTCATCCTCGCCCTCGCCCGCCCGGCCCTCCTGGCCGTCCTCGTCCCAACCTTCATCGGCGCCTGGAACGAGTTTTCCTTCGGGCTGACCCTCTCCACCAAGAACGCCGTCCCCGTCGCCGTCGGCGCCATTCTTTCCATCACCTCCCGGGGCGTGAAACGGGGCGCCACGGCCGCCGCCATGAGCGTCTCCATCATGCCAGCGCTAGCCCGGTTCATTCATCAGGGTTCCCGTTTCAACGGCTCGGCGGCGATTGCCGGCCGCGTGGAACCGTGGCGCCGGAGGCGCGATGATCGGGGGTTGGTGGTTAGGCAGGACGGGTTCGGCGGGGGCACGCTGCCCCGTGGTCAGGGCGGCCGCTCGATGGCGCGGGCGGCGAGCAGCGCCAAGCCTTCCCGGTAAGGGTAGGCCGATGGCAAGGCGACCTTGATGCGGGTGACCATCTCGGTGACCCGTGCGGCCACCTTGATCAGCGCCAGGCGGATGGTATCGAACTGCGCGTTGCGCCAGAACGAGGCCTTGGGTGCCAGCCCGCGCAGGGTGTGCAGCAGCCAATAGGCCGCGGTGTGAACCAGCAAGCGGAACTGGTTCGCTGTGGCCTTCGAGCACGAGGTCCGATCCGACGCGAGGTGCAGCTTGTGCGCCTTGATCAAATTCTCGGCTTGGCCGCGGACGCAGTAGACCTCCTCATAGAGCCATCTTGGCGTGCCGGCGAGGTTGCTGACGATGAACCGGCTGTCGCTGCCCTGCGGTGAGGCTTCCACTCGGGCGACGACCCGGCGCTCGACGTGCCAAGTCCTGGCGGCATAGCGGAACTCGCCGTAGCGCCGGACCTTTGGCGCCTCGCCCTCGATCCGCCCCAGCGCAGCGTCCTCGGCCAGGTCGGCCACCCTGGCCAGCAGCACCCTGTTGCCCGCGAGGCCGAAGGCGTAGCCGACGCGGTTGCGCTCGCACCAGCTCATGGCCTCGTGGCGCCCGTAGTGGCTGTCGCCGCGGACCAGGATGTCGACCGGGGCCAGCGCCGGCGGATGGCGCCAATGACGTGACGCAGGACCAGCGCGACCTCGGCCCCGTCGGGGGTCTTGCCGGGCCGCAGAATGACCGCGACCGGCTTGCCGCTGATCGCCTCGTAGATGTGGATCGGCAGGAAGCACCGGCTGTCGTAGTGGGCATGGAACAGCGACAGCTGCTGCCGGCCGTGGACCCGATCCTCGGTGTCGTCCCCCCGGTCCCGCTTCGCGGGCCGGAGGGCAGGCTAAGTCCAGCACGATCCGTCGCGGCACCTCACGGAAGCTGTCGCAGAACAGCTCGATCATCGCGGCCATCATCCGCTTGAGCGCCATCGGCCCGGGCAGGTTCTCCAGCCGGCACATCGTCGGCTGCGAGCACAAGTCCTGGCCGCTCTCGGGCAGCCGACCGACGGCCATCCTGAAGGCCGGGTCGGCACGCAGGGCGTCGCAGTCGTTGGCGTCGGCATAGCCGGCGGCGATCAGCAGCGCACGGAAGCGTATCATCTCGGCGAGCTGATGCCCGATCCGTTCCGGGTCGCGTGGGTCATCGAGGCAACGCGCCAGACGGTCGGCGATGCCGAGCCGGCGCTCGATCTCCGCCAGCACCAGGACGCCGGCGTCCGAGGTCAGCCGACCGCCATCGAACGCAACATGCACCGGCTTGCCTTCGACCGGTGACAGGAAGGGCAGGACTGGGGCATCCTCCGCCATGGCGGGCGCGAACTCCGTCGCTGGTGATGACACTGTCTCGACACCAGAATCATACACGAGCCCAACGGCTTAATCGCGCCTGCCAGCCCGCCGCCGCGGGCTCATGAATTATTCAGGCTAGGCCCTGTTTTCAAAGCCAGATGAGGATGGCGGCGAGATGGACGAAGGCGAGGTAGGAGCTGGCGAGCTTGTCGAACCGCGTGGCGAGACGGCGATGCTCCTTGAGCCGGCCGACCAGGCGCTCGACGACGTTGCGCTCCTTGTAGGTGCGCCACTCCATCATGCATGGTCGGGTCTCGGTGGCGAGTTGTGGGATGATCGGCGTGATGCCGCGGCGCCGGAGAGCGTCGCGCACCGGTCGGCCGGTATAGCCGCGGTCGGCGAGCAGGGCCCGAGGCCGGCAGCGTGGGCGGCCTTGGCTGGAGCGCCTCACGGCCCCGGCCGCCATCAAGGGCTCGAACGCCGTCTGCTCGTGGCGCTCGCCGGCGGTCAGGACGAAGGCGATGGGTCGGCCGCCCCGCTCGCAGCGCAGGTGCAGCTTGCTGCCGAAGCCATGATCGGCAGCAGCCGATCATCCGTCAGCGCAGCTGCGGCCGTCAGGAGACGGCCGAGGGGGCGAGCGGCCGAGCGCCTGATTCGCCTGCCCCCTTTGGCGCCGGCGGCGTGACGATGGGCGCGGATGCTGGTGCCATCGACCATGTGGACGCTCCAGTCCAGCCGGCCCTCGGCGTCGCCCGCCCGCTGCAGCTCGGCCAGGATCCGCTGCCACAGCCCGCTCTTGGTCCAATGGTAAAAGCGCGTCGCCACCGTCCGCCACGGCCCGTAGCGCTCCGGCAGGTCGCGCCAGGGCGTCCCCGTCTTGGTCAGCCACAGCATGGCGTTGATCATGGTCCGGTGGTCCCGGGCGGGTCGCCCGGTCACCGGCCGTTGCAGCGGCAACAGCGGCGCCAGGCGCCGCCACGCCGCGTCGGTCAGTTCGTGCCTGCTCATGCCCCATGGCAATACACCCAGCCTAACCCACTTTGAAAACAGGCCCTAGCCCTGGCCTTCGTCGCGTACCAATTCCTCGGCCAGGCGATCCTGGGCAGCGCGCTCAAGGGATAAGCGCTGGGATCCCGAAGCACCTCACCTCGCCTTCCTGCTAATAGCCTCCACCGCTGCCGTAAGAGCCAACTCGGAGTAGACCAAATTCTAGCGAACACCGCGGCACATGAACTATCACTCCTCTCAAGTCCAAACGCCTCCACTGACCCTCTCATTATCCAGGCCAGTCAACTCGCCCCATGGAGCAACGCCTCACGAATTCCCACGATCAAATCATCTTATCGGCCACTTCCTTGTGCTGATAGATTACCCGGTCTATTTCTTCTCTCGTTGAGACAGGCAATTGCGCGGCATAGTATAGCGCTTCATCGAGTAAGTTTCTCGCTCTGATCGCCTTATCCGATGAAGGAAGACCCCCCCTCAGAGTTGAAACGAGCAAGGTTAGTGCAAATATGTCCAAATAAACGGGGATAGATATCATATATAAAGTGTACGTCGTCCTTCAGCTTTTGTGATTCAACAATACACCGACGATTTTCAAGTGTGTCCAAGAGGCGATAGTTCTCGGTTGCGTATGAGACAGCGTCCGAAAAGATTTTGTCACTGACAGAGGTTAGGTCGATTAATCGTCTTCTGATTATCTCGAATACGAAATGATTCCTCATCTGCGACGTCTCATACTCTAAGCCGGCATATGATATTAAGTAGTCGCTCATGTCAGCCATGCCGCTGCACCAGTTCTTCCCGAGGTCAATTCGGGACTTTTCACGAATTTCGCCAAGCTTATTTTGACGTTCCTCAATCGCTGTTACCAGGTATGCGCTCCAGTCTGCTCCACCAAGACGAAACAACAGGTCGGAACTCTTCATCCAACAGCATCGGCTTGCTCGCATCGGTAATATTATCAATTTGAATTCGCCTAAGATATTCCAGTCCCTTTTTATCATTATATATTCGGCGTATCATTCTGGAAAAAATAACATAGACATATGACGTGCTTGCGATGGCCCGCACCTCGGGCCACGAAAAGAACGTCTCGTCCGGACTAGCCGCCAAGACCGGCGACTTGTCCATTAGCCTCTTCTCGGCCTCGGTTTGTTCATCGTTCAGAAAGTCCAGCGGCGCTTCCGGGGGGTCGCTCTGTGAGCCCGATGTGCACGATTTGACTAGATCCGGTGGGAGTGCCAATGCTCATTTGAAATCCTTAACCCATCCATCAAAACCCGGATCTGGTCCATCTCTCGCAGATGATGGCGATTTATTGACATTAAAAAATAGCGTGGCCCCCGCAAGAGTAACCGGCGTTAAAGCTGCGCGTACCAACTTCTCATCGTTCGTCGCACGTTGAGTTTTCCATGCACACAGAAGCACAGGCTCCAGGGTCGCCTCCAGCCAAGTTGCGGCACTGGGGAGCCCCGCGCTCGGAGTTGACGGGTGGGCATCGGGTACGCTTCGAAGGGCCTTGCTGGTGCTCGACGTCGGCTCGGTCGCGTTCTGCCCCAAAAGTGACTGAATTTGCTCGTCAGCCCGAACCCGACTTAGCAAAAACGCGTAGGCTCTGGGAGTCAGCTCGGATCCTGCGGAACGATCCAGCAACTGGCTGAGCTCGGTGGAGACGGTTGATGTTCGTCCTCTGTCGACGAGTTTTGCCTCGAACCACGGTGTCTTGAATTCCTGAACGTATCGGCTCAAGGACGGAATAGCCTCAAGTAGAATCGGCGCCGCTGCGAAGAACGCGCAAGCCGCGATCAATGTCAGGCTTCGATCTGCAGTCGTCAGAAAAAGGAAGTAGCCAGCTACTAGGCCGAACAACACAGAAGGTCCAAATTGCCTCAGCGCCATACGCAAACTCGTGGCCAATGTAGAGTCTTCGATCGCGTAATCTGGCCAATAGATCAAATATATAAGCGCGATGCCCGTTAGTACTATACCAATGTCACTAATTTTCTTTAGCAGCGGCGGCCAGTAGTTCCTTTGAACCAGTAGGCCGACAAAGCCCGCAACGGCACATAGGAGAGTTAGGTCGAGCATGGTAGGGTCCGCTAGCCAATCTTAACCCGCCTGCACCTCCAACCACCCGGTCAAGGAACGGCGCGCCCTTCCAGAGCAAGTTCCGCCTCCGCCAAAGGGAGGTTCGCGCTATGGCGCAGAACGTCCCCCGAGCCGTCGGAGTATACCACGAATGTCAGACCTCTCCTAGATCGACGCCTCTCGCGCCGCCCATGACGCAGGTTGAATTGCGGTGAACTCAACCCCGCCTGCCGTCGTCGTGAACTCCCTACGCCAAGCCGCCCATCCGCCGCATCCCGTGGACGACGGGCACGACCTCGACGCCGTCCGCCAGCTCGCGATAGAGGATGACGTAGCGACGGATGAGACACAGGCGAAGGCCGGGGGCGATGTCAGGGCGATGTCCCCAGCCTCGGGCTCGTTGCCAGCATGAGGAACTTCTCCTCGGGCGCTCGTCGAGGCCCTCGTCGGATTGGGGCTTCAGACAGGCGAGGTTGGCGGCTACGCTCGGCCCCTGCCGAAGACCTGCACGGGCGCGCCCGGCCGCTTCGCGCCGCGCGGCTGAGCCGCCCGAGCCGGGAGGGGAGCGATGACCGACGGCTATCCGCGCGACATGGTCGGCTACGGGCGCGATCCGCCCGACCCCCAATGGCCGGACGGCGCCCGCCTCGCGCTGCAGATCGTCATCAACTACGAGGAGGGCGGGGAGAACTCGATCCTCCACGGCGATCCGGCCTCCGAGGCCTTTTTGTCGGAGATCGTCGGCGCCCAGCCGCTCGCGGGCGTGCGCCACATGAACATGGAATCGATCTACGAGTATGGCAGCCGGGCCGGCTTCTGGCGCCTCTGGCGGCTTTTTCGGCGCTTCGAGATGCCGGTCACCGTCTACGCCGTCGCCATGGCGCTCCAGCGCAATCCCGAGGCGGCCGCCGCCATGAACGAGGCGGGCTGGGAGATCGCGACCCACGGCCTCCGCTGGATCGACTATCAGTATGCCGGCATCGAGACGGAGCGCCGGCACCTCCAGGAGGCCATCCGCATCCAGACCGAGGTCGCGGGCGAGCGGCCGCTCGGCTGCTATATCGGCCGCACCAGCCCCAACTCGCTCCGTCTCTGCGCCGAGGAGGGCGGCTTTCTTTACTGCGCCAATTCCTACGCCGACGATCTGCCCTATTGGGTCACGGTCGAGGGCAAGCGGCAGCTCATCGTGCCCTACACCCTGGATGCCAACGACATGCGCTTCGCCACCGCCCAGGGCTTCAACTCCGGCGACCAGTTCTTTTCCTATCTCAGGGACAGCTTCGACGTGCTCCACGCGGAGGGGGAGGAGACGCCGAAGATGATGTCGGTCGGCCTCCACTGCCGGCTGGCCGGCCGCCCGGGTCGCCTGAAAGGCCTCGAGCGGTTCCTCGACCACGTCAGGAAGCACGACAGGGTCTGGATCACCCGCCGCCTCGACATCGCCCGCCACTGGCACGCGCATCACGGATTAGGGCGCGCCGCCGGCGGCCGGCGGACCTGCGGCTCCCTGGTGTCCGACGAGCCACCCTTCGAGCACAGCTAGTGTCCTGCCTCGAAAGTTCGTGTCACAATAGGGAGGAGGCTTTTCGAGGGCTTGGGGATGGCGGGACGACCCTTGCCGGTGTTGGAACTGAATGCGGCGGAGAGGGCCGAGCTCGAAGGGCTGGCGAGGCGGCGGAAGACTGCCCAGGCAATGGCGATGCGGGCGCGCATCGTGCTCGGTTGCGCCGGCGGGCGGGCCAACAAGGATGTTGCGGGCGAGCTTGATCTCGACCCGGCGACGGTGGGCAAATGGCGGCGGCGCTTTCTCCTGCACGGTGTGGACGGCTTGCTGGATGAGCCACGCTCTGGCGCGCCGCGCACCCTTCCCGACGCGCGCATCGAGGCGGTGATCGTGCGCACGTTGGAGAGCTTGCCCGAGGGCGCTACCCACTGGAGCACGCGCGGCATGGCCAAGGCCAGCGGGGTCTCGGCAGCTAGCGTGGGGCGCATCTGGCGAGCCTTCGGCCTGCAGCCACATCGGAGCGAAAGCTTCAAGCTCTCCACCGATCCCGACTTCGTTGCCAAGGTGCGCGACATTGTCGGCCTCTACATGGCCCCGCCGATCCGCGCGGTGGTCTTGTGCGTCGACGAGAAAAGCCAAATCCAGCCGACGCAGCAGGCATCGGCTCCATCTCCGCAGGAGCCGATGTCAGGAGACATCGGCGGGGCGCTCGACCGTTCCCAGCCGCTGTTGCCGATGCGGCCCGGCCAGATCGAGCGGCGCACGCACGACTACAAGCGCCATGGCGTGACGTCGTTGTTCGCCGCGCTCGATGTCGCTACCGGACGGGTGATCGGGCCGTGCCATCCGCACCATCGCGCCAGCGAGTTCCGACGCTTTCTCGACGCCATCGAAAGCAACGTGCCGCAAGACCTCGATGTGCACCTGGTGCTCGACAACGACGCCACCCACAAAACGCCGCTGATCCGCGCCTGGCTTGCCAAGCGTCCTCGATTTTCCGTGCACTGGACACCGAAAGGCGCCTCCTGGGTGAACCAGGTCGAGCGCTGCTTCGCCCTCGTTACGCAACGGCAGATCCGCCGCGGTGTCCACACCAGCGTGACACGACTCCAAAGCGCCATCGCCACCTTCATCGCCGACCACAACGCCGATCCCAAACCGTTCCGTTGGACCAGGTCCGCCGACGATATCCTCGCCTCCATCGAGCGATTCTGCCTCCGCACCCAACCTCCCATTAACCCACGAACTTCAGACGCAGGACACTAGCCGAAAGACCGGCGATGGCCGCCTCATCAACCGCCTGCTCCTACACCACCTCCTGGGACACGACCCTCCGCCGCGCGCTTGATCAGGTCGCCGCGACCGGAGAGCGCTGGTTCGAGGCCGAGCTGCGGAGGCTCGCGGGCGAGGGGCTCTTACTCGGGGGTCGTAGTAGCGAAGCCGCAAGGGATTTTGCCTCTGCCCGCAATGTCGCGATCGGGCGACACGCCAAGCTGTGGGAGCTGCGCGCCGAGATCGCTCTGTCTGCTCTGGGCGGAATACGGCGAGCGGCGAAAGGCGCATGACACCCTCGCCCCAATCTATAGCTGGTTTACCGAGGGCTTCGACACGACCTCGTCTCTGCCAAGCAGCTGCTCGACGCGTTGGCATGATCCGGGGCTGTGCCTCGCAGAGAACGATTTGGCGGTTCCTCTCGCTCGGCCACCACCGAGTCAGCAACGGAAGAACGCCAACTCGTTGATCAGAAACGATTTCCGAGTTCGAGACTGAATCTCGCCTAGGCGAGAGGGATTCGAACCCCGGCATTTGGCCGGCCCGAGCAAGTCACTGTTCTATAAGCGTTTTCTCAATCGGATACCGAATGACCGAGGTTCACACCCGGCTGAGAAAACGGCCCCGGAGAGGCTTTGGAGCGCCTCGGCGGTTCCCGCCCAGTTAAGGAACCTCTGCAAAAGGCATGGTCCTGCGATCCTGGTATGATGTTCGTCGGGGTTGATCGGCGCGCATGGGTTGGGGGCGATGAAGCAGCTGACGCTGGCGACGGTGGGGTTCGAGCGCTACGCCGAGACGACGCGGCGGGCGGCGTTTCTGGCCGAGATGGAGCGGGTGGTGCCGTGGCCGGCGCTGTGCGGGCTGGTCGAGCCCTGCTATCCCAGGCTTGGCCATGGCCGGCCGCCGGTGGGATTGGAGCGGATGCTGCGGATCTATTTTCTGCAGCACTGGTTCGACCTGTCGGACCCGGCGGCGGAAGAGGCGCTCTACAACTCGCTGGCGATGTGCCGTTTCGTCGGGATCGACCTGGGCCGGGAGCCGGTGCCGGACGAGACCACGATGTGCCGTTTCCGCCACCTGCTCGAAGCGCACGATCTCGGCCGGGCGCTGTTCGACGAGGTGCAGCGGCACCTGGCGCGGAACGGGCTGAGGATCGCCACCGGGACGATCGTCGATGCGACGATCATCGGCGCACCCTCTTCGACCAAGAACGCCGCCAAGCCCCGCGATCCCGAAATGCGCCAGACGAAGAAAGGCAATCAATGGTACTTCGGGATGAAGGCGCATCTCGGGGTGGACAGCCGATCGAAGCTGATTCACGCGGTCGTGGCGACGCCGGCCCATGTCGCCGACAGTACGGTGCTGCCCGATCTGCTGCACGGCAAAGAGACGAAGGTGTGGGGCGACCAGGCGTACCAGGTCGAAGATCCGCGCCAAGGTCGAGCACACGATCGGCGTCATCGAGCGCGTCCTCGGCTTCGCCAAGGTGCGCTATCGCGGCCTGGCGAAGAACGCTCATCGCCTCATCGTCACCTGCGCGCTCGCCAACCTGTTCATCGCCCGCCGGCATCTGCTGCGCCGCCAGGAGGCGTAGCCTGTCCGTACCAGGCGGCACACCGCCCCGCCAGCCCAGCACGGCTCCCAACGGCGCCACGATCCAACCCTGAGGCCGGGTGAGGACGTCTCCGTCCTCCTCATCCAAGCAACAACCGCTTGTTCAGATGTTCCTTAACGGCCGAGTGCGAAAGGCCTCGATATCAACGGGTTATAGCGAGGGCCGATTTGGGCCGGAGAGCGGGCCTCGCGGGGAGGGCTGGTTGAGCGAGAGGTGCTGGGGTCGAACCCTCTCTGCTTTTCTTTCAATACCTTACTGGTTCCTACTCGCTGAGCGCTCGCCGGCACTACAATTCGCCCCAAGCCGGACCTGGAGCCGCGCGGCAACGCCAGTATTGTAGCTCACCGTGACCCTATCGCCGGAAGCATGACTAGGTCCTGTTTTCAAAGCCACATGAGGATGGCGGCGAGGTGAACGAAGGCGAGATAGGAGCTGGCGAGCTTGTCGTATCTGGTGGCGAGATGGCGGTGCTCTTTCAGACGCCCGACCAGCCGTTCGACGGCGTTGCGCTCGCGATAGATGCCCCAGTCCATCAGGCAGGGCCGGGTCTCGGTAGCGAGCTGCGGGATGATGGCGGTGATGCCGCGACGACGGAGGTGCTCGCGGACCGGCCGGCCGGTGTAGCCACGATCGGCCAGCAGGGCTTGTGGTCGACGGCGCGGCCGGCCGGGGCCCGATCGCCTGACCGCACCAGCCGCCATCAGGGGCTGGAACGCGGTCTGCTCGTGGCGCTCGCCGGCGGTCAGGACGAAGGCGATGGGTCGCCCGTTCCGCTCGCAGCGCACATGGAGCTTGCTGCCGAAGCCATGATCGGCAGCAGCCGATCATCCGTCAGCGCAGCTGCGGCCGTCAGGAGACGGCCGAGGGGGCGAGCGGCCGAGCGCCTGGCTCTCCTGCCCCCTTTGGCGCCGGCGGCGTGACGATGGGCGCGGATGCTGGTGCCATCGATCATATGGACGCTCCAGTCGAGCCGACCCGCGGCGTCGCCCGCCTGCTGGAGCCCGGCCAGGATCCGTTGCCAGAGCCCGCTCCTGGTCCAGCGGTAAAAGCGCGTCGCCACCGTCCGCCACGGCCCGTAGCGCTCCGGCAGATCGCGCCACGGCACGCCCGTCTTGCTCAGCCACAGCATGGCGTTGATCATGGTGCGGTGGTCCCGGGCGGGTCGCCCCGTCCGCGGCCGTTGCGGCGGCAGCAGCGGCGCCAAGCGCCGCCATGCCGCATCCGTCAGCTCGTGTCTGCTCATGTGGAAAGGCAATACACCGAGCTAACCCACTTTGAAAACAGGCCCTAGGCATCTCGTCCGTCGATGGTGCGGCGCGAGCGACCGACACAATGGGCCTCGACAACGCGGGCGGATGCTTGAGCCATTTGCGGGAATACAGGCACGTGTCGTTCCGAACGATGCCGGCGCCGCCAGGCCAAGCATCGCGGGATGGCCCGGGTGGCGCCGGACCGCTTCAAGATACGACCGCGAGGCCGGAGCGCCGTGTCGGGCTTCTCTCGATGCAGCTCAGCATTGGGAATCCCTCGGAGCGGCGACTCCGCCTCAGCCGCCCTCCGCCGCTGAGGAGGCCCTTCACTGTGCGGGCTGAACCTTGACTTCGATCAATGAGGTCGCAACCGCCATCCCTTAGGCTTCGACAATGGCGCAGAGGCATCAACGTGGTCAGGGGTCGGGATAGTCGATGAAGGCGGCGAACATCGCGGCGGTAAGCCACGTCTATCCGCGCATCGTGAAGGATGTGGCGACCCTGCGGCCGCGGCCCAACCTCGTGGACTACGAGGCGACGCGGGTGCGGTTCGACTGGGCCGAGGCGCGTTCCCTGCTGGACGGGCTGCCTCATGGGCGCGGGCTCAACATCGCGCACGAGGCGGTCGACCGCCACGCCAGGGGCGAGCGCGCCGAGCGGGTCGCCATCCGCTGGCTCGGCCGGCACGGCGAGCGGCGGGAGCTGACCTACAGCGCGCTCGCTGTAGAGACCAATCGCTTCGCCAACGCCCTCGCCGGGCTCGGGGTGCGCTCGGGCGAGCGCGTCTTCGTCCTCGCCGGCCGCATTCCCGAGCTCTACGTGGCCGTCCTCGGCGCGCTCAAGGCGCGGTGCGTCGCCTCGCCCCTCTTCTCCGCCTTCGGTCCGGAGCCCATCGCGACCCGCCTCGCGATAGGCGACGGGCGCGTGTTGATGACGACCGAGGGGCTCTACCGGCGCAAGGTCGAGGCCCTGCGCCAGCGCCTGCCGGGGCTGCGGCACGTGATCCTCGTAGGCGACGCCGGCGCCAGGACGCAGGTGCCGGGGACGCTCGACTGGCAGGACCTCGTGGCCGGCGAGAGCACCGCCTTCGAAATCGCGCCGACAGCGCCGGAGGACATGGCGCTCCTCCATTTCACGAGTGGCACAACGGGGCGACCCAAGGGGGCCGTGCATGTGCACGAGGCGGTGGTGACGCACCACGTCACCGGCCAGTTCGCCCTCGACCTCCATGACGAGGACATCTTCTGGTGCACGGCCGACCCGGGCTGGGTCACGGGTACGAGCTACGGCATCATCGCGCCGCTTACCAACGGTGTTACCAACGTCGTCACCGAAGCCGAGTTCGAGGCGCAGACTTGGTACGGCGTGCTCGAGCGCGAGCGGGTGAGCGTCTGGTACACCGCACCCACCGCCATCCGTATGATGATGAGGGCGGGCACCGAGCTGTTGCACGGTCTCGATCTTTCGGCCCTGCGCTTCATGGCGAGCGTCGGCGAGCCGCTCAATCCTGAGGCCGTGGTCTGGGGCCAGGAAGCCTTCGGGCGGCCGTTCCACGACAACTGGTGGCAGACCGAGACCGGCGGCATCATGATCGCCAACTACGCGGCGATGGACGTCAAGCCCGGCTCGATGGGCAAGCCGCTGCCCGGCATCGAGGCGGCGATCGTCCGCCGCCGCGAGGACGGTGGCGTCGAGCCCGTGGAGGAGCCGATGGTCGAGGGCGAGCTGGCGCTCAAAGCCGGTTGGCCCTCGATGATGCGCGGCTATCTTCACGAGGAGGAGCGCTATCGCAAATGCTTCGCCGGGGACTGGTACCTGACGGGCGATCTCGCCAAGCGTGACAAGGAGGGTTGGCTCTGGTTCGTCGGCCGCGCCGACGACGTGATCAAATCCTCGGGCCATCTGATCGGCCCGTTCGAGGTCGAGAGTGCCCTGATGGAGCACGCCGCCGTCGCCGAGGCCGGGGTGATCGGCAAGCCCGACCCGATGGCGGGTGAGATTGTCAAGGCCTTCATCGCGCTCAAGCCCGGCTTCGAGCCGAGCGAGGGGGTGAGAAAGGAGATTCTCGGCCACGCCCGCAAGCGCCTGGGCGCTGCGGTGGCGCCGAAGGAGATCGACTTTCGCGTCAACCTGCCCAAGACGCGCAGCGGTAAGATCATGCGCCGCCTGCTGAAGGCGCGCGAGCTGGGTCTGCCCGAGGGCGACCTCTCGACCCTGGAGAGTGACGAGCGATGAGCGCCCGCGTCCATCTCGACCGTCCGAGCCTGCTGTATCTCCTCATGGAGATGATCCGCATCCGGGAATTCGAGACCAGGTGCGCCGAGCTCTATCAGCTGCAGAAGATCCGCGGCTTTCTCCACCTCTATGACGGCGAGGAGGCCGTCTCCGTCGGGCTGATGCAGGCGCTGACGGCCGAGGATGCTGTGGTCGCCACCTACCGCGAGCATGGCCAAGCCATCGCTCGGGGCATCCCCACCACGGTGCTGATGGCCGAGATGTACGGCAAGGTCGAGGGCTGCTGCCGCGGGCGCGGCGGCTCGATGCACATCTTCGACCGCGCCCGGCGCTTCTACGGCGGCAACGCCATCGTCGGCGGCGGGCTGCCTTTGGCCGTGGGCGTGGCGCTCGGCGACAAGATGCAGGGGCGCAAGGCCGTGACCGCCTGCTTCTTCGGCGACGGCGCGGTGGACGAGGGCGAGTTCCACGAGAGCCTCAACCTCGCCGCCTTGTGGAAGCTGCCCGTCCTCTTCGTCTGCGAGAACAATCTCTACGCCATGGGCATGGCGCTCGCGCGGGCCGAATCCGAGACCGACATCCACGCCAAGGCGCAGAGCTACCGCATCCCGAGCGAGGCGGTGGACGGCATGGACGTGGTAGCGGTCGACGCAGCGGCGCGGCGCGCCGTCGAGGCCGTCCGCAGCAGCCAGGGACCCTACTTCCTCGAATGCCGAACCTATCGCTTCCGGGCCCACTCGATGTTCGACGCGCAGCTCTATCGCGACAAGGCCGAGATCGAGGCTTGGCGGCAGAAGGGGCCGATTGTCCGTTTCCAGGGCTGGCTCGAGCAGAACGGCCTGCTGCACCCGAGTGATCTCGCCCGGATCGAGGCGGAGGTCGAGCGCGAGATGGCGGATGCCGTGGCCTTCGCCGAGGCCGGCAGCCTCGAGCCGGTGGAGGAGCTGGAGCGCTTCGTCCTGATGAGCGAGGTGCCGGCATGAGCGCCGCGCTCGAGACAGCACCGCGGATGAGCTATCGCGAGGCCTGCCGGCAGGCGATCCGCGAGGCCATCCTCGGCGATCCGCGGGTCTTCCTGATGGGCGAGGATGTCGGCCGCTATGGTGGCTGCTACGCCGTCACGAAGGGCCTGATCGACGAGCTGGGCGAGGAGCGGCTGCGCGACACACCGCTCTCCGAGAGCACCTTCGTCGGCGCCGGCATCGGTGCCGCGATCGCCGGCATGCGCCCGATTGTCGAGATCATGACCGTCAATTTCAGCCTCCTGGCGCTCGACCAGATCCTCAACAACGCCGCCACGATCGCGCACATGTCGGGGGGCCAGTTCGCGGTGCCGATCGTCATCCGCATGGCGACGGGCGCCGGCCGCCAGCTCGCGGCTCAGCACTCGCACAGCCTCGAGGGCTGGTATGCCCACATCCCCGGCCTCAAGATCCTCGCCCCGGGCACGGTCGAGGATGCGCGCTTCATGCTCAAGGCGGCGCTCGCCGATCCGAACCCGGTGCTGCTCTTCGAGCATGTCATGCTCTATGCGGTCGAGGACGAGCTCGATCCGCATGTCGCCGAGGTCGACATCGCCAGCGCCAAGATCCGCCGGCCGGGGCGCGACGTCACCCTCATCACCTATGGCGGTAGCCTGCCCAAGACGCTCCAGGCGGCGGCGACGCTAGCAGCCGAGGGGATCGAGGCCGAGGTGATCGATCTGAGGTCGCTCCGCCCCCTCGACATGCCGACCATCCTTGGATCAGTCGCGCGCACGCACCGCGTGGTGATGATCGACGAGGGCTGGCGCAGCGGCTCCTCGCCGCCGAGATCGGCATGCGCCTCGCCGAGGAGGCCTTCTTCGAGCTCGATGCGCCGCTCCGTCGGATCTGCTCGCGCGAGGTGCCGATTCCCTATGCGGCGCATCTCGAGCAGGCGGCGCTGCCGCAGCCCGCGGCCATCGTCATTGCCGCCCGCGCGCTGGTGAGGCCGGCGTGATCGACTTCGTCATGCCCTCGCTCGGCGCCGACATGGAGGCCGGCACGCTGGTGGAGTGGCTGGTGAAGCCCGGCACCCAGGTGAGGCGCGGCGACATCGTCGCCGTGGTCGAGACGCAAAAGGGCGCGATCGAGATCGAGATCTTCGATGAAGGGGTGATCTCAGAGATCGTCGTGCCGGTCGGCAAGGAGGTGCCGGTCGGCGCCGTGCTGGCGCGTCTCAATGGCGCCGCGGCGGCCGAGCGCGCGCCTGCCGCCGCGGCGCCGGAGCCACCTCCACCCTCTCCCGCACCCCCGGCACGCCCGCAGCCGGTTGCGGCAGCGGTGCCCAAGGCCGCGCCGCCTGCCACCGGCGTCGGGCGGGCGCGCATCACGCCGGCGGCACGCCGTCGCGCCGCCGCTGCCGGCATCGACGTCGCGGGCCTCGCCGGGACCGGCGTCGACGGTGCGGTCTGCCTCGCCGACATCGAGCACGCCATCGCCGCCAGACCCGTCGGCGCTGTGAGCGAGCCGGCACGACCGACAGCGGCGCGGCGAGGCTTCGATGTCGGTCAGATGCGCGCCGCCATCGCCGCCGCCATGGCGCGATCCAAGCGCGAGATCCCGCACTACTACCTGACCCAGACGGTGGAGCTCACCGCCACACTCGCCTGGCTCGAGATCGCCAATCGCGAGCGGCCGCCGAGCGAGCGCCTCCTGCCCGCCGCGCTGCTCCTCAAGGCGGCGGCGCTGGCGCTGCGCCGCATGCCGGAGCTCAACGGCTTCTGGCAGGAGGGCGGCTTTCGCGCCGGGGCCGGCATCCATGTCGGCTGGGCGATAGCGCTGCGCGGCGGCGGCCTCATCGCCCCCGCCATCCACGATGCCGACCAGCAGCCCTTGCCAGCGCTGATGAAGGCCATGCGCCATCTCGTGCAGCGGGCCCGCGCCGGCGGGCTGCGCAGCTCGGAGCTGACCGACCCGACGATCACGGTCACCAGCCTGGGCGAGCGCGGCGCCGAGAGCGTCATCGGCGTGATCTACCCGCCGCAGGTCGCCATCCTGGGTTTCGGCCGCATCGTCGAGCGCCCCTGGATCACCGACAGCGGGATCGCGGCGCGTCCGATCGTCAGCCTCAGCCTCGCTGCCGATCACCGCGCCAGCGACGGCCACCGGGGCGGGCTCCTGCTCGCCGAGATCGACCGCCTGCTGCAGGAGCCCCAGACGCTATGACCGATGCCGAGATCAAGAAGCTGATCTTCGATGTGCTGGGCGACGTCGCGCCCGAAGCCGACCCCGCCACGCTCGCAGGCGACGCCGATATACGCGAGGCCCTCGACCTGGATTCCATGGATTTCCTCAACCTCGTGATCGGCCTGCACGAGCGCACCGGCATGGACATCCCCGAGGCCGACTATCCGAAGCTCGCGACCCTCGACGGCGCCATCATCTACCTTCAGCAGGTCTAGCGCATTTTGCATTTAGGTAGCTCCATATCCACAGTGGGCGAGGTAGTTGGCGCATTCGTCGGGGGCGAAGTGGG
Source organism: uncultured Alphaproteobacteria bacterium (assembly GCA_963828215.1). Lineage (GTDB taxonomy): Bacteria > Pseudomonadota > Alphaproteobacteria > Geminicoccales > Geminicoccaceae > CAVTJL01. The sequence continues at coordinate 10,901 of CAWHFO010000068.1, read as the reverse complement.
CCAACAGGTCGCCCGTGACCGTCCAGAGCGCGTCCCTGGTCCGGGCTGCGGCTTTCCGGAGCAGGGCCTTGAGCTTGGCGAAGAGCTGCTCGATCGGGTTGAGATCAGGGCTATAGGGCGGCAGATAGAGGACGGAGGCGCCGGCGGCGGCGATGGCCTGCTGGACGCCATCGACCTTGTGGGCAGCGAGATTGTCCATCACCACGACGTCGCCTGACGCCAGCGCCGGAGCCAGGATCTGCTCGGTGTAGGCTTTGAGGCCGGCACCGGTCATCGGCCCGTCGAGGACAAAGGGTGCGATCACCCCGCTCTGCCGCAGGCCGGCGATGAATGTCGTGGTCTTCCAATGGCCATGCGGAACGGCCGCCACCAGGCGCTCGTCCGACGGGCAGCGCCCGTAGCGCCTCGCCATGTTCGTGGCCGTGGCGGTCTCGTCGAGGAAGACGAAGCGGTCGGGGTCCATGATCGGTCAGCAGGCCGATCATCCGATCCCTGAAAGGGACCGGGCCAGAAGGCCCGGGAGGAAAAGGCTGCCATGAGCGCCAGCGGCGCCGCCGGACAGCGACGTCGGGCCGATCCTGCTCGGAGGCCCTCAGGGACTTTTTTTATGCCTGAGGCCGAGGCCGTGGAGCGTGCGGTGCAGGGTCGAGAGCCCCGGGCTCAGGCCGAGGCGGCGCTGCAGCAGGGCCTGGAGCTCGGCCAGCGTGATGTCGGGCGTCGCCGCGACGACCCGCACGAGCTCGGCCTCGTGCCCGGCCAGAGCCGCCGGGCGGTGGCCGCCCACCTGCGCCGGCGCTGCGCTCCCCGTCTCGCGCACCCGCCGCATCAGCTTGATCGCCGCCGACGCGCTCACCTCGAAGCGCCGCGCCGCCTCGCGCATCGAGCTGCCGCCCTCGACCGCGCGCACGATCCGCTGACGTAGGTCCATCGACAACGGTGCCGGCATCCAACCCCTCCAACCACCTCAACCACCTCAACCACCTCAACCACCTCAACCAGAAGTGTCGAATTACAGGCACCGATTCTATGCAATAGGAAGATGCGCTAACATTCTGCGCAGACCACTTCGTCGGGGCCAATCAGCAGCAGGTTTCCCCGACGCCTCGTTCCTAAGACGCAAGTGCAGACAGCCGATCTGCATCCACCGGATGGGGTGCGTAAGCACCGGGCTCGGTGGGTGCGTCAATGGAGCGTCCATCGCGCGGGCAGGGCCATGTGCAGCGACGTGGGCGGCGCAGGAGGCCGACGAAAGGTGCACGGAGTCCTGCTATCGGGCGACATATTTCTATTGTTGCTTGAACGACTGCCGACGCCAATGCGCCTAACGTGTGCCTGCACCGTACTTCACGTTGCTTGCTCGGTCTTGCGCAGTTCGGCTTGCTGTCTCGCCTGCGGCAAGCTCGATGATCTCAGCGGTGATTTCCTCCTGCCGAACGATCCGTTGAGCCGCCTGCAACTCCGAAAGCTGGCGGTCGATCTGCCCGTGCGCCGAGGCCATCGCTTCCATGCGTGCCTCGTTCTCCGCCGCGAAAGCATGCAGGGCCGTCTTGCAGAGCTGCGCGTGCACATAGTCCGCCGTTAGGTCGATCAGGAGAGCTTCTGACGCCAAGTTCAATAGTGGCGCGTTTGCGTTCGTCGGGCGAGGAAAGCCCGACATGTCGAGGGGCCACAAGCGGCGACGCTCAATACCAATGCCACCGCCCGGCTGCCATTGGCCGAAGATGGCGTCGAGCCGGTCGATCTCGCCTTTAGCGATGCGGGCGTAAAGCGCCTCGGAGATTCGATCGGCGAGTTTGGGAACGCCGGCCGGGTGCGACGGCATCGGGCTTGTCCAGCCGGCCTGGACGCCGCGTTCGGCGGCGACCGCAATGCCCCGCGTGCCGATCAGGAAGAGTTCGGATGCCGAGAGGTCCGACTTGACCGCATCGAGCACGCGCTCGCTGAACGCCCCGGCGAAGCCCTGCTCGGCACAAAACAGCACCAGAGCCGGTCGGGCCGGTGGACCTAAAGCGGTCGAGTGATCGAGGGGGAGCAGCGCTAGGGTCCGTCCAATAGCGAGGGCGATGGTAGCTGCGTAGCCGTCGACGGCGGAGAGGCGACCGCGAGCGTCCTGGGCGCGCGCTGCGGCGATGCCGCGCATGGCGTTCACCACGGCGCCGAGCTGGTGGATACCTGCGATATGCGCGCTGAGGTCCGAGAGACGCCCGGTCACGGCTGTCTCGCCGCCGCCGGCAGTGTTGCGACCGGGGTCAGCGTCTGAACGTACCGCCGTAGTGCCTCTTGAAGCGCATGCTTTCCGGGATCGTCCAGCGTACCGGTGTCCTGGATCAGGCGAACGGCGCCGGGGACACCGCTGTCGACCGCGTCGCGCAAGCCCTGCCGGAAGGCGGCTATCGCCGGATGGCGCCAGCTGATCCAAAAGACCGGATTGCACTGCCACGATCAGCGCCACCTCGTCGGCGAGGCGAAGTGGTGAGTGCTGCGGCTGATCGAGGATTGCACGGATCCGCGCCCCTCGGGTCAGCTGATCGCGGATCCGGGTGTCCGGCATTCCGCCGAAGCGGGTGAAGGTTTCCAGCTCGAGGAACTGAGCATAGTCGAGGCGCAGAGTCTCCGCCGCCGCCCGAAGCGCAGGCGCCTGGGTCTTTCCACCGACCCGACTGACGCTGGTGCCGACGTCGACCGCCGGCTTCTGCCCTTCATGAAAGAGCTTGGTGTTGAGCACGATCTGGCCGTCGGTAATCGATATGAGGTTGGTCGGAATGTACGCGCTGAGATTGCCCGCGTCGGTCTCGGCGATCGGCAGCGCCGTCAGGGAACCACCGCCCTTTTCCTCGGACAGCTTGGCGGCTCGCTCGAGAAGCCGCGCGTGAACATAGAAGACGTCCCCAGGATAGGCCTCGCGACCGGGCGACTGGCGCGTCAGCAACGCGATCTCGCGATGGCTCGCAGCGTGCTTGGTCAGGTCGTCGACGACAATCAAGGCGTGCCCACCGCGATCACGAAAATACTCCGCCATCGTGAAAGCTGAGAAAGGCGCGATCCATTGCAGTCCCGGCGAGCTCGAAGAGCCTGCCACCACGACGATGCAGCGATCGAGCGCTCCGAAGGTGGTGATCGCCTCGATGGCACGACGGACGCTCGAGCTCTTCTGGCCGACCGAGACATAGACGCAAACCATGTCAGTTGTCTTCTGGCTGATGATCGTGTCGATCGCGATAGTGGTCTTACCTATCGCGCGGTCACCGACAATAAGCTCGCGTTGGCCGCGGCCGAGGGCGAACAAGGCGTCGACGACGATGAGGCCGGTCTGAACGGGCCGGGTGACGAGATCTCGGTCCATGATCTCCGGCGCCGGGCGCTCGATAGGCTCCGACAAGTCAGTGGCGACCGCGCCCTTCCCGTCGAGCGGCCGGGCGAGCGGATCGACGATACGGCCGAGCAGAGCAGGCCCCACCGGCACCCGCACGACATCACCTGTCCCGCGCACCGTGTCGCCGGCCTCGATCGCGTTCACATCGTCGAGCAGGACGCAGCCGATATGGCCGCGCTCAAGCACCTGAGCGAAACCGAACTGTCCCTTGTCAAAGCGAAGCAACTCGTCAAGTCGGACCGTAGGCAGGCCGGAAACGAGCGCGATGCCGTCTCCAACTTCTTCCACCCGACCGATCTGCTCGATCCGCGGCCCCAGAGCCGTGGCGACGAGCTTCGCGCGGGTGCGCGCCAGCCAAGCGTCCGCCAAGCTGTCAGGATCGGCTGTCATGCTCGAAGCTCTGCAAGGATTTTGGCCAGGTCGGCACGCCAGCTGTTGCTGACGACGAGGTGGGGGCCGCGTAGCTCCAAGCCGGCGATAAGCGTCGGATCCGCCTTGAAGGTGACCTCCGGGCGACCTCCGAACGCTTCGCAAATCAGGCCGCGGTACCGCTCCTGCTCGACGGGATCGACTGGGATCGCGCTGATCGCTTCGAGGGCGACGCCTTTCGCCGCGACAGCGTTCCGCACAGGGTCTGGCAGAATCCGGATTTCGTGGAGGAGCCAGTCGAGAAAGGCGGTGCTAACCGCCGGGCCGTCGAGGCGGGCGACCAGCCGCCCTGCGATCTCGACCGCAAGGCGGCTCGCCCGCTCGGTCCAGGCTTTCTCGGCTGACTCCCGCTCCCTCTCGATCGCCGCTCTTGCTGAGGCCTCCAGCGCCGCTGCCTCCCGCGCCGCCGAGGCGAGCAGTGCCGTGCGCGCTTGCTCGGCCGCCTCGTGGGCGGCGGCGACGATCGCACCGCGTTCCTTGCCGAAGCCCGCGCGAGTACGCTCGATCTCGGCGAGCGCGACGGCCGCCTGGCTGCGCTTCGTCTCCGCGTCGGCCAGGATCCGCTGCGCCGAGACACGGCGCTGCTCGATCATGGCTGCGACCGGCCCCCAGAAGAACCGTGCCAGCAGCCACACAAGGATGATGACATTGACGGTCTGGATGCCCAGGGTCCACCAGTCGATGGCCATGACATCAATGCAGCAGCGGATTAGCGAACAGCAGAAGCAGCGCGATCACCAGGCAGTAGATCGCCATGGTCTCGATCATGGCGAGGCCGACGAAGAGCGTGCGGGAGATGGTGTTGGCGGCCTCAGGCTGGCGGGCGATCGCGTCCATCGCGGCAGCCACCGCGCGTCCCTCGGCAAGCGCCGGGCCGATCGCGCCGAACGAGACTGCCACGGCCGCCGATATGATGCTGACGAGAGCTAACCAGCTCATGGGGGCGTCCTTTGGTTGGAGGCGTCCGCGTCGGGTTTTCCTTCGCCGACCGCTCCGGCGATGAAGACCATCGCCAGAACCGCGAAGATGTAGGCCTGCACGGCGCCCGTCAGGAGATCGAGCGCCATGAGCGGGATCGGCACCAGGAGGCCCGCCAGCGACAGCACGATGCCGATCACGAACACGCCGCTCATCACGTTGCCGAACAGGCGGACGAGAAGGGAGAAGGTCCGCGTGAGGCTCTCGACGAAGTTGAGCGGGATCATGATCGGATTGGGCGACGCGAAGGTGGCGAGATAGCCGCGCACCCCACCGGCACGAATACCGAACCAGATCACCGCGGCGAAGACGAGAAGTGCCAGGGCGGCGTCGGTCTCGAGATGGGCCGTCGGCGGCGCAACGCCCGGGACGAGCGAGGACCAGTTCGCAACGAAAATGAAAACGAACAGCGTGCCGACAAAGGAGCGGTACGGTGCAGGTTCCACACGCATCGTATCCCGGATCTGGCCGTCCACCGTGTCGACGAGCAGCTCGAAAGCAGCCTGAGTCGGCGAGGGAACGAGCGACAGCCGGCGGGTGACGAGGATGCCGCCCAGGACCAGCACGGCCATAATTACCCAGGTTGCCACGACCCAAGCGGTGATCGGCGCCGGGCCCAGATGGAAAAGCGCGATGCTGCTTAGCGGCGAGGTCATCGGGCGGTCTCGCGAACCCTGCGCATGATGGCGGAACGAGCGAGGAGCATGCCGAGCGCCATCATGAGCAGCGGCAATGCACCTTCCAGACTAGCCAACGTCAGCAAGCAGCAAAGAAGAACGGTACGACCAATCATCCAAGCGACGGCCGTAAGCGCGCGGCCACCAGCGGCGAACCGGCGGACAGTCCACCACAGGCTGCGGAAATAGAGGATACCTAGGAGGGTGCCGGTGGCGAGATGAATGGCGAGACCGAACGAGACGGCCGGGGCCGGCAGAGCATCGAGAGAAAGGAAGCTCATGCGCTCTTCATCCATTTCCAGGCCGACCAGCATCCGAGCGCCAGTCCGAGCATCAGGAGCGGGCCGGTCCAGAAAAGTCCGGACTCGAACCTTTGATCGAGCCAACGGCCAGCGAAGACGCCGATCAGCATAGGCACGACGATGATCCAACCGAGCACACCGATCTGGGCGAGCCGGCGCGCAACTGACGGATCGCCCTCGCGTCGCCAGCGCCGGTGGCGCGCGCCGCGCAACCGAACCCCTTTTATCATCGGATCCTCTTCGTCCGGCGCTGTCTCGGGCCGGGGCGGCGGCGGTCGCTGAGGCGCGGTCATGAGAATACTCCCGCGCCGCCATGCTGATCCGGCCGAAGATGGCGCATGATCTGCCGGATCGCGTTGAGGTGCAGCCGGGTGCTCTGGACGCGTCCGGTCCGCTCGGTCTCGATATCGGCGCGGAAGCGCGCGAGGACCGTTTCGTCCAGGGTCGCGAGATCGTCCCCCGGCACCGCCTCGCGGGTCGCGACGGCGATGTCGTGCCCACCGATGACCGAGAGAACTCCACGGCGCACCGCGCAGAAGTGCCGCGTCCCGTTGCTGCTTTCCCAGATCACGACCGAGATCGCGAGGCTGGTGAGGAAGTCCACGTGCCGAGGCAATATTCCGAAGCTGCCGGTGGCGTCTTCGGCACGCAGGGCAAGTACTCCGCCTTCATCGATGACGACCGAGAGCGGCGTGAGGATGCGCAGCCTCATGGCGGACCCGCCTCTCCGGTGGACGCGGCCTCCTTCTGACGCGCCTCATCCAGGGTTCCGATCATATAAAGTGAGCTCTCGGCCCAGTCGTCGGTCTCGCCGTCGAGGATTGCGCGGCAGCCGGCGAGCGTATCGGCGCGACGGACGCTGCGGCCGGGCGTGCCGTTGAAGGCCTCCGTCACCATGAACGGCTGGCTGAGGAAGCGCTGCAGCCGGCGGGCCCGCTTGACGATCAGCCTGTCGCTTGCGCCGAGCTCATCCAACCCGAGGAGGGCGATGATGTCCTCTAGGTCCTTGAAGCGGGCGAGCGTCTCACGGGCGCGTCCGGCGAGACGATAGTGCTCCTCGCCGACCACCAGAGGATCGAGCAGAACGGACGACGAGGCGAGCGGATCGATCGCCGGATAGAAGGCCTGGGCCGCCAGCGTGCGCGACAACATGATGATGCTGTCGGTATGGCTCGAGATGGCCGTCACGGCCGGATCGGTGAAGTCGTCCGCCGGAACGTAGACGGCCTGAATGGCGGTGACGGCCGCGCCTGCGACCGATGCGATCCGCTCCTCCAGCGAGGCCACCTCGGTCGCCAGCGTTGGTTGATAGCCGACACGCGAGGGCAGACGCCCCAGCAAGCTCGACAACTCGCTCCCCGCCTGGACGAAGCGGAAGACGTTGTCCATCAGGAGGAGCACGTTCTGGTGCCTTTGGTCGCGGAAATATTCGGCGATCGTCAGCGCGGTGAGGGGCACCCGCCACCGTGCGCCCGGCGGCTCGTTCATCTGCCCGTAGACAAGAACCGTGCGGGCCAGGACCCCCGACCCCTGCATGTCCATCAGTAGCTCGTGGCCCTCGCGGGAGCGCTCTCCCACTCCTGCAAAGACCGAAATGCCCCTGTATGTCTCGACCATGGCGTAAATCAGCTCCATGACGAGCACGGTCTTGCCGACGCCAGCGCCGCCGAACATCGCGGCCTTGCCGCCTTGGGCGAGTGGCGCGAGAAGGTCGATCACCTTGATGCCGGTCTCGAACACTGCGTTGGTCGATACTTCGTCCTCGAGCGCCGGCGGCGGATTGTGGATACTGCGACGGGGGGTCTCGGGCGGCAGGGCAGGACCGCGGTCCCGTATCGCTCCGACGACGTCGAGGAGACGCCCCAAAATCGCATCTCCGACCGGTACCGAAATGGGCGCGCCGGTCGCACGTACCTTCGTGCCGCGCGCGAGACCAGCGGTCGCTTGAAGCGCGATGCCGCGAACGGTCACGGGGTCGACGTGGCTATGCACCTCGAGGATCAACGGCTCGGGCCGACTCCATTCGACGATCAAGGCAGTGTTGATCGGCGGCAGCGTCTCGCCGGCGAAGCCCACGTCTACGACGGCGCCTCGCACCGATACGACCGTCCCCGCCAACTCCAAACAGGCCATGGAATGTCCCATTTGCTCGTGCGCTGCGGCTTGGCCGTTGCCGCCGTCGCGGATTCCTTATGCGCCCGCGTGTGCCCGCAGGGCATCCGACGCGGCGCCGGGTTCGGTCAGGGGTGCGTCGAGCGCAGCAAGGCGAGTCCGCAGTATGAGGCCCCGTCTCGCTGTGCCAGTGCCGGACCTCTTCAAAGGGCGCCCTCATCCGGTGGCGGCCCTGATGGCGTCGACCAGGATGCTGCCGAGGAGGGGCTTCTCGACGATCGGCACGCGGGCGGCCCTGGCGCGCTGGCTCAGGCCGGCCGGCACGTGGCCGGTGATCAGGATGACCGGGATATCAACGCCGTCTCTGCGCAGGCGCTCGATGAGATCGAGGCCGTTGCCGTCAGGCAGCAGGTAGTCGACGACGAGACAGTTGGCGTGGGCCGGCACGCCCGACGTGAGAAGGGCGGCCGACGTTGCATGGGTGAGGACCGCATAGCCCTCGATCTCGAGCAGGAAGCGGGTCGAGCCGAGCACGGCCGGATCGTCGTCCACGAGGACGACGAGGGATCGCGCTGCGGTCGGGGAAGCCACCATCGTGCCCGGCACACCGTTCACCTGCAGCATCGGCTGGCTGCGGGCCGTACTGAGAATGTGCCGTCGTCAAGATTGCGGCCTTGATCCAGCTCAATGGGAGCGGGCGCGATCCGCTGTCGGGCGGCGTCAGTCCCGGGGCGGGCCGGCGACGAGCGCCAGGCGGACGAGCTCGGAGAGGCTGGAGGCCTGCATCTTGGTCATCACGTTGGCGCGGTAGACCTCGACCGTGCGGGGGCTGATGCCGAGGTCGAAGGCGATCGTCTTGTTGGGCCGCCCGGCGATCAGCCCGTCCAGAACCTGACGCTCGCGGGCGGAGAGGGTCGCCAGGCGCTCGCGGATGGCTGCCCGCTGATCCTCGTCCCCGCTGCCCACCCGCCGGTGGTCCAGCGCGGCCCGGACCGCGCTTACGATGCGGTCGTCGTCGCAGGGCTTCTCGATGAAGTCGACGGCACCCTTCTTCATTGCTTCGACCGCCAGCGGGATGTCGCCATGGCCGGTGATGACGATGACCGGCAGCGCCGGGCCTTCCATGCAGGCGACCTGCTCGAGCAGATCGGTGCCGCTCATTCCCGGCATGCGCACGTCCGTGACGATGCAGCCGCCGCCCCCGCCGGGGTGCCTGGCGAGGAAGGCCGCGGCCGAGGCGAAGGTCTCGACGGTCAGGCCCTCGGCGGTCAGGAGGAACGCGAGGAAGTCGCGCACGGCATCGTCGTCGTCGATGATCCACACCATGCCTTCATTGCTCATCCTGGGCCTCCGGCGCCACCGAGGGCAGCGTGAAGCGGAAGATCGTCCCGCCGCCGGGATTGGGCTCGGCCCGGATCTGCCCGCCATGGCCCTCGACGATCTTCCGCGAGATCGAGAGGCCCACCCCCATCCCGTGGCGCTTGGTGGTAAGGAACGGCTGGAAGAGCTGCCGGCTGATGTTCTCGGAAATGCCCGCGCCGCTGTCCTTCACGGCGATCTCCGTCATGCTCCCGTCCATCAGTCGGCTCGCCACGATCGAGCTCACGGCGCTCGGCTTCCGCCATCGCCTCCAGAGCATTGCGCATCAGATTGAGCAGGACCTGCTGCACCTGGACCCGGTCGGCGAGCACGAGGTCGGCCTGCCGATCGAGCTCGAAGCGTGCGCGCACGCCGAGCTCCCTGGCGCCGACCAGCGCCAGAGCGCTCGCCTCCTCGACCATCTTGCTCACGCTCTCGACCCTCGGCTCGCTCTCGCCCCCGGCCACGAAGTGGCGCATCCGGCTGATGATGTCACCCGCGCGCAGGGCCTGATCCGCGGCCTTGTCGACGGCCTCCCTGACGAGGCCGAGCTCGGGATGGCCGATCCGCTCCAGCACGCGGCGGCAGCCGCGCAGATAATTAGTGATCGCGGCCAAAGGCTGGTTCAGCTCGTGCGAGAGCGTGGAGGCCATCTCACCCACGGCCGTGAAGCGCGAGATATGCACGAGCTCGGCCTGGAGCTCCTGCAGACGGGCCTCGGTCCGCTGGCGCTCGGTCAGGTCCTGGACGAAGCCGATGAAGAAGCGGCCGCCGGCCGGGCTCATCTCGCCGACCGAAAGCTGCATGGGAAAGGTCGAGCCGTCCTTGCGCTCGCCGACCACGACGCGGCCGATGCCGATGATGCGGCGCTCGCCGGTGGTGCGGTAGCGGGCGAGATAGCCGTCATGCTCCTCGCGATAGGGCCAGGGCATCAGTACCTTCACGTTCCGGCCCATGACCTCGGCGCTGCCATAGCCGAACTGCCGCTCGGCGGCGGCGCTGAAGGACTGTATCAGCCCCGCTCGTCGATCACGATCATGGCGTCGGGCACGGTGTCGAGGATCGAGCGCAGATGGGCCTCGCGCGCCAGCAGCTCGCGGGAGCGCTCGGCGATGACCCGGTGGCTTCGATGGAGGCGACCGCCGAACAAGGCCATGCCCAGGCCGACCGCCGCGAAGACGGCAGCGTCCACGAGCGCACCGAGGATCGGCGTCTGACCGCTGATGATGAGAAAGCTCGCGGCGGCCAAGCTCAGGACGGTGGCGATCAAGCCCGGCCCCATGCCACCGATTCGCTCGCCACCAGCACGGCCGGCACGAAGATCAAGAGGAGCGGGCGGTCATTCACGACCGGTTCAAGGATCCAGCGGGCGAGGACGGTCAGAGCGACGGCGACGAGGGCGATACCGTAGCGCCCGAGCCGGCCGACAGGATCCCTCTCGGGCGAAAGATCTTTTGCCGGCGCCGCGTCGTCGCGCATGACAGCCTGTCGCTTCGGTGCCCCCGGTTGGCGATCCGAGCCGAGCAGCCGCCGTGGGAGGCGACCCTCATAGCTGCCCCGCCCGGCCTCCGGGATTCTACGTACGGTGACTACCGGAATATCCCGAGCCACGGCAATGGCCTATCGAATGGGTCACCCAGGGAGGAAGGAACCCGATGCTGGCTCAGGGCG
>CAWHFO010000067.1:0-9665 GCA_963828215.1 uncultured Alphaproteobacteria bacterium | reverse complement strand
GTCATCTCATCTCCGCGGAGAGAGAACGCCACGAGCGCTGAGTGGCGATCGCGCGATACAGCGCTCCGCTGGACGTTATGGGCAACGCCGGTCTGGCGCAGCCGGGCGACGAGATCGGCGATCGCAGCGCGGAATGCCGGATCGTCCGCGGTCATCGTGCGGCTCTGCACCATGACGACCTCCTTGGCGCGCTGAGGAAACGCCGCGTCGGCGACCCGTGCGGCGCGCCCGGACTCGCCGACGGCGCCCTGGTCGGCCGTGAGGGTGTGCTGGTTGAGGGCGAAGCCGCTCATCACGGCTACGGCGACGAACGCGATCCAACCGAGGATCGCTGTCTTGCGGTGCCGGGCGCTCCAAGCGCCGGCGCGCGCGGTGATGCTCATACGGGGTGGTCTCACGGCTCCTCCTGAAGTGGCGGTGGAATGACAGCGGCAGCGTCGCTCCCGGCCGCCAAGCGGACATCGGGCAAGCACCCGTAGTCGGCACCCTGAATTTGGCTCAGTCAGGGGCGGATCGAGCCCCATACGGGTGGCGATCCCGGATAAGCTCCGCACCGGGGCCGGTAGTGCCGTTCATGGGGGCTTGGTCATGCCGTTCGCTTCAAGATTCGTCGGTCGTACGGCCGAACTCGGCGCGTTTGACGCTGCTCTAACCGCACTCGAGGGCGGCACGCCCCGTGCCATTGAGGTGGTTGGCCCGGCGGGGATCGGCAAGAGCCGACTGCTCTCAGAGCTGGGCACCCGAGCCGCCGCTCGTGGTCACGTCGTTCTCAGGGGCTCCGGCGCCGAGCTCGAACGGGATCTCCCCTACTGGGTGTTCGTCGACGCGCTGGACGATCACGTCGATCAGCTGGATACCCGCCGCCTGGAACGGCTCGATCCGGCAACTCGATCGGAACTTGGACAGCTCCTCCCGGCTCTTGCCGACGCGGCCGCTGCAGCTGAGGGAGCGCTTCACGAGCGGTACCGGACGCATCGCGCGGCGCGACTGCTGCTCGAACAGCTCTCGATGCCGAAGCCGCTGGTGCTTCTCCTCGACGACTTCCACTGGGCCGATCCGGCCTCCACCGATCTGCTCAGCGCGTTGCTGCGCCGGCCGCCAGCTGCGGGCGTGCTGATCGCGCTTGCGGCACGACCGACTCAGCTACCAGGACGCCTGGCGACGGCGCTCGAGCGCGCGCACCGCGCGGGTCTGCTCGCGCGCGTTGAGCTGCCTCCGCTTACCCGTGACGAGACGCGCGAACTGGTCGGCGAGCACGCCGACGCGCTGTACGAGGAGAGCGGAGGCAACCCGTTCTATCTCGAGCAGCTCTCACGAGCCGGCGGCGCCGTGCAGCCGGGAGGCGACGACGTACTCCTGGCTGGCCTGCAGGTGCCGCCGCAGGTCGCCGCCGTGCTCACCGAAGAGCTCGCGGTGCTGAGCGAGCAGGCGCAGAAGGTGCTCGACGGCGCGTCAGTGGCAGGTGATCCGTTCGAGCTGGACCTGGCTGCGGTCGCGGCGGACGTGCCGGAGACCGACGCCCTTGAGGCGCTCGACGAGCTGCTCGCCGCCGATCTCGCGCGGAGCACCGACATGCCGCGGCGGTTTCGTTTCCGACACCCGATCGTCCGACGCGCCGTATACGAGGCCACCGGCGGCGGCTGGCGCATTCGCGCGCATGAACGCGTAGCCGCCGCTCTCGCCGCACGAGGCGGTGCCCCTACCGGACTGGCCCATCACGTTGAGCGCTGCGGCCGGCATGGTGACGACGCCGCCATCAGAACGCTCATCGCTGCCGGGCGGGAGACCGCGTCGCGTGCGCCCGCCACCGCCGCGCGCTGGTTCGACGCGGCAACACGCCTGCTACCGGACGGCGCTCCTGCCACGCAGCGTGTCGAGTTGCTGCTCGCCGCAGCTCAGGCCCGGATCGCGGTCGGAGGCTTTTCCACGGCTCACGCGTCGCTGCTGGAAAGCCTGGAGATCCTCCCTCCTGAGGCAGCCGAACTCCGGACGAACGTCACCGCGAGCTGTGCGAGGGTCGAGCATCTCCTCGGCATGCACGAGCGCGCGCACGAGCGCCTGCGCCACGCCCTTGATGCGCTTCCTGAGGAGCCAACGCCCGAATCCATCTCGCTGATGATCGAACTCAGTGTCGATGGCGAGCACCGGATGCAGTACGGCGCGATGGTCGAGTGGGCCGAACGGGCCGCCGAGCTCGCCGCCCGCCTCGGCGACCCCGCGGTCTACGCCGAAGCGGTTGCCGCTGCCGCCCGTGGCTATGCCGTCGCCGGGCAAATGGCCCAGGCCGCACGCTGGTGTGACGAGGCCGCGGAAGTCATCAACGGCCTGCCTGACCGTGTTCTCGCCGAGAGGCTGGCTGCGATCACCATGCTGGCGACGGCCGAGCTCTTCGTGCACCGATTCGCAGACGCCTACACCCACTGCGAGCGGGCGATCGCCATCGGACGGGCGACCGGCCAGGGCCAGCAGTTCCCGCAACTGTTCGCATTCCTCGGGATCAGCGCCTACCTACAAGGCCAGCTGCACTGCGCGGTCGATCCACTCGACGCCGCTGTCGAGGCGGCGCGACTCACGGGCCACGCCCAGATGCTGTCCTGGTCACTCTATGCCCGTTCGCTGCTGGCCTTCGCCCTCGGCGACATCGAGCTCGCGCTCAGCGCAGCGCAGGAATCACTCGATGTCATCGATGACGGCAAACCCAACCACAGTGCGGCCTACAGCGCGCTCGCGCTCGCCGAAACGAACCTTGCGATCGGGAAGTCAGACGGCATCGTCGAGCTGCTGGAGCGCACCTCCGGGGGGTCCGACATGCCGCTGGCCGCTCCCTCCTGGCGGGCGTCGTTCCTCAAGCGCCTCAGCAAAGCCCGGCTCATGGATGGAGACGTCGACGGTGCCGCTCGCGCCGCGCAGACGGCCCAGAACAGCGCGGCCGAAGTAGGCCTGCCGTTCTGCAAGGCCGAGGCCGACCGTGCTGCCGCAGCGGTCGCACTGCATGCCGGCGATGCCGCTCAGGCGGCCAAGTTGGCGCTGGGCGCAGCGGAGCTGAATGCCTTGTCGGGCGCCGCGATGGAAACGTCCCGCTCGCTGATCCTCGCGGGTCGTGCGCTGGCCGCCGCGGAAGACCGAGAGCGGGCACGCGACATCATCAAGCGAGCGGCAGCCGATCTTGACGAGCGTGGCGCGCTGCGGTTCCGCGATGCCGCCGAGCGCGAATTGCGCCAACTCGGCGAACATATCCGCCGCCGGTCCCGATCCGCGAACGGAGATGGCACGGGCGTCGAGTCGCTGACCGAGCGCGAACTCGAGATCGCCCGGCGCATCGTCGACCGTCGTACCAACCGCGAGATTGCCGAGGAGCTGTTCCTCAGCCCGAAGACTGTCGAGACGCACATCCGCAACATCTTCGGCAAGCTGGGCGCGGATTCACGGGTGGAGGTGGCCAGGATCGTGGAGCGCGCTGACCGGGTTACCGCTTCGGCTGGCGGCAAGCGCTGAGATCGGGGCAGGACCCGGTCACCACATCGAGGAGAAGGAGCGCGGCTCGGCGGCGGGGCGCAAGATCTCGCGAACGACCGGGGTGCCGAATTGGTGAGTTGCACTGCTCGCGGTGGATGCCGACGGGGAACAGGTGAGGTTGTGAATGGTTGGCATGCGTAGCAGCCTGCCGCAGCGCCGATCCGCCGACATCAGGGACCCTCCCGTACCTGACACCCTGAACGAACGCCCGCAGTAGTGCGCGCCTCACGGACGCCAGGGCGGCCCGGCCACCCAGCACGACTGTCGGTTGCGACGCGCTTCTGACCTCGACTGAATGCGCATCAGGGCAGCCATCCATATGGGGCCGGTGTGCGAGGATCGAGCAGATGATCGGCGGCGCCAAGTACGTCCACACCAATCTGATCGCGCGCGACTGGCGTGAGCTTGTGCGCTTCTACGTGGAGGTGTTCGGATGCGAGGTCGTCCCGCCACAGCGCGACCAGCAGGGGCCGTGGCTGGATGCGCCACGGCCTTAGCGGCGCTCATCTTCAGGGAATGCACGTGCGGCTACCGGGCGGCGGACCCGACGGGCCGACCCTCGAGATCTACAGCTACGACGACACGCGAGCGCGATCCTTGCCAATGCCCAACGACGCCGGCTACGGGCACGTCGCCTTCTCGGTCGAGGATGTTTCCAACGCACTGCGCGACGTCGTAGATCACGGGGGAACAGCGTTAGGACAGATCGCGACGACCGCCGTTACAGGGCGTAGGAGATCTCGAGGTGATCTACGCGCGCGATCCTGAGGGCAACATCATCGAGCTGCAAGCCTGGCGGACAGCCGATCGCAGCGCGAGCCCGTGATCGGCCTCGATGTACTCACTCTGCCGTTCGCTAGCTCGCTGGTTAGTCCTCAGCCGACCTGTGGGTCGAACAGTTCCGCGCGCAGTGACGCGATCTCGGTCAGCGCGAGCAGCTCGTAGGTAACCCGGCACCCGTCGATCTCGCAGTCAAGCTCGGTCAGGTAGGCCGTCGTCCAGGCGCTGAGCAGTCTCGCGGGCGTCGAGGCGCTCGGCCGTCAGACGCATCAGTTCGCGGCGGGCATCGGTCGCGGTGATCATGGGGTCCTCCTCACGGGGTGTCCGGTATGGACGGGGGCTCATAGGCGCAGCGTCCCGCGCGGGCCCGCGACGGACATCGGGCAAGCACCCTGATCCGCCACCCTGATCTCGAATCCTTACGCGTATGGGCGGGGTTGCTCGCACGCCGAGCCAGCGAGTACGAGCACGGGAGGTCACGAATCAGGGTGCCGGTTACGGGTGGATGCCTGATGTCTCAGATCGGAGCGACGACAACGATCCCGGCATGCCATCGACCACCACCCCGGAGGCCACCATGCACCACCACCCGAACACCAACCAGACAAGCCACGACGCCCCGGAAAGGCGTGGCCCGTGGCTGCTGGCCATCCTGCTGGTCGCCCAGTTGATGGTCATCCTCGACATCACGGCGGTGAACATCGCCATGCCGAGCATCGCCAAGGAACTCCATATCGGAGGCGCCACGATCAGCTGGACGATCACCAGCTACTCGCTGATCTTCGGCAGCCTGCTGCTCCTCGGCGGCCGCGCGGCCGACCTGCTGGGTCGCCGGAGGCTGTTCCTCACCGGGCTCGGCGTCTTCACCACCTCATCGCTGCTCTCGGCGACCGCAGGCTCGGCCGCCGCTCTGTTCGCCGCCCGTGCGGGGCAGGGACTCGGAGCGTCGATGCTCTCACCCGCAGCCCTGTCGATCATCACCACGGCATTTCATGGCCAGCAGCGCGCCAAGGCGCTTGCTGCCTGGGGCGCCGTAGGTGGGGCCGGCGCCGCGATCGGCGTTCTCCTCGGCGGCATCCTCACTCAGCTTGCCGACTGGCGGATGATCTTCCTCATCAACTTGCCGCTCGCGATCGCACTCGCTGCCGCCGCGAGCAGGATCGTTCCCGCCGATGCGAAGCGGCCGAACTGGAAGGGCCTCGACTTTCGTGGCGCCGCCCTCGCCACGGGAAGCATCGGCGCGATCGTCTACGCGATCACCCAGGCCGAACACGCCGGCTGGACCTCCGCGCAGACGCTCGGCCTCAGCGGCACCGGGATCGCCGGCCTAGCGCTGTTCGCCCTATGTGAGCGCCGCACCAACCAACCGCTGCTGCGCATTGAACGGCTCCGGGACAAGGCCATCGGCGGCGGCCTGCTCCTCTGCCTCGTCAACGCTGGCCTGATGTTCGGGCTGTTCTTGCTCTGCTCCCTCTACCTGCAGCTTGCGCTCGGCGGGAGCCCGCTCCCCACCGGCCTGGCGTTCATCCCGCTCGCCATCGCCGCCGGCAGCGGGGCCCACGTCGCGGGACAGCTGATCAACCGCGTCGGTCTTCGCCGATCGGTTGCCCCAGGGCTCGTTCTCGCCGCCGGCGGGTTGCTTCTCCTCTCCGGTGTCCCCGCCCACGGCAGCTACCTGCGAGACATGCTGCCCGGCATGCTGATGGCGGGCTTCGGCCTTGGCCTCTCCGGCACCGCGGCAGCTGTCGGAGTCCTCGCTGGCGCCCGGCAGGAGGACGCAGGAATGATCTCCGGCGCCAGCGCAACCACCCACGAGCTCGGCGGCACCTTCGGGATCGCGATCTACACCAGCATCGCGACAGCCGCCAGCGGTGGCATCTTCGTCGGGCCCGCGGCGGCGGCCGGAATCGCACACGCGTTCCTCATCGCCGCCCACGTCGCCGCCGCCGCAAGCATCCTCGCCCTCGTGCTCCTGCCCGCGGCAGGAACGTTCCTCTCGATGCTCCGCCTCAACCCACAGGCCATGGCAGCGCACTGATCCGTCCGCACGGCGCACCCAAGCAGGTTCTCCGGCTCCGGGGTCATCCCGGGGCCGGAGCCATGCGTGGGCAGCCTCGGCAGCGGCTCACTCGGCCGCGTTCGCTCAGGCCCGTGAAAGTCGGTCCGCACGCTCGACGATGCGCGCGACTTCGACGCGGGAGCTGGCTCCAAGCTTGGCGAAGATGTTCCGCACGTGAGTCTCGACGGTCTTCGGGCTGAGAAACAGCTCTTCGGCGATCTGGCGGTTGGTCTGGCGATCAACGATGCGCCGGGCGATCTCAAGCTCGCGCTGAGTGAGGGCGTCGACTCCTGCGCCGTCACCTGTCGCCGGCTGCGAGCGCCGGTGAATGTGCTCGCCGAGCTGACGCAACTCCCGTTCGGCGGCATCGCGGTAGCGCTGTGCGCCCACTGAATCCAGCACCGTGGCAGCGGCCTCGAGCTCATTCTTGGCACGGTCGCGATCGCCAGCCGCCGCGAGCGCCCGGCCTGCGAGAGTGCGCGACAGGGCTGCCTCGATCGGAGCGCCGGCCGAGTCCGCCACGTTGGCTGACCGCATCGCGAGGTCGGCCGCCGGTTGAAAGTCGCCGGCGTCGAAGGCGACCGCCGCGGCGGCGCGGTCTGCCCATGCTCGAGGCAGGGGAAGTCCGAGCTGGTTCGCGCTGGCATCGGCGAGCGCAGCAGCTTGTTCTGCGGCGTCTCGGTCTCCGAGTGCGAGCCGGCACCGGGTCAGGAGCTCCAGGAAGTAGGCGCGCCAGCTGTCGGCGACGAGGGGCATGTCCGGACCGCCGGATGCGCGCTCGAGCAACCCGACCCCGCGGTCAGGTCTGCCGGTGAGCAGATGGGCTTGGGCCAGCACGAGCGCCGCGTAAGCGACGTGGTGGCTTGGCTTCCCGTCGTCGCCTACATCGACGGCCTCTTGAGCGGCGGACATCCCGCGCTCGACGTCGCCGATCGCGAGCACCACCTGCGAGAGCCCGTACAGGCTCCAGCAGATCGCCTGCGCGTTGCCCGACAGCCGGGCGGCTTCGACATTTCCCTCGAGCGGATCGAGCGCCGGCTGCAAGTGCCCCCGGAACATCCAGGTGATGCCAAGGATCGCGAACACGACCGGGAACAACTGGAACTGGCCGGTTGCCCGGCCCACGGCGATCGCCCGCTGTGCGTGGGCTGATGCGTCATCGAAGAGATGTTGGTAGAGCTCGGCACCCGCGAGATGGACGATCGCGTCGAGATGACCAGCAAGGTCGGCATCCGAGAGGCCATCGATGACCTCCGCGGCGCGATCGCGGAAAGGCCGTGCCTGCACCGGGAAGCCGGCGAACGTGAGGCCTCGAGCTGCGGCGGCAAGCCCAACAGTCTGCAGCAGCGGATCCTCGATCTGCTCCGCGACCGTGATCAATTGCTCGGCCCACCCCTTCATCGACTTGTAGGCCATCCGGTGCGAGCCGTCCTGGGAGAGCTCGATCAGCAGGGCCAGCCCCTCCGCGGAGACCTCGTCGTCGAGGCCGTTGAGGGTGGCGATGAGCCGGTCGTGTGCCTGTTCATGGAGACCGAGCAGGTGCTCGACGCGAGCGCACCAGGTGGACACCTCGACGCGCTGCGAGACCTGATCGCTCGGAAGGATGTCGAGGATCTTCTGGAGCGTCTCGTGGCTCTTGTTGAACTGACCGGTGGCCGCGAGCGCCTGCGCCAGCGGCAACAGCAACTCAACGCGCTCATGCGCCGGCGCCGTGTCGGGAAGCACGCGGAGCGCCGCCGCGAGCCACCGTGCGGACGTCGCGGGAGCCTGCGAGCGAGCCTCCCGGCCGGCCTCCCTGAGCACGGCCACGGCGCCAGCATCGCCGTGGCGAGCAGAGCGCTCAACGTGATGGGCGCGTGCACTAGCTCGGGCGCCTCGCGCGGACAGAGTGCTCGCAACTCGCTCGTGTGCACCGACACGCCAGCCTCCCGGACTGGACTCGTAGACCGCGCGGCGAACGATCGGGTGACGGAAGCGGAAGCGTCGTGGCATGTCCATCTCCCTGACCAGGTCAACCCGCGCGAGCTCGTCAATTGCCTCCAGCACATCCGCCTCGGCAAGATCCGCGGCTGCCGCGGCAAGATCGACCTCGAACGGATCGCCCGCCACCGAGGCGCCGTCGAGCACACGGCGAGTCGGTGCGGGCAGGAGCGAGAGCTCCTCGGTCAGAGCTGCGGCCACCATCGGGGGAACCTGCACTCCCGCGAGCGACACATCGCCACCGTCAGCAGCCGCGACCGTGTCCGTGGGAGCTCGCGCCAGCTGTTCCAGATAGAACGGGTTCCCGCCGGTTTCGTCATAAAGGAGCTCAGCGCGGTCGCCGACCAGCTCACGTGTCTCGTCGCGCGTCAACGGCGGCAGCTCGACGCGAGCGAGCACGCCGGCCCGGTGCGCGCGATCGAGCGCGGTCGCGAGACGGCTTGGCAGCTGCCGCGGCCTGGCCGCAAGCGCGATCAGCACGCCCGCAGCGGGCGGACGATGAAGCAGCGCGCTGAGGAGGTCGGTTGAGGCAGGGTCGGCCCAGTGGAAGTCATCGAGAAGGAGCACCAGCGGCTTGGGGATCGCAAGGCGCTCGAGCAGCGTCCGCGCCGCGCGGTGGGTGCGATAGCGCTCGTGCAGCCCGGTCTCGGACAAGGCCGCCGAATCGGCGAGGGCGGGAAGGAACTGCGCAAGCTCGGATCGCGTTGTCGCGTCGAGCCGGTCCAGCCGCCGCGGGTCGAGGCCGGCGATGTAGTCATCCAGCGCGTCGACGAACATCCAGTAAGGGAGATCCTGCTCGAGCTCGGCACCGGACCCGCTGAGGACGACGTGACCGCGAGCGTCCGCTCGGGCGCCAAGTTCTGCGAGCAGCCGGCTCTTGCCGATCCCGGCAGGACCGACGACTTCAACCGCCCGTGGCGTCCCGTCCTCAAGGGCGGTCAACGCTGCGTCGAGCGCATCCAACTCGGCCGTGCGGCCAACAAAGAGTGAAGAGAACGGCATTCCGCCCCCCGTCGAGCTTAGCGAGGGCAAGGTCAGCCAGATCGGCATCGTCGCAGCGGGCCCCCGTCCGGAATCATCGCGACCTGTCACCGACGATGATGACGAGATCAGCTCACCGAGCTAGCGCCTCGGTGGGGTGGCCGCCGGAGGCCACAACGTCCACTGCCCGTCCCGAGCCGACCGCGCACGGTCCGACCACCCCTCTGGCTGGAACGGACGATGGGTTTAACCCCGTGATTAACCCCGCGAGCCGGTCAAGGGCTCGACCGGGGCCGCCAGACCGAGTAGCGGCAAAAGAAAAGCCCTGCATTTCCGGGGCTTTTCGTAA
>CAWHFO010000066.1:0-14076 GCA_963828215.1 uncultured Alphaproteobacteria bacterium | reverse complement strand
GCGTGCAGCACGCCGCTCGAAGACGTAGCGTCCGATCCTGAGGTCGACGTCGCTGATGCCGATGGGCCGGCCGTAGCGCATGAGCAGCCGGAAGGCGAGTTCGCGGCCGATCCAGTAGCCGACATTGTCGCCGAGAATGGCACCGACGGCGGCCGCACCGATCAGCGGCACGATATGAAGCTGATGGCCCGCACCGGCCACGATGGCGGCCGCCAGCAACGTCGTCTCACCCGGCAGCGATATGCCCACGCTCTCAAGGCCGGCGATCACGCCACGGCCAAGTAGCCCCAGTCCTCGATGTACTGGGCGACGTCGAGAGGCAGCAGGAGCGCGGCCAAGTTGATGGCACGACCGCGTACCCGACCGCGCCGGCTCTGGAAAGGGCTGACCGCCGCGAGGGCGAGAAGAGGCCTCGCTGCACTGTCCATAAAGTCTATTGACTCGATAGACTTTTTGGGGTGTGATCCTGATCGTTGAAGGCGGGCGTCCCGGCCACCGATCCAACGGGCAACCGGACGCCCTCCGATGGCTCATGGCCTTAGCGAGACACTGCAAAGAGCAGGAGGCGTCATGCGTAGGCTGAACATTGTTGGCATCAGCGGCAATCTCACCGACCCTCACGGACGCGCGAACTCGTCGGCCAGGTGCTGGCGGAGATCGAGCGGCGCGGGCTGGCGTCGGTCGAGCTCCTGGACCTGGTCGACGCGGGCGACGATCTCGCCGTCGCGGTCGACCCCGCCAGGCTGGCATCCCGGCCGCGTCGCGTCATGGATGCGTTGCGCGCGGCCGACGGGCTGGTCGTCGGGACGCCCGTCTACAAGGGCTCCTACACCGGCCTCCTCAAGCATCTTTTCGATCTTCTCGAGCCCGACGCGCTGGCCGGCAAACCGGTCATCTTGGCCGCGACGGCGGGCTCCAGCCGCCACGCTCTGGTGGTCGAGCATCATCTCCGCCCACTGCTCGGCTTCTTCGGCTGCTTCACGGTGCCGATGGCGATCTACGCGGCCGATCCGGGTGGCGTCGTCGACCCGCTGCTCGCCGACCGCATCGCCCGGGCCGTCGACCAGCTCGCCCGGCTCGTGCCGGCAGTGGAGCAGACGCCCTTCCTCCAGGCGGTCGCCTAGCGCCGCCCGCCGCGTCTCAAGGCGACCCTCCCCCAACAAAGGATATCTGCACCATGCCTCGACGCCGGACCATCATGATCGCGTCGGCAGCCTTCCTGGCCGCCGGGATGGCCGCACCCCTCAGGGCGGCCGATCTGCCGAAGGTCTTCCACATCGGTTACCAGAAGACCGGCCTCCTCACGGTCGCCCGCAACCAGCGCTCGATCGAGACCGCACTGGCGAAGCAGGGAATCGCCGTCGAGTGGGTGGAGTTCTCCTCGGGACCGCCGCTCCTCGAGGCCATGAACGTCGGCAGCCTCGATCTCGGCCTCACCGGCGACACGCCGCCGATCTTCGCCCAGGCCGCAGGGGCGGCCATCACCTATGTGGCGGCGCTGCCGCCCAATGGCGCCGGCGAGGCCATCATCGTGAAGTCCGCCTCGCCGATCCACGGGCTCGGCGATCTCGCCGGCAAGCGCATCGGCTTCAAGGTGGGCTCGAGCGCCAACAACCTCCTGGTCGCGGCGCTGGAGAAGGCGGGCGTCGCCTGGACCGCGATCCGCCCGGTCGACCTGAGTCCGGCCGACGCCGCCGCGGCCTTTGCCGGCGGCGACATCGACGCCTGGTCGATCTGGGATCCCTACTTCGCCGTCGCCGAGGAGCGTGAAGAGGTGCGGGTCCTGGTGACCTCGGCGGACATTCTGCACGCCAACACCTTCCTCATTGCCAACCGGACCTTCGCCCGGACTTATCCCAGGCTGGTTCAGGACGTCATCTCGGCGCTCGGACAGACGGCGGCGTGGGCGCAAGCGCACCCCGATGACGTGGCCCAGGCTGTCCACGAGGTCACCCGCGTCGACCTGTCGGCCCTGCAGAAGGCCCTGAGCCGCACCAGCTTCTACGTGCATTCGATCGATGACAAGGTGGTCGAGAATCAGCAGGCGACCGCCGACCGTTTCTACAAACTCCGCCTGATCCCGAAGCCTATCCAGATCCGCGATGCCGTCTGGACGCCGCCGCAGAGCTGAGGCGCCCCTGGCGAGCAGCGGCGCCTGACGGCCGATCGCCTTACCCCCGTCCTGGAGATCCACCCATGAGCGCCACCTTGCGGCTTGCTCCACCGCCGCTCGACTTCTTCTGGTTCATCCCGACCGGGGGCGATGGTGCCTTCCTCGGCTCGGAGACCCAGCAGCGGCCGGCCGATTTCCGGTATTTCCGCGAGATCGGCACGGCCGTCGACCGCCTCGGCTTCGATGGCGTGCTCCTGCCCACGGGCCAGTTCTGCGAGGATTCCTGGGTGACCGCCGCCAGCCTCGCCACCGCAACGGAGCGGCTGAAGTTCCTGGTGGCGCTCCGGCCCGGCGTCACCACGCCCGCCTTCGCCGCCCGCCAGACGGCGGCCCTCGACCGGCTGAGCGAGGGCCGCCTGCTCCTGAACGTCGTGGTCGGCGGCAGCCCGGCCGAGCTCGCGGGCGACGGCATCTATCTCGAGCACGACGAGCGCTACGCCCAGGCGGCGGAATTCCTGCGCGTCTGGCGGACCCTGCTCGCCGAGGGTCGGGTCACCTTCGACGGCCGCTACTATCAGGTGAGGGACGCCCGGCTCAACTTCCCGCCGCTGCAGGAGCCGCACCCGCCCCTCTGGATCGGCGGCTCGTCGGAGGCGGGGCAGGAACTGGCCGCCGACCAGGTCAGCGTCTACCTGACCTGGGGCGAGCCCCCGGAGTGGGTCGCGGCCAAGATCGCCGCGGTGCGGGCACGGGCCCAGGCGCGCGGACGGACGGTGCGCTTCGGGCTCAGGATCCACCTCATCGTTCGCGAGACCGACGGCGAGGCCTGGGATGCGGCCGATCGCCTGATCAGCCGGCTCTCCGACGACATCGTCGCCGAGGCCCAGCGACGCTTCCGCGAGGACTTCGATTCGGAGGGCCAGCGGCGGATGGCGGCCCTGCATGGCGGCCGTCGCGACCGCCTCGAGGTGGCGCCCAATCTCTGGGCCGGGATCGGGCTCATCCGACCGGGCGCGGGGACGGCGCTGGTGGGCGATCCGGCGGCGGTGGCCGCCCGTCTGCGGGCCTATCAGGAGGCCGGCATCGACACGATCATCGCCTCCGGCTTCCCGCATCTCGAGGAGGCGTACCGGGTGGCCGAGCTGTTGTTCCCCGAGCTCGGGCGGAGCAACACCCGGACGGCCCGCGATCGCATGCTGCCCGGCGAGTTCATGCGTCCCGAGGCTCCGGGGCGACACCGCGCCAGGGCCTCCTGAGGAGTGCCGGCGATGCGCGAGCAGGCCATGAGCTGGGCCGTGCCGGCGGCTCTCCTCTTCCTCTGGCAGGCGGGGGCGACGGCGGGATTCATTCCCGCCAACGTGCTCCCGGCGCCCACCGCCATCCTCACCGCCGCCTGGACGCTGCTCCTGTCCGGCGAGCTCTTGCAGAACATGGGCGTGAGCTTCCTCCGGGCGATGGCGGGCTTCGTGGTCGGAGGCGGAATCGGCCTGGCGCTCGGCCTCGCCAACGGGCTCTCGGCCACGAGCGAGCGCCTGCTCGACACGAGCCTGCAGATGATCCGCAACGTGCCGCACCTGGCCCTGATCCCGCTGGTCATCCTGTGGTTCGGGATCGGCGAGGAGGCCAAGCTCTTCCTCGTCGCCCTGGGCGTCTTCTTCCCGATCTACGCCAACACCTTTCTCGGGATCAGGACGGCCGACCGCCAGCTCATCGAGATGGGCCGGACCTACGGCATGTCACCCTCCCGGCTGTTCCTGCAGGTCATCCTGCCCGGAGCGCTGCCGTCGATCTTCGTCGGCCTCCGCTACGGGCTCGGCATCATGTGGCTGACCCTGATCGTGGCCGAGACGATCGCCGCGTCCTCCGGCCTCGGCTATATGGCGATGCAGGCGCGGGAGTTCCTGCAGGTCGACGTCATCGTCCTCGCGATCCTGATCTATGCCCTTCTGGGCAAGCTCGCCGACAGCGCCGTCCGGCTTCTCGAGCAGCGCTGTCTCGTCTGGCACCCGGCCTTCCAGAAGTGATGAGAGGAGCGATGAGCACGCATAGCCTCCTTCGGGAGCGGACCGCTGATCCCGAGCCGCGTCAGACAGTGGTCCACCGCGCCAACAGGGCCGGGATCGCGCTCCAGATTTCCGGCCTCAGCAAGGTGTTCGACGAGCATGTCGTGCTGGATGGGCTCGATCTCGAGGTGCCCGCTGGACAGTTCCTGGCGGTCGTGGGGCGGAGCGGCTGCGGCAAGAGCACCCTGCTCCGTCTCGTCGCCGGCCTCGACACGCCCTCAGCGGGCTCGCTCAGCCTGGGCCATGGGCCGTCCGCGGCGGACGACGAAAAGGCGCGGATCGTCTTCCAGGAGCCGAGGCTCCTTCCCTGGGCGCGCGTGATCGACAATGTCGAGGTCGGGCTGGCCGGCGTCGCCATCGCCGACCGGCAGCAAGTGCGCCGTCGAGCCGCGGAAGCCCTTCGCGAGGTTGGCCTTGCGGGCAGGGAGATGGCCTGGCCGTCGGTGCTGTCGGGCGGCCAGAAGCAACGGGTGGCGCTCGCCCGAGCCCTCATCAGCCATCCCCGACTCCTGGCCCTGGACGAGCCTCTGGGCGCGCTCGACGCCCTGACGCGGCTCGAGATGCAGCGGCTGGTCGAGTTGGTCTGGCTCGATCAGGGCTTCACGACGATCCTCGTCACCCACGACGTCGGCGAGGCGGTGGCGCTCGCCGACCGCGTGGTCGTCATCGACCGGGGGCGGGTGCGCCTCGACCTGCCGGTCCTGCTGCCGCGCCCGCGGCCGCACGGATCGGCCGCCGCGGCGGCGCTCGCGGGCCGCATCCTGCACGAGCTCCTCGACGAGACGGATGTCGGGGGCGGATCGGATAAAAGCCTATAATCATAGTTGACAATCTCGGCTGGCCGGCTAAGCTGGCTGGTGTTGGCTCTAGAAGAGGTCGGACCTGACTGTGTGGGTAGATTGATCGTTCGGACGGGCGGGGCCCGATGCCGCGGCTCTGTCCCGGTGGCAGCCTGAGATGCTTTCGCAGAAGGCGAAATACGCTCTCCGTGCGCTGCTGATGCTCGCGGAGAGCCCTGAAGGGGAGCTGGTGCTGGTGGCCGACATCGCCGAGCGGCAGAGCGTGCCGAAGAAGTTCCTGGAGCTCATCCTCCTGGAGATGAAGAAGCACGGCATCCTGCACAGCCAGCGCGGCAAGGGCGGGGGCTACTGCCTCGCCAAGCCGCCGCAGCAGATCACCTTCGGGCAGGTGATCCGGATCATGGACGGCCCGCTGGCGCCGCTGCCCTGCGCCAGCATCACCAGCTACCGACGCTGCGCCGACTGCCAGGACGAGAAGACCTGCGCCATTCGGGTGGTGATGCGTCGCGTACGCGACGCGATGGCGGGCATCCTCGATCAGACCACGCTCGCTGACGTGGCGGGCGGCCGCGCCGACCCGGCCGTGCTCACCTCGGTGGCCTGAGGCTCGAGCGCATGACGTTTTCTCTACTACACCAATTATCTTTATGGAATGATCCGGGCTCTCGCCGGATCCCCAGGAAGGAGATGCAGCGATGCTGACACTCGGACGACGATCCTTCGTGGCCGGGCTCGCGGCGGCCGGAGCGCTCGGGCCAGTCGCGGCGCGGGCAGCGACGACCCTCCTCAACGTGTCCTACGACCCGACGCGCGAGCTCTATCAGGACATCAACAAGGCGTTCGCCGCCATCTGGCAGAAGCAGGGCGGCGAGGCGGTGGCCATCCGCATGTCACATGGCGGGTCGGGCGCCCAGGCCCGCTCGGTGATCGACGGGCTGCCGGCCGACGTCGTGACACTGGCGCTGGCCGCCGACATCGACGGGATCGCCAGGAAGACCGGCAAGATCCCGGCCGACTGGCAGAAGCGGCTGCCGCACAACAGCTGCCCCTACACCTCGACGATCATCTTCCTGGTCCGCAAGGGCAATCCCAAGGGCATCAAGGACTGGGACGATCTGGCGACGCCCGGCGTGCAGGTCATCACGCCGAACCCGAAAACCTCGGGCGGGGCGCGCTGGAACTTCCTCGCCGCCTGGGGCTGGGCCCAGGACAAGATCGGCAAGGACGAGGGCAAGGTCCAGGAAGTTCGTGGGCGACATCTACGGCAACGTGCCGGTCCTCGACACGGGGGCCCGCGGCTCGACCACGACCTTCGCCCAGCGCGGCCTCGGCGACGTGCTGATCTCCTGGGAGAACGAGGCCTTCCTCGTGCTGAACGAGTTCGGCGCCGACGGCTTCGAGATCGTCGTGCCGTCGGAGAGCATCCTGGCCGAGCCGCCGGTGGCGCTGGTCGACGGCAATGTCGACGCCAAGGGCACCCGCAAGATCGCCCAGGCCTATCTCGAGTTTCTCTACACGCCCGAGGCGCAGGCGCTGATCGCGAAGCACTTCTATCGGCCGAGCGACCCCAAGGCCGCAGCCCCCGAGGACTGGCCCGCCTGCCCAAGCTCGACCTCTTCACGCTCCAGGAGCGCTTCGGCGACTGGACGAAGGCGCAGGCGACCTACTTCGCCGACGGCGGCGTCTTCGACCAGATCTATAAGCCGAAGTCCTGAGCCCATGGCCGCGGCGACGCTCGCCCTGGGGGTGCGCCGCCGGCCGCGCGTGATCCCCGGCTTCGGCCTGACGCTCGGCTTGACGCTCACCTATCTCTGCCTCGTCGTCCTGATCCCGCTGGCTGGCCTCTTCTCAAGAGCGCGAGCCTGCCCGCTGGCACGGATCCTGGCGATCGTGACCGATCAGAGGACGCTGGCGGCGCTCGAGCTGAGCTTCGGCGCCGCGCTCGTCGCCGCCCTCGTCAATCTCGTCATGGGCACCCTCGTCGCCTGGGTGCTGGTGCGCTACAAGTTCCCGGGGCGCCGCCTGCTCGATGCCGTGGTCGACCTGCCCTTCGCCCTGCCGACGGCCGTGGCCGGCATCGCCCTCGCCTCCCTCTACGCGCCCAACGGCTGGATCGGCGGCCTGCTGGCGCCGCTCGGCCTCAAGGTGGCCTTCACGCCGCTGGGCGTCGTCGTGGCCCTCACCTTCATCGGCCTGCCCTTCGTCGTGCGCACGGTCCAGCCGGTGCTCGAGGATCTCGAGCGCGGACGTCGAGGAGGCGGCGGCGACCCTGGGCGCCTCGCGGCTGCAGACCTTCGCTGCGGGTCGTGCTGCCGGCCATCCTGCCGGCGATCCTGACCGGGGTGGCGCTGGCCTTCGCCCGGGCGGTCGGCGAATACGGCTCGGTCATCTTCATCGCCGGCAACATGCCCTTCGTCTCCGAGATCGCGCCGCTGCTGATCGTCATCAAGCTCGAGGAGTTCGACTATGCCGGCGCCGCCGCGGTCGGCTGCGCCATGCTCGTGCTGTCCTTCCTCCTGCTCCTGCTCATCAACCTGCTGCAGGCCTGGAGCCGCAGCCGGATGGCCAAAGGCTAGGGAGCCCCGATGGCGATCACCGCTCCTCCCGATCCGGCCGCCGACCACGGAGTCGCGGCTGGCCCGCATCCTGCTGATCGCCCTGGCCCTCGTGTTCCTCGGCCTCTTCCTCCTCCTGCCGCTCGTCGCGGTCTTCACCGAGGCGCTGCGGCGACGGCCTCGGCGACTTCTTCGCCGCGTTCGCTCGATCCGGACGCCCTGGCGGCCGATCCGCCTGACGCTGCTCGTCGCCGCCATCGCCGTGCCGCCCAACCTCGTCTTCGGGCTGGCCGCCGCCTGGGCCATCGCCAAGTTCGACTTCCGGGGCAAGAGCCTGCTCATCACCCTGGTCGATCTGCCCTTCTCGGTGTCCCCGGTGATCTCCGGCCTGATCTATGTGCTTCTCTTCGGGGCCCAGGGCTGGCTCGGGCCCTGGCTCGAGCGCCATGGCATCGAGATCATCTTCGCCGTGCCCGGGCATCGTGCTGGCCACCATCTTCGTGACCTTCCCCTTCGTCGCCCGCGAGCTCATCCCGCTGATGACCGAGCAGGGCACCGAGGAGGAGATGGCCGCACTCTCGCTCGGCGCCTCGGGCTGGCAGACCTTCTGGCGGGTGACCCTGCCCAATGTCAAATGGGGCCTGCTCTACGGCGTGCTGCTCTGCAACGCCCGGGCCATGGGCGAGTTCGGCGCCGTCTCCGTCGTCTCGGGCCACATCCGCGGCCTGACCGACACCATGCCGCTGCATGTCGAGATCCTCTACAATGAGTACAATTTCGTGGCCGCCTTCGCGGTGGCCTCGCTCCTGGCGCTGCTGGCCCTCGTCACCCTGGCCCTGAAGTCGCTGCTCGAATGGCGCTACGGCGCCGAGCTCGCGGCGGCCCACCGCCACTGAGAGCGGAGACCGGCCCATGACCATCGAGGTCCGCTCGCTGACCCGGCGCTTCGACGGCTTCACCGCCCTGGACGGCATCTCGCTCGAGATCCCGAACGGCGAGCTCGTGGCCCTGCTCGGGCCCTCGGGCTCGGGCAAGACGACGCTGCTGCGCATCATCGCCGGGCTCGACTTCCCTTCCGCCGGCGAGGTGCTGTTCGACCGGGAGGAGGCGAGCTGGCTCAAGGCCCGCGACCGCGGCGTCGGCTTCGTCTTCCAGCACTACGCCCTCTTCCGCCACATGACGGTATTCGAGAACGTCGCCTTCGGGCTCCGCGTCAGGCCGCGGCGCCAGCGGCCGGCCGAGGCCCAGATCCGCCGACCGGGTCATGCGAGCTGCTCGAGCTGGTCCAGCTCCAGGGCTTCGCCCGCCGCTACCCCTCCCAGCTCTCGGGCGGCCAGCGCCAGCGCGTGGCGCTCGCCCGGGCGCTGGCGATCGAGCCCCGGGTGCTGCTGCTCGACGAGCCCTTCGGCGCGCTCGACGCCAAGGTGCGAAAGGAGCTGCGCCGCTGGCTGCGCCGCCTGCACGACGAGATGCGCCTGACCACGCGTCTTCGTCACCCACGACCAGGAGGAGGCGCTCGAGCTCGCCGACCGCGTCGTGGTGATGAGCCAGGGCCGGATCGAGCAGGTGGGCACGCCCGAGGACATCTACGACCGGCCGGCCACGCCCTTCGTCTACGAGTTCCTCGGCCAGGTGAACCGCCTGCCCTGCACCGTCGCCCGCGGGCGCGCCCGCCTCTGGAACCAGGAGTTCGCCGTGGCCGGCAGCAGGGTCGAGCGGCTCGAGCGCGGCCACGCCTATGTGCGCCCGGAAGACCTCGAGCTGCTGCCCGACCCCGCCCCCGACACCGTGCGGGCGCGCATCACCCAGATCGCCGCCCGTGGCCCGATCGTCCGCCTCGAGCTGGCGCTCGACGGTCTGGACGTGCCCCTCGAGGCCGAGATCTCCCGCGCACGCCACCGTGAGCTCGCCCTCGGCCCCGGCGATTTCCTGTTCGTGCGTGCCCGCGACGCGCGGATCTTCGTCATCGAGGAGAAGGCGGCGTAGCGAGGAGGCTCCGCCCGGTCGTTGGGCAGCGGTCGGCCGCGGCCCGGAAGAAAGGCGCGGCTGCCAGGGAGGCTATCCGAATGACGCGCACAAATCTTGCGCCTGCGGCCCGATCGACGGGCTCGGACGACATCCTGTCGGCGACGGCTCTCGCCCGCTACGTCTGTCCATCGATGCCGGCTCTGCTCTCGCCCTGACACGACGAGGTCCCCATGAGCGCATCCCCGCCCGTCGTGACCAGCCTCGCCGCCCTGACGGAGGAGCTTCCCGCCAACGACGTCGAGCGGCGGGACGCCTTGCCGGCCGCTCGCATCGCCGTGATCGGCGCCGGGTTCAGCGGTGCCCTGATCGCCATTCATCTGCTCTGGCGCTGCCGTCGCGGCGAGCGGGTCTATCTGGTCGAGCGGAGCGGCCGGATCGGCCCGGGCCTGGCCTTTGCCACCGGCAATCCCAATCACCTCCTCAATGTCCGCGCCGCGAACATGAGCGCGTTCGAGGACGAGGCGGATCATTTCGCGCGCTGGCTAGCGAGCCTGCCCGACGAGGAGCGGAGCCGCGCCTACGTCCCGACCGAGGCGGGCGTCTTCGTCCAGCGCCGCATCTATGGCCGCTACATCAGTGCGCTGATCAACGACGCCCTGCTCCGTCACGGTGGGCACGAGAATCTCTTCATCGTCCCCGACGAGGCCGTCAGCCTGCGCCCCGCCGCCGACGCGCTCGAGCTCGGGACGGCTGGCGGACGAGCACACCCTGTCGACGTGGCCGTGATGGCTATCGGCAACTTTCCGCCCGATCCGGCCACGCGCGAGCGCTACGTCGGCAATCCCTGGTCGCCGGCGGCTTTGGCCGGGCTGGATGCCGACGCGCCGAATTCTGCTCATCGGCACGGGTCTCACCACGGTCGATGTCTGCCTGGCTCTTCGTTCCGGAGGGTTCGAGGGCCCCATCTACGCCCTTTCGCGCCGCGGGCTCCTGCCGCATCGGCACGCGCCCTCCCTGGCCTGGGCGAGCCTGCGCCTCGACGCCGAGGACCGCCGATCGCTGGTCACCCTGACGCGCGCCGTCCGCCGGGAGGTCCGCCGGGCGGCCGCCGAAGGCGTTGGCTGGCACGCCGTGGTCGACGCGCTGCGTCCGCACCTGCAGCTCCTCTGGCAGGAGCTCCCGGCCGCCGACAAGCAGCGTTTCCTGCGCCATCTCAGGCCATGGTGGGATATCCATCGTCATCGCATGGCACCACCGGTGCACGCGTCCCTCGCCGCACTGCGCGCGGACGGCTCGCTGCGCGTCCTCGCCGGGCGGCTCGTGTCCATGACGCCGGGGCCACGGGCGATGACAGTGGTCTGGCGGCCGCGCAGCAGCGACGCCGACCAGTCGGTCGCCGTTCAGCGGGTCATCAATTGCTCGGGCCCGGGCACCGACGTCGCTGCGCTCGAGGAGCCGCTGCTGCGCCAGATCCTGGCCGACGGCCTGGCCCGGCCCGACCCCTACCGGCTGGGCCTCGCGACCTCCTCGACCGGCGCGTTGGTCGATGCCGCCGGCCGGGCGTCGGATCGGCTCTTCGCGGTCGGACCGATCACCCGCGGCACCTTCTGGGAGACGACCTCGGTGCCCGACATCCGCCGTCAGGCGGAGCAGGTCGCTGTCCTGGCCCTCGCGACCGCGCGCCGCCATGCGGCCTCACGCACGCCACGAGCCATCGTCGAAGACAATAATGATTAAGTCTATTGACTTTATAGGTCAAACTGCCCGACGCTGATCTTGTAGGTGATCCGCGTGTTCGTGCCTCAGATCCTGCTGGCCAGCAGGCGTATGTCGAGGTGATGCCATGGTGACCCCCGAGGTCTTTCCCCTGTCCTTCGCCTTTTCCCATATGCCCAGTGGGCCAGGGGATCCGCGCCGGATGGCGAAACCGGGCGCGAGCGTCGCTCGCCATGCCAAGTCGTGCCCCGTCTGTGGCCTGTCGGACGGCCCTTGCGGCTATGCCGCGCCCGAGGCCGCTGGCGCCATGGTGATGGACGGTCCGATGGGGTGCCCCACAGGCGTCGCCTGTCCATTCCGAGCTGGAAGCGAGGACAGTATGTCCGATAAGGGCCTTTCCGAAGCGCTGAAGCTTCAGCTGATCACCCGGCTCTATCTCGCCTTCTCCTCTCTGCTCGTCCTGGCGGTTTTTCTTCGCCTCGGTATGCCTTGAAAGAGAGGGATAGAAAGAGGCATCCGCTCGAGGATCGAAGGCATGAGCCTTCGCCCCGGCCTTCGGGTCGCGCGGAGGAAAGCGTTGCCGAGGCGCCCATAGGACTTCCAGCAGCCCTCTTGTGCGAGCATTGCACAGTGCCGCGAAGTCGTCGCCTGCCGCTCGACTGTAACGGTTGTCGATAGCTGCCGGCCCGGAAGGGCCGCGCTTCTGGCTGCATCACTTTGCGGAGGATCGAGCGATGACCCTGAGACTCGGCGACACGGCGCCGGACTTCGAGGCGGACACGACCGAGGGCCACATCAAGTTTCACGACTGGATCGGTAGCGGCTGGGCGGTTCTG
This sequence comes from uncultured Alphaproteobacteria bacterium, assembly GCA_963828215.1. Lineage (GTDB taxonomy): Bacteria > Pseudomonadota > Alphaproteobacteria > Geminicoccales > Geminicoccaceae > CAVTJL01. Next base: position 2,025 of record CAWHFO010000066.1, on the reverse strand, counting down.
TTCTCCCATCCGAAGGACTTCACGCCGGTCTGCACCACCGAGCTCGGGACCATGGCGCGCATGAAGCCAGAGTTCGACAAGCGCGGCGTCAAGATCCTGGGCATCAGCGTCGACCCGGTCGACGATCACAAGCGCTGGTCCGCCGACATCGAGGAGACGCAGGGGACGGCGCCGAACTACCCGATGATCGGCGACCCGACGCTCGCCGTGGCCAAGCTCTACGACATGCTGCCCGCGGGCGCCGGCGACACCTCGGTCGGGCGCACCGCGGCCACCAACGCCACCGTGCGCAACGTCTTCATCGTCGACCCCAACAAGAAGATCCGCCTCGTCCTGGTCTATCCGATGACCACGGGCCGCAATTTCGACGAGATCCTGCGGACGATCAACTCGATGCAGCTCACCGAGAAGTTCCAGGTGGCGACGCCGGCCAACTGGCAGAAGGGCGGCGACGTCATCGTCGTCCCCTCGGTGTCGACCGAGGATGCGAGAAAGAAGTTCGCCAAGGGTGTCACGGAGGTGAAGCCCTATCTGCGGCTGACGCCCGATCCCAGCGCCTGAGCTGTTGACACCGGGCCCGGCGAGTCGGGTCGCCGCCCTGCCGGGAGAGCGGGACGATGTCACGTCCCGTCACCAATGCTCGACCATTTTGATGGAGCTCGAAGATGACATTCCCGATCGACGCCGAGCGGCTCCATAGAAAACGCTGGGCGGCGGTGACTCTTCGCGTCATGGCTCGGCGTGGGTTCAGTCAGGGCCTTGTCGCCCATGTGACAATTCGTGATCCAGGGCGACGCGGCCTGTTTTGGACAAGCTCATTCGGCGTGAGTTTCCGGCGCGCACGCCCGGCTGATCTCATGCTCGTCGATGCCGGAGGCACGATCCTCACGGGGACGCGCAACCTCAACCGTGCGGCCCTCTCCATGCATATCGGGGTGCTCATCGCACGCCCCGAGGCCCTCTGCTGCCTGCACGTGCAGGATCTGCTCGGCATCGGCTACCGGTCGATCGATCTCGACCTGCATCCGGAGGTGAGCCGCACCACGGCCTTCGTGGCGGGCGGACATTCGGGCGACCTCTACACGGACCTCCTACTCGAGGCGCAGGACGGCGCTCGTTTGGCTGCCCTTCTCCGCCGTCGGCAGGCGCTCGTTTACGGCCACGCTGGATTGCTCATCCTGGGTCGGACAATGAAGGCGGCAGTTCGGAGCTTCCTTGCATTCGACGACGCCCGGCGAACCTCGCTCGGCACCGTACCAGACCGGCAACCGACCGCCGCCACCTCCCGACCTGACGCCACGTTCATGCCGCAGCAGAGAGACAAGGACGCCGCAAGCATATGAGGAAGCGCTCATCTCATGAGCAGGAGCATCAGTCCGCCTGCGCCCCGCAATGCGGGGGGGCGATCTCACGCCGTCACGTCACTATCGTAGGCCGCCGGGTCCCTCCGATGGCCACAACGGCCGCGCCCTATGGAGGCTTTTCAGGCCATTCCATGGCCGTCGCGGTTGATCAGGGATCGGAACGATCCTTCGGGTTGACAGAGATTGAAAGTCTAATCGATAGACTTAGCATTGTTCCGCAGCCACCTGATCCTTGTCGATACCCCAGCCGGGCCGAAACCGTGCTGACGTCGGCCCAGGATCACCGGCAAAGCCCTTCATCATCGCGCACTTAGCGCCCCTGACCCTGCTCTCGGCGCCATCGTGCTCGTGCCGGTGATCCTCGCCTACACCGGCTTCGTCTATTGGCTGTTTCGCGGCAAAGTGAAAATAGGCACCGGCTGTAACTGAAGCCCCTGGGACGGCCGACCGTCGGTCGCTGTCGGCGCTTCGCGGCCTGAGAAAGCCGCCCTCTCGCCGGCCATGAGCCCGAACGACGCGACAACGCACTCAGCGGAGCGGCCCGACCGGGCGTCCGCCTTGAGGGTGCCCGGAGTTATTGCGGCCCGGTGGACCGCCCAAGCTGAGGTCTGAGCTCGTCCTCCGCAAAGGGGGCCGTCCGTGAAAGAGCCTCTGCCTCGAC
>CAWHFO010000065.1:0-194597 GCA_963828215.1 uncultured Alphaproteobacteria bacterium | reverse complement strand
GGGCCGGAACGCCTGCGGGCGTTCGCGGCGGCCGCCGTGAGCCAGAGCGTGGAAGGATAGAGCCTCCTCGCCCCTCTGAAGAAGGATTGGCTGGTAGCGCCGCCCGAGACGCCGCCAACGGCCGCCGCGTCCACCGCAGATGCAACCTCGACGGATGGCAGTGACGGATCGACCTCTCCCGAGCGGAAGCGACGTTGATCGCCTCCGGCGGGATCGAGGCCGCCATCCGCTTCGAGCCGACCCGCGTGGTTAGAGGGCTCGTTTGATGTCGGTGCGGGCGAAATCCTCGCCCTTGAACAAAAGCGCCTGGTCCGTCGCCTTCGCCAGCGCATAGGAAAAGCAATCGCCGAGGTTCAGCCCCGCCGGGTGGCGCCCCTTGCCGTAGCGGCGAAAGGCGTCGATCGCGAGGGCGGCGTGCTCGGGCGAGAGCGGAACGGCCTGCACCTTCATGTCGGCCAGCAAGGCGTCGAGGATGGCGAGCCCGGCCTCCTTCTTCCGCGCCAGGACGATCATCGACGTCAGGACCAGCGTGGCGGTTGACAGAAGCGTGATCGACGCCGCCTCGATGCCATCGAGGAACGCCTTGCCCTCGCTTTCCTGCTGCAGGATCGCAAGCAGAGCCGACGAATCCAGGACCATCAGGACGGCAGTCCGTTCTCGTCGTAGCCCAGGATCTCGTCATCGCTGCGGTCGTCGAGCACCGGCAAGGCGGCGAAGCGCCTGATCAACGCATCGACCGCCGCACGATCGAACGGCTTCTCTCCCCGCTTCAGCTGTTCCCGGCGCAACCGCAGGCGGAGCGCCTCGCGCACGGCTTCGGTCAGCGTCTCGCCGGTCAGGCTCGCGACCTGGCGCGCCAGCTTGTCGGTCTCGGGGTCCTTCAGGCTCAGAGCCATCGCAGCCTCACGTCGTATATATTCACCCGCACTTTCTATACGTGGGGTGCCGCCCCGTCCAGCGCATCGTGCGGCTGCAGCACCGCCTCTCGGCGGTAGCAGGTCGCCCAGGCCGAAGATGCTGACTCGGAGAAGCCCAGTGCTCGGCGTGACTGAGCGCGTTCTAGCGCCATATGCCGTTTTCGTCGTAGCCGACGATCTCGTCGGCACTGCGGGAATTGAGGTCCGGCAAGGCGGCGCAGTGGCGGCCGATCTCCATCAGCCGATCCGCGAGTTGCACGCTTCCGCCGCGACGCAGCCGCTCCCGTTCCAGCCGCTCGGCCAGCGCCTTGCGGATCGCCTCCGTCAGCGTCTCGCCCGTCAGAGCTGCGACCTCGCGGGCGAGGCGGTCGGTCTCCTTATCCTTCAAGCTCAGCGCCACGTCGCCCTCTGCTATATATAAATCGATGCAGGATATAGAACGGGAGCCGGGCCGTGTCGAGGCTCGGCCGCCTCGGGCGGCAGCGTCCACGAGATCTTCAAACGTCCCGGACGTGCGCCAACCTCGGCGCGGCGGCGCTGGGCGAGGCGAGGCGCGGCCACCGTTGACAATCCTTGGTTGAGTGACTATAGTCCTCTCCATGCCTCTGTCCCGCCCTTCCCGCCGCCGGTCCATGGGGTCCGTCCATCGCCGCATCTGCATGCGGGTGGCGGCCGGGCTGCCGGTGAAGGCGGTGGCCCTGGCCGAGCGGCTGAGCGAGGTCGAGGCCGAGGCGCTGGTGGACGATCCGGAGTTCGAGAAGCTCGTCGCCTGCTATCGGGAGTTCATGGATCGGCCGATCGAGGAGCGCCGGGCACGGCTGATCGACATGGCCTTCTGCGAGCTCGAGGCCGCGGCCCTCGACGGCGACCTCAAGATCTGCTGCTTCCTCCTGAAGGAAACCCGCCTGGGGCGCTGCCCGGCCGAGAGCATGGCCGAGGCCATCCTGAGGCGCATGGCCACCATGCCGGCGCCGCCGCCTCCGCCCCCACCCGAGCCGCCCGATCCATGCCCGAGCCGTCCGAGCGCTTTCCCGGCTGGGACGTCAGTCTGCGCCTGTGCGCCGATGGCGCCGCCCGGCTCGACGATGCCATCCTGGGCGACATCGCCCTCGCCCTCCGCGCCACAGGCTGCCGATGGCGACGAGGCGGCCGAGCCCCCGGCCCCGACGACGCCCGATGGCGCCGCCGACACGGAGGCGCCGGCCGGCGCCGCCCCGGCTCGTCCCGCCTCGCCGTTGCGGCTGCTGCGGCGGGAGCTCGCCGCCGGCACCTCGACGCTGGCTTTCGCCACGGCCCAGAGCCGGCCGGCCGACGACCCCCGGCGCCCCCATCTCCAGGGCCATCCCCGCCGCGCCCAGGCCCCGCCCCGCTGACGGCTCGCCAGGGCTTCTCGTCTCCTCGGCAACGCCGGATAAAGGTCCTCGGCCCCGCCCGCGGCGCGGCCGGCCGCATCGCCATGCCCGCCGGATCGTCGATGCGAGCCGGCCCGGCCTCCGATATCGGGCGGCGAGACCAGCCGGAGCGGCAGGCCGCTCCAGCCGCCCGACGACGGGTCTGGCCGGCGACCCCTGCCCGCTCGCCGCTCCGCCCGGCCGCCGCGACCCCAGGCCGCACCGACGCTTTCCCGCACGCCCGGCTCGACCTGAACCTGCCCCTGCAACTCTTCGGCTTGACAGGCTGTCTGAACAGACCGTAACCATGAACGAAAGCCCGTGACCGTCGGAGAAGGCCGAGGCGCGTCGAGCGACCGGGAACCGCGCCGGCCGCTTCGGGCGTGCCGGTCGATGGGCGCGCGGCCAACGAGAGAAGGGGAGGCTCCATGTTCTACGTTCCGAAGAACGCGACCTATCGGCGTGTCAGCCGGCGCAGGTTCCTCGAGCTGGGCGGAGGCGTGGCCAGCGCGCTGGGCGCCGGCTCGATCGCCGTCGGGCTGAGCTCCGTGATCGTCCGCAACCCGGTGCAGGCCGCCTCGTCGGACGACGCGAAGTGGAAGCAGTTCAGCGGCTCCAAGCTCGTCTTCATGTCGGAGAACACGCCGCCGAGCTTCGCCATCCGCGACAACCTGAAGCCATTCTACGAGCTGACCGGCATCGAGGTCGAGATCCTCACCGACGACCTGCCGATCGTGCAGCAGAAGATCGGCATCGACCTCAGGGGCGGCAAGGCCGACTTCATGCTCAATTACGTCCAGGACAAGCCGATCGGCGCCCCCTTCGCCGACTTCTTCGCCGATCTCACCAAGTTCACGGCCGACGACACGCTGCCCCAGGATCCGAACGGCTCCGGCGCGGATGTCTGGTTCGAGAACTTCCTCGATGCGTGCGGCTACATGTACACGCGCGACCGCCTGATCGCCTTCCCTTACGATTCCGCCGTCTCGATGACCTTCTATCGCCAGGACCTGTTCGAGCAGCATTCGAAGGATTTCGAGGCCGACTACGGCTACCGCATGGAGTTCACGCACGACACCACGTGGAAGCAGCTCTACGAGTTCGCGGCGTTCTTCAAGAAGATGAAGGCGGCCGGCCAGGACGTGCCCTACGGCTACGCCCAGCACCAGGGCAGCTTCGCCTGGACGACCCAGCTCGACATCCAGCGGCTGATGTTCAGCCACGGCCGCTGGATCGACTTCAACGTCGACGACAAGCTCGGCAGCAAGACGCCGGGGCCGACCAACTGGGGCGACGAGAGCTCGGTCCTGATGATGGAGAAGTTCAAGGAGCAGGCCGAGGTCAGCCACCCCGACAATCTGGCCAACGGCACCCTGCAGCTGAACACGGTCTATCAGGCAGGCCAGATCGCGATGCAGGTGCAGTATCACGAGTTCGCCGCCTCGATCGAGGACGAGAAGACCAGCCGGGCCGCGGGGGGCAAGACCGGTTACGCCGTCTGCCCGAAGGGCGAGCCGTCCTGGGTCAGGAATGGCGGGCCCGTGGTCAACGGCACCAATTGCGGCATCGGCGGCATCGGGATCAACGGCAACGGCTCCGACGACATGAAGCGGGCGGCCTACATCTTCGCGATCTGGTCGACCTCGAAGGAGACGCAGTTCAACGTGCTCAAGGGTGTCGGCGGCACGCCCACCCGGAAATCGGTGCTGCAGATCCCGGAGGTCCAGGCGGCGCGCAAGCGTCCGACCAAGATGCCGAACGCTCTCACCTTCGACGCGGTCTACGATTTCGGCATCAAGGACCCGAACTTCGTGCTCGGCCCCAAGATCCCCGAGGCCAACGAGTATCATCAGATCATCCTGACCGAGTTGCAGAGGTGCATCGCCGGCAAGCAGACCGCGGAAGAGGCCTGCATGGCGATCAAGCAGCAGGTCGACGATCTGCACGATCTCTGAGCGAGAGCGGAGGGCGGGGGCTCCCCCGCCCTCCAGCCTGTGAGCATCGATTGGCGCCATGGCGACAGCAGTAACCGGAACCAGCGCGGGCGCGGCCGGCCGGGGCGGCGCTTCCGGCCTGCCGCGCGGGGGCGCGGTCGTCGACGGCGTGCGCATCGTCGAGCACGCGCCGCCGGCGCTCAACCCGGCCCCCTCGCGAGCCTACTATTTCCTGCTGATGGCCCCGGCCATCCTCGTCCTCGCCGCGATCTCGATCTATCCGTTCGTCTGGCTCGTCTGGATGAGCCTTCACAACGTCGAGTTCAGCGGCACCGATACCTTCGTCGGCTTGAGGAACTTCGAAAGGCTGTTCACGCGCGACGCGAAGTTCTGGAACGGCTGGCTGCTGCTCCTCGAGTACAGCGCCATGTGCCTGGTCGCGGAGATCCTCATCGGCGTCGGCCTGGCGGTTATCCTCAACCGCTCCCGGTTCGAGAAGCTGCTCGTCACCATCTTCCTGATGCCGATGATGATGGCGCCCGTCATCGCCGGGCTGGTCTGGTACTTCCTCTACAACAGCACCTTCGGCTGGTACCATTGGCTGTTCCAGAGCGTGGGCCTCCTCGGCGGCACGTCCATCGTCGGCTCGACCGAGACCGCGATGCTCGGGCTGGTCATCGTCGACGTCTGGCAATGGACGCCGCTCATCACGCTGATCACGCTGGCTGGCCTGAAGCGGGTGCCGCGCGACCAGCTCGAGGCCAACATGGTGGACGGTGCCGGCGAGGTGCGGAACTTCTTCGCCATCACGCTGCCCAATCTCTACCCGTTCCTCTTGATCGCCATCCTCCTGCGCTTCATGGACAATTTCCGCTTCATCGACGTCATCCTGACGCTGACGGGCGGCGGGCCGGCCGACGCGACCAACATCCTCCCGGTCTATCTGTTCGATGTGTCGTTCCACTATTTCAAGCTCGGCCGGGGTGCGGCGATAGCCCTGACCCTGCTCGTCGTGACGATCGTTCTGGGCATGCTGCTCGTCCGGGTCTTCGAGAGCCCGCAGAGCAAGCGCGCGGACATGTGAGGGACGGCGTCGTTGGCCTCGCGTGACGTCGTCAGCTACCGCTCGCCGCTCTCCTGGCTCGGCAGCGTCCTGGTCGCCCTGTTCCTCGCCGTCTATCTCGCCTGGACCGTTCTGCCGATCTTCGTGATGTTCGTCAGCTCGTTCAAGGATCTGCTCGAGGCGTTCAAGCTGCCGGCCGTCGGCGACTTTGCCGGCGTTGGCGTCTTTTTTCACTTCACGCCCACGTTCAAGCACTACGTCAATCTTTTCTACGATCTGAACTTCACGGTCTACCTGCTGAACAGCATCGGCGCCGCCCTCGGCTCCGCGGTCGTCTCGGTGGTGCTCGGCTCGATGTGCGCCTACGCCCTCTCGCGCATCGAGTTCAGGGGCAAGAAAGACCTCTTCTTCTGGATCATCAGCACCCGCATGGCGCCTGTCGTCGCCGTCATGGTGCCGCTCTACGCGATCTTCCGGAACGCCGAGCTCGTCGGCACGCTGCCCGGCCTGATCCTCGCCTACACGACCTTCAACCTGCCGTTCGCGATCTGGATCCTCAAGGGCTTCTTCGACAACGTGCCCTTCGCGATCGAGGAGGCCCAGATGTGCGACGGGGCCACCCGGTTCCAGGCCTTCCGCTCGATCCTGCCGCTGGTCGCACCGGGTATCGGCGCCTTTCTCGTGTTGTGCGTCCTCTTCGCCTGGAACGACTTTTTGTTCGCCTCGATCATCGGGTCGGGGGGAGCCAAGACGCTGCCGGTCGCGACGCGCGAGCTGGTCCAGCCGCAGAACATCCAATGGGGCAGCATCATGGCCGCCGGCGTGGTCACCACCCTGCCGATGATGCTCCTCGGTCTTCTCATCCGGCGCTACCTGGTCACCGGCCTGACCATGGGCGCGGTGCGCGAGTGAGCCATGGCGTCGGTCACGATCTCCGAGGTGTGGAAATATTACGGCAGGACGGTTGCCGTGAAGGACCTCAACGTCGAATGCCGGGACGGCGAGTTCCTGTCGATTCTCGGGCCCTCCGGCTGCGGCAAGTCCTCGACCCTGCGCATGCTGGCCGGGCTCGAGCAGATCAGCGCCGGCGACATCCGCTTCGGCGACAGGCGCGTCAACGACCTGCCGCCCAAGGATCGCGACATCGCGATGGTGTTCGAGAACTACGCGCTCTATCCGCACAAGACGGTGTTCGAGAACATGGCCAATCCCCTGCGCCTGCGCCGGGTGGATGCCGCCACCATCGACCGCAAGGTCCGCGCCGCCGCGAGGCTCCTCGAGATCGAGCCCCTGCTCGACCGCAAGCCCGCCGAGCTCTCGGGCGGGCAGAAGCAGCGCACGGCGATCGGCCGGACCATCGTCCGCGAGCCGCAGCTCTTCCTGTTCGACGAGCCGATCGCCCATCTCGACGCGAAGCTGCGCGCCCACATGCGCGGTGAGCTGAAGCTCATGCAGCGGCGCCTCGGCACGACCATGATCTACGTCACGCACGACCAGCTCGAGGCCATGTCGATGGCCGACCGCATCGCCGTCATGCACGAGGGCGTGCTGCAGCAGTTCGGCACGCCCCAGGAGATCTACAACCACCCGGTCAACGAGTGGGTCGCCGGCTTCGTCGGCGAGCCCCCGATGAATTTCCTCGACGCCGCGGTCGAGGAGCGGGACGGCCGCCTCGTCCTGGTGCACCGGGGCTTCAGCGCCGCCTTGACCGACGCCCAGCAGGCCCTGCTGCGCGACCGGCTGCGCGGCCGGGACGTCCGCATGGGCATCCGCCCGGACCAGATCTCGATCGCCCTCGCCGATGCCGACGGGGCGCCCGCCACCGTCACCGTCACCGAGCCCCTGGGCGGCGACACCCTCGTCGACATCGACCTCGCCGGCACCCGCCTCCTGGTGAAGACGAAGCCGGACTTCCAGGGCACGATGGGCAGCCCGTGCCGGATCGTCTTCGACGTGACCCGCTGGCACCTCTTCGAGAAGCCCTCGGGCGTGGCGTATTTCTGAGGCCGGGCGGGCGGTCGCCTTCGATCGCCGCACCTCGACGCCGACGGTCGCCGTCACCCCGGGCGGGCCGAGCGTCGAGGGCCGCCGCCCCTCGAGCCGTCGCGAGCCCCCCGAGTCGTCGCAAGAATGAAGTCCGCCCTGCTTGTCAGGACCCCTCGAGCGGGCCAGAATGCCGTTCACCAGACGGTTGATCAGGACTGCCCGCTTCGCGGTGCGGACACGACCGTCCGCCGAGCCATCGGGGGCCATCATGGCTGAGACGCACCTCACCCGGCGGGCGGCTCTGACGCTGGCACCCGGGGCGCTGCTCGCGGCTGGGGGCAGCGTCCGGGCCGGCGTCGGCGGCATCCACGGCCGACGCCGCGACCTCGGAAAGGCGCTGCAGCAGGCCGTGGAGGACCATCTGGAGGAGCGCCGGACGGCCGAAGGGATCACCTGCATCGCCGCCCATGTGAGCCTCGCCGCCCATGTTAGCCTCGCCGAACGGGAGCCGGGCATCGACCTGTTCGCCGGCAGCGTGAGCCGTGACTCCACCAGGGAGGCGGGGCCGCGCACCCTCTTCGAGATCGGCAGCAACACCAAGGCCTTCACCAGCGCCCTGCTGCTCGGGCTCGAGGCGGCGGGGCGCTGCGACATCGACCAGACGGTCGGCCGCTGGCTGCCGCAATATCCCGCCTGGGGCGACGTCAGCATCCGCCGCCTGCTCAACATGACCAGCGGCATCCCGACCTACAGCGAGGCGCCGCGCTTCCAGCAAGCGCAGGTGGCGGACATCGACCGGCACTGGACCCCCGAGCAGCTCATCGCCTTCGCCTATCCCGGGCAGGGCGACGATCTGCCGCCGAACAGCGGCTATTTCTACTCCAACACCAACTACGTCCTGGCCGGGCTGATCGCGGCCGCGGCGGGCGGGGCGACCTACGACTATCTGCTGCAGACCCGGCTCCTTCAGCCGCTGAATCTCGACGACAGCTTCTATTCGAGCTGGGCCGTGCCCAGGCCCGCCCTCAGGCGTCTGGCCAGCGGCTACTACCTCAATCCCGACTGCGGCCTCTACGAGCCGGGCTGCACCACGGCGACGCTGGCGCCGCTCATCGGTCGGGACATGCGCACGGCCGACCTGAGCTGGACCGGTGCGGCCGGCGGCATCGTCTCCACACCCCGCGACCTGTCCAAATGGGTGAGGGCCCTGTTCGGCGGCCGGGTGCTGCCGGCAAAGCAGCAGGCCGAGCTCCTGGAGCTGGTCTCGACCGCGACCGGAAAGCCGATCGCCGACGTCACGGCCGACGATCCGGGCGGCTTCAGCCTCGGCCTCGGCCGGCTGTACCAGGAGTCGATCGGCCCGTTCTGGTTCTACGAGGGCGAGACCCTGGGCTATCGCGCGATCTTCGGCTGGTTCGCCGACAAGGATCTCGTCATCGCCATCGCCACCAACAGCCAGCCCAAGGGCTCCGAGGACCACATCGGCCCCCTCGTCCAGACCCTCTACGGCATCTGCACGGACGCCTGACTCCGCCTCGCCCGCCACGCCGGAGCCTTGCAGCACCGGCCTTGCTTCCCGGCCGCCGAAGGACTATAATCCCCAGCGGTGCCCAGGTGCGGCCTCGGGGCCGTCGATCGGACCAGGCGCCGGCGGGCGGTCGTAGTGCTGCCACGGCTTTTCCGGGCAGCGGGGCGTCCGGTCCTCGCTCGTGCCCGACCGTCCGTCCACGCGCTGGACGGGTCGTTGGCTCGATGATAGCGTCCCGTCACGGGTTTCGGGCGTTCTCCCCGGCACGGGAACGGCACCAGGGATGACGGCGACAGACGCGGCGTCCGTCGCCGCGGGGATCGAGCTGCGCGGCGTGGCCAAGCGCTACGGCAGCCATGTGGCGCTCAGCGAGCTCGACCTGGCGATCCAGGACGGCGAGTTCTTCTGCCTGCTCGGCCCATCCGGCTGCGGCAAGACGACGACGCTGAACCTGATCGGCGGTTTCGTCGCCCCGACCGAGGGCACGATCTGGCTGCGCGGCCGGCGGATCGACGCGCTGCCTCCGCACCGGCGGCCGGTCAACACGGTCTTCCAGTCCTACGCCCTCTTCCCGCACATGAGCGTGCGGGACAATGTCGGCTTCGGGCTGCGCATGGATCGGGTCGCCAGGGCCGAGGCGCGCCGGCGGGTGGGCGAGGCCCTGGCCCTGGTCGGGCTCGAGGAGCTCGGTGAGCGGTCGCCGGCGCAGCTCTCCGGCGGGCAGCGGCAGCGCGTGGCCGTGGCGCGGGCCCTCGTCAAGCGCCCGGCCGTGCTGCTGCTCGACGAGCCGCTGGGTGCCCTCGACCTGAAGCTGCGGCAGCGCCTCCAGATCGAGCTGGCGCAGATCCACCGCGAGGTCGGGACGACCTTCGTCTACGTCACGCACGACCAGGAGGAGGCGATGTCGCTGGCCGACCGCATCGCCATCCTCAACGCGGGGCGCCTGGAGCAGCTCGGCACGCCCCTGGAGATCTACCGCCGGCCCGCCTCGCGCTTCGTCGCCGACTTCATCGGCCATGCGAACTTCCTCGACGTCACGGTCGTGGGTGACGTGGCCGTGCTCCCCGACGGGACCCGGGTACCCTGCGCCGGGGGCCGTCCGGACGGCGCGGCGACCCTCATGCTGCGCCCCGAGGCGCTGCGCCTCGCCGACCCGACGGCGCCGCCGGCCGGCGCGGTGCTGGGGCGGGCCCTCGAATCCTCGTTCCTCGGCAACCATGTGCGGGTCACGGTCGCCTGCGACGGTTCCGGCGCCCGGCTCGTGGTGGCGCTGCCGGGGCAGGACGCGGCGACCCTGCCGAGGCCGGGCACCGAGGCGGCCGTCTGCTGGGACGCGCGCGAGGGGCTCCTGCTGGAGCCGGCCGGCGCGGAGCTGGGATGAGCACGGAGGGGCCGGAGGCGAGCCTCGAGGCACCGCGCTCCCTGCGGCTCCGCGATGCCGCTCGCGTCCTATGCCGGCTTCCTGCCGGCGGTGCTCCTGCTGGGCGGCTTCTTCGTCGTCCCGCTCGGCATCATTCTCTGCTACAGCTTCTGGAAGGTGATCGACTACAACGTCGTTCACGACTGGACGCTGGACAATTACCGCTACTTCTTCAGCTTCGCGACCTATGTCCGGACGATGTGGGCGACGGTATGGGTCTCGATCGTCGCGACGGCGGTCACCATCGCCCTCGCCTTCCCCTTCGCCTACTGGCTGTCGCGCTACGTGCCGCCGCGACTGCGGGTCCTTTTGCTCGTGCTGGTCGTCGTGCCGTTCTGGACCAGCTATCTCCTGCGCGTGTATTCGTGGCTGACCATTCTCGGCGAGAAGGGGCTGCTCAACCGCTTTCTTCTCTGGGCCGGGCTCACGGATCATCCGATCGGCCTTTTCGTCTACGACCGCCCGGCGGTGATCCTCGTGCTCGTCTACCTCTACTTCCCCTTTGCGGCGCTGACGCTGTACTCCTCGATCGAGCGCTTCGACTGGGACCAGATCCGGGCGGCGATGGACCTGGGCGCCGCACCGTTGACCGCGATCCGCCTCATCCTCGTCCCGCAGGTGCGGCCCGGGCTCGTGACCGCGGTGATCTTCGTCTTCATTCCGATCCTGGGCGAGTACCTGACGCCGCAGATCGTCGGCGGCACCGGCGGCGTGATGATCGGCAACCTCGTCGTCAACTTCTTCCAGGCCGCGGAGTATACCCGTGGGGCCGCCGTCTCGCTGCTGATCGCGGCGTTCATCATCCTTCTCCTGGCCCTCTTCCGCCGCTCGCTGTCGGCGCCCGAGGCCTATGGCGCGTGACCTGGAGCTCGTGTCGCCCGGCGCGCGAGCGGCGCGGCTGGCGCTCGGGCTCTATGGCGTTCTGATCTACGTCTTCCTGTTCGGCCCGATCGTGCTGCTCGTGCTGTTCAGCTTCAACGCCAACCGGTACGGCACGTTCCCGATCACCGGCTGGACGCTCGAGTGGTACCGCGCCGCCCTCGACGACTATCAGATCCAGGCCGCGCTCGCGACGACGCTGCGCGTCGCCGCCGAGGTGACGGCGATCAGCACCGTCGTCGGGACCGCCGCCGCCTTCCCGTTGGTGCGCTCCTGGATCCCGTTCCGCGACGGCATCCGGATCGCCTTCGTGCTCCCGATCATGATCCCGGGCCTCCTGATCGGCGTCAGCCTCCTGGTCCTCTTCACCAGCACGCTGCACATGCAGCTGTCGCTGCAGACCGCCGTCATCGGCCAGAGCGTCTACACGACGCCGTTCGTGATCCTCCTCGTCGCGGCGAGGCTGCAGACCTTGGACCCCGAGCTCGAGCGTGCCGCGAGCGATCTCGGCGCCAATGCCGTGGCCCGCCTGCGCTTCATCGTCCTGCCGCTGCTCCTCCCGGCGATCGTGGGCGGCGCGCTGGTCGCCTTCACGCTCTCGCTCGACGAGTTCATCATCACCTACTTCCTGCTCGGCAGGCACGACACCCTGCCGATCTACATCTACACGCAGGTGAAGTTCGGGATCACGCCCGAGGTCAACGCGGTCGCGACCATGTTGCTGGGCGCCTCGCTCGCGATCCTCGGGCTCGCCTTCGCGCTGCCGCGGATGCTCCGCCTGGCACAGCGGGCGGGGCGGCTCGGGCGTGCCCCTCGGGCCGACCTCGCCGAGAGCCGCGCATGAGCCGCCGTCTCGCCATGGCGCCCGTCTCACGAGCCATCCGGGAGCCCACGATCGACCTGCCCGACCTTGTCCTGCGCGCGGGGGCGCAGCCCCGGCGGCTGGCGGTCCCAGGGGGCCTCGATCCCGCGGTTCCGCAACGCGCTGCCGGTTCGAGTCGCAACAACTTAAGGTTGTCAATAAATAGTCAATTCCGCCAATTCGGAAATCGCTCCACATCCGGTCGGCGTGTAAGTAGAATCATGCGGTGACTTGCGCACCCGGCGTCCGGTCCGGCGGAGCTGGTCGTTCCAGCGCATCATGGTATCGCGGTGTCCGCCGGAGGGGACGGAAGGTCGGGCGGCTTCGGCCGCCGGTCGCACGTGAGGGGCGCGACGCGGAGGTCGCCACTCAACGAGGGCAGGAGGACATCGATGGATCGGCACGACCGGACATTGTCCAGGAGAGCGCTTCTCCGAAGCGGAGGGGTGGGGGCGGCGGGGCTGTATGCGGCGGGCGCCTTCGGGCTCGCAGGGCGGTCGGCTGGCGCCACCGACGTCACGCTCAACTGGCTCACCTGGTCCGACCACTACTTCCCCGAGCAGCTCCAGGAGGTTCAGAAGGCTACCGGCATCGGTGCCAGGCCCCAGCTCTTCAGCGACGACTCGGACGCCTACATCAAGGTCAAGGCCGGTGGCGGCGGCTGGGACATGGCCTCGGAGGACGCCCTCTGGGTACCCAAGTTCTACGAGGAGGGGCTGATCGAGGCGTTCGACATCAAGTCGTTCCCGGTCGCCAAGCAGCTCTACTCCGTTGCTCTCAACGTGCCGTTCTGGAAGTCGGGCTCGAACCAGATGGGGTACCCGTTCGGCTGGTCGAGCGTCCAGGTCTACTACAATCCGAAATACGTGACGACCAAGCCGACCTCGTGGGAGGCGCTGCTCGACAAGAAGTATGCCAAGAAAATCGTCACGGAGAACCAGCCTACGGATCTCATGGCGCAGGCCGGCCTCGCCACGGGTGCCAAGAAGCCCTACGACATGACCACGGACGAGATCGCGCGGGCCAAGGATTTCCTCATCAAGCTCAAGCCCAACATCCTGAAGCTCGTCTCGCAGAATACCGAGACGATCCGGGCGCTCACGGACGAGTCGGCGTGGATCGGGCTCGACAATCTCGGCACCGACGCGCGCGTGAAGGACGCGGGCGGCCCGCTGATCGACGTGGCGACCCCGAAGGAGGGCGTGGTCGGCTGGATGGACGCGGAGATGCTCCTGAAGGAGTCCGAGAACAAGGACGCCTTCCCGACCTTCATCAACGCGATGGAGCAGGCCCCGTGGATCGCCAAGAACTTCCTGGAGAACGGGCGCCCGCTCTTCAATGAGGAGGCGTACAAGCTGCTCGTGAAGCAGGGCCACCAGGAGCGCGCCGACCGCTTCTTCTACAACCAGCCGGAACTGCCGCTCCAGATGGTGCTGAAGGGGCCGTCCGCGAACGCGCAGGCCTACATCGACGCGTTCAACGAGGCCTTCGGCGCATAAGGGCGACGCCATCGCCGACCCGACCGACCGCGACGACGGCCGGCGCCGGCTCAGCCGGCGCGGCGGAGCAGGAGGTCCCGGGCGCGGTTGATCTGGCTGGCGAGGAAGGTGGTGCCGCCGTGATCGGGATGGAGCCGCGTCATCAGGCGCCGGTGCGCCGCCTTCACCTCCTCGGCGGTCGCCCCGGCGGCGAGCCCCAGGATCTCGAGGGCCGTCCGCTCGTCCATGACCCCGTCGCCCGCGCCGGCCTCCCGCTCCCCCTGCCCCGCCGAGGCGCTGCGCCAGCCGGGCTGGCGGCGGTCTAGATAGGCCTCGAGCAGGGCCGCCGAGGGCGGGTCGTCGCGCCGCGCCAGGGCCAGCAGGGCCAGGAGATCCGAGAGGCCGAGCTCGGACAGCGGGCGTCCGGCATGGGGGCCCGTCAGGACCCGGCCGGTGATCTCGCCGCTCGCATGGTCGAGCCGCATCTCGAGGAGCGTGGTCCTCGTCTCGGAGGTCCGGCCCGAAGTCTTCGTGGCCGTCGTCCATCGGCTCGGCGCCGCGGCGGGCGGTGCGGAACGATCGGGCCGCCATGACGAGGGCCACCAGGACGGCGCCCGCCAGCACGTAGCGATGGACGAAGATCAGGCCGGTGGCGGCGAGGGCGCCGAAGACGGCGAGGAAGGTGCGGATCGCATAGGCGAGGTCGGCCGGCGGCGCGTTGGCGAGCCAGCGCAACGCCAGATAGCCGACCAGCAGGACGGCCGCGCCGGCGAGGAGGGCGGCAGGCATCGCCTCATCGGACCTGGCGGCCGAGCAGCCGGACGGCAGGGTCGCCCCGCCGCTCGAGCGCCCGGAGTGCCGCGGTGCCGCCCGCGGCGTAGGCGGCGACGGCGCCCAGGAGCGCCCTGAGCTCGGCCGCGGCGCCGGCATCGAACCGACAGAAGGCGCCGCCGGTGAGCCGGGCGATCTCGCCGAATGCGCGCTCGGCCGCAGGATCCCGCCCCTCCTGAAACATGAAGGCGCGGACACCCAGGAGGCCGAGCTCGCCGGCGCGCGCGGCCAGCTCGTCCCGGCTCTCCTCCATGGCGTCGCCGACGAGGACGAGGGCCTGGACCGGCTGCCGCCGCGCCTCCTTGATGGCATGGCGCAGCACCCGGCCGATCTGGGTCTGGCCGGCATGGCAGGCCACACCCGTCATCAGCCGCACGAGGTCGGCCGCGCTCCGGACCCAGCGGCTGGCCCGGCATTCGCCGAAGCCCCGATAGTAGACGAGCTGCACGTCGAGCCCGCCCAGCCGGTCCGCCTCCAGAAACATCTGGGCCTGGACCTCGGCCGCCCGGTCCCAGGTGGGCTCGCGCGAGGCGGTGGCGTCCATGGCGAAGATCAGCCGGCCGCGGGCCCCGCCCGCGGGGACAGGCGGCGTCTGCCGCACCGCCTCGAGGAAGGCCTCGACCTCCCCTGCCCCACGCTTCAGATCCTTCCCGGTCATCCCTTCTATGTTGGGAGCGGATGGAGTCGTTCCAGCAGGAGTCTTTCCTGCGCCGCCCGCGACGCGCCCCGAAGTGTGTCTCGAGAATGGCGCGGACAGGAAGCCCGAATGCGTCTCTATATTCCTATCATACCCTCACGTCAAGAGCCCTTCGCCTGGTGCCGGTGGGGGTCGCCGCTTTCGCGGGGAAGTAGTGTGGGGGTGGGTCCCCGCCTTCGTGGGGATGAAGCATGGGTCCCCGCTTTCGCGAGGACGAGCGGAAGGGTGGTGTCGATCCCCGCCTTTGTGTCCGGTACCGAAGGATGGGTCAGCCCTGGATGGCCAGCCTCACGCCGTCGATGACGAACTGGACGGCCAGGGCGGCGAGGAGGATGCCCAGGACGCGGGAGAGCACGGCGATCAGGGTGGGGCCCATGGCGCGCTCGAGGCGGCCGGCCAGGAGGAGGGCGAGATAGACCAGGGCGAGCACGGCCAGCATCGCCAGGATCATGACGATCCGGGCACCCGGCCGGCCGGCGAGGGCGCTCGACTGGAGGAGCACGGCGGTGATGGCGGCCGGGCCGGCGATCAGCGGGATGCCGAGCGGGAAGACGGCGATGGTGTCGGCCTCGCGCTCGTCCCGGGCCTGCTCGGCGGTGGTGCCGCGGCGCTGCAGGCGGCGCTCGAAGACCATCTCCAGGGCCAGGAGCAGCAGCATGAGGCCGCCGGCGATGCGGAAGGCCGGGAGGCCGATGCCGATCACCCGCAGCACGGCATCGCCCATCAGGGCGAAGATCAAAAGGATGGCGCCGCCGACGAGGACACCCTGGCGGGCGACGCGGCCGCGGGCGCCGGCCTCCATGCCGCGGGCGAGGGCGATGAAGATGGGCGCCAGGCCGACCGGGTCGATCGTGACGAAGAAGGTGACGAAGGCCGTGAGGGCGATCTCCGCCACTTGACTCGGCGGTGTCTCAGTAGGTGGCGCGGCCGCCCGAGAGGTCGAAGACGGCGCCAGTAGTAAAAGAATTCTCCTTGGAGCAGAGCCAGGCGACCATGGACGCGATCTCCTCGGTCTCGACGAAGCGGCCGCGCGGGATCTTCTGCAGCATGTAGTCGATATGCTCCTGGCTCATCTGGTCGAAGATGCGGGTCCGGGCGGCGGCCGGGGTGATGCAGTTGACGGCGATGTCCCAGCCCGCGAGCTCCTTGCCCAGCGACTTGGTGAGGGCGATGACGCCGGCCTTGGCGGCGCTGTAGGCGCAGGCGTTCGGGTTGCCTTCCTTGCCGGCGATCGAGGCGGTGTTGACGATGCGTCCGTATTTCTGGGCGATCATCAAGGGCGTGATGGCCCTCAGGCAATGGAAGACGCCGCCGAGGTCGATGTCGATGACGCGCTGCCATTCCTCCAGGGGGTAGTCCCAGAGCTTCGCGTTGGCGCCGGCGATGCCGGCGTTGCAGACCAGGATGTCGATGCCGCCCAGGACCGTCTCGGTCTCGCGGGTGGCGCCCAGGACGTCGTCCCAATGGGTGACGTCGACCGGGGCGGTCGCGACCTTGCCCTTGCCGGCGAGCTGGCGGGCGGTGGCGCCGAGCAGCTCGGCGTCCTGGTCCCAGAGGCTGACGGCGGCGCCCGAGGCGAGGAGCCGCTCGGCGATGGCCCGGCCGATACCCTGGGCCCCACCCGTCACCACGGCCCGCCGGCCGCCGAGATCGATCCTGTTCATCCGCCCTGCCCTCCCGCTCCGCCCTCGGACCTGCCGGCCGTCACCGGCGGCCCGGCGGCCGCATCATAGATCGGCAAAGGCGGCCCTGCCCACGGCTCAGGCCTCGGCGGGCTGGGGGGTGCCGCCGGCGGGGGGAGGTGTGGCAGATGGGTCCCCGCCTGCGCGAGGACGAGGGGGAAGGGCCGGGTCCCCGCCTGCGCGGGGATGAGCGGAAAGGGCAGGCTCGGGGACGGGCAGCGGGACGGCGCGCGAGCGGGCGGGCTTGACGGTGGGCTCGGAGCGCATGGCCTGGGCGCAGCCGGCACCGAGGATGGCCGCGTAGGTGACGGCCACGGCGGGGATCTGCAGGCTGAAGTCGACGAGGCTGTGGAGCCCGACCAGCACCGTGGCGCTGGCCCCGACGAGCGGCACCACCTGATCCCGCCGGCGGATAAAGACCCCCCGCACGCACATGCCGAACAGAAGCAACGGACCCGTATAGAGCAAGACGGTGGCCGGAATGCCGAGCTCGACCAGATGCTCGATATAGGTGTCGTGGGCCATATCGAAGATGACAGTAAAGCGGTCGTCCCGGCTCACATAGAACATGTCGAGGAAGCTGCCGTAGCCGTGGCCGAGCCAGGGCCGCTGGCCGATCATGCCGAACGCCACCTGCCAGATAGAGAAGCGCCCGGCCGACGAGATGTCGGTGTTCGCATCAGTATCGACGGCGTCAAGACGGCTCAGCGTGAGGCCGCCGCTGAGGGCAAGCAAACCGCCCGCGAGGACCAGGACCACGGCCAGGGTGGCCAAAGCAGTCCTGATCTTCGGACGCATGACCAGGAAGACGAGAAAAAGCAGGAAGGCCGCGGCACCGAAGAAGCTCAGCAGGCCACCGCGGGAGCCGGTGAGCAGCATGGCGGTGATCAGCAGAAGGAACGCGAAGATAAGGATACCGCGAGGACCGAGGAGCTTCTTCGTCAGCTCGATGCCAACGCGGCGGAAATCGTTGATGCTGCGGACGGCGAGAAAGGCCTCGGCGATCAGGCCCAAGGCGATGAGGATGCCGAGATTGGCATAGGTCGCGAAGCTGTTGCGGTTGACGAAGGTCGAGGTGACGACGTTGAGGTACGCCCACTTCTCCGTCCAGAGAATCATGTTGAGGTGCAGGAACTGCACGACGAGGCCGTAGGCCGCGTAGACGGCGATGGCGCCCAAGAGCACGGCCAGGAGAACCGGGCGCGCGCGGCATGCTGCGCCAGCAGGAAGGCGGCCCAGAAGCAACCGCCGTAGGCGACAAGGCGCATCAACGCGTCCATGGCGGCCCAGGGGTCGATGCCGACGGTGGGCATGCCGGCGATGCCGTCCGCCGCGGCGGTGCCCCAGAGTGGATGGGGCAGCAGCCAGGGGGTGAGGCCGACGGCGCCGGGCCAGGCCTGGACGAGCACCCAGGCCCAGACGAGCAGGGTCGTCAGCGCGGCGAGCAGCACCTGCCAGGGCAGGCGGGCGCGGGTGGGCTTCACGAGCTGGGCGAGGCCGAGACCACCGAGGACGAGGGCCATGAGGACGGCCAGGAGCGACCAGGACCAGGGCCGGTAGGAACCGAACGGCAGGGGGGCCAGCACGAGGACGGCCAGCAGCATGTAGAAAGGAATGGGGTGCCAGAGGTCGAGCGATCGCTTGGCGGGCATGGGGCTCCGCTCCGGATGAGAAATGTCCAAGGCGGGTTCTAACGGCAAAGGCGGGCCGAGGCCAGGGGAGCGATGGGTCCCCGCTTTCGCGGGGATGAGCGGAGGAGAGATGGATCCCCGCTTTCGCGGGGATGAAGATGAGCGCGCTCAGGCGTCGGGCTCGGCGAGGTCGGCCCAGGGATCGGCATAGATCTCATCGAGTGCCAGCGTGAGCCCGAGGGGGCGCATCTCGACGGTGCCGGCGCCCACCAGGTCGTGATCCTGCCAATCCGCGCCGTCACGGCGCCGCAGGCGGACCCGCCGCTCGTCCTGCCAGACGAGCAGGACAATCTCGAGAGAGGGCAGCGTCTCGTAGAAGTCGAGCTTCGCCGTCCGATCTTCCTGCTCCGTCGACGGCGACAGGACCTCGACGATCAGCCGCGGCTCACGGATGAAGTCCCGATGCGGCCGCACGCAGGTCACGACCAGATCGGGCTCGCGCCAGGTCCGGTCCGTCTCCGAGCGCGCGACGCCGGCGCCCGCGTAATAGGCGCGGCACGGCGGCGGCAGCTGCCGCTCGACGATGCGGGCGATGTTCTGGACGATCTCGGCGTGCCGCGCCCGCGGCGGGTTCATCGCCCGCATGGCGCCGCCTATCAGCTCATGGCGGCGCGCGCTCGTCGCCCAGCCGGGCCAGGCCATGAACTCGGCCACCGTCATCGACCTCGCCGCCTGCCGTGCCGAACCGCCCATCGCCGCACCCGTCCGTAGCCATACCGGGCCACCGTGGCCGCCCCGCCCTGGCACCACCTGATACAACAGGGCCGAGGGAACAGTATGACGCGCGCCGCCGAGGGGCAAGGCGCCGGGCTCCCGGGCGAAGGGGCAGGCTCCTGGATCACGGGCGCAGTGATAAGGTATTTATTCCTTGATGTCAAGGAGCAAGATGGGTCCCCGCTTTCGCGGGGACGAGCGGGGGTGGGGAGGATGGGAGGTGTGGGGGTGGTGGCGGGGCCGGGTTCGGGCTCTTCGTCCGGGCACCTGACCCCCCGATCAAGTCGGAGGGTGACATTTTGCGCAGGCCATCGCAGGGACAAAATAAATACGGCGTCAAAAGCATCTAAAATGCCTTTATTTGACAGGGGTGCGGGCGCTCGACTATCGAGCGGGGAGGCGACAGAAGGAGACAGTCATGCCGGTCGATCTCAGCACGTTCCGCGAGGGGTTCGAGGCGCAGGGCGACAAGAGGTTCATGGTGTGGACGTACAGCACCACCGATCGGATCGGCGAGGTGCTGAAGCCGGGCTATTTCACCACCGCCAACCAGTCCGTGCGGGTGGGCGACCTCGTGTTCCTGGGGACCGAGCCGCGGACGCCCAGCCCGACCGACAAGGGGCCGGTGGGCGAGAGCCGCCGGGCGCTCCTCATGGTGACGGCCAACAATCTGCGCGGCGTGCAGGTGCGGCTGGTGCAGGACTATGGGGGACCGCACGACCCGGGGCCGGAACCCATGGCGCTGACGCCAGCCCCGATCCTCGTCCCCTCGGGTCGCCGGTCGGCGGCCCGAGGGGGCTGATTCCCAGGGGCCTATCGGCCTTCGGCCTACATGAGGCCGTTCCCGGGGCCTACCGGCCTTCGGCCTACATGAGGCCGTTCCCGGGGGCCTATCGGCCTTCGGCCTACTCGAGGCCGTTCCCGGGGGCCTACCGGCCTTCGGCCTACTTGAGGCCGTTCCCGGGGGCCTATCGGCCTTCGGCCTACATGAGGCGGGCGGGGTGGGGCGTGGGTCCCCGCTTTCGCGGGGATGTAGGTCAGGGCGCCTGGGCCCAGAGGGGGAGGCGTTGGAGGACGGCGCCGCGGGGGCCCCAGCGGGGGTTGGCGGCGAGGCGGTGCAGCGTGTCGATGCCGACGGGCGGCAGGCCGCGCAGGGCGTCCTCGACCTTCCAGAGGTCCTCGCATCCCTGGTAGCCCGGCCAGTTCGGCCAGCGCAGCATGCAGACCGCCTCGGCGAGATCGAGGTCCCGGGGCGTGGTGGGCAGTGCTGTGCCGGCGAGCAGCGCCTTCAGCCGCCCGCGCAGCATGGCCGGCGTCTCGCGCACCGGCACCACCTTCGCGGGCGGCTTCTTTCCCCGGGGCGGAGCCTCCTGCCCGGCAGGCGGGGCTCGCCCGGCAGGCTCATCGGCCTCGGCCGCGGGCATGGCGGCAGCCCCGCCACTCGCCTCCAGGGCCTCCAACGCCTCCAAGCGCTCGGCCTCGAGGTCGGGGTCCGAGTCGGGGTCGGCAGAGGTGAAGCATGGGTCCCCGCTCGCGGGGGCTGGGCCCCGCTTTCGCGGGGATGTAGAGGGGCCATGCCCGCCTCGGCCGCGCGGTCGATCCGGATCTCGAGCTCGTCGAGCAGGGAGTCAGGCAAGGGCTCGGGCTCGGGGCACAGCTCCTCGGGGGTCATGGCGGGCACGGCCTCGCCGCGCATGGCGGCCTGGGCGCGCTCGAAGCGAACCAGATTGTGGGGCAGAGGCGGCCGCCTGGCCGGATAGGGGCTCCCGCCGGCGGCGCGATACTCCTCGTACTCGATGTCGCAGAGGGAGGCCAGGAAGCGCACACTGTGGGTGCCTTGCCGGTCGGGGCCGCCCGGATCGTCGTCCGGCTGCGGCGTTTCCCAATCGTGGAAAACCGGCCCGGCGCCCGTCCCGGGCCGGCCCGCCGCTCCCCGCTTTCCGGCGGAGGCCATCCTGCCGGCCAGGTCCGTGAGCTGGAGCCCGAGCCGCAGCTCGCGCGACATCCAGCCGAGGCCACGGACCGAGCCGGTGTCGAGCGCATGCTCGAGCTCGTCGATGAAGCCCTCGCGGATGCCCGCCAGCCGCTCCCCCTCCGGCTCCTTGCGCCGCTCCTTCCGGTAGGCCACGAGCTCGGCATAGTGGGGATCGTCCGCGAGCTTCCGCTCGACCACCTCGACGGGCACGCGCAGCGCCGCCGCCACGTCGTAGAGCGGCGTGCCACGGGCGATGACCCGCGCGGCGCGGCTCCACGCGATGGGCGAGGGAAAAGGGGCGGAGTCCTGGCTCACGGGTGGCAGTATAGGGACTTTATTCCTTGGCGTCAAGGGGAGAGATGGGTCCCTCCCCGGGTTCCGCGCAGCGGCCCCGAGGACAGGCTCATCGCGGGGATGAAGATGAGCGGAGAGGGCACGGAGGCGATGCGGACCCCTGCTTGATCGCGTTTCCGAGATACTCATATCAGTCGAGTCATACAGGTCCCATGGAGGGCACCATGCGCGTGAGCACGGCAGAGTTCATCAAGCGTTACGGGTCGCTCGCCGACCGGGCGCTCAGCGAGCCCGTGACCATCACCAAGAACGGACGGGACCGGCTCGTGCTGCTGTCGGCCGATGAGTACAGCCGGCTGAAGCGCCGAGACCGTCGGGCGATCGCTGCGGAGGACCTCACCCTGGCCGAGCTCGAGCTGATCGGGCGAGCGGACGTGCCGGCCGAGCACGCTCACCTCGACACCGAGCTGGCCGGCTGGAAGCCGTGAGCTGGCCGACCCCTGAACCCGGCCTCGTCATTCGATACGCTTATCTCTGGCGACGCGAGGCTCTCGCCGGCAAGGACGAGGGCGCCAAGGATCGGCCTTGCGCGGTCGTGCTCGCCCACCAAGATGCGGAAGGCGAGACGCGCGTGTACGTTCTACCCGTCACGCATTCGGCGGCGGCCGCGGATTCGGATGCGGTCGAGATTCCGATCCCCGTGAAGCGGCGGCTCGGCCTGGACGAAGACCGTTCCTGGATCATCGTCAGCGAGGCCAACGCCTTCACCTGGCCCGGCCCGGATCTGCGCCTCGTGCCGGGCAAGGGGCCAGAAAGCGCGGCTTACGGCTTCCTCCCGCCAGCACTATTCACTGTCGTGCGTGACCGCTTCCTGGAGCGCGCGCGGCGCCGGCAGGCCGGACTCGTAGGCCGAACGGAACAGTAGGCCACTCCTGGGTCCCAGCTGCCGCCACGTCGAACAGCGGCGTGCCACGGGCGATGACCCGCGCGGCGCGGCTCCACGCGATGGGCGAGGGAAAAGGGGCGGAGTCCTGGCTCACGACAGCAGAATACGGTATTTATTCCTTGACGTCAAGGGGAGAGATGGATCCCTCCCCGGGTTCCGCGCAGCGGCCCCGAGGACAGGCTCATCGCGGGGATGAAGGGAGGGGGCGCGTTCAGGCCGCGGGCGGTGTACCGCCCGGCGCCAGGGTGACACCATCATAAAGCTCGGCCAGCGGCAAGGCGACGCCCACGGCCTCCAGCGGCAGCTCGGCCGCCGGCCCCTCGAACTCCTGGAGCAGCCATCCGCGCTCGGTCCGGGTGCAGAAGCTCCGCGCGGACGGCGCCCTGCGCGAGCAGCACGTAGTGGCGGAGCGATCCGAGCCGCTGGTAGTCGCGGCGCTTCTCCCCGCGATCGTCCGCCTCGGTCGAGGGCCTGAGGATCTCGAAGATCACGACGGGGGCGCTGATGCGGTTGCCGCCTTCCCGGCCGCAGGTGACACTCGCGTCCGGGAACCTGCCGGTGCGGTCGTCGATGCGGACCATGAGGTCACTGCCGTTGGGCTTGCACGGGCCTCCCCGCAGCCGTGCCTTGAGCGCGGCCAGGAGGTTGACCTGGATGTCGTTCTGCGTCTCGCTGCCGCCGGCCATCATGACGAGGCGGCCGCGGACGAACTCGTAGCGCTCCGGCTGCACCTCGACCCAGGCGAGGAACGCGTCGACGTCGTGCAGCGGCGGATGATGGACGGCGGGCTCCATGACGAACCTCCTCTCCATGCACCGGCATCCTAGCGGGCGGCATGCGCATTTGCAAGACCTGACCCGCGCGCTTGCTTTCTCAGCCCATACAGCATAAGTAACTTCTTCGGCCATCCTATACCCGCATCCGACCAATCTCCTCCAAACATGGCCTAAGCGCCATTGCTCCAGTTCCGCATTAATTTTGCCTCGTGATAATGATGATCTCCTCTAATTCGGTCCCGATAGTACTCCGATACAAGACCATCTGTTCCACAACATCGGAAATCGAGCCCAAATACAAAACGCCTCTCTCGCCGCAGGCCCTTTCCATAGAATCATTGAACTGTCGTGTGAGACGTGTTCTCTCCAGTTAATGGCGCCAATACCACTCCTCGCGTTAGCGACATCGCCCACGAGCAAGCCGTCGCCAATTGTCGGAAGTGGACAGCTAATTACGACCACGCGCGGCGACACATCCTTGGCTGCATATATAGACCCAAATAGTTCTCGATGGCATTGCCAACGTATTTGCTGACCTCACCACCATACTCCTCAACCCGCCACCAAATTACAAAGCCCACGTCAACCTCGCCCAAAAGTAACAGCACGGCATGGGCGGAGTTTACCCTGGGCCTCCTTCAGGAACGCTCGAAACTGCTCGCCTGCGCGTGTCCCATTCGGATTCTCAAGACCGCTGAGAGTGGCACCCTCTACTATGCAGCATTCGAAGGTACATCTTCTCAAAAGGGCCCTGATCTCGGACCTAAATATCTCGCCATGTAAGTAGGCAAGCACGGAGACTCGTGAACATGATCGGCCCGATAGGATCCGAGCCAACAGCGGCGCCACCACCAACCTCGCACGGACCCGACCTACCCGCCGCCAGATCTTAGGCCATACTAGAGAACGCACAACGCTTCCCCACTCCCCAACAGCCTACACGCTGTCAACTCTGTCTTCTGCCAGCCCCAGTCTGTCGAAGCCACCTTATAGTCGAGCACTCCTTGCTCTCTACGCCGATCGGTGGACCCGACCGCTGCTCCAACAGTCGTCGATAGGGCTCCTTCGGGCGCACGCGTACCATCAGCAAATCTCGACACAACCCAAGCCTCCCCCTCCCCTCCCCTCTCCTCCCTAGCCTCAGCCGTCAACGCCTCGACCCCCGTTCTACAAGCCGAGCTAGAAAGAGCCCTACAGCGCCCTTATCCCATCGGGTCAATCCTAACGAGCGCACTCAGTCCAGTTCACTAAGAACCGCAGCCGTCCGAGCCCACCCACATGCGCTCATCCTTCCCCGGGATACCCATGGCGCCCTCCCCGGCCCGTGCTCGTATATCCCGGCTCCGCGACCCTCGGGGGAAGCGTCCGTTGCACCTACCCCCGATGGGAGGGATAAGAGGTCCGCCCATCGCCCGTCGCGTCATCAGCCGTTGCCAGCTGCGAAAGCCCGTGCTAAATATCTCCCCTATCGAACCCACGCACTCTCGCTTCTGTGCCAAGGAGATTTCCGGTGGAAAGAATACTTGTGACAGGCGGCGCCGGCTTCATCGGTTCTCAAATCGTCGAGCGCCTTGCATTCTTGTATCCTCGAACCCTGATCGTCGTGCTCGACAAGATGACCTATGCGGCAGATATTCGCAACATCCTGCACCTGATGGACGACGGGCGGGTCCAGCTGATCGTGGGCGATATCGTTGATCCCAGCACGTCTGAGCGAGCCGTCAACGGTGCCGACCTCGTAATCCATGCCGCCGCCGAGAGCCATGTTGACAATTCCTTTGGCAATTCATACGAGTTCACTAAGACAAACGTCGCCGGTACACACTGCCTGATCGAAGCTAGCCGGCGAGCTGGCGTCAAGAAGTTTATCCATGTTAGCACAAGAACGAAGTCTACGGCGAAGTATTGACGGGACACGCGAAAGAGGACACTCTGCTCCGGCCAACGAATCCTTACTCGGCGTCAAAGGCCGCAGCCGAGATGATCATTAATGGCTATCGTATGTCCTTTGACTTCCCAGTCATTATCCTACGCGCGAATAATATCTTTGGGGTTCGGCAATACCCCGAGAAAATCATCCCGAAATTTCTCCTCACCCTGATGATGGGTCGCCGCCTAGCCATCCATGGACCAGGACACAATGTCCGCCACTATCTCTCTGCCTGGGACCTTACAGATGCTGTTGACCTTCTTATAAGAAAGGGGGAGCTAGGTACCTGCTACAACATAGGCACATCTGAGGAATACACTACTCTAGAGGTAGCCGAGATGATCTGCCGGCTCTTTGGTCTAGAGCCCGACGAACATCTCTCCTTCGTGAGGGACCGGCCCTTTAACGATGGGCGCTACGCTGTAGATTGGAGTCGAATTGGAGCGCTCGGTTGGGCGCCGAAGCGCCGTTTGGCGACTGAATTGCCAGCGATCGCGCAGTGGTACTCGCTCAACCTCCATCGCTATGAGGACATCAGGGGGGCGGTCCGGCTTCCGGTTCATGCATAACTCTCGAAGCCGTAGGACCCCGACTTGTCCTCGAATGAGTTATAACTCCCGCACCAGCGTGCGTGCCTTCTACGTCAAGTCACTCCTACTTAGACAATGCCCAACCCCTCGCCTTCGTCACAGACCATTCCACTAAACATCTGGCGCCTAACTCCCTCGCTGCACGGAACTCTCTCTCAAAGCTCCAGGCGCCAGTCGTAGCACCCCTCTTCCGGCGTCGGCCGATCGAACAGGTCGCGGCGAAAACGATGCTAGAACGCCCATACACACAAACGCGAACGAAAGCGATTTATATGAGGGCTGCGCAAAGGATGCCACTAGGACGCACCCGGCCAAGCCTACGAGTTCCGCGGACACCTCACGCGCCCTGCTAATGGCGACCCTAACATAGTAGGTTCCGACCACCAAGAAGCACCACAATCCAAGGATGCCGCCCTTAAACCACATAAATAAGAATACGTTGTGAAGAAATCTAACGCCCACAATATAGACATTCGAGTAGATCAGCGCTCCCCAACCAAATCCAAATAGCGCTCCTGGCAGGTCCGAGTTAAACTGTGCAAAGACCGCCCGGGCCTCGATGTCACGGCCGTTAAGGCCGGCTTCATTGGTCTTATCAACTAGCACCTGTATCAGGTTCACGTCTATACCTGCAGTTTCGGCGACGAGCACAATACCAAGTCCCAAACACAAGTATGCCGAATCCCCAGAGGCCCTTCGAGAACCCCATCACCCCAATGAATGCGGCGGCCAAAACGAACGGACCACGCTGCGCAGAGGCCAGTATAGCTACGGATGTAACACTGCCCACCGTCAGGCCCATTGCGAGGCGGACCCACCTCCACCCAGTGACTTGCCTATCGAGAATGAAACTAAGCGGCAAAGCGGTACCCCAGAAGAAGCAGAAGTTGACGATTGGGTCGTAGCTTAGTCGGTCATCGTCCATAATATACTGCTCGCCTAGCGACGAGAAGCTAAAACCCCTCGTAGAAAATATCTCACGGAAAGAACAAAACCGGCGATCAAACAGGCGCCTAAAACTCCGGCACGCAATGCCCGACTACACTCTAGCCGGACAATAAGGCCCAGGCACAACAGCAACATCGGTCCCACATCCCTAAGCATGTCGTAAGGATCGTTGGACCGAAGAAGTCCTACTAGGCGAGGTTGCGATTGAGCAGTAGGAGAGTGGCCGTCAAAGTAGCTAGGCCACCAATTCCACTTGTGTAGTCGCGGAGGTGCAAGAGAAATCCGATACTTGCCGCTACGAGAAATAGGCAAATCGGAATAACATCACCCGTGAAGCTAATGGATTGAGGAAAGGGAACTCCAAACACCGAGTATGTCAGTATTGAAGCGCACAACAGTAGCCCGCTCACATCTTGCAGAAGGGGCCACTTGCTCAACCGCCGTATCTGAAAGGGCGCCTCGCCCCTACTTGGAGGAGTTCACTCCACGTATACTAGCCGGCAACATTCGCAATCACCTTCCCCTCGCCGAGGGATGGAGAAACACCCGCGTTATCTCTACCGACGACCGATCACGCACTAGTGCAAGAGGACGACGCAAATCACGCGCCCGAGAACCCGCCGTAAAAGTAACTGTCAGTCCATCAATCAACGACGACGCACACTTCGACATGTCGGCGAATACAAAATTGCCGAAGTCCGTGCCAAAGTTGATTCCCTCTGCCATAGGTAATTGTTCCGGATTTCTAGATTTTCGAACCGAGCCAGCTCCCCCTTTGTGTCCACGCAGAGGCCAAATACGCCCTCCCAATAGATATTCTCCATGGTTAGGCAGCTGATCGTCCCTTCCAGTCGGACCGCCGATGCCTCCTGGTTCTTCCGTGAAGCACTCTATAGCGCAGTCGCGGATTGAAATGTTATGCCCGTCCTTCAGCCATATAAACGGACCATCCGAATTTCCTCTTGAGAGAAAGCAATTCCTAATGCTCACCGTATGGAACTTCTCGACCTTGATCGCCCTCCTCATTCGCCCCTCGGGGCTCCAGAACATACACCCTGCTATCTCAATCGTATATTCACCCGGCCCCACCCCCGCTTCGGCCACCCATGTAGATTCCCGCGCATTCCGAACCAGAATTGTAGACATAAAAGAAAACGTCTCGTAGACTTATGCCATAACCTGGTCCGAACAAGCAGCACCGGCCTTACTCTGTATCGTAAGGGCCTGAATCTGTCTTTGATCGTATGCGGTCTCCAACTCAAACTCCAGCGCATACCCTTCGCCAGCATAAGAGAGAGTGGAAGCGTACTTACCCGCCCCCAGGATCGTTAGCCCCCGGGCGCTTCGATACATTCAGGTACCTCTGCCTCGGGCGCACCGCGATCGTATGTGCGATGCGATATTTTCCCGGTGGGACCACCAATACTCCGCCCGAGGCAGCTGCGTCGTCGAATGCGCTCTGCACAGCATGGGTGTCGTCAGCAACTCCGTCGCCAGTCGCACCGTAGTCTCTTAGATTTACGCCAAGCCGCCCGCCATGGTCGGAGCGCCCAAGCTCCTCCATGCCTGAAATCATTGAGGCGAGCAATTCGCGCATGATAGCTCGGGTTCGGAGGATCCGCTTCCGGTAGCGCCCCCTCCAAAAGTGATCTACAACTTTGCTGACCTCCGGTTCCCTCTATCATCGCTCGGGGCCCGAGGCACTTTCTTGCGAGGAGTCCGGCGACACCTTCGGCCTCGAGTTTCCATCAACTTCCCCTCCACATCCTCAAACGCGCCGCGGTTAAGGATCCTAAAGCGCCCTATGCAGGGTCTTGCCTCCTCCACCGATACTCCCCGCGAGCGACTTCCATTTTTCCATAATTGTCACTCAACGGGGCCGCGATATAGCACCAGGTTGTCCCCTTAGGTTGCTACCTCTCAGCTTCCAGAGCAGGCAGGCGCCAATTACGATCGTCACTAAGAGCGCCGATACGCTTAGAGCGCGAACGCCAATTCGGCACTCAGCACCACAGGTGAAAGAAGGCCCATTCCTACTAAGCCCCGCACCGCGGCCCAATACCATCGGCATCTGCCATCCGCGTAGTCGAAGTTCGGACTCAAACACCCGTGTCGACAACAGCAGCATCTGCGCTGTGAGGGAGAGAAGGAGCATTCCGCTTGTGGCTTCATATCTCCCGGCGGTAAGGTACTGTATGCATCGCGGACCGATCACAGCCATAACCGCTGCAGAGGCCACAGCAAGAACCGTGCCCAGCGCCGCGCCGGCCCGCCATACCTTTCGATACCTCGGTCGGTTCAAAAAATATAGCCTCGCCACAACGGGCGCCCCCGTGGAATCAAAGAACTCCGCCAACACGTTCAGAGCGTTTACGATCCCACGGACGGTCACGAACGTGGCCACCTCGCGAACCGCCGCTTGATGGGTGCCCAATACAAACAACGGCGCCTGCGACGACCAGCCGAGGCCCAAAGCCACAACCACCGCCCAGTTCAACCTTACTACACCCCGCCACGCCCGGGCTGACCACCGCCTCCGGCGGCAAATCGAAAAGCCCAAGCGGATCGCCCACCGGCCGTCCCGTGGCGCCACCCGACGACCAGCCCCGCGGCGGCCGTGGCAGCGCACACCAGAAAGAGATGCCCCACTGAAGAGGGCGCGCTCCAAACCAGCAACACGATACGAAGACCATAGCAAACTACGCTCGAACGCGAAGAGCACCCGTGAAGTCCGCGAAGCAGCAGCACCCGTCGCCGAAAGTCAAAAGTACCTTGGAAGGCGAAAAATATCGAGGCTCCCACCCAGCCCGACCACCCCACCTGCTCCATACCGGAAGGCTCTAGGAGTAACAGACCTCCTATCGTGGCTACCGACAGGGCACCCCACAGAGCAAAGTAAACAAGCCCAAATTGAAATACCACCGCAGGCCAGACGCGTCGCCGTTTATAGAACCCAGCGACCAGTGGCATATAGACTACGGCCAGGGCGGCAACTCCCTGGAGGACATAGGCCGCAAAGAAGAACCCAAGTGATGCCTGACCGTGGACGGGAAGGGATCTTGCTCCTACCACCAAGGTTGCAAAGCCAGCCGCCGACACTGCGCCTTGGTCAGCAAATGTTGTCGCAAGCTTATTAAGCACCGATGGTTCTGACCGCATCAACTCGGATAGAGCTCACCGTGGAGCGTGCCTCGCAGCGCGCTGCGGATCTCTGTGACAATGTCCGATGACAGGCCTCGCGACGCCGACCCCTCTGCCCTCTCCGAAAGGTATGAGAGTGCCCAAATAGACCAGTGGCTATCCGGAGCGTCGTCACATGGTAGCTTAAGGTGCTCTGCTACCCGCCTAATTGTCTCCAGTTGCGATTTCTCGCTCCCTCCCGCGGGGCCCCACAAGCTCTTCAAACCGGACTAGGCAGACCCGACCCTCCGTTGACCACGGGCCAATCTGACGCGAAAGATCACGAAAACTATTGTAGTAAACTCCATCCAGCTCCGCCAAGCCGCCTCGAAGCAAAAAGCGGGCGCCGTCCTATATACTTAACTCCCTCAAGGTCCGATGCGCGGGTAGATACCATTGCGCCGGCTCTCTCACAAAGTTGACCCAAGACAAGAGCGTATCACATGGGTCCCTAACAACAAGTATTATCTCTATCCGCTCTTCCTTCAGAACCCACGCAACGTGCTCTGAGTACGGCGCGTGACCCGTGGCGAACTCACCATCTCGCAGATTTTGGAAGAGACACTTGACCCAAGTGGCTCTCGCACTTGCTGAAACTTCAAGATCCTATGGGCACTGCACCCAGCCCTCGAACACCAGGGGAGTGGAGAGCGAAGCAGCATCTTCGGCAGCACATACCGCCCCGAACGCTCTGGGCAGAAATGCCTCGGCCGGCGAATCGCATCCCCAGCAGAGTGAGAAGCCGCTCGGCCAGGTTGGTCCCTGACTTTGGAACCGAATTTATGACGCCCTTCGCTCGGGCTTCTGGCTGGGGCGCGAGAGCCGGTGCGCCCCTTGCTTCGAAAACGCTCCCCTTACCCACGCCGGTGCGCTCGCGAGACGCCAAACCTCCTGCGGTTGCGCGTCCTCCGGGTTCCATTTCGCGCCTCTGGTCTTCAAATTGCCGAGCAGGCGGCGGCCTTCCCTTGCCCCGCACCGCCGCGTACTCGCCCTTCAGTTGTCGGTTGCGAGCCGAGATCATCCAATAATAGAATAGTTGCGTCATCGCGTAGTCGTAGCCGGCGGCGCCGTCTAGTACTCCAAGCCGAAATCTGGTGGATTATCCAAACATAAGCCAACCCTTGAGCGGCATTCCTTGAAATAGACGTTTAAGCACGCGCTTATGCCCCGCCTGTTTTGAAGAAGATCCAGCCGAGCATTTGCTGCCTGCATTGCCACCTCCCAGTCAATGTACCGTATATGGCGCCTCATGTAGTCGGCCAGCGGCCTGTTATCGTGGTGAATAAGTTGAGAGCGGATCGACCCGACAGATCCCATTATTGTGGGCTGGTAGTGCATTTCTATTTCAAAGTTGAAACTAGTGTCAACATGGCCGTAGTCATCAAACCTGGCGAACTTCCTATTTAATAGAGCTAGCTTCCGCGTTTGATGTCCGAATCGTAGCAATTTTCCGGAGAAGAAATTGTTGAAGCCTAGAAAATAACCCTTTGCCGGGGGGCCGCTCTCAAAGAGCAATCTTAGCTCCTCTCGTACCGCTTCGGTCACTTCCTCATCGGCGTCGATAAAGAGTAACCAGTGGGATTTCGCCGGTACGTTCTCGATACACCACTGCTTCTTCTTGGATAACCGCCGCTCCACTGGAACTGGACTATACTTCCGCCGCCGCCTTTTGAGCTATGCGTACTGTGTCATCCCGTTGTTATCATCAACAACATAGATCTCCTCAAAGCCACCGAGCCGGGCTACGCATTTGCCGATGTTAACCTCCTCGTTTTTCGTCATAACTATCACTGCAACAGGGATAGCAGGTTGATTGGTCGTCGCCTTTGTCTGCCCTTGGCACCATCGTATTGCGCATCATGGGAGCTTGGACCTTAGTCTGCAGGAGGAGGCACCACGATCGCCTACGATCAGGCATCACTTAGCGTACTCAATTGTGGGTCCTTATTCTGTAGGGGATGCTCTCGGCCGCACCCCCAGCGACTGGACAAGTGGGCCAGGTCGGGGCCGCAATATGATGGTTTCCGTGGCCTTTCCCCCTGTCGGAGCCGCTAGGATCGGCATAGGTTTATCGGCAATCAGCAGAAGCCGCTTCAAAGGCGCTGCCTTTCCATCTGAGTTCGTGTCTAACGAATGTCCCTGACAGCGACACGCTTCATGCCGCCGCCTGGGCGGCTAGTTGGGTAAGAATCGCGGAGTAGGTCCGTTCCAGCCCAATCTGAAGTGACGTCGACGGCTCCCAGCCCAGCCGCTCGCAGGATCAGCGTGTTGTCGCTGTTGCGGCCGCGGACGCCCTGCGGCGCGTCGAGCTTGTAGCGTGCGCTCGAGCCTGATCCCGGCGATCTCCTCGACGATCGACGACCAGCTGGTTGATCGTCACCAGCTCGGCGCTGCCGAGGTTGATCGGCTCGGACGTCGTCGGAGCCAGAATGCCTGGGTGCCCTTGCACGCAGTCGTCGATGTACATGAAGCTGCGCGTCTGCTGCGCCGTCGCCCCAGATCTCGATCTCGTGCTCGCCGGTGAGCTTGCGCCTCGATGACCTTGCGGCAGATCGCCGCCGGCGCCTTCTCGCGGCCGCCGTCGTAGGTGCCGTACGGCCCGTAGACGTTGTGGTAGCGGGCGACGCGGGTCTGCAACGCCGATAGTCCTCGCGGAAGTGGCGGCACATCCGCTCGCTGAAGAGCTTCTCCCAGCCGTAGCCGTCCTCGGGCATCGGCCGGGTAGGCGTCCTCCTCCTTCAAGCGCCGTGACGTTCGGGATCGCGTCTGCTTGCTCGGCGGCGTAGACGCAGGCGGACGAGGAGTAGAAGTAGCGCTCGACGCCGGCTCCTTCGCGCGGCCATCAGCATGTGCGTGTTGATCAGCACGCACAGCATGCAGAGGCCTTGTTGTTCTCGATGAAGCCCATGCCGCCCATGTCGGCGGCAAGATTGAAGACGTAGCGGGCGCCCTTCGTCGCCCCGTAGGCGGTGTCGCGGAGCGTGAGGTCGCCGCGGACATTCTCGACCCCATCGAAGCGCTGGTACCACTCTCCCAGCGGCTTGATGTCGACGGCGCGAATACGCTTGTGACCGTTGTCGAGAAGGTCGCGCACGAGATGCCCACCGATGAAGCCACCCGCGCCCGTTACCAGAACGAGGCTATCTCGATCCATCGTCTACTCCCAAATGCGCGGACCTCGCTAGGCCGCCCTCAATCTGACCAAGATAGGGGTTGTCGAGGACACGCTGCACCGATGCCGCCATCTGCGGCTGACGCGCCGAATGGTCCAGGACATGAAGGGTAAACATGTGGTCAATCCATTTCGCGTTCTTGAACAGGCGCTTTTCCCTCAGCATCGTGTGCCGGGCGATCTTGCGCCGACCATCCACCGCGTTGAATTCCTCGATCGCCAAAAGCTCACCGCACCAGTCATTGTGCCCCTCGAACGATATATCATCCACATAGATGTCAACTGTGGGCAAATAGCAGGACGGCTCCCAAAGCAAGCATCTCAAGGACGGCACGGTGCTGCTATAGTAGTCCAAATCTATCGAAACGAATCCTATCGGTCGATTATCAGATGCAACCCATGGAGAACTTCAATCGTCTCCCCAACATCACCAAAGATGACCCTGGCGTTCTGCGGCAAGCTGCCGAGCAACGCCTGCCTATCCTGCATGGGGAAGTCGCCTTGCCCGTAATATTCCGGATGGTCACGGAAGTCCACCGCCGGCGGCATCCCCTTGCCCGAATCGAAGCCAACAACGTCAATGCCGACACCCGTCGATCTTGTTATCCGTCCAGCAATGTCGCAAATGTTGATCAGTCCTGTACCATTCGCTACGCCGAACTCGACGGCAACGATGGTCTTAATGCCAAGATCGCGTGCCTTCCGGGCGGCATTCAGGAGCGCAAAGGCATGCTGCGGTCGGACAATCAGGTCGAAATAGATCTTTGACTCTTAGCTCCCAAATAGCATTACCAAGCATGAAATTAGATTGAGGTGGAGGGGCTCAGACAATCTTTCTCGGAGCAGTCGCTCCCAGATCCGTCGCTCCGCCAGCCGCCTCGCCAGGAACATTGGCTTTTCTCCTTCGGCCTATCGGGCGCGCGTCGCCAGTGCCACGGTACCCAGATCCAAAAGACGTTCAAAGCGATCGCCGATCCCCTCGATATCGAAATTTGCCTCTGCGTATTGACGGCCGTTGGCACCTAATCGGTCACACCGATGCGGATCGCCCAGAAGCTGTGCACAACCTTGGCCAACCCGTCGCCGCTTCGGGCTCGACGACAACACCCGCGCCGGCCCTGATCACCGTTCGTGCGGCGAGATTCTCAGGCGGCACGGCGAGGACAATCGGCCGGCCGGCGCAGAGGTAGCTCAGCACCTTCGATGGGACCGAAAGACCCCTGCGTCCGGCTCGATAATGGCTAGAAGCACCGAAGCGGCGCCGAGCACCTCCGAAAAACGGTCATAGGGCTGAAAGGGGAACAGGAGGAGATTGTTCAGCCCCTGCTCGACCTTGACCTTCTTCAGCCACTCGGCGCCGACGCCCTCAGACACCACCACGACACGAACGTCATCCTGATCCGCCAAGCGTCGGGCCACGCCCGCGATCGAGGCGGGGTTATGCTTCAGGCTCAGGGTTCCCGAATAGAGCACGACGCGCTTGCCGACGAGCCCGTGCTCCTCAGCCCATGCGTTCGCTTTGCGTCCGGCACGATCTCGTCGAGCGGCGCCCAGTTCTCGATGACCTCACACTTCTGCCCGCGACCCCCCATGAGCCCAGGTGCGGAAGGAAATCGTCGGTGATGCAGACGATCCGATCCGCCCCGCGGAGGACCCGGCGCTCAATCGCCTCGTAGTGCCGCGCCACGAAGTCCCCGAGCATCGGCAGCTTCCGCGGCAGGATCTTGCGCATCGCCACGCTGTAGAGGTCCTGAAGCC
Source organism: uncultured Alphaproteobacteria bacterium (assembly GCA_963828215.1). Taxonomy (GTDB): domain Bacteria; phylum Pseudomonadota; class Alphaproteobacteria; order Geminicoccales; family Geminicoccaceae; genus CAVTJL01. The sequence goes on along the minus strand of CAWHFO010000065.1, from coordinate 159,955 downwards.
ACACCACCAGCGAGGCACCGGTATCAGCGCAGGCAAGCCAGGTGTGGTGCAGCGGGTCCAGAGGCAGGTTCGAGGCGATGACGACGTCCGGGCGGAAGCGCCGCGTGCGCTCGGCCGCCAGCTTGCCGTACTCGATTTCCTGCCTCCGGCGCTTGATGAAGCTGTATTTGGCGAAGGGCTCCTTCAGCCGGAGCCCTTCCACCCTGAATGTGGCCGGATCGTCGGGCTGACGGCTCAGAGCACCCTTCGGCGTCTGAAAGGCGGTCGAGTAGAGATGCAGAACCTCGTGACCGCGACGGGCCAACTCGCGGCTGAGCTGGACCTGAAAGGGATGCCCCGAGTAGTCGTGGATCAGTATCCGCTTGTGCCGGCGCGGCCATCCGTCGATCGCCAAGCGCGGCCCCGTCGTCTGCTCTTCGTCAAGCGCATACACGGCGTGCATCTCTCCCGGAAAATTACCGACTAGTAAGATTTCTGGCTGACGAAGCCGACAAACATGGTGCGCAGGAGAATTCGGAGATCGAAGATCAAAGACCAGTTGTCGATATATTCGAGATCGAGCTCGATACGCCGGCGCATCTGCTCGACCGTCCTGGTCTCGCCCCGAAGGCCGTTGACCTGGGCCCAGCCGGTGATGCCGGGCTTGACGCGGTGGCGGGCGAGGTAGCCGTCGATCTGACGGCCGTAGAAGCTGTCGTGCGCGACGGCGTGGGGGCGCGGGCCGACGATCGACATCTCGCCCAGGAGGACGTTGAAGAGCTGGGGCAGCTCGTCGAGGCTGGTGCGGCGGAGGAAGCGGCCGAGGGGGGTGATGCGGGGATCGTCGCGCGTCGCCTGCCGCACCTCGCCCGCGTCGGGCGCGTCGCAGCGATCGACGTACATGGTGCGGAACTTCCAGACGAGGATCGGGTGGCGGTTGAAGCCGTGGCGGAGCTGGCGGAAGAACACCGGGCCCGGCGAGGACAGCCTGACCGCGAGGGCGATGGCGGCGAGGAGCGGGGCCGTGAGGGCGAGGAGGAGGAGACCGAGGACCCGGTCCTCCACGCCCTTCATGACGTAGCGCCAGTCGCCCAGGGGCTTCTCGAGGAGGCGAAGGAGGGGGGCGTCGCCGACCTGGACGGCGCCGAGGAGGGGCAGCTCGCGGCCCAGGATCTCGGGATAGAGAGAGACCTCGATGGGCAGGTGGCGAAGGGTGGCGAGGGCGGCGTGGATGGCGGCCTTCTCGGACCAGGGGATGGCCAGGACGACCTCGTCGACCTGGCGGCGGATCAGCTCGGGCAGGAGCTCGTCGGTGCCGAGGCGGTCGAGCGCCGGCAGGACCGCCTCGCCGGCCCCGGCGACGCACACGGCGCCGGCGACCCTCAGGCTGTCGTCCGCCGATTCGAGCCGCTCGGTGACGTCGCGGACGAGGTCGGTGCGGCCGATGACGAGGAGATTGCGGGAGAGGCTGCCATCCCGGTGCGCAGCCCGAATCTGCGATCTGAGGGCGACGCGCCACACGATCAGGCCGAGGCTGCCGCCCAGCCACCAGACGCCCAGCCAGAGGCGAGAGACGTCGGCCGAGCTTTTCAGGGCGTAGAGGAAGACCAGGACGCCGGCGAGGGTGGCGGACCAGCCCAGGAGGAGGCGGGGAAGCTGGTGGCTGAGGCGGCCGAGGCGCTCGAAGGCGTAGATGCCGCACTTCGGGAACACCACGGCCGCGAGGAGGAGCGCGAACATGAGCGCTGCCAGCGCTGCGGTCGGGACATCCTTCTCGACGAAGCGCCACCAGGTGGCGGCGGCGCCGGTGGCGGCGATGACGAGCACGTCGCCCAGGCGGACGAGGCCGTCGAGAACGACGCGCGAGCGGAGGCGGCCCAGAAGGCTCGGCCGACCGGGAAGGGCGCCCTCCGGGAAGCGAATATCAGCCTGCATCCCATGCTCCATCGAACAATAGGCTCAGCGAGCGAGGGGGCGGGAAGGCCTCAAGACGGCGCAGCTCTCCCGTCGTCGCTGGCGGATGACAATCCGGTTATCCTCGAGGTCGAGCGCTGAGGGCCGAGCACAGAAGCGTGTTCTGACGGCAATAGAAACCTGGGGTTGAACAATGCCAGATGCTTCGCGCGGATAGCAATGCGTTCCCCCGGCAGATCATCTGCTCAGCCAGTGTCCTTGTCATCACGACGCCGCGAGCTTAGAGCGTTTCTCATCATTCACTCCAGAGGCTTTTTTTGCGATGCAGCAGGAAATTTGCGGTAGCGCCCTGCGCCGGCCGCCTGGAAGGCGGGGAAGGTGACCGCCCCGGTGACAGGCGGCATGGGCATGGGTCCCTCCCCGGGTCGGCGGACGCCGCCCGAGGACAGGCTCTGCGCGGGGATGAGCGGGCATCAGGGCCAGCGGGTCCCCGCATTCGCGGGGATCCAGGAGCAGGTATGGGTCCCCGCTTTCGCGGGGATGTACTTGGGCCCCCGGGTTCCGCGCAGCGGCCCCGAGGGGCGGGCTAAGCCGCGGAGAACGAAGGCATGGCCCTCCGGTCCCCCGGGTTCCGCGTAGCGGCCCCGAGGGCAAGCTAAGCCGGAGGGGTAAACCCTTGCAGGAGGCCGGCGGTGACGAGGTACCAGCCGTCGACGAGAACGAAAAAAATCAGCTTGAAGGGCAGCGAGACCATGACCGGGGGGAGCATCATCATGCCCATGGCCATGAGGACGGCGCTGACCACGAGGTCGATCACGAGGAAGGGGAGGAAGACCAGAAAGCCGATGGCGAAGGCTTTCCTGAGCTCGCCGATGGCGAAGGCCGGGACGAGCACCTGGAGCGGCACGGCCTCGGGGCCCTTGGGCGGCGGCAGGTGGGCCATGTCGAGAAAGAGGAGAAGGTCCTTGTCGCGGACCTGGCGCTGCATGAAGGCCTGGAAGGGTGCGGCGGCGCGGGCGAGGGCCCGGCTCTCGTCGAGGCGGTGGTCGACCAGGGGGGCCAGGCCCTCGGTCCAGGCCCGCTCGAAGGTGGGGGCCATGACGAAGCCGGTGAGGAAGAGGGCGAGGCCGACGAGGACGGCGTTGGGGGGGCTCTGCTGGAGGCCGATGGCGGTGCGGAGGAAGGAGAGGACGACGACGATCCGGGTGAAGGAGGTGACCATCACCAGGATGCCGGGGGCGATGCCGAGGACGGTGAGGAGGAGGACGAGGCGGACGATCTCGGCGCTGATGCCGCCGCCGGGGCCGAGGTCGATGCTGACCGACTGGGCGGCGGCGGGGCCGGCGGCGAGGACCAGCGGCAGGACTGCAAGCCCCGGCTCAAGGACGGTGCCCAAGGCCTTGAGAACGCTCATGAAGGCGACGCCTGCGACGATCGGTCGCGCTTTTCCAGGTGCAGTGCAGCAGAGCCGGTGACGAGCAAAAGATGCTCCCGGTCGTCGCAGCGGAGGAGAAGGAGGCGGGTGCGGCTGTCGAGCCAGCGGCTCTCGACGAGGGCGAGGCGGGCGGTGCCGGGCCGGGCGGCGCCGAGGCGGGCGGCGAGGCCCAGGCGGCGGACCAGCCAGGCGGCTCCGGCGAGCAGCCCGAAAACGAAAAGAAGAGCGGCGAGGGCGCGGGCGAGCTCGAGCGGCTCCATTTTTCACATTCTCAGAGCCGGCGGGTGCGGCGGTAGGCGGCGGCGACGGCGCGGCCGAGGGCGACGTCGCCCAGGCGGCGGGCCAGGGCGGCGCTGCGGCCGGCGAGGCCCTGGGTCAGCTCCTGCAGCTCGGCCAGGAGGACCAGGAGGGCGAGGCGGGCCTCGGGCGGGCTGCCGGCCGGGAGGGCGGCCAGGGCGTCGCCGAGGCGGGCGGCGCAGCCGGCGAGGGCGGCCTGGGCGGCGGGCGAGTCGCGGTCGAGCCGGCGGGCGGTGGCGGCGAGGTCCGCCGCTATGCGGCGGAGGGCGTCGGCTGGCGCCCCGTCGCCGGAGGCGGGCTCGGGGCGGGGCGCTATGCGGCGGAGGGCGTCGGCTGGCGCCCCGTCGCCGGAGGCGGGCTCGGGGCGGGGCGCGATGCGGCGGAGGGCGTCCGCCGGGCCGGCCTCCGGGAGGTCGGGGCGGGGGGCGGCTCCGGCAGGGGGCGGGGTCATGGGGCCCTGCCCGCGGCGGCGGCGAGCCGGCGGTCGACCCGGTAGAGATGGGCCAGGATGGCGGCCAGGGCGGCGAAGGCGGCGGGCGGGACGGCCATGCCCGGCTCCAGCGCCTTCAGGATCTGGGCCAGGGCGGCATCCTCCCGGACGGGGACGCCGCCGGCGCGGGCGATCTCCAGGATGCGGGCGGCGACGGCGCCGCGGCCGCGGGCGGTGACGTGGGGGAGCTGGCCCGTGGCCGGGTCGTACCGGATGGCGATGGCTGCTTTCTCGGGGTCCATGCGATGCGCTCCGTCGAGCCGGGCTGCCCGCTGCCGGCCGCAGCGAGGCTGCGTCCACTTCGCCGGTTTCCGGCCGCAGCAGGCTGCGTCCACTTCGCCGGTTTCCGGCCGCAGCAGGCTGCGTCCGGTGTGGTAAAGGCGGGGTTAACGAGTGACGGGCCGGGTGGGCCGAGCGGAGGGTGCCGATGGAGCCGGGCGCATGGAGCTGACCCCATGGATCTGAGCGACGCGCAGATGCGCCGCTATGCGCGGCACATCGTGCTGCCGGAGGTGGGCGGGGTCGGCCAGGAGCGGCTGCTCGAGGCGCGGGTGCTGGTGGTGGGGGCGGGCGGGCTCGGCTCCCCTCTCCTTCTCTATCTGGCGGCGGCCGGGCGTGGGCACGCTCGGGATCGTGGACGACGACCGGGTGGATGCGAGCAACCTGCAGCGGCAGGTGATCCACGGCATGGCGGACGTGGGCCGGGAAAAGACGAAAAGCGCCGAGGCGCGGCTGAAGGGGCTGGACCCGGCGATCCGGGTGGTGCGGCACGATCTCAGGCTGGGGCCGGAGAACGCCCCGGCGGTGATCGGGGGCTACGACATCGTGGCCGACGGCAGCGACAGTTTCAGGACGCGGGCGGCGGTGCAGGACGCCTGCCTGAGGCTGGGCAAAACGCTCGTGAGCGCCTCGGTGCAGGGGCTGGACGGGCAGCTTTCCGTGTTCAAGGCGCACCGGGGGCCGCCCCATCCCTGCCTGCGCTGCCTCTTTCCCGAGGAGCCGGCGGCGGATGCGCTGCCCTCCTGCGCCCAGGGCGGGGTGCTCGGGCCGGCGGCGGGCGTGATGGGCTGCCTGCAGGCGGTGGAGGTGGTGAAGGAGATCCTCGGGCTCGAGGAGGGCTCGCTGTCGGGCATTCTTCTTCTCTATGACGCGCTGGCGGCGCGGATCGACCGGGTGCGGGTGGCGCGGCGGGTCGAATGCGCATCGGGATGCATACGACTGTCGGACGGTGCCGACGGCCGAGGCCGGGCGCCTTTGAAATCTGCCTAATCTAGAGGGGCTTAGGCGTGCGCTCGGGGCAACGAGGGAGTTGCGCGGGCGCCATGCCTTGCGCTAAGGGAGCGCCCGCGTGGCGGGAGCGAGGCGGACGCGACGGGCGGTCGGCGGGCGGTCCGCCGCCCGGGGCCTGTGCCTTTGCCCTTGGAGGGAGTCCATGGCTGATCTCATCGGCAAGGATTATCGGCCCTCGGACGACGAGCCCTACATGAATCCTCGCCAGGCCGAGTATTTCCGCCACAAGCTGCTGCACTGGCGGGACGAGATCCTCAGGGGCTCGGGCGAGACGCTGAAGCAGCTCAAGGAGGAGGACACGCGCCTCCCGGATCTGAGCGACGGGGCCTCGGCCGAGATCCAGCGGGCCTTCGAGCTCCGGACGCGCGACCGCGAAAGAAAGCTGCTCTCGAAGATCGACGCGGCGCTGCGGCGGATCGAGGACGGCTCCTACGGCTATTGCGAGGAGACGCAGGAGCCGATCGGGCTGAAGCGGCTCGAGGCCAGGCCGATCGCGACGCTTGAGCATCGAGGCGCAGGAGCGCCACGAGCGCCGCGAGCGGACCTTTCGCGAGGAGTAGGCCCGCCGCGCAGGGCGGGACCAGCCCCGTCCGCCCGGGACCGCCCTCATCGCGTCGGGACGGGATGCTCGCCGCGATAGTCGTAGAAGCCGCGCTTGGTCTTGCGGCCGAGCCAGCCGGCCTCGACATACTTCACCAGCAGGGGACAGGGGCGGTACTTGCTGTCGGCGAGGCCGTCATAGAGCACCTGCATGACGGCGAGGCAGGTGTCGAGGCCGATGAAGTCGGCGAGCTCCAGGGGGCCCATCGGGTGGTTGGCGCCGAGCTTCATCGCCGTGTCGATGCTCTCGACCGTGCCCACGCCCTCGTAGAGGGTGTAGACGGCCTCGTTGATCATCGGCAGCAGGATGCGGTTGACGATGAAGGCCGGAAAGTCCTCGGCCGTGACGGAGGTCTTGCCGAGCTTCTGGCAGAGGGCCTTGACCGCCTGGTAGGTGTCCTCCTCGGTGGCGATGCCGCGGATCAGCTCGACCAGCTTCATGACCGGCACGGGGTTCATGAAGTGCATGCCGATGAAGCGCTCGGGCCGGTCGGTCTGGGCGGCGAGGCGGGTGATCGAGATCGAGCTGGTGTTGGAGGCCACCAGCGCATCGGCCTTGAGGTGCGGGACCAGCTCCTTGAAGATCTTGTGCTTCAGCGCCTCGTTCTCGGTGGCCGCCTCGATGACGAGGTCGCAGTCGCCGAGGAGCGCCAGCTCGGTGCCGGTGGCGATGCGGCCGAGCGCCGCCCGCTTGGCGGCCTCGTCGGTGGCGCCCTTGCGGACCTGCCGATCGAGCAGGCCCTCGATCCGCGCCAGCGTCGCGTCGAGCTGCTGCTGGGCCACGTCGACCAGCCGCACGGCGAGACCGGCCACGGCCGCGACCTGGGCGATGCCGCCGCCCATCTGCCCGGCGCCGATCACGCCGATCCGCCGGATCTCCGGGATCGGCGGGTAGTCCTTGCGCTCGTAGGCAGCGACCATCCTGCTCTCCGTGACGTCAGGCCTTGGCCTGTCTGAGGGCCTGGGTGAGCTCCGGCACGATCCTGAAGAGGTCGCCGACCAGGCCGTAGTCGGCGACCTGGAAGATGGGCGCCTCCTCGTCCTTGTTGATGGCGACGATGATCTTGCTGTCCTTCATGCCGGCCAGGTGCTGGATGGCGCCGCTGATACCGACCGCGACGTAGAGCTCGGGGGCCACGATCTTGCCGGTCTGACCGACCTGGTAGTCGTTGGGCACGAAGCCGGCGTCGACGGCGGCGCGGGACGCCCCGACCGCAGCGCCCAGGACATCGGCCAGCTCCTCGATGATGCGAAAGTTCTCGCCGCTGCCCATGCCACGGCCGCCCGAGACGACGATCCGGGCCGAGCCGAGGTCCGGCCGCTCGCTGCGGCTGACCTCGCGGCCGACGAAGGCGGCGAGGCTCGTGGGCTCGACGGCGGCGACGGTCGCGATCTCGGCGCTGCCGCCCTCGGCCGGGGCTGGCTCGAAGGTGGTGGTGCGGACGGTGACGACCCGCCGCGCGTCGGCGCTCTCGACCGTCGCCAGCGCATTGCCGGCATAAATGTAGCGCTTGAAGGTGCCGGGCCCGACGACGGCCACGATGTCGCTGATCTGGGCCGTGTCGAGGAGGGCCGCGACGCGCGGCATGACGTTCTTGCCGTGCGTGGTCGACGCCGCCAGGAGATGATCGTAGCCGGGCGCCAGGCTCACCAGCAGCGCCGCCACATCCTCGGCCAACGGATTGGCATAGCTCGCGTGCTCGACCAGCAGGACCTTGGCCACGCCCGCCACGCGGGCGGCGGCCTCTGCGACCGGCCGGGCATCCTTCCCGGCGACGAGAACATGGATGTCGCCGCCGATGGCGCCGGCCGCGGTGACGGCGTGCAGCGTCGTCTTGTCGAGCGTCTTGTTGTCGTGCTGGGCGAGAACGAGGACAGCCATCAGACGACTCCCGCCTCCTGCCTCAGCTTGGCCACGAGCTCGGCCACAGAGCCGAGCTTGACGCCGGCCTGCCGCCTGGGGGGCTCCTCGACCTTGACGTAGCGGAGCCGCGGCGCCGGATCGACGCCGAGCTGCTCGGGCGTCACCGTCTCGATCTGTTTCTTTTTCGCCTTCATGATGTTGGGGAGCGAGGCGTAGCGCGGCTCGTTGAGGCGAAGGTCGGTGGTGACGATGGCGGGCAGCCTGACCCGAATGGTCTCGGTGCCCTCGTCGACCTCGCGAGCGACGAGGGCCCGGCCCTCCTCGAGAGTGAGCTTCGAGGCGAAGGTCGCCTGAGGCCAGCCCAGCAGGGCCGCCAGCATCTGGCCGGTCTGGTTGCTGTCGTCGTCGATCGCCTGCTTGCCCAGGATGACGAGGCCCGGCTGCTCGCGGCCGACGAGGGCCTGGAGGAGCTTGGCGACGGCGAGCGGCTGGAGCGGAACGTCGGTCAGGACGTGGATCGCCCGGTCGGCACCCATGGCGAGCGCCGTTCTGAGCGTCTCCTGGCAGCGCGCCTCCCCCAGGGAGACGGCGATCACCTCCTGGGCCAGCCCCTTCTCCTTGAGGCGGATGGCCTCCTCGTTGGCGATCTCGTCGAACGGGTTCATCGACATCTTGACGTTGGCGATGTCGACGCCGCTCTGGTCGGCCTTGACGCGGATCTTGACGTTGTAGTCGACGACCCGCTTGACGGGCACGAGGATCCTCATCGCCGTAACCTTCCGATGGCCCGAGGGTCCGGGCCACGGCCGGCCCGGCTCGATTTTTTGCGTTGCAGCAGGGAGCGATAGGCAACCGTCACCGCGTTGTCAATCAGGGCGGGCCCGACAGCGCGGGCATGACCGCCCGGCGCTCAGCGGTTGGCGCCCGGAACCCACAGCACGTCGCCGGCACCCTTGTCGTTGAGCCAGCGCGACAGAACGAAGAGGTGATCCGACAGCCGATTGAGATAGCGCAGCGCCACCGGATTGACGGGCTCGGCCTCGGCGAGCGCGGTGACCAGGCGCTCCGCCCGCCGGGTCACCGTGCGGGCCAGGTGGAGATGCGCCGCGGCCGATGCCCCGCCCGGCAGAACGAAGGAGTTGAGCGGCCGGAGGCCGGCGTTCATCAGGTCGATCTCGGCCTCGAGGCGCAGAACCTGACTTTCCTGGACCCGCAGCGCTCCCGGCTCGGCGGGGTCGCTGCCCGGTCGGCAGAGGTCGGCGCCCAGGTCGAAAAGATCGTTCTGGATGCGACCCAACATCGCGTCCGCCTCGCCCGAGGCATGGAGGCGGGCCAATCCGATCGTCGCGTTGGCCTCGTCGACCGTGCCGTAGGCGGCGACGCGGGCCGCGTGCTTGGCGACACGGCTGCCGTCCCCCAGCGAGGTGCGCCCCGTGTCACCACCCTTGGTGTAGATGCGGGTCAGCGTGACCATGGTGGGCGGACCGCAGCCGTCCCCTCGCCCGCCTCAGCCGTGCGAGAGGAACATCAGCCCCAGAAGGATGACCGCGACGAGCTGCAGGCCGACGCGGGCCTGCATCAGCTTGTTGCCGTAGCGCTCGTTGAAGCTGCCACCCTGCACGAAGCCGCCGATCCCGACGAACAGGACCGCCAGCGTGGCGCCCATGGCGAGGAGAAGGAGGATTCCGAGAATGCTCATAGTTCCCATTTAGGACGATGAAGCCCCGAGGAAAGGGGGGCTGCGGCCAGAGCGGCAGCGCGAGTCCGCGCCCCTTGCCGCTCACTAAGCTTATCGCAGCTTGCGGTTGGCCGAGGCGGGTCCTACGGCAGTCCCCATCGGGGGCGGGCTCCGGCGCTCAAAGTCGACGGGAAGGAGATCACCCATTCTGCCGCTATCGCATCATCGGCTCGTCTTCGAGTTCGAGCGGCGCGGGTCGCTGGCCCTCCTTCAGCGGTTCCGCTTGGCGCGGCGCCTTCGGGCACGCGCTCAAGCGCACCGTCTGCGTCATGCACCTCCGACCCTGCCCCGGCTGCCCGCTCGAGCCTCCTGCATCTACCCCACGGTCTTCGCCACCAGCCCGGCGCGCCACGAGATGCGGCGTTACGACCATCCCGCATCCCTACGTGCTGTGCCCGCCCTTCGGGCCACGGCGCCTCGCCCCAGGGACGGCGGTGACGCTGGGCGTCACGCTCGTCGGGCGGGCGGCCCGCAGCGAGCCTACATCCTGCGCGCGCTCGAGGATGCGGCAGCCGCCGGCATCGGGCCCGACCGGGTGGCCCTGAGGCTGGCGGCTGCGCACACCGTGGATCTGCCCGGTGCGCAGCCGGCCGACATCGGGCCGGGACCGGCCGAGGCGCAGGTGCCGGCCACGCCTGCGCTGCCGGAGCGCGTCGCGGTCGAGCTGCGCACGCCGCTGCGCCTGCGTCGCGCGGGCGATCTCGTCACGCCCGAGACGCTGCGGCCGGCCGACATCCTCGTGAGCCTCGTCCGTCGCGTCTCGATGCTCTCCTACTTCCACACGGCCGCGCCGCTCGAGGCTGACTTCGCCGGCCTCAGGGACCGGGCGGCGCAGCTGGACTGGGACTCGATCTCGCTCCGCTGGCTGGATCTCGCCCGCTGGTCGACGCGGCAGGAGGCGCTGCTCGGCATCGGCGGCATCGTCGGCCGTGCCACCCTCGACCTCCGCCCGGCGGAGGATCTCTGGCCCTATCTCTGGATCGGGCAGTGGATCGGTACCGGGAAGGGCACGACCATGGGGCTGGGCCAGATCGAGGTGGCGGGCGCGTGAGCGGCGAGCCCGCCTCCTACCCGCGGCGGGTGCTGCTGGCCGTGGCCGGGCTCACGCCGCAGGTCGTGACCGAGACCGTCTGGGCCGCGGCCCGGCTGCGCAGGCCGGCCTTCGTGCCGACCGAGATCCACCTCGTCACCACGCTCGAGGGGCGGCAGCGGGCGAGCTCATGCTCCTCGATACCGACAGCGGCGCGCTCAACGAGCTGGCCCAGGAGCTGGGCCAGCCGCACTTGGCCCTGGCCCTGACGCCCGATCGGATTCACCTCGTGGCGGACAGGGCGGGCCGGCCGCTCCAGGACATCCTCGAGCCCGAGGACAATGTGGCGGCCGCCGACACGATCACCCGGCTCGTGCGCACGCTCACGGCCGATCCTGCCAGCGCGCTCCACGTCTCGCTGGCCGGCGGCCGCAAGACGATGGGCTTCTTCGCCGGCTACGCGCTCTCCCTCTACGGCCGCGCGCAGGATCGGCTGTCCCACGTGCTGGTGCCGCCGGCCTTCGAGCAGCATCCGCAGTTCTTCTTCCCGCCGGCGCGGCCGCGCGTCCTTATCGGCCGCGACAACCGTCCGGTGCGCACCGACCAGGCGGCGGTGACGCTCGCCGACATCCCCTTCGTGCGGCTCCGCCACGGCCTGCCGCGCGACCTGCTGCTCGGCCAGGCGAGCTATGCCGAGGCGGTGGCGGGCCTGCAGCATGTCCTGGCGGCACCCGAGCTGCGCATCGACATCGCAGGGGCCCGGCTCACGATGGACGGGCGCCCGGTGCGGCTGCCGCCGGCCCAGCTCGCCTGGCTGCTCGTACCGGCGCGGCGGCGGCGGTTGGGCAAGGCCGCCCTCGTCGGCTGGCGGGAGCTGCGCGCCCGGGAGGTCGTGGGGGCCTACCTGGAGCTGTTCGGGGAGGGCTCGGCACAACTTCGGCGCTTGCGAGGCTCTCTCGCGCGTGGGATGAGCAGGGAATTCGTCGAGGAACGGAATGCGCGACACAACAAGCTTGTGGGGGAGGCTCTGGGCGAGTGCGCCGTGCCATACCGGGTCGTCGGCACGGGCCGGCGACCGCTGACGCGCTACCGCCTCGCCCTGCCGCCCGAGAGCATCCTGATCGTGGGGGAGCCCGACCCGTGACCGAGCCCAGGGACGACCTGCCGAGCATCGACGAGATCGCCATGGGCGCCTTCCTGCACGACGTGGGCAAGCTTTTGCAGCGGGCGACGGGCTCGACGCGCGACCTCGCCCCGATCGTGCAGGGGCTCGACCATGAGATCCTGCCGCAATGGCAGGGGCGCTACTCGCATCACCACGTCCTGTTCACCGCCGCGCTGTTCGAGGTCCTCGAGGAGGCCGGCGTCGAGCTGCCCGCTGGCATGAGGCTCGAGCAGGCGCGCCGCGCGGCGGTCTATCACCACAACCCCGACCCGCGCAGACCGTGGACGACGATCGTGACGGCGGCCGATCGCCTGTCCGCAGGCATGGATCGGAAGGCCCGGGACGAGGCCGAGGAGACCAGCGACGATGCCCGTCGGCGCGACGCCTATCGCCGCACGCCGCTTCGCTCTCCCTTCGATCGCATCGCCATCGACGGCCGTGCGCCCGCGGCGCGTGCCGAGCTGAGGCCGGTCGAGGCGGGCGCGAGCGCCCTGTTCCCCCAGAGCGGCGTCGATCGCTCGCTACTGCCCGACGACTACGGTGCGACCGCCGCTGACTTTACAAAGGCGCTGACCAATCTGTGCCGCCAGCCGCGTCAGCCGGCGGACGTTTTCCACGAGGGGGTCATCGCCCTCGCCGACCGCTTCTGGTGGGCGATCCCTTCCTCGACCGTCGACGAGCCCGACGTGTCGCTGCTCGACCACTCGCTCGCGGTGGCGGCCTTCGCCGCCTGCCTCTACGCCCACCACCGCGAGCGGGGCGAGCTTTCCGACGAGCGCGCGATCCGGGACCGCGGCCGTCCCAGGCTCAGGCTGCTCAGGGGCGACCTCTCGGGCATCCAGAGCACGCTCTTCCGGCTGGCGGCGCAGCAGGTGAAGGGCGTCAACCGCATCCTGCGCGCCCGCTCGTTCCTCATGGGCATGATCGTCGAGGCCGCGGCGCTCCTGGTGCGGCGGGATCTCGGGCTGCCGCCCCACGTGGTCCTGCTGCGCGCAGGTGGCCAGTTCCTGATGGTGCTGCCCGAGATCAACGACATCGAGGCGCGGATCGCCGGGCTCCAGGCGCGCATCGATGCCTGGCTCGCGACCCGCTACGCGGGCGAGCTTGCCCTCGTGCTCGGGCTGACCGGGCCGCTCGCCGGCGAGGCCTTCATGGGCAATCGCATGGACTCGACGCTCGACCTGGTCCGGGTCGCGACCGAGCGTGCCAAGCAACGGGCCTTGGCGAGCTTCCTTGGGCGCAATGGGCCGGTGCTGGCCGTCGACTACGAGGAAGGAGCCGAAGGCGCCTGCGCAGCCTGCGGCGTGCGGCCGGCGCGAGGCGGCGACACCGATCGGCGCTGTCTCGCCTGCCACGCCGAGCACGAGATCGGCCGCGACCTGCCGCGGCTGGAGCAGTGCGTCTGGCTGGACGGCGGAGGTGGCGATGACGAGCCCTTCGCGCCGTTCGGCGCCTTCCGCCTGAGGCTGGGACTGCACATCGAGCCGGGCAGCAACGTGATCTCGGCATGGCGCTTGCGGGGGAGCGGCGCCGCGTGGCCGCTCGCCGACCGTTGGCTCGCCAATCACGTGCCGACCTTCGCCCCAGACGAGTGGCAGCAGGTGCGCTACCGCGATATCCAGCCGGTCGAGGACGAGCCAGCGCCCACCGCCGGCGATATCAAGACCATGGCGCACATCGCGGCCGACGCCCGCGAGCCGTCCGGGGATGGATGGCAGGGCCGCGCCATGCTGGCCGTGCTGAAGGCGGATGTGGACAATCTCGGCCGCGTCTTCGGCGAGGGGCTTGGGGCGCGGCGCTCGATCGGGCGGCTGGTGGCGCTGTCCCGTGCGATCGACGCCTTCTTCACCGGCTGGCTGCCGGACCATCTGCGCCGGGCCGCGCCCGAGACCTACACCGTCTATGCCGGCGGTGACGATCTGCTCTTGATCGGCCCCTGGCGGCAGACGATCAGCCTCGCAGGCGAGCTGCGCGCGGCCTGGGGCCGCTATGTCGGTGGCAACCCGAGCCTCACGCTCTCGGCCGCAATCGAGCTGGTCGATGCGCGGGAGCCGCTCAACCGCTCGGCGCGTCGAGCGGAGAAGCGGCTCACGGAGAAAGCGAAGCGTGCCACGGGCAAGGACCGGCTCGCGCTGCTGGACGAGGTGTTGGCCTGGAACGAGATGCCCTGGCTCCTCGATCGGTCGGATTGGCTGAGCGACCTCGTCCGCGACGGTCCGATCACCACCGCCTGGCTCTACAAGCTGCTGCATTTCACCGATGAGAGGGACAACGCCGACGCGGGAGACACCAACGCGGCGATCTGGCCGGCCCGCTATCGCTATCACCTCGCGCGCACGTTCTCCAAGGACCAGGCGCGCTGGTCCGAGTTCCACGAGCTGATGGGCGTGGCGCCGGCGGCGAAGGTGCCCACCCGCGCCGCGCTCTCGATCGCCATCTGGCGCAACCGATGAAGGAGATGGCCATGCATGGGCGAGGGGGATCCGATCGCCGGGACCAGCGCTCCGGTGGCCCCGGCGCCGGGGGCGCCGGTGGTCTGCGGGCGGACCTTGAGCGGCGGCTCAAGGACCAGACCAAGGTGACCTATTTCGGGGCGGCTCCGAACAGCGAGCGATCAGCGCCCAGAGCCGAGCTGTTCGGCGCCGAGGCCGAGGCCGTGGCGCACAAGCTCGCGGGCATCCCGGCCTCGCAGCTCCGCCGGTTCTTCGGCGAGGTGGTGGACATCAAGCGCCGGCTCGACAGCGATTTCGGCGCTCGGCAGCGAGTTCATCAAGGGCGAGATGGCGTTGCTCAAGGCGCGCTCCGCCTATGCCCTGGCACGCCTCAAATACTCCGATGTCGGCGAGCAGGAGTCCGGAGAGCTACTGTCACTCTTCGTCCGGCATGGCCGCTCCATCGACGACCGCGCGGCCTTCCTCGCCTTCGCGCGTCATCTCGAGGCCGTGATGGCGTTTCACAAAGTCTTCGAGGTCAAGGGTAAGGAGCGCGACTGAGATGACCCTCGCCTCTATCGGTCGGACCGTGATCACGGGCAAGGTCGTGCTCCGGTCGGGACTGCACATCGGCGCCGGCAAGGACACGATCGAGATTGGCGGGATCGATAATCCCGTAGTCAAGCACCCGCACAGCAAGGAGCCCTACATCCCGGGATCGAGCCTCAAGGGGAGGCTACGCTTTCTCTTCGAATGGGCCTTCGAGAAGCTGCGCGAGGACGGCCAGCCCTGGGGGATCGACGCCAGGGCGGGCCAGGCCTTCACACGTGGCGACCCTGTTCTTCGGATCTTCGGGACCGCCGCCAAGCGCGAGCAATGGTCCGAGGGACCGACACGCCTCGTCGTGCGCGATGCGCCATTTGACAGGGCGTGGCGCGACCGCGCGCTCGACGAGGGCCTGCCGCTGACCGAGGAGAAGACAGAGGTCATGATCGATCGGATCGCGGGGAAGGCGCACGACCGGGTCGGCCCGCGCCAAACCGAGCGTGTGCCGGCGGGCGCTGTCTTCGACATGGAGATGGTGTTTCGGCTGTACTCGGTCGACGGCGACGGGGGGAGGCGCGACAAGGAGTGCCTGAACTGGCTGATCGCGGGGCTCGGGCTGCTGGAGCAGGACGCGCTCGGCGGCTCGGGCTCGCGCGGCTACGGCCGGGTGAGCTTCGAGGAACTCCGGCTCCTCGATCCCGAGGGCAAGGAGCACGACCTCGCTGCCGGCCATCGGCTCAACCGCTTTCCCGTCGACGAGGCCCCGCAGATCGTGAGCTTCTAGATGGAGGCGTTCCGCATCCGCCTCCTGCTTGAGGGGCCCTACGGCACGCCCCTGACCTCGGGCACCCTCTTCGGGCAGATGTGCTGGGCGCTCGTCCGCGAGCGGGGCGAGCCCGCGCTCAGGGAGGACTGGCTCCCGGCCGCGCGCGAGGGACGGATCCTCGTCTCGGACGCGTTGCCCGAGAATCTCCTGCCGCGGCCGCTGCTGGCGCCAGCGCCGCTCGGGCCGGGCGCCGACATGGCACGCCACAAGGAGCAGAAGAGGAAAGCCTGGGTGCGGCGCGAGACGTTCCTCGCCGAGCGCCACCGGCTGGACAACGCGGCGTTGACCCGGGCGCTGGACGACCATGGCGAGGATTGCGAGGCGCGCGCGGCGCACAACACGATCGACCGCCAGCGCGGCACCACGCTGGAGAGCGGCGGGCTGCACTTCGTCGACGAGTGGTGGCCGAAGGACGAGGCCCGGCGGCGCGACCTCTATGTCCGCACCGATCGGCCGCTCGGCGAGATCGTCGATCTCCTGAAGGCCGTCGGCGGCTGGGGCTATGGGCGGGACAGCTCCTATGGGCGCGGCCGGTTCGCCGTCGAGGGTGCCGAGCGGGAGCCCGAGCTGCTCGCCGGCACCGGCAGCCGCTGGCTCTCGCTCTCCCACGGCGCCTGGTCGGAGGGCATGGCCGAGCCGCGCTGGAAGCTGTGGACGCATTTCGGCAAGGTCGGCCAGGAGGCGACGGCGCGGGGCGGGCGACCCTGGAAGCGGCCGGTGATCCTGCTGCGCCCGGGCGCCACCTGGGCGGCGGCGGGCGACGGTCCCTTCGGGCGCCTGGATCGAGGACGGGCTCTATCAGGACGCCGAGCGGCTAGGCTTCAGGCCGGGAATCAACGCCTGGCATCTGGCCGTTCCCTATCAGGAGGCGGGCGATGGAGGGTGACGTCGTCTGGCGGCTGACGGCCGTTCCCCTCACGCCCATCCACGTGGGCGACGGAAGAGTGCTGGCGGCGGAGGAGTGGCGGCTCGGCGGGGAGGCGACGCTCGAGCAGATCAGCGCGTCGGCGGTGCTGCGGGACATGCCCGAGCAGCGGCGCCGCGCCTATCTGGCGGCGCTCGATCGGGGCGAGCTTCAGGCGGCGCAGCGAGTTCCTGCGCGAGGCCGCGCAGGCCCGCCACGTGGTCGGCCGCGTCGCCATCGGCCCCGCTGCGCAAAGGGAGATGCGCGAGACGATCGACAACCCGCTCCGCAGGGGCGATGTGCGCCCCTTCATCCGCACGGCGGGTCGGCCCTTCATCCCCGGCTCCTCGGTCAAGGGCGCCATCCGCACAGCGCTGCTCTCGCATCTGGCGGCGGGTCGCCTGCACGAGGTGGAGGATGCGAAGCAGCGCGCTCCCGCAAGGCGCGGCGGCTGGGGCGCTGCCAGCGACGCGGTCCAGCGCCTTCTTCTCCAACACGACAAGACCGACCGGGACCCATTCCGCTTCGTGCGCGTCGCCGACATGATCCTGCCGGAGGACGGCACGCGCGTCGACCGGGTCGTCAACTGGCGGCCGGCCCGGCTGATCAAGGACGGCAAGCAGCCGGCCGAGAAGATGCAGATGATCGTCGAGCGCGCCCGGGCCTGCACGGATGCCGGCACCCCGCCCTGCGTGCCGGTCGAGATCCGTATCGACCTCGCCACACTGCAGGCCGCGCAGCGCCGCGATCCCGCCAAGGCCCCGCGTCGGCGGCTGGATGGCGCCGAGCTGGCCCGGGCGATCAACGACTTCCATTGGAAGCTCCTCGACGAGGAGCGGCGACGCTTCTTCGCCGACGAGCCGGCGATCTGCGACGGGCTGGCGCGGGCGATGTGCTTCAGGTTGGGAGAGAAGGTGCTCGACGAGGCCGCGCTCAGGGCGCGGCCCAACGTGCTGCTGCTGCGCGTCGGCCGCTTCGGCCAGTTCGAGAGCAAGTCGCTGGATCTCGTCCGCGAGGGCTGGAACGCTCAGGCAAAGCCGGCGCGGAGCATGAAGGCCGGGAACACGCGCAATCTCGTCCTGACGGCCAGCGGCGCGCCGCTCGTGCCCATGGGCTGGCTGCTGCTCTGCCCGACCGAGCTGCAGCCGGCGCCGGGCGATCCCGTGCCCCTGCGCTCCGCCGCGCCCGCCGGGGTGGCGGCCACTCCGCGGCGCGCCCTCTACCAGGACGAGCCGGTCGAGGTGCTGAGGATCGACGACAGGATGGCACAGGCGCGCTTCGCCGACGGCGATATCGAGTGGGTGCCCGAGCACGAGATCGAGCGGAGCTAGAGGGGCCGGGCCATGACCTCAACGATCCTCGTCTGCACCGTGGGCGGCTCGCCGCAGCCGGTGATCGGCGCGATCCAGGCTCTCCGGCCGTCGCACATCGTGTTCCTGTGCACCCAGGACGTCCCGGCCAAGAAGCAGAAAGGCTCGAGCGATCAAGTGCCGGGCATCCTCGCAGCGGTCGAGCACCCGGACAGTCGGGCCAACATCGTGATCGTGCCGCCCGACGATCCCGATGCGGTGTTTGCCGCGGCCAAGGCCGAGCTCGATCGCCTCACCAAGGGACAGCATGGCCGGGCCGTCGTCGCCGACTATACCGGCGGGACGAAGAGCATGAGCGCAGGCCTGCTCCAGGCCGCGCTCACGCGGCCCGACGTGACCATCCAGATCATGACCGGCGAGCGCAGCGGCACCGACAAGGTCCTCGCCGGCACCGAGCGGCAATGGCCCCTGCGTTTCGATGCCGTACTGGCAGAACGCGCGCTCGACGACTGTGCTCGCGCCTGGGCGAGCTTCGCCTATCAGGAGGCGGCGGTGCTGCTCGAGCGGCATGTCGGCTCGCCCTTCGCCGGCGCGCCGGCACTGCCCGATGAGCTGCGAGAGCGGATCGCCCACATCCACGCGCTGTCCCTGGCCTTCGCCGCCTGGGACCGCTTCGAGCACGAGGAGGCGCTGCGCCTCCTGTCCGGCCTGCCGGACACCTTTCCCTTGCATCTCGCGGCCCTGCGCGCCCTCCCCCCCGGCGACGATGCGCGGCCCGACCTCTTCCATCTCGCCGATCTCTGGCGCAACGCCTGTCGCCGCGGCCAGCGGGGCCGCTTCGACGACGCGATCGCCCGCTGCTATCGGCTCGTCGAGGCGACCGCGCAGTGGCTCCTTGTCCAGCGCCACAAGCTGCCGGCCTCGGACCTGCCGGTCCAGGCGTTGCCGCCGAAGCGCCGCAAGGAATGGGCGGCGGGGCTCGCCGACGACGCCACGATCAACCTGCCGCTGGAGAAGACCTGGCGCCTGCTCAAGGACCTGGAGGGGGCACGCCCGGAGGCCGAGCGCGCCGCCGTCGTCGCCGACCTCTTCGCGGCCCGCTCCAGCAGGACCCTGTTCGAGGACATGCGCGGCTGGCTGGGGCGGCGCAACCGCTCGATCCTGGCACACGGCTTCCGCCCGGTCGGTGAGCCGCTCTGGCACGACGTCCGCGCCTGGCTCGAGGCCAATCTCGTGCGGTGGCTCGAGGGCGAGCAGGCGGCCCGCAAGCTCGACCTGCCGCAGCTGCCGACGACGTTGCCCTGACGGCCTGAGCCGCCGCGGCGCCGGCCACAAGCTTGTGGTCGGCGGCGGGGCGGGGGGCGCGTGGTAGCCTCGGGCGCATGGCCAGACGCGTCCTCCACCTCGTCGCCTACGACGTCCGCTGCCCGCGCCGGCTCGCGCGGACCCTCGAGGTCGTCAAGAGCTGGTCGACCGGCGGGCAGCGCTCGGTGCACGAGTGCTGGCTGACCCCGGCCGAGCGCCGGGAGCTCGTGGCCCACTGCCTGGCGGTCGTCGACCGGCGCCGGGACCGGCTGCTGCTGGTCCGGCCGGACCCGGGCGGCGGGGTGCGCACGCTCGGCATCGCCCGGCCGCCGCGCGACCCGCGCTGGCTGTACGTCGGATAGCCAAGGGACCCTGGAACGAGCCCATGTCGAACCTCTATGTCGACCGCAAGCATGCGAGCCTGGAGCTGGATGCCGGCGCCGTCCTCGTGCGGGTCCCGGGCGAGCGTCCGGCCCGCCTGCCGCTGGCGGGCATCGAGCGCGTCGTCGTCCAGGGCGAGGCCACCATCTCGGCCCGCCTCCTGGGGGCGCTGTGGCAGGAGGGGGCGGGGCTCCTCGTCCTCGCCGGCCGGAAGCTCGAGCCCACCGCCACGCTCCTCGGCCGGCCGCACGGCGACGCGCGGCTGCGCCTCGCCCAGTATGCCCTCCAGGCCGACCGCGCCCGCCGGCTGCGCCTCGCGACCGAGCTGGTGCGGGGCAAGGTCGGGGGCGCCGGACGGCTGATCGAGCGCGCCCTCGAGGCGCGCCCGGACGCCCGCCGTCCGCTCGGGGCCGCGCGCGAGCGGCTCCGGGCGGCAGAGGCCGAGCTCCACCGCGGGCGGGCGGCCGACCTGCCCTCGCTGATGGGCCTGGAGGGCGCCGCGGCGGCGGCGTTCTTCGAGGGCTACGCGGCGCTGTTCGCGCCGGCGCTGGCCTTCGCCGGCCGCAACCGGCGCCCGCCCCTGGACCCGGTCAACGTGGCGCTCTCGCTGGGCTACGCGCTCCTGACCTTCGATGCGACGCGGGCCGCGCACCTGGTCGGGCTCGACCCGCTCCTGGGCGCCCTGCACGAGCCGGCTCCGCACCGCCCGGCGCTGGCCTGCGACCTCGTGGAGCCGCTCCGGCCGCACGTCGACGAGCTGGTCTGGCGCCTGTTCGCGACCGGCGAGCAGGCCCGAGCATTTCCGGACGGAGCCGGACCGCTGCCACATGGGCAAGGCCGGGCGCATGCGCTTCTACGCCGCCTGGGAGGGCCGGGCCGCAGCGCTGGGCCGGCTGCTGCGCCGCATGGCGGCCGGCCTCGCCCGCGAGCTGCGCACGGGCCTGCCGGAGGCTTCCCCGTGATTCCGCTCTATCTCGACGGCTCGGCCACGCCGCTCGCCGTGGCCCTCGACGGGCCCTGCCTCAGGGTGCGGCGTGCCCAGGCCGCGGACCAGCCGGTGCCGCTGCGCCAGCTCGGCCGCATCGTCGTGCGCGGGCCGGTGACCTGGACCGGAGAGGCGCTGGCCGCCTGCCTCAGGGCCGGGGTGCCGCTCGCCTTCCTCGACGGCGCGGGCCGCCCGCTCGGGCTCTGCCTGCCGGAGACGCCGAGGGCCTCCGACCTCGTGGCGCTGGTCGACGAGGCGGTCCTCCTGGGCCGCTGGCCGGGGACGCGCGATGCCTGGCGGCGCGCGGCGCTGCGCCAGGCGATCCTCGGGCTCCTGGGTCGCGTGCCGGCACGGGTCGACGACCTCCGTCCTCCGGTCGTGCGCCGGCACCTCCTCGCGGCTCTCGACGCCCGCTCGCGCACGCTCGCCGCCGAGGATCTCGTGGCCCGGCTCGAGGCCCTGCTCGCCGCCGCCGTGGCCGACGCGCTGCTGGCCGAGGGTGCCGGCAGCCGCCTCCAGGGTGCCGATCCCGAGCTGGACCTGCGCGCCGACCTCGTCCTGATCCTCGCCTTCCGGCTCTGGCCCACTGCCTTCCGCCTCGCCGCCTATCTCGACCAGCACCCCCGCAAGCACCGCGGCGAGCGGGAGCTGATGGCGCGCATCGCCCGCTGGCACGAGGCCGCCCTGCCCGATCTTTCCCGGGCGATCGCCGGCGAGCTCGGCCGGCTCCGGCGCTGCCTGCGGGAGGCGCTCGCATGAGCCGCGAGGGAACCTGGCTCGTGACCTACGACATCGCATCGCCGCGCCGCCTCGCCCGCGTCCACCGCTTCCTCAGGAAGCGCGGCCTCGCCGTGCAGCTCTCCGTCTTCCTCGTGCGCGCCGACCGCGCCGGCCTCGCCGAGATCCTCGAGGGCCTAGCCAGGCGCATCCATCCCAAGGCCGACGACGTGCGCGCCTACCGGGTGGGCCCGGGCGCGCTCACGAGCCTCGCCGCCCCCTGCCTGCCGCGCGGCATCGCGAGCGACCTCGCGGCCGAGACGAGGCCGCGGCCTTGACCCCCGCCCTCGCCCGCGCGATGCTCCGCCCGACGGCCCCTTCCGCCGTCCGCCCGGTCGCTTCCTCCGCGACGGCCGCCGCTCTTTGGAATCGTCCGCTCCAACCATGTGATTCGGCCGCATTTTTCGAGGGGCGTGGGTTCAGGCCGCAGACCTTGTGAAGAAGGGATCAAGACCCGGTCGTCATGACGTGGTTGATCAGGCTGCCGGTGTTCAGGCCGCAGACCTTGTGAAGAAGGGATCAAGACCCACAAGCCCAATGCCCGAAGCTGTGCTCCTCATGTTCAGGCCGCAGACCTTGTGAAGAAGGGATCAAGACCGGCGTGCCTCGGGGGTGAGGTGCCGGACAGCCGGCGTCCGAGCCGCAGGCCGCGAACGGAAGGGGGCGGCGCGGGGCGTGCCGGCAGCCGACCGGGTGACGGAGGGTGACGGGCACGGCGGCGCCGGCCCGGCGGCGGGTCCGGTGACGGGAGGGTCAGGTCCGGCGGCGGCCCCCGGATGCCCGCCGGCCGCGATCCCGGCTCAGGCCTCGCCCGCCTCCGGCCGGTCGTTCTGGCGCTCGGGGCCCGGGCGCTGGCGCAGATGCTCCTCGACGAAGACGTGGGCGTAGAGGTGGGCGATCCACTGCTTGCCTTCGAGCGTGCGCTCGAGGTGGGTCAGCGCCGAGCCGAGATAGGGCTCGACCGCGTTCCAGAAGAAGCGCGGGTAGCGCTCGGCCACGTCGGCCGGGCTCTCGTAGCCGAGCTGGCGGGCGACGCCGGTCTCCGCCAGCTCGTAATAGAGCGCGTTGATCTTGCGGGGATGCAGCGGATCCCCGAGCTGGCCGATGAGGTCGGCGGCGCGGACCAGCCCGGGCTCGGTGTCGGTCTCGGCATGGTCGCCCCCTTGCGGCACCGGGAAGCGGGTGAGCTCGATCGCCCGGGCGATACGCTCAGCGTCGAGCGCCGGTATCTGCGCACAGCGATGCCGGACGAAGATCTTGCCGCGCTCGACGTGCCAGGGGGCGAGGAACGCGTCCGAGGCGCCGCGCGGGGCCGCGATCGTGTTGCCCTCCGTATCGACGACATAGTTGCCGGGCCTGTCGCCCGGGCAGATGCCCCGCAGGTAGCCCACGTCGTGGGCGAGCGTCGCGACCGTGAAGTGCAGCCAGTCGTCCTGGGTGATGCCGTCGACCAGGATCTTGCCGCGCAGGATCGCCTGGCCGACCAGCGTCACCTGCACCGTGTGCTGGGCATCGTGATAGAGGGCGTCGCTGCTCGCGATCCGCTCGATGAAGAGCTGGGCGATCGAGCGCAGCAGGGCCGCGTGGTCGCGGTGGCCCTCGCCGAACACGGCCCGATAGTTCTCGGCCAGCTGGTGCCCGAGGGCGCGGGCCAGGAGGCTTGCGGGGTTGAGCATGAGCGGGCTCCTTGCCGCAGGGTCGGGGCCGATGCTGCGGCTTTCTTCACCCTGAGAAGATAGAGCAGCAGCGAGGAGTTTGCCGACAAAAACAAGGCGGCCGGACGCCCACGGACCCGCCGCCCTCGCCGCATGCGACAGCGGCGGGGACAGGCGGCCCGGCCCGCCCTCCCCCGATTCCTTCTCCGGCGCTTCGGCCGTCGGGCCCGCGGGGTTGCCTCCTGGTGGCTGGAGAGGGCAGAGTGGGGGCCTCATGTGCCAGCGGCGGGCGGCGGGCGGCGACAGGCGGGATCGCTCCTCCGACGCTGCCCGAGGCCCTGCCCGTCCGATGGCGCTGCTCCAACTGGGCCGGCATTCAATGTCTCGATCGCCTGACAGCCTCGGAGAGACGGCGGTAATAGAGTCGGCGCCCTCACGGCCTCCACCTCTATTAGAGTCCGACGCTCGCTCGATGCGATGGATCGATGGC
This sequence comes from uncultured Alphaproteobacteria bacterium, assembly GCA_963828215.1. GTDB lineage: Bacteria > Pseudomonadota > Alphaproteobacteria > Geminicoccales > Geminicoccaceae > CAVTJL01. The sequence goes on along the minus strand of CAWHFO010000065.1, from coordinate 136,542 downwards.
GGTCGATTTAGAATGGGCTCCGATCGACATTATCGAGAGGAAGGGCCGGTACGCGACGTCGACGTCGACGGGTTCTGGATCGATCGTTGCGCCATTACCAATGCCGAGTTCGGGGCGTTCGTCGACGCGACCGGCTATCGGACCGTCGCCGAGCGCCCGCTGGACCCGGCCCGCTATCCGGGTGCCCTGCCGGATCTGCTGAAGCCCGGCGCTCTCGTCTTCACAAAGTCGGGCGGCCCCGTGGACATGCGGGACGTCAGGAACTGGTGGCGCTACCTGCCCGGAACGTCCTGGCGGCAACCCGAGGGTCCCGGCACGTCGATCGAGGGGCTCGAGGCCCACCCGGTCGTCCATGTGGCCTATGCCGATGCGAAGGCCTACGCCCGCTGGGCGGGCAAGGATCTGCCGACCGAGGCAGAGTGGGAATATGCCGCCCGCGGCGGTCTCGATCAGGCCGCCTATTGCTGGGGCGAGGAGCTCACGCCCGAGGGGCGCCACATGGCCAATACCTGGCAGGGGAAGTTTCCTTACGAGAACCTGCTCGAGGACGGGTTCGAGCGCACGGCCCCCGTCGGCTCCTATCCGCCCAACGGCTACGGCCTCTACGACATGGCCGGCAATGTCTGGGAATGGACCAGCGACTGGTACGCCCCGCGGCACCAGGCCAAGACGGAAGCATCGTGCTGCACCCCGGTCAATCCGCGCGGCCCGGACAAGGACGGCAGCTACGACCCGGCCCAGCCGCGGATAAGGATTCCCAGGAAGGTGGTCAAAGGCGGCTCGTTCCTGTGCGCGCCCAGCTATTGCCTGCGCTACCGACCGGCCGCGCGGCAGCCGCAGATGGTCGACAGCGCCATGTCGCATCTGGGCTTCAGATGCGTGAGGCGGCGGGGCATGGCGGCCTGAGCGACGGTCGCACGGGACCGCGGAGACGGGAAGCGGTTTCCACGGCCAGCATCCCGCGCGACGCCGTAGAGCTGCAGGTCACGTTTCTGGTCCCCAGGTGATCGCGTGGAGGAACGAGGCGCGTGCTCACGGGGCGTCGAGGCCCGCCTTTCTCAGGCCGGCGACGAGAGCGGCGCTGAAGGCCGGGTCGAAATGCGTCTGGATCAGCCAGCGGTGCGGATCGTTCGCGATCCCGGGACCGAGCCGGCGAAGATCGCCCGCAGCCGACCGCGCCTGCTGCGCGAGACCCAGCTCGCCATAGACGGCGGCCCGGGTCAGCGCCGCCAGAGGGAAATCCGGCATGTCGATGCGCTCCGCTTCAACTCGCGCCTCGTCGAGGTCGCCGCGGCGATAGGCGTCCCAGGCGAAGACCATGGCATAGGTGCCGGGCGGGTCGATGTTGAGCTCGATCGCCCGGCGCATGAGCGGCATGCCCGCGGTCCAGTCGCCGCTGAAGGCGAGCCTGGAGCCGTAGCCGGCCAGAATGTCCGGGTCGTTCGGATTGAGCGCCACCATCCGGTCGCCGGTGGCGCGGAAGCCGGCCATGTCGCCGCTCCTGAACTCGATGACGGCGAGCGCATGCAACGCCATGTCGTTGTCGGGATCGAGCGCCAGCGCATGGTCCACCGTCGCCCGCGCCTTCGCCTGGGCATCGTAGAGCTCCGGCCGCGGATTGAAACCGTAGCGGGCCTCGTCGAGATAGACCCAGGCGAGCATCGCGAAGGCCGTAGCATAGGTCGGATCCTCGTCAACGGCGCGCTCGAGGCAGTCGCGTGCCCGGGCGTGCCCGCCCCGGTCGATGCGACGGTAATAGTCCTGAGCCATGAGCACGCAGCCATAGGCGTCCATGGAATGGGCCTGGTATTGGAGCCACGCGACCTTGTTGAGCACACCGTCCGGCTGCCCAAGCCTGCTGGCGACGCCGCTCGCGAGGTCGAAGAGCGCGGCCATGAGAGCATCGGCGCGCAGATCGCGCTCGGCACGGAACGTCCAGATGAAGCGTCCCGTCGCCGCTTCCTGGAGCTGGGCATTGAGGACGACATGGGTGTCCTCGAGCGTGACCATGCCCTGGAGGATGAAGTCGGGTCGGACGCGGCCGGCGAGGCTGGCCGTCGCCTCGCCATTGCCGTGGGCTTCGGGCGGTTGCGCCAACGGACCGTAGACCGCAAAGGTGTGAAACCGGGTAAGGCGGTCGACGAGATCGCGCGTCAGGCCCCAGGCGACGCGCGCGGCATCGGGAGATTTGTCGAACGGCTCGAGCGGCGCAACGAGAATGCGGGGCGGGTCGTGCATCGCTGGCGGCGGAACCCGCGTGGCCCAGAGCGCGGCCAGCGCCGCAAAGGCCGCCACCGCAACGCCGACAAAGGGCGCAAGGCGCCGCCGGCGCGCGACCGATCGGCCGAGTGCTGCGTCCGGTTCGCGGGACGGGGCGGCGTGACCCCGATGGCCGGCGGACCCGTCATGCTCTTCGGGCACGGCTGCGGTCATCGGGTCGAAGCGAGGACGGTATCGGCCCTTCGGGATCGAAATGCGAACCGACAGCGGGCAGTCCCGCGCGTCGAAATAGTCGTCGAGACACCGGCGCAGCCGGGCTGCCTCGATGCGGACGATGGGGTCCGCGTCGGCATCGAACAAAGCCGGCCGGCCGAAGACCTCCACGGCCACGCCGTAGGCCTTGATGCGGTCGCCGCGCCCCTCGAGATCCTCGTGCACCACATAGGCCAGGAACTGACGGTTGCGCGGCGACGCCCGAAAGCGCTCGTCCTCGAGGAGCAGACGCAGAGCCTCCTCGATTGCCCCCGGAGATAGGGCGGGCGTCGAGGGACGCTCTGCCTCGTTGGCCTCGGCCGTGTCCCGCTTCCAGAAGAAGGCCATGCGAAGCTCCCGGCTGCCGGTACGGGCTCTGACCGCCGTTCCTGCTCTCCCTCTTTATAAGGCGCTGATCCGGACCGTTGTTACCGTAAACTGGCGGCGACTACGTTGCCCTCGCTCGGCCGGTCCGTCAGAAGTCGTTTCGATGCCGCAGCCTCAGGATCGTGCATGGACCTGCATGGCCCGTCGTGCCTTCCGACGCCCGGCCGACGGCTCTTCGCCAGGGGTCCCTGGCTCTCCAAGCTGGCCAGGGGCCCCTGGCGCTTCGTGACGGAGCCGTGAATGAAGCAGGTGGAAACGCTGTGACAAGCGCTGGCTGGCAGCGCCGCCCGGCCAACGCTGCAGCCTGAACGATATGGCCGGCAACACCCCGGGCGAGTCCGTGACTGGCGCAGCGCCCGCCGGGTCGCAGGTGGTGGACACCGCCATGTGCCCTATTTGCCTTCGCTGCATCAGACACCCAGGGAGACCCGCATGAGTGACGAACCCATCGAGACGGCCGAGCCCCAGCTGCGAGGCAGCGCCCTCAAGCGGCGGAATCTGCTCCTCGCCGGCAGCGCGCTGGCGGCGGCGGGACTGTCCTCGCCGATCGCGGCAAGCGCTGCCGGCACCGAGACCACGGGCGGCCCGGCGGGCGGCAGCAGCCGAACATCCTCGTCATCTGGGGCGACGACATCGGCTACTGGAACCTCGGCGCCTATACGCACGGCATGATGGGCAAGACCCCGAACATCGACCGGATCGCCAGGGAAGGTGTCCTCTTCACGGATCACTACGGGCAGCCGAGCTGCACGGCCGGGCGCGCGGCCTTCATCACCGGGCAGCTGCCGGTCCGCACGGGCATGACGACCATCGGCATCCCCGGCTCCACGCGCGGCATCCAGAAAGAGGATCCGACGCTGGCCGAGGTCCTGAAGTCGGCCGGCTATGCGACCGCGCAGTTCGGCAAGAACCATCTGGGCGATCGCAACGAGTTCCTGCCGACCGTCCACGGCTTCGACGAGTGGTTCGGCAACCTCTATCACCTCAACGCCGAGGAGGAGCCGGAGGAGCTCGACTATCCGGGCCAGAAGAACCCGGATACAAGGAGATGTTCGGGCCGCGCGGTGTTCTTCACGCCTGGGCCACCGACATCGACGACCCCGCCGTCGATCCCAAGTTCGGCCGCGTCGGCAAGCAGCGCATCGAGGACACGGGCCCGCTGACCCGCGAGCGCATGAAGACCTTCGACGGCGAGGTCCTGGACAAGACCGTCGAGTGGCTCGACAAGAACGGCAAGGGCGACAAGCCGTTCTTCGTCTGGTTCAACACGACCGCCATCCATATCTGGTCGCATCCGCAGCCGAAATACATCCAGATGGCCGTGGACGAGGGGCGTGCCGAGGAGGACGTCGTCCGCGCCAAGATGATCGAGCACGACGAGCAGGTCGGCACGCTGCTCGGCAAGCTCGACGAGCTCGGCGTCGCCGAGAACACGATCGTCATCTACTCGACCGACAATGGCTTCGAGCTCGCCTTCTGGCCCGACGGCGGCTACGCGCCGTTCCGCGGCGAGAAGGGAACCACCTGGGAGGGCGGCGTGCGCGTCCCGTGCCTGATGCGCTGGCCCGCCGCGGTTCCGGCCGGCACGACCGTGAACGGCGTGCAGAGCCACGAGGATCTCTACGTGACGCTCGCGGCCGCGGCAGGCATGCCCGACCTCAAGGAGAAACTGCTCGACGGGGCCAAGCTCGGCGAGACGACCTACAAGGTCCACCTCGACGGCTACAACAATCTCGACCTGTGGACCGGCAAGACGGAGAAGTCGGCTCGTCGCGAATATTTCTACTATGACGAGACCGATCTGATGGCACTGCGCGTCGACGCCTGGAAAATCGCCTTCGGCGTGAAGAAGGACGGGATCTGGTGGGACGAGAAGACCTATCCGAGCGTGCCCTTCCTCTTCAACCTGCTCATGGATCCCATGGAGAAGATGGATCCCCTGTCCGCCGAGTGGGGCTATATCGGCCGCAAGTTCTTCGCCTCGAAACTGTGGGCACCGACGGCCGCGGGGCCCTTCCTGCAGGCTCATCTGAAGAGCATCGCGGAGTACCCGCCCCGCCAAGGCGCCGACACGCTGAGCATGAAGAAGGCCGTCGACGAGGCGATGAAGAAGATAATGGGCGCCCAGAACAGCGACTGACCCCATCCATCGTCCGGGGCGGGCGCCACCTCGACCCGAAGGTCTATCAGCGCTCGATGCCGTGCCTCGGCATCGAGCCGCTGCATCGGTGGGCCGAACGTCCCACCCGTCCCCGCCGCGCTCGCAATCGCGCGGTGCGGCCCTCCCGGTTGACGGGCGATCCTTCGAGGGCCATTTCGTATCCTGGGACGGAGGCTATCGGGGAAGAACGCGTTTATCGTGTGACAAGGGCCGTTGGCGTTGCGTTGATCGACGGGGCCGGCGCGGGAGCACCGCGGGACCGGGGGTGGAATTCGTGTCCCCATCTCACGAGTTGAGGATCTGAGCGACGCCGTCTACGGTGCCGGGCTCGAGGCCATGCAGATGTCGCGGGCGCCCATCACCGGGAGCCTCGCGTTCGCCGAGCGCGACGGCATCCTGTACAGCAGCGGCAGCATCGGGGGGCGGGTGGCGCTCGTGGGGCCCCTGTCCGAGAGCATGGTGGCGCTCGGCGTCGGCCTGACGATCGGTTCGGGCTCGCGGCATTGGCTGAACGAGGTCGCCACCGGCGACCTCGGCGTCTTCCTGCCCGGTGACCAGCACGACGCGCTCTATGCTCCCGGCTCGCTCTATGCCACCGTGACGCTCACGGCGGAGCGCCTGGAGGAGACCGCAGCGCGCGCAGGCCTCGTCCTTGACGCGCGGACCCTGGGCGGCACCGGCGTTCACGCGCGACGGGTCATGGAGAGCCGGCTGGCCGGTCTCAGAGCGGGTTTCGAGCGCGGCCACGCCGGTCAGTCGGTGCCCGCGTCGCGCGCGGGCCTGCTGGGCGACAGCCTCCTCGACGTCGTCGTAGCGCATTTCGGGCGACCACCCCACCCGGCTGTCGGCCGGACCAACCCGCAGGGCCTTGCCCGGATCGTTGCGCGGGCGCGAGCCTACGTCATCGAGAACCTCGAGGACCCGATCTCCGTCGACGCCATGGCGGCAGCGGCCTTCACGTCGCGGCGCACCCTTCACCGCGCCTTCAACCTCGTGCTCGACGAGACGCCGAAGTCCTATGTCCGCAAGCTCAGGCTCCACCGCATACGGCGCGACCTCGCCTCCGAGGCGGAAGCCGCCTGCACCATCGCGCTGGTCGCCAACCGCTGGGGCATCGGCGAGCCGGCCGCCTCGCGGGCTGGTATCGCGACCTCTTCGGGGAGCTGCCGTCCGAGACGCTCGCCGGCCGCCGGCGCCTGTTCCGCATCGCTGCGTAAAGGCCCCCAAGATTGGCAGGATCTGCATAGATCGGCCCTCGCATCCCAAGGTATGCTACCCGAGCCTATAGCTTGGACGGAGATCCCGGAAGCGGGCTCCGCATGAAAGAAGTCGGGAGGCCGGGATGACCAAGAAGCTTCTTTGCATGACAGTCGCAACTACCCTTCTGGCTGCGCTCGCGCCAGCAACGGCAATCCCAGCGGTGGCGCAGGACGCCGCGCAGAGCCTCGAAAATGCGCGTGCGGCTCTGGCCAATCCGCCGCGGGACGAGGGCCGGCCGACGCCGGCGATGGTGGCACTGCTCAAGAAGGAGCTTTTGTTCCAGCGAGCGGCCCAGACCTATCTCTGGGCGATGCCGCTCCTCAACACGCTCGGGATGAAGGTGGGGTCGGAGAAGGCCTTCGGCGCCGGATACAACGTGCTGCCGGTCTGGAAGGAGCGGCTCGACGCGAAGACGCTGGTGACGACGCCGAACTCGGACGTGATCTATGCGATGAGCTACATCGACGTGGGCAAGGATGGCCCAATCGTCTTCGAGGCGCCCGCCGGCCTCCAAGGCATCCTGCTCGACTTCTGGCAGCGCCCGATCCCGGGACCGATGATCGCCGGGCAGCCCTTCTATGGCGATGTGGGCTTTGCCGGGCCGGATGGCGGCAAGGGTGGCAAGTACCTCATCTTGCCGCCGGGCTACGACGGTCCGGTGCCCGACGGCTTCTTCGTGTTCCGCTCCGCCACCAACAACGTCTTTGTGTTCCTGCGCGCCTTCTACCAGGATCCGGCGAACCTCTCGCCCGCCGTGACCCTGATGGAGGGCGCCAAGCTGTACCCGCTCGGCGGCGAGGCGACAGCTGCGGCGATGAGCTATCCCGATGCGTCGGGCGTTCCCGCGAACCTGCTGCCGGCGACCGACGCGAGCGCCTTCGACCAGCTCAAAGTGCTGATCGACAGCGAAGGCAGCGGCATCGCCGACGCCGACTGGCGCGGCATGCTCGCCTCGATCGGGATCGAGAAAGGCAAGCCGTTCGCTCCCGATGCCGACACCCGCGCGATCCTGGGTCAGGCAGCTTCCGCCGCCTACAACATGAGCCGGGCGATCGCGATGGACGATGTGGTCGGCGATGTCTCGTACCGAATGTTTCCGGGCCGCCACTGGATCAACCCGTTCGCCTCCGGGCAGCCGTTCGGCCTCGACTTCGTCGTCCACGAGCCGCGGCGATCTCGCGCTCGATTCGCGGATCAACTGGTTCACAAACTACTACTCGATTAGCCCCGGCATGCTGTCCCGCACCCCTGGCAAGGGTGCGAACTACATGGTCGCCTGGGTCGACACTGACGGCGATTTCCTGTCGGGCGGCAAGGACTATACCCTGACACTGCCGCCAAAAATTCCGGCCGCCAACTTCTGGTCGGTGACCATGTACGAGGCTTCGAACTCCTCGGGATATGCGAGCGGCCGGCCGTTCCCCTCGCTCGGCTCACGCGACAAGCCGAAGCAGGAGGCGGACGGATCGACGGTCCTCTACTTCGGCCCCAAAGCGCCCGCCGGCAAGGAAGCGAACTGGATGGAGACGGTTCCCGGCAAGGGTTACTTCGCGATTCTTCGGCTCTACAGCCCCACCGAGGCCGCGTTCGACAAGTCGTGGGTTCCCGGTGACATCGAGAAGACCAGCCGGTGAGGAGCGCCCAATGAGCACGAGAACCTCTATTCTGCGGTCGGTTCTGCTGGTCTCGGCCCTGGCCGGCGCCAGCCCGGCGCTGGCCCAGCAGGTCGTGGCACCACAGACGCCGGCGGAGGTCACCAAGCCCTCCAACGATGTGATCATGCAGCCGGGATACGCCGCGGCCGTGGCCCGCTGGCCTACGTCTGGGGCTGGCCGATGGTGAACATGCTCAACCGCCGCGCCGCCATCACCCAAGCGCCCGAGCCTGGGCGGCTCAACGGCGTCCTGCCCGTCGCGCCGCATGGCCAGGTCGGCCATGCTCAGCCGACTACATCGACCCCGGCCAGACCTTCGTCACCTGCCCGAACCAGGATGTGGTCTACGGCCTCGGCTTCTTCGTCGCTCGACGACGCAGCCGGTGATCGCGCAGGTGCCGGACTTCGGCGACCGGTTCTGGGTCTATGCGCTCTACGATGCGCGCACCGACCAGTTCGCCGAACTCGGGAAGCCCTACGGAGAAGCCCGGCTTCTACCTGCTCGTCGGCCCAATTGGCACGGCGACGTGCCGGCCGGCGTCAGGCGGTCATCCGTGCCCGACCTCGCTCGCCAACGCGATCCCGCGCGTCTTCATGGACGATACCGACCAGGACCGCGCGGCGATCCAGTCCGTGATCGACCAGATCGTCTTCTATCCGTTGTCCAGACTTCGACGGCACGATGAAGACCAAGGACTGGAGCGAGGCGCCGAGCATTCCCGGACCGAAGCTCCGAGGGCGGCGGTGAGACCAAGTGGGTGGTGCCCGAGAAATTCTTCGACCAGCTCCCCGAGGTTCTGGACACGCGTCGCGCCACTGCCGGGCGAGGAGGCGCTCTATGCGCAGTTCCGATCGCTGCTGGCGGTGGCGGCGCGGGATCCGGCGATCAAGAAGGCGATCGTCGCCGACGGCCGTGGCGACCGAGGCCGAGGTGATCGCGCCGTTCCTCGAGTGGCGAGCACAACGGCCGCCCGGCGGGAAACGGCTGGAACCGATCCGTGAACAACGCCGAGTGGGGATACGACTACTTCGACCGGACCGGCACGGCGAAATCCAACATGTTCGACAACAAGCCGGACGAGACCCAGTATTTCTACACCGACCTGACTCCTCAGGCGCGCCGCTCGACGGCTCAGGACCGCTACTCGATCAGCTTCCCCTCCGGGCAGGAGCCGCCCGTGAGCGGCTTCTGGTCGATGACCTTGTACAACGAGCATCACTTCTTCAACCCGAACAGTCTCGGCGCGGTACTCGCTCGGCACGAAGAACAAGGCGCTGCGGCGCGACGCCGACGGCTCGCTGACGCTCTACGCGGGCGCCACCTCGCCAGGGGCCGACAAGGAAAGCGAACTGGCTGCCGGCGCCCGAGGGACCGTTCTCGCTCTACATCCGCGCCTACTGGGGCCAGAAGACCATCCTCGACGGGACCTGGCAGCCACCACGCATCGAGATCCTGAAGTAAGCCGGCGGTGGGCGCGCGGCAGACCCGCGGTCCGAGGGCGGCATTGACCTACCCGGCAACGGACGCGGGCCATGAGGCGACCATCCGGTTCGATGCTGCTCACCTGCCGCGCCGCCGATCGTGGCTCGTCGGCCGGTCAGCTTGCGAAGGTGCATTCTGCCGGGCTGCTCCAGGAGGATCGAGATGAGCGCCGAGGGTGAGCAGGCGATAGCTGACGTGGCGGCGTCAGGTCCACTGGCCGACAAGACCACGCGTGGCCCTCGCCGAGTTCGAGATCGCGCGGGGTGGCCCCTACTACATGCTGCAGCAGCGCCTGGGATTGCTGCAGGAGCGGGCGCTCCATTCCGGGCGGCGCGCCCTGATCGGCGTGGGGCTCGCCTGGGGCGTGCCGCTCCTCCTGAGCGCCGCCGCGGGGACGGCCTGGGGGGCCGCCCCGAGCCGTCCCTTCCTGCTCGATCCCGGCGTCTGGGCCCGCTACCTGCTCGCCATCGCGATCTTCATCCTGATGGAGAGGATGGTCGAGGAGCGGCTGCGCCTCATGCTGCGGCGCTTCGTGCGCACGCCTCTCGTGGCCCCTGCCGAATTGCCGGCGGCAGCCTCCGCCGTGGAGCGGGCCTTGCGGCGCCGGGACGCTCCGGTGGCCGAGCTCTGCTGCGTTGCTGCGGCCTATGCCATCACTATGGGAGCGGCCGCCATGTTCCTGTCCGGCGATCCGCCGTCCGCATGGCTGGCCACCAGCCAAGCCGACGGCAGGGACCTGACCGCCGCCGGCTGGTGGTGCGTGCTCGTGAGCAATCCGCTCTACTGGTTCCTGCTGCTCCGCTGGCTGTGGCGACACCTCGTCTGGGGGCTCCTGCTGCGGGACGTCGCAGGGCTCGAGCTGCGGCTGGTCGCCACGCATCCGGACGGCTACGGCGGCATCGCCTTCATCGGCGAGTATCCGAACGCCTTCGCCGCTTTCGTCTTCGCGTTGAGCTGCGTGGTCGGGGCCGCCACCCTGCACGCGCTGCTGCACGGCACGCTGCAGGCCTCGGCCTTCAAGTACGTCATGGGTGTCTGGCTGGCCCTCGTCGTGCTGCTCTTCGCCCTTCCCCTGCTCGCCTTTGCCAGCCCGCTGAAGGCCCTGAAGCAGAAGACCCTCCTCGCCTACGGCACTCTGGCCACGCGGCACGACCGCGCGACGGAGCGGGCGATGCTGGGCCACAACGTCGCCGCACCCGACGCGGGCGAGACCACCGAGGCCGCCGAGGTGCCCGATCCGACGAAGGTCTACCCGACCCTGCGGAAGCTGGGCACGCTGCCCGTGACGCGGACGGCCCTCCTGCCGATCGGCCTCGCTGCCCTGGTGCCGCTCATCGCGGTCGGCATGAGCCAGCTCCCCTTCAAGGAGCTGCTGAAGATCGCCAGAGGGCTGCTGCTTTGACGGCCTGGACGACCCTTGGCCCGCGCCGCCTTTCACTTCTGAAGGAGGACGGACGCTCCTCTTTTTCGTCTCGTGAGAGATCCTCCGGGAGCAGGCGTCTCCGCCGCGCGGACAGGAGCAGAAGAGGTCGTACGGCCCCCCAAGCCAGCGCCGCGGGATTGGGCGGCGACGCGAGAGCCCCTGCCTCGGACCCGTCCGCCCCCCGACGAAGGGCGTCGCGTCCCTCCTCCTCCCCGAGCCCCTGCCGCGCCGCTCAGAAGTGGTAGTTGAGCAGCAGCCCGCCGAGCCACTGGCTGTCGCTGCCCTGCTTGGTGACGGGGCTGTCGGCGGCGTCATTCAGCAGGAGCTTGTAGGCTCCGATGCCGGTGAGGCTCCAGCTGTCGGCGAAGCGGTAGTTCGCCGAGAGGCCGAAGTAGACGTTCTCAAGGCCGGCGTCGGCGCTGAACTGCCGGAGACCGCTGCGATTGGCGTCGCCAGGGCTGACGCGGAAGTAGGCGTCCATGTAGTCGCTCGAGGCGTAGCTCGTGGAGACCTCGCCGCCCAGGGTCCACGAGGAGGAGAGGGCGTAGGCGCCGTGCAGGCGCAGCGTCCCGAGCGCGCCGTTGCCGTTCGCGACGTCCTGCACGACTTGGCCCTCGATACCCAGGACCCGGCCGGGCTCGGCGATGAAGTCGTAGCCGAGCAGGGGACCCAGCATCAGCGACGGGTCGACGTTCCTCATGTCGTCGACCTGGTTGTTGTCGACGCTGCCGCGCTTGGCGATGTAGCGGCCAGCCAGCCCGAGGCGCCAATGATCGCTCGCCAGCAGGTTCGAGCGCAGGATGGGCCCCACAAGCTGGGCATAGGTCGTGGGCCCCCAGAGGTTCTGCGCCTGGATGTTCCAGAGCGGCACCCCCACATAGTGGTCCGAGCCCTCATAGTCCGGGGCAAAGCCGGCGCCCAGGCCTAAGGTCAGCTTGAGGCCGCCGGCCGCCGCCGGCTCGGTCGCCTCCGGCGCCGGCACCTCCTGCGCCAGGGCCGCTGTCGCCATCGCGCTCAGCGCGAGCGCCGCCGTGCCAATCGCGAGTCGTGACGCCATCTCACCCTCTCTCCGTCCGTCGTGGCAGGCAGAAGCCCGATCCCCCATGACGCTCCCCGCGAGCCCGGACTCGTGCCGGCGCATGTCGCGGGAAGCGTGGCCGCGCCATCGAGGCATGTACCGCGGGCCTCTTCCACGTCAACTTGGTAACAGAGCTCGTCATCCGAAAAACTTCCCTATATCAAAGAGCGTGACGTTTTCGTCTCATCTGGTGCGTTAGGGTTCGCGAGGGATCCCGGCCCAGCTCTCCGGCGGGGCGGCAGCGCGCGCGGAGCGCGCTGCCGCGGCAGGGGCGGGAGCGGCCCCCGAACGGTGACGGGGAAGAACAACACACTGCCGCTGAACTTCAGCCCCCCTGGCAGCGGACGGCAATGAGGTTGCCGGATCCGGGATCGACCACACTGTTCCCTACATCTACTCGGTCGATGAGACGCTCGATGTCGGCGAGGATCGGGGCACGCCCGTCCTCGAGGACTATGCGGATCGAATGCCCTTCAAGTATGCGGGCAGGATCGACGAGGTCGACATCGACCTGAAGGGCGATGCGGGGGTGAGCCGGGCCACCGGGCTGCCAGAGCACGAGCCGGATTGACGGAGCGGCAGGGCGTCCCGCCTGCGACCGTGACCGCCATGTAATCTTCCAGATCGGAACCGTGACGGCTCGCGAGGAATTGTAGGGCGTGCCTCGGCCTTCGGGACAGCCCATGCGCGGCGAGTTGCACGACGCCATCGTCCGCTCGGACCTCGGCGGCGAGGAGACGGCCTGGACGATGCCACCGACCGCAAACGGCCGCTGAGCGGCTGGGCTGACCCGAATGGCGCGCATCGACCGGCGGAGGGAAGCGGGAAGGGCCTCACCCACTGTTTCAGCTGTCATCGGCGCCGCCACTCGGCGGATGCGAGCCGTCTGGCGCTCGGGGTGCACGGCGTCCTGACCATTGGACCGCGGGTCGCTGGCGCGACGGCAGCGCGGCAGGGCCGAATTGTTCGACGACCCACGGGGAGAGATTGATGCATGAGATAGCCGTCATCACCGGCGCGGGAGCCGGCGTCGGCCGCGCGACCGCCCTCGAGTTCGCCCGGAACGGCTTCGACGTGGCACTTTTGTCGCGCGACCCGGACCGGCTCGAGGCGGTGGCCGAGTTGGTCAGGGCGATGGGGCGACGGGTCTTGCCGATCCCGACCGACGTCGCAAACGCCGAGGAGGTCGAGGCCGCGGCGTCTCGTGTTGAAGGCGAGCTCGGCCCGATCCGCACCTGGGTCAATGTCGCGATGGCGACGGTCTTCGCGCCCGTCTCGGAGCTGACGCCGGAGGAGGTCCTGCGCGCGACCCAGGTGACCTATCTCGGCCAGGTCCACGGCATGATGGCCGCGCTGAAGCGCATGCGCATCCGCAATCGCGGCACCATCGTCAATGTCGGCTCCGCCCTCGCCTATCGCTCGGTGCCGCTCCAGGCGGCCTATTGCGGCGCCAAGGCCGCGATCCGCGGCTTCACCAATTCGCTGCGCTCCGAGATCATCCACGACGGCCTCGATATCCAGGTGACCATGGTGCACCTGCCGGCGGTGAACACGCCGCAGTTCGACTGGGCCCTCAACAAGACGGGCAAGAAGGCCCAGCCGGTCCCGCCGATCTTCGAGCCGGAGGTGGCGGCCCGGGCCATCCATTTCGGCGCCACCCACGACCGTCGGGAGGTCTGGGTCGGCTACTCGACGGTGCAGGCGATCGTCGGCAACGCATCGTGCCCGGGCTGCTCGACCGCTATCTGGCGACGAAGGGCTATAGTGGGCAGCTCTCGGACTCGCCCTTGCCGGAGGACGCGCCGGCGAACCTGTTCCATCCGGTCCCCGGACACCAGACGGCGCACGGCCGCTTCGACAACAGGTCGAAGCGCACGAGCTGGGAAATGCTCACCAGTCGACACCGTGACGCGGTCGTCGCCGGTGTCGCCTTCGCCGGGCTGCTCGCCGTGAGGTCGCTGCTGTCGCGGCGCCGGCGTTGACATGAGCACCTTTGCCACGCCAGCCGGACCGGAGTCGCATTGACCACGCCGCTCGAAGACTATGCCATGATCGGGGACGGCGAGACCGTAGCCCTCGTTTCCCGGCAGGGGTCGATCGACTGGCTCTGCCTGCCGCGCTTCGACTCGGCCGCCTGCTGCGCGGCCCTGCTCGGCAGCGACGAGCATGGCCGGTGGAGGATCGCCCCCGATGGCGACCTGCGAGCGGACCGAGCATCGCTATCAGCCGGACACGCTGATCCTCGAGACCGACCTCACCACCGACGAGGGGACGATCCGGCTCACCGACTTCATGCCGATGCGCGACGGCAACCCGGCCCTGGTGCGGATGGTGACCGGCCTCTCGGGCAGCGTGCCGACCTGCCTCGAGGCCGCCTTCCGCTTCGACTATGGCAACATGCCGCCCTGGGTGACCCCGGTCGAGGGTGGGGCGGTCATGCATGTCGGGCCGGACAAGCTGATCCTGAGGGGCACCGGTGAGCTCGAGATCGCCGACGGCTCCATCGTCTCGCGCTTCGTTGTCCAGGAGGGCAGCCATCACGTCTTCATCGTCTCGTACGGGCTGGCGAATGATCCGGATCCCGAGCCCATCGATCCCGACGCGGCGCTCGGGGAGACCCGGCGCTACTGGCGCGAGTGGGTCGGCCGCTTCGACCGCCCGACCGAGCACGGCGACTCCGTCCGCCGCTCGCTGCTGACGCTCAAGGCTCTGATCCACCGGCCCACGGGCGGGCTCGTCGCGGCGCCGACCACGTCGCTTCCCGAGCAGCCGGGCGGTCCGATGAACTGGGACTACCGCTACTGCTGGCTGCGGGACGCCACCTTCACGCTCAGCGCCCTCGTCGATTGCGGCTATATGGAGGAGGCGGCGGCGTGGCGGGACTGGCTCCTTCGGGCGGTGGCCGGCGAGCCCGACAAGATGCAGATCATGTACCGCGTCGACGGCTCGCGGCGCCTCGACGAGGCCCTCTTGCCCTGGCTGCCCGGCTACCGCTTCGCCCGGCCCGTGCGCGTCGGGAACGAGGCGGCGGACCAGCTGCAGCTCGACGTCTATGGCGAGCTGATCCGCACCCTCCACGCCTCCGAGCGTGCCGGCATGGAGCGCACCGAGCAGGGCCGGCATCTCGAGCATGCCATCGTCCTGCATGTGGAACGGGTCTGGGTGCAGCCGGACCAGGGCTTGTGGGAGAGCCGCGGCGAGCCTCGCCACTACACCTATTCCAAGGTCATGGCGTGGGTGGCCCTGCACCGGTTCCTCGACGGCAAGGGCGGCGAGGAGATCGCCGACGACGATCGCCGGCGTCTGGAGTCGTTGCGCGACCACGTCCACGGCGTCATCTGCCGGGAGGGCTTCGATTCCGGTCTCGGCTCGTTCACCGCCTACTTCGGGGGCCAGCAGATCGACGCCTCGCTCCTGCTGCTGCCCAAGGTCGGATTCCTGCCGCCAGATGACGCGCGCATGGCGGGCACCATCGCGCGTATAGAGCAGGAGCTGGTCGTCGACGGCCTGGTCCGGCGACATCTCATGAGCGGCCTCGTGCCCGAAGGCGCCTTCATCGCCTGCTCCTTCTGGCTCGCGGAATGCCAACTCGGCCAGGGGCGACGATCAGATGCGGCGCGGACCATCGAGCGGGCGCTCTCGGCGCGGAGCGAGCTCGGGCTGCTGTCCGAGGAATACGACATCGCGAGCCGGCGCCTCGCCGGGAACTATCCCCAGGCACTCAGCCACCTCGCCCTGATCCACGCCATGATGGGCTTGGCCGAGTTCGATCGGAACGCCGATGGAGGCTGAACGGCGCCCGACGGCCGGGCGGCGGCTCTCGAACACCGCCGCGCGGGCCTCGCTCGTTCCGCTGCTGGCCCTCGTGCTCGCCGGTTGCTCGGCGGGAAATTCCTCCTTCCTGCATCCCTACGGGCCGGTCGCGACCGTCCAGCGCCAGCTGTTCCTCGAGGTCATCGGCTGGATGATGATCGTCGTCGTTCCGGTCTTCGTCCTGGTCCCCTTCTTTGCGTGGCGCTATCGCCGCAAGAATGCCCGGACGCCCTACCGGCCCCAATGGGCATTCTCCTGGCCGCTCGAGGTCGCGATCTGGGGCGTGCCGGTGGCGGTCGTGGCGATCCTCGGCTACCTGGTGTGGTCAGGGACCACGCAGCTCGACCCCTATGCGGCCTTGCCGTCGGCCAAGCCACCGCTCGAGATCCAGGTGGTCGGTCTCGATTGGAAGTGGCTGTTCATCTATCCCGAGCAGCACATCGCCACCGTCGGGGTGGTCGCCTTCCCCGCCGACCGACCGGTCCGCTTCCGCCTGACCAGCGACACGGTCATGCAGTCCTTCTTCATCCCGGCACTGGGCAGCCAGATCTACGCGATGGCCGGTATGGTCACTGAGCTGAACCTCATGGCCGACCGGCCCGGACAGGCTCAGGGCGAGAACACCCAGTTCAACGGGATGGGCTTCCAGCGCCAGAGATTCACGGCCGATGCCATGGCCCCAGAGGATTTTTCGGCTTGGGTCGCCAAGGTCCGCTCGATCGGCGAGCCGCTCGACGAGGAGATCTATGGCCGCCTGTCCCAGAACAGCACCACCGAGACCGCCCGCGCGGAGATCGGCACGGACCGGATGCCGCCCGGCGCGCTCTATTTCTCCCATGTCGATCCGGGCTTCTTCGCCGGCGTGGTGGACAAGTACCGCGGCCACGCCTCGGCTGGAGCCATGTCGGCGAAGCGATAGGGCGGCATCGAAGGGTCAGCCATGAACGGGATCGACTGGTGGCATTTTTTCTTTGGCAGGCTGTCCTACGACGCATTGCCGTTCTACAGCGCCATCGCCACAGTTGCGGCCTCGATCGTGGTCCTGGGCGCGGTCGGCACCGTGATCCTCATCACCTGGCTGGGCAAGTGGCGCTATCTCTGGTCCGAATGGCTCACCAGCGTCGATCACAAGCGCATCGGCATCATGTATGTGGTGCTCGCCCTGGTGATGCTTTCGCGCGCCGTCATCGAGGCCTCCATGATGCGACTGCAGCAGGCCTTGGCCCTCGACTCGTCCGGCTACCTGCCGCCCGATCATTTCGCGCAGCTGTTCAGCACCCATGGCACGATCATGATCTTCTTCATGGCGATGCCGTTTTTGACCGGCGTGATCAACTATGTCATGCCGTTGCAGATCGGCGCCCGGGACGTATCCTTCCCGGTTCTCAACTCGATCAGCCTCTGGCTGACCGCCGGGGGCGCCGGCATCATGATGGTCTCCCTCGTTCTCGGCAAATTCTCGACCGGCGGGTGGAGCGGCTACCCGCCTTACACGGAGGCTGCCTTCAACCCCGGCGTTGGCCCCGACTACTGGATCTGGGCGGTGAGCCTCAGCTCGATCGGCACGACCCTGACAGGCATCAACTTCGCGGTGACGATCTACAAGCGGCGCACCTCGGGCATGGACCTCTTCCGCATGCCGCTGTTCTGTTGGACGGCTCTGTGCACCAGCATCCTGATGATCTTCGCCATGCCGCCGCTGACGGTCGCGACGGCGATGCTGGCTCTCGACCGCTATCTCGGCATGCACTTCTTTACCAACAGCCTCGGCGGCAACATGATGAACTACGCCAATCTGTTCTGGCTGTTCGGCCATCCCGAGGTCTACATTCTCATCTTGCCAGCCTTCGGTGTCTACTCGGAGGTCATCGCCAATTTCTCGGCCAAGAAGCTGTACGGCTATAGATCACTGGTCTATGCGACGATGTCGATCGCGGTTCTCTCCTTCACGGTCTGGCTCCATCACTTCTTCACGATGGGGCAGAGCTCCAACATCAATGCCGCTTTCGGCACGGCGACGATGCTGATCGGAATTCCAACGGGCGTGAAGATCTATGATTGGATTCTGACGATGTTCCGCGGACGCATTCGGTTCTCCGTGCCGATGCTCTATGCGCTCGCTTTTCTCGTCCTGTTCACGGTGGGCGGACTGTCCGGTATCCTGCTGGCCAATCCGGCGGTCGACTATCAGGTTCACAACACCTTGTTCCTGGTGGCGCATTTCCACAACATGCTGATCCCGGGTCTCCTCTTCGGGATGCTCGCCGGCTACCATTACTGGTTCCCCAAGGCGTTCGGCTTCCGGCTCGACGAGGCCTGGGGGCGGATCGCTTTCGCCTGCTGGGTGGTCGGCTTCCTCCTCGCCTTCATGCCCCTCTATGCCCTGGGCCTCCTCGGCATGCCGCGGCGCGCCGTCGAGTTCTTCGAGCCCGCTTATCTGCCCTACACCATCGTGGCGGCGCTCGGAGCGGTCCTGATCCTGGGCGGCCTCGGCAGTCTCGTCGTGCAATTGTGGGTGAGCGTCCGCCGGCGGCACGAGGCGAGCGTGTCCGCGGGCGATCCGTGGAACGGGCGGACGCTGGAATGGGCCACCTCCGCCCCACCGCCCGAGTACAATTTCGCCGTCCTGCCGACCGTGCACGAGCGGGACGCCTTTCATGCCATGAAGGAACGGAAGGCAGGCCTATCGGGCGCCGCCGCGCTACGAGGCCATCGAGATGCCCCGCAACAGCTCGGTCGGGGTGGTGATCGGCGTATCGTCGGCGGCCGTGGCCTTCGGTCTCGTCTGGCACATCTGGTGGCTGGCGATCCTCGGCTCAATGTCGGTCTGGGGTGCGGTCATCGCCCGGAGCTTCGTGCGCGAGACGACCCGCATCATTCCCGCCGACGAGGTGAGGCGGACCGAGCAGCGCTGGCTGGAGGCCGTCGCCGGGGCACCGGTCGTCTCGCGCGACTACGAGCTCGCCCCGACCAATCGCGGGCTGGCGGAGGTCTCCGCGGCATGAGCGAGCATGCGCTGAGGCACCCGGGCCTCAATCTCGGCAGCACCGATCCGAGGGCCCACGAGGCGGCCGAGGAGCTCGTCTTCGGCTTCTGGGTCTTCCTGATGAGCGATGTCGTCCTCTTCGGCCTCCTGTTCGCGACCTATGCGACGATGATCGGGGCGACAGCCGGCGGCCCCGATGCCAGGGACCTCTTCGACATCAAGAGCGCCGCCATCGAGACGGCCGTCCTGCTCGCCAGCAGCTTCACCTTCGGAATGGCGTCGCTGGCAATGAAATACGCGAGGAGCCGTGGCCATCTGCTCTTCTGGCTCGCCCTGACCCTCGCTCTCGGCCTGGCTTTCCTCGGCCTCGAGGCGAGAGATTTCCTGAAGATGCTGGCCGAGGGGGCGGGGCCCAGCCGCAGCGGCTTCCTGTCGGCCTTCTTCGCGCTCGTCCCGACCCATGGCCTGCACGTGCTGGCCGGCAGCATCTGGATGATCGTCATGATGGTGCAGGTCGTAGTGTTCGGGATCGAGCGGGACGTGAAGCTCCGCATCCTGCGTCTCGGCCTCTTCTGGCACTTCCTCGATATCGTGTGGATCGGCATCTTTTCGGTCGCCTATCTGCAGGGGCTGGCCTGATGGACGACGGCATGAGGGAGCTGCGCTCCTATGGAGTTCGGGCTGGCGCTGGCGATCGTGCTCACCGCCGTCGCGTTCGGCAGTGTCGCCTGGGGCGGTCTGTCCCGAACGACCGTCCTGTGGATCGTCGCGGTGACCGCCGTCGCCCAGATCGTGGTCCATTTTCGGTTCTTCCTGCACATCGATCTGTCGAAGTCGAAAAGGGATGACCTCCAGTTGATCCTGTTCTCCAGCCTGATCGTCGCGGTCATGGTCGGCGGGACGATATGGATCCTCGCCAATCTGCAGATGCGGATGATGTAGCCGAAGAGCGATGTGCGCTCGGCCATGCCGGCAGGCGAGCAAGGCGGCGGCGGACTGGCGTCGTTCCCGTCGGGCGGTCCCGCCGTCGTCGGCGGCATCAGGTGCCGCTGGCGAGGCTCCAGCCCTGGAGCGCCCGTGCCCGGCTCGGTGCCGGGCGTGCAGCGAGTTGGAGGAATAGACTATAAACACGATTGACAATCGGCGCGGACCGGCTAGGCTGATCTCGCGTTCATAGGGCGTCCCTTGCCGACAATCGTCGGCCGTTGAAGGAATCGGATCCGGGCGAGTGGATGAGTTGATCGTTCGGACGGCCTCGACCGGGTGTCGCGGCTCTGTCCCGTTGGCAGCCTGAGATGCTTTCGCAGAAGGCGAAATACGCTCTCCGCGCGCTGCTGATGCTCGCGGAGAGCCCGGAAGGGGAGCTGGTGCTGGTGGCCGACATCGCCGAGCGGCAGAGCGTGCCGAAGAAGTTCCTGGAGCTCATCCTCCTGGAGATGAAGAAGCACGGCATCCTGCACAGCCAGCGCGGCAAGGGCGGGGGCTACTGTCTCGCCAAGCCGGCGCAGCAGATCACCTTCGGGCAGGTGATCCGGATCATGGACGGCCCGCTGGCGCCGCTGCCCTGCGCCAGCATCACCAGCTATCGCCGCTGCGCCGACTGCACCGACGAGAAGACCTGCCAGATCCGCATGGTCATGCGCCGGGTGCGGGACGCGATGGCGGGCATCCTCGATCAGACCACGCTCGCCGACGTGCAGGGCAGCCGCGCCGACCCGGCCGTCCTCGCCTCGGTGGCCTGAGGGTCGAGCGCATGACAATTTCTCTACTATATAGATTAACTTGATAGACTTATCCGGGCTCTCGCCGGATCCCCAGAACGGAGATGCAGCGATGCTGACACTCGGACGACGATCCTTCGTGGCCGGGCTCGCGGCGGCCGGAGCGCTCGGGCCGGTCGCGGCGCGGGCAGCGACGACCCTCCTCAACGTCTCCTACGACCCGACCCGCGAGCTCTATCAGGGCCTCAACAAGGCCTTTGCCGCCACCTGGCAGAGGCAGGGCGGCGAGGCGGTGGCCATCCGCATGTCACATGGCGGGTCGGGGGCCCAGGCCCGCTCGGTGATCGACGGGCTGCCGGCCGACGTCGTGACGCTGGCGCTGGCCGCCGACATCGACGGGATCGCCAGGAAGACCGGGAAGATCCCGGCGGGCTGGCAGAAGCGGCTGCCGCACAACAGCTGCCCCTACACCTCGACGATCATCCTCCTGGTCCGCAAGGGCAATCCCAAGGGCATCAAGGACTGGGGCGATCTCGCCACGCCCGGCGTGCAGGTCATCACACCGAACCCGAAAACCTCGGGCGGGGCGCGCTGGAACTTCCTCGCCGCCTGGGGCTGGGCCCAGGACAAGATCGGCAAGGACGAGGCCGGGGTCAGGAAGTTCGTGGGCGGCGTCTACGGCAATGTTCCGGTGCTCGATACCGGGGCCCGCGGCTCGACCACGAGCTTCGCACAGCGCGGGCTGGGCGACGTGCTGATTTCCTGGGAGAACGAGGCCTTCCTCGTGCTGAACGAGTTCGGCGCCGACGGCTTCGAGATCGTCGTGCCGTCGGAGAGCATCCTGGCCGAGCCGCCGGTGGCGCTGGTCGACGGCAATGTCGACGCCAAGGGCACCCGCAAGATCGCCCAGGCCTATCTCGATTTTCTCTATACCCCCGAGGCGCAGGCGCTGATCGCCAGGCACTTCTATCGCCCGAGCGATCCCGAGGCCGCAGCCCCCGGCGACCTCGCCCGCCTGCCCAAGCTCGACCTTTTCACGCTCCAGGAGCGCTTCGGCGACTGGACGAAGGTGCAGGCGACCTACTTCGCCGACGGCGGTGTCTTCGACCAGATCTACAAGCCCAAGGCCTGAGCGATGGCCACGGCCAGCATCGCCCTGGGCGTACGGCGCCGGCCCCGCGTGATCCCCGGCTTCGGCCTGACGATGGGGCTGACGCTCACCTATCTCTGCCTCGTCGTCCTGATCCCGCTCGCCGGCCTCTTCCTCGAGAGCGCCAGCCTGCCCCCGGCACGCATCCTGGCGATCCTGACCGATCAGAGGACGCTGGCGGCGCTCGAGCTGAGCTTCGGCACGGCGCTCGTCGCCGGCCTCGTCAATCTCGTCATGGGCACGCTCGTCGCCTGGGTGCTGGTGCGCTATCCCTTTCCCGGGCGCCGCCTGCTCGATGCCGTGGTCGACCTGCCCTTCGCCCTGCCCACGGCCGTGGCCGGCATCGCGCTCGCCTCCCTCTACGCCCCCAATGGCTGGATCGGCGGCCTGCTGGCGCCGCTCGGCCTCAAGGTGGCGTTCACGCCGCTGGGCGTGGTCGTGGCCCTCACCTTCATCGGCCTGCCCTTCGTCGTCCGCACCGTCCAGCCGGTGCTCGAGGATCTCAAGCAGGACGTCGAGGAGGCGGCGGCGACGCTGGGCGCCTCGCGCCTCCAGACGATCGTGCGGGTGGTGCTGCCGGCCATCCTCCCGGCGATCCTGACCGGGTCGGCGCTGGCCTTCGCCCGTGCCGTCGGCGAGTACGGCTCGGTCATCTTCATCGCCGGCAACCTGCCCTTCGTCTCCGAGATCGCGCCGCTCCTGATCGTCATCAAGCTCGAGGAGTTCGACTATGCCGGCGCCACCGTGATCGGCTGCGCCATGCTCGTGCTGTCGTTCGCCCTCCTCCTGCCCATCAACCTGCTGCAGGCCTGGAGCCGCAGCCGCATGGCCAGAGGCTAGGGAGGCCCCGATGGGGACCACCGCTCTTTCGCTCCGGCGGCCGACCACGGAATCGCCGGTGGCCCGCACCCTGCTGATCCTTCTGGCCCTCCTCTCCCTTTGCCTCTTCCTCCTCCTGCCGCTCGTCGCGGTCTTCACCGAGGCGCTGCGGCACGGCCTGGGCGGCTATCTCGCCGCCTTCGCCGACCCGGACGCCCTGGCGGCCATCCGCCTGACACTGCTCGTCGCCGCCGTCGCGGTGCCGGCCAACCTCGTCTTCGGCCTCGCCGCCGCCTGGGCCATCGCCAAGCACGAGTTCCCGGGCAAGAGCCTGCTCATCACCCTGGTCGACCTGCCCTTCTCGGTGAGCCCGGTGATCGCCGGCCTGGTCTATGTGCTTCTCTTCGGCGCCCAGGGCTGGCTCGGGCCCTGGCTCGAGCGCCACGGCGTCGAGATCATCTTCGCCGTGCCCGGCATCGTCCTGGCCACCATCTTCGTGACCTTTCCCTTCGTCGCCCGCGAGCTCATCCCGCTCATGACCGAGCAGGGCACCGAGGACGAGATGGCGGCACTCTCGCTCGGCGCCTCGGGCTGGCAGACCTTCCGGCGGGTGACCCTGCCCAACGTCAAATGGGGCCTGCTCTACGGCGTGCTGCTCTGCAACGCCCGGGCCATGGGCGAGTTCGGCGCCGTCTCGGTCGTCTCGGGCCACATCCGCGGCCTGACCGACACCATGCCGCTGCATGTCGAGATCCTCTACAACGAGTACAATTTCGTGGCCGCCTTCGCGGTGGCCTCGGCCCTGGCGCTCTTGGCCCTCGTCACCCTGGTCCTGAAGTCGCTGCTCGAGTGGCGCTACGGCGCCGAGCTCGCGGCGGCCCACCGACACTGATATCCGGAGACCGACCCATGACGATCGAGGTCCGCTCGCTCACCCGCCGCTTCGACGGCTTCACCGCGCTCGACGGTGTCTCGCTCGAGATCCCCAAGGGCGAGCTCGTGGCCCTGCTCGGCCCCTCGGGCTCCGGCAAGACGACGCTCCTGCGCATCATCGCCGGGCTCGACTTCCCCTCTGCCGGCGAGGTGCTGTTCGACCGGGAGGAGGCGAGCCGGCTCAAGGCGCGCGACCGCGGCGTCGGCTTCGTCTTCCAGCACTACGCCCTCTTCCGCCACATGACTGTCTTCCAGAACGTGGCCTTCGGGCTCCGTGTCCGGCCCCGACGCCAGCGCCCGGGCGAAGGCCAGATCCGTGAGCGCGTCACGGAGCTGCTCGAGCTGGTCCAGCTCCAGGGCTTCGCCCGCCGCTATCCCTCCCAGCTCTCGGGCGGCCAACGCCAAAGGGTGGCGCTGGCCAGGGCGCTGGCGATCGAGCCCCGGGTGCTCCTGCTCGACGAGCCGTTCGGGGCCCTCGACGCCAAGGTGAGAAAAGAGCTGCGCCGCTGGCTGCGCCGCCTGCACGACGAGATGCGCCTGACCTCGGTCTTCGTCACCCACGACCAGGAGGAGGCGCTCGAGCTCGCCGACCGCGTCGTGGTGATGAGCCAGGGCCGAATTGAGCAGGTGGGGACACCGGAGGATATCTACGACCGGCCGGCCACGCCCTTCGTCTACGAGTTCCTGGGCCAGGTGAACCGCCTGCCCTGCACCGTCGCCCGCGGACGTGCCCGTCTCTGGAACCAGGAGTTCCCCGTGGCCGGCAGCAGGGTCGAGCGGCTCGAGCGCGGCCACGCCTATGTCCGCCCCGAAGACCTCGAGCTGCTGCGCGACCCCACCCCCGACGCTGTGCGCGCGCGCATCACCCAGATCACCGCCCGGGGCCCGGTCGTCCGCCTCGAGCTGGCGCTCGACGGCCTGGACGTGCCCCTGGAGGCCGAGATCTCCCGCGCCCGCCACCGCGAGCTCGCCCTCGGCCCCGGCGATTTTCTGTTCGTTCGCGCCCGCGACGCACAGATCTTCGTCATCGAGGAGAAGGCGGCGTAGCGGTCATGTGCGGAAGCGTCGGTCAATGCCAGCCAAAGCCAGGAAGTCCGCAAGGGTCGGGCCGGGAAATCATCGGACCCTGCGGCGTCGATTTCCTTTGCTGCCTTCGACCATTGCGCTCACCATGCGAGTTTGGCCTAAAGGCGGACAGAAATCATGGAAAGCGCTTATCAGGGATACTTGGCTGGCCTCGGGCTCGCTCTCGTATCAATGCCCTTCCACGCTCCGCTTCCGAGACACTGGTGTTCGAATGCGTTGCCACGGAGACATTCTCGGACGGCACCTCTACCA
Source organism: uncultured Alphaproteobacteria bacterium (assembly GCA_963828215.1). Classification (GTDB taxonomy): domain Bacteria; phylum Pseudomonadota; class Alphaproteobacteria; order Geminicoccales; family Geminicoccaceae; genus CAVTJL01. Next base: position 111,864 of record CAWHFO010000065.1, on the reverse strand, counting down.
CGTACACGTCGCGCCTGGAGATCCTGCCTCAGACTCTGGACTATACAGAATATCATTCTCACGGCGGCAAGCCGCAGCTCGCCAGCCGGGGCAAGGTCCTCAAGGTCGAGCCGTCCCGGATCACTCTCTTCGATGACCCCGGCATGGACGGATATATCGATCGAGTTAACAACACCGACTATTGGAAAGACAAAAAGCGCGGAACCGAGGAGCACGGTATCTGCAAGCAGGTGCTCTAGGTCCTGTTTTCAAAGCCACATGAGGATGGCGGCGAGGTGAACGAAGGCGAGATAGGAGCTGGCGAGCTTGTCGTATCTGGTGGCGAGATGGCGGTGCTCTTTCAGACGCCCGACCAGCCGCTCGACGACATTCCGCTCGCGATAGATGCCCCAGTCCATCAGGCAGGGCCGGGTCTCGGTAGCGAGCTGCGGGATGATGGCGGTGATGCCGCGACGACGGAGGTGCTCGCGGACCGGCCGGCCGGTGTAGCCACGATCGGCCAGCAGGGCTTGTGGTCGACGGCGCGGCCGGCCGGGGCCCGATCGCCTGACCGCACCAGCCGCCATCAGGGGCTGGAACGCGGTCTGCTCGTGGCGCTCGCCGGCGGTCAGGACGAAGGCGATGGGTCGCCCGTTCCGCTCGCAGCGCACATGGAGCTTGCTGCCGAAGCCATGATCGGCAGCAGCCGATCATCCGTCAGCGCAGCTGCGGCCGTCAGGAGACGGCCGAGGGGGCGAGCGGCCGAGCGCCTGGCTCTCCTGCCCCCTTTGGCGCCGGCGGCGTGACGATGGGCGCGGATGCTGGTGCCATCGATCATATGGACGCTCCAGTCGAGCCGGCCCGCGGCGTCGCCCGCCTGCTGGAGCCCGGCCAGGATCCGCTGCCACAGCCCGCTCCTGGTCCAGCGGTAGAAGCGCGTCGCCACCGTCCGCCACGGCCCGTAGCGCTCCGGCAGATCGCGCCACGGCACGCCCGTCTTGCTCAGCCACAGCATGGCGTTGATCATGGTGCGGTGGTCCCGGGCGGGTCGCCCCGTCCGCGGCCGTTGCGGCGGCAGCAGCGGCGCCAAGCGCCGCCATGCCGCATCCGTCAGCTCGTGTCTGCTCATGTGGCAGGGCAATACACCGAGCTAACCCACTTTGAAAACAGGCTCTAGTCCAGGGTCGTCACTCGGCCCAGCGGCCGCCCGGGCCCCAACCGGGTCGAGGATTACCGCGTCGGGCGGGCCGTTCCTACTGCGGCCTGACCTCGCCGGCCGCAAGCGGCGCGGCCCGTGACGGGGCTCCCGTCTCAACCTGCTCGTCGGTCACGACCTTGAAATCCGCGAGCGTGCAAGGGCCGAAGGTCGTGGCGAGCGCCACGTCGGTGGCATCGCGGCCACGGGCCATCAGGATGCGGCCGATGCGCGGGCGGTTGTGCCGGGCGTCGAAAGTGTACCAGCGGCCTCCGAGATAGGCCTCGAACCAAGCGCTGAAGTCCATCGGGTCGTCGACCGGCGGCACGCCGATGTCGCCGAGATAGCCGGTGCAGTAGCGGGCCGGAATGTTCATGCAGCGGCAGAAGGTGACCGCCAGGTGGGCGAAGTCCCGACAGACGCCGTGCCGCTCCGCGAACGCCTCCCGAGCGGTCCGGGTGGCGCGGGCATGCTCGTAGCCGAAGGTCAGGTGGTTGTGGACATAGTCGCAGATCGCCTGAACGCGCGCCCAGCCGGGCGGCGTGCCACCGAACAGGGACCAGGCAGTCTCCGAGAGGTGGTCGGTGTCGCAGTAGCGGCTGCCCAGAAGATAGATCAGCAGGTCGTCCGGCAGGTCCTGCACGGCGTGCTGGCAGGCCTCGGGTGCCACCTCGTCCGGCGTTCCGGGATCGGCGATCAGAAACTCCGTCGTGATCGTCACCCGTCCGGCCGGCGCGAGGATCCGGGTGCAGAGATTGTCGAAGTCGTCACGATAGTCGCGGACGGCGATTGCCGGATCGAAGGTGATCCGCTGCGGTCCCAGCAGGTCGCCCGCCCGGGACGGATGCACGCTGAGGACGAGCAGCATCGGGGTCGGCCCCGGGCAGTCATAGGCGATCTCGTAGCCGGCACGTATTTGCATTGGGGCGTCCTCCAACGAATGGCTGAGCGGGGCCCGAGCACGCGCGGCGGCTCGAGCGGGGCCTTGCGGCTAGAGCGCGGCGCGGCCGGGGGGCTCTTCCGGTTCCTCGCCGGCTACCGCCTCTGCCGCCGTCACCTCGACCTCCACCGTCATCCCCAGGGGAATCTGACGGAAAGCCGGTCCAGGTTCCGGACAGCGGCACCGCCTGGCGCGGATCGCGGGCGACCGCGACGCGGATCAGGTCGCTGTTGCCGACGATGCCGTTGGTCGGGTCGAACTCGACCCAGCCGGCGCCGGGAAGGTAGACGCGGACCCAGGCGTGGGTGGAGCCGCCGCCGAGATTGCCCTTGCCCTCCTCGCCGCCTTGGCGATCGGGCACGTAGACGTAGCCGGAAACGAAGCGGGCGGCGAGGCCGAGCGACCGGACCGCCTCGATCATCAGCACGGCGAAGTCGCGGCAGGTGCCGCTGCCGAGCTTGAGCGTGCGCGTCGGCTCCTGGATGCCGTTCTCAGAGCGCGGAACATAGACGAAGCTCCTCTTGATGGCGTGCGTCATCGCGGTCAGGAGCTCGAGCGTGCCGGTTGGCCGGCCGCGGCGCAGGAATGGCCGGGCCCAGCGGTCGACCTCGCGGTGGGGGTCGGGGTAGTGCCGCTCGATCGAGCGGCTGAGGTCCGGCAACTCCTCGACGCCATAGCTGAAGGGATAGGCGTCGGCATGCTCCTCGAGCCGGAAGTCGAGCGCGTGCAGCGGACTATGGTCGAGACGGACCGTGCTCTCGAAACGCAGCTTCCGGGCCCGGCCGGCGAACCGCACGACGGCGACGCTGTTGCCGAAAACGTCGTGCACCCAGCGCAGGTCGGCCGGCGCCGGCGTGATGTCGAGCCTCGTCTCGAGCAGCCGTTGATCGTGGCCCTCGCGCGGACGCACCATCAGGCGATGCTCGCCGAAGGCGACCGGTTGGCGGTAGCGATAGGTGGTCACGTGATGAACGGTCAGGACTGGCATCAGGTCGTCACGTCCCGACAGTGGGGCCGTGGCCATTTGCGGCCACGCTGCGGATGGATGTCAAGGCTCGGGTGGCGCTCGACGGGATGCCGCACCCCTGCCGGCTTCCGCGAGGGCACCGAGCAGTGGCTGCCGCGGCGAGGAGCCCCCGCCCGGGCCGTGAGCTCCCTGGCCCGAGCGCCGTGATGCCCTATCGAGGCCGGATCTCGATCTGCAGCCAAGCGTAACGAATGCCTCCGAGCGACCGGGCGCCGGCGAGGTCGCTGCCGAGCTCGGTGACGAGGTGGGGCACGGCCTCGACCTCGCTCGTTCCCAGATCGTCCAGCGGGCTCGGGCTCAGGATGGCAACGATCATGGCGTCGCCGAACGGCGGCGCAATGCGGAAGTCCCGGACTCCCTGGCGACGGTCCGCCACATCGACGCCGATCCGGCGCTGCTCGCCGCCGCTGACGGCGGTCTGCCAGTCGTAACGATTGGGCAGCATGTGCACGACCTCGCCCTGACCATCGAGGTAGAGAACATGCAGATAGGCCGTGCGTATGTCGGCCGGGACCCTGACCGTGACGACCAGCGGGTCTGCGTCGTGATAGATGCCGTCCTTGTGGTTGAGAGCAATGACGGGCGCGACATCCGGCTTCGAGGCGTGTGCGAGCTGATCGAGGACGCGGCAGAACGGCTCTCCGACGATCTCGACCGCGCGATCGTCGACCGACAGGGCACCCTTCCCCTGGGCCTCCAGGACGAGCCGCTGCCGGTCCGTCGCGCTCGCGACCCGCCCCGAGAGCCTGGCCGTGAGGTCGTCATTCACCTGCACCTCGAGGTCGGAGCAGGGAAATGCATCGAGGCGCGCTTCCACTGCGCGGCGGACGTCGGACGCATCGAGGCTCGGCAGCAGAGCTACCTGCCGGGGCTGCTCTCGCGTGGTCGGCGGCTCAGCATGAGCCGGCGGCGGAAGGACAAGGGTCGGCCGGACCGGGCCGGGCGCGGGCTCCGAGGCCTCGACCGCATGGCCAGAGACCTGCGGCTCCGACTCGACGCGGGTAGGTGGCGAGGATGCCAAAGAGTGCATCGCCGGCGGCACGGCGCCGCCGAGGGCGAGATGCTCCGCGGGAAGCACCGGCACCCTGGTCACCCCGGGCGGAGCGGTCGGCGGGTCGGCGGCCGCGGCCGAGGCCCCGCCCTTAGCAGAGACCTCTGGTAGGGGCATCCCCGTCTCAGCAACCGGCGGCGGCACACTTGCGGCATGTCGATCCGACGCCTCCCCGGCTCCCGAGGCAGCAACGGCAGTGCCGGTGAGGGCCGTGAAGACAGCGGGAGGCCCGGGCGCGACGATGGCCTCAGCTGCAGCCGACCTCGGGGCCGGGGCCGCGATCGTCGCCGTGCCCGTCGATATCGGCTCGGGCTCGGGCGCCTGCGCGGCCCCTGTCATTCTCGGAGGCATCGGGGCCTCGACCGAGCGGCCTGCCGTCGCTTGCGAGGAAGAAGGGGGGACGGGCCCGACACGAACCGGCGGCATGTCGAGCAAGGGTGCCGCGCCGACTCCCTCCCGAGCGGCGATCGCCTGCGGCGGCGGCCCGACCTCGATCGTAGGCGCCTTGTCTGCGGCTTCCGAGCTGATCGGCCCTGGCGCCTGCCTGACCTCGGCGGGCGAGACAGTCCCGACACGAACCGATGGCCTGTCGGGCAAGGGTGCCGCATCGGGCCGCTCTCGAGCGGGGACAGCCTGCGGTGGCGGCCCGGCCTCGATCGTCGGCGCCTCCTCTCGCGGCTTCCGAGCTGATCGACCTAGGCGCCTTCCTGATGTCGACCGGCGGGACAGGCCCGCTCGGGGTCGCCGCAGAAGCCGTTGGCGGACCCCTCAGATCGAGCGCCGCCACAGTCGCCGTCGGGCTCGGCGGCGTAGCTCTGTCGGCCGTCACCCTCGCGGTCGGTTCCGATGCGAGAGGGGGAGCAGAAGCTACCGCGGCTGGAGCCGAGGTGGCGTCGGCCGCGGCGGCCAGGGGCGCCACGGCGGACGCCGCTGGCACGGCAACGGCCGGAGCCGCGGGACTAACCTGTGTCGTCGGTAGAGCTGCCGGTGCCGGCAGCGCGGGCCGCGAGGCCGCAGGAGCCGTATCTGCGGTCGGCGGAGCCGACAGGGTCACCACAGACGGTGCCGTCTCACTCGGCTGCAGCTCCGTCAGCAGCTCGACGGACGCGAAGCTCGGCTGCGGCAGCGACGATCCGAATGTCGCCTCGAGAGCCAAGCCGATCACGGCACCATGCAGGGCGAGCGCCAGCAGCACCGCCGCGACGAACGGCCCATCGCGAACCGTCGTCGGACGCCGAGCCAGTACAGCGGTGGGACGGGTCAGCGCATTCACCGTGTCCCCGGTTGCTCCTCCGTCGCCGGTCGCCGGCCAAAGGGCGCGCCTCGGTTACTGGAAAAACACGCGCCCAGCGCGCCGGCTCAGACCACCAGACGGCTGCGCGGTATCGAGAAGAGGGTCCCTGCCAAAGTCAACGGCCCAGAGGTGAGTCGCATCGAGTCGGCGCCGCACAGAGGCCGCTCGCCGAGCCGGCGACGACAATGCCCGCTCACCTCCCATGAGGCCAGCACGACGTCGTGCTCGATCAACCGTATCGAGCTTGGCCGGTCTTCGGTCAACGGCAGGTCAAGTCTCCGGCCATAGGAGGATCAGGACCCCCTTCTCCCGGTGCACCCTGGAGTACCGGGCCACGTTCCCGAGCCGTGGTGATGCTGGGATGCCCGGATGGCGCATGAGGCTTTCAGGCTTCGATCGCTTGGGCTCGGCTCGGATAGGGTGCGCTGTCGCGACGCGACCGTGGCCGCCCTGCCCGGCGCGCCCCTCGCACGGACGGCAGACGGGCGAGCCCGATCCGGAACCGTCCGAACTCAGGCCGCGTCCACGGCCTCGATCTCGGCCTCGGCCTCGAGCCAGCGCGCCTCCGCCCGGGCGATCGCCGTCTCGAGCTCACGGGCGCTGCGCTGCAGGCCTGCCGGATCCTTCTTGCCGTCGGCGTAGGTACGGGGATCGGCGAGCAGATCCTCGAGCCGACGCTTCTCGTCGGCCAGCCGCTTCAGCTCGCGCTCGGCCTGCTGGGCCCGCTTGCGCAGCGGGGCCAAGCGCGAGCGCCGCTCCGCCGAGGAAAGCCGGTCACGCCCAGCCGTCTCGACCAGGCGCACCGACTGCGCCGGCTCCTTCGAGGTCTCGAGCAGCAGCCGCCGGTAGTCGTCGAGATCGCCGTCATAGGGCCGCACGGCTCCCTCCGCCACCAGCCAGAGCCGGTCGGCGGTGAGCTCGACGAGATGCCGATCGTGGCTGACGACGAGGACCGCCCCCTCGAACTCGTTGACAGCCTCGACCAGGGCATCCCGCGAATCGATGTCCAGATGGTTGGTGGGCTCGTCGAGAATCAAGAACTGCGGCTCGTCGATGCACATCAGCGCCATGCAGAGGCGCGTCTTCTCGCCGCCCGAGAGGTGGCGGGCCTGGGTCTGGGCTTTTTCCGCCCCCAGGCCGAAGCGCGCGACGTAGGCCCGGATCTGCTCCATCCGCCAGGTCGGCCGCCGCATCTCGACATGCGCGATGCTCGACTGCTCGGGCTCCAGATCCTCGATCTGGTGCTGGGCGAAGAAGCCGAAGCGCAAGCCGCGGGCCCGTGTGACGGTGCCGGCCATGGCCTCGAGCCGGCCGGCCACGAGCTTGGCGAAGGTGCTCTTTCCGTTGCCGTTGGCGCCGAGGAGGGCAATGCGGTCGTCCGGGTCGATCCGGAGGTCGAGGCCGTCGAGCACGATGCGGTCGTCATAGCCCGCCCGGGCCCGGTCCATCGTGACGAGCGGGGGTGCCGGGATCGTGCCGGCCGGGAAGCTGAAGCGCACCTCGGGCTCGCGGGCGGCGGCGGTGAGCGGGCCCATCCGCTCCAGCATCTTGATCCGGCTCTGCGCCTGCCGGGCCTTGCTCGCCTTGTAGCGGAAGCGGTCGACGAAGGCCTGGATGTGGGCGCGCTCGGCCTCCTGCTTGACCCGCTGCTTTTCCTGGAGCGCCTGACGCTCCGCCCGGACGCGGGCGAAGCTGTCATAGCCGCCGCTGTAGACGGTGAGCTTTTTTCCGTCGAGGTGGCAGATCCGTTGCGGCACGACGTTGAGGAAATCGCGGTCGTGGCTGACCAGGAGGAGCGTCCTGGGATAGCGGCGGAGATGCTCCTCCAGCCACATCGCCGCCTCGAGGTCGAGATGGTTGGTGGGCTCGTCGAGCAGGAGAAGGTCGGGCTCGAGAAACAGAACGGCCGCCAGCGCCACGCGCATCCGCCAGCCGCCGGAGAAGGAGGAGAGCGGCCGGTGCTGGGCGGCCTCGTCGAACCCCAGGCCCTTGAGGATCGTGGCGGCCCGGGCCGGCGCCGCGTCGGCCTGGATCGTCACGAGCCGCTCGTGGACCTCGGCGATCCGGTGCGGATCGGTCGCGGTCTCGGCTTCTGACAGAAGCGCCGTGCGCTCGCGATCGGCCGCCAGCACCGCCTCGAGCGGCGTCGCCGCTGCCGCCCGGCGCCTCCTGGGCAACGACGCCGATCTGAGGCCGGCATTGAGGCGCAGCTCGCCCTGGTCGGGCTGGAGCTCGCCGGCGATCAGCCGGAGCAGCGAGGATTTGCCCGAGCCGTTACGACCGACCAGCGCCATCCGCGTGTTGTCGGGGAGATCGAGCGACGCGCCCTCGAGCAGGGGGCGGCCGGCGATGCGAAGGGTGACGTCCTGGAGCTGAAGCATGGCGGCGGGCTTCTAGCATGGTGCGGCGGGCAGCCCAACGCCCCGCCGCCGAGCCAGCTCAGGCGACCTGGGCCACCGCAGCCGACGGCGCCGACGCCCGCCCGGCCTCGATGCCGGTGAGAACGACATCGACCAGCGCCCCGACCGAGGCGTCGTCGAGGCCGCGATGGCCCACCAGCATGCGGTGGTAGAGCGGGGCGTAGAGGCAGTCGAGCGTGGCCTCGAGATCGAGATCGGCCCTGAGCTCGCCGCTCGCGATGCCGCGCTGGAGCACCTGACGGGCGGCCGCCCGCCGGGGCTCGACGAAGCCCGCGACGAAGGCCCGGGCGGTCTCGGGGTCGCTCTGCATGGCGGCGATGATCCCGGCCAGCGTCCGGCCGGACGGCCCCCGGAACGCCCGGGCGACCAGCCGAAGCTGCGCCTTGAGGTCGGCCAGCGGCGAGTCGGTCGAAGGAAAGGCCGTCTCGAGCTTCGCCACCTCGAGAAAGGCCTCGACGGCGAGCACGCTCTTGCTCGGCCACCAGCGATAGATCGTGGTCTTGGCGGCGCCCGACCGCGCCGCGACGCCCTCGATCGTGAACCCCGCGAAGCCGCCCTCGACCAGCAGCTCGAACGCCGCGTCGAGAATGGCCCGCCGGGTGACGTCGCAGCGGGGTCGGCCGGGTCCGCGTGAGTCCTTACCGGTCATCGAAGAGGTCCGTGCCATGAGCCATTGCGATAATGTACGTAGCGTATTCCATTCTTGCAAGGCTTCCTGTGTTGTGGCGAGGCGGCATCATGAATAGATACGGTGCGTAGCGTTTTAGAGGAGCGGGTGCGATGCAGACGATCAGGAGCCTGAGACGCGCGATGAAGCCGCTCCTCCTCGGCGTGGCCGGCGTGGCGCTGGTCGCCAGCGCCACCGCCTACGGCGTCTACTACTGGCGGACCGCCCGCTTTCTCGAGTTCGACCGACGACGCCTACGTCCAGGCCGATTACACGGCGATCGCCCCCAAGGTACCGGGCTACATTCAGGCGGTGCTGGTCAGCGACAACGAGCAGGTCAAGGCCGGCCAGGTGCTGGCACGGATCGACGATCGCGACCTCGTCACGGCGCGCGACCAGGCCAAGGCCGATGTCGACAGCGCTCAGGCGGCGGTGACGACGCTCGACGCTCAAATTCAGCTTCAGCACACCCTGATCGATCAGGCCAAGGCGGCCGTCGAGGCCGACGCCGCGGCGTTGCAGTTCGCGACGCAGGACAATGCCCGCTACTCGACCCTGAGCACCAAGGGCTACGGCTCGGTGCAGCAGGCCCAGCAGGCCGACGCCACCTTGCGCGAGCGCCGGGCGGCGCAGCAGCGGGACCAGGCGGCCCTGCTGGCGGCGCAGAAGCAGACCGCCGTTCTCGACGGCCAGCGGGCCGGCGCGGCGGCGGCGCTCGAGCACGACCGGGCCGTCCTCCAGCAGGCCGAGCTCAATCTCGGCTACGCCACCATCACCGCCCCCATCGACGGCACCGTCGGCGCCCGCTCGATCCGGGTCGGCCAATACGTCCAGGCCGGCACGCAGCTCATGGCCGTGGTGCCGCTCCATGCCGTCTACGTGGTCGGCAACTTCAAGGAGACCCAGCTCACCCACGTACGCGCGGGCGAGACCGTGGAGATCAGCGTCGACACCTATCCGGGCGTGACGCTGAGGGGCCGCGTCGACAGCCTGGCGCCGGCCAGCGGCCAGGAGTTCGCCCTCCTCCCGCCCGACAACGCCACCGGCAACTTCACCAAGGTCGTGCAGCGCGTCCCGGTCAAGATCCTGCTCGACGACAACGAGCAGCTTGCGGGCCTGCTTCGCCCCGGCATGTCGGTCGAGCCCACCATCGACACCAAGGCCACGCAGCTCGCCGAGGCGGCCGATGCAACGCGGCTGGCCGCCGCCGACTCGCCGGCGGCCCCGGCCCACTAGCGGACCCTGGCGGGCCTCCGGAACACAGCCGAGAGCGGACACCTTCCATGTACGACTCCGAGCGGCTCGACACGAACAACAGCCAGGCGCTGATCCTGCCCCGGCCGCCGGCTCCGCCTGCGCCGACCTCGCCGGTCCCTCCGGCAGGCGCACCGGCGCCGGCAGCCGTTCCCCTCCAGGTCTGGCTCGCGGTCGGCGGCTCGATCATCGGCGCCTTCATGGCGGTGCTGAACATCCAGATCACCAACGCCTCGCTGCCCGACATCCAGGGCGCCATCGGCGCCGGCATCGACGATGGCGGCTGGGTCTCGACCTCCTACCTGATCGCCGAGATCGTCACGATCCCGCTCACCGGCTACCTCTCGCGGGTCTTCTCGCTGCGCCGCTATCTCCTCGTCAACACGGCTCTTTTTCTCTTTTTCTCGGTCGCCTGCGCGTTCGCCTCGAGCCTCGGCCAGATGATCGTGCTCCGGGCCTTCCAGGGTTTCTTCGGCGGCGTCCTGATCCCGATGGCCTTCACCATCATCCTCACCATGCTGCCCAAGGCCAGGCAGCCGATGGCGATCGCCATGTTCGCCCTCTCGGCCACCTTCGCGCCGGCGATCGGCCCCACCATCGGCGGCTACCTCACCGAGAACTGGGGCTGGGAGTATGTCTTCTACATCAACCTCGTGCCGGGCGCCGTCATGCTCGCGGCCCTATGGGCCGGCCTCGAGCCCTCGCCGATGCGCCTCGATCTCCTCCGGGACGGCGACTGGCTCGGCATCGCGACCATGGCCATCGGCCTCTCCAGCCTCCAGACCGTGCTCGAGGAAGGCAACAAGGACGACTGGTTCAACTCGCCCTTCATCCTCCGCCTCAGCATCGTCGCCGCCGTCTCGCTCGTGGCCTTCGTCGTCATCCAGCTCCGCCGTGCCAAGCCGCTCCTCCACCTCCGCCTGCTGGCCCGGCGCAATTTCGGCCTCGCCACCATGAGCAACGTGCTCCTCGGCATGGCGCTCTACGGCTCGATCTTTCTGCTCCCGCTCTATCTCTCGCAGATGCACGGCTACAATGCCGAGCAGGTCGGCCTGGTGCTGGCCTGGACGGGCCTGCCGCAGCTCCTGCTGATCCCGCTCGTCCCCATGCTGATGAAGCGCTTCGACCCCCGCCTGCTGATCGGCCTGGGCTTTCTGCTGTTCGCCGGGAGCAGCTTCATGGACATGAGCCTCGATGGCAATTTCGCCGGCCCGCAGCTCTTCTGGCCCAACATCATCCGCGCCTTCGGCCAAGCGCTGCTGCTGACGCCGCTCGCCATGATCGCCTCGGCCGGTATCGAGCCCGAATATGCGGGCTCGGCCTCTGCCCTCTTCAACATGATGCGCAACCTGGGCGGCGCGATCGGCATCGCCATCCTCCAGACCGTCGTGACCAAGCGCGAGCAGTTCCACTCGAGCATGATCATGCGCCACGTCACCCCGTTCGCCGACGCGACGGAGGGGCGGATCGCCCACCTCCAGCACTACTTCATGACGCGGGGCATCTCCGACAGCGGGCTCGCCTGGCACGACGCCATCGTGCAGGTCGGCCGCACCGTCCGCGCCCAGGCCTTTTTCCTCGCCTATGGCGACGCCTTCGCCCTCATGGGCGCCGGCCTCGCCGGCGCCCTGCTCCTGGCTCTCTTCCTCATCCGGCCCGCCCCCAACGCGAGCCGTGCCGGCGGCGGCGCGCACTAGGACCTGCCGTGCGACACACCATGTGCAAGAGAGCTCTCCCCTGGCGCCCTGTTGACGACCCGCTTTCTTGGTGAGCGGGCCGACGCCCCTGCCCGTCCCGCCGCGGCGACTTGGCCAAGCCCTCATGCCGGCGACGAGGCCGTGGAGTCGAGGGCCGGATCCGGGGCCGCCGCGCCATAGCCGAAGGGGGGCCTCGGCCGGGCACGCATGAAGGCCTCGATCTCGGCCTCCTCGGCCTCGCTCACATAGTCCCGCCAGCCGCCGACCTTGCCGCGACGGGTCTTGAAGGACTGGGGATTGTCAGCGCTGCCGGGCTTCATCCGGCGGCCGAGAAAGCCCTTCGAGCCCTGCTCCTCGAGGCGGCGCATGTTCTCGAGCGAGCCGAAGGCGACGGCCTCCTGGATCTCCGCGGCCGTCGGCTCCTGGCCCATGAACTCGAGAATGCGGCGGAGCTCCCGCTCCGCGTCGGCGCGCATATCCTCGTAGCGCACCACCAGGAGCTCCCGGACCTGGTCCCGCCCGGCTTCCCAGATCTCGAGGAAGTCGACGACCCGGGGCAGCAGGCCGCCCTCGGCCCGCATCAGGAAATCGAAGACGGAAAGGCTTTCCTCGGTGGCAGGATACTCGTTCAGGACCTTCTTCCAGGCCCGCATCCGAAACCGCCACTGGAAATATTGCGAGACGGCGACGTCGCGTGGGTCGCGGATGAGGAGGACAACGCGGGCGTTCCCGAAGGGAGCCACGCTCTTCCAGGCGCCCGTGTAGTCCCGCACATAATTGCCATGGCTGAAATAGACCTTGGGCGCCCTGGCATCGCGCTTGTGAAGGTTGTCGAATTCCAGCATCGCCGTGGCCGGCAGGCCGAGGCGTACCTGGAAGAAGCGGGAGAGCATGACCCGGAGCCAGGTCCGCCCGCTCTTGCCGAAGGAAACGCAGACCATGTCGGCGCCCTCGATCCGGCGCATCTCCTCCCGCCCCCTGAGCCAGCGATCGAGGCGCTTCCTGCGGTCGAGCGGAAGGAAAAAGGCACCAGCGATCAGGGCCTCGCGCGCCGCATCGCGCAGCAGGGCCGGGGTCAGCTCCATCGGGTCACCTGGGCGCAGATCATCGCTCGGATGTCGCGCGGATCGTCGCCCCCGGTCAACCGGGATGAGGCGTCGGCCGGCGGCTTGTCACATGGAAAGGTCGTGTCGGAGGATCCTCATTCGCCCGGTGTGGAGATCGGGCGGCCGGACAAGCCTTATCGGCGGGTCCGCATCGACCCATCGTTCGGCAAGGTCACCGGGTCGGTGACGGACGGCCATCTACCCTATCCGTATGGGCGTGAGCTCACTGGCTACGAGGTCACGAGCCTCGCCGACACGCACGCGAAGGCAAAGGCAGCCGGAGCCGCCATCCTCGTCGAGCCGTTGTGGACCGATCGCCGGAACGCCGCACTCGTTCGCTTTCCCGGCGGATACATTGCCGAGATCCATTCGACGGTCGCCGAGTAGCCTGGCCCGCCCGTCAGCAGATGGAGGAGAGCCCGCTTTCCAGGATGTCCAGCGCCTGGTCCAGCTCCTCTGTCGAGATGGTCAGCGGCGGACAGAGGGTCACGACGTTGCCGCCGCCCAGCTTGAAGCTGAGGCCGCGTGCGAGGCAGGCATACATCAGCCGGTCGGCCTCCTCGACAGCCGGAGAGCCGTCCGCTCGCCGCAGCTCGAGGCCGAGCATGAGGCCCATGCCGCGAGCCTCGGCGACGAGCGGGAAGCGGCCGTGCATCTCCTCGAGCCGGCCCAGCGCCTGGGCGCCGAGCTCACGGGCGCGGTCGCAGAGGCCCTCCTCCTGAATAACGTCGAGGGTGGCCAGCGCCGCGGCACAGCCGACGGAGCTCTTTTCATGGGTGTAGTGGCCGAGCGCGCGGTCCGGGGCGACGTCGAGCGCCTCGCCCGCGATCATCGCCGCCATGGGCCAGATGCCGCCGCCGAGCCCTTTGCCGATGACCAGGATGTCCGGCACGGCGTCGACCTGCTCGCAGGCGAACATGGTGCCCGTGCGGCCGAGGCAGCTCGGGATCTCGTCGAAGACGAGGAGGACCCCGTGACGGTCGCAGATCTCGCGCACGCGGCGCCAGTAGCCGGGCGGCGGCGGCTCGACGGTGGTCCAGCGCATGGGCTCGGCGACGAGGGCGCCGACATCGCCTTCGCGGCCCAGGACGTAGTCGATATAGTCGGTGCAGCCGGTGTGGGCGGCATCCGTGCAGCCGAAGCGGCAGCGCCCTCTGGTCGGCGGCGGGACATGCTCGGTGCCGGGCAGAAGCGGCCCCACCCCCTGCCTGAACAGCGCCTCGCCGCCGATGGAGATGGCGTCGAGCGAGGCGCCATGAAAGCTGTCCCACATCGAGAGTGTCTTGTGCCGCCCGGTGGCATAGCGGACGAGCTTCAGGGCCATGCCGATCGCGGCCGTGCCCGAGGGGGCGAGAAGACTCTTCGCGAGCGCGCCCGGGGCGAGGTCCGCCAGGCGGCGCCCGAGGTCGATCGCCGCGCGGTTGGTGAAGCGGCGGGGCGAAAAAGGCAAAACGTCGAGCTGAGCCTTGATGGCCGCCACGACCCGGGGATGGCCGTAGCCGACCTGATGCACGCTGTTGCCGTGGAAATCCATGAGCCGCCGACCCTGCGCGTCGACGAGCCAGATGCCTTCCGCCCGCTCGAGGACGTCCAGGCAGGGAGTGGAGAGCGATTGGTGCAGGAAGACGCCAGCGTCGTCGTCGAGCATGGCCCGGGTGGACGCGTCGAGCTGCTCGGTCCGCCAAGCCTCGCGCCCCGCCGAGCGGTTGACGTCGCCCTCCGCCCGATCCCGGCTCATGGGCATGCCTCGAGCCGACGAAGCACTTTGCGGCCGGCCCGGTCGATGGTGTGGTCGTCGCTTTGCGCGAGCCCGGCGCGCGGCTGCGCGAGGTCGCAGGGATCGCGCCCCTCGTAGTACGCTCGGGTCAGCTCAGCGCTCAGGATCAATGGAGGACTCCGCCGCTCCATGCGCTCCACCGTTCTGCCGTCGGCGCCGCAGGGGCGCAATGCCGACACGCTGGCCCGTCGGGCCTCCGGCGCCGGCCATCTGATCGGGCCGCTGCTCCTGATCACGCTGCTGGTCCTGCCCGTCGGGTGGTGGCTGCCGCTGATCCGCACCCGCCTCTTGTTCTTCGACCGCAGCGAGATCTCGATCTTTGCGGGGGTCCGGATTCTCTGGGACACGGACACAGTGCTCTGCCTCCTCGTCGTCCTGTTCTCGATGGCAGCACCGGTGGCCAAGGGGTTGGCCGGGCTCTGGTTCTGGTATCGCGTGCCGATCGACCGCGCGGCGCGTTGGCTCCTCCCGCTCTCGATCCTCTCCAAAACCTCGATGGCCGAGGTTTTTCTCGTCGCGGTCGTCGTGGTCGGATTCAAGGGCGTCGGCCTCGGGACCATCACCGTCGCGAGCGGCTTCTACGTGTTCACGGCGCTCGTGCTGAGCTCGCTCGTGCTTTCCATCGTCGCCGACCTCTCCTTGCGCCGCGCCCAGAGCCGGGCGTAGGCGACGGCTGCGACGGCGGTGGCGAGGTTGAGGCTCGACACGCCGGGTCGCATCGGCAGGGCCACCCTCAGCGCTGCCCGGCCCAGCAGTGTCGGATCGAGACCGTCCCGCTCGCTGCCGAACGCCAGGAGCGCGTTGTCCGGCAGGCTCTCGGGCACCAGCGGCTGGCCCTCGGGGTCGACCGCGACGAGCGGCCGCCCCGAGGCCGGGAGCGTGAGGACCCGCGCCACGGGGAGCGCGAAGTGGAGGCCGGCGGCGCCGCGAACCGCCGAGACGTGCCAGGGATCGTGACGCCCGGTGGTCAGCACGCCGGCCAGCCCGGCGGCCGCCGCGACCCTGATGGCGGCCCCGACATTTCCAAGATGGGCGGGGCGGTCGAGCAGAAGGACCGGACTGTCGGCTGTCTCGAGCAGCGCCACCGGGTCCACGGCCGGACGGCGGGCGAGGGCGACGATGCCGGTCGGCGGCGGAGCGGGGCGGACAGCGCGCAACTGGTCCTGACCGACCTCGATCAGGGCGTCATCAAGCCGATCGAGCAGATCGGGCGCCAACTCCCGGGCGAGCTTCAGCGCCGCGGTCCGGTCGGCGCACACGGCCAGCTCCACCTGCGCGCCGAAGCGGAGCGCGTGCTTCAGCGCATGAAACCCCTCGAGCACGACCGATGCGGGATCTGCATAGCCGGCCCGCAGCCGGCCGACGATGGCGGCGACGGCCGTCGGGCTCATGCCCGATCTCCGCCTGCACCTTGGCCCCTCCCTTGCACAGCCATGCCCTTTCCGACGTCGGTCCCTCTGCTACACTCGCCCCAGCGCCACCGAGGCACGGGACGACGACCATGAAGATGAACGGGCTCGACCACGTCAACATCCGCACCCGCGACGTCAAGCGGCTGACCGACTGGTACAGCGACGTCCTGGGCCTCGTCGCCGGGTCGCGGCCGCCCTTTCCGTTCGGGGGCGCCTGGCTCTATTGCGGCGACAAGCCGATCGTCCATCTGGTCGAGGTGGCCGAGCAGCCGCCGGGCGGCGAGCCCACCCTCGAGCACTTCGCGATCGGCGCCCAGGGCCTCGATGAGTTCATTGCCAAGCTCGAGAGCCGCAAGGTCGAGTACAAGGCGAGCGTCGTTCCGGGGTTCAACATCACCCAGGTCAATCTGTGGGATCCGGACGGCAACCATCTCCACGTCGACTTCCCGGCCTCCGAGACGCGCCCGCGCTGAGGCCTTCTTTTCTTTTGGTCAGTGCTTGCCGGAGACGCCGCGCCGCACGGCCACCGGCAGCCCGATCGTGATCAGCCGGTCGGGCGGGATGCTGTAGGTGGCCGTCGCCCGCACCGCGTTACGGGCCATGACGGAGAAGAGCCGCTCGCGCCAATAGCGCAGGGCCGGCACATAGTCCGGATAGGAGAAGCTCTCATAGCCCTGGAAGAAGACCGCCTTGTCGGGGTCGAGGCTGAGGCCGTGATAGTCGCAGAGCCGCAGCGCCACCGGGATGTTCGGAACCTGCATGAAGCCATAGTGCAGGGTGATCCGCCAGAACCCGTCGGGCAGGCTCTCGAGCTCGATGCGGTCGGCCGACCGGCAGCGCGGCACGTTCTCGGTGACGACGGTCAAGAGGATGCCGCGCTCGTGGACGGCATGCAGCTCGTCGACCAGGCGCTTCAGCATCGGCGGCGTCTCCTGATCCCTGCGGGTCAGATAGACGGCCGTGCCCGGCAGGCGAATCATGCCCTTGTCGCGGATTTCCCTGAGGAAGGCGTCGAGCGGCACCGTGTCGCGCGAGGAGGCGATGGTGAGCGAGCGAGCACCGTACCGCCAGATGGTCATCGCCATGAACACGCAGGTGGCGACGGCCAGCGGCACCCAGCCGCCATCAGGGATCTTGAGGAGGTTGGCCGCCACGAAGACACTGTCGATGAGCCCGAAACCGGCCGCCACGCCGCCGGCGAGCCAGGGCGACCAGTGCCAGCGCTCCCGCATGACGAAAAAGAGCAGAACGGTCGTGATCAGCATCGTCGTCGAGATGGCGATGCCATAGGCGGCGGCGAGCGCGCTCGAGGACCCGAAGGTCAGCACCAGCAGCACGGCCGCCGCCATCAGCAGCCAGTTGACGAGCGGCATGTAGATCTGCCCCAGCGCCTTCGACGAGGTCTGGACGATCGTCATCGGCGGCAGCTGGCGAAGCTGGATGGCCTGGCGGGTCAGCGAGAAGGCTCCCGAGACCACGGCCTGCGAGGCGATGATCGTCGCGACCGTCGCCAGGATCACGATCGGCAGCAGAAGCGGTCGGGGCACGAGATCGAAGAACGGATGGCCGATCCCATCGCCCGCCGCCAGGACATGCGCCCCCTGCCCGAGATAGTTCAGCATCAGGCTCGGCAGCACGAGAACGAACCAGGCGAGGCGGATCGGCCCGCGCTTCAGATGGCCCATGTCGGCATAGAGCGCCTCGCCGCCGGTCACGGCCAGGAAGACGGCACCCAGGGCCAGGAAGCCGCCGAGCGGAAACCTGGCCAGGAACTCGAGCGCCCAGTGCGGGCTCAGGGCCTCGAGGACGACCGGCGCCTGGAGGATGCCCAGGATGCCCAGCAGGCCCAAGGCGAGGAACCACAAAAGCATGACCAAGCCGAAAATCGTGCCGATCGCCGCCGTGCCGTGCTGCTGGAGCGCGAACAGCAGGACGAGAATGGCGATCGTGAGCGGCAGGACCGCCGGCTCCAGGGCGCTCGTCACGACGCTCACACCCTCGACCGCGCTCAGCACCGAGATGGCCGGGGTGATCATGCCGTCGGCATAGAGGAGAGCCGCTCCGAAGAGGCCGATCACCACCAGCAGCGGCCTGCCGGCCTTGCCGCGCCGCGGCCAGGGATCGAGGAGGGCCAGGAGGGCCAGGATGCCGCCCTCGCCGTCATTGTCGGCGCGCAGCACCAGAAGGAGATACTTGACCGAGATGACGAGGATGAGGGCCCAGAAGATCAGGGAGAGAAGGCCCAGCACCTCGCCCAGCACGGGGGCGCCATGGCCGACCGCCAGGAGGGACTGGCGGAACGCATAGAGCGGGCTGGTGCCGATATCGCCGAAGACGATCCCCAGCGCCACGAGGCCGAGGCGGCCGAGCCCGTGCTGCTCGTCAGGCTCGCTCTTGGCGGGAGCCGCCGCTACCGCCATGGATGCGGCCTCCGGAAGATCCTCCGAGCCCGGAACGGAGGCCCGACCGAGGCCGGGCTCCGAAAGGAGCAACCTCCGACAGGATGGATCAGTTCCGGGACCTGTCAACCAGCTTGCCCTGGCCGATCCAGGGCATCATGGCGCGCAGCTTCTCGCCGACCTGCTCGATCGGGTGGGCCGCGGCGCGGGCGCGCATGGCCTTGAAGCTGGGCTGGCCCGCCTTGTTCTCGAGCACCCAGTCCTTGGCGAAGCGCCCGGCCTGGATGTCGGCCAGGACCCGCTTCATCTCGGCCTTGACGGAGTCGTTGATGATGCGCGGGCCAGAGGTGTAGTCGCCGTACTCGGCGGTGTTCGAGATCGAGTAGCGCATGTTGGCGAGACCGCCCTCGTAGACGAGGTCGACGATGAGCTTGACCTCGTGCAGGCACTCGAAATAGGCCATCTCGGGCGCGTAGCCGGCCTCGACCAGCGTCTCGTAGCCGCTCTGGATCAAGGCGCTGAGGCCGCCGCACAGCACGACCTGCTCGCCGAACAGATCGGTCTCGACCTCCTCCTTGAAGCTGGTCTCGATGATGCCGGCGCGGCCGCCGCCGATCGCGGCACCGTAGCTGAGGCCGAGATCGTGGGCGCCCCCCGACGCGTCCTGCTGGATGGCGAGGAGGCAGGGCACGCCGGCGCCGCGGACATATTCCGAGCGCACGAGATGGCCCGGACCCTTGGGCGCGATCATCAGGACATCGAGGTCGGGCCTGGGCTCGATCAGCTTGAAATGAATGTTGAAGCCGTGCGCGAACATGAGGGCGGCACCCTCCTTCATGTTCGCCGCCAGCTCATCCCGGTAGAGATCGGCCTGCAGCTCGTCGGGCACGAGGATCATGACGACGTCCGCCCAGGACGCCGCCTCGGACGGGCTCATGACCTTGAGCCCCGCCGCCTCGACCTTCTGGCGGGTGGCCGAGCCCGGCTTCAGGGCCACCGCCACCTCCGGGACGCCGCTTTCCTTGAGATTGTTGGCGTGGCCGAAGCCCTGGCTGCCATAGCCGATGACGGCGACCTTCTTGCTCTTGATGAGGTTGAGGTCGGCGTCGGTGTCGTAATAGACGCGCATGGTGCTCCCCACGTAGGCGAGGGCGGCCGAGCCGCCGCCCTTCTGGTCTCTCCCGACTTTAGGCGTGATCACGATCCCGAAGGATGGCCTGGCCACGCCCGATGGCCACCACGCCGGCGCGACTGACCTCGACCGGCTCGACGAGCTTGATGAAGGCATCGAGCTCGTCCGACGTGCCCGTGATCTCGAAGACGAAGCTCTCGGGCGAGCTGTCGACGAGCCGGGCGCGCATATAGTCGGCGATGCGCAACGACTGGATCAGCCGCTCGCGCTCGCCGGTGATCTTCACGAGCGCCAGCTCGCGCTCGACATGCGGTCCCTCGATGGTGAGGTCCTGGACCCGGTGCACCGGTACGAGCTTGCCGAGCAGCGCCTTGATCTGCTCGATGACGAACTCGGTGCCGGTAGTCACGATGTTGATGCGCGAGAGGCTTTTGTCGCGGTCGACCTCGGCTACGGTCAGGCTGTCGATATTGTAGCCCCGGCCCGAGAACAGGCCGATGACCCGGGCGAGCACGCCCGGCTCGTTGTCGACCAGCACCACGATGGTGTGTCGCCGCTCGTCTTCCGACATGATCGATCTCTGATTGACGTTCGAGAAAGGAACGATGAAGCCCTCGGGCCGGCCGGAGCGAGCCCGCCGGCCTTATACCAGCACCATCCCCTTCTCGGAGATCGCCTCGTGCGCGCCGTCGTCCTCCGGGCTGAGCTTGATCTCGTTGTGGGCCGCCCCGCCCGGGATCATCGGATAGACGTTCTCGGCGCGGTCGACGACGATGTCGGCGATCACGGGCTTGTCGACGCGAATCATCTCGCGGATCACGTCGTCCAGCTCGTCGGCGGATGCTGGCGCGGAGCCCGACGGCGCCGAACGCCTCGGCCAGCTTCACGAAATCCGGCAGGCTCTCCATGTAGCTCTGGGAATGCCGGTTGCCGTGGAAGAAGTCCTGCCACTGACGCACCATCCCCATGGAGCTGTTGTTGAGGATGAACGACTTGACGGGCAGCCCGTACTGCATTGCCGTCGACATCTCCTGCATGTTCATGAGCCACGAGGATTCGCCGGCGATGTCGATCACGAGGGCCTCGGGGTGGGCGACCTGGACGCCGATCGCCGCGGGAAAGCCGTAGCCCATCGTGCCGAGCCCGCCCGAGGTCATCCAGTGGAGCGGCTTCTCGAACTTGAAGTGCTGGGCCGCCCACATCTGGTGCTGGCCGACCTCGGTCGTGATGTAGACGTCGCGGTCACCGACCAGCTCGTAGAGCCGCCGGATCGCATGCTGGGGCTTGATCGTCTGGCCGATCTGGCGGAAGCGCAGGCTCTCCTTCTTCCGCCACTCGCCGACCTGCCCCCACCAGGAGCCGAGACGGCCGCCCAGGACGCTGTTGGACCGTCGACGCCAAGCCTGGAGCATGGCGTCGAGAACCAGCTCGGCGTCACCGACCACGGCACAGTCGACGCGGCACATTCTTGTTGATCGACGAGGGGTCGATGTCGACGTGGATCTTCCGGCTGCCCGGCGAGAAGCCGTCGAGCCGCCCGGTCACGCGGTCGTCGAAGCGGGCCCCGATCGCCACCATCAGGTCGCAATCGTGCATCGCCATATTGGCCTCGTAGGTCCCGTGCATGCCGACCATGCCCAGAAACTGCCCGTCGCTGGCCGGATAGGCGCCGAGGCCCATGAGGGTCAGCGTGATCGGCACGCCGCTCTCGTGGACGAGCTCGGTCAGGAGCGTACAAGCCCGCGGCCCGGCATTGACGACGCCGCCGCCCACGTAGAAGAGCGGCCGCTCCGCCCGCGCCAGCATCTCGATCGCCTGCTCGATCCTGGCCGTCTCCGGCTCCCGGGCCGGCCGGTAGGAGCGCAGCGGGGTCTTGTCCTTGGGCGTGTACGGCGCCTTGCCCATCTGGATGTCCTTGGGCAGGTCGACGACGACCGGACCCGGACGGCCCGAGCGGGCGACGTGGAAGGCCTCGTGCATCACGCGGGCGAGATCCTCCGGCCGCTTCACGAGATAGTTGTGCTTCGTGCAGGGCCGGGTGATGCCGACCGTATCCGCCTCCTGGAAGGCATCGTTGCCGATCATGTGGGTCGGCACCTGGCCGGTGAGGCAGACGATCGGCACGCTGTCCATGAGCGCGTCGGTGAGGCCGGTGACGGTGTTGGTGGCGCCCGGCCCCGAGGTGACGAGGACGACGCCCACCTTGCCCGTGCTGCGCGCATAGCCCTCGGCGGCGTGAACCGCGCCCTGCTCGTGGCGGACCAGGATGTGCCGGATTCGGCTCTGCTGAAAGAGCGCGTCGTAGATCGGGAGCACGGCGCCGCCGGGATAGCCGAAGATGACCTCCACGCCCTGGTCGACCAGCGCCTGAAGTACCACCTGCGAGCCCGTCAGGGTCTGATCGACGCCCTGGGGACGGGTCGGTGTGGCAACGGTCATCTGTCGAGCTCCAGGGGAATGAGCCGCGCGCCTGCGCGCGGTGCCATGGGTGGCGGACGAGGAATCCCTCGAGGCGCGAGCCTTTTTGGGGACGCGCACCCTAGCGACACAAAGGCTGCCGGTCAATCGACGCCCCGGCCGGCCCGACGGCGTTCCGGATTGCCGCGGACGGCCTTCACGAAGCCCCCGTCACGCGGCACTATCGAGGCTTTCTGGGTCGAGGCAGCATGCGCATCCTGATCGCCACCGACGCTTGGCACCCGCAGGTCAACGGCGTGGTCCGCACCCTGGCCGCCACGGCGGCCGAGCTCGGCAAGCGCGGGCACGAGGTCACCGTGGTCGGCCCCGAGCGATTCCGCACCCTGCCGATGCCCAGCTATCCCGAGATCAGCGTGGCCGTGATGCCCCGCCGGCATCTGGCGCGGATCATGGACGAGGCGGCGCCCGAGGCGGTGCACATCCCCGTCGAAGGGCCGATCGGCTTCGCGGCGCGGCGCATCTGCATCCGTCGCGGCTGGCCCTTCACGACCTCCTACCATACCCGCATCGGCCTCTATCTCGAACGCAAGCTCAAGATTCCCCGCCGGATCGGCGTGAGCTTCCAGCGCCGCTTCCACAATGCGGCGAGCGCCTTCATGGTCCAGACCGACAGCCTGGAGCGGGAGCTTCGAGCCGAGGGGTTCCGCAATATCAGGCGCTGGTCCCGGGGGGTCGATATCGAGCTGTTCCGGCCCTTCCCTAGAGACGGTTTCCTCGACCTGCCTCGGCCGATCTTTCTCTACGTCGGGCGCGTCTCCTCCGAGAAGAACCTCGAGAGCTTCCTCGACCTCGATCTTCCGGGCAGCAAGCTCGTCGTCGGCGGCGGCCCGCAGCTCGAGGCCTTCCGCGCCCGCTGGCCCGATGTCGTGTTCGCCGGCTACAGGTCCGGCGAGGAGCTCAGCCGTACCTATTCGGCCGCCAACGCGTTCGTTTTCCCGAGCCGATTCGAGACCTTCGGCCTCGTCGTCCTCGAGGCCCTGGCCTGCGGCCTGCCGGTCGCCGCCTATCCGGTGCACGGACCCCGCGACGTGATCGGCTCGGCACCGGTGGGCGTCCTCGACGAGGACCTGCGGAGCGCCGCGCTCAGGGCGCTGGCCATTCCGCGCGACCTCTGCCGCGCCTTTGCGCTCGGGTTCTCCTGGCGGCGCAGCGCCGAGCAGTTCCTGGCCAATCTGGTACCCCTGGCATCGGCCAGCTATGCGGCCACGGCACAGCGCAGAGGCGCCGGCCGCCGATCACGGACGCCGCTGGTCGGGACCACCGATCCGGGTTGCGGCTAGCCCAGCTGCGCCATCAGGCCCAAGGCCTCCTCGGGGGCCAGGGACTCGCCCGGGATCTCGAGCCGAGGGAGCTCCGGGAGGCGATGGCGGAGAAAGGTGCGCTGCCGCTTTGCGTACTGGCGCACCTGGATGGCGATCCGTTCCGCGGCGGTCGCCTCGGCCATGCGCCCGGCGGCCAAGTCCAAGAGCTCTCGGCAGCCATGCACCTTGGCGATCGGCAGCGCCCGGAGATCGGGCCGGCGTTGCAACAGCGCCTTGACCTCGTAGAGGGCGCCGGCTGCCAACATGGCCTCGACCCGACGGGCGGCCCGCTCGCGCACGATGACGGCCGGCGGCACCAGGGCCAGCCCGACGCGCAGCCGGGGCAGCGCCACCCGCTGCCGTTCCGCCCGCTGCCAGTGGCCCAGCGGCCGGCCCGTCGCCTCGATCACCTCGAGGGCGCGCAGCAGGCGCTGCCGATCGCTCGGCCGAAGGCGCGCCGCGGCGTCCGGGTCAGCGGCGGCGAGGTGCCTGTGGATCTCGACCGTGGGCCGGTCGACCGCCCAGCCGCGGAGGCGCCGGCGGAGCTCCTCGGGCACGCTCGGGATCAGGGCGATGCCGCGCAGCAGCGCCTCGATGTAGAGGCCGGTGCCGCCGACCAGGATGGCCGGCCGGCCGCCGTGCAAGGCGCCCTGAAGCGCCGGCTCGACGAGGGCCAGCCAGCGGCCGACCGAAGGCTGCTGGTCGGCGGCGAGAACGCCGTAGAGACGATGCTCGGCCCGCATCTCGTCCTCGGCGCTCGGCCGAGCGGTGAGGACCCTGAGATCGGCAAAGAGCTGCTGGCTGTCCGCATTGATGACGACGCCGCCGGTGCGCTCGG
Source organism: uncultured Alphaproteobacteria bacterium (assembly GCA_963828215.1). GTDB lineage: Bacteria > Pseudomonadota > Alphaproteobacteria > Geminicoccales > Geminicoccaceae > CAVTJL01. Next base: position 87,897 of record CAWHFO010000065.1, on the reverse strand, counting down.
CCAGGCAGAGCGCCAGCGCCGACTTGCCGCTCGCCGTCGTGCCCCCTATGAGGACGAGCGCCCCGCGCCCCCCGTTCCGAAGATCGAAGGCCCTTCCCTTGCCGGCCGCACTCGTGCTCATCGCCGACCCGACGACCTCTCCCCTCGACCAGCGCCTCGTGCGCGAGGTGGGCCGGGCCGTCAAGGGCGAGCCTCGCTGGCTGGCGCCCGACCGGGCAGCCGAGATCGTGATCGAGGTGCCGTCACCCGGGATCGAGGAAGCCCTCGGGGCGCTCCTGGACGGTACCGCAGTCGACCGGGCGATCCTCCCCCTGACCGACCGCCGCAAGCGCCTGCTCGTCGCCGACATGGACAGCACGGTAATCACGGTGGAGTGCATCGACGAGCTGGCCGACTTCGCCGGGATCAAGGAGGAGGTCAGGGCGATCACGCGCCAGGCGATGAACGGCGAGATCGACTTCAGAGGGGCCCTGGAGGCGCGGGTGGCGCTGCTCCGGGGCCTGAGAGCCGACGTGATCGAGGAGGTCTACCGCACCCGCATCGCCGCCACGCCGGGCGCCGGCCCGCTGGTCCGGACGATGCGGGCGCACGGCGCCCTGACGGCGTTGGTCTCGGGCGGGTTCACCGCTTTCACGAGCCGGGTTCGGGAGGCCGTGGGGCTCGATCTGGACGAAGCGAACGAGCTCGAGATCGAGGACGGCCGGCTGACCGGGCGGGTGGTCGGCGAGATCCGGGACGCGTCGAGCAAGCTCGAGGCGCTCGAGCGGCTGCGCGTGGCGCGCGGACTGCGGCGGGCCGAGACGTTGGCGGTCGGCGACGGAGCCAACGATCTGCCGATGATCCGTGCCGCCGGCCTGGGTGTCGCCTATCACGCGCACCCGACCGTCAGGGACGCGGCCCCCGTCCGCATCGACCACACCGATCTCAGCGCGCTGCTGTTCTTCCAGGGCTATGCGGCCGAGGAGATCGTGACGGCCTGACGGCCGTCACCCCAGCCGGAGTGCCACGAAGCGCAGATCGCCCTGACGGTCGATCAGGAGCAGGGCGGCCTTCTTGCCGGCCTTCTTCTCCTTCTCCACCCGTGCGACCAAGTCGGCCGGCGTGCCCACCGCCTCCTGGCCGACCTCGACCACGAGATCGCCCGGGCGCAGGTTCTCGTCTGCCGCCGGGCCGGGGGACTGCACCTCGGTGATGACGACTCCCTTGGCGTTGTCGGTCAGCTTGTACTGGGCCTTGAGGGCGTCGGTAATCGCGCTCACCGTGACGCCGAGGGTGGGAACCTTGGCCGTATCCGCCGTTGTCGGCGCCTGCGGCTGCCCGCCGAGATCGGCCAGCTGCTCGTCGTCGGGCAGCTCCCCGAGCGTCACCTTGACGTCCTTCTGCCCTCCCTTGCGCCAGATCACCACGTCCACAGGCGTCCCGATCGGCGTCTCAGCGACCATCCTCGGCAGGTTGCGCATGTGGTCGATCTTCTTGCCGTCGAACTCGGTGATCACATCGCCCGGCTGGATGGTCGCCTGCGCGGCCGGCCCCGACGGCGTCACGCTCGCCACCAGGGCTCCTTCCGAGTCGGGCAGCGACAGGGATTCCGCGATCTCGGGCGTTACCGACTGGATACGGACGCCGAGCCAGCCGCGTACGACCTTGCCGGTCTTCTCGAGGCTCTCGATGATCGGCCGTGCGAGGTTCGCCGGGATCGCGAAGCCGATGCCGACATTCCCCCCCGAGGGCGAGAAGATGGCCGTGTTCACGCCGAACACCCGGCCGTCCATGGTGAAGCTCGGCCCGCCGGAATTGCCGCGGTTGATCGCGGCATCGACCTGGATGAAGTCGTCGTAGGGGCCGGCCCGGATGTCGCGGCCGCGAGCGGAGACGATGCCGGCCGTCACCGTCGATCCGAGGCCGAAGGGATTGCCGATCGCCAGCATCCAGTCGCCGACCCGTACCTTGTCGCTGTCGGCCCATTCGACGTAGGGAAAGGGCTTGGGGCTGTCGATCTTGAGCAGCGCCAGATCCGTCTTCTGGTCGCGGCCGACGACCTTGGCCTTGTACTGGCTGTCGTCGCTGAAGACGATGGTGATCTCCTCCGCGTCGGCGATCACGTGATTGTTCGTGACCACGTAGCCCTGGGGATCGACGACGAACCCCGAGCCGAGCGAGAAGGTCCGCCGCGGCGGCTGCTGGCTCTTGTCGTGGTCGAAGAAGTCCTTGAAGAACTCCTCGAAGGGCGAGCCAGGGGGAACCTGCGGCATCGGCGGCATCTGAGCCTCGGCATCGGCCGCGCGTGTCGTCGACACGTTCACGACCGCCGGGGCCACCTTCGCCACGAGATCGGCGAAGCCGGCGGTCGGGGCCCGCTGCTGCGCCGACGCCGTCCCGAGACCGGCCGGCAGGAGCACCGCCGCGAGCAGGAGGGCCATGGCCGGTCTCCACCAGCGACCCGCCAGCGACCGGACGTGGCCGCCCCAGCCCTTCCTCAGTTCGCCCATGTCGAGAGCACTCCTGTTGTTCGTGCCGACCGCCCTGCAGCCCGGCTCCCGGCGGGCGGCACAGCCCACCTCGCCACGGCGATCAGGGCCGCCGCGAGCAGCTCAGGCTCGCATCATGTCACTGCAGGCGACGATCCGGCAATAGCCCTCGCCCGTACCGCGAGCAGGCTGCCCTCAGTGACGGATCAGCCAGACGATCGCCACGCCGGCCCCGGCGAAGGCGAGGCCGCCGACCCTGAGGGTGGGGCTGTCCAGAGCGGCCGCGCGCGCCGCCGCCCTCTTCATGGCATCGGGAAAGAGCGACCAGAGTATCCCTTCGATCACGAGCACGAGCGCCAGCGCCGTGGCGAGCTCCTTCATCACGCGCCGGCCCCTGTCCGGCCCGCTCGGCGCCCGGCGGCGCCGGGGCGGCTCAATCCGCCTTCGGGGCGGCTGGGGCAGCCGGCGCCGCCACCGTCGGACCGGCCCCCGTCGAGGCGTCCGCGCCGGCGGGAGGCGAGGGCGGTACCGATCCGCTCGGCGACGCGCCGGGTGATACGCCCAGCGTCTGAGGAGGCTCGAACGGCTTGTTGAAGAAGCGGAGGAACTCGCTGCTCGGCGACAGGACGAGGCTCGTCGCGCCGGACGAGAAGGCGCCTCGATAGGCTTGCAAGGATCGATAAAAGTCGAAGAACGGGACGTCCTTGCCGTACGCTTCGGCGAAAATGCGGATCGCCTCCGCCTCGCCGTCGCCACGTGTGATCTCGGCCTGGCGCTGCGCGTCGGCGATGAGGACGCGCCGCTCGCGATCGGCCCTGGCCCGGATGCGCTGGCCGATCTCGGCACCCTGGGCACGGAGTTCCTTCGCCTCGCGATCGCGCTCGGACTGCATGCGCCGGAAGATCGCCTGGCTGTTCTCCGCCGGCAGATCGGCGCGCTTGATGCGGATGTCGACGACCTCGACGCCGAACTGGCCCAGCGCCTTGTTCGCCTCGGTCTTGATGCGCTCCATGAGTGCGCCACGATCCTTCGAGAGCACGGTGAAGAGCGACACCTCGCCGAGCACGCTTCTCAGGGCCGAGGAGATGATCGGGTCGATCCGGGTGCGGAAAGCCGCCTCGCTGCCGATGCTCTGGCGGAAGCGCAGCGGATCGCTGATCCGGTAGCGGGCGAAAGTGTCGACGACCAGTCGCTTCTGGTCGCCCAAGACCAGCTCGACCGAGGGTGCATCGTAGTCGAGGACCCGACGATCGAAGTACTCGGCCTGCTGGATGAACGGCAGCTTCACGTGCAGGCCCGGGTCGCGCACCACGCGCACGGGATCGCCGAACTGGAGGATCAGGGCCTGCTGGGTCTGCGGCACCGTGTAGAACGATCCGAACAGCAGGGTCACCACGACGACGATCGCGATGCCTGCGCCGATCAGGGCTCGCTGGCTCACTGGGCGCTCCCCGACGAGGCCGCAGGAGGGCCGGCGGCGGTCGGCGCCGGCAGGGGCGGCGCCTGCTGAAGCGACGGCAAGGGCAGGTAGGGCACCACGCCCGGCCCCTTCGCGTCGGTGTCGATGACGACCTTGCTCGCCCCAGACAGCACATCCTGCATGGTCTCGATGTACATGCGGGTCGTGGTCACGTCCTTGGCCTTCCGATAGGCCGCGAGGACAGCGTCGAAGCGCTGGCCCTCGCCGGTCGCGCGGGCGATCGACTCCTGCTTGTAGGCCTGGGCATCCTGAAGGATGCGCTCCGCCTCGCCGCGGGCGCGCGGTATGATGTCGTTGGAATAGGCCTCGGCCTCGTTCTGCGCCCGCTCCCGGTCGGCCTGCGCCCGCTGGACGTCACGAAAGGCGTCGATGACTTCCGGCGGCGGATCGGCCTTCTGAAGCTGGACCTCGTCGATGGCGATGCCCGCCCCATAGTTGTTCATGAGCGTCTGCAGCTGCTCGCGGGCCCGGGTCTCGATCAGCCGCCTGCCCTCGGTCGTCGCCTGGACGATCGGCGTCTGGCCGATGATCTCGCGCACGACGCTCTCGGCGGTTGCCTTCACCGTGTCCTCCGGCTCCCGGATGTTGAAGAGAAAGTCGGCTGCGTCCTGGATCTTCCAGAGGACCACGAAATTGACGTCGATGATGTTCTCGTCGCCGGTCAGCATCAGCGATTCGTCGGTCACATCACGATTGCCGGAGGTCCGTCCCGTCGGCGCACCGCCCGATCGGAAGCCGATCTCGATCCGACTGACGCGGGTCACCTGCGGGGTCAGCACGCTCTCTATCGGCGCCGGCAGGTGATAGTGCAGGCCCGGCCCGGTCTCGCGGTTGAGCTTGCCGAAGCGGAGCACCACGCCCTGCTCCTCGGGAAGGACCCGGTAGAAACCGGAGGCGAGCCAGAGGGCCGCCAGAACGAGCACCACGAGCCCGACCGCGCGGCCCGGACGGCCCAGGCCTCCGCCGCCGGGAAAGAGGCTCTTGACCTTCTCCTGGCTCTTGCGGAGCAGCTCCTCGAGGTCCGGCGGCCGGGGTCCGCCGCCGCCCGGACGCCCGCCCCACGGCCCCTGGCCCCCTTGCCAGCCGCCACCTTGATTGTTCCAGGGCATCCTCGCTCCTCAAAAGGCCGCGGCGCTGGGGGGACCGGCCGGCCGGCCGGTCGAGGCCCGTCGCCCCACCTCTCCCGTGATCAGGCTGATGCGACTATATCGGTCACGCAACGCAGGGGATCAACCATGGCCGAGATCGACAAGGACCGGATACTCGAGGCGCTGGGCCGCGTCCGGCATCCGACGCGCGACGGCGACGTGGTCGGGCTGGGCATGATCTCGGGCGTCGTGGTCAAGGGCCCCAACGTCGGATTCGCGATCGAGATCGATCCTGCCGAGGCGGCGGCGCTCGAGCCGCTGCGCGAGGCCTGCGAGGCGTCCGTCCGCGCCTTGCCCGGAGTGACCTCCTGCACGGCCGTGCTGACGGCCGAGCGGGCACCCGGCGGGCGCGGCGTGCCGTCCCCCGAGCCCGGAATCGGGCCGGTCCGACAGCCGCGGGACGCCAAGCCGCTGGTGCCGGGCGTGGCGGCGATCATCGCCGTCGCGTCGGGCAAGGGAGGGGTGGGCAAATCCACGACCGCCGTCAATCTGGCGATGGGCTTGGCCGCGATCGGACAGCGGGTCGGCCTGCTCGACGCGGACATCTATGGGCCGTCGGTGCCCCGCATGACGGGCATAGCCGGCAGGCCCACCACCAGCGATGGACGCCGCGTGACGCCGCCCGAGCGTTTCGGAGTCAAGGTCATGTCCATGGGCTTCCTCGTCGAGGAGGAGACGCCCATGATCTGGCGCGGTCCGATGGTCCAGAGCGCTCTGCAACAGATGCTGGGAGACGTCGCCTGGGGCGAGCTCGACATCCTGGTCGTCGACCTGCCGCCCGGTACCGGCGACGCGCAGCTCACCATGGCCCAGCGGGTACCCCTGGCCGGCGCCGTGATCGTCTCGACGCCTCAGGACATCGCGTTGCTCGACGCCCGCAAGGCCATCAACATGTTCCGCAAGGTCGACGTGCCGATCCTCGGCATCGTCGAGAACATGAGCTATTTCTGCTGCCCGAGCTGCGGCCACCGCACCGAGATATTTTCCCATGGCGGCGCCAAGGCCTGTGCCGTCCAGTACGGCGTCGAGTTCCTCGCCGAGATCCCCCTCGACCTCGAGATCCGGACGACCTCGGACGCGGGCCGCCCGATCGTCGTGAGCGAGCCGGCCTCGCCCCAGGCCGAGGCCTATCGCCAGCTCGCCATGACAGTCGCCGACGCGCTGCGGGCCCTGCGCGGCGCCGGGCGGCGGCCGCCGCCCCGGATCGTCTACCGCTGACGGGGCTACCCGGCCTGCGCCTGCTTGCTGCGATGCAGCATTTCCTCGCGTGCTGGCGCAGAACGCCGCCTTGCCGCTGCGCTTTCCGCCCCTAGATCATTTGTTGCGGTGCACCAGCATCGCTAGGACCTGCGTGTGGATTGTCGTGACGAGAGCAACTCGCCCGATCGGGCGGGTGGCGTATCGCAAGCTAGGGCGCGACGAAGATTGTCTTCGTCGCGCCCACATGCGCCGCCTTTCGCTGGAGGATCGTCGCGCCCGGTTTCTCGGCAGCGTGCCGAGGACCCGGCGGGGCGCGCTCGTTCTCCCCGAGCCCGACGTGATGATCGGCGCCTTTGTCCGTGGCGTGCTCCGCGGCGTGGCCGAGCTCTATCGCGGACGCCATGATGCGCGAGGTGGCGTCGAGATCGCCATCAGCGTCGAGCGGCGCTTCCAGAATCGGGGCATCGGGACGGCGCTGGCCGAGCGCATGTTGATCGTCGCCGCGAACCGCGGCATCGGCCAGGCGACGCTGTTGTGCGCCGCGACGAATGTCCGCATGCATCGCATTGCGGCCAAGCTGGGCGCCCGGACGAGAGACGATGAGGACAACGCGCCGGCAGAGGTCCTGGTACCGACCGCCAGCCCCGCCACCTTGATGCTGGAGCGGCTGGACGACACCGCCTTTCTCGTCACCGACCTGCTGAGCCTGCTCGGCCAGCCGTGGTGGCCGAGCCCCGCACGGTCTGGAGCACGCCCCTAGTGAGCGGCCGACGCCGCGATCGCGTCGAGCCGCGCCTGGGCGACGGCGACGCCCCGCTCGAGGCGGGCCCGCTCCGCCTCGCTCGGATCCTTGGCGTCGCCGAGGTCGTCCTGGGCGTCCTTGAGCGCCTGCTGGGCGGCTGCGGGGTCGATCTGGTCGACGGGCTCGGCACCCTCGGCCAGGACGATGCAGCCCTTGGGGTTGGCCTCCGCGAAGCCGCCGGCCACGAAGATGCGCCGCTCGACCCGCTCGCCCTGGTAGGTTGTGATGATGCCCGGGCGCAGCAGGCTGAGGAGCGGGGCGTGCTCCGGCAGCACGCCGAAATCGCCTTCGGCCCCCGGCACCACGACCATGTCGACCTGCTCGCTGGCGAGGGTGCCTTCCGGGGCCACGAGCTCGAATTGGACCTGCTCGGCCATGATCCGGCTCAGTCGCTCTGCGCGAGGCGCTTGGCCTTGTCGACCGCTTCCTCGATGTTCCCGACCATGTAAAAGGACGCCTCGGGCATGTGGTCGTAGTCGCCGGCGCAGATGCCCTTGAAGCCCTTGATGGTGTCCTCGACCGAGACGAGCTTGCCCGGCGAGCCGGTGAAGACCTCGGCGACGTGGAAGGGCTGGGAGAGGAAGCGCTGGATCTTGCGCGCCCGCGCGACGATGAGCTTGTCGTCCTCCGACAGCTCTTCCATGCCCAGGATGGCGATGATGTCCTGGAGCGCCTTGTAGCGCTGCAGGGTCTCCTGCACCTGGCGGGCAACGAGGTAGTGCTCCTCGCCGACAACGCTCGGATCGAGGATGCGCGAGGTCGAGTCGAGCGGGTCGACCGCCGGGTAGATGCCGAGCTCCGCGATCTGCCGGGACAGCACCGTCGTCGCGTCGAGGTGGGCGAAGGTGGTGGCGGGCGCCGGGTCGGTGAGGTCGTCGGCGGGCACGTAGATGGCCTGCACCGAGGTGATCGAGCCCTTCTTGGTCGAGGTGATCCGCTCCTGCATGGTGCCCATGTCGGTGCCCAGCGTCGGCTGGTAGCCGACGGCAGAGGGAATGCGGCCCAACAGCGCCGACACCTCCGAGCCCGCCTGGGTGAAGCGGAAGATGTTGTCCACGAAGAACAGAACGTCCTGGCCTTCCTGGTCGCGGAAATATTCGGCGACGGTGAGCCCGGTGAGGCCGACGCGGGCGCGGGCGCCGGGCGGCTCGTTCATCTGGCCGTAGATCAACGCCACCTTGGAGCTCGCCGGCTCCTCCAGGTTGATGACGCCCGATTCGATCATCTCGTGATAGAGGTCGTTGCCCTCGCGGGTCCGCTCGCCGACGCCGGCGAACACCGAGACGCCGCCGTGCGCCTTGGCGATGTTGTTGATCAGCTCCATGATGAGCACGGTCTTGCCGACACCGGCGCCGCCGAAGAGGCCGATCTTGCCGCCCTTGGGATAGGGCGTGAGCAGGTCGACGACCTTGATGCCGGTGACGAGGATCTCGGCCTCCGTCGACTGGTCGACGAACGCCGGGGCCGGGGCGTGGATCGGGGCGGTGGTCTTGACGTCCAGCGGACCCCGCTCGTCGACCGGCTCGCCGATGACATTGAGGATCCGGCCCAATGTCACGCGGCCGACCGGTACCGAGATCGCGGCACCCGTATCGAGCACTTCCTGACCCCGGGTCAGGCCGTCCGTCCCGTCCATCGCGATCGTGCGGACGGTCGCCTCTCCGATATGCTGCGCCACCTCGAGCACGAGCCGGCGGCCGTGATTGTCGGTCTGGAGCGCGTTCAGGATCGAGGGCATGGCGCGCTCGCTCTCGAACTGCACGTCGACGACGGCGCCCATGACCTGCGTGATCCGTCCGCTCGCTATGTTAGCCTTGCTCACTGGTCGCTCGTCCTTTGGCTCATGAGGTCGGCCGCCGATCAGACGGCCTCGGCGCCGCTGATGATCTCGATCAGCTCCTTGGTGATCTGCGCCTGGCGCTGGCGGTTGTAGCGGAGCGCCAGGTTGTTGATCATATCGCCGGCATTGCGGCTGGCGCTGTCCATCGCCGCCATCCGGGCACCCTGCTCGCTGGCCGCGTTCTCCAGGAGCCCGCCGAAGACCTGCACGGCGATGTTGCGTGGCAGAAGCTCGGCCAGGATCTCCTCCTCGCTCGGCTCGAACTCGTAGACCGCACCACTTTGCTCGGCCCGCTCGGCCTCGGCCGGCGGCTGGACGGGCACGAGCTGCCGGAACGTCAGCTCCTGGACGATCGCCGAGCGGAAGCGGTTGTAGACGATCGTGCCGACGTCGAACTCCCCGGCCGTGAAGCGCTCGAGCAGCTTGGACGCGACCAGCTCGGCATCGACGAACTCGGTGCGGCGCTTGCCGGCGACCCCGTCGATGAACTCGACGATAAGGTCGCCGAACTCGCGGCGCAGCATGTCCCGCCCCTTGCGGCCGACACAGATCAGCTTGACCGTTTTGCCCTCGCCCCTGAGCTCGGCGATGCGCCGACGGACGCCCCGGACGATCGAGCTGTTGAAGCCGCCGCACAGGCCGCGGTCGGCCGTCGCCACGACGATCAGGTGGGTATCGGTCTTGCCCGTTCCGGCGAGCAGCGGCGAGGCGTTGGGCATGCTGTCGGCAGTGCCGGCGAGGTTCGCCAGCATCTCCGACATCTTGCGGGCGAACGGCCGCGCCGCCTCGGCCTGCTCCTGGGCGCGCTTCAGCTTCGAGGCCGCCACGAGCTTCATGGCGCTCGTGATCTTGCGCGTCTGCCGGACGCTGTTGATCCGGTTCCTCAGGTCCTTGAGGCTCGGCATCGGAGGCCCCTAGGCGAAGCTCTTGGAGAACTTGTCGAGCATCGCCCGCAGCTGCTTTTCGGAGTCGTCGGACAGCTGGCCCGTGCTCTGGATATCGTTCAGGAGAGCCTGGCCGTTGGCCCGCAGCTCGCCCAGGAACTCCCGGTCGAAGCGCGTGACGTCGGCGACCTTGATCGCGTCCAGATAGCCGTGCACGCCCGAGAACACGACGCACACCTGCTCGGCCATCTGCATCGGGTGATATTGCGGCTGCTTCAGCAGCTCGGTGAGCCGAGCGCCACGGTTGAGCAGGCGCTGGGTCGCGGCATCGAGATCGGACGCGAACTGCGCGAAGGCCGCCATCTCGCGATACTGGGCCAGATCGAGCTTGATCGAGCCCGCGACCTTCTTCATCGCCTTGGTCTGGGCAGCGGAGCCGACCCGGCTGACCGAGAGGCCGACATTCACCGCCGGGCGGATGCCCTGATAGAAGAGCCCGGTCTCGAGGAAGATCTGGCCGTCGGTGATCGAGATGACGTTCGTCGGGATGTAGGCCGAGACGTCGTTGGCCTGGGTCTCGACGACCGGGAGCGCCGTCAGCGATCCGGCACCGTTCTCGTCGTTCATCTTGGCCGCCCGCTCCAGCAGGCGCGAATGGAGATAAAAAACGTCGCCGGGGAAGGCCTCGCGGCCGGGCGGCCGGCGCAGCAGCAGCGACATCTGGCGGTAGGCGGTCGCCTGCTTCGACAGGTCGTCATAGACGATCACGGCATGCATGCCGTTGTCGCGGAAAAACTCACCCATGGCGCAGCCGGCGTAGGGCGCCAGGAACTGCATGGGCGCCGGATCGGAGGCGGTGGCCGCGACGATGATGCTGTACTCGAGCGCTCCCCGGTCCTGCAGCGACTTCACCAGCCGGGCCACCGACGAGCGCTTCTGCCCCACGGCCACGTAGATGCAGTAGAGCTTCTTCTTCTCGTCCTCGCCGGCGGCGTCGTTGCTGGCCTTCTGATTGAGGAAGCAGTCGATGGCGATGGCGGTCTTGCCGGTCTGGCGGTCGCCGATGATGAGCTCGCGCTGCCCGCGGCCGATCGGGATCAGGCTGTCGATCGCCTTCAGCCCCGTCATCATCGGCTCGTGCACCGACTTTCGCGGGATGATGCCCGGCGCCTTGACGTCGACCAGCCGCCGCTCGGTCGCCTCGATCGGACCCTTGCCGTCGATCGGGTTGCCGAGCGCATCGACGACGCGGCCCAGCAGGGCGCGCCCGACCGGCACGTCGACGATCGACTTGGTGCGCTTGACCGTGCCGCCCTCGCGGATGTTGCGATCGTCGCCGAAGATCACGATGCCGACATTGTCGGTCTCGAGGTTCAGGGCCATGCCGCGGGTGCCGTCCTCGAACTCGACCATCTCGCCGGCCTGGACCTCGTCCAGGCCGTAGGCGCGGGCGATGCCGTCGCCGACCGAGAGGATCCGCCCGACCTCGGCGACCTCGGCCTCGGTGCCGAAGCTCGCGATCTGCTCCTTCAGGATCGCGGAGATCTCGGCGGCGCGAATATCCATCAGCCAACCCCTCTCATGCTGAGCTCGAGCCTCTGCAGCTTCGCCCGCAACGATGCATCGATCATCCGCGACCCGACGCGCACGACGACCCCGCCGAGCAGCGCCGGGTTCACCGACGTGCTGAGGGTCACGGCCTTGCCCACGAAGCTCGCGACACTTGTCTCCAGGGTCTTGAGCTGGTCCTGGTCGAGCGGCACGGCCGAGACCACCTCGGCCGCGACCTCACCCCGATGCGCGGCCAGCAGCTCCTTGAACGAGCGAATGATCTGCCCGAGCGCGATGAGTTCGGCGCTTCTGCGCGAGCACCCCCAGGAACCCCGACACCAGCTTGCCGAGGCCGGCACGCCCGGCCAGGGCCTCCATCGCCCCCGCCTGCTCGTCCCGGGACAGGACGGGGCTCGCCACCAAGCGCTGAAGCTCGTCGCTCTCGCCCAGCATCGTCTCGACCGTGCCGAGGTCGCGCGCCACCTCGTCGACCTTCTTCTGCTCCAGGGCGAGCTCGAGAAGGGCGGTAGCGTAACGGGTCGCCAAGCCCGTCGCGATGGCTGATGAGGCAGGCAATCGACGCTTTCCCGACTTGGACGACACGCGGCCGAAGCGACGAGACACCGTCCCGCCGACCCGTCCCGCAGAGGCGTCGGGCAGATAACACAGCCGTCATGCGGTCGCAAGCCGAGCCCTCCCTCGGCAACGCGGCAGCGCACGGCCGCAGCGGCAGCCTGCTGGCCGGAGCGGCCGAGACCGGAACGGACTGTCGAGCTCTGCTGTTGACCCATACGTCGAGGGCTCCATGCACGCGCCATGGGGTGGCCGCGTGGCTCGACAAAGCGGCGATGCGTGTCTGGCGGTGCGTGCGCTCCGTGCTGCGCAGCGGATCGGGCGGCTCTACGATTACGCGCTCCGGTCCGCCCGCCCGTGCAATCGGCAGCTCTCGTTGATAACGAAGAACACTGCCGAGGACGCGTGACCATGCAGGGGCTGGCCGGCGCGCTGCCCCGAGGTGGGTTCATTCGGGCGGGGCAGCCTGCTAGATCTCGGCGCATGCTCTCGCCGTCCACCAACGTTGCCGAGTACACCGTCAGCGAGCTGGCCTTCGCGCTCAAGCGCACCGTCGAGGACGTCTACGGCCTCGTGCGGGTGCGGGGCGAGCTGTCGGGCTTCAAGCGCGCCGCCTCCGGCCATCTCTATTTCGCGCTCAAGGACGACAAGGCGGTCCTCGACGCGGTGTGCTGGCGCGGCACCCTGCCCCGGCTCGCCTTCGAGCCGGCCGATGGGCTCGAGGTCGTCTGCGCCGGCAGGCTCACCACCTATCCCGGCCGCTCCAAGTACCAGCTCGTCGTCGAACGGATGGAGCCGGCCGGCGTCGGCGCCCTCATGGCGCTGCTCGAGGAGCGGCGAAAAAAGCTCGAGGCCGAGGGGCTGTTCGACGTGGCCAGGAAGAGGCCCCTGCCCTTCCTGCCCGAGGTGATCGGCATCGTCACCTCTCCCACGGGCGCCGTGATCCGAGACATCCTGCACCGCTTGGCCGAGCGCTTTCCCCGGCGCGTGATCGTCTGGCCCGTCCTCGTCCAGGGAGAGGGGGCAGCCGACCAGGTGGCGGCGGCCATCCGCGGCTTCGACGCGCTGCCGGCGGCGGGCCCGGTGCCGCGGCCCGATCTGCTCATCGTCGCCCGGGGCGGTGGCTCGATCGAGGATCTCTGGGCATTCAACGAGGAGGCGGTGGTCCGGGCCGCGGCCGACTGCCGGATTCCGCTCGTCTCCGCCGTGGGCCACGAGACCGACACCACGCTGATCGACCTCGCGAGCGACCGGCGGGCGCCGACGCCCACCGCGGCGGCCGAGATCGCCGTGCCGGTCCGCAGCGAGCTGCTGGCCCGGCTGGCCGAAGGGGGCCAACGCGAGGACAGCGCCATCCGGCGCCTCCTGCGCGACCTCGGCCGCGAGGTCGAGGGGCTGCGCCGCGGCCTTCCCGAGCCGCGCCGGATGCTGGGCATGGCAGCCCAGCGCCTGGACGACCTGGCGGAGCGGCTCCGCCTCAGGACGCCGACCGAGGTCGTCCGCGCCCAGGCCCAGCTCCTCGAGGCCCGGGGCGGCCGGCTGACGGAGCTGGTGCGCCACGGCCTGACCCAGGCCGGCCGCGATCTTTTCGTCCTGGGCGGCCGGCTGTCGGCCGAGCCGATCCTCCGGCTGGCCGGCGAGGGGCGGCGGGCGCTCGGGCGCGAGGGGGCGCGGCTCGATGCCGCCGCGGCCAAGCTCCTGGCCGAGGCCGGGAAACGCTTGGCGGGTGGGGCCAGCCTGCTCGAGAGCCTCGGCCACCAGCGCGTCCTCGAGCGCGGCTACGCCATTGTCCGCGGGCGAGGCCACGGCCGGGTCGTGCCGAGCCTTGCAGCGGCGGCGAGCGAGCAGGAGCTCGACATCCAGTTCCATGATGGCAGCTTGGCCGTGGAGCGCGTCGGCAGCCGCGGCCGGCGCCGCGGCGGCCGGGCACCCGAGCAGGGGAGCCTTCTTTGAGCGAGCATGGGATCGACCGGCTCATCGTGGTGATGCGCCGTCTGCGCGACCCGCTGACGGGCTGCCCCTGGGACGTCGAGCAGAGCTTTGCGACGATCGCCCCCTATACGATCGAGGAGGCCTACGAGGTCGCGGACGCGATCGAGCGCGGCGCCTTCGACGAGCTGGAAGGCGAGCTGGGCGATCTGCTTCTGCAGGTCGTCTACCACGCTCGGATGGCCGAGGAGCAGGGCCGCTTCGACTTCGATCAGGTAGCCCATGGCATCGCCGACAAGATGATCCGCCGCCATCCGCACGTCTTTGGCGACGCGGCGGTCGACGGCGCCGACGCCCAGCGCCGGGCCTGGGAGGCGACGAAGGCCGAGGAGCGGGCCCGGAAGGCGACGCGGCGCGCGGCGCTCCGGCCAGCGTGCTCGACGACGTGGCAGTCGGCCTGCCGGCCCTGACGCGTGCCGAGAAGCTCCAGAAGCGGGCGGCCCGCATCGGCTTCGACTGGGGGAGCGCGGCGCCGGTGATCGCCAAGATCCGGGAGGAGCTGGACGAGCTCGAGGCCGAGATCGCCGCCGGCACGGCGGTGCGACAGGCCGAGGAGCTGGGCGATCTGCTCTTTGCCGTCGCCAATCTCGGCCGCCATCTGGGTCTCGACCCCGAAACGGCGCTGCGGCACGGGCAACGCCAAGTTCGAGCGGCGATTCCGCGCGGTCGAGACGGCGGCTCGCGCCGCCGGCCGGGCGCCGGAGGAGCTCGATCTCGACGCGCTCGACCGGCTCTGGACCGAGGTCAAGGCGCAGGAGGGCCGAGGTCCACCTTCAAAGCCCTAGCCGGATCGCGGCAAGCTGGACAAATGCGAGGCCGTTCGCCCGCACGCTAGTGCCGTCCATGTGGTAAGGTAGCCGAGCAGCAGAGCGTGCCGCAGCCAGGCGGCGGGCAGGCGCAAGCGCGAGAGGCCCCGATGACGGCGGAAGCAAGCCCTGGCACGGCCGCCAACCCTGCTCTGGATCTCGACCTGATGCGCGCGATGGTGCGTGGCTTCCAGCTCGCTGTCATGCTGCGCGAGGCTGCAGAGCTCGGCCTCGCCGACCGCGTCGGCGCCGGCCCACGCCCGATCCAGGCACTTGCGGCCGAGGTGGGTGCCCACCCCGGCGCGCTGCTCCGCCTCTGCCGCGCGCTCGCCGCCTTCGGCATCTTTGCCCTCGACGCCGAGGCGCGCCTCTCGCACACCTCGCGCTCGACCTGCCTTCAGAGCGATGCCCGCCCGACGCTCCACCACGCGGCGCGCTATTGGACGACGCCCGGCAACTGGGACGCCTGGGGCGCCTTCGGGCACGCCCTTCGCACCGGAGGCTGCCCGTTCGAGATGGTCTTCGGGCAGCCCAGCTTCGACTACCTGCACGATCATCCGGAAGAGGCGGTGCTGTTCGATGCTTTCATGCGCCACAGTCCGGACGATCGCCACGCCGCCGTGGCCGAGGCGCTCGACCTCGCCGGCGCCGGGCTGGTGGTCGACGTGGGCGGCGGCGACGGCAGCCTGCTGGCCGCGTTGCTGACGGCCAACACGGGCCTGCGGGGTCTGCTCTACGACCGCTCGCACGTGGTCTCTGGCGCGCCGGCGGTACTGGCCGCCGCGGGCGTAGCGGCACGCTGCCGGGTCGAGGCGGGCGACTTCTTCGAGCGAGTGCCCGCGGGCGGGGACGTCTATGTGCTGAGCCAAGTCCTGCACGACTGGGACGACGGACGCGCCGGCTTGGTTCTGCGCCGCTGCCGCGCAGCCATGGTACCGGGTGCCCGCCTCGCCGTGGTCGAGCGCATCCTGCCCGAGCTCGGACGCGAGGCGGATGCGGGCGACGCGACCGACTTCCTGGCCGACATGCAGATGATGGCCATCCTGACCGGGCGGGAGCGGACCGCAAGCGAGTTCGCCACCTTGCTCGCCACCGCGGGGTTCGCGCCGCGGGGCGTCCTCGCGACGAGGTCACCGTTCCGCGTCGTCCAGGCGGAAGCGATTACGCCGACGGACGCGGGATGATCCACGGCACGAGCTGCGCAGCAGCTTGTCGGCGTTGCCAGCCGCCGGCTCATAGATTTGAGAAAGACCTTAATCCTCCAGGTCCCGTGGCCGCCAGAAGGCGACGAGGCGGCCGGAGGCCGGGCGCAGTCCGCTCCAGGCGTCCGTGTCGAAGGCAATTCGGGCGATCGCCCCGGTCGGAAACTTCTCGGTGAGACGAGTAGTTGGGGCTGTCTCCTCGCCTTCCGCGAGAAGGACAACGGCCAGACGCTGGAGGCCCGGATTGTGCCCGACCAGCATCAGACGCACGGCGTCGGCCGCCTGGCGGCGCACAGCCTGGAGCAGCCGGTCGGGCGGAGCCAGATAGAGCGTCTTCAGGTAGCGGACCGCCGGCTCGGCGGTCCAGGCCTCGGCCGCGAGCTCGAGGGTGCGGACCGTGCGGCGGGCCGTGGAGCACAGCACGAGGCTCGGAAGGCAGCCCTCGTCCTGCAGCAGCTGCCCCATTCGCCGCGCCGACCGCCGGCCGCGCGGCGCCAGGTCGCGCTCGTGATCCAGCGCGGCCGGCTGGCCCTGGAGGGCCTTAGCATGGCGAAAGAGCAGCAGCTCGCGCATCCGGAAGCCTCCCCAGGGTCGCGAAGGCTCCTATCGTAACCCGATTGGCACGATTTGGTCCCATAGGTACAACGTTTGCAGAGGGGCGGCGTTCAGCCGCCGAGGAGCCTGGGATGGTGACGGAGGAACCCGCCGCGATCGCGCCGGAGATCGATCGGGCCTACGAGGCCGCGGCCGAGGTCGGGACGGCGGCGCTGGTGCTGCGCCCGCAGCATTTCATCAACCGCGAGCTGTCCTGGCTCGCCTTCAATGAGCGGGTGCTGGAGGAGGCCTACAACCCCTCGCACCCACTGCTGGAAAGGCTGCGCTTCCTTTCCATCTCGGCCAGCAACCTGGACGAGTTCTACATGGTCCGGGTGGCCGGCCTCAAAGGCCTGGTCAATGGCGGGGTCTCGACGCTCAGCGTCGACGGGATGACCCCTCGGGAGCAGCTGGCCGCGATCAACGAGCGGGTCGCGCGCGTGACCGTGGACCAGCAGCGCTGCTGGCACGAGGTCACCCATCTCCTGCGCCGGCAGGGGGTCGAGATCCTCGACGTCGACGAGCTGTCGAGCGTCGAGATGGAGGATCTCCGCACGCGCTTCCTCGACGAGGCGCTGGCCGTCCTGACGCCCATCGCCATCGACCCTACCCACCCCTTTCCCTTCATCTCGAATCGCGGCATGGGCGTCGTGATGGAGCTGCTCCGCCCCAAGGCCGAGCCGATCAACGGGCTGGTCCTGTTGCCGAGCCAGCTCGACCGCTTCATCCGGGCGCCCGGCGACAGCCTGCGGCTGGTGCGCATCGAGCAGCTCGTCCGCCACTTCGCCGACATCTTTTTTCCCGGGTTCGAGGTGCAGAGCGTCGGGCATTTCCGGGTCCTGCGGGACAGCGACATCGAGATCGAGGAGGAGGCCGAGGATCTGGCCCGGCTCTTCGAGACGCTGATCAAGCGGCGCCGGCGCGGCTCGGTCATCAGGCTCGTAACCGATGCCGCCATGCCGGAGCGGGTCCGGGAGTTCCTCGTGGACCATCTGGACGTGCCCCGCGAGGACACCTTCATCGTCGACGGCATCCTCGGCATAGCCGATGCCGCCCAGCTCATCGGCAAGGAGCGGCCCGACCTCCTCTTTCCCACCTACACGCCGCGCTTTCCGGAACGCATCAAGGACTTCGGCGGCGACTGCTTCGCCGCGATCCGGCACAAGGACTTCGTGGTCCACCACCCGTACGAGAGCTTCGACGTGGTGGTGCAGTTCGTCCTTCAGGCGGCACGCGACCCCGCCGTCGTGGCCATCAAGCAGACCCTCTACCGGACGAGCGAGGACAGCCCGATAGTCGCCGCCCTGATCGAGGCGGCCGAGGCCGGCAAGTCGGTGACCGCGCTGGTCGAGCTCAAGGCCCGCTTCGACGAGGAGCGCAACATCCGCTGGGCGCGCAATCTCGAGCGGGCCGGCGTGCAGGTCGTCTACGGCTTCATCACGCTGAAGACCCACGCCAAGGTGTCGATGGTCGTGCGGCGCGAGGGCGGACAGCTGCGCTCCTACTGCCATTTCGGCACTGGCAACTACCATCCGATCACCGCCAAGATCTATACGGACCTCTCGTTCTTCACCTGCGACCGGGCGCTGGGCCACGACGCGGCCAAGGCCTTCAACTTCATGACCGGCTACGCCGAGCCCAAGGCGCTCGAGAAGGTGGCCCTGGCGCCGGTCAATCTCCGCGAGACCCTGATGCGGCTGATCGGCGAGGAGATCGAGCACGCCAGCGCCGGACGGAAGGCCCAGATCTGGGCCAAGCTGAACGCGCTGGTCGACGATCAGCTGATCAAGCGCCTCTACGAGGCGTCACGCGCCGGCGTCGCGATCGACCTCGTCGTGCGCGGGATCTGCTGCCTCCGCCCCGGCGTGCCGGGCCTTTCCGAGACGATCCGGGTGAAGAGCATCGTCGGGCGCTTCCTCGAGCACTCGCGCATCGTCTGCTTCGGCGGCGGGCACGGCCTGCCCTCACGGAAGGCCAAGGTCTTCATCTCCTCGGCCGACTGGATGCAGCGCAACCTGTCGCGCCGCGTCGAGACCCTGGTGCCGGTGGAAAACGAGACCGTTCACCAGCAGATCATGTCGCAGGTCATGATCGCCAATCTCAAGGATACCGCGAACAGCTGGGTGCTCGAGGCGGACGGCACCTACCGCCGGGTCCAGACCACGGGGCCGGCCTTCTCCGCGCACAGCTATTTCATGACCAACCCCAGCCTGTCGGGACGCGGCAGCGCGCTCAAGCGCAAAGCGGTCCTGCAGCTCCAGCTCGCGAAAGGCGACGTCGAGG
Source organism: uncultured Alphaproteobacteria bacterium (assembly GCA_963828215.1). Lineage (GTDB taxonomy): Bacteria > Pseudomonadota > Alphaproteobacteria > Geminicoccales > Geminicoccaceae > CAVTJL01. Next base: position 69,077 of record CAWHFO010000065.1, on the reverse strand, counting down.
CCATCTCGTGAGCGGTGCCGGGACGCCCTATGCCCCGATCGGACGACCGAGGCGGCTCTCGAGCTGGGCGCGCAGCTCCGGCTCGAACGCGAGGCGCAGGTGGATCCCGGCGTCGCGCTCCTCGCGCTCCAGCACCTCGCAGTGCTGGTGCAGCCAGGCGAGGAGGGCGCCCTCGGCGAAGGGCAGGTCGATCTCGACGATCTCGTGGCGACGAAGAAGCCGCTCGTCGATCTGCCCGAGCAGACCCTCGATGCCCAGGCCGGTCCGGGCGGAGACGAGCGAGACGTCCGGGCGGCGCTGCGCCTCCTCCTGACGTCTGCCGAGCTCGGCCGGGTCCAAGCGGTCGATCTTGTTCCAGACCTCGATCATCCGGGCGGCACGGTCCGCCTCGCCGATGCCCAGCTCGTCCAGCACTCGAGCCACGTCTATGGCCTGCGCGTCCGTCTCGCCGTGCGAGATGTCCCGGACGTGAACGACCAGATCGGCCGCCAAGACCTCCTCGAGCGTGGCACGGAAGGCCGCCACGAGCGCAGTCGGCAGGTCGCTGATGAAGCCCACCGTGTCAGAAAGGATGGCGCGCAGACCGGACGGCAGCCGGATCAGCCGCATCGTCGGATCGAGGGTCGCGAAGAGCTTGTCGACCGCCTCGACCCCGGCCCCGGTCAGGCGGTTGAAGAGGGTCGACTTGCCCGCGTTCGTGTAGCCGACGAGCGCCACCGTCCGGTAAGGAACGCGCTCCCGGGACTTGCGGTGCAGGCCGCGGGTCCGGCGTACCTCGTCGAGCTCCTCCTTGAGCCTCACGATGCGCTCGGTGATGCGCCGGCGATCGAGCTCGAGCTGGCTCTCGCCGGGGCCGCCGATGAAGCCGAAGCCGCCGCGCTGCCGCTCGAGGTGGGTCCATGAGCGGACCAGCCGCGACCGCTGATAGGTGAGCGCCGCCAGCTCGACCTGCAGCACGCCTTCGCGGGTCCGGGCCCGCTCGCCGAAGATCTCCAGAATGAGGCCCGTCCGGTCGATCACCTTGACCTTCCAGGCGCGCTCCAGATTGCGCTGCTGGACCGGGGTAAGCGTCCCGTCGACGACCACGACGCCAGCCTCGGCGCTCGCCAGACGCTCCTTCAGCTCTTCGACCTTGCCCGAGCCCAGCAGCGTGGCCGGTGTCGGGTGCCTGAGGGCGACGGTCCCGCTGCCCACCACCTCGAGATCGATGGCCCGCGTGAGACCCACGGCCTCCTCGAGCCTGCTCGCCGGGTCGCGCCCCTCGCCGCCGCGCTGCGCCAGCGACGGGTGAACGACCCAGGCCCGGCCGCTCGACGCGCCGGCTCCGGTGCCATGCGCGCCGTTCCGCCCGGCCGCGGTCAAGGCTGCGGGGCCGCCTCCTCCGCCGGAGGATCGTAGAGACGCACGGCCGCCGACGGCATCACCGTCGATACGGCATGCTTGTAGACCAGCTGGACATGACCGTCGCGGCGGAGCAGTAGGCAGAAATTGTCGAACGAGCTGATGACGCCTTGCAGCTTCACGCCATTGATAAGGAAAATAGTCACAGGGACCTTGTTTTTCCGGACATGATTCAAGAACACGTCCTGAAGGTTCTGTTGTTTCTCGGCCGGCATCGATCTCTTGCCTTCTTGTTGTTCGGCCTGACGATCGCGGATCCGATCCTGGACAACGCCAGGTCATCTCGTTCGCACACGCACAGGATCAAGCCCGGCGCGCGTCTGCGCGCCCTACGGGTCCGATCCGCCGTAACCGCATACCCGTGCGCCCAACCGGCGGCAAGCCCGATCGCTCCGGCATGGGACACGAGCGCGACGCCGCGTCGCACGTCAGCCTGTCGGAGCCAGCCCCTCGGCATCGGCGTAGAGGCCCGCTAGCCGTGCCGTGACCCCGCCTGGCCGGCCGTTCGCCACCGGCCGGCCATCGATCTCGGTCACCGGGAGGACGAGCGAGGTGGTGCTCGTGAGGAACGCCTCCCGCGCTCCCAACGCCTCCTCGACCGTGAAGGGCCGCTCGACGACCTCGATGCCGGCCCGGCGGGCGAGGTCGAGGACCAGCGCCCGGGTGATGCCGCCCAGGATGGCGGGCCCGAGCGGGCGCGTGACCACCCTGCCCTCGACATCGACCATGTAGGCGTTCGAGCTCGATCCCTCGGTCACCAAGCCCTCGCTGTCGACGAGCCAAGCCTCGCGGCAGCCTGCCTCCACCGCCTTCTGCTTGGCCAGGATGTTCGGCAGGAGGCTGATCGACTTGATGTCGCAACGGGCCCATCGCTCGTCCGGCAGCGTCATGACGCTGACGCCCAGCTCCATCTCCAGGGCACTCGGGAGCCGCGACGGGCGGACCGTGACGACGAGGCTGGGCCGGGCCCGTGCCGGAAAGGCGTGGTTGCGCACGGCGACGCCCCGACTGACCTGCAGATAGAGGATGGCGTCGGGGAGCCGGTTCCGCCGCCACGTCTCCTTCAGCACGAGAGCCAGCGCGCCGCGTGCCATCGGCATCGGCATCCGGATCGCCCCGAGCGACCGCTCGAGACGGTCTAGGTGGCGGTCGAGGTCGCAAAAGCGTCCCGCCACGACCTTGCAGACCTCGTAGACGCCGTCGGCGAACTGATAGCCGCGATCCTCGATCCGAATTGCCGGCTCGTGGATCGGCAGATAGCGCCCGTTCACATAGGCGATGCGCGGCATGGGCAGGGCCTTCCGGCTGCTCAGAAATAGTCGAGGCGAACCGCGAAGAGCTGCTCGACCCGACGGACGACGTCGCTCCGCGCGGCGATGACCACGCGATCTTTCGCCTTCACCATGGTGTCGCCGCGGGGGGTTATCACCTCCTGGCCCCGGACGATGGCGCCCACGATCAGACCAGGAGCCTTCACCTCCCGCAACGGATGGCCAACGATCGGCGAGGTCTCGAGCGCCTCCGCCTCGAAGACCTCCGCCATTCCGCCGCGGATCGTGTGCACGGCCTTGATGCGGCCACGCCGGACATGCTGGAGGATGCTCGAGACGGTGGTGTCGCGCGGGTTGACCGCCACATCGATGCCCAGCGAGTGGAGCAGCAGCTCGTAGGCGCTGTTGTTGACGAGCGCCATGGCGCGGCCGCAGCCGAGCCGCTTGGCCAGCAGCGCCGCCATGATGTTCACCTCGTCATCGTTGGTGACGGTGACGATGGCCTCGGCCGACCGCACATTGGCCTCCTCCAGCAGATCGCGGTCGCGGGCGTCGCCGCGCAGGACAACCGCCCGACGCAGCTGCTCGGCAACGAGCTCCGCCCGAGCCGGATTGGGCTCGATGATCTTGAGGCTGGCGCCCGGATGGCGCTGCTCGAGCGCAGTGGCGAGGACGAGGCCGATATTGCCGCCCCCGGCAATGATGATCCGCTCGGAAAGGCGCTCCTCCCGGCCGAAGGCGGGCAGCGCCCTGGACAGATGGGCGGTGTCGACCACGAAATAGACCTCGTCCTCGGCCAGGATCTGGTCGTCCGGATCGGGCACGAAGAAGCGGTCGCCGCGCCCGATGCCGATGCAGACGAGGTGCAGGTCCGGGAAGAGATAGGTCAGCTGGCGGAGCGGCGTGTCGATGATCGGCGTCTTGGCGTCGGCGCGCACCGCGATCATGCGCACCTTGTCGTCGGCGAACGGGATGACGTTCAGGGCGCCCGGCACGTCGAGCCGCAGGGCTATGGCGTGGGCCACCTCGACCTCGGGCGAGATCACGACGTCGATCGGCAGCCGGTCGCGTCCGAAGAGGTCCTGCCAGCGGCCCTGCCGGTAGTCCTGCTGGCGGATGCGGGCGATCCGGGTCGGCACGTTGAAGAGCGCATGCGCGACCTGGCAGGCGACCATGTTGACCTCGTCGCTGTAGGTCACGGCGATGAGCATGTCGGCGTCCCGGGCGCCGGCGAGCTCGAGCGTCGAGGGATGCGAGGCGAACCCGACCAGCGCCTGGATGTCGAGGCTGTCGCCGATCTTCTGCACCAGGTCGGCGCGCTGATCGATGATGGTTACGTCGTTGCCCGCCGCCGCCAGATAGCGGGCGATGTTGAAGCCCACCTGGCCGGCGCCGGCGATGATGACCTTCATGCCCGACGGGTCGCGGCCACCGGCCGGCCCGCCGCCTGCTCAGTCGTCACTGTTGAGCCCGAGCGTCTTGAGCTTGCGGTGCAGCGCCGAGCGCTCCATGCCGACGAAGTTGGCGGTCCGCGAGATGTTGCCACCGAAGCGCTGGAGCTGCGCCTGGAGATAGCTGCGCTCGAAATGCTCGCGGGCCTCTCGCAAAGGCATCGACACCAGTTCGCCATTGGCCGAGGGATCCATGGCCGCGGTGGCGCTGCTCGAGAGCTCGCTCGGCAGCTGATCGACACCGATCGGGGCCCCGTCACGCGGCGCCATGATAAGGACCCACTCGATGGTGTTCCTGAGCTGGCGGACGTCGCCCGGCCAGTGCGCCGTCTGGAGCACTGCCATCGCCTCGTCGCCGATTGTGACCACCGGCGCACCGACGCTGCGGGCCGCCGCCTGCATGAAGTGCCGCACGAGTTCGGTGATGTCGGTGCGACGCTCCCCTAGCGCCGGCATGACCAGGGGCACGACGTTGAGCCGATAGAAGAGATCCTCGCGGAAGCGGCCCGCGGCGATCTCCGCCCGCAGATCCCGGTTGGTCGTGGCGATGACGCGCACATCGACCTCGACGCGCGCGTCGCCGCCCAGCCGCGTGAACCGTTGCTCCTGCAGGACCCGAAGGATCTTGCCCTGGGTCTCGAGCGGCATGTCGGCGATCTCGTCGAGCAGGATGATGCCGCCGTCGGCTCGCTCGAAGCTGCCGACCACTCGCGGCTGGTCGGCACCGAGCCAGCCGGCCTCGGCGCCGAACAGCTCGATGTCGACGCGCTCGGCGCCGAGGGCCGCGGTATTGAGCACGACGAACGGCCCAGACGCCCGTCGCGACCGGGCGTGGATGGTGCGGGCCGCGACCTCCTTGCCGGACCCGGGCGGACCACTGATGAGTACCCTGGAGTTGGTGGGCGCGACCTTGTCGATGAGCTGACGGACTCGGCTCATCGCCGGCGAGCTGCCGATCAGCTCCGTGTCCTCGCCCATCCGGGTCCTGAGCTCGACATTCTCCCGCTTGAGGCGGCTCGCCTCCATGGCGTGCTCGATGGCGAGCAGCATCCGGTCCGACTTGAAGGGCTTCTCGATGAAGTCGTAGGCACCCTTCTTGATGGCAGAGACCGCGGTCTCGATCGTGCCGTGCCCACTGAACATGATCACCGGCACGTCCGCATAGCCGGCCTTGATGCGCTCCAGGACCTGGACGCCGTCGAGCTTGCTGCCCTCCAGCCAGATGTCGAGGAGGACCAGCCCCGGTCGCCGGCGCTCGATCTCCCGGAGCGCCTCCTCTGCAGTGGCCGCCTGGCGGGGCCGGTAGCCCTCGTCCTCCAGGAGGGCGCCGACGACCTCCCGGATCGCCACCTCGTCGTCAACGATCAAGACATCCTTGCTCATCGAGCTGTCCGCACCGGGCGCCGTCTAGCCGTGCCGTCCGCCCCCGTCGATCTCGAGGGCTCTACGCCCGCACCTTCGCCGGAAGGCTCAGCCGCACGAGCGCACCACCTGAAGAGCCGTTCGTCAGCTCCACTCTTCCGGCATGTTCCTCCATGATCTTCTTCACGATGGCAAGCCCCAAGCCGGTTCCGTGGGCTCTTGTCGTGACGTAGGGCTCGAAGAGGCGCTCCCGCTCTCCGGCCGGAAGACCCGGCCCATTGTCCTCGACCTCGATCAGAATATCCGACCGCGACTGCCTCGCGCGGATCACGATAGCCGGCTTCGCCCCGTCGCCCGCGCCCCGCTCGCCCAGCACGTCGACGGCGTTCTGGAGGAGATTGGTGAGGACCTGACCGATCTTCTCGCCGTCGCAGCTGGCGAGAAGGGGGTCGGCGGGCGGCAGATCGAGCGTGAAGCCGATCGCCGGCCGGGCCTCCTCCTGGAGGTGCACGGCGGCCCTCACCAGCTCGGTCACGGACTCCTGCCGCATCACCGGGGCCGGCATGCGCGCGAAGGCGGAGAACTCCCCGATGAGACGGCCGATGGTATCGACCTGGCGGACGATGGTCGTCACCGACTTCGTGAAGCTCTCCTGGTCGGGCTCGCGGATCTGCACCAGATATTTACGATTGAGGCGCTCCGCGGACAGGCGGATCGGCGTCAGCGGATTCTTGATCTCGTGGGCGATGCGCCGCGCCACCTCGGCCCAGGCGGCCTGACGCTGGGCGCTCATCAGCTCGGTCACGTCGTCGAAGGTCAGCACGAAGCCCAGCACCTCGCCGTCCTGCAATTGCGCGGCGAGACGGACGAGCAGGATCCGCCGGCGCCCGCCGCGCACCACCCCGACCTCCTCTTGGACCGGATCCTCGGGACGATCCGCCAGCCGGATGAAGAGCGGCGACAGCTCGGGCAGAAGCTCCTCGATCGGACGGTCCGCGACGACGGCTCCGCCGATCCCCAGCAGATCCATCGCGGAGCGGTTGGGGAGGACCACGCGGCGCCCGGCGTCGAGCCCGATGACCCCGGCCGTGACGCCGGCCAGCACCGCCTCGGTGAACCGGCGGCGATCGTCGAGCTGCTGGTTGGCCGCGATCAGCTCGCGACGCTGGCCTTCGAGCTGGCTTGTCATGCGATTGAAGGCCCGCGAGAGGAGCGCGATCTCGTCGTCGGCGTCGTCCTCGGGTACACGTGCCATCAGATCGCCGCTCCGCACCCGATTGGCGGCGGCGATGAGCCGGCCGATCGGTGTGGCCAGCTGGTCGGCAAAGTTGATGCCGAACCACACGGCGCCGAGCAGAAGAAGGAGGGCTACGACCCCGAAGATCAGCGAGGACGTGATCTGGACGCCCGAGCGCTCGCTCTCCATGAGCCTGTACTCGGCCACCACCCGCTGGGTGCGCTCCATGTAGTTGAGCACATTCGCATCGACGAAGCGGCCGACGAAGAGGAACAGCTCCTCGCCCATCCCGTCGAGCCGCAGGAGCGCCCGCACCCGGTCGTCCGACGAGTTCGTCATCGTCACGACCTCGCCCTGCTCGGCCCGGGCCAGGGCATCGGGCGAGAGCTGCTCGACCTCGAGCGCGATGCCCAGGCCCGAGCGCGCCAGGACCCGCCCGCTCTTGTCGAAGACAATGGCCTCGGTCAGCGAGCGCAGCGCCGCCTGCGCCACCACGAAGTGGCGGAGGTAGATCGGGTCCTGGAGGAGGGCCGGACCCTCGCGCTCGAGGTCCGTGGCCATGGCCAGGGCATCGGCGCGGATGACGTCCCGATGTTCCTGGAGATAGGCCTCAGCGACCGACAGCGAGTTGTCGAGCGCCGCCCGGATCCGGCTGGAGAACCAGGTCTCGAGGCCCGAGCTCAGAAAAACGACGGAGAAGATGGCGACGAGGATGGCCGGGGTGACGGCAACGATGCTGAAGAGGGCAACGAGGCGGGTGTGCAGCTTGGAGCCCGAGCCCTGGCGCCGGTCGAGGATCAGCCGCACCAGCCGCCTGGCGACGACGACCCCCAAGAGGAGAAGAAGGATGAGGTCGAGATAGAGCAGCAGGAGGACGTTGCGGACGCTGGCCCCGTAGGGCGGCGAGCCGGTGATCAGCGCATAGGTGACGACACTCGAGACGATGGCGCTCACGGCGAGGAGCAGGGCCAGCGTGCGCTCTAGGTCGGCACGACGCAGCAGACCCCAGCGCCCCGGCTGTCTCAGGCTCGACAAGGAGAGCACGTAGCGCGCCCGACAATCCTCGGATACGGAAGAGCGTCAGATCATGGACTGCGCATCACCCGGATGTCCAGCTCCCGGATCTTCTTCCTCAAGGTGTTGCGGTTGAGGCCGAGAAGATCGGCCGCCTTGAGCTGGTTGCCGCGGGTCAGCGTCAGCGCCTGGGCGATCAGCGGCCGCTCGACCTCGCGGATGAACCGGCCATAGAGGTCGTCCGCGGGAAGCCCGCCGTCCTGGGCCTCGAGAAACCGGCCGACATAGCGCTCGATCGCGGCGCTGGCACCGTCGTCAGGGGGTGCCGCCGGCACCACCGGGGCGGGCGGCGGCTGCGACTGGTCGAGGGCCGAAACGATCACCTCCTCGCCGATCGTATCGTCCGGGTAGAGCACCGCCAGGCGACGGACCAGGTTCTCGAGCTCCCGGACGTTGCCCGGCCAGGGATAGGCCTTGAGCCTGGTCATCGCCTCGGGAACGATGGTCTTGAGCGGCAGGCCCTCGCTATGCGCCTTGGCCAGGAAGTGCTGAAGGAGCGCCGGGATGTCCTCGGTCCTTTCCCGGAGCGCCGGCAGCCGGATCGGGACCACGTTCAGCCGGTAGAAGAGGTCCTCGCGGAACAGGCCCTGCGAGACCAAAAGATGCAGGTCCCGATGGCTGGCGGCGACGATCCTGAGGTTGGTGCGGATGGGGTTGTGGCCGCCGACGGCGATGAACTCGCCCTGCTGGAGCACGCGCAGGAGCCGGGTCTGGGCCTCGAGCGGCATGTCGCCGATCTCGTCCAGGAAGAGCGTGCCGCCATTGGCCTGCTCGAACCGGCCCACGCGCCGGGCCGCGGCACCGGTGAAGGCGCCCTTCTCGTGGCCGAAGAGCTCGCTCTCGATCAGCTCGCGCGGGATTGCGGCCATGTTCACGGCCACGAACGGTCCGTCGCGCCGCTTGCCGAAATCGTGCAGCGCCCGGGCCACCAGCTCCTTGCCTGTCCCCGATTCGCCCGCGATCAGGACGGTGAGATCGGTGCCGGTGAGCCGGGCGATGATGCGGTAGATCTCCTGCATCGGCGGCGACCGGCCGATGATCGGCATCTGCTCCTCGGCCAGGTGCGGCTCGATCGAGGCGGTCGCCCGATGCCGGCGCTGGCTCAGCGAGCGCTGCACGGCGGCGACCAGGCCCGCGAGGTCGAAGGGCTTGGGCAGATACTCGAAGGCGCCGCGCTCGGTCGCCCGGACGGCCGTCAGGAGGGTGTTCTGAGCGCTCATGACGATGATCGGCAGATCGGGCCGGAGGTTCCTGATTCGCGGCAGGAGATCGAGGCTGTTCTGGTCGGGCAGGGCCACGTCGGTGATGACGACGTCGCCCTCGCCGTCGCTGATCCAGCGCCAGAGGGCGCTGGCGACGCTCGTTGCCTGGACCCGATAGCCCTGGCGCGAGAGAGCACGACTCACCACCGTGCGGATGGCTGCGTCGTCCTCGGCGATCAGGACGGTCTCGCCGCTCATCCCGTCGGCCCGGCGACATCCCGGCCGCGCGGGCGGGGGGCGATCGGCAGCCGCAGCCGGAAGACCGTGCCGGGCGCTCCCCGCACATAGGAGATCATGCCGCCATGGTCACCGATGATCTTGGCGACGAGCGACAGGCCGAGCCCGGTGCCCTTGGGCTTGCTCGACACGAAGGGATCGAACAGATGCTCGATCATGTCGTCGCGCACCCCCGGGCCATTGTCGCGTACCTCGACCGAGATCGGCAGCTCGAGGCGCTCCTGGCTGCTCGGTACACTCATGCGGAGACCGTGCTGGAACTGGGTCGCGAGGACGATCTGGCCGGAGCCGGGCGGGGCGGCCTCGGCAGCATTCTTGACGAGGTTCAGGAAAGCCTGGATGAGGCGGTCACGATCGCCTTCGATCTCCGGAAGCGAGGGATCGTACAGCTCGAGGATGCGATGATGGCGGGCGAAGCCGCTGGCGGCCAGACGCCGCACATGCTCCAGCACCTGGTGGATGTTGACCCGCTCGCGCGGCTGGGCGCCGCCGTCGGCGAACTCCTCCATCCGGTCGACGAGGGTGCAGATCCGGTCCGTCTCGTCGCAGATCAGCTTGATGAGCGCTTTGTCGTCATCCTCGGAGACATAGGGCTCGAGGAGCTGGGCCGCGCCACGGATGCCCGACAGCGGGTTCTTCACCTCATGGGCAAGCGTCGCCGCCAGCGCCGCGACGGATCGGCCCGAGCCGCGGCTGGCGAGATGCTGGTCGAGGCGCCGCGCGACGGAGCAGGGCTGCAGGACGACGAGCACATGGCCCGGGACCTCCTGGATCGCCGTCAGATGGCTGTCGACGCTCATCACCTCCCCGCGCGTCATGGCGAGCTCCAGCGCATAGTCGGAGATGGAGCTTCCCGAAGCCTGCACCTGCCGTGCCAGATCGAGGAGCGGCGCGAAGGGTGCCACGAACTCTGCGAGCGAGCGGCCGCGGAGGGTGTTCCAGCTCGCCGAGAAGAGCTGCTCGGCAGCCGGATTGGCGGAGCAGAAACGGAGGTCAGAATTGAGCGAGAACAGCGCGCTCGGCATGTTGCCCAGCAGGATCTCGGCGGACACCGACGGGTGCGTGGGACGGCGCCTGACGGAGCGCAACGCCGAGAGAGGACGGCTCGCCATCGTGCCTATTTCCTGTGCAGCCCGCCAAGGGTGCCCAACATTCAAGCAAATCATAGAGGGCGCGTCGCCCCCGAACAAGAGCGGCAAGGCCGTCGGACGGCTCCGCGGTGACCCGCTGCGTGGCGCTTATCGTCGCGGCCGGTCGTGGCGAGCGGCTGCCCGGGGAGCTGCCGAAGCAATACCGCCCGCTTCTCGGCCGGCCGGTGCTGCGCCGTGCAATCGACGCGTTCATCGACCATCCCGCCATCGACGCTGTCCGGGTGGTGATCGACCCGGCGCACCGGGACCACTTTGGACAGGCAGTGGCCGGGCTCGACCTCGCCCCGCCCATCGTGGGCGGCGGGACGCGGCAGGAGTTGGTCCGCCTCGGCCTGGAGAGCCTGGCCGAAGGCGACCCGGCACCGGTCGCGGTGCTGATCCACGACGCAGCCCGGCCCCTGACCAGCCGGGCACTGATCGACCGGGTGATCGCTGCCCTCGACCGCTCTCCCGCCGTCCTGCCGGGCGTGCCCGTCGTCGAACTCGCTGCGCCGCCTCGTCGACGGGCGCTTGGCCGAGGAGGTCGACCGCGCCGGGCTGGTGCGCGCGCAGACCCCGCAAGGCTTTGCCTTCCCCGCCATCCTCGAGGCGCATCGTCGGCTTCGCGGACGGCCTTTCACCGACGATGCGGCGATCGCCCGCGCAGCCGGCCTCGCGGTCATGGCCGTCGACGGCGAGGAGGCCAACCTGAAGATCACGCGACCCGAGGATCTCGACATGGCGCGGCACCATCTCGAGACGCGCCGGAGCTGTCGGGTCGGCATGGGCTTCGACGTCCACGCTTTCGCGGCAGGTCGCCGCCTCGTCCTGGGCGGCCTCGAGATCCCCTTCGACCTCGGCCTGGCCGGTCACTCCGATGCCGACGTGATGCTGCACGCGCTCACGGATGCTCTGCTCGGTGCGATCGGCGCCGGCGACATCGGTGTTCATTTCCCGCCCGGCGATCCTCGCTGGAGCGACGCCGCATCGAGCGTCTTCCTGCAGCATGCGGCCGGCCTCGTGCGCGATGTCGGCGGCGCCATCGAGCATGTGGACACGACGCTGATCTGCGAGCGGCCCAAGCTCGGACCCCATCGCGAGGCCATGCGGGCACGCATCGCCTCGTTGCTCGGGATCGGCACCGATCGCGTAAGCCTCAAGGCCACGACCACCGAGGGCCTGGGCTTCACCGGCCGCGGCGAGGGCATCGCCGCCCAGGCCGTTGCCACCATCAGCCTTCCTGGATAATGCCGATGTTTCCCCCAGAATGCCTCGATGCCGCCCGGAACCTGCTGAGCGCCTGCCGCGTCCGGGGCCTCCGCCTCGCCACAGCCGAATCCTGCACGGGCGGCCTGATCGCCGGCTGCCTCACCGAGTTCGCCGGCGCCTCGGACGTCGTCGATCGAGGCTATGTCGTCTACGACAACGCCGCCAAGGAGGCCCTGCTCGGCGTGCGGCCTGCGACCCTGGCCAGCGCGGGGGCCGTAAGCGAACGCACGGCCCGGGAGATGGCCGAGGGTGCCCTGCGCGACCCTCGCATCGGCCTCGCCGTCGCCGTCACCGGCGTCGCGGGTCCGGGTGGCGGCACGCTCGAGAAGCCGGTGGGCCTTGTCCATCTGGCCGCGGCACGGCGCGGAGGCGCCACCTTCCACGAGCGTCGTCTCTTTTCCGGCGACCGATCATCGGTGCGTCTCGCCAGCGTCGAGGCGGCCTTGCGCCTCGCCTGCCGGGCGCTCGAGGCGAGCCCGCCCTCGGCCTGACGGCAGAGGTCGCGCTTCCGGAGGGGCGATCAGCTCGGGACGGGATGGGGGCGGCTGCCATCCGGCACGCTGCCGTCGCCATAGAGCTGGCGCGCCCGTACCTCGAAGGCGCCGACCATTCGGCTCACCGCCTCGTTGAAGAGGAGGCCGATGAGGTTCTGGAGGATGCGCGAGCGGAACTCGAAGTCGACGTAGAAATCGACGACACAGGCGCCATCGTCAGCAGGCTCGAAGCGCCAGTGGTTATTGAGATAGCGGAACGGGCCGTTGATGTACTCGACATGGACGGCCTGCTTCGGGTCGAGGACCACCTTCGAGCTGAAGCGCTCCCGGAAGACTTTGAAGGCCACGACCAGGTCGGCGTAGAAGATGTTCCCGTCCCGCCCCGTGATTCGCGATGCCTTGCACCAGGGAAGAAACTCGGGATAGCGCTCGACCCCTGCGACCAGATCGTAGAGCTGGTCGGGCCGGTAGGGCAGACGGCGCTTCTCGGCGTGCGTTGGCATCCATCGACGACCGGGGCCGGGGTCAGCCGGCGGCCAGCCCCTTCTGGGCGAGATCGGAGGTCCGCGCCTCGCGGAGGCGCTCGAAGTCGGCGCCCGCATGATAGGACGAGCGGGTCAGCGGCGACGCCGCGACCACGAGGAAGCCCTTGGCCCGTGCCATGCGCGCGTAGACCTCGAACTCGTCGGGGTGGACAAAGCGCTCGACCGCGTGGTGGCGCGGCGTGGGCTGCAGATACTGCCCGATCGTCAGGAAATCGACCTCGGCAGAGCGCAGATCGTCCATGACCTGCAAGACTTCCCGCTTTTCCTCGCCGAGCCCGACCATGATGCCGGACTTGGTGAAGACGGACGGATCCTTTTCTTTCACCCTCTGCAGCAGCCGGAGGCTGTGGAAGTACCGGGCGCCCGGACGCACCGTGCGGTAGAGCCGCGGCACTGTCTCGAGATTGTGGTTGTAGACGTCGGGCCGCGCCTCGACGATCCGCTCCACGGCCCCGGGCTTCCGGAGGAAGTCGGGGGTGAGGATCTCGACGGTGGCCGACGGCGCCGCCTCGCGGATCGCCCGGATGCAGCGCACGAACTGGAACGCGCCGCCGTCCGGCAGGTCGTCACGGTCCACCGAGGTGATGACGACATGGGCGAGGCCGAGCTCCGACACGGTCTCGGCTAGCCGCGCCGGCTCCTGCGGGTCGACCGCCTGGGGCATCCCTGTCTTGATGTTGCAGAAGGCGCAGGCACGGGTGCAGGTGTCGCCCAGGATCATCACCGTCGCGTGCTTCTGCTGCCAGCACTCGCCGATATTCGGGCAGGCGGCCTCCTCGCACACGGTGTGGAGGCGCTTCTCGCGGACCACGCGCCGGGTCGCGTGATAGGCCTCGGAGGTTGGCGCCCTGACGCGGATCCAGGGCGGCTTGCGCTGATGCTGGGACGGCGTGATGCTGAGCGTCGCCATGATCCCTCAGAAGTGGATAGCCCGGCCGTAGGCGTCAAGCACGGCCTCGTGCATCGTCTCCGAGAGCGTCGGGTGCGGGAAGATCGCTTCCATGAGGTCCTCCTCTGTCGCCTCCATGGACCGCGCGATCATGTAGCCCTGGATGAGCTCGGTGACCTCGGCACCCACCATGTGGGCGCCCAGGAGCTCGCCCGTCTTGGCATCGAACACCGTCTTGACCATGCCCTCGGGCTCGCCCAGCGCGATGGCCTTGCCGTTGCCGATATAGGGGAAATGGCCGACCTTGACCTCGTGGCCCTTGGCCTTTGCGGCAGCCTCGGTCAGGCCCACGCTCGCGACCTGTGGCGTGCAATAGGTGCAGCCCGGCACCTTCGTGACGTCGAGCGGGTGCACGCGGTTGAGGCCGGCTATCTTCTCGACGCAAAGAACGCCTTCATGGCTCGCCTTGTGCGCCAGCCATGGCGGTCCGACGAGATCGCCGATGGCGTAGACGCCGGGCTCGCCAGTCCGGCAGTATTCGTCGATCACCACGTGGGCCCGCTCGACCTTCACGCCCGTGCCCTCGAGACCGATGCCCTCGACATTGCCCACGATGCCGATCGCCGAGATGACACGATCGACGGTGAGCTCTTCCATCTTTCCGCCGGCATCGATCGTCGCGGTGACGCTGGAGGCGGCCTTCTTGGCCCCCTTCACCGTGGCGCCGGTGTGGATCTTGATGCCGCGCTTCTCGAGCTGCTTCCGGGCGAAGGCCGAGATCTCCTCGTCCTCCACGGGCAGGATGCGATCCAGCATCTCGACGACCGTGACCTCGGCACCCATGGCCCGATAAAAGCTCGCGAACTCTATGCCGATGGCACCAGAGCCGACCACGAGGAGCGTCTTCGGCATGATCTCCGGGACCATGGCTTCCTTGTACGTCCAAATGAGCTTGCCGTCCGTCTCGAGACCGGGGAGCTGCCGTGCCCGGGCGCCGGTGGCGAGAACGATATAAGGCGTCTTGACCGTATCTTCCCCGCCCGCCTTCAGCTTCACCTTGAGCGTCTGCTTTCCCGCGAGGCCGGCCTCGCCGTCGAGAACCGTCACCTTGTTCTTCTTCAAGAGATGGCCGACACCGCGCGAGAGCTGGCCGGCCACCTGGCGCGAGCGCTTGACGACGGCGCCCAGGTCGAAGCGGGGATTGTCAGCCTCGAAGCCGAACGGCTTGAGATGATGCATGAGGTCGAAGATCTCGGCGGAGCGCAGGAGCGCCTTGGTCGGTATGCAGCCCCAGTTGAGGCAGATCCCGCCCAGATGCTCGCGCTCGACCAGCGCCGTCTTCATCCCCAGCTGGGCCGCGCGAATGGCCGCCACATAGCCGCCCGGCCCGCCGCCGACGACCACGAGATCGAAGGATTGTGGCATGATTGTCTCCGTCTATTGATGCGGCCCAAGGCCGAGATCGGCGGCGAGAGTCGGCCAGTCGGGCCGGCTGAACGGGTCGAGGGCTCGCATACCCTCTACGGCGAAGCCGTCCCGCATGTCCTCCGTGAGCAGGACAGTGGCACCACCTTTCCGCGAGGCTTCCCAAATCACTGCGTCCCAGAATTGCAGACGGTAGCGCTGGGACAATACCGAGGCGGCGATTAGCGTGTCGATCTCGGTCGGAATCACCGGGAGCACGGAACCGTAGATCTCGACCGACGACGATCTCCACCTTCTCGACGTCGCTGATGAGCCTCGAGAAATTCTGGTGGGCCTCGCGCACCGTGCAGACGATCACGGCAGCAGCCCCAATGTAGAACGTTGCAACATTAGCTCTTCGGGCCGCCCACGACAACTTGACCCCTTCGCCGATCGCCGGATCGAGGCTCTGCTCCTCGGAGCCAGCAGCTAGAGCAGCAGTGCCAGCGGATCCTCGACCAGCTTCTTGAACTCCTGGAGGAACTGGGCCCCCAGGGCCCCGTCGACCGCTCGGTGGTCGATCGAGAGGGAGCAGGTCATCATGGTCCGGACGGCCACGGCACCGTCACGGACGACGGGTCGCTGCTCGCCGGCACCGACCGCCAGGATGCAGGACTGGGGCGGGTTGATGACGGCCAGGAAGTCCTTGATGCCGAACATACCGAGGTTGGAGATCGAGAAGCCGCCGCCCTGGAACTCCTCGGGCTTGAGCTTGCCGGCCTTGGCCCGCCCGGCCAGCTCCTTCATCTCGGCCGAGATGGTGGAGAGGCCCTTCTGGTCGGCGCGGCGCACGATCGGCGTGATCAGCCCGCCCTCGATCGCCACCGCCACCGACACGTCGATGTCCTTGTAAAGATAGATCTTGTCCCCGCCCCAGGACGAGTTGCAGCCCGGCACTTTCCGGAGAGCCAGCGCCGTGGCCTTGATGACGAAGTCGTTGACGGACAGCTTGTAGTCGGCACCCGGGCGGCCGTTGAGCTCGCTGCGCATTGCGAGAAGCCGGTCGAGCTCGCAGTCGATCGCCAGATAGAAATGCGGGATGGTCTGCTTCGCCTCGACGAGCCGCCGGGCGATGACCTTGCGCATGTTGGAGAGCGGCACCTCCTCGAAGGGCACCGTCGGCGGTGCCGTCGGCTGAGCCAGAGCCGGGGCAGGTGCTGCAGTCGGCCCCGCTGCCGCCGCCGCCTCGGCCGGCTTCGCCTTCGGGGCACCGAGCGCTGCCTCGATGTCGGTCTTGACGATGCGCCCGTGCGGACCGGAGCCTTTTCCCATCAGCTGGGAAAGGTCGATCCCGCCCTGCTTGGCCATGCGGCGGGCGAGAGGGCTGGCGAAAACCCGCTCGCCGCCATCGGCGCCGGCAGCCGCGGGAGCGGCCGTCGGCCGCTCGGCCGCCGGAGTCGCCGTCTCGCCGGTGCGCGCGCCCTGAGCCTCCTGCGGCGGGGGTGACGGCTTGGCGGCACCGTTTCCGCCGCTCGCCTTGTCGAGTGCTGAGGCGTCCTCGCCTTCCTCGAGAAGGAGGGCTATCGGCTCGTTGACCTTGACGCCTTCGCTTCCCTCCTTGACCAGTATTCGGCCGAGCACGCCCTCCTCGACCGCCTCGACCTCCATCGTCGCCTTGTCGGTCTCGATCTCGGCGATGACGTCACCGGCCTTGACGCCCTCGCCCTCCTTCTTGATCCACTTGGCGAGGTTGCCCTCGGTCATGGTCGGCGACAGCGCCGGCATCAGGATCTTGATGGGCATTCCTGGTCTCCTCCCCGATCCGGGTCAGCGCCGGTAGCAGACGGCCTTGGCGGCCTCGACGATGTCGTCGGCCTGCGGCAGCGCCAGCCGCTCGAGGTTGGCGGCGTAGGGCATCGGCACATCCTTGCCGGTCACGCGCATGGCCGGCGCATCGAGCCAGTCGAAGGCCTGCTCCATCATGAGGGCGCAGATCTCCGATCCCATGCCGCACTGCGGCCAGCCCTCCTCGACCGAGACGACGCGGTTGGTCTTCTTCACCGACGCGACGATGGTCTCGGTGTCGAGGGGCCGGATGGTGCGCAGGTCGATCACCTCGGCCTCGATCCCCTCAGCGGCCAGCGCCTCGGCCGCCTCCAGCGCCCGCGCGACCATGAGCGAGTAAGCAGTGATGGTGACGTGCCGGCCGGTCCGGACGATCTTCGCCTTGCCGATCGGCACGAGATAGTCGTCGAGCTTCGGGACCTCGAAGCTGTGGCCGTAGAGCACCTCGTTCTCGAGGAACACGATCGGATTCGGGTCGCGGATCGCCGCCTTGAGGAGGCCCTTGGCGTCGGCGGCGCTGTAGGGCGCTATCACCTTGAGACCCGGGCAGTGCGCGTACCAGGGCGCATATTCCTGGCTGTGCTGAGCGGCGACGCGCGCGGCGGCCCCGTTCGGCCCGCGGAAGACGATGGGGCAGCCCATCTGCCCCCCGGCCATGTAGAGCGTCTTGGCCGCCGAGTTGATGATGTGGTCGATCGCCTGCATGGCGAAGTTCCAGGTCATGAACTCGACGATCGGCCGCAGGCCCGCCATTGCGGCGCCGACGCCGAGGCCGGCGAAGCCGTACTCGGTGATGGGCGTGTCGACCACGCGCCGGTCGCCGAACTCCTCCAGCAGCCCCTGGCTGATCTTGTAGGCGCCCTGATACTGGGCCACCTCCTCACCCATCAGGAACACGTTGGGATCGCGGCGCATCTCCTCGGCCATGGCGTCGCGCAGCGCCTCGCGAACGGTCATCTTGACCATCTCGGTGCCGGCCGGCACCTCGGCCTCGGTGGGCGCGGGACCTGCCGCCGGCGGGGCCGCCCTGGCCGGGGCGGGGGCAATCTCGGCCGCCGGTCTCGGCGCTGCTTGAGGCGCTGGCGCAGCCGGCGGCGGGGCCGATTTGCCGAGGTCGGCCGCGTTCTCGCCGTCGCCGAGGAGCATTGCGATCGGGGTGTTGACCTTCACGCCCTCGGCACCTTCCGGAACGAGGATCTTGCCCAAGACCCCCTCGTCGACCGCCTCGACCTCCATGGTCGCCTTGTCGGTCTCGATCTCCGCGATCACGTCGCCGGCCCTGACGGAGTCGCCCTCGTGCTTGACCCACTTGGCGAGGTTGCCCTCCGTCATGGTGGGTGACAGCGCCGGCATCAGAATCTCGGTCGGCATGGCGTTTTCCTCGATCGTCTCGCGCGGGCCCTCGGCCCCCTCGGGGGCTCCGGCGGTCCCGCGTAGCTGTTCGCTCAGGCCTCGACCAGGACGTCGGTCCAAAGCTCGGCGGGATCGGGCTCGGGGCTCTCCTGCGCGAACCGCGCGGCCTCGTTCACGATCGCCCGGACCTCCTTGTCGATCTCCTTGAGGGCATCCTCCGAGGCTGCCTTGCCCTCGAGGATGACCTTCTTGAGCTGCTCGATCGGGTCGTGCCGCTCGCGCATCTCCTGGACCTCCTCCTTGGAGCGGTACTTGCCCGGGTCCGACATGGAGTGGCCACGATAGCGATAGGTCATGGCCTCGAGGATGTACGGTCCCTCCCCGCTCCGCATGTGCCCGACCGCCTTGCCGGCCTCCTCCGTGACCGCCAGGACGTCCATGCCGTCGACCTGCTCGCCGGGAATGCCGAAGGCATGCCCGCGCTCGAAGAGGTTCTTGGTCGCGGTGGCGCGCTGCTGCGATGTGCCCATCCCATAGCGATTGTTCTCGATGACATAGAGCACCGGCAGCTTCCAGAGCGCCGCCATGTTGAAGCTCTCGTGCACCTGCCCCTGGTTCACGGCACCGTCGCCCAGATAGCAGACGCAGATGCCGCCGTCCTCCCGGTACTTGTGGGCGAAAGCGAGCCCGGTCCCGAGCGGCACCTGCGCTGCCGACGATGCCGTGCCCGCCATAGAACCTGTGGTCCTTGGCGAACATGTGCATCGAGCCGCCCTTGCCCTTGGAATAGCCGTCGGCGCGGCCGGTGAGCTCGGCCATGACGCGCCGCGGATCCATGCCCTTGACCAGCATGTGCCCGTGATCGCGGTAGCCGGTGATGACCGAGTTGTCCTCGGTCAGATTGTTCTGCACGCCGACGGCGACCGCCTCCTGGCCGATATAGAGGTGGCAGAAGCCCCCGATCAGCCCCATCCCGTAGAGCTGTCCCGCCTTCTCCTCGAAGCGGCGGATGACCAGCATCTCGCGATAGAAGCCGAGCAGCTCATCGGGCGAGGGTGCAGCCGACCCGTCCTTCGGGGCCGACTTGCCCGACCCGCGGGTCGGGCGCTGACGGGTAGCGGTGCTCATGGATCGATGTTCCTCCCGGTCAATCTCGCCGGCCCGAGCCCGATCAGGACCCCAGCCGCCGGACGGATCGCGTTCTCCCGAGACCTGCGCCGACACCACCTATCGGATGCCGCGGGACCCTGTCTACACGAACGCCACGCCCGCCGGTAGGCGCCATCCCGAACGGCGGACCGCCGCCGGCGCTCATCGCGGAGCACCGGGACTCGTGGTATCCAGGATCACCTTCTCGCCCTGGCCGATATAGCCCAGCCGGCGCAGCTCGCTCTCGACCAAGTCCGGATCGCTCCGATCCGGCTGAAGGGCGTCGACTTGTGCCTGCAGATCGCTGCCCTCGGCCTTCAGCAGAGCCAGCTCGGCGCGGCTCCGCTCCAGCTCGCGGCTGATGTCGAGCCACGCAAAGAGCCCGCGCTTGCCGTGCACGGCATGATAGCCGAAGTAGAGGAGCATCAGCACCGCGCCCAGCAGCACCCAGCTCTCGCGCAGCCAGCGCTTGACGCTCCGCGGCAGCATGAGGGCGCTCTCAGCTGCGGGCCAACGCCGCGCGCCCCGCGAAGCGTGCGGCCGAGCCGAGGTCCTCCTCGATCCGCAGGAGCTGATTGTATTTTGCCAGCCGGTCGGACCGCGACAGCGAGCCGGTCTTGATCTGGCCACAGCCCGTCGCCACCGCGAGGTCGGCGATGGTCGCATCCTCGGTCTCGCCGGAGCGATGAGAGATGATCGAGCGGTAGCCGTAGCGGCCGCCGAGATTGACGGCGTCCAGGGTCTCGCTGAGCGAGCCGATCTGATTCACCTTGATCAGGATCGCGTTGGCAACGCCCCGATTGATCCCTTCCTGGAGAATCCTCGGATTGGTGACGAAGAGATCGTCGCCGACCAGCTGGACCTTGGCGCCGAGCTCACGGGTCAGGAGCTTCCAGCCTTCCCAGTCGCCTTCCGCCAGCCCGTCCTCGATCGAGACGATCGGGAACCGCCTGCAGAGGCCCTCGTAGAACCGAGTCATGCCCTCGGCATCGAGGTTCTTGCCCTCGCCCCTCATCTGGTAACGGCCGTCCTCGAAAAACTCGCTCGCGGCCGGGTCGAGGGCGAAGACGACGTCCTCGCCCACCCGATAGCCAGTGGCGGCCACCGCCTTCTCGAGAAAGCTCAGCGCCTCCTCCGCACCGGCAAGGTTGGGGGCGAAGCCGCCCTCGTCGCCGACATTGGTGTTGTGCCCGGCGTCCTTGAGCGCCTTCTTCAGCGCGTGGAAGATCTCGGCGCCCATCCGCAGCGCCTCGGCAAAGGTCGGCGCCCCGACCGGCATCACCATGAACTCCTGGATGTCGATCGGATTGTCGGCGTGGGCGCCGCCATTGATGACGTTCATCATCGGCGTCGGGAGGAGCCGGGCCCCCACACCACCCAGATAGCGGTAGAGGGGCAACTCACTCGCATCGGCCGACGCCTTGGCGACCGCGAGGCTGGTGCCGAGGATCGCATTGGCGCCGAGCCGGGCTTTGGTGTCGGTGCCGTCGAGCTCGACCAACGCCCCGTCGATGCCGGCTTGATCCACGGCATCCCGCCCGAGCAGGGCGTCGGTGATCTCGCCATTGACGGCCGCGACCGCCTGCAGAACACCCTTGCCCCCGTAGCGGCTCTTGTCGCCGTCGCGCCGCTCGATCGCTTCCCGGGTGCCGGTCGAGGCACCCGACGGCACTGCGGCCCGGCCGGAGGAGCCGCAGGCGAGCTCGACATCGACTTCCACGGTCGGGTTGCCGCGGCTGTCGAGGATCTCCCGGCCGCGGATCGCGACGATCTCGGTGTCACCCATGGCTCATCTCCCAGGCAGGCCTAGAGCTCGACCATCGATCGGCTCTTGGCCAGAGTGTCAAATGCCCTAAGGTCGATCAGCAGCTCGCGCAGGCGCGCCAACGGGACCATGTTGGGACCGTCGCTCGGCGCCCGCTCCGGGTCCTCGTGGGCCTCGATGAAGACGCCGGCGACGCCGACGGCCACGGCCGCCCGCGCCAGCAACGGCACGAACTCGCGCTGCCCGCCGCTGCGCCCGCCGAGGCCGCCCGGCTGCTGGACCGAATGGGTGGCGTCGAAGACGACGGGCCAGCCGGTGGCGGCCAGATAGGCCAGGGCGCGCATATCGGAAACGAGCGTGTTGTAGCCGAACGAGGCGCCGCGCTCGCAGACCAGCACGCGCTCGGCACCGAAACCCTCGAGCTTGGCCGTCACCTGGGTCATGTCCCAGGGTGCGAGGAACTGGCCCTTCTTGATATTGATGGCGCGGCCCGTCTCAGCCGCTGCCCGGAGCAGGTCGGTCTGACGACAGAGAAAAGCCGGGATCTGGAGGACATCGACCGCCTCGGCCACCGGCGCGCACTGCCAGCTCTCATGGATGTCGGTCAGCACCGGGCAGCCATGGCGCTCCCTGATCTCGGCCAGGATCGCCACCCCTTCCCTCAGCCCGACCCCGCGGGCACTCGAGGCGCTGGTGCGGTTGGCCTTGTCGAACGAGCTCTTGAAGACGAGAGGAATTCCCAGCTCGCCCGTCATCTCGACGAGGGCGGCCGCCATCATCAGCGCGTGCTCGCGGCTCTCGATCACACAGGGTCCGGCGATGAGCGTCAGCGGCCGGTCCTGCCCGATCGCGATCGGGCCGACCTGCACGGTGCGGGACGGCGTTGCCATGGTCAGACGAGCCTCGACTGGTCGAGCGCGGCGCGAATGAACGCCGCGAACAGGGGATGCGGTCTGAATGGCCGCGACTTGAGCTCGGGATGGAACTGAACGCCCATGAACCAGGGATGGGAGGGCAGCTCGATGATCTCCGGAAGCCGGCCATCGGGCGACATGCCGGAGAACCGGAGACCCACCTGCTCGAGGACGGGCCTATAGTTGATATTCACCTCGTAGCGATGCCGATGACGCTCGCTGATGTCGGTCTGCTCATAGACCTGCTGGGCGAGGCTACCGGGCTCGATCTGACACGGATAGGCGCCGAGGCGCATGGTGCCGCCTTTGTCGATGCCCTCCTCGCGGCGCTCCACGACACCTTCCCGGTCCCACTCGGTCAGCAGCCCGACGACCGGGTCCGCGCAGGGCCCGAACTCGGTCGAGCTGGCGCCATTGATCCCCGCGAGGTTGCGAGCTGCCTCGATGCACGCCAGCTGCATGCCGAAGCAGATGCCGAGAAACGGCAGCCGGCGGTCCCGCGCATAGGTCACGGCAGCGATCTTGCCCTCCACGCCTCGCTCGCCGAAGCCGCCGGGCACGAGGACGGCGTTGACGCCCTGGACGCGCGCCCAGGCATCGCCGCGCTCGAACTCCTCGGCGTCGATCCATTGCAGATTGACATGGACATTGTTGGCGACACCGCCGTGGACGAGGGCTTCGTTCAGGCTCTTATAGGCGTCGGCCAGGCCTGTGTACTTGCCAATGATGGCGACATTGACCTCGCCCTCCGGCCGCTCGATGCGGGCCATGATCTGCCGCCAGGGGCTGAGGTCGGGCCAGGTGTCGTGAGGCAGCCCCAGCGCCCGCAGCAGCTCGCTGTCGAGCCCCTCCTCGTGATAGCGGACCGGCACGTCGTAGATCGAGCGGCAGTCCAGCGCGGGGATCACCGCCTCGACCCGCACGCTGCACTGAAGCGCTATCTTCCGCTGGGCCTCGGCCGGGATCGGGTGCTCCGAGCGGCAGAGGAGGATATCGGGCTGGATGCCGATGCCGCGCAGCTCGGCCACCGAGTGCTGGGTGGGCTTGGTCTTCAGCTCCTTGGCGGAGGCGATGAACGGCACGAGCGTCACATGGATATAGGCGCAGTGGCCGCGCGGCAGCTCGTTGCCGAGCTGGCGGATCGCCTCGAGGAACGGCAGGCCCTCGATGTCGCCGACCGTGCCGCCGATCTCGCACAGCACGATGTCGGCATCGGCCGTGTCGTTCAGCACGAATTCCTTGATGGCGTTCGTGACGTGGGGGATCACCTGGACCGTGGCGCCGAGATAGTCGCCGTGGCGCTCCCGCGTCAGCACGGTCCAATAGATGCGGCCGGCCGAGACGCTGTCGGTGACGCGGGCCGGGACGCCGGTGAACCGCTCATAGTGGCCGAGATCGAGATCCGTCTCCGCGCCGTCGTCCGTGACGAAGACTTCGCCGTGCTGGTAGGGCGACATCGTTCCCGGGTCGACATTGAGGTAGGGATCGAGCTTGCGAAGGCGGACGTTGTAGCCGCGCAGCTGAAGAAGCGAGCCCAGCGCCGCGGCCGCGAGCCCTTTTCCGAGCGACGAGACGACGCCGCCGGTGATGAACACATAGCGAGGCATCAGCGCCGACTATCCATCGCAGCCGAGACGCAGACAAGAGGGAGTTGGAGAGCGGCGGCTGGGTCGGGGCGATCGTCCACTCCCCTCACTGCGCGACCGGCGCGCTCGGCCCCGCCGGGGCGGCGGGCTGGGCGGGTGTTGCTGGCGCGGCCGGCTGCGCGCCTCCCGCCGCCGGCGCTGTGGCCGGCGCCGACTGGCCGGCCGGCAGGTCGAGAAGCGAGGCTGCTCGCTCGGTCCGGCCCGCGAGAAGCGCCAGAGCGAGGCTCGTGCCCAGGAAGCAGGCCGCCAGAATGGCCGTGGCGCGGGTCAGGAGATTGGCGGTGCCGCGGCCGGTCATCAGGCCGCCCATGGTGCCACCGCCGAGCCCGCCCAGCGCGCCGCCCTCGCTTCTCTGGACCATGATCACCGCGACCATCGCCATGGCGATCAGCACGTGAACTACCAGAATGACCGTCGTCATCATCTCGTCCGACTAAGAGGGCATGGGACGCGCTCTGGCCGCCTCGGGGCGGCTCACGTCCCGCCGCCCGCCTGATAGATGTTCCAGAACGCCAGGGCGTCCAGACAGGCGCCGCCGACCAATGCCCCGGCCACGGGATCGAGCGCCATGATGCTCAGCGCATTGTCGGGCTTGACCGAGCCGCCGTAGAGAACGGGCGACTCCAGGCCCCGGGTCGCCAGCTCGCCGGCGATGAAGAGGTGGGCGCTCTCGATATCGGCGGCGGCCGGCGTGCGGCCGGTTCCGATGGCCCAGACGGGCTCGTAGGCGATCGCGAGACGCTCGCCGTCGACCCGCTCCGGCAGGCTTTCCCGGAGCTGACTCCGCAGCACCTCGTCGCGCCGGCCTGCCTGCCAGTCGGCTTCCGTCTCGCCGATGCAGAGGACGGTCAGCAGACCCTCGCCCTGCGCCGCCGCCACCTTGGCGCGGATGCGCTCGTCGCTCTCGCCCAGGCCGTGGCGCCGCTCGGAGTGCCCGAGAAGCACCGCCGAGGCGCCGGCATCCCGCACCATGGCGGCGCTCACCTCGCCGGTGAACGCGCCGGACGGGCGCTCGTGACAGTTTTGGGCGCCAACCATGATGCCCGTGCCCGCCAAGCGGCGGGCGACATCGCGGAGGATCGTGAACGGCGGGAAGACCCCGAGCGTGCCCGAGAGACGGTGCACCCGCTCGGCGAGCGCCCCGGCCAGCGCCAACCCATCGGCACGGAGCCCGTGCATCTTCCAATTGCCGAGCACGATCGGCTGCGCTAACGCCATAGTCGATGTCCATCAGGCTCGCGACGGCGGGCTAGCTAGCATACGACGTCGGGCCTTGCCAGACCCGCGGCCGCGCTGGTTGGCGGTTGCGGCCCGTCGTCACGCCACCTATGGTCTCGCCGTCTCTTCGCCGCCTCGGGCTTGGTCCCAGGGGGCCAAACGGGTCCGCTCGATGCTCGACGCCATGCGCAAGCGCGCCACCAGCTGGGTGGTGCGGATCCTTCTGATCCTCCTCTGCGTGAGCTTCGGGATCTGGGGCATCGGCGATATCTTCCGAGCACCCCACGCGACCGGCGCGATCGCCACGGTCGAGGGGCTGCCGATCGGCGGGAGCGAGCTCGCCCGCGAGGCCGATCGGAGCTTCGAGCGCCTGTCGCAGCAACTCCACGGTGCGCTCCAGCGCTCGCCGGCGATCATGGAGGGACTTGTCCGTCAGGCTCTGCAGCAGGACATCACCGGCCGGCTGATCGACGCCCACGCCCGCGAGCTGGGGCTCGCCGTCGCAGACCCGTACGCTGGCCCAGACGATCCGCGACCAGACGGCGTTCCAGACCGACGGCAAGTTCGATCGGGCGCGCTTCGATCTCTTCCTTCGCTCGAGCGGTCTCGGCGAGGAAGCCTTTCTCGATCAGCTTCGTCAGGACGTGGTCCGCTCGCAACTCGTCGACGCCATCACCGGGCCCGCCGCCGGCTCGGCCACCCTGGCCCGCGCCCTGTCGGCCTGGCAGAACGAGGAGCGGCGTGGCAGGGCGCTCCTCGTCGAGGCGGCCGCGATGCCGGCCGCCGAGCCGACGGACAAGGATCTGCAGTCCTACCTCGACGCCCATGCCGACAGCTACAAGTCCCCTGAGCGCCGCAGCGTCGACATCATCGTCCTCTCGCCCGACGATCTCGCCGGCGAGGTCACCGTCAGCGAGGACGAGATCAAGAAGGCCTACGAGGACGACAAGGCGCAATATCGGAAGCCCGAGCGGCGGCGGCTGCTCCAGCTCCTGGCGCCGGACCGGGCGACGATCGAGGAGGCGGCCAAGAAGGTGGCGGCCGGGGAGAGCTTCGCCGCAGTAGCGGACGAGCTGGGCGGCAAGGTCTCGACGACCACTGTGGGGCCGGTCGCCGCCGGCGACCTTCCCGACCCCCTGGACAAGGCGGCCTTCGCGCTCGGGCCGGACGAGGTCAGCAAGCCGCTGCAGACGAGCTTCGGCTGGCACCTGTTGCGGCTGGTCGGGGTCGAGCCCGCAAGCGAGCAGCCGCTGACCGAGGTCCGGGGTCAGATCCAGAAGGCGCTCGCGCTCAAGAAGGCCGACCGACCAGCTGCCGACCCTGGCCAACGCGCTCGACGACGCGGTGGCAGCGGGCGACACCCTCGCCGAGGCGGCGGCCAAGGTCGGCGCCCAGGTCCACAAGCTGCCGCCGGTGGACCGCCAGGGCGACACGGCGGACGGCAAGCCGCCGGAGGGCGTCCATCTCACCAGCGAGATGCTGAATGAGATCTTCAGCGCCGCCAAGGATGACACGTCGCTTCTCATCCGCGGCCAGGACAGCCGGTATTTCATCTTCCACGTCAACGACATCCAGCCGACGCAGACGCGCCCGCTGGAGGCGGTCAAGGACAGCGTGACCAAGGCTTGGCAGCAGGACGAGCGGGCCAAGGAGGCGACGCGGCAGGCGGAGACGCTGCTCGGGCAGGCCCACTCGGTCTCGACGCTGGAGCAGCTTGCAGCGGCCGGCCCCGGCCGCCGGCTCGTCACGATCCAGCCGCTCAAGCGCAGCGACCCGGGCTCGACGCAAGGCCTCGGCCCCGACGCGGTCCAGGCCCTGTTCGAGACGGCCCCGGGCAAGGTCGCCGACAAGGTCGTGCAGGTGCCGGCCGGCGCTGCCATCGTCGCGACCGATGCGATCATTCCGGCCGACCCCAAGGGCGATGTGGCGACGCTCGAGACGGCGCTCGGCAACGAGCTGAAGAGCGAGATCCTCACGAGCTATGAGGATGCCCTGCGCGAGCGCTACACGGTGGAGATCCACCAGGCGGCACTCGACCAGCTCATCCAATCGACGGCGCAGTGAGCATGCAGACCCAGCCGGATCGGGAGAGCGTTCAGGGAGACGTACGAGGCGGGGCGGGCACAGGTGGTCTGGACCTCGCTGATCGCCGACCTCGAGACGCCGGTCTCGGCGATGCTCAAGCTGGCCGACGGCAAGCCGTTCAGCTTCCTGCTCGAGAGCGTCGAGGGTGGCGCCGTTCGCGGCCGCTACTCGATTATCGGCCTCGAGCCCGATCTCGTGTGGCGCTGCTTCGGCGATCGCGCCGAGATCAACCGGCGGGCCCGGGCCGACCGGGCGCGCATTCGAGCCGACCGGTGAGCCGGCCCTGGAAAGCCTGAGGCGACTGATCCGCCAGAGCCGCATCGAGCTGCCGGCCGATCTCCCGCCCATGGCCGCCGGCCTCTTCGGCCATATGGGCTACGACATGGTTCGCCTGATGGAACGCCTGCCGGCCAAGAACCCGGACCGGCTGGGCCTCCCGGACGCCGTCTATCTGAGGCCCACCCTGACCGCCATCTTCGACAACATCGCCGATCGCGTCACCATCGTGACACCGGTCTATCCGTCGCCGGAAGTGGGCGCCGATCGCGCCTTCGACGCGGCGCTCGAGCGGCTCGGCGACGCCGTGGGCGACTTCGAGCGCGGCATCGGCCATGCAGCACCGCGCACGGCGGGCGGCAGCGTCGAGCCGCGCTCGAACATGAGCCGCGAGGCCTATCACGAGATGGTCCGTCGGGCGAAAGAGTACATCGCAGCCGGCGACGTCTTCCAGGTCGTGCCGTCGCAGCGCTTCGAGCTGCCGTTCGACCTTCCGCCCTTCACGCTGTACCGGGCCCTGCGTCGCCTCAATCCCTCGCCTTTCTTGTTCTTCCTGCAGCTCGACGGCTACGCCCTCGTCGGCTCGAGCCCGGAGATCCTCGTCCGGCTCAGGGACGGCATCGTCACCATCCGACCGGTCGCCGGAACCCGCTGGCGCGGTGCCACGCGGGCCGAGGACGAGGCGCTTGCCGCCGACATGCTGGCCGATCCCAAGGAGCTCGCCGAGCATCTGATGCTGCTCGACCTCGGACGCAACGACGTGGGCCGGGTCGCCGAGATCGGCTCGGTGAGGGTCACCGAGAAGATGGTGGTCGAGCGCTACAGCCACGTGATGCACATCGTCTCGAACGTCGAGGGCCGGATACGACCGGGGATGGATGCGCTGGATGCCCTGATCGCCGGGTTTCCCGCCGGCACGGTAAGCGGCGCCCCCAAGGTCCGGGCGATGGAGATCATCGAGGAGCTGGAGCCGGAGCGGCGCGGGTTCTACGCCGGCACCGCCGGCTATTTCGGCGCCGACGGCAGCATGGATACCTGCATAGCCCTGCGCACCGCCCTGGTGCGGGAAGGCAAGATCTACCTCCAGGCGGGCGGCGGCGTGGTAGCGGACAGCGATCCCGAGGCCGAGTATCAGGAAACGCTGAACAAGGCCAAGGCGCTCGTCCGCGCGGCGGAGGAGGCGGTCCGCTTCGCCAGCCGCGGCTGAGGCCGGGCAGCCGGCTGGTCAGGTGGGCCGCGAGCGGACCGGCGGAGGTCCGGCGACCGGGACCATGCAGGCGGCTTTCGCCGTGGGCTTCTCCGCCCCGCAGGTGCGCAGTGCCACGATGCTGCTCGCCTTGACGAACCGAAGCCCGCGTGCCCTGGCCTCCGGTATCCACCGGCCGAGCACTGCCAGCGTGTCCGGATAGGGATGGCCGATGCCGACCGCCGACCCGGTCCGGCGGGCGATCGTCTCGAGCTTCGCCAGCTGGCCGCCGATTGCCGCCGCCGACTGGTCATCGTCGAGGAACACGTCGCGCGTGGTGGCCGGGATGCCGGCGCTCCGGGCCGTGGCCGCGGCGACCGATCCGGAGGCCGTGAGGCTGTCGACGAACACCAGGCCGCGCCCGGCCAGATCGCCCATCACGAGCATCATCGCGTCCCGGTCGGCGGTCAGGCGGCTGCCCATGTGATTGTTGACGCCGTCGGCGTCCGGGACTTGGGAGAGCGCCCAGCTGACGCGCCGCGCGATCTCCGCAGGGCTCAGCCCCTCGACCAGGGCGTCGGGCCCGGGATCGGCCCCGCCCACGGGCTGCATCGGAAGATGCAGGAACACCTCGTCACCGGCCGCTCGGGCCGTCCCGCCGAGCTCATGGAGCCGGTAGCCGTAGGGCAGGAAGGACAGGGTGACCGGAGGCGGCAGCCGCAGGGCCAATCGTGTCGCCGGAATGTTGATCCCCAGATCGTCGATGATGATCGCCACCACCGGTGCCTGCCCCTCGACCGGTCCCGTTGTCGGCGGCAGCGAGGCGAGGGCGGTATCGCCCGCCTTCCGCGCCTCGGGGTCCTCCGGCACGGCGCGCGGCGCCGGCACGGGGACCGGCGGCGCCGGGGCAGCGGCCGGTGGCGGTGCCGCCGACGGCGATGCCGCTGGCGCGGGCGGCCTCGGCCGCGAGTCCAGCCGGCTGGGCCGACGCCACCGCCGTTCCGCTATTGATGGCCGTGGACCGTCCGGGTCCGGTGGAAGCCACGGCTACCGAGTTGCTCGGGCTGCTCGGGCCGCCGGACGGCACGAACGCCAAAGGCGGCGTCAGTGTCGCCGGCTCGACCTGCGAGGCCGCAGGCGCAACGCTCGGCGAGCGGGCTCTCGGAGCCCTCGGATGGGGCGGCCAGTCGAGCAGGACCGAGCAGACCAGCAGCCCGACGACGATCAGACTGAGGCCGCGCAGACCGATGGGCAGGCGTCCTTCCCGCCCGGCCCGCCTGAGCCGCCTCAGCCAACCTCGCATCATTCGCCGCCTCGCCCCTTCGCTGAAGGCGTCCAAGCGGGCCGACAGGCGCGTCGACCGGGCGGTCGGCGCTTGACGGGCCAGTCGATGCAGCGTTTGCTGCTCCGCGAACCCGTCACGACCAACGGCTCTCGACCCGCATGCTGCTCCTCATAGACAACTACGACAGCTTCACCTGGAATCTTTATCACTACCTGGGTGAGCTCGGCGCGGAAACCGAAGTCGTGCGCAACGACAGGATCGATGTCGAGACGGCGCTGGCCCGACGGCCCGAGGCCATCGTGCTGTCCCCCGGGCCATGCGACCCCGAGCGGGCCGGGATCTGCCTCGAGCTGATCCGCGCCGCCGCCGGCAAGTGCCCTATCCTCGGCGTCTGCCTCGGCCACCAGGCGATCGCCGAGGCGCTGGGTGCCACGATCGGCCGCGCCCCGGTGCCGATGCACGGCAAGGTCAGCCGCATCCATCATGACGGCTCGGGCGTCTTCCGCGGCCTGTCGACCCCGATCTCGGCGACGCGCTACCATTCGCTCACCGTGGTGCCGGGCACCCTGCCCACCTCCCTGATCGTCAATGCTACCGCCGAAGATGGCGTCATCATGGGCATCCGCCACACCTCCCTGCCCATCCATGGCGTGCAGTTTCATCCAGAGAGCATCGAGACGGTAGAAGGTCACGCACTGCTGCGCAACTTTCTGGCGAATAGGCTGCTTGCGGCGGCAGCATGACGGCGGATCTGCAACGATTCAAGGCGCTCATCGGGGTCGCCGCCGCGGGCGGGGCCTTGACTCTCGATCAGGCCAGAGACGCTTTCGGCATCATGATGTCCGGCGACGCCACCCCGGCGCAGATGGGTGGCCTCCTCATGGCGCTCCGCGTGCGGGGCGAGACCGTCGAGGAGATCACCGCCGGGGCGATGGTCCTTCGCGAGCGCATGCTGCCCGTCAAGGCGCCGGTCGGTGCGATCGATACCTGCGGCACCGGCGGCGACGGCGCCGGCACCTACAACATCTCGACCGCCTCGGCGCTGGTCGTCGCGGGAGCCGGTGTCCCGGTCGCCAAGCACGGCAACCGGGGACTCTCCTCGCGCGCCGGCTCCTCCGACGTGCTGACGGCGCTGGGCGTCAATATCGAAGCTGGCGTGGATCTGATCGAGGCGGCGATCGCCGAGGCGGGAATCGGTTTCATGATGGCGCCGCGCCATCACGGCGCCATGCGCCACGTGGCCGGGCCGCGCGTCGAGCTCGGCACCAGGACCATCTTCAACCTCCTGGGACCGCTCGCCAATCCGGCCGGCGTGAAGCGCCAGATCATGGGCGTGTTCGCGGCCGACTGGGCCGAGCCGTTGGCCCGGGTGCTGGGCCGGCTCGGCAGCGAGCGGGCCTGGGTCGTTCACGGGCTCGATGGCGTCGACGAGCTCACCACCACGGGGCCCAGCCTTGTCGCCGAGTGGGATGGGGGCGAGGTCCGGGTGTTCGAGGTGACGCCCGAGGACGCTGGCCTGCCCCGCGCCCGGCTGGACGATCTCAGGGGCGGCGATCCCGAGCATAATGCCGAAGCCGTCCGGGCCGTCCTCTCCGGCGTCAGGGGACCCTATCGCGACGCCGTCGTCCTGGGCTCCGCGGGGGCCCTGGTGGTGGCCGGCAAGGTCGGGGACCTCCGCTCGGGTGCCGCCCTCGCCGCCGACTCCATCGACAGCGGCCGCGCCGCCAGGGCGCTCGAGCAGCTGGTGCGCATCACCCATCGCTGACGGAGCGCTCCTTGTCGGACGTTCTCACACGGATCATCGACGTCAAGCGCGGGCACGTGGCCAGTTGCAAGGCTGCGCTGCCCAAGGCGACGCTCCTCGGCCGTCTGGGGGATGCCCCCGCCCCCCGCGGCTTCGCTGCCCGGCTCGAGGAGGCTCACGGCCAGGGCCGGCTGGCCCTCATCGCCGAGATCAAGAAAGCCTCGCCGAGCAAGGGCCTCATCCGTCCGCACTTCGATCCACCGAGCTTGGCGCGGGCCTACCGGGATGGCGGGGCCGCCTGCCTCTCGGTTCTCACCGACGAGCCCTTCTTCCAGGGCAGGGACGCTTATCTCGAGGCGGCGCGTACGGCCGTGCCTCTGCCCTGCCTGCGCAAGGACTTCACGATCGATCCTTACCAGGTGATCGAGGCGCGGCTGCTCGGCGCGGACTGCATCCTGCTCATCATGGCCGTCCTCGACGACGCCCTGGCCCACGAGCTGGCGCAGACAGCAGCCGGCCTCGGCCTCGATGTGCTGGTCGAGGTCCACGCCGCCGCCGAGCTGGACCGGGCGCTTCGGCTTGAGACCCGGCTGATCGGTGTGAACAATCGCAATCTCAAGACGTTAACGGTCGATCTGGAGACAACGGAGGAACTCGCTGCACGCATCCCGAAGGATCGGATTCTGGTCGCCGAAAGCGGCCTTCACAGCCACGCCGATCTCGTCCGCATGAGGCGAGCGGGCGCCCGGGCCTTTCTCGTCGGCGAATCGCTGATGCGGGAGGCCGACGTGGCCGCCGCGACCCGCCGCCTGCTGGGCCAGGAGGCCGCCGCCGCATGAGCGATCTCTCGCATTTCGACCGGGCCGGCAACGCCGTCATGGTGGACGTCGCCGCCAAGCCGGTCACCGAGCGCGTCGCGACGGCCCGCGGCCGGGTGCTGATGACGGCCGAGACCGCGGCTCTGATCCGCGAGCGCGGCTTCCGCAAGGGCGACGTCCTGACCGTGGCTCAGCTGGCGGGCATCATGGGCGCCAAGCGGACCGCCGATCTCGTGCCGCTCTGCCACCCCCTGCCGCTCGACTCGGTGCGCGTCGAGCTCGATCTGGCGGAGGGCGAGCCGGCGGTCGAGATCAGCGCGACATGCCGGACGACCGGGAGGACGGGCGTCGAGATGGAAGCCCTGACCGCCGTGACTGTGGCGGCGCTGACCGTCTACGACATGTGCAAGGCGGTCGATCGGGGGATGCGGATCACCGACATCCGGCTCGTCCACAAGGCCGGCGGACGCTCCGGCGAGCTCAGGGGCAGCTGAGATGCTGGCCGTCGCGGAGGCGCGCTCGCGTATTCTCGAGGCGATGTCGCCGGCACCCGTCGAATGGGTCATGCTCGGCGACGGGCTCGATCGCGTGCTGGCCCATGATCTCCATGCCCGTCGCACCCAGCCACCGTCCGCCGTCTCTGCCATGGACGGCTATGCCGTGCGGGCCGCCGACTTGGCGACCAGGGAGAGCTGGCTCGACCTGGTCGGGGAGAGCCGGGCAGGCGGCGAGGCGGCATCTGCTGTCGGCGTTGGCCAGGCCGTGCGGATCTTCACCGGGGCGCCCCTCCCGCCCGGCGCCGATGCCGTGGCCATCCAGGAGCATGCCACCCGGGAGCCCGGGCGAGTCCGCTTCGCCAGGAGCATCGCTCCCGGCACTTTCGTTCGCCCGGCCGGGCTCGACTTCGAGGCGGGCTGGCGGGGCCTCGTGGCCGGTGCCCTGCTCGATCCGGTCGCCATCGGCCTCGCCGCCAGCATGGGCCACGCCTGGCTGCCCGTGCGGCGGCGGCCACGGGTCGCCGTTCTCGCTACTGGCGACGAGCTCTGCCGCCCCGGCGACACTCCCTCCCCCGGAGAGATCGTCTCGAACAACAGCACCGTCCTCGGGCTCATGATGCGGCGCTGGGGAGCGGAGCCCGTGGATCTCGGGATCGCCGCCGACAATTCGACGGCACTCGCCCGCGCCCTGGACGAGGTCAGGGGTGCCGACCTGCTCCTCACGACGGGCGGCGCCTCGGTCGGCGAGCACGATCTCGTGCGCGAGAGCCTGATGTCGAAGGGGTCCGTCCTCGGCTTCTGGAAGATCGCGATGCGACCGGGCAAGCCGTTGATGTTCGGCCGACTGGATGCCGTGCCGTTCCTGGGGCTCCCGGGCAATCCCGTCTCGGCCGCGGTCTGCGCCATCGTCTTCGTGCGGGCGGCGCTGTGCAGGATGCTCGGACTCGATCCGGCGCTACCGCTCGAGCGTGGGTCGGTCACGGGCGAACTCCCGGCCAATGATGAGCGCGAGGACTATCTGCGCGCCTGTCTGGTCGGCCGGGAAGGCGGCGAGGCAGTGCTGGAGGCGGCTTCGCGCCAGGACAGCTCGATGTTTGCGACCTTCGCCCATGCCGAGGCGCTGATCGTACGCCCGCCGCACGCTCCAGCCGCTGCGGCGGGGTCCTGCGTGCCGTTCGTGCCGCTCGACCGCGCCCTTCATCTGCCACGCCGGCCAGCCGTGATGGCGGGTTGACCGACCCTGAGAACTTAACTAGAACATTTGTCGACTTTCCCATAAGACCGGCCTCAGGGAGTGTCCGGCGTGCTCACGCAGAGACAGCTGCAACTCTTGCACTTCATCAGCGACTTCTCGCGGGACAATGGCGTGCCGCCGTCGTTCGAGGAGATGCGTCGCGCTCTGAAGCTGCGGTCCAAGTCCGGCATCCACCGGCTCATCTCGGGCCTCGAGGAGCGCGGCTATATCCGACGGCTCGCCTATCGGGCGCGGGCGCTGGAGATCCTGAGATTGCCGAGCGACCGGCTCATCGTTCGCCCCGATCCCGAGCCTGTGGGCGATCCGTCGAACGTGGTTCGGGTGCCGTTCGGCCAGCCGCCGCGCCGGCTGTCGCCTCTCCTCGGCGTGAGCGGGAGCGTCGACCTGCCTGTTTACGGCCGTATCGCGGCCGGCACGCCGATCGAGGCGCTCGCCGAGGGAACCAGCTGCATCGACGTCCCGGCCCTGATGGTCGGCGAGGGCGAGCACTATGTCCTCGAGGTGGTCGGGGACTCGATGACCGAGGCCGGTATTCACGATGGCGACTTCGTGATCATCCGCCGCTGCGAGACCGCCGACAATGGCGACATCGTGGTCGCCCTCATCGACGAGCGTGAGGTCACTCTCAAGCGGCTGAGGCGCCGCGGCGCCTCGATCGCCCTCGAGGCGGCCAACCCCAGCTACGAGACCCGTATCTTCGGCCCCCAGCAGATCAAGGTGCAGGGCAGGCTGGTCGGGCTTCTGCGGCGCTACTGACCCTGGCGACCGGAAGGATTCGGTCCGGCGCGTCGGTGATGATTCCGGCGGCACCATTGGCGAGCAGGTCCGCGGCGCGTCTCGGATCGTTCACCGTATACAGCAGCACCGGCACGCCGTGATCGATGACCGCCCGGAGCTTCTCGAGCCGGAGCGGGGCGTGCCAGAGATGCAGCGTTGTGCAGTCGAGGTCGCGCATGGCGTCGGGCCAATCGTCCGGCAGCAGCTCACTGAGGAGCCCGAGCGGCAGGTCCGGGCCCACCTCGCGCGCGGCGCGGAGCGCGGCCCTGGCGAAGCTCGAGATCAGGAGCGGGGGTCCGTCCTCGGGCCAGCAGGCGGAGCAGCGCCTGGGCCACCAGCCTGCCGGTCTCGACCTCGCGCCCCGGGCACGGCTTGATCTCGACATTCGCCGCCAGACCGAGCTCCTGGAGCAGTGCCACGGCTTCGTCGAGCGTGGGGATGCGCTCGCCGGCGAAGGCGCCGGGGAACCAGGCGCCGGCATCGAGACGGGCGATGGCCGCATAGTCGAGCGACGCCACGAGGCCGCTCCCGTTCGTCGTGCGCTTGAGCTTGGCATCGTGCATGAGGATCGGCACGCCGTCCCGCGTGAGCTTGACGTCGAACTCGACCCACGCCGCCCCGAGCTCCCAGGCGCGGCGCAGCGAGGCCAGCGTGTTCTCGGGGGCGTGCGCCGAGGCGCCGCGGTGGCCTACCACCGGTGCCAGGCCCGGAAGCCGGCGCGCGCTGCCAGGCCGCCACGGCTCCCACCCCTCTCTCACCATACCTCGGCTCCTCCTCCGCACCGCCACCCGCCGGAGGCAAGGCCGCGGCAAGGGGGCGGGCGACGCTTAAGCCGCTGGCCCGGCTCTGGCAATGGCGGCAATGGCAGGTGCGCGCGCCGGGCGACGGGAGCGCAGGCGACCGGCCCGACATGGTGGGGCCGGACGGAGCGGGCTCACCCTTGAGCGCCGAGGCGACCCTGTCGGGCGTCGTCGAGCGGGTCATCTTTCGCAACCCCGAGACCGGCTACACGGTGGTCCGCCTGCGGGCCGAGGGAGGGGGCGGAGCGCCGACGGTGGTGGGCATGCTGCCCGAGATGCGGCCCGGCGAGATCCTCCGCGCCCAAGGCACGTGGCGGGACGACAGAAGCTGGGGGAGGCAGTTCGTCGCGGCCGCGGTCGCCCTCTTGCCGCCGACCACGGTCGAGGGGGTCGAGAGCTATCTGGGCTCCGGGCTCGTCCCCGGCCTCGGCCACGGGCTCGCCAAGCGGCTGGCCCAGGTCTTCGGGCCGGATCTGGCCCAAGGTCATCGAGCAGGAGCCGCTGCGGCTGCGCGAGGTCGCCGGGATCGGCACCAAGCTCGCCCAGCGCATCGTCGATGCCTGGCAGACCGAGCGCGGCGTGCGCGACATTCTCCTCTTCCTTCAGAGCCATGGCGTCGCCCTCGGCCGCGCTCGACGTATCCTTCAGACCTACGGCAGCCGGGCCCTGGCACGGGTCACGGCCGACCCCTACTCGCTGGCCCGCGATGTCCAGGGGATCGGGTTCCACACCGCCGACGCGCTCGCCGGCCGCCTCGGCATCGCTGGCGATGCGCCGATCCGCCTGGTGGCTGCCCTGGAGCACACCCTCCGCGCGGCTGCCGAGGAAGGCCACAGCGCCACGCCACGGGCGCAGGCCGTCGCAGGCGGCGCACGGCTCGTCGGTGTCGATGAGGCAGCCATGGCCGCGGCGCTCGAGCGGGCACTCGAGCAAGGAGCCCTGGTCGAGGTGGAGAGCGAGGCGGGGCCCTTGGTCCAGCTGCCCTATCTGGCGGCGGCCGAGCTGGCCATCGCCCGGGACATCGGGCGCCTTCTCGACGGCCGACCGGGCTGGAGCCAGGTCGATCCCGAGGCGGCGCTGGCCCGGGCCGAGATGCAGCTCGGCGTCGCCCTGGCCCCGAGCCAGACGGAGGCGGTGCTGCGGGCCTTGCGTAGCAAGGTCCTGATCATTACGGGCGGCCCGGGCACCGGCAAGACGACCTTGGTTCGGGCGATCCTGGCGGCCCTGCCCGAGGAGGGCATCCGAACGGCGCTCGCGGCGCCGACCGGCCGTGCCGCCAAGCGGCTGGCCGAGAGCACCGGGCGGGAGGCCCGCACATTGCACCGCCTTCTCGAGGCCGATCCGGCGCGGGGCTTCCGGCGCGGCCGCGAGCGCCTGCTCGAGGCCGACCTCTTGGTCGTCGACGAGATGTCAATGGTCGACCTCCTGCTGATGCAGGCGCTGCTCGCAGCCCTTCCCGATAGGACGGCTCTCGTCCTGGTCGGGGACGTCGACCAGCTGCCCTCGGTCGGCCCGGGCCTGGTCCTGGCCGACCTGATCGATTCGGAGGTAGTGCCGGTCGTCCGGCTCACCGAGATCTTCCGCCAGGCGGCCGAGAGCGCCATCGTCCGCAACGCCCATCGCATCAATCGTGGCGAGCCGCCGCACTTCACCCGCGAGGGCGAGGGATCGTCCGACTTCTACGGCGTCCGGGCCACGGGACCGGAGGACGCCCTGGCCAAGGTCGAGGAGCTCGTGGCCCTGCGCATCCCCGAGCGCTTCGGCCTCGACCCGGTGGGCGAGATCCAGGTGCTCTGCCCGACCAACCGAGGGGCCCTCGGCACGCGCGAGCTCAATCGGGCGCTGCAAGCCCGCCTCAACCCCGAGCCGGAAGCATGGATCGAGCGCCGTGGTGTCCGGCTCGGCACCGGCGACAAGATCATGCAGGTCGAGAACGACTACGACCGCGAGGTCTACAATGGCGACCTGGGCCGCATCCAATCGATCGACGATGTCGCCCAGACCATCAGGGCAGCAATCGACGGCCGGCTGGTCGACTATGGCGGGGCCGATCTCGACATGCTGGCCATGGCCTACGCGGTAACCGTTCACAAAGCACAGGGCTCGGAGTATCCCGCCATCGTGCTGGTCCTCCTTCGCCAGCACGGTCGAATGCTCCGCCGCCGCCTGCTCTATACGGCGATCTCGCGGGCGCGGCGGCTCGCGGTGATCGTGGCCGAGCCGGACGCCCTCGAGCGCGCCGTCCGGGACGTGGGCGAGCAACGGCGCCTCACCCTTTTGAAGCAACGTCTAATCAGTCCAGGATAAAGCTATGAACCCGAGCGACGTCGACGCCCGCCTGAACGCGGCGGTGCAGGTGATCCGTGCTGCCGGAAGCCGGGCGCGCGACCACTATTCGCGGCGTGACGAGCTGGGCATCGAGCAAAAGGGCCTGCAGGACCTCGTCAGCGCCGCCGACCGCGACGTCGAGGCCCTGATCCGAGCCGAGATAGGGCGCTCCTTCCCAGGGGATGCCTTCCTCGGCGAAGAGGAGGGCGGCCAGGAGGCACCGCTGCTCTGGGTCATCGACCCGATCGATGGCACCGCCAACTTCCTGCGCGGCATCCCCTATTGGTGCGTCGTTCTGGCCTTTGCCGTGGACGGTGTCACCGAGCTCGGGCTCACCTACGACGTGGTCCACGACGAGCTGTTCGTGGCCCGCCGCGGCCGGGGCGCCAGCCGCAACGGCACCCGGATCAAGGTTTCCGGGCGCGCGACGGCCAGCGAGGCCTGTCTCGGCCTCAGCTACAATTTCAAGACGCCGGCCGAAGACTATGAGCACCTTCTTGCGGGCATGCTCGCGCACCGCTTCGATCACCGGCGGATGGGCTCATCGGCCCTTTCGCTGTGCCACGTCGCGGACGGCCGCCTCGACGGGCTGCTCTGCCTCAACTGCAACAGCTGGGACGTCCTGGCGGGTCTGATCCTGGTCGAAGAGGCCGGCGGGCGCGCGACCGTCTATCGGGAGGGGCAAACGCTTCTCGACCGGCGAGCGGTCGCCGCCATGACGCCGGGCCTTGCCGACATCGCCACCGCCCTCAGCGGCATTCCCCTCCGCGGGTGACACCGGCAGTCGCCTGGGCGATGCGCCCGGATCGTCACCCCTCGACGTCGCGGCGGCGCCGCTCGGCGGACTCGACCCTCGTCGACTTGGTGCGGCCCTTGCCCTCGAGCGTGCGGGCCTGGGCCACCCAGAGGCCGACCTCTTCGAGCGTCGGCGAGCGCCGTGCCAGCCGATGCTCGGTGTTCTGCTCCTTGAGGAGGGCATGGAGCTCGCCGGGCTCCCGGCGCGCAAGACCGGCCACGGTCCGCACGCCGAGGCTCTCGAGCATCATGCCGAACATCCAGCCGATGCCGTTGACACGGGCCATATCGGCTCGGTCGATGACGATCGTCAGCTCCTCGCTCGTTATGCCGCTAGCCCGCGCCAGCCGGACCCGCCGTTCGGGTTTGTCGGCAAACGCGAGCAGCTGTCCGCACGTCGTGATGCCATTGGCCTTGAGGCCGAGCCTCGAATGGCGTGGGATCCCCATCAGCTTGCCGATCGGCAGCGTATGCGAGGCACCCTCGCGCGGCGGCGCGTCTTTGCGGCTGCCGGGAAGCTCCTGTCCCGTGCCGAGAGCAATGCCACCCCGCGACTTGCCGGCCCGGAAGGTTGAAGGCGTCCTTTCATATCGCCGGATCCCTGCCGACGACGAGCCGCTCCGCCCCAACACTCGCCCTGACGCGCTAGGCATGGTGACGCCTCCTGTCTGGCTTGGCGGGAGTGGCCGCCGTCACCTCGCAGCTAGCCCCGCGGGCAGTCCGGCACCGGTCTCCGCGGCAGATCGCAGCCTGACACGAGGAGCCCTCTTTCTCGGGGAAGAACGGCTTGCTCGACACGGCCAAGGGCCTCGCTTGCAGATGCTGGGACCTACGCTCCATTACGGTCGCATCCCCGAGGACCTCCGCTACGGCCCGTCGAGACGCGCCATCCGATCAATCAACCTACCATCGGCGGACGGAGTTCCAACTATGCATAAAGGGCAGGCGTAATAAGATACGCGTAGTCGGGACGGTCTGGACCGCATCATACGCCCCGAGCTACCTGGGCCAAGCTAATCCAAATTAGTATGGTGATGCCGTCCGGCCGGAGTGTCGGCGTGCGCTTCCAGCCAAGTCGGCTCGGCCCCTCCTCGGGGTCGCTCCAGAAGCCCGCTCGCCCGAGCCCACCGTGAAGAACCGGCCACCGGCGAGCCATGAAACGCAAGTCGGCGAGCATGGGGCGGAAGGCGATGGGAAAGCGGATGACGGGCAGATCGGGTTCGCTGATATGAGACTTGCGCAATTCCCGGAAATCGTCGTCGTCGCCTCTTTCGACTGCCCAGTGACACAGGCGGGTCGACGAGACCTTCGCCGATCTCGATGCTGAGGCTTCGGCGCGCTCCGTCTCATCCGCCGGGTGACGTGAGAGCGGCGTTCAGGCTCGAAGGACGGCACCCACCGCTTTGCCGACTGCCGAGACGATCTGCCGGGCCGCCGCCTCGATCTCGGCCTCGCCGAGCGTGCGCTCCGACGACTGCAGCCGTACGGCGACGGCCAGAGACTTCTGCCCTTCGGGCACACCCTTGCCCTCGTAGACGTCGAACAGGCGAACCTCGCGGATCAGGCTCTTCCCGGCGACCCGCACGGCCTTCAGGAGGTCCTCGGCCTCGACGCCCCGGTCGACGACGAAGGCGAAGTCGCGGTCGACGGGCGGATAAGGCAGCGCCTCGAGCGGGGGCCGAGCGCGCCCGGCCGTCTCTCGTGGTCGGGGCAGGCTGTCGAGGTCCAGCTCGAAGGCGACGACCGGCACCTCGATGCCGAAGGCCGCGAGGACCTGCGGGTGCAGCTCGCCGAAGGTGGCGAGCACGGCTGGGCCCAGCCGCAGGCGCCCGGCACGGCCCGGATGATACCAGCCCGGCGGATCCGTCGTCACCCGCGCCGCCTCGGCCCTAACGCCGGCGGCGGCGAGTGCCCCCAGGGCATCGCCCTTGGCATCCAGCGCATCGACGGGGCGCTCGCGCTCGGCCCACTGCCTGGGCGACGCCGCCCCGAAGCGGATGCCGGCCACCGCCCATACCTGCTCGCCCGGCATCGCCCCCAGGTAGCGGGGCCCCACCTCGAAGATCGCCCCCTGACCGATATTGCGCGCGAGGTTGCGCTCGGCGGCCGTGAGCAGGTTGGCCACCAGGGATGGCCGCATCGCCGAAAGCTCGGCGTTGAGCGGATTGCGCATCAGCACCGGCTGCTCTTGGCCGAAGAGCCGCGCCTGCTCCGGCGGGAGAAAGGACCAGGTGACGGCCTCCGCATAGCCGACGGCTGCCACGGCGCGGCGGACGGCGGCACGGCGACGCTGCTCGAAGGTCAGAACGCCTCGATTGACCGAGGAGTGCCGGGTCAGCGGGACGGTCGGGATCCGGTCGTAGCCGTGCAGCCGCGTGAGCTCCTCGACGATGCAGGCTTCGGTCGTGATGTCGTGGCGCCAGGAGGGCGGCACGAGCGTCCACCAGTCGGGGCCACCGGCAACGGCGAACCCCAGCGCCGTGAGATGGGTCCGTATGACGGGTGGCTCGAGCTCGATGCCGGCCAGCCGCTTCAGCTGGGCGGTTCGGAACGCCATCGGCGAGCGCCGCGGCGGCACCTCACCGGCGACCACCGGAGCAGCGGCCTCGCCGCCGCAGAGCTCGAGGATGAGACGCGTGGCGTACTCCGTCGCCGGCAGCACGAGTGCCGGATCGAGGCCGCGCTCGAATCGCGTCCGCGCGTCGCTCTCGATGCCGAGCCGCCGGCCGGTCGCCGCGGTGCGGATGGGATCGAACAGGGCCACCTCGAGCAGCACATCGGTGGTGGCCTCGGTGACGCCGGTGGCCTCGCCGCCCATGATGCCGCCCAGGCTCACCGGACCGTCCGTGTCGGCGATGACCGTCATCGACCCGTCGAGCTCGTAGGTTTTGCCGTCGAGGGCGTGAAGGTGCTCGCCGGAGCGGGCGAAGCGCAGCCGGAGGTCGCCTCTGAGCTTTGCTGCATCAAAGACATGGAGCGGTCGATTGATGTCCAGCATCACGTAGTTGGTGAGGTCCACCAGGGCCGAGATGGAGCGGATCCCGGCGGCCTCGAGCCGCCGCCTCAGCCAATCGGGGCTCGGGCTGTTGCGGACGCCGCGTATCAGCCGGCCGACAAAGAGCGGGCAGGCCTGCTTCTCGCCCTCGGGAAAGTCGAGAACGATCGAGGGCCCGGCTGCACCGCGGGACGGCACCGGCTCGAAATCGCGATGGCGCAGTCGCCCCATCCCCGCGGCCGCGAGATCGCGGGCGATCCCGAGCAGCCCGAAGCAGTCGCTGCGGTCGGGCGTCAGCTTGAGCTCGATGACAGGCCCTTCGAGGCGGAGCGCCGCGGCCGCCGGCATGCCGACCTCGAGCCCCTCGGCGGCGAGGTCGATGATGCCGGCATGGTCCTCGCCGACGCCGAGCTCGCGGGCGGAGCACAGCATCCCCTGGCTCTCGACGCCTCGAATGGTGGCGCGCTTCAGGACCTCGCCGGTCGCGGGGATCACCGCACCCTCGGGGGCCACGATTCCCCAGAGGCCGGTTCGGGCATTGGGCGCCCCGCAGACGATCTGCCGCAGGCCGTCCTTGGTCTCGACCGTGCACACGCGGAGCCGCTCGGCATTCGGATGCTGCCGCGCCTCCCGAACGTGACCGACGGCGAAGCCCGCAAGCGCCGATGCGGCGTCCTCGATCGCCTCGACCTCGAGGCCCAGGGATGTCAGCTTTTCCGCGATCGCCTCGGCTGAGCGGTCGGTCTCGAGATGCTCCCCGAGCCAGGCCAGCGGGACCCTCATCGGGACAGCCCTCCGTAGGTCGTGGGCACGTCGAGCGGCGGGAAGCCGTAGTGCCGGAGCCAGCGGAGGTCGGCCTCGAAGAAGGTTCGAAGATCCGGGATGCCGTATTTCAGCATCGCCACGCGGTCGATGCCCATGCCGAAGGCGAAGCCTTGCCACTCGTCCGGATCGATGCCCACCGCCTGGAGCACGTTGGGGTGGACCATGCCGCAGCCGAGGATCTCCAGCCAGTCGTCACCCTCTCCGACGATGAGCTCGGTGCGGGTCCGCCGGCAGCCCACGTCCATCTCGGCCGAGGGCTCCGTGAACGGGAAATAGCTCGGGCGGAATCGGACCGGGATGCCGTCCCGCTCGAAAAAGGCGCGGACGAAGTCGATCAGGCAGCCCTTGAGATGACCCATATGGGCGTGCCGATCGATCAGCAGGCCCTCGACCTGATGGAACATCGGCGTGTGGGTCATGTCGGAATCGCGCCGGTAGGTGCGGCCGGGCACGATGACCCGGTGCGGCGGCGGACCGGCCAGCATGGTCCGGATCTGGACCGGGCTGGTGTGCGTACGGAGCAGGAGCGGGCGTCCGTCCTGCTCCGCCTCGAGATAGAAGGTGTCGTGCATCTGGCGGGCCGGATGCTCCGGCGGAATGTTGAGCGCCTGGAAATTGTGCCAGTCGTCCTCGATGTCCG
This sequence comes from uncultured Alphaproteobacteria bacterium, assembly GCA_963828215.1. GTDB lineage: Bacteria > Pseudomonadota > Alphaproteobacteria > Geminicoccales > Geminicoccaceae > CAVTJL01. The sequence continues at coordinate 25,855 of CAWHFO010000065.1, read as the reverse complement.
GCCCCTCCGCCACGCCGAAGCCCATATCGGCGAAGATCGCCGTGATCTCCTCGGTCACCTGGCTCACCGGATGGATGCGGCCCTCGGGCCGCTCGCGGGCCGGCAGCGTGACATCCTGCCGCTCGCCGACGAGCCGGGCGCCGAGCGCCGCCTCCGCCAGGGTGGCCCGGCGACGGTCGAGCTGCTCCTCGAGATCGCGCTTGAGCGCGTTGAAGGCTTGGCCCAGCCGCGGGCGATCCTCTGGTGCCGCCTTGCCCAGCCCCTTCACGAGCTCGGTGACGCGGCCCTTCTTGCCGAGCGCTGCGACCCGCACCTCGTCGAGGGCGCGAAGGTCCGCCGCCCCGCCGATCCGGCCCAGGATCTCCGACCTCAGCGCCTCGAGCTCGCTGTCCATGACACGCCCGCTTCCCGATCGCCAATCCGGCCCAGGGCCGAAGTCCACAGCAAAAGGGGGCCCGGAGGCCCCCTTCCATCGGCCGAGGCGCAGCCTCAACCCTGAAGGGCGGCCGCCGCCTGTTGAATAAAGCTCGAGAATACCGCGCGGTCGCGTACCGCCAGATCCGCCAGGACCTTGCGGTCGACCTCGATGCCGGCCTCCTTGAGGCCGTGCATGAAGTTTCCGTAGGTCATCCCCTCCTCGCGCACCGCCGCATTGATGCGCTGGATCCAGAGCCCGCGGAAGTCGCGCTTCCTCTGCCGCCGGTCGCGGTAGGCGTATTGGAGCGCCTTCTCCATCGACTGCTTGGCGGTCCTGATGCAGGTGCTGCGCCGGCCGCGATGGCCCTTGACCTGCTCCAGAACCTTCTTGTGCCGGGCGTGCGATGTAACGCCGCGCTTCACTCGAGCCATGACGCTGTCCCTCGATCCTGTCCGTGCCGTCAGCCGCCGTAGGGCAGCATGTAGCGCGCCAGCACGGCGTCGCCGGCGGTGAGATAGGCCGCCTTGCGATGCTGCGCCTTGGCCTTCTTCGGCCGGCTCGTCAGGTTGTGCCGGTGATAGGCGTGGTTGAACCTCACCTTGCCGGTGCCGGTGAACGAGAGGCGCTTCGCGGCGCTGCGCTTGGTCTTCATCTTGGGCATAACGGAAAAGCTCCAATGGGCGCCCACCAAGGTCGACCCGGCGCGCCGAAAGCCCGAGGCTTATATCGAAGGGTCTGCCGGCATGCAACAGCCGGAGCGACGGAGCCTATCGGCCCCCGGCGCGCAGCACCAGGGCGACCCAGGGCGGCCGATCGATCCGCAGGAGCGGCCGCAGCCCGAAGCGGGCATGCGCGCCGACGATGACCTGCACCTGCCGATCTAGAAAGCCGGAAAGGATCGCTTGGCCCCCTGGCGCCAAGTGCCGCCCGAGGTCCCGGGCCATCCGGCACAGGGGATCGGCCAGGATGTTGGCGAGCACCAGGTCGTAGGGTCCACGGCGGCGGACCTCCCGGCTCGACCAGCCGTCGCTCAGGACGCAGCGGACGCGGCCTGCGACATCGTTGATCCTGGCATTCTCGGCGGCGACGCGCACCGCGACCGGGTCGTTGTCCGCGGCCACGACCCGCGCCGGCCAGCGCCTGGCCGCGGCGATCGCCAGGACGCCCGAGCCGCAGCCGAGATCGAGCACGCGGGCAACCCGATGCCGCCCGGCGATCCGGCCGATCGCCGCGAGACAGGCCTGCGTCGTCGCATGCTCGCCCGAGCCGAAGGCCAGCCCGGCCTCGATCTGGACCGGCAGCGCATCTGGCCCGACCTCGTCGGCGGCGCTCTTGCCGTGAACCACGAACCGACCGACCCGGACCGGCGGCGTCCGTGTGGCGGTGGCCCGCAGCCACTCCGCCTCGGCCACCGAAGTCAGCGACAGCCCGTTGGGCGCAAAGCCGTGCCGCCGGCAGAGCCTGACGAGCCGGGAGCGCAGTCCGGCGATCTCGGGACGCACGTCGAACAGAAGATCGACTCGCCAGGAGATCGTCTCGGTGTCCGGCCCCACCTCGTCCTCGAAGATGGCGACGCTCTCCGCCACCCCCTCCAGCTCCTCGAGGAGGGCCGGCATCGCCCCGGCCGGAGCGCCGAAGCTCACACGCCAGACACTCGTGCCACCCAGGTCACCTGTCATGCCGACTCGACAAAGCTGTCGATCACCTTTTTCCGCCCGGCCTTCTCGAAGGCGATCTCGAGCTTGTTGCCCTCGACCGCCTCGATCCGGCCATAGCCGAACTTGTCGTGAAAGATCCGCTGGCCGATCGCGAAGCTGCCGCTCGGCGCGGCGGGCCTTACGGTCAGGATGTCGGCCTTGCCATCGATCACCCGGGCCAGCTCGGCCCGTCGCGAACGGAAGCGGCTGGGCAGCGGCGCGAACGGGGCGTCGTCCAGCATCGCCTCCCGGTCGGGGCGCATGGAGGGGTTGCGCTCGAGATGGTCGATGTGCGCCGACGGCAGCTCCTCGACGAACCGCGACGGGATCGAGGAGGACCACTGATTGTAGAGCCGCCGGTTGGCGGCGAAGGAGATGGTGCAGCGCTGGCGGGCGCGGGTGATGCCCACATAGGCCAGCCGCCGCTCCTCCTCGAGCGCCTTGCTGCCGCCCTCGTCGAGCGCCCGCTGGTTGGGGAAGAGCCCCTCCTCCCAGCCGGCCAGATAGACGGTGTCGAACTCGAGCCCCTTGGCCCCGTGCAGCGTCATGACGCTCACCATGTCGGCATCCGGATCGGCGGCATTGTCCATCACCAGGCTCACATGCTCGAGGAAGCCGGGCAGCGTCTCGAACTCCTCGAGCGCCTTGGCGAGCTCCTTCAGATTCTCGAGCCGGCCCGCGGCGTCGGGGGTCCGCTCCTTCTGCCACATCTCGGTATAGCCCGACTCGTCGAGGACCAGCTCGACCAGCTCGCGCGGCATCCGCTCCGCGAGCTCGAGAGCGCCAATGGTCGAGCATGGTCAGGAACTGGCGCAGCGCTCCACGGCTCCGGGCGCCGATCTCGTCGGTCTCGACGAGGCCGCGCGCGGCCCGAACGAGGCTCCCGCCCGCGCTCCGCGCCAGCCCGTGCAGCGCCCGCACCGCCGCATCGCCGATGCCTCGCCTGGGCGTGTTGACGATCCGCTCGAAGGCGAGGTCGTCGTCCGGCTGGCAGACCAGCCGGACATAGGCGATGGCGTCCCGGATCTCCTGGCGCTCGTAGAAGCGGGGGCCGCCGATCACACGATAAGGCAGTCCCATCTGGATGAAGCGCTCCTCGAGCGCCCGCGTCTGGAAGGAGGCCCGCACGAGGACGGCCGCCGCGGCGAGCCTGCCGCCGCTCCGTTGCCAGGATTCGATTTCGTCACCGATCCAGCGCGCCTCCTCCTGATCGTCCCAGAGCCCGGCGATGCGCAGGCGCTGGCCGAGGTCGTCCTCGGTCCAGAGCGTCTTGCCGTGCCGTGCTCGATTGCGGGCGATGAGCCCTGACGCGGCACCCAGGATGTGGCCGGTCGAGCGGTAGTTGCGCTCGAGCCGAATGACCGCGGCACCGGGAAAATCCTGCTCGAAGCGCAGGATGTTGCCGACCTCGGCACCCCGCCAGGAGTAGATCGACTGGTCGTCGTCCCCGACGCAGGTGATGTTCTTCCGCGCCTGAGCGAGGAGGCGCAGCCAGAGATACTGTGCGACGTTGGTATCCTGGTATTCGTCCACCAGGATCGCCCGGAAGCGCCGCTGATAGTCCCCGAGCAGGTCCGGGGTGGAGCCCAGCACGGTCAGACCGTGCAGCAGCAGGTCGCCGAAATCGGCGGCATTGAGGGTCAAAAGACGGCTCTGATAGGCTTCGTAGAGAGCCAGCCCTCGGCCGAAGGCGAAATCGCCCACCTCCGAGGCCGGCACCTGGTCCGGGCGCCAGCCCTTGTCCTTCCAGCGCTGGATCAGGCCCAGGAGCGACCGCGGCGGCCAGCGCTTCTCGTCGAGATCGGCGCCCTGGATCACTTGCTTGACGAGCCGGAGCTGGTCGTCGGTGTCGAGGATCGTGAAGCTCGGCCGGAGGCCCACCAGCTCGGCATGGCGGCGAAGAAGACGCACGCCGATGGCGTGGAACGTGCCCAGCCACATGCCCTGCACGCCCCGGCCGATCAGCCGCTCGACGCGCCCCGCCATCTCGCGCGCGGCCTTGTTCGTGAAGGTGACGGCCAGGATCTCGCCCGGCCGGGCCCGGCCGGTGACCATCAGGTGCGCGATGCGGGTGGTCAGGACCCGCGTCTTGCCCGTGCCCGCACCCGCCAGTACGAGCAGGGGCCCGTCCGGCGCCGTGACGGCAGCCAGCTGCTCGGGATTGAGCCCCTCCAGATGGGCCGATAGAGCTGGGCGCTCGATCTCTGTCGACACGCGGGCGCGTTCCTCCGGGGCCGGGCGACGGCCCGGCCGCCCCCATATGCCCCCCGCCGCCGGCGACGGCAACCGGGAGGGCGGACGGGACCGCCGGCCCTACGAGGGGTGCGGGGCAAGGGGTCTCAGGTCGGGGACTCCGTGGGCGGCGGGACGGCCGCCAGCCCGGTGGGCGACCGATGCCGGGCTGCCGCGGGGTGGCCGGCGCGGCGCAGCGTCCGCTCGAGGAGCTGCTCGTAGATGGGCTGCCCGCCCAGATGCTGGGCCACCCAATGGGCAGTCCCACAGGCGACGAGCACGGGCAGGGTAAGATCGTAAGTGCCCGTCAGCTCGAGCACGAGAACCGTGCCGACCAGCGGGGCCTGCACCGAGCCCGAGAACAGCGCGCCCATCGCCGCCACCGCGCAGGCTGCCGGAATGTCGGGCGTCCCGGGAAACACCATCGCCACGACCGTGCCGAAGGTCAGGCCGGCGGCCGTCCCCAGGGACAGGATCGGTGCGAAGATGCCGCCCGGCACACCGCTCGCGTAGCTCACCGCCGACATGACGAACCGGACCAGCAGGAGGACGGTGAGAAAACCGAGGGTGTGATTGGCGCGGATCAGCGACACCACCAGATCGTCGCCGCCCCGCGTCGCGTTCGGCAGATAGAGGATGAGGAGCCCCACGAGGAGGCCGGCGCCCAGGGCGAAGAGGTAGGAGCCGATGGGTGGCAGGCGGTCCATCCGCTCGAGCGCGCCGATCAGCGCCGCGTTGAGAACGACCCCGAGCGCGCCGACGACCGCGCCCAGAAGCAGAAATGCCGGAATGAGCCACAGCGGAGCCTTCACGGGATCCATCGCCAGATCGGGCGAGGTGCCGCTCAGGCTCTCGACGGCCAGGGCGCTCATGCTCGAGGCGATGATGACGCCCACATAGGCACGGAAGGTGTAAGGGAACTGCCGGCGGGTCTCCTCGAGGACGAAGAGGACGGCGGCCAGCGGCGCGTTGAAGGCGGCAGCGAGGCCGGCGGCGGCCCCGGCGGCCAGCAGCCCCTTGCGATCGAGATCACCGAGGCGTCCCCAATGAGCGAAGAATTCCGCGAGTGATGCCCCGATGTGGATGGTCGGCCCCTCGCGCCCGAGCACGAGGCCCGACGAGAGCGCCAGGATGCCGCCGAAGAACTTGACCGGGAGGACCCGCTGCCAGCGCACCGAGCGCAGGCCCTCGATCGCCCCCTCGACCTCCTGCACGCCGCTGCCCGCCGCCTCGGGCGCTATCGTGCGGACCAGAGCCAGCGAGGCCGTCACCAGCGCTCCGGCCGTGAGCATCGCCGCGACGACCAGGGCCGGGCCGTGCAGCATCCCGGCCAGGACCGCCGGCCAGCCGAGCAGGTGGCTCACCGTCACGTGGAACACCGTGCCGATGATGCCGACCGACGTCCCGACCGCACCCGCGATGATATAGTGGCGCCACTCGGACGGCGGCCCGATGAGGAGCCGTCGGATCCTCGGTCTCTTCGGGTCCCCGGGGCGGCGACTGTCGGGGGTGGAGTGAGCCACGCCAGGTGCCTCGTCGGTGCGCAGGGTCGCCGTGTCGCACGCGAGGAATGCGGTCCCCGGCAGTGCCGGCGGGGGTCGCTTACCCCGCGAGGCCGCCCTGCGCAAGGCCCGCGGCGAGGCCCGGACTGGCGGGGCTCCAGGGCGGGCCGCACCGGGCTACGTTCCGAGCGCCAATGGCGCCCGCCTTCATGCCGGCTTTACGCTGCGGGCGGAGTATAACTGCCAGTCGGGCAGCGCGGTCGACTCCTGTCCATCCGGGGTCGACCGGCGGTGCGCCGGCAGAGGAAACGTCGAGACGAGGTCGGAACGGCCCGATGCGCTGGCTACTGAAGCGATCATTGCCTCTGCGCGTGCTGAGCGGCGAGGAGCCGGCGCTCGACCTGGCGTACCGCTATTGGCACGGTCGCCGCGAGGGAGGGCTGCTTCCCGCGCGGGCCGACGTCGACACGCCGGAGTTTCGCCTGCTGGTGCCCGATGTGCTCTGGGTCGAGGTCGCCGAGCAGGGCCGGGAGCGGCGCTGGCCGCTCGGCCGGCTCGACGCCCTGGCGGAGGCCGAGCCGCCGCCGGAACGGGCCGCGCCGGATCGGATGATCGCCGGCACACGGCTGGGCGAGCTTCTCCAGAACGATCTCGCGAGCGTGCGCTTCACCGGCTCGGCCCTCTATCAGGAGCTGACGGTCGAGGCCCGCGGCCTCATCGAGACCTATCGGCACCTGCTGCTCCCGCTCGCGGACGATGGTATCCGGGTCCGCGAGATCCTGGCCGTCACGCGCCTCCGACCCGTACCGGTCAACTCGGTCCCTGGAACACTCCGGGGACGCTAGCCCGGTGCCGGCTGGGGCCGGGAAGCGCCCCGGCCGAGGTGAACGGGATAACGGTCGTGATGGGGCAGCTCCTCGACCTTGGCCAGGAACTCCCCCCGCTCGATCCAGCAGAGATAGAGCATCTCGGAACCGTGCTGCGGCGGGAAGTAGCCGTCCAGGATCTTCTCGACATGGACGTAGCCGTAGGACGAGGTCGGCACGGGGCTGACGTAGAGGCTGTGGCGGACGAACCCGGTGTTGGCCACGCAGCCCGAGTTGCGGAACGAGATCGCGCGAGAGAGATAGGCCAGATACATGGCGAGGCCGCGGCCGCGCCAGGACGGGTCGACGAAGGTCGAGCCCGAATGGCTGAGCCGGCCGCAAAGCCGTTGCCGGGTGCTCAGGACCGGCACCCGGTCCACGTCGTAGTGGCCGGCGAAGCCTTGTCGGTACCAGAGCCTGCCGGTCGCCACGAGCTCGCCCAGATCGTCCGTCTCGAGCACGCGCTCGGCGCTCGAGGCGACGATGCGGCCGGTGGGATCCAGGGCGGCCAGCCAGAAGTCGCCGCTCCCGAGGTCGCTCACGGTCGGGTCGAAGGACGGATTGACGAAACCGCCCCTGCTGGCGAGGAAGCCACGAAGCCGCTCGAAATCGGGCTCGACCACCAGGGTCAGACCGAGCTCGCCCAGACGGTCGGTGATGGCATCGACCGCCAGCTGCATGAGGCCGCTGTCGTCTTCGGATGCTGCCACGCGCGTTACCCCCTTTGTCTCGGGGCGGCGCCGGCGCTCGATCGGGGATCAGGGCTCCGGGCCGCCGTGGCGGCGCCCGCCTCGGGGACCGCGAGCCCGTTCTCCCTCCTTCACCGATCCTTAACCAACAGCATCAGGCCGACAGCGGTACGTCACTATGAACATGTCTTAACCACCATGGAGCAGGAACTCGCCTGCCCGTCCGGCGGCGCTGCGTTGACTGTGCGGCTTCAACTGCCGAGCCGCTTCTCTCCGGTTCAATAAGGAAGTCTCGGCGCGGCCCCTGTCGCCAATCTCCTTGACATCTTCCCCGGTGCTAAGACGGGCGGCCAATCCCGGCGAGGGTTCCTGGACCGCACCCCTTTGCCGGGCTTCGGTGGGACGGGGGCTCGGCGCTGCGCGGGGTCGATTCCGGTGACAGCGCTGCGGAGCGGCTCCTGACCGCCGATGTAACGCTCGTCACATCGCAGCCCCGGCTACAGACGTAACATCCCTGGCTGCAATAGGGAGAAGGCCGATGTCATCGAACCACGACCCACACGCAGGAGCGAAGCTCGACGCAGCGTCGGGCAAAGGACACGCACCCATCGGTGCGCTGGATCACGGCATGGGCGCGCAGCAGGACCAGTTGGCGCGGCTCGACGCGCTGGCCGAGCTAGCGAAGGCGTTTCCTCATCTGCGGATCATGCGAGCGTCCCGCAGCAACGCGGGCGCGCTCCTCGGGACCATCACGAGCTTCGGGAGCCCCATGGCGTGACGGTGCTGGCCCTGAGCGTCGGCAAGCGACGGGCGTATCTCGTCGCGGACACCGTCTGGCAGCCGCGCGCTGGGCATTGGGCACACGTCGCCAAGGTGATCCCGAACGCCGTGCTCGGGCTCGTCGTCTTCGGCCGGGGCACGCTGGAGGCCCTGACGGCCTTCGCCACCGCTCTTGACGACTTCGGGCTCGCCGGCTTCGACGAGGCGGCGGACGCCGCGCCGGCCCTGTACGGGGCCATCGTCGAGGCGATGCGAGACCGTCTGGCGGGCTTTCCGGAAGGGGCAACACCCGAGATAGGCATGGTCGGCTGGTCCGAGCGCCAGCGGTGCATGCGAGCCGTTCACAGCCACCTCGACGACCGCGGCGTCGAGCTCGGTCCAGGGCTCCATCTGGCTCCCAACGACGACAGCTTCCCGGCCGAGGTCCGCGATCCCGCCGAGCTTCTCGACGTGGCCCGGCAACAGATCGCCTGGTGCCGCTCGCACCCGGACTGCACACCGGAGCACCGTTTCGGCGGCAAGCTCGTGCTCACCACCCTGGAGGCCGAGCGAGTCTCGCAGACGGTGCACGAGTGCTGAGCTGCGCCCGCACCGAGAATCGGGATCTGGGTGACGAGCAGGATCCTGGTCCTGCGGCCACGACCGCTCCTGATCGCCGGATCTCTAGGAAGGTCTGAATTTGTTGGTGGAGCCGATCGGGATCGAACCGACGACCTCTTGAATGCCATTCAAGCGCTCTCCCAACTGAGCTACGGCCCCACCGGTCGTCGGGAGACGATGCGCGCAGTCAGGTAGAGAAGTCGCGCATCGAAGGCAAGCCCCGATATCAGTGCCGCTCGTCGTCGTCGATGTCGCCCTCGATGACGTCGCTCACATCGTCGTCCTCGCCGAGATCGGCCGTGTCCTCGATCAGGTGGTCCTCCTCCTCTTCCTCCTCGTCGGCCACGGCGTCGCCGGCCACGACCGTCTCCTCGGCGTCGTCGTCGCCGACATCCTCGACCTCGGCGTCCGCCTCGTCGGGCAGCTCGGCCTCGACGACGGCCGGCTCGTGAGCCTCTTCGGCAAGCCGCGCCGTCGGCCGGCTGCGCCGCGCCCGCGCCAGGGTCTCGACGTCGAACACCGCGTTGCAGACGGGGCACGTGATCGGCGAGCGGCCGAAATCGTAGAAGCGGGCGCCGCAGGACTGGCACGTGCGTTTCGTGCCCCACTCCGGCTTGGCCATGAAGGGATCCTCCTCGGGGCCCTGAGAACGGGGCAAGGCGATTGCCATGTTCGCCCAGGGCTGTCAAAAGCAAATTCCAGACCATCGAAGCGTGACCGACGGCGCTATATCGTGCTGTCCTTGGTCCGCCACAACCGCCCGGGATCCGGATCTCCGACATGCAACTGCGAGCCTCTCCGCACGCAGCGCTCGAGGGCAGGGTCACGCTGCCCGGTGACAAGTCGATCTCGCACCGGGCGCTGATGTTCGCGGCCATGGCCGTCGGCGAAAGCCGGATCGAGGGCCTGCTCGAGGGCGAGGACGTCATGGCGACGGCCCGCGCTCTGCGGGCGCTCGGCGCCGAGGTGATCCGCGACGAGCCCGGCCGCTGGCGCGTTCACGGCGTCGGGGTCGGCGGCCTGGCCGAGCCTGCGGAGCTTCTGGATCTCGGCAACGCCGGCACGGGAGCCCGCCTCCTGATGGGCCTCCTCGCCGGCCACCCCTTCACGAGCTTCCTGACCGGAGACGCGAGCCTGCGCTCCCGGCCGATGGGCCGCGTGATCGAGCCGCTCGCCGCCATGGGTGCCGGCTTTCTCGCGCGATCGGGTAGCCGCCTCCCGCTCGCCGTCAGCGGACGCAGCGACCTCCTGCCGCTCGTATGGCGCTCGAAGGTCGCATCGGCCCAGGTCAAGTCGGCTGTGCTGCTGGCCGGCCTGCATGCGGCCGGCCGCACCTCCGTGATCGAGCCCCTGCCCTCGCGCGACCACACCGAGCGCATGCTGGCCGGCATGGGCGCCGTCCTGGAGCGGACCGTCGACGCCGACGGCTCCGTGACCGTCACGATCGAGGGGCAGCCCGAGCTGCGGCCGTCCTCCTTCCGCGTGCCGGGCGATCCCTCCTCCGCCGCCTTCGCGCTGGCCGCCGCCGCCGCCACGCCCGGATCGACGGTGACTCTCGAGGGCGTCGGCCTCAATCCGCTGCGCACCGGCCTCGTCACCACGCTGCGCGAGATGGGTGCTGCCATCGAGGCCCGGAACGCGGGCACGGCCGCCGGGGAGGAGATCGGCGACCTCCTTGTCCGCGGCGGGCCGCTCAGGGGCGTCGAGGTGCCCGCCGCCCGTGCACCCACCATGATCGACGAGTATCCGGTCCTGGCGGTCGTCGCGGCGCGGGCGCAGGGCCGCACCCTCATGCGAGGGCTCGGCGAGCTCCGCGTCAAGGAGAGCGACCGCCTTGCCGTGATGGCCGAGGGCCTCGCCGCCTGTGGCGTCTGCGGTCTCGATCGAGGGCGACGATCTCATCGTCGAGGGCGGGACGCGGCCGCGCGGCGGTGCCGTCATCGACGCCCGGCTCGACCACCGGATCGCCATGAGCTTCCTCGTGCTCGGCGGCCTCTCCGAGGAGCCCGTCGACGTTCGGGGTGCCGAGGCGATCGGGACGAGCTTTCCCGGGTTCGAGGCGCTGATGAACGGCATCGGCGCCCATATTGCGCCTTTGGGGCTGCCGCTTTGAGCGACCTCCCGGTTCCGGTCGTCGCCATCGACGGTCCGGCGGGCTCGGGCAAGAGCACCGTCGCCCGCCGCCTCGCCCGGCGGCTCGGCTTCCATTTCCTCGATACCGGGCTCCTCTATCGGGCCGTCGGTCGGCGCGTGCTGGAGCGCGGCCTCGACCCCGCCGATCCCGGCGCGGCAAAGGCCGAGGCCGAGGCGCTCGAGCCCGAGGACGTGGACGAGACGCGGCTGCGCGGCGAGCGGCTGGGCCAGGCAGCGTCCAAGGTCGCCGCCCATCCGGCGGTGCGCGACGCCTTCCTGCCCTTCCAGCGCCGGTTCGCCGCCCGGCCGCCGGGGGCGGTCCTCGCGGGCCGGGACATCGGCACCGTCGTGTGCCCCGACTCGGCCATCAAGATCTTCGTCACCGCGAGCCTGGACGAGCGGGCGCGGCGGCGCTTCGAGGAGTTGCGGCTCCGGAGCGACACGCCTATATACGCGCGCGTCCTGGCCGAGGTCATGGAGCGTGATCGCCGCGACGAGGATCGTGCGGTGGCACCTCTGCGAGTCGCTGACGGCGCCTGGGTGCTCGACACCACGGATCTCGATGCGGACGCCGCCTTCAGGGCGGTCCTCCACGAGGTCGAGAAGGTCCTCGGCGCCGGGCGGCCCGCGGCTCCGTCGGCTGGGCGCTGAGAGCGCATCAACCCGAACCCCGCCCGACCTGTCGGAGCGGGCATCTTGGAGCAGGAATGTCGGAGAGTATCGCCACGGTCGAGCCTCGCGCCACGCATGACGAGTTTGCGGCCATGCTCGACGAGACCCTGGGAGCGTCGGGCCGCCTGGAAGGCACCGTCGTCAAGGGCACGGTCGTAGATATCGATAGCGACGAGGTGATCGTCGATGTGGGGCTGAAGTCCGAAGGGCGGGTGCCGCTCAAGGAGTTCACCGGGCACGGCCAGTCGCCGGAGGTGCGGATCGGCGACACGGTCGAGGTATATGTCGAGCGGTTCGAGAACCGGAGCGGTGAGGCGGTCCTGTCGCGTGACAAGGCGCGCCGCGAGGAGAGCTGGAACCGGCTGGAGCGCGCGTTCAACGAGGTGGGCAAGGTCGAGGGCCACATCTTCGGCCGGGTCAAGGGTGGCTTCGCGGTCGACCTCGGCGGTGCCGTGGCGTTCCTGCCGGGCAGCCAGGTCGACATCCGCCCGGTGCGGGACGTCACGCCGCTTCTCAACAAGACCGAGCCCTTCCAGATCCTCAAGATGGACCGGCGGCGGGGCAACATCGTCGTCTCCCGCCGCGCGGTCCTCGAGGAGAGTCGCAAGGAGCAGCGCGACGAGCTCCTGGCCAGCCTGAAGGAAGGTCAGATCCTCGACGGCGTCGTCAAGAACATCACCGACTATGGCGGTTTCGTCGATCTCGGCGGCCTGGATGGGCTGCTCCACGTCACCGACATCTCCTGGCGCCGGGTCAACCACCCGTCCGACGTCCTGCAGGTCGGCCAGAACGTCAAGGTCCAGGTGATCCGCTTCAACCGTGAGACGCAGCGCATCTCGCTCGGCATGAAGCAGCTCGAGGCCGATCCCTGGGAGGGTGTCGAGCTCAAATATCCGGTCGGCACGAAATTCAAGGGCCGCGTCACCAACATCACCGACTACGGCGCCTTCGTGGAGCTCGAGGCGGGCGTCGAGGGTCTCGTCCATGTCTCGGAGATGAGCTGGACGAAGAAGAACGTCCATCCCGGCAAGATCGTCTCGACCAGCCAGGAGGTCGAGGTGATGGTGCTCGAGGTCGATCCCGAGAAGCGGCGGATCAGCCTCGGTCTCAAGCAATGCCTGGGCAACCCCTGGGAGGCCTTCCTCGAGAGCCATCCCGTGGGCTCGACGATCGAGGGCGAGATCAAGAATATCACCGAGTTCGGCCTCTTCGTCGGGCTCGACAACGAGATCGACGGCATGGTCCACCTTTCCGACCTCGACTGGCAGGAGTCCGGCGAGGAGGCGGTCAAGCGCTTCAGCAAGGGCGACGTGGTCAAGGCCCAGGTGCTGGACGTCGACGTCGACAAGGAGCGCATCTCCCTCGGCATCAAGCAGCTCGGCGAGGATCCCTTCAAGGAAGCCATCGCCGGCATCAAGAAGGGCGAGCGCATCACCTGCACGGTGACCGAGGTGACGCCCTCGGGGGTCGAGGTCTCCACCCATTCCGGCGCCACGGGCTTCATCCGCAAGACCGAGCTGTCGCGCGACCGGGATGCCCAGCGCCCCGACAGGTTCGCCGTCGGCGAGAAGCTCGATGCCAAGGTCCTCAACATCGACGCGCTGAACCGGCGCCTGACGCTCTCGGTCAAGGCGCTCGAGATCGAGGACGAGAAGCAGGCGATGGCCGAGTACGGCTCCTCGGACAGCGGGGCCTCGCTCGGCGACATCCTGGGCGCCGCTCTCCGCCAGAAGCAGGGCGAGGGCAAGGGCGACGAGGAGGTGTCCAAGCCGGACGCCGAGGAGGGCTGAGCCCTCCCTGGCGAGCGCCCGTCATCGTCGAACGGCCGGGTCCCGCCCGGCCGTTCCCGTCTCCGGGACCGCCCGGCCTCGCTTGACCCTCGGGGACCCGTCTGGCAGGGTCGACGGCAGATGAGCGCCGAAACGCGCCGCGGGTGGAACAGGCGACGGCCGGGGTCCAACAGCAGAGATGACCAAGTCGGATCTCATCAAGCGTCTCGCCGTGGCCAACCCCCATCTCTATCTACGTGACGTGGAGCGCATCGTCGCGACCGTGTTCGAGGAGATCGGCGCCGCGCTCGCGCGCGGCGACCGGGTCGAGCTCCGGGGCTTCGGCGCCTTCTCGGTGCGGCCGCGCAACGCTCGGGTCGGCCGAAATCCGCGCACCGGGAACGAGGTCCAGGTTCCGGACAAAGCCGTGCCCTACTTCAAGACCGGCAAGGAGCTGCGCGAGCGGCTCAATGCCAAGTGATCGGCAGCAGCAGCGAAGGTCTCACGCCCCCATGACCAAGCTCGTCCGCCTGATCCTCGCCGTTGCGGGCATCGTCGTGGCCATCGCCTTCGCGATCGCCAACCGCGAGCCCGTCACCGTCAGCTTCTATCCGACGCCCTTCAGTGTCGCCCTGCCGCTCTTCGGCATCGTCCTGATCAGCCTCGTCGTCGGTGTCGTCCTGGGTGGGCTCGCGACCTGGCTGGGCGCTTGGCGCTTCCGTCGTCATGCCGGCCGCAACCGGCGACGGGTGAAGACCCTCGAGGCCGAGGCCGTCGCGCGTCGTGAGGCGGAGCTGCGCGCCGAGGAGCAGAACCGAGCGGCGCGGCGCGAGAGCCTGGCTCTGGCGGCACCGGCGCGCTGAGGCACGCTCCTTGCGCGGCCTGACCGGGCTGCCCCGCCCAGGTCGCCCTCGCAGCTCGTCGCCGCCCACCTGGAGGGCCAGGCATGAGGGTCATTGTCGTCGGTGCCGGCATCATGGGGCTGGCCTCGGCCTGGGCTCTCGCCCGCGCCGGACACGAGCCCGTGGTCTACGAGCAGGACAGCCTGCCGAGCCCCCGCGCCTCGTCGGTCGACCGTCACCGGGTCATCCGCTATTCCTACGGCACGGACCACGGCTACGCCTGCATGATCGGCGAGGCGTTCCGGGCTTGGGAGCGGCTCTGGGCGGATCTCGGCACCAGGCACTATGTGGAGACCGGCCACCTCACGATCGCGCCGCCGGATGACATCTGGCTGACCGCCTCGCGGCGGTCCCTGGACCTGCTCGGGGTGACATATGAGACCCTCGACGGCGAGGCGGTCGCGTATCGGTTCCCGATGTACGATCCGCGACGAGTGCCCTTTGCGCTGCTCACGCCGTCGGGGGGCGCCCTCTTCGCCGACCGTATCGTGCAGGGCCTTATCGGCCTTCTCCGGGCACGAGGCCATGCCCTGCATGGGGAAGCGCGCGTCGTCGAGGATCGACCCCGCACGGGCTGCCGTCCGCCTCGAGGATGGCCGCATGGACTCGGCCGACGCGCTGCTGGTCGCGGCGGGTGCCTGGACCAGCCGGCTCGTGCCGGCGGTCGCGGCCCGGGCCGTGCCGTCGCGCCAAGTCGTGATCTACATGCGGCCGCCGGCCGAGCAGAGGGCCGCATGGACCCGAGCACCGGTGCTGAGCGACGTCGTCTCCAGCGAGTCCAGCATCTTCTATCTGATTCCGCCGGTCGGCGGGACCGATCTCAAGTTCGGGGACCACCGCTTCACTTTGGGGGGTGATCCGGATGGCGACCGTGCCGCCACGGAGGCCGAGATCCAGGAGGTCATGCGGCTCGCCGGCCGCCGCCTCCGCGATGCCGACCGCTATGAGCGCATCGAGCCACGGGTCTGCTTCTATACCTGCTCGCCGGACGAGGCGTTCACCGCCCGCGCCGAGGGGAAGGCGCTGGTCCTCACCGGCTTCTCCGGCCATGGCTTCAAGTTCGGGGCCCTGGTCGGCGAGCGGACGGCGGAGCGGCTGACCGGCTCCCTCGGGCAGGAGACCTTCGCGCGCTGGCTGGCCGGCAAGGCGGCGGCCTGACCGACCCCGTCCTTGCGCGGGTCGGCGGCTCAGCGCTGCCGCAGCTGGCCGAAGAGACGCAGCACGAACAGCCCGATCCCCCCGCCGCCGACGAGGCCCAGCCCCAGGCCCCACATTGCGCCCGCAGTGCCGGCCCCGACATGGCCGAGCACCGCTCCGGCCAGCGCCAGGAGAATCGGCATCAGGCAACCAACCGCGGCCATGCTCCCGAGCGCTCCTCCCGACCTGGGGCCGGACCGAGCCAGCTGCCACCTTTGGCAAGGCGCCGGCCAGCTGCTATAAGCCGCCTCCGCCTGCCCCGCCCAGTCCATCGACGCGCGTGACCCCATGTCCAGCCCGATGTTCGCGAACCCCGTCATCTGCGCCCTCGACCGCCCTGATCTCGACGGCGCCCTGACGCTCGCCCGCGAGCTGCGGGGCACGGTCGGCGGTGTCAAGGTCGGGCTGGAGCTCGTCATGGCCCAGGGGCCGGCACGGCGTGCGCGCCGTCGTCGCCACGGGCGTGCCCGTCTTTCTCGACGTCAAGCTGCACGACATCCCGAACACGGTGGCGGGAGCCATGCGCTCGCTGGCCGGCCTCGGCGTCCGGATCGTCAACGTTCACGCGGCCGGCGGGCCGGCGATGCTGCGCGCCGCCCGCGAGGCCGCCGGATCGGGTGCCGGCCGGCCCTGGGTCATCGCGGTCACGGTCCTGACCAGCCTCGACGCCGCCGATCTCGAGGCGACCGGCGTGCTCGGCCACGCCGGTCAACCAGGCCGTGCGTCTCGCCCGCCTCGCTCAGGAGACGGGGCTCGACGGCGTCGTCTGCTCGCCGCTCGAGATCAAGGCGATCCGCGAGGCCTGCGGCCCCGACTTTCGCCTGATCGTGCCCGGCATCCGCCCTGGCGGCGGGGGCAGAGACGACCAGAAGCGGACGACGACGCCCGCCGAGGCCCTGCTGCTCGGAGCCGACTACCTCGTCGTCGGGCGGCCGATCACCGCCGCAGCCTCGCCGCGCGACGCCGCCACCGCGATCGTCGCCAGCCTCGGGCAGGCGCACCGATGACGCTGCGCGTGAAGGTCTGCGGCCTCCGCGAGCCTGAGCGGGTCGCGCAGGCCTGCGCCCTGGGTGCCGCCTTCACGGGCTTCATTTTCTATGCTCCCTCCCCGCGCTCGCTGGAGCCGGCCGAGGCCGCGGGCCTCATCCGCCGTGTGGCCGACGGCGTGCAGACGGTCGGCGTGTTCGTGGACCCGACCGACGCCTGGCTCGATGCCGTGCTCGCCGCAGCACCGCTCGACATCCTCCAGCTTCACGGTGACGAGACGCCCGAGCGTGTCCAGGCCGTGGCGCTGCGGACCGGCTGTCGCGTCATGAAGGCCATCCGCGTGCAGGAGGCCGACGACCTGGCACAGGTGCCCGCCTACGCCACCGTTGCCGACATGCTGCTGTTCGACGCCAAGCCGCCCAAGGACGCCGCCTGGCCGGGCGGTCATGGCCTGCCGTTCGACTGGCGCCTGCTGCAGGGCATGGCGCCGGGCCGACCCTGGGCGCTGGCTGGCGGGCTCACGGCTGCCAATCTCGAGGCGGCGGTGGATCTCCTCCACCCCCCGATCGTCGATGTGTCGACTGGCGTAGAGGCCCGCCCCGGGGTGAAGGACCCGACCAAGCTGAAGGCCTTTCTCGAGGCGGCGTTGCGGCTGGCGGACAGCGGGACGTCGGCCTTGGCTGGAGCCGATCCATGAGCCTGAGGAACAGCCTGCGCACCGGGCCGGACGAGCAAGGCCGGTTCGGCATCTATGGCGGCCGGTTCGTCGCCGAGACACTGATGCCGCTGATCCTCGATCTCGAGGAGGCCTATGAGCAGGCGAAGCGCGATCCGGCCTTCCAGGAGGAGCTCCTGGTCTGGCTGAAGGACTATGTCGGCCGCCCGTCGCCCCTCTACTTCGCCGAGCCGCTGACGGCGCATCTCGGTGGCGCGAAGATCTACTTCAAGCGCGACGAGCTGAACCATACGGGCGCCCACAAGATCAACAACTGCATTGGCCAGATCATGCTGGCCAAGCGGATGGGCAAGACGCGCATCATCGCCGAGACGGGGGCCGGCCAGCACGGCGTCGCGACCGCGACGGTGGCGGCGCGCTTCGGCCTCGGCTGCGTCGTCTATATGGGCGAGCGCGACATGGAGCGGCAGCAGCCCAACGTGTTCCGCATGCGCCTGCTCGGTGCCGAGGTCCGGCCCGTGCGGTCCGGCTCCATGACCCTCAAGGACGCCATGAACGAGGCGCTCCGCGACTGGGTCACCAATGTCGAGAGCACCTTCTATCTGATCGGCACGGTGGCCGGGCCGCACCCCTACCCTGCGATGGTCCGGGACTTCCAGTCGGTGATCGGCCGGGAGACCAGGGAGCAGATTCTCGAGAAGGAGGGCCGGCTGCCGGACGTGCTGGTGGCGGCCATCGGTGGAGGCTCGAACGCCATGGGCCTCTTCCACCCGTTCCTCGACGAGCCGGACGTCCGCCTGGTGGCCGTGGAGGCGGCGGGCGACGGCATCGAGACCGGCCGTCATGCGGCGGCGATCTCGGCCGGCAAGCCCGGCGTGCTGCACGGCGCCCGCTCCTACCTCATGCAGGATGCTGACGGTCAGGTGCTCGAGGCGCACTCCATCTCGGCCGGGCTCGACTATCCGGGCGTCGGCCCCGAGCATTCCTGGCTCAAGGACATCGGGCGCATGGAGGTGGCGGCCGTCACCGATCGGGAGGCTCTCGAGGCGTTCCAGCTCTGCGCCCGGCTCGAGGGCATCCTGCCGGCGCTCGAGCCCTGCCACGCGCTGGCCCAGGTCACGAAGCTCGCCCCGACACTCGGTCCCGAGACGCTGCTCGTCATGAATCTCTGCGGCCGGGGCGACAAGGACGTCCATACGGTGGCGAAGGCGCTCGGGGTGGAGCTGTGAGCGGGCGTATCGAAGCGCGGTTCCGGGCGCTCGCCGAGGCGAGGCGGGCCGGGCTCGTCACCTTTCTCTGCGGCGGCGACCCCGACGAGGCGACCTTCGACCGGCTGCTGGCCGGCCTGCCCGAGGCCGGCGCCGATCTCGTCGAGATCGGCATGCCCTTCACCGACCCGATGGCCGATGGCCCGGCGATCCAGGCGGGCAGCCTCCGCGCCCTGGCCGCCGGCGTGACGCTCCCCCGGGTCCTCGAGATGGTACGCCGCTTCCGCGAGCAGGACGACGCCACCCCGATCGTCCTCATGGGCTACTACAACCCGATCTGGGCCTATGGCCGCACACGCTTCCTGGACGATGCCAAGGCCGCCGGCGTCGACGGGCTCATCATCGTCGACCTGCCGCCCGAGGAGGACGAGGAGCTCTGCCTGCCGGCCCTCGAGCGCGGGCTGAACTTCATCCGTCTCGCGACGCCGACCACGGACGACCGGCGCCTGCCCAAGGTGCTCCACCACACGTCTGGATTTCTCTACTACGTCTCGGTCACCGGAATCACCGGCCAGCGGAAGCCGGTGATGGAGCTGGTCGGCGAAGCCGTCGCACGTATCCGTCGCCACACCCGGCTGCCCGTCGCTGTCGGCTTCGGCATCCGCGAGCCCGAGCAGGCGGCAGCCATCGCCCGTGTCGCCGATGCGGCGGTCGTCGGATCGGCGCTGGTGGACCTCGTGGCCGGCCACCTCGACGAGGCGGGCCGGGCGAAGGCGGATCTCGTCCGGGCGGTGCACGGGAAGGTGCGGGCCTTGGCCGAGGCGGTACGGAGCGCCCGATGGAGCTGAACTGGCTCACCAACTACATGCGCCCCAAGATCCGGGCGCTCGTCGGCCCCAGCCGCCCGGAGGTGCCGGAAAATCTCTGGCAGCAGTGCCCGAGCTGCGAGCGGATGCTCTTTCATCGCGATCTCGAGGCGAACCAGCGTGTCTGCCCGCATTGCGAGCATCACATGCGGGTCGGCCCCGACTATCGCTTCCGCTCGCTGTTCGACGAGGGCAGCTGGACGCGGATCGAGCTGCCCAAGGTGCCGGTCGACCCGCTTCGCTTCCGCGACCTCAAGCGCTATGGCGACCGGCTCAAGGAGGCCCAGGCCAAGACGAAGGCGCAGGACGCGCTCGAGGCCGCGCACGGCCGGATCGACGGGCTGCCACTGGTCCTGGGGATCATGAACTTCGACTTCATGGCCGGCTCGATGGGTGCCGCGGTCGGCGAGGGCTTCGTCACCGCCGCTCGTCTCGCGGTCCTGCAGCAGGCCGCCTTCGTCGTGGTCACCGCCTCGGGCGGGGCCAGGATGCAGGAGGGGACGCTGTCGCTGATGCAGATGGCGCGCACCACCATCGCGGTGCAGGAGGTGAAGGAGGCGGGCCTTCCCTACATCGTCATCCTGACCGACCCCACCACCGGCGGAGTCACCGCCTCTTTCGCCATGCTGGGCGACATCCACATCGCCGAGCCCGGCGCCGTCATCGGCTTCGCGGGGGCTCGCGTCATCGAGCAGACGATCCGCGAGAAGCTGCCGGCCGGATTTCAGCGGGCCGAGTATCTCAGGGACCATGGCATGATCGACATGGTCGTCCATCGCTTCGAGCTGCGGGCGACGCTGGCACGTCTGCTCGACCTGCTGCTGCGCCCCGTCCCGCCGGAGCCGGAGGAGGAGCCGACAGCAACTCCCGAGCCGGCGCTCAGCGAGGACGAGGCTGCGTTCGTGCCGGAGACCGAGCATGACGACCTTCGGCAGTGACCTGATCCTCGCCCGGCTGCAGAGCCTCCACCCCAAGCGCATCGACCTCTCGCTCGGGCGCATCGAGCGGCTCCTGGCCCGCCTCGGCCATCCGGAGCGCCGGCTGCCGCCGGTCGTCCACATCGCCGGCACCAACGGCAAGGGCAGCACGCTGGCCATGCTCTCGGCCATGCTCGAGGCCGAGGGCCGGCGCGTGCACCGCTACATCTCCCCTCATCTCGTCCACTTCAACGAGCGCATCCTTCTCTCCAGCGTACCGATCGAGGAGAGCCGGCTGGCGGCCGTGCTCGACGCCGCCGAGCGCGCCAACGCCGGCGCAGCCCATCACCTTCTTCGAGATCACCACGGCCGCGGCGTTCCTGGCCTTCGCCGACGAGCCGGCCGACATCCTGCTGCTCGAGACCGGGCTCGGCGGCCGGCTGGACGCGACGAACCTCGTCGCCCGGCCGCTGCTCACGCTGATCTCGCCGATCTCGATGGACCACGAGAGCTTCCTCGGCGACACGATCGAGGCCATCGCCGGCGAGAAGGCCGGCATCCTCAAGCCCGGCGTGCCGGCGCTGATCGGCCCGCAGCGCCCGGAGGCGGCGGCGGTGCTCGAGCGCCGGGCCCGGGCGATCGAGGCGCCGCTGGTCCGCAGCGGCATCGAATGGCAGGCTACGGAGGTCGCGGGCCGCATCGCGCTGCGCGACGGCGCCGGAGTGGCTGGACCTGCCCCTCTCGGCCCTGCCCGGCGTCCATCAGGTCGAGAATGCCGGGCTCGCGGCGATTGCCGCGAGACGCCTGGGCATCCTGTCGCCGGCCACCGCTGCGATCGCCCGCGGCCTCGGGTCGGCCCGCTGGGAGGCTCGGCTGCAGCGGCTGACGGCGGGCCCGCTGGCGGCGCGCCTGCCGGCCGGCAGCGAGCTGTGGCTCGACGGCGGCCACAATCCGGCGGCCGGCCTCGTGATGGCGCAGAGCCTGCCGCGTCTGGCCGCCGGCCGGCCGATCCATCTGATCCTCGGCATGCTCGCCACCAAGGACGTCGTCCGCTTCCTCGAGCCTCTCCGGCCGCTGGTCGGGAGGCTGGTGGCGGTGCCCGTCCCCGACGAGCAGCAGAGCCGCGATCCGGCCGCGATCGCCCTGACCGCCCGAGGGCTCGACCTCGATGCCAGCGCCGCGCCCTCGGTCGAGGAGGCGCTGTCCTCCATTCTCCGGGCGCAACGGAGGCCGGCCCTGGTGCTGATCTGCGGCTCGCTCTATCTCGCGGGCAACGTCCTGAGGGAAAACGGCTGAGCCAGGGGTAGGCCCCGGGCTCAGCGCATGACGAGCGCGAAGCGTGACGGGTCGAGGAACGACCGGTCGATCAGCCTGTCCCGCCCCGGCCCCCGATCAGAGAAAGCGGGCGCGGCCCGCCGCCATGGCATGGCGCTGGCGGTGGGTCGGCAGGCCCGCCCGCTTCAGCCGCTCCTCGTGGGCCTCGGGGGATCGGAGCTGGAGAGTCGCCAGCGCCTCCTGCCAGGGCTCGGGCTCGTCGGGGAAATCCTGCGCGATGCCGGTCCAGCGGGCGATCGGCTGGGCGAGGTCGCCCGGGAACGGCACGATCCGGTCGGGTGCGCCGGTGACGCAGAGGAAGAGGCTGTCGGGGTCGCCTTCTCGGATCAGCCGATAGCCTTCCGGGGCGCGGCGCGAGTCGCGCCGGTGCCGGCAGTCGAGGAAGAGCAGGTCCCAGCTGTTGTCGCGGGTGACCGTCTCGAAAATGTCGATCATCCGCCCCCGGCTGCCGGGCCAGGGGAGCGAGGCCAGACGATGGAAGAAGAGGTAGGAGCCCGAGCGGCTGCGCAGGCGCGACAGGTAGGCGAGCTCGCCCAGCACCGAGCAGACCGGGATCGGGTTCGTGGGCTCGGCACCGAAGGTGCCGCTGGCGCCGGGCAGCGCGTCGCAGTCCCGTCCGTCGACCAGATCGTCGAACATGACCGGATTGTGCTCGCGCCTGGCCCTGAGGTCCCAGACGAAGTTTGCCATGGAGTATGCTCCCGACAGCGTTGGCGGTCAGTGGCTGAACGCAAGCGGCCCATGGGGCCGGTATCACGCGAGTTGAGCCGCCCGCTTGGCGGGGGCCGATAGCGCCATGGAGCGCGCGGCTGGGCGCTCCCATCGGGTGACGAGGCAAGTCGTTCCGGGAGAAGGTGGCGGCAAGGCCCTCGACAGCGGGGGCGGCCGTTCGTCAACGAAGACGTAAGAGCCGCGTCATTTCCGCAACAGTCGGCCGCTCAGGCGGCGATCGCCTGGCGGTCGAGGGTGAACAGCTCCTGAGGCGCCGCCACGCCCTTGAGGGCATAGCGGCCGAGCGAGACGAGCCAGGCGCGGCGCTCGGCCGCCGCCTGGACGAACGCCGAGGAGAAGATGACCCGCTGGTCGATCGACCGGCAGAGCTGGCAGATGCGGCTCGCCTCGTTGACCGCGGGGCCCAGGACCGAGAAGTCCAGACGCCGGCTGCTGCCGAAATTGCCGTAGAGCAGCTCGCCCACATGAAGGGCCAGATAGAAGTCGGTGACGGCCTTGCCCTGCTCGCGGCGGGTCGCGTTGACCCTCTCGACCGCCCGCTCGGCTGCGGCGGCCGCGGCGAGCGCCCGGTCCGCCGCATGGCTTCCTTCGCCGTCCGGAAAGATCGCGAGAATGCCGTCGCCCACGAACTTCAGAACCTGCCCGCCGGCCTCGTCGAGGATCTCGACCAGGCATTCGGCATAGTCGTTGAGGAGCGCCAGCACTTCCTCGTGGCGGATCTCGTCGGCGATCCGGGTGAAGTTGGCGAGGTCGCTGTACCAGACAACGGCACGGATGATCTCGGCCCGGCCCCGCACGATATTTCCCTCGAGCACGCGCCGCGCCGCGTCGTCGCCGAGATAGGTCATCAGCAGCGTCTTCGCGGTGATCATCGAGGCACGGGAGTGATAGGCCATCGCGAAGACCGGCACGACCTGCTCGAGCAGCGCCAGGTCCCCCTCGGTGAAGCCGCCCGGCCGATCGGTCGTCCAGGAGCTCATGATGTCGTCGAGCTCGCCCATCCTGGCCTTGGCGCCCAGATGCTCGACCCGGGCCAGATAGTCCGTCCCGCCTTCCTCGCGGAGCTGGTCGAGGATCGGGAACTCCACCTGCTCGCCGCCCGCATCGAGCCGTCGGCGAAGGCTGATCGTGCGGCTCTCGATGAGGTGGTGCCAGGGGCTGCGCAGCCAGCCGTCATCGTCGTCGGGGCTGCCGACCAGCCGCTCCGACCGGTTGATGGTGACGGGCTGGCCGCGCCGCCAGAACATCCCGAGCGCGTCGAAGGTCGGGTGCAGGAGGCCGGAGCCCACCGCCACCCGAGACACCGGCACACCCGCCGCGTTGAGCCGCTCGCTGAGGCCACTCAAGAGCTCGCTCGCATGGCTCCCGGCCAGCGTGCCCTCGGCCAGCCAGCCGATAAGCGGAAGGGGATCGGAAGAATAGGTCAATAGCGTCGTCCTCAGACTATCCACGGACTCTGGCGTCTCAGCGGCCCGGGCGCTCCATGGACGAGCGCGGACAGGGCCCGCGCCGCGGACGCCGGCGGGCCGCCTCTCCGAGCGACGCGCCGTCTCCATCCCCGCCAGAGCGACGCCCGTCTCCCTCCCCGCCAGCGGCCGCCCCTCCCGATGCAATCGACGCGTCGACGCAGCGGGCCCGGCCGCGTTTAGATGATGCGGCCCCCCGGCATGTTCCAGCACCAGTGGCGCCCCGATCGGCTTTTCCTACGCCACGAGAGTCGGGAGGCCGTCCGGCTCCTTGGCCACACCGAGGCCCTTGGTGCCCGCTGCCGGACTCGAACCGGCACGGCCGAAGCCCCGGGATTTTAAGTCCGTCAGACCGGGCCTGATACCTGCCATTCCCCTTTCATATCAATTGTTTATCGTCATGCACAGGTGGAAGAGTTGCGCTTTGTTGCATGTGGCTGCAGCCCGAGTTGCAGCTTGCAACCGCCAACTCCGACGCCTATCGCGCGAGAGACACGTGGCTCCCCTGCGGTGGTGCGGGCGGAGGGATTTGAACCCTCCACGCCCCAGTCGGGGCCACGGGTTTTAAGCCCGATGCGTCTACCGTTCCGCCACGCCCGCAGCACTCCACATGACGCGGTTATCCCACTGCCCAGCGGTAGGACCCCCGCACTCCGACAGCTCCATTCACACATCGCCGTCATACGCGCGAAGTGCCATACCATCCCGAACAGCCAACCTCCAGCGGCATGCAACGCCGACGTGCGCCACCGGCCGACACGAGGAGGACGCGTCATCAAGCCCTCTGTCACATTAACCTAATGATAAATGCACGCCTTGCTCAAAGTACGCAGGTGATTGTTGCGATCAATGCAGGTATAAGCGTCGCGACTGTTAGGCTTATCCATGTCACAAGCCACCAGCGCCGGACCAATGTTCCTTTCTTGTCGTTGCTGCTTCCGCGGAATGACTCCCATCCATAGTCAGGCCCACTATATTTTGTCTCAACCGTCTTCAAATACGAACCAATCCGCATCATCTCTGCGAATTTATACCTCGCTATGCCAACGTTGAACAAAACATAAAGGACAGGGACCCACCACCCTACGGTGCGCTCCCATCCAAAGGGCATTTTGTCCATATAGATGAGCAGGAATGAGACGATGGCAGCTGAACCTACGGCAGATTGCCGCTCGATGTCCTTGATCGCTCCCTGGAGTAGCAAAATCTCACCGCGAAGCGCCTGATACTCCTCCTTACGAAACTCCGCCCATTCGTCCGCCATCTCTGCGGCCGCCCTCCCTTAGAGCACGCTACGAGGCCAGCGTAACGTCAATGCCATAACGTGATCGGATGTAGCGCGACGCATTGTCGATATCGTTCTGACGTATCCGCAATGAGAAGGGCCGACGTGGAGGGTTCCAATCTTCGGCATCAATCCTCGGCCGTTGGTACGCCTCGATCATCGCCATCGAGTATAGAGTGTACCTCTCGAATTCAGACATCCGCCTGATTGTACCATCCGTGTCCTGGGTCGCTGCTTTGACAAGGTCGTCTGCCGTGGTGGGAGTGCGTCCCCCGGAGGCCAACAGCAATCTTGCCTGATGGTCAATAAGCCTTTGAAGATCCTCGGGCATAGCCTCCCAAGTCAGCTTGGCGTTCATGGCGTTGACGCAGGCTCGAAATCTCTTTAGCCCACCGAACATCCCTGACTGTCTCCCTTGCGTATCGGCCCCGTGCGCATGCTGCGGCCTTCCGATTTGATCTACCAATAGCAGCCTTGTGCAGCCGCAGTCAGCGGAAACAGGCCGAGCGGCACCGTCAATTGCTGAACACCTCGGTTAGACGATAACACCTTCACGTTGTGCCTCCTAGTTCGAGCAGGTCGACGGCCGCAAAGAGGTTCGACGGCGCTAGGTGGACGTAGCGCAGGGTCACCTGAATGGACTTGTGACCCATCCATTCCTGCACTACTTGCAGAGACGCACCCCTCTGGACAAGCCGAGAGGCGCACGTGTGGCGACAGACGTAGGGGATGAACTGTGGGTCCTCGTTCATCCGCATCTGCGCCCGCACCCTGCCCCACTCCCTGTTCATCCAGAAGTTGTCGTGGTCGGCGAAGCACCGAGAGATGACCGACTGCCCGGTCACCCTGCGGGTCAGCACCTCGTGCGAGCGCTTGGTTAGCGGGACCGTCCGGCTCTCGCCGTTCTTGGTGTCCCAAACGGTGAC
>CAWHFO010000064.1:0-4308 GCA_963828215.1 uncultured Alphaproteobacteria bacterium | reverse complement strand
ATCCTGGACGGCTAGATTGAAGAACAGGGCTTCGCCCGAATGACCCGCGTCGAGCTGGCGATGGATCTCGTCATCGTAGGAGGCGCTGCCCGAGATCGCGCGATCGAAGATCGTCGGGTTCGAGGTCAGCCCGGTGACCGACAGGCGGTCGATGTAGCCCTCGAGCGTCCCGCTATCGAGCAGGTCGCGGGTAATGTTGTCGAGCCACAGGCTCTGGCCGAGCTGCTCGAGCGCCTTGGGTGCATTAGATGGCATGGGTCGGCTCCTTTGCGGTCGGGTCCTCGCGCGGATCAGGCTGGAGGTGCGTGTGTGTCTTGCCTGGCCACCTGCGGGTCGCGCCATGGGCCGTCGGCGCCGATGAGCTGGATCGCCTCCTCGGGGCCCCAGCTTCCCGGCTCGTACATGTAGAGCGGTGCCGCGTCGTCGAGAATGGGCTGGACGATGCGCCACTGCGCGTCGACGATGTCCTCGCGCCCGAAGAGCTCGCCGTTGCCGTGCATCGCGTCGCCAAGCAGCCGCTGGTAGGGCGGCCGGTAGTTGGCGGCCTGCGCGGCCAGCATCAGCTCGGTATCGTTCCCCACCATCCGGTCGCCCGGCTGCTTCACCCGAAGCCCCATGCCGATCGCCATGTCGGGGCCGAGCCGGAACCGCATGTGCGCCGAGCTTCCCCGGCACCAGCTCGCCGAAGGTCTCGCGCGGCGGGCGACGGAACTCGATCGACACCTCGGTGGCGGTGACTGGCAGGCTCTTGCCGGCACGGATGTAGATCGGCACACCCTCCCAGCGCCAGCTCTCGATGAAGAGCCGGGCCGCGACATAGGTCTCGACCGTCGAGTGCGGCCGCACGCCCGGCACCTTGCGATAGCCGGCATACTGGCCACGCACGATGTCATCCAGGGTGAGTGGCCGCACCGCCTTCAGCAGGGCCGACTTGCCGTCGCGCAGCGCCTCGCTCTCCTCGCCCGTGGGCGGATCCATGGCGAGCTGGGCCAGCACCTGCAGCAGGTGGTTCTGGAGCACGTCGCGGGTGGCGCCGTTGGCGTCGTAGAACTGGCCCCGATCCTCGACGCCGAAGGCCTCCGCCATCGTGATCTGGATGCTGCGCACATGCTCGCGGTTCCAGATCGGCTCGAACATCGGATTGGCGAAGCGGGTGTAGAGCAGGTTCTGCACCGGCTCCTTGCCGAGATAATGATCGATGCGGAAGATGCTCTCCTCCGGAAAGCACTTCCTCAGCATCGCGTTGAGCTTCTTGGCCGAGGGGCGGTCGTGGCCGAACGGCTTCTCGATGACGAGACGCGCGTCGTGCGCGCCGCCGGCCTTGGCCAGGGCCTGCGCCACCGTGCCGAACAGCTTGGGCGGAACCGCCAGATAGTGCAGCGGGCGCGTGGCCTTCCCGAGCCCTTCTGCAGCCTCGAGAAGGTCGCCGGATCCTCGTAGTCGCCATCGACATAGCGGAGCAGCGACAGCAGCTTCTCCTCGGCCGCCGCATCGCCGACGCCGTGCTCCGCGAGGCTCTTTCCCGCCCGGTCCTTGAGCTGGTCCAGCCCCCAGCCGGCCTTGGCGACGCCGACGATCGGAATGTCCAGCCCCTCCTCGGCCACGAGCCCGAGAAGCGCTGGAAAGATCTGCTTGTACGCCAGGTCCCCGGTCGCCCCGAAGAAGACGAGGGCGTCCGAGGGCTGGACCGAAGACGCGCGGGCCATCAATGCTCGTCCTTCGGCTTCTCGACATGGCCGCCGAACTCGAAGCGCAGGGCCGAGAGCAGGCGGTCGGCATAGTCGGACTCGCCGCGCGAGGCGAAGCGGGCGAAAAGGGCCGCCGAGATCACCGGCGCCGGCACGCTCTCGTCGATCGCCGCCAGCACGGTCCAGCGGCCCTCGCCCGAGTCCGAGACGCGGCCGGCGAAGCCCTCGAGGTCGGGGCTCTTCCTGAGCGCGCTGGCGGCCAGATCGAGCAGCCAGGAGGCGACCACGCTGCCGCGCCGCCAGACTTCCGCCACCTGGGCGATGTCGATGTCGTAGCGGTAGTGCTCGGGCCGGCGCAGCGGCGTCGTCTCGGCATCGCTCGCCGAGGCTTTCTTCAGCCCGACATCGGCGTGCTTGATGATGTTCAGCCCCTCGGCATAGGCCGCCATGAGCCCGTACTCGATGCCGTTGTGCACCATCTTGACGAAGTGCCCCGCACCGTTCGGCCCGCAATGGAGATAGCCGAGCTCGGCGCTGCCTGGCTCGCCCGTCGCACCCGGCGTGCGCGGCGCCGCGTCCAGGCCGGGGGCCAGCGACCGGAAGATCGGGTCGAGATGCTTCACCACCTCGGGCTCGCCGCCGATCATGTGGCAGTAGCCGCGCTCCAGCCCCCAGACACCGCCGCTGACGCCGACATCGACATAATGCAGGCCCTTCTGACGCAGCTCCTCGGCCCGGCGGATGTCGTCGTGGTAGTAGGAATTCCCGCCGTCGACGATGATGTCGCCCTGCTCCAGCAGGGGCACCAGCGACGCGAGCACCGGATCGACCACGGCGGCCGGCACCATCAGCCACACCAGCCGGGGCTTGGCGAGCGTCTTGACGAAGGAGGCGAGGTCGGTGGTGCCCTGGGCACCCTTGGAAACCAGCGCATCCACCGCTTCCTGGTGGGTGTCGTAGACCACGCAATCGTGGCCGGCCCCGGTCAGGCGGATCACCATGTTGCCGCCCATTCGTCCCAAGCCGATCATGCCGAGCTGCATCGTTCCGCTCCTGGTGCTTGAAAACCCGCCATACCGCCCTTGCCGCGCGAGGGCCCGACGCCGGCGGAGGCTCGGCGACCGCGGGCGTTCATGGCAGGCTACGTCGTTCCGCCTGCGCCAGCCCATAGATCGCCGCACCGAGCAGCGCCGCGTTGACCACAATGACGTGAACCGGCACCGTAGCCAGCATGTTGGCAAAGCGGCCTTTGGAGGTGAACGCGCGCATGAAGGCGCCATCCTGGAGTCGTGGCACCAGCCGTGGCGGCATACCGCCGGCCAGATAGACCCCGCCAGTCGCCATCACCTTCAGCGCGAGGTTGCCGGCCTCGGCACCCCAGACGTCGATCACGATGCGGAGCGTCGCAGCTGCGAGCGGGTTGCTCGCCTCGTCGTCCAGGGCGGCATCGACGATCTGCGGCGTGCGGTCGTCCGCTGCCTCCAAGGCGGCGCGAAAGGCGGCGCTCTCCGAGGCCGGATCCCGCGAGCGCAGATAGTCATAGACGTTCGGCAGCCCGGAGCCAGCGCAGACCCGCTCATAGGCCGCATGGCGGAAGCGCTCGGTCAGGAACGCCCACAGTCCGGCCTGGATCTGGTTGGTCGGCGCGAAATCGGCGTGCCCGCCTTCCGAGGAGCAGGCGATGTAGGCCTGTCCGCTCCAGATCAGGAACGCCTCGCCGAGCCCTGTGCCGGGCGCCAGCACCGCCATCGGCGCGTGCTCCACGGCGTTGCCGGCATTGATCTCGGCGGTCTCCTCGGGCTCGAGATGCGGCACCGCGTGCGTGATCGCCTCGAGATCGTTCAGCAGGTCGACGCGTTGCAGGTCGAGCGCGCTGCAAAGGCTCGTCTCCTCGAGATCCCAGGGCAGGTTGGTCAGGTGCGCGTGGCCGCTGATCACCGGGCCGGCGACATCGAAGCAGGCGGAGGTGGCGTGGCCGCCGGTCTTGGCGAGGAACGCCGCCACGACCGGCTGCAACCCGTCGAAGTCGGCGCTGTGGAACTCCTCCTCGGCGACGAATTTGCGCGGCCCGGTCTCGGGCGAAACGAGTGCGAGCCGCGTTGTGGTACCGCCGATATCGCCCGCGATCAGCATCGGGCAGGCTCCTTCCAGAGCTGCTGGATCTGTTCCAGCGACTGTCCCTTGGTCTCGGGCACACGGAAGTAGATCCACACCCAGGCGAGGACGCAGAACAGCGCGAACAGCCAGAACGTCAATGAATTGCCAATTGCCCCGATCAGCGTCAGGAAGAATTGGCTGACCAGGAAAGCCGAGCCCCAGTTGACGGCCGTGGCGATGGCGACGGCCCGGCCGCGGATGTGCCCTGGGAAGACCTCGTTGATCACCGTCCACGTGACCGGTCCCATCGAGAATGCGAAGCAGATGATGAAGCCGACCAGGGCGAGCAGGGTGACAATGCCCGCGCCGGTCGGTCCCGCCGCCGCGGCGCCCGCGGCCGGCGCCACGATGAAGCGGAAGGCGGCGCCGACCACGACCAGGCTGATCCCCATACCAATCAGCCCGGCAAGCAGCAGCTTGCGCCGCCCCAGGCGGTCGATGAAGGCAATGGCGATCAATGTGG
>CAWHFO010000063.1:0-11268 GCA_963828215.1 uncultured Alphaproteobacteria bacterium | reverse complement strand
ACCTGACTATCCGTTTCATTCATCCGGCGATGATGACCCGGTAGGGATGCGGCGCCGTCCGGGCGCAGGCATAGGCGAGGCGCTCGGTCAGGGTGTCGAGCTGGTAGCGGCGGTTGAAGCGCCAGGCGAAGCTGGCGAGGTAGCGCTGGGCGTGCTTGGCGCTGACGTGATGGTAGGTGCCGGCGAGCGCGGTCTTGATGTTGCCGAGCGCGGTGTTGACCCAATTGAAGGGCGCCCATTTGGCGGCCTGCGGGCCGCTGCCGGTGATCATCGGGAAGTGGCTGCAGCCGGCCTGCTCGACCGCCGTCCAGCAGGACAGCCCGTCGGTGACGATGTTGCTGCCGGCGGCGAAGTCGCGCTTGGCCAGCTCCTCGATCTCCTGCTTGCGGAAGCCTTTGACGACCGTCAGCCGCAGCCGGCTGGGCTTGCGCTCGGCCGTCGTCTCCACCGCGGCCACGAACGGCGTCTTGCCGGCGGCACCGCGGCCGCGCTTGCCGCCCGGGCGCGCGCCGCCGAGATAGGCGTCGTCGACCTCGACCCGGCCTGCGAGCTTGGGCTTGCCGGCGTCGCGCTGTGCCATCGCCGCCATCAGCTTCTGCTTCATCAGCCAGGCGGTCGGCTGCCGGGTGCCCAGCCGCCGCGCCAGCTCGACCGAGCTCATCCCGCCTTTGCTCTGGGTCAGATGGTAGATCGCCAGAAACCAGGTGGTCAGCGGCAACTTGGTCCAATGGAACACCGTGCCCGGCGGTCAGGCCGACTTGGCGCTTGCAGCGGTTGCACTGGTAGACCGCGCGACCCTTGAGCTCGGCATAGCCCCCGTGCCCGCAGCCCGGGCAGGCCCAGCCCTTGCCCCAGCGCAGCGAAAACAGCGCCGCCCGGCATTGCGCCTCCGTGCCGAACCGCTCGCGGAACTCCGCCTCGCTCAACCCCTTCACCCGCCGCCGCAGCCCGCTCTCCGTGCCCATCCACTCACTCCGCAACACTCGAAACCCGCTACAATCCTAGCCCTGAGCCGGATGGGTGTCACGGATAATCAGGATGTTTGATGACACAGGAAGATTAGGACCGTTGCAAAAGGCATTGTCCCGCGATCCTGGTATGATGCGCGTCGGGGTAGATCGGCGCGCAAGGGTCGGGATCGATGAGGCAGCTGACTTTGGCGACGGCGGGGTTCGAGCGCTACGCCAAGAGGACGCGGCGGGCGGCGTTTCTGGCCGAGATGGAGCGCGTGGTTCCGTGGCCGGCGCTGTGCCGGCTGATCGAGCCCTTCTATCCCAAGCCCGGCAACGGCCGGCCGCCGGTCGGGGTGGAGCGGATGCTGCGGATCTATTTTCTGCAGCAGTGGTTCAACCTGTCGGCCCCGGCGGTGGAGGAGGGCTCTACGACTAGCTGGCGATGCGCCGGTTCGTCGGGATCGACCTGGGGCAGGAGCCGGTGCCGGACGAGACGACGATGTGCCGTTTCCGCCACCTGCTCGAGGCGCACGATCTCGGCCGCCGCCTGTTCGACGAGGTGCAGCTTCATCTGGCGCGGAACGGGCTGAGGATCGCCACCGGCACGATCGTCGATGCGACGATCATCGGCGCCCCCTCTTCGACCAAGAACGCCGCCAAGGCGCGCGATCCCGAGATGCATCAGACCAAGAAGGGCAATCAGTGGTAATGGCTTATCCCGTTAGCTATGGCTGATCAGCATCTGGTAGCTGGCGTGGGGCAGCAGGGTGGCAAGGCCGAGGAGGCGGTGGAAGGCGGCGTGGCGGTCGTGGCGGCGATTGAAGCGGAAGACGAACTCGTCGAGATAAGCCTGCAGGTGCTGGCGACGCAGGCCGTGATAGGTGCCGAGGGCCCAGCGTTTGAGGTTGCTGAAGACGCGGTGGGTCCAGGGCAGGACGAGATGGGCTGCCATGGCGCCCACGGTTCTTGGATCGTGACCGGCCACCGGGGCGCCCGAATAGCCCTGCCAAGCGTCGGTCTTGATCGTGGCGTCCGGGGCCACGGCTTTGGCGATGAAGGCGTGCAGGCTCTTGGCCGAGTAGTCGGCGAGGGTGGCGATACGCAGCCGCCTGGGCTTGCGGCCCTCGACTTCCACCGCCGCGACCACCGGCATCCTGCCGCTGCCGGAGTGTCCCTGCCCGCCGCCCGGGGATCGTCCTTCGCCCGCTGCGGCAGGCTGGTCTCGTTGATCTCGACCAGGCCGGCCAAGGGCAGACGCTCGGGGTTGACCACCGCGCGGCGCAGCTTGTGGGCCAGGAGCCAGGCCGTCTTGTACGAGCCGATGCCGAGCTGCGCCTGCAACTGCAGCGCCGAGATGCCGTTCGAGTGCGCCGCCATCAGATAGGCCGCCCAGAACCAGGCGGGGAGCGGCAGATGCGAGCGGTGCATCACCGTGCCGGCTGTCACCGACGTCCGCCGGTCGCAGCCGGCGCACTCGAAGGTCGGCAGCCGCCGCTCTAGCCGCCAGCCGCGATCATGACCGCAGGCCGGGCAGCAGAAGCCCCGGGGCCAGCGAACCGCCACGAGATACTCGCCGCACGCCTCGTCCGTCGGAAAGCGCCGTTGGAACTCCACCAGCCTCCTCGGAAACACCGCCATCTGTCCCCTCCACCCTCGCCGCCGCTATCGCCACCACAACATCTCGATCCAGCGTCGTCAAAGGGATAAGCCATCAATGGTATTTCGGGATGAAGGCGCATCTCGGGGTGGACAGCCGATCGAAGCTGATCCATGCGGCGGTGGCCACCGCGGCCAACGTCGCCGACAGCGCGGCGCTGCCCGAGTTGCTGCACGGGCAGGAGACCGCGTGTGGGGCGACCAGGCCTATCGCGGACAGCGGGCGGCGATCCGGCGGCAGGCACCTGCGGCCAAGGACTTTGTCAATCGCCGCTATCGCCACCGTGGCGTCGTGGACGAGACCCTGCGGGCGAAGAACCGCACCAAGTCGAGGGTCCGGGCCAAGGTCGAGCACACCATCGGCGTCATCAAGCGGGTGTTCGGCTTCGCCAAGGTGCGCTATCGCGGCCTGGCGAGAGAACGCTCATCGCCTCATCGTCACCTGCGTGCTCGCCAACCTGTTCATCGCCCGCCGGCATCTGCTGCGCCGCCAGCAGGCGTAGTGCGTCCGCATCTCGGGCCCGCACACCCCGCCAACACCGTCACCCTCCGGTGAAGGCCGCCTTGCGCGGGAGGTGGAGCTCGCGAGGATCGCCTTTGCGACTGGTCTAACGAGGGGTTGCAAGACCGGTCCTTGGGCGAGCGGATGGCGCAGATCGAGATCTTCCGCGGACAGGCGCGGCGACGCTGGTCGGTCGAGGCGAAGCGGCGGCTGGTCGCGGAGACGCTGGTGCCGGGCGCGACCGTCCACGCAGTCGCGCAGCGCCATGGTGTGAACCCCAGCCAGCTGTTCACCTGGCGGAAGCGGTTTCATGGCGACCTTGGCTTGGCGCCGACCGAGGCAGTGGCCCCGGCGTTCGCCGCGGTCGAGCTGGTTGCCGTGCCGGGCGCGATGCCGACGAGCGAGAAGGCGATCGCGGCAGCGGACGCCCCAACGTCTGGAGGCGTGATCGAGATCGAGCTGCCGCAGGGTGCACGTGTCCGGATCTCGGGCGAGGTCGCGCCGGCGGTGGTGACGGCGGCGCTGCGCGCGCTCGTGCGGCGATGATCCCGGTTCCGGCGGGCGTCCGGGTCTGGCTGGCGAGCGGCGTGACCGACATGCGCAAAGGGATGAACGGCCTGTCGCTCCTGGTCCAGGAAGGGCTCGGCCGCGATCCGCACGCGGGCGATCTGTTCGTCTTCCGCGGTCGCCGCGGTGACCTGATCAAGGTGCTGTGGCACGACGGGCTCGGGCTGTCGCTCTACGCCAAGCGCCTCGAGCGCGGGCGCTTCATCTGGCCTTCGCCGGCCGATGGCGTGGTCGCGATCCGGCCGGCCCAGCTCGGCTACATGCTGGAAGGGATCGACTGGCGCCACCCGCAGCGGACCTGGCGCCCGAGCGTCGCGGGCTGAGCTACTACGGGTAGAAAGAGGGCTGCCAGCTCTCTCAAGATGTGCTTTGTTCGCGGCATGAGCGGTTCCGATCCCCGGCCTCTCTCGTCCGCCGAGCTCGCGGCCGCCGAGGCGCGGGCGGCCGAGGCGGAGGCCAGGGCGTCGGCCGCGGAAGCCACGATCGCCCAGCTCCGGCTGCTGATCGAGAAGCTCCGGCGCGAGCTCTACGGCCGGCGCTCCGAGCGCAAGGCGGCCCTGATCGAGCAGCTCGCGCTCGAGCTCGAGGAGCTGCAGACGAGCGCCACCGAGGACGAGCTGCAGGCTGAGGCCGCCGTCAGAGCCGCCGGCAGCCAGCAAGTCCAGGGCTTCACCCGCAGGAAGCCGGCGCGCAAGCCGTTCCCCGAGCATCTGCCGCGCGAGCGGATCGTGATCCCGGCGCCGGCGGCGTGCCCGTGCTGCGGTTCGACCGCGCTCGCCAAGCTCGGCGAGGACGTCACAGAGACGCTCGAGGTGATCCCGCGCCAGTGGAAGGTCGTGCAGCACGTGCGCGAGAAGTTCACCTGCCGGCGCTGCGAGGCGATCAGCCAGCCGCCGGCGCCGTTCCACCCGACGCCGCGCGGCTGGGCGGGCCCGAGCCTGCTCGCGATGATCCTGTTCGAGAAGTATGGCCAGCATCAGCCGCTCAACCGGCAGAGCGAGCGCTATGCCCTGGAGGGGGTCGAGCTCAGTCTCTCGACGCTCGCCGACCAGGTCGGCGCCTGCGCCCTCGCGCTGCAGCCGCTCTACGAGCTGATCCGGACCCATGTGTTCGCTGGCGCGCGGGTGCATGGCGACGACACGCCGGTGCCGGTCCTGGCGAAGGGCAAGACCAGGCAGGGCCGTGTGTGGACCTACGTCCGCGATGACCGCCCCTACGGCGGGCCCGGCCCGCCGGCCGCCGCGTTCTTCTATTCCCCGGATCGGCGCGGCGAGCATCCCGAGGCCCATCTCGCCGGCTTCGCCGGTATCCTGCAGGCCGACGCCTATGGTGGCTTCAATCGGCTCTACGAGCCGGATCGCAAGCCGGGCCCGGTGCTCGAGGCGGCGTGCTGGGCACACGCCAGGCGCAAGTTCTTCGTGCTCGCCGAGATCGGCCTGAACGCACGCCGCAAGCTCGCGGTCGTCGCTCCGCTGGCGGTCGAGGCGGTCAAGCGGATCGACGCGCTCTTCGATGCGGAGCGCCGGATCAACGGCGTGACCGCCGCGGAGCGTCTCGAGGTCCGCCGAACCAAGATCGCGCCGCTCGTCGTCGATCTCGAGACCTGGATGCGGGGCGAGCGCGGCAAGCTCTCGCGCCATGCCGAGGTCGCCCGGGCGATGGACTACCTCTTCAAGCGCTGGCCGGCGTTCACCCGCTTCCTCGACGACGGCCGGATCTGCATCTCGAACAATGCCGCCGAGCGGGCGCTCCGCGGCATCGCTCTCGGCCGCAAGTCGTGGCTGTTCTGCGGCTCGGACCGGGGCGGCGAGCGTGCGGCCGTGATGTACTCGCTGATCGGCACCGCCAAGCTCAATGGCGTTGATCCGCAGGCCTGGCTCGCCGACGTCCTCGCCCGCCTGGCCGATCACCCGGCCCGGCACCTTGCCGACCTCCTGCCGTGGAACTGGCACCCCCGATCCGTCCCGGCGGCTGCCTAATCCGCGGCCTTCACCGGAGGGTTACCAAGTCGAAGGTCCGGGCCAAGGTCGAGCACGCCATCGGGGTGATCAAGCGCATCTTCGGCTTCACCAAGGTACGGTATCGCGGGTTGAAGAAAAACGCCCACCGCCTGCTCGTGACCTGCGCGCTCGCCAATCTGTTCATGGCGCGCCGACATTTGGTGCGCTGCCAGGAGGCGTAGTGCGCCCGCAGCGGGCCAGCACTCCCCGCCGCCAGCCCAACACGGCTCCAACGGCGCCAATAGCCCGCCCTGTCGCCAAGTGCGGACGTCTCCGCCCTTCTCAGCTAGGCAACTGCCCCTTGTTCAGACGTTCCTTAGCCGATCGCCAGGATGGCTTGCGCGCGGGGGCTCCAAAGTGCGCCTCGAGATCACCCGGCTTCCGGCGGACTCCCTCAATCGCGGTCGATTGGCGCGGCTTCGCCGGGCGCCGGCTGCCCGACCAGGAACGGCTCGACCAGGCTGGCGATCATCGTTCTGTGGCCGGTTGACCCGCGGGCTCACCGGATAGGCCTCGAGCCAGTCGATCCGGGCAGGGCCGAAGTAGCTCCTGGGCGTCCGGGCGCTCCAGGTCGAGCCACCGATCATAGTCGGCCGGGTCTAGGATCACCGGCATCCGGTTGTGGATCGGCGCCGTCACCGCGTTCGGCTCGTCGTGATGATGGTGCAGCTCTCGACCGGCCCTTGGCCCTTCCACCACTCCCACAGCCCGGCGAAGGCGAAGAGCTCGCCACCCTTGAGCTGGATCAGCATCGGCTGCTTTCCGCCATCGACCTTCTGCCACTCGTAAAAGCCGTCGGCCGGGATGAGGCAGCGCCGCTTGCGGAAGGCCGAGCGAAACGAGGGCATGGTCGCCACCGTCTCGGCCCGGGCGTTGATCGTCTTGTAGCCGATCTTGGCGTCCTTTGCCCACCCGGGGATGAGACCCCAGCGGGTGAGCACAAGCTCGCGCCCTTCGCTCTCGTGCTTCCGCCGGACGATCGGCACCGTCTGGGTCGGGGCCACATTGTAGCGGGCGCGCAGATTCGGCCGCTCACTGGTGCCGAAATGCTGGCCGAGATGCCGATCGCGACCTTGAGGACGAAACGCCCGCACACGCCAGTTGAGTCTCCCTTCTCGTCGCCCGTCGGCCGCTCTCCGCTTCCGCCGGGAACGGACAGCGGCACCAGCGCCTCGGCCGCCTGCTTCACGTCTCCCATGCCGACTGCATCGATCGTCACCGTCATGTCGCGCTCGCCCTGCCAAGTGTAGCTCGCGAGGATTGCGGACCATCGCCGCCGCTGGCGAGAGTAGCTGGGCTCGCCGATGACACACAGGCCTGGAAGCTCGGGCGCCGGCATGACGACCAGGATAGGAGAACGAATTGCGAATGAGCAAAGGCGGTGCGCCTCAGTGGGGCCGGTCGCCGCTGGCAGTCGGGCCATAGTCACGGAACCCCTCGGCGTGCCCGCGCCGTCTGCCCTGGCCCTTAGCTCTCGGCGGTGGGCGTCGATCGCGCGACCACCGTTCCGGTCTCGCCGCTTTCGAGGTGAAGGGCCGTGAACGCCGCCTCCTGGGCCGGGGCTGTCAGCAGCTCGGCGGTGTTGATGTAGGTCTCCTCGCTGAGGCAGGTGACGAGAGCGATTATCTCGGTATGCGGGTAGGTCTCGACAGCTTTGTACACACCGCCGAAGAGAAGCACCGCCTCGGTGATGATACGGTCGGCCAGCTCGGGCGAGAACTTGCTCTCATGATTTCGAGGGGCTCGGTCAAGACGATTTCTTTTCATTCGAGCATCCCGGAGACAGCCTCTGTTCCTTGGCTCGACGGTGCTCTCCGAAGGGCCGTCTGTCGATCGGATCGCGCCAGGGTAGCGAAAACGGCTTGCGCTCTTTGACTTGCCACTGCCCGGACGGTACCTTGAGATCTCCGACCTCATCAGACCGAGGAGGCACCCTCCCCGCTTCCGGTCAGCTCAGCGGGCGATCATCGTCGTTTAGCAGGACGGCGGTCGTGCTGGCACCGCAGATCCTCGTACTGACCGCTCCTGGACGACCAGAGGAACGCCACCAGGCCGCATCCGGCGGGTCAGCGCGAGCGGCACCGTATCGAGGAGATGCAGCGCGTTCATCGAGCTGCATGGACGACGCCGTCCAGCCGGTCCGCTCTCTCGTTCTCCGCGCCTTGCCGGGAAAGCCCGCGGCCCGCGCGCGGGCCGCCACCGAGGCGCATCGCATTGGCGACGACCAGGATCGACGACGACGACATCGCGACCGCGGCAAGAAGCGGCGTGACGAGCCCGGCGAGCGCGAAGGGAACAGCGAACAACGTTGTAGAGGACGGCCAGAGCGAGATTCTCGCGGACGAGCCCGGCCGCACGCCGCGCGACCGCGAGTGCCAGCGGCACGGCCTCGAGGCCTTCCCGCAGGAAGACGAGGTCGGCCGCGCTCCGCCCGACCATCCGCCGCGCTCGACGGCGCCATGGAGGCATGCGCAGCGGCCAGTGCCGGTGCGTCGTTGAGCCCGTCGCCGACCATGAGCACCTTGTGGCCGGCGGCGGAAAGCGCCGCCAGGCGCGCCACCTTGGCACGCGGCAGCGCGCCCGCCTCGAAGCTGCCGATGCCCAGCTCGCGAGCCAGTCGCTCGACAGCCCCCTTGTGGTCACCGGAGAGGATCTCGACCGCGAGGGCGGTGCCGCCTCAGCGCGTCCACGGCCTCCCGGGCGCCCGGCCGGATCGGATCGTCGAGCGTGAAGGCGGCGACCAGCTTTCCGTTCTTCGCGAGAGCCGTGCGGCTGGACGGTCGGGCAGGACGGCGACCGCCTCGGGATCATCGAGCGCCCAATCGGGGCGGCCGAGGCGGATCACGTCGGTCCCCGATAGCGCCTCCAGGCCGGGACCCCGCCTGCTCGGTGACATTCTCGAGCCTCGGGGCAGGCCCGCCTCGTGCGCCCTGGGCGGTGACCAGGGCCCGCGAATAGGGATGGCGCGAATGCGCCGCCAGGGCGGCGGCAAGGGCGAGATCGGCGGGAGCGACACGGTCGGGATCGTGCAGGCTCGGCTGCCCGAGCGTGAGTGTGCCGGTCTTGTCGAAAACCACAGTGTCGACCTCGCCCAGATGCTCCAGGCCCGCTCCCTCCTTGACCATGATCCCCTGCTCGAACAGCTGGCGGGCGGCGACGACCTGCACGATCGGCACCGCGAGGCCGAGCGCGCAGGGGCAGGTGATGATCAGAACCGCAACGGCAATAGTGGCGGCCCGGTGGACATCGCCCGTCATGGCGAGCCAGCCGAGAAAGCCCAGGGCAGCGAAGGTGTGCACGGCCGGGGAATAGAGCCGGGCGGCCCGATCGGCGAGGCGCCGGTATCTCGTGCGGCCGCCCTCAGCGGCGGCCATGAGGCGGACCATCTCCGCCAGGAACGAGTCCTTGGCAACCGCCACGGCCTCCAGCCGGAGTGGCTGGGTGAGATTGAGCGTGCCGGCCGCGATCCGTCACCCGGCGCCACGGTACGTGGCGCGCTCTCGCCGGTCACGAGCGAGCAGTCGAGATCCGAGGTGCCCGCGTGGACCCGTGCATCGACCGGGACCCGCTCGCCGGCCGCCAGCAGCACCGTCGTGCCGGGCTCGATCTCCGCGACCGGCAGATAGGCCCGTGTGCCGTCGGCCCGCTCCACCATGGCGCCTCGAGCCGCAAGGCGGGCGAGCCCCTTGACCGCGGTGCGGGCCTTCTCGCGCATGAGATGGTCGAGCGTGCGGCCGACCAGCAGAAAGAACAGGAGCATCACGGACGCATCGAAATAGGCCTCTTGCCCGTGATGGGTGGTGTCGTAGAGGCTCATGCCGAAGGCGAGCGCCACGCCGACGAGATCGGCACGTCCATGTTCGTCCGGCCGTGCCTGAGCGCAGCCCACGCCGAGCGGTAGAAGAGCGGCCGGAATAGGCGAGCGCCGGCAGGGCTATGAGAGCGGACAGCCAGTGGAACAGGCTGCGGGTTGCGGGCTCCGCGCCCGACCAGACCGACACCGAGAGCAGCATGATGTTGCCGGCGGCAAAGCCGGCGACCGCAAGAGCCCGGATCAGCTCCACCCGCGTCTCGTCCGGGCCGGCTGGATCCGGCTCGTCGAGATGCGCCCGGTAGCCGAGCTCCGCGAGCGTCTCGACCAAAGGCGGCGGCCCGGCGTCGGCGCGCCAGCGGATGGCGACCCGCCTGGCGGTCAGGTTGACGCGTGCCTCGACCACGCCGTCGATCCGGCCGAGCGCCTGCTCGATCGCCCGCATGCAGCCGCCACAGTGAATGCCCGGCACCGACAGGTCCGTCCGACACAGGCCGCCGCCGATGGCATGGCTGGCCAGGAGGATCTCCTCGCCCGACGGAGCGCCCTCCCTCGTGCCGTCGTTCCGAGCGACGCTCTCCGTGCCGGGAGCGCTATCGCTCACGCGGGCGCTCGGCCGGACCTGCGATCGCTGCCGGCACCGGGCTCGGCACCCCCAGGCCCGGACTTCCAGCGCATGGCCCTATAGGCGTGCCAGGTGGCGTGGCCCAGCAGCGGAAAGACGACGATGAGGCCGAGCAGGCCGGTCACGAGGCAGAGCCCGAACAGGACCATCACGATGGCACCCCAGGTCAGCATCACCGGCCGGTTGTTCCAGACGAGCGCCATGCTCTGTCCCATGGCGGTCAACGCATCGGTTCGCTCGACGAGAAGCATCGGCACGCCGAAGACGTTGATCGCGAAGGAGAAGGCGGCGAACAGCCCGCCCACCAGGCTGCCGACGATGATGAGGGCCCAGCCCCTGGGCGTGCCGATCAGGATACCCGTCACGTCGTCCAGGCCGGGAAAGGCCACGAGCCCGAAGAACAGCGCATAGAGAATGACCGCGGCCGATTCCACAGCACCATGAGCAGGCAGAGAAGGACGCCCAGAAACAGGATCTGCCCGCCGGATTCGGCCTTGACGAGCACCATGCTGGAAAGCGTGACCGGGGCACCCTGCGCGAGGCGGCGGCTCTTCTCGTAGAGGCCGGTCGCAATCAGCGGGCCCACCACCAGGAACCCCGCCAGTGCCGGAAAGAGGATGAAGCCGTAACCCAAATGGACCAGGCCGCCGACGATCAGGACCAGACCGCGAAGACCAGCACGCCGTAGGCGAGGCTCAGGGCCGGGCGTATCGTGAGATCCCTCCATCCGGCCTGGAGCCAGGACAGCGCTGCGGCGCGCGTCCGGTCGCGGCTCCAATCCGTTCTCGTGGCACCGACAGGTGGCACGACCGGAGGGAGCATGTCGATATGGTGCGTCGCTGGCATGGCTCGTCGCCTCCCCTCAGCAAGACGGCTGGGCCGCTCGGAACTGGCCGTTCTCGCCCGGCGCCTTCAGGTGGGACACACAGTCGGGCTGCGACAGCAAGGCGCTGCGGACGAGATGCACATTGGCGGCGGCGAGGGCGCCGAGCCCGGCCATGATCGCGAGACTGATGAGAAGGCGCCGCGTCGCCCGCCCGCTCATCGTGCTCTCTGCCCGAGATCGAGAACATAGAGTGCCAGGATCCTGCTTTCGGTCTTGCCAAGGCGCTTGTCCCAGGACGGCATCTGGCCCTGGCGGCCGCCATAGACGG
>CAWHFO010000062.1:0-68711 GCA_963828215.1 uncultured Alphaproteobacteria bacterium | reverse complement strand
ACCGGCGGGATCAGCCCTTCGCGGCCTGCTGGCCGCGCTCGCTTCGCGACCCGGACCCGCGGTCTTCTGGTCGCGGATGGTGGGCGGCGCGCCTCGGGAGCCGCGGGCGCGGCTCCCGCCCTTGTCGGGCCGGATGATCGGCGTTGGCGATCATGGTGCGGAGCGCCCTCGACCAGGTGGCGAACGTGATGTTGACCAGGGCCGGCCGGCTCTCGACCCCGAAGCGCTGGGCGATCGAGGTTGGCAAGCGCCGTGGCATGAAGCGGGCGAAGGTCGCGCTCGCCCGCGAACTCGCCACCGTCCTGCACCGGATGTGGGTCGACGGGACCAGCTTCCACTTCGGCAAGCAGGCGATGCCGTGTGAGCGGCTGAGAAGGAGGAAGCTTCCGGGCAGGGCCGAACGTTCTGCTCCACCGAGGTCCCGTCGCCGGGACAGGGAAGCGGTGAAGCCGGTGATCCGGGAGTGGGCTCGCCCGCAGCGGGAACCACGCGACCCTGGGTTGGCTCGCCGATCCGGCTTTGATGGCATGATGTGGCGGACAGGACGCCGACCACGGACGGAAGCATGAGACCGGCGACGAGATGATCCCTCGAGGGACTTGACGCCCAACGGCCCGTTACGGAAGCCGAAAGACCGGCGATGGCCGCCTCATTAACCGCCTGCTCCTACACCACCTCCTGGGACACGACCACAGGCGCTCGAGGTCCTCCGCAGCGTCGCCGGCGCCACGGCGAGCAGCTCCCGCCGTCCCCTGATGATCCTATGCGTTGGCGCGTAGGCCGGGCCGACAGCGTGACAGTCAGCTGGCGAGGGACCGACATCTCCGGCGCACTCCGTGGTGCCTCTATGTGTTGAATCAGCACCGAAGTAGGCCCTCCTGCCTGACGCGACTACGCGATTGAACATGCTGGATGAACGAGTATTCTCCTGGGTCCCGATCGGCGCCAATTCGCAGTTCCTGGCTTGGCTGGGCAGGCATCGTCCCGACCCGTCCGCTGCCCTTGCATGCCTGTATGGAAGCTACTGGCAACTGGGGCCTGGACCTCGGCGAGGTCCTGCACGCCCTCGGCATGCGCGTCAGTGTCGTCAACCCGGCCCGGATCAAGGCCTACGGCGCGAGCGAGCTGGCTCGCAACAAGACCGACCGGCTCGATGCGGCTCTGATCGCCCGCTTCTGCCGTGCTCAGGCACCAGCAGCTTGGACGCCGCCCGCACGCCGTCTGCGCGAGCTGCGTGAGCTGGTCAGGCGCTGCGATGCGCTCAAGGCCGCTCGCGTGCAGGAGCTCAACCGTCAGAAGGCCGGCTTCGCCTCAACCGCCGTGGCGGCCTCGATCGCCGCCCATCTCGACTGGCTCGACCGGCAGATCGAGGCCGTATTTGCCGGAGTACGCCAGCTCATCGAGGCCGACCCGGCCTTGCGGCAGAACCTTGCCCTGGTGCGCAGCATCACTGGCTTCGGCGAGATCTCGGCCGTCATCCTGCTGGCCGAGTTCCCCAACATCGCCGAGTTCACCCCAAAGGCACTTGCCGCCTTCGCTGGCCTCTCCCCGCGCGAGACCTCGTCCGGCAGCTCGCGACGTCGCACGAGCTCGATCAGCCGTACCGGCAGCGAGCGGTTGCGCCGGACGCTGTTCATGTGCGCGCTCAGCGCCAAGCGAGCCAACGGGGCGCTGCCGGCTTCGTTCGGCGCATGACGACCAGCGGCAAGCCGCCCAAGGTCGTGCTGGTCGCGGTCGCGCGCAAGCTCCTGGTCTTCGCCCACGCCGTCGTCCGGGCCAAAAAAACCGTTCACACCTTCCCCGAACGAGCCTGCAGCAGCTCGACCCCGAACACGGTATCTCCGGGGGATCGGCGGTAGGCCGATGGCGGAGCGGGCGGTGATCTACCGGGGCGACGAGACCGGGATCTCCAATCAGGACCAGATCGGCCGCTCCTACGCCCCAAGGGGCAGACGCCAGTGGTCGTCCGGACGGCGAAGCGCGTCACGCAGAGCATGATCTCGGCGGTCAGCAATCGCGGCCTGATGCGCTTCATGCTCTACGAGAGTGCCTTGAACGCCGACCGGTTCATCAGCTTCCTCCGCCGCCTGATCAGGGATGCCGCGCAGAAGGTGTTCCTGATCGTCGACAACCTGAAGGTGCACCACGCCAAGCTGGTCCAGGCCTGGGCCGAAGCGTCATGCGCACGAGATCGAGCTGTTCTACCTCCCTGCCTACGCGCCCGACCACAACCCCGACGAATACCTGAACAACGACCTCAAGCAGCAGCTGCGCCAACAGCCCCAGCCCGCCTCGAAAGACGAGCTGCTCCAGAGCACCCGTGCCGTGCTGCGCGCCATCCAGCGCTCACCTCGCCGCATCCAGGC
This sequence comes from uncultured Alphaproteobacteria bacterium, assembly GCA_963828215.1. Lineage (GTDB taxonomy): Bacteria > Pseudomonadota > Alphaproteobacteria > Geminicoccales > Geminicoccaceae > CAVTJL01. The sequence goes on along the minus strand of CAWHFO010000062.1, from coordinate 66,345 downwards.
CTACTTCGAGCCGCCGGCCGTCCGCTACGCCGCCTGAATGTCATGTATATCATTGGGAATGGCTTATCCCGTTAGCTACGGCTGATCAACATCTGGTAGCTGGCGTGCGGGAGGGTGGTGGCGAGGCCGAGGAGGCGATGGAACGCGGCGTGGCGGTCGTGACGTCGGTTGAAGCGGAAAGTGAACTCGTCGAGATAGGCCTGGAGGTGCTGGCGGCGCAGGCCGTGATAGGTGCCCAAGGCCCAGCGCTCGAGGTTGCTGAAGACGCGGTGGGTCCAGGGCAGGACGAGGTGGGCTGCCATGGGGCCCACGGTCCTGGGATCGTGGTCGGCCACCGGGGCGCCGCGATAGCCCTTCCAGGCGTCGCTCCGGAGGATCGCGTCCGGGGCCACGGCCCTGGCGATGAAGGCGTGCAGGCTCCTGGCCGAATAGTCGGCGAGGGTGGCGAGACGCAGCCGCCTGGGCTTGCGGCCCTCGATCTCCACGGCCGCGACGACCGGCATCCTGCCCTTGCCCGAGCGGCCATGGCCACCGCCCGGCGGATCGTCCTTCGTCCGCTGCGGCAGGCTGGTCTCGTCGATCTCGACCAGGCCGGCCAGGGGCAGCCGTCGGGATCGACCATGGCGCGGCGCAGCTTGCGGGCCAGGAGCCAGGCCGTCTTGTACGAGCCGATGCCGAGCTGTGCCTGCAACTGCAGCGCCGAGATGCCGTTCGAGTGCGCCGTCATCAGATAGGCGGCCCAGAACCATCGTCGGTCAGCAGACCGCCGATCCATCCGCGCAGCGGCCGAGGCCAGGAGGCCTCGGCGGGGTGGTGAGCGGCAGGTGCGAGCGGTGCATCACCGTGCCGGCGGTCGCCGAGGTCTGCCGGTCGCAGCCGGCGCACTCGAAGGTCGGCAGCCGCCGCTCGAGCCGCCAGCCCCGATCATGACCGCAGGCCGGGCAGCAGAAGCCCCGCGGCCAGCGAACCGCCACGAGATACTCGCCGCACGCCTCGTCCGTCGGAAAGCGCCGCTGGAACTCGACCGGGCTCCTCGGAAACACCGCCATCTGTCCCATCCACCCTGTCGCCGCCCACGGCACCACAACATCTCGCTCGAGCGTCGTCAAGGGGATAAGCCATTCATTGGGATATTAGTAGCTGGGTGGATCGCCATGGAGCATGAATGGCCACGAGCTGCCCGACGCCGCACGATGTCGGCTGGCGCCGTTGCCGCCGCCGCGGCGACCCCAGATCGGGCAGCCGTCGCGGGGCCAACGACTGTGCTGCAGTCCTCACAGCACCCGCTCGGCGGCCGATGCACGGCGTAGGCGCACGGTCCAGCCTCGAAGCAGAAGTGAGCTGCAGACGGCGGCTCTTCAGCCGCTCAACCAAGCGACACGATGCCCCCGGGCCGCTAGCGATCTCGGCTGGGCAAGAACCTCACTATCGCGACCGAGCTCGGGGATTGCCGCAGACCGCGTCGTCTTGTGAACGTCAAATCCCACGAGCGTGGTAAGCTCGGCCTATGTCCTATGCCTGAAGCTCCGCGTCGGCCAATCCGGCGCGATCTTCGAGCACGGGATACCGCAGACAGCTCCGTCAGCCCGGGGCCAGGAACATCGGGCATGATGCAGCAGCCTGTGCGAGCCGGTGTTAAGGAGCGGCGATGAAAGTCGGCATCATAGGGTCGGGGATGGTCGGAGGTGCGTGCGCCAACGCGCTCGTGCTCACGCGGGTGGCGGACGAGATCGTTCTCCTCGACGCGCAGCCGGAGCGGGCCGCGGCGGAGGCCGAGGACGTCCTTCACGCCACGCCCTTCGCGCACAATGCGCTCGTTCGCGCCGGCGGCTACGGTCACCTCGCTGGTGCGGATCTGGTGGTGCTGAGCGCCGGCGTATCGCAGCGGCCCGGCGAGACCCGCCTCCAGCTGCTCGAGCGCAACGCCGCGGTGTTCGGCGAGATCATTCCACAGGTACTCGCCGCCGCGCCGAATTGCCTCCTGCTGGTGGCGGCGAACCCGGTCGACATCATGACGCTGGTCGCCCTCCGGCTGTCAGGCCTGCCCCCGGAGAAGGTGATCGGCTCCGGGACCATCCTTGATACCGCCCGTTTCCGGACCTGTCTGGCCGGCCACCTCGGCGTGGCGCCCTCGTCCGTGCACGGCTATGTGCTCGGCGAGCATGGCGACAGTGAGGTGCTGTGCTGGTCGCAGGCCGACGTGGGCGGCATCTCCGTCACCGAGTTCGCGGGCCAAGTCGGCCGGCCGCTGACCGACGAGGTCCGGACCGCCATCGACGACAATGTCCGGCGCTCAGCTTACCGGATCATTCGTGGCAAGGGAGCAACTTGGTACGGTATCGCCGGCGGCGTCGCCCGGATCGCCCGTGCCATCGGGGGCGACGAGCGTGCCGTCCTCACGGTCTCGGCGGTTGGCGAGGGGCTCGGGGCCGAGGGGCCAGTGGCCCTGTCGCTGCCGCGAATTGTCGGCCGCAGCGGCGTGCTCAGGACGCTGAGCCCGCGATTGAACTCGGAGGAGCAGAGCCTCCTCGAGCGCAGCGCTGCTATCTTGCGTGAAGCGGCCGGCGGCCGCTGGTGATACGAAGGCGGGTGGTCCACCGGCCCCCCGCCGTAACGGCCGGCAATGACGTTGCGATTGTTGGCTGGACGAGAAAGAGATCAGAGGAGGCTAGGATGGCGAAGGTGCTGTCGGACAAGGAGCGAGCGCTGATAGACGCTTATTGGCGTGCCGCCAATTACCTGTCGGTTGGCCAGATCTACCTCTACGGCAACCCGCTGCTCGAGGAGCCGCTCGCCAAGGAGCATATCAAGCCGCGCCTGCTGGGCCACTGGGGTACCACGCCCGGGCTCAACTTCATCTACGTCCACCTGAACCGGCTCATCAAGAAGCACGACCTCGACATGATCTACATCGCCGGCCCGGGCCATGGCGGTCCTGGGCTGGTCGCGAACGCCTACCTCGAAGGCACCTACAGCGAGGTGTACCCGAACGTCTCGGCCGACCGAGCGGGCATGAAGCGCCTCTTCACCCAGTTCTCCTTCCCTGGCGGGATCCCGAGCCACGTCGCGCCCGAGACTCCGGGCTCGATCCATGAGGGCGGCGAGCTCGGCTACGCCCTCTCCCACGCCTATGGCGCGGCCTTCGACAACCCCGATCTGATCGTTGCCTGCGTCGTCGGCGACGGCGAGGCCGAAACAGGGGCGTTGGCGACGAGCTGGCACTCGAACAAGTTTCTCAACCCCGTAGCCGACGGCGTGGTGCTGCCGATCCTGCACCTCAACGGCTACAAGATCGCCAACCCGACCGTCCTCGCCAGGATCAGCCACGAGGAGCTGGATCACCTCTTCCGCGGCTACGGCTATACGCCCTACTTCGTCGAGGGCGACGAGCCGGAGGCGATGCACGAGCTGATGGCCGCGACGCTGGACAAGGTCATGGCCAGCATCCGGCGCATCAAGAACGACGCGCGTCGGAACGGGTTCACCGGACGCCCCCGCTGGCCGATGATCGTGCTTCGCACGCCCAAGGGCTGGACCTGCCCGAAGGAGATCGACGGCAAGCGCACCGAAGGCTACTGGCGCTCGCATCAGGTGCCGATGGGCGAGATGCATGAGAACCCGGCCCACGTGCGGCTGCTCGAGCAGTGGATGAAGAGCTACCGCCCCGAGGAGCTCTTCGACGAGGGCGGCCGCCTCCAGCCCGAGCTGGCCGAGCTGCCGCCCAAGGGTGTGCGGCGCATGAGCGCCAACCCGCACGCCAATGGTGGCATTCTCCTCCGTGACCTGCGGCTGCCGGACTTCCGCGACTATGCGGTCGAGGTAACTGCACCCGGCGCAGGCCTGGCGGAGGCTACCAGGGTCATGGGTCGGTTCCTGCGCGACGTGATGAAGCTCAACATGGAGGCGCGGAACTTCAGGTTGTTCAGCCCGGACGAGAACAACTCGAACCGGTGGCAGGACGTGCTCGAGGTCACCGATCGCGCCTGGGCGGCGGAGACCTATCCCTACGACGATCACCTCGCCGTCGACGGGCGGGTCATGGAAATGCTCAGCGAGCACCAGTGCCAGGGCTGGCTCGAGGGCTATCTCCTGACCGGGCGGCACGGCTTCTTCTCATGCTACGAGGCCTTCATCCACATCATCGATTCGATGTTCAACCAGCATGCCAAGTGGCTGAAGGTGTGCAACCACATCGGCTGGCGACGTCCGATCGCCTCGCTGAACTACCTTCTCTCCAGCCACGTCTGGCGCCAGGACCACAACGGCTTCAGCCACCAGGACCCGGGCTTCATCGACCATGTGGTCAACAAGAAGGCCGAGGTGGTCCGCGTCTACCTGCCGCCAGACGCCAACTGCCTGCTCTCCGTCACCGACCACTGCCTCAGGAGCCGCAACTACGTGAACGTCGTCGTTGCCGGCAAGCAGCCAGCACCACAGTGGCTGACGATGGACCAGGCGGTCAGGCACTGCGAGGCGGGCTTGGGCATCTGGGAGTGGGCGAGCAACGACAAGGGCGGGGAGCCCGATGTCGTCATGGCCTGCTGCGGCGACGTGCCGACGCTGGAGACCTTGGCTGCGGTCGATCTCCTGCGCCGGCACGCGCCCGAGCTGAGGGTCAGGGTCATCAACATCGTCAACCTGATGAAGCTGCAGCCCCAGAGCGAGCATCCGCACGGGCTGCCCGACAAGGACTTCGACGCGCTTTTCACCACGGACAAACCGATCATCTTCGCGTTCCACGGCTACCCGTGGCTCATCCACCGGCTCACCTACCGGCGGACCGGTCACAAAAACCTGCACGTGCGCGGCTACAAGGAGGAGGGCACCACCAGCACCCCGTTCGACATGTGCGTGATGAACGACCTCGACCGGTTCCACTTGGTGGGCGATGTGATCGACCGCGTGCCGAGGCTCGGAGCACGGGCGGCCTACGCCAAGCAGGCGATTCGGGACAAGCTGATGGAGCAAAAGGCGTACATCGCCCGGCGCGGCGATGATATGCCTGAGATTGCGGGCTGGCGGTGGGGTCAGGAGGTGGCTGTCACCCGAAGCAGCTCGACGGAGGCCGACAACATCTGAGCCGGTAGGAGGGGGATCGCGATTGCCGGGGCCAGCTCGCGATCCGGCGCAAGAAGATACTTGCGGTCAGAGTCCGGCAAGCGCCACCTGCCGGCCAGGAGGCGACGATCGAGGCGAGCGGCTCGGTAACGAACGAGGCTCGTGCCTCAGGGAGGGACAATGGAGGGTGACAGCGCAACCGGGCGCGCGCCGGAGCTGGACCAGCTGCTCAGGCAATATGGGTGCGGCCCGGTCCGGTTCACCGGCACGGGCGATGCGCTCTACGAGCGGCACGTCATGTTCGACAACGTCGTCGATCCGGCCGAGGCGGGTCCGCGGGAGCGCTACGAGGCCGTCGCCCGCTCGGTCAGGGACGTGCTTTCGCAGCGCTGGGTGTTGACGGAACGCACCTATGAGCGGGAGAGCCCCAAGCGCATCTACTATCTCTCCATGGAGTTTCTCATAGGGCGCTCGCTCGCCAACAACATCCTGAATCTCCGCCTCGATCCGTTTGTGAAGCGGGCCGTTGACGAGAAGGGCCTCGACTGGCTCGCCTTGCTGGACGAGGAGCCGGACGCCGGCCTCGGCAATGGCGGCCTCGGCCGCCTCGCCGCGTGCTTCCTCGACTCGATGGCCACGATGCAGCTCCCGGCCATGGGCTATGGGCTGCGCTACGAGTACGGCATCTTCAGACAGACCATCAGGGACGGCTGGCAGGAGGAGCAGCCGGACAACTGGCTGAGGCGGCCCGACCCCTGGGAGGTCGCCCGGCCGCACGAGAAGGTCGAGGTGAGGCTCGGCTGCTCGTTCGAGGTGCGCGGCGGGAGCCTGGGCGTGGTCGCCGGCCGACCGTCGAGCCTGCTCGGCATCCCGTTCGACCGCCCCATCGTGGGCTACGGCGGCAGGACGATCAACACGCTCCGGCTCTGGGCCGCTGCGGCACCCGACGTCTTCGACTTCCAGGCATTCAGCCACGGCGAGTTCGTGAGCGCGCTGGCCGAGCGTCTCGCGGCCGAATCCCTGACGCGCGTGCTCTACCCCGACGATTCGACGAGCATGGGTCAAGGGCTGCGCTTCGTGCAGGAGTACTTCCTCGTCGCCTGCTCGCTCGCGGATCTCGTCCGGCGCTTCCGGCGCGGCAACGCGGATTGGGCGGCATTCCCCGACAAGGTGGCGATCCAGCTCAACGACACGCATCCCAGCCTGGCCGTGCCGGAGGTCATGCGGATCCTGCTCGACGAGGCGTTCTCGGCTGGGACCAAGCCTTCGACATTGCCCGCCGCACGCTCGCCTACACGAACCATACGCTTCTGCCCGAGGCGCTGGAGAGGTGGCCCCTGCGGTGGTTCGAGCTGCTGCTGCCGCGCCATCTCGAGATCATCCTCGAGATTGACCGCCGCCTCCTTGATGAGGTCCGGTCGCGCTTCCCTGGCGATGAGGGCCGCTGCGCACGCGTGAGCCTGGTCGAGGAAGGGAGCGAGCGGAAGATCCGCATGGCCAACCTCGCCATTGTCGGCTCGCACAGCACGAACGGGGTCGCCGCGATCCATTCCGAGCTGCTGCGCACGGTCACCGTCAGGGACTTGGCCGAGCTGTTTCCCGAGCGCTTCAGCAACAAGACCAACGGCATCACGCCGCGGCGCTGGCTGCTGCTGGCCAATCCCGCGCTTGCCGCCAGCATCACCGCAGCCATCGGCGAAGGCTGGATCACCGATCTCGCGCAACTAGAGAGGCTAAAGCCGCTTGCGGATGACGCGAGCTTTCGCGAGGCCGTGCGCGAGGCCAAGCGCGAGGCAAAGGTTCGCCTCGCGGAGCGGCTCGCCGCGACGTCAGAGGTCATTGTCGACCCCGACTCGATCTTCGACAGCCAGGTGAAGCGCATCCACGAGTACAAGCGGCAGCTCTTGAACGCGCTGCGTATCGTCGTCCTCTACAACCGGCTGCGGCAGAAGCCGGACGCCTCCATGACGCCGCGCACTTTCTTCTTCGCCGGCAAGGCGGCGCCCGCCTACCACTTGGCCAAGCTCATCATCAAGTTTCTCAACAACCTCGCCGGCACCATTGACGGCGATCCAGCGGTGCGCGGCCGCCTCAAGGTCGTTTTCCTGCCAGAGTACTGCGTCTCCCTCGCCGAGCGCCTGATTCCCGCGAGCGACGTCTCCAACCAGATCTCGACCGCGGGCTACGAGGCCAGCGGCACGAGCAACATGAAGCTCATGATGAACGGTGCCCTCACGATCGGCACGCGCGACGGCGCCACGATCGAGATGGCCGAGGCCGCCGGCGAGGAGAACTTTTTTCTGTTCGGCCTGACGGCGGCTCAGGTGGCCGACAGTCGCGGCTGGTACGACCCCTGGTGGCACTACAGCCGCGAGCCCGAGACCCGCGCCGCCCTGGACCTGATCGCCTCGGGTCATTTCAGCCGCCACGAGCCGGGCATCTTCGAGCCGTTGCGAGAGACCCTGCTCACCCACGGCGACCACTACATGCATCTGGCGGATCTCGGCTCCTACCTCGAGGCGGATCAGCGGCTGTTCGACCTCTATGCCGATCCGGAAGGCTGGGCGCGCAAGGCCATCCTGAACATAGCCGGCTCGGGCCGGTTCTCCAGCGATCGGACGATTGCCGAGTACGCGACCGGGATCTGGCAGGTGAAGCCTTGCCCCGTTCCATAGCGGCGAAGCGGCCGGCGAAGACGGGCGGATCGTTCGCGGGGTCGAGCTCGCCCTTGGGGGCTACGCTGGACCAGGACGGGGTGAACTTCAGCCTGTTCTCGCGGCACGCAACCGGGGTCGAGCTGCTGCTCTTCGATCGCATCGGCGATGCGACGCCGGCGCGAGCCATCCGGCTCGACCCCGTGGCGAACCGCACCTACCACTATTGGCACGTCTTCCTCCCCGGCATCGCTGCGGGCCAGCTCTACGGCTTCCGGATCGACGGCCCGCAGGACCCAGCGAGCGGGATGCGGTTCGATCCCGCCAAGATCCTCCTCGACCCATACGGCCTCGGCGTGGTCGTCCCCGACGGCTACAGCCGCGCCGCTGCTCGTCAGCCCGGCGCCAACGCTGCGACTGCCATGAAAAGCGTCGTGGTCGATCTCGACGCCTATGACTGGGAAGGCGACGCGCCGCTGCGCCTGCCTTCGGCCCGGACCATCATCTACGAGATGCACCTGCGGGGCTTCACCCGCCATCCGAGCTCGGGCGTCGGCGAGGCCGTGCGCGGCACGTTTGCCGGCCTGATCGAGAAGATCCCGTACCTCCAGCAGCTCGGGATCACCGCGGTCGAGCTGCTGCCGGTGTTCCAGTTCGACGCACAAGACTGTCCGCCGGGCAAGGTCAACTACTGGGGGTACGCCCCGGTCTCCTTCTTCGCCCCGCACCAGGCCTACAGCTCGCGCCGGGACGCGCTGGCCCCCGTCGACGAGTTCCGCGACATGGTGAAGGCGCTGCACCGCGCGGGCATCGAGATCATCCTCGACGTCGTCTTCAACCACACCGCAGAGGTCGACGAGACGGGGCCCACCTTGTGCTTCCGCGGCATCGACAATCCCACCTACTACATCCTCGAGCCCGATCGCGCGCGCTACGCCAACTACACGGGTACCGGCAACACGCTGAACGCGAACCACCCGGTCGTCCGCCGAATGATCGTCGACAGCCTGCGCCACTGGGTGAGGCAGATGCACGTCGACGGCTTCCGCTTCGACCTCGCCTCCGTGCTGGCGCGCGACCCTTCGGGCCGCCCGATGCCGAACCCGCCGGTCTTGTGGGATATCGAATCGGACCCCGTGCTGGCGGGCACGAAGCTGATCGCGGAGGCCTGGGACGCGGCGGGCCTCTACCAGGTCGGCAGCTTCATCGGCGACAGCTGGAAGGAGTGGAACGGACGCTTTCGCGACGACGTCCGTAGCTTCTTCCGCGGCGAGCCCGGCTCGGTGGGGCGGATGGCGGACCGGCTGATCGGCAGCCCTGCCATCTATGGCCATGAGGGGCGCGAGGCCGAGCAGAGCGTCAACTTCGTCACCTGCCACGACGGCTTCACGCTCAACGACCTCGTGTCCTACGACACCAAGCACAACGAGGCGAACGGCGAGCAGAACCGCGACGGCACGGACGACAACCGCAGCTGGAACTGCGGCGTCGAGGGGCCGACCGACGACCCGGCCGTGGAGGCGCTGCGGAACCGGCAGGTCAAGAACTTCCTCACCGTCACGCTGCTCTCGCTGGGCGTGCCGATGCTCCTCATCGGAGACGAGGTGCGACGTACGCAATCGGGCAACAACAACGCCTACTGCCAGGATAGCGAGACGAGCTGGTTCGACTGGACCCTGGTCGAGCGGCACGCGGACCTGCACCGCTTCGTGAGGCTGCTCAACGCGCGGCGGCTCTTGCGCGATGTCGAGCACGAGCGCGATCGGCTGAGCCTGGACCAGATGATTCGGCAGGCGAGCAAGAGCTGGCACGGGGTCAAGCCCGGGCAGCCGGACTGGAGCGATCACTCCCACAGCCTCGCGTTCGAGGCGGAGCTATCGCGCGAAGGTGTCCGCATCTACCTGATCCTGAACGCCTACTGGGAGTCGCTGACGTTCGAGCTGCCGTCGGCGGATAACGGTGGCTCTTGGCGCCGCTGGATCGATACCTCGCTCGCATCGCCGGAGGACATCCTGCCCTGGGAGGCTGCTCTCCCGCTCCCTGACCAGACGACCTATCGAGCAGCCGCACGCTCGGTCGTGGTGCTGTTCGCCGAGATCCGGCGCGGCGAGACGGCCGGCCGAGCCTCATAACCGCCTGTGGCAAGGCATCTTCGAGATGGCCATCGGATATCGCGGAATGCTGCCAACATATGCGAAGTTCTGTTTTGGCGAGGCGAACGTCACCGACATGCGCAAACAGGACCGAGGAGTGCTAAACATCGAATCGGCCGCGTCGCCGAAGGACCGGGACCGGACCTGGACCTTTCGGGCCATCGAGCTGCTCCAGGGGGACCGGCGTCGCTCGGCCGACACGCACCTGCTCAATCCCGTCTTCAAGGGCCTCACCGGTCTCTCGATCTATCTCAAGGACGAATCGACCCATCCGACCGGCAGCCTGAAGCACCGGCTGGCGCACTCGCTGTTCCTCTACGGCATCTGCAACGGCAACATCCGGGAGGGCACGACCGTGGTCGAGGCGTCGTCCGGCTCGACCGCGGTGAGCGAGGCCTATTTCGCCCAGCTTCTCGGCCTGCCCTTCATCGCCGTCGTGCCGCGCTCCACGAGCCGGGCCAAGATCGAGGCCATCGAGCGGTTCGGCGGCGACAGAGGGAAGAAAATAGCGGTGGAGCTCGCGGCCGCCTTGCGCGAGGCGAGCGTCTAGGCAAAACTGGATCGCTGCGCATGCGTTTTGGATGGAGGGTCGAACCATGCACCGAAGCCTCGCCGCAGTTGCGCTCCCTCTATTTCTGGTCGCGGCCGGTTCAGTCGGCGCTCAGGAAGACCTCCTCAAGAGCGTCCAAGCGACCTTCAAGCCGATTCCCGAGACACCTCCCGCCGTGCCGGGGGTCGAGGCCACGGCTGACCGGGTCGAGCTCGGCAAGATGCTGTACTTCGAGCCCCGGATTTCGGAATCGCACAGCATCAGCTGCAATTCCTGCCACATCGTCGGGCTCGGCGGGGTCGACATGATGGAGACCTCGCTCGGCCACCGCTGGCAACACGGCGGGCGCAACGCGCCGACCGTTCTCAACGCGGTGTTCAACACCGCGCAGTTCTGGGACGGGCGGGCCAAGGACCTCGAGCAGCAGGCGGGCGGCCCGATGGTCAACCCGGTCGAGATGGCCACCACCCACCAGCATGTGGTCGAGCAGCTGAGCGGCATCCCGGGCTACGTCGCGATGTTCCAGAAGGCCTTCCCGAGCGACCCCAAGCCGCTCAACATCAAGAATGTCGAGGACGCGATCGCCCTGTTCGAGGCGACCCTGATCACGCCGAACGCGCCGTTCGACCGTTACCTGAGGGGCGACGAGAACGCGCTTACGGCGGAGCAGAAGGAAGGTTTGCGGCTGTTCATGGACAATGGCTGCTCCGGCTGCCACAACGGCATCAACGTCGGCGGCGGCATGTACGCCCCGTTCGGCGTGGTCGAGAGGCCCGGCGCCGACATCCTGCCGCCGGATGACAAGGGGCGGTTCCAGGTCACCAAGACGGTCGAGGACGAGTACGTCTTCAAGGTGCCGACCCTGCGCAACATCGCGCTCACGCCGCCCTACTTCCACTCCGGCAGGTCCTGGGACCTGCGCCAAGCGGTCGCCGTCATGGGCTCGAGCCAGCTCGGCATCCAGCTGACCGACGATCAGGTCGACAAGATCACCACGTTCCTACACAGCCTGACCGGCGATCAGCCGCAGGTGGTCTATCCGATCCTGCCGCCCTCGGTCGCCGCCACGCCGCGACCCCAACCCTGAGCGTCTATCGGCGGCCGGCGCCGTGTCGGCATCCCGGCTGCCGGTCAGCTCCGACGCGGCCCGGTCATGTCCACGACCTCAACCTCGCCCGTCTTGCCGTTGACCAAGGTGAATTGGCGTTACGGGCCGATGCATCTTTTTCAGTCCTAATCTCCATAGAGTCCTTGCTCAGCGCGCGCATGGCAGGCCGTGCAGTTGCCCTTGAACTTGGCCTTGGCCCAGTCGGCTTCTCGCACCTCCTCGCTGTGGTTGCGCACCCACCAGCGCTGCTCCGTGATGCGCAGCGGCGCCTCGCCGCCCCGCGTGGGGGCGGCGTTGGCCACGTAATAGCCGAGGATCTCCTGCCGCACGGCATCATCCAGGCTCGCGTCCTCGCCGAAATGTTTGCCGAGGTCGGCGAAGATCCGGCGCCAGGAGTTGGCCGGCAGGAACTGCGGCTGGTAGGCCATGTGGCAGGCCCCGCACTCCTTCTTCGCGGCTTCGTTAGTGACCGGCGGAACGCGCTTGAGCTCCTGGGCGAGCGCAGGGGCCAGGGTGGCGGCGACTGCGAGCAGGGCGGTGGCTATGGCGAGCGGACGCATCGGTCTCTTCCTCCTCGCTATTGGCTCATCATGAAGGTGATGAAATCGCCTTTCTCGGCCGGCGTGCATTCGCGCCCGAGGACCTGGTTGCAGTTGCGCTTGAACCACTTCTCGACGTCGGCCTTGTTGGTGTAGCGCTTCGGGTTGGCCGAGACCGCCATCGGCTCGATCGGCTTGCCGGTCTTGGCGTTCTGGCCGCGGCTACGGGGATCGTCGCTGTGGCAGCTCGTGCAGGCCGGGGTCGCGGAGTTGCCGCCGGGGTGCCGGGTGCGGAACAGGGCGGCCCCGCGCTCCGCATTGAAGCCGGCGAAGGTAGCGTCGGCCTGCTTGGCCTGAGCCAGGTAGTCGGCGAGGATCTGGTCCCGCGCCGCCGGCTGCGCGGCCGCCGCGGCGGCGGCAAGGCCGGCGGCAGCCGATGCGATGGCAAGCAATGCGCGGCGGCTCATTGAGGCTCCTCCTTGGGGATGCGGATGGCTTGATCGTCGAACCGCCCGGTCGCCGCGTCACGGTGGCAGGTCGAGCAATTGACCTTGCTGCCCACGGCCTTGCGCTCGAACACGGGCGCGGGGATCCCGGCATGCTTGCGGCGCCAGTAGGGATTCGCGGTGATGCGCAGCGGCTGTGCCGGGTCGGTCACGCGGAAGCGGTTGCCGATCTCGGTGTCCCAGGTCTCGGCGGCGTTGGTCGTCAGCCAGGCCGCGATCTCCTCGGCGCGCGCCGGATCGAGGCTCGCGTCCTCGCCGAAATGGTCCTTCAGGCCGGCCATCAGCGCAGCCCAAGAGGCGGCCGGCAGCAGGCTCGGGTGAAAGGCGTCGTGACAGGCACCGCACTCCTTGGCATAAGCCGCATTCTGGACCAGCGGATGGCCTGTCGTCGGCGGTAGGCGACCGAGGGCAACCACGGCCAAGGCGGCGACCCCGATTATCGCGGCCACGGTCACGGCGGCCGGAGCCAGCCGTGCGGGCCGCGGCGTCGGCAAGGGCGTTCCGGGCGGCAGGCTCTTGTCACCCGTGATCATCGCCGTGATCAGGTTCTCGCCGGTCAGGAGACCATGCGCGATCACGCCGGCAACATGTCCCGCCACGAGGACGAGGAGCACGAAGACCAGCGCCTCATGGGCCACCTTGGCGCCGTTGCCGACGCTATAGGTCGCGATCCCAGCAAACGGTCCTTGCTTCTCCTCGCCGCCGAGCACGAGCAGCCCCGTCGCGGTCGTGGCGACCAGCACGGCGAATAGGAAGTAGATCATGACCGCGCCGGCTGGGTTGTGGCCGATGTGATGGCTGGGCCGCAGGAGCAGCAGGCCGCGGACGTACTCCCAGACATCGCGGGGACCATAGGCGAAGCTGGTGATGTGGCTGTACTCTGGCCCGAAGATCGCCCAGACCAGCCGCATCACCAGCAGCGCCACGATGGCGTAGCCGGCCCAGAGGTGCACGCCCATCCACCACTCCGGCGCGACGAAGCCGGTAAAGAGGTCCACGGCGACCAGGACGACCAGAAGCCAGTGAAACAGGCGGGTCGGCAGATCCCAGACCCGGATCGCCCGTTGCTTGACCTTCATGTGAACGCCTTCGGCTGATTCAGCGCTCCCACGCGGCACCATTCACCGAAACTAGCTTTCCACTACGCGTACAGCGGTCGGTGCTAGGGCGTCAACCTCGGGTGACCTCGCGCTGGGCGAAGCGACAATTGGCGGGCGGTCCCTTTGGTGAGACTGGATGAGGTCTCTCCCGGTCTACAGTTCTTTGAGACACCGCTTTGCGGGCAGGCGACCGCGAGGAGGTGGGAGATGGACGAGGATGTTGGGGCGGGCGTGGGCGCGGCGGAGCGCGCCCGGCACGCTGGCGGAGCCGGGCCCACGCTCGAGCCGCGGCGGCGGATGTCGGCAGGGCGCAAGCAGGACGCCGTGTTGCGGCTGCTCAGGGGCGAGGATCTGGAGCTGCTGTCACGCGAGCTGGCGGTGTCGGCGGCCGAGCTGAGCGGCTGGCGGGATGGCTTTCTGGCCGGCGGCGGAGCATCCTTGAAGAGCCGGCCGGTGGATGCCCGGGACGCCGGGATCGGGCGGCTGCAGGCGAAGGTTGGCGAGCTGACGATGACCGCCGAGCTGCTCGAGGCCAAGATCGAGCGGCTGGAGACGGGCCGCCCTTTGGCTCATCGGAGGTCGAGGCGATGAGCCGGCAGGTCTCGCCCTCCACGGACAAGGTCTACGGCCTGCAGCGGGTCGCACGCCTCCGGGGTGTGTCGCGCGCAACCGTTTACCGTCACCGTCATCGCTTCGAAGTGCTCGTCCACCGGCGACCTGGGCCGCCCGGGGCGATGCCGGACGAAGGCTTGGTGGCAGCGCTCAGGCAGCTCCTCGAGGACAGCCCCTTCCACGGTGAAGGCTACCGAAAGCTGTGGGCGCGACTGCGCTTTGCCGGCATCCGCACCAGCCGGCGCCGGGTCCTGCGGCTGATGCGGGCGCACCGCCTCCTGGCACATCAGCGAGCCGGCAGGCCGCACGGCTCGAAAGCCCACGACGGCACCATCGTCACCGAGCGGGTGGACCTCATGTGGGCCACAGACCTCACCTCGGTGATCACCGGCGAGGCCAGGCGCCGTCCACGCCGCACGCTGGCCAGCGTCGGACACGCAGCCAGCGCCGACCGCCCACGCCCCGCCACGCTACGGCGCCTTCGCCAAGGCTGTCGCCGCCGGTCTCAGGCTCCGCGACGACCACGGCAGCCAGTCTGTCAGCCACCACTTCCAGAGCGAGATCCGCTTCCTCGGCATCGAGAGCCCGCCGGCCTTCGTCCGCGAGCCCGAGGGTAACGGCTGCGCCGAACGCTTCATCCGGACCTTGAAGGAGAACCTGTTGTGGGTGCAGCGCTCCACCACCATCGAGGACCTGCGCCTGGCACTCCAGGCCTTCAAGCAGCTCTACAACCAGACCTGGATCATCGAGCGACACGGCTACAAGACACCAGCCCGGCTCCGGGCCGAGCAGAGCGCGGCCATGCCCATGGCCGCTTAAGCCCAGAGCCGTGTCTCATGACTGTGGACCGGTACATGTTCCAGCTGGCTGAGGTAGCAGTGCCTCGTGCCGTGTTCGCCGCGATCCTGCGCCGGATCGATCGCCTGCGAGGACCGCCCCTTGCGTTGGCCTAACGGGAGCCGGCCATGGGACGCGGCCAGAGCCGAGAGGAGAACCATGCGCCGAGATCGACCGGGGCACCAGAACAGTCCGACCGGCCCGCGGAGTGGGGGTCCGGTGGTCCCCCGCACATGGGATCCGCCTCCAATCATGCGCTCCGCTTGACCGAGAAGCGGCTGAAGAGCAGGATTCCCGGAGGCAGCCGCCCATCCGGGCAATGTCGGCTGAGAGCATACATGGCCGTCGGCCTGCTTCGTCGAGGCAATGGCGGAATGGCGACGAATGGTTAATTTCAAGGTCAATGGTCGGTCCGTTGAGACCGATGTCGATCCCGAGATGCCGCTGCTCTGGCTCCTGCGCGATCACCTGCAGCTCACCGGCACCAAGTTCGGTTGCGGCCAAGCACTTTGCGGCGCCTGCACCGTGCATATCGACGGCATGGCTGCCCGCGCCTGTGCCACGCCCGTGGCGGCGGCCGAGGGCCGCGAAGTGACGACGATCGAGGGCCTTTCGGACAAGACGGCGCAGGCGGTGCAGACCGCCTGGCAGAAGCTCGACGTGGTCCAGTGCGGTTATTGCCAGTCGGGTCAGATCATGACGACGGTGGCGCTCTTAAGCGAAAACCCGACGCCCAGCGACAGCGACATTGACGGCGCGCTCGCCGGCAACATCTGTCGCTGCGCCACGTATCACCGCATCCGTGCCGCCGTGCACGAAGCGGCCCGGATCCTGGAGGGCTGAGCGATGAGGGCGATCAAAGAGCGTCTGCAGCAGCCCAGCCGCCGCGGCTTCCTGATCGGTGCCGCCGCGGCCGGTGCCGGTCTCACCATCGGCTTCCACCTGCCCTTCGGCCACGGCTTCGCGGCCGACGGAGCGCCGATCAACCCCTTTCAGGCCTATGTCCACATAGCGCCCGACAACAGCGTCACGGTCTTGTCGGCCCATATGGACGGAGGCCAGGGCATCTACAGCGCCCTAGCGACGCTGGTCGCCGAGGAGCTCGGTGCCGACTGGTCGCAGATGCGGGTCGACGGCGCCTACGGCAACACCAAGCTCTACGGCAACCTCACCTGGGGCGGTGTCATGCAGGGCACCGGCGGCTCCTCTAGCACCAAGAGCTCGTGGCAGCGCTACCGCCAGGCCGGCGCCCTGGCGCGAATGATGCTGGTCGAGGCGGCGGCAAAGGAGTGGCAGGTCCTGGCCGATTCGATCACGATCCAAAAGGGCGTGCTCAGCAATGGTTCTGGCCACTCGGCCAGCTTTGGCGAGCTCGCCGATGCGGCGGCACGGTTGGGCACGCCGATGCAGGTTAAGCTCAAGGACCCCAAGGACTGGGTCTATATCGGCAACGAGAAGCTGCGCCGGCTGGACTCCGTGCCGAAGACCACAGGCCGGCAGCAGTTCCCGATCGACGTCCAGCTGCCGGGCATGCTGACGGCGGTGATCGAGCACCCGCCGCTCTTCGGCGGCAAGGCCAAGTCGTTCGACGCCGCGGCGACGAAGCAGGTTCCAGGTGTGGTCGATGTCGTCGAGACGCCGCGCGGCATCGCCGTCGTGGCCCAAGACATGTGGTCCGCGCTCAAGGGCCGCCAGGCGCTCAAAGTGGCCTGGGACGAGAGCAGCGGCGAGGCTCGCGGCACGGACGAGCTGATGGTCCACTACAAGAAGCTCGCCCGCAACGCCGAGGCGAAGCAGATCCGCGATGACGGCAATGCGGCCAAGGCGCTGGCCGCTGCCGCCAAGGTGATCGAGGCCGAGTTCGAGTTTCCCTACCTTGCCCATGCGGCGATGGAGCCGCTCGACGCTGCCGCCCGCTTCGAGAACGGTCGGCTCGAAGTCTGGGCCGGCCACCAGATTCCCGACCTCTACCAACAGGTCGCGGCCAAGATAATGGGCCTCGAGCCGTCGGCGGTGACGCTGCACTGCATGACGCCCGGCGGCTTCTTCGGCCGCCGCGCCGTCGGCGATGCCGACATCATCGTCGAGGTCGTCTCCACCTTGAAGGCGATCGGCGCTAAGGCGCCGGTCAAGCTGGTCTGGACGCGCGAGGACGACATGCGCGGCGGCCGCTACCGCCCTCTCTACTACCACGCGCTGAAGGCCGGCCTGGACGCGGACGGCAACCTCGTCGCCTGGCAGCATCGGATCGTCGGCCAGTCGATCATGAAGGGTACGCCGTTCGAGCCCATGATGGCGAAGGCGGGCTATGACCCGACCTCGGTTGAGGGGGCCAGCACCCTGCCCTACGCGATCCCGAACCTGCATGTTGATCTCATCACCACCGAGGTCGGCGTGCCGGTCTTGTGGTGGCGCTCGGTCGGCTCGACCCACACAGCCTATTCGACCGAGGTCTTCATCGATGAGGCGGCGCATGCCGCCGGCAAGGACCCGGTCGCGTTCCGCCGGGCACTGCTCAAGGACAAGCCGCGGCACCTGGGCGTGCTCGAGCTCGCGGCCGAGAAGGCGGGCTGGGACAGCCCCTTGCCGCACGGGCGCTTTCGCGGCGTCGCCGTGCACGAGGCGTTCGAGACCTACGTCGCGCAGGTGGTCGAGATCTCGCTGCGCCCCGACGGCAGCCCCAAGGTCGAGCGGGCGGTCTGTGCCGTCGATTGCGGCATCGCCGTCAACCCGGACATAGTCAGGGCGCAGATCGAGGGCGGCATCGGCTATGGCCTGGGGGCGATCCTGAAGAGCGAGATCACGCTCGACAAGGGTCGCGTCGTCCAGGGCAATTTCGACACCTACCAAGTCCTGACGATCGACGAGATGCCCAAGGTCGAGGTCCATATCATGGCCTCGACCGAGGAGCCGACGGGTGTCGGCGAGCCGGGCGTGCCGCCGGTGGGACCGGCGGTCGCCAACGCCTATTTCGCCGCGACGGGCAAGCGGATCCGGGTGCTGCCGTTCAGCAAGAACGATCTCCGGTCCGCCTGAGGCAGCAGCTGGAGCCACAGCTATGCGATCCGCTCTGCGGGCGACGGTCGTCGCACTGCTGCCGCTGGGCCTGGCCCTGGCCGGCACTCCGAGGCCGCCGGCGGCCCGGCTCAGGGCCTGCGCGAGCCCAGCGCCTTCGCCGGCATCAGCGACCAGAACCAGCGCTCGCTGGCTCTGTTCGGGGAGGCCGGCAAGGTTCTACAGCATCCGCGTTGCGTCAATTGCCACCCGGCCGGCAACCGCCCGCTCCAGGGCGACGACAGCCATCTGCACATACCGGCGGTGCAGCGCGGCGAGGCCAATATCGGCGTCGCCGGCCTGCATTGCCCGGCCTGCCACCAGACCCGGAATTACGATGCCGTCGGCATTCCCGGCCATGAGAACTGGCAGCTGGCGCCGATCGAGATGGCCTGGCAGGGCAAGTCGCTCGCGCAGATCTGCCAGCAGATCAAAGACCCGGAGCGAAATGGCGGCCGCTCAATGGACGAGCTCGTCCACCACATGGCCGAGGATTCGCTGGTCGGCTGGGGCTGGCATCCGGGCGCCGGCCGCACCCCGGCACCCGGATCGCAAAAAGCCTTCGGCGAGCTCATTGAGGCCTGGGTCGAGACGGGTGCAGTCTGCCCCCCGGGCTGAGCCGCAGCCAGAGTTCACGCCACCGACGCGACCCCAATGGCGTGAACACTTCGGCGGGGTTGGTCGATGCCACTCAAGCACGTCGTGCCAGGGCGCTGCGATGTCTGGGCCCAGTGATGGGTCGCCGCGCACACCTCCATCCGACCAGGCACGGCGCCAGTCGGAAGAACTGAATCACCTCGCCACGACGCGATTGGGCCCAGCCCCAACATCCTTGCCACGAAGGGCCAACTTGACGGAGAAGCCCGTGGCCATTTGCACTTAGGCTTGGCCGCCCTGGCCGCCCTCCGTCATCTGAAAGCCGCTGGTATCTGGGTTTAGTGCACTGCACCGTAACTCTGGCACCGTAACTCGGTCCCGCGCGAAGGTCTCGGCCGAATCGAAACTCTGCACTTCCCTTATGCGCCCAGTGGCAGGGGTTGGTGCTCAAGCCCGCCATCCAGGCCGTCGCGCGCAACACGGGATGTCCGGGTCAATATCCCCTTATGCGAGGGTTTCGACGCTCCCGATGCGTCGATTGCCCTACTTCTGCGCCCGACGATCTCGCGGACCCTGCATCGGCAACAGATCGGTCGCGTGCTACGGCCGGGCGCTGGCGAGGCGATCGTTTTGGACTATGGCGGCAACGTCGTGCGGCACGGCCTGCCCGATTTCGAGCCCGCATGGTCCCTGGACGGCCGCGAGCCGCGGGACGCTGGCGCGGCGCCCGCCAAGGCGTGCCCGTCGTGCCGTCGCATCGTGCCCGCCGGGGCGACCGCCTGCTCGGGGTGCGGCTATCGCTGGCCGAGGGTGCGAGGCACGGTTCCCGACCTCAACGCGGTTCCGGGGGGCGCGGCAAGCTGGAACGGATCGCGTTTTTCGAGAAGCTGGCAGGCCAGCCGCTCAGATCCGTTCTGCCGCATTGCAAGAACCGGGCGGACCTCGCCCTCGCCCTCGCCCGTGGCTACAAGCCGGGTTTCGTCTGGCACGCGGCGCAAGAGCTTGGCCTCCCGTGAACGCGGACCATGGATCAGCGCGTTGCGACCGACTTCCTCGCCTATATCACGGGTCGGCCGTCCGGGAGTGGCAGGTAGTCATCCGGCAGTCAGCGGCGGGGCTGGAGCCGGTCGTGTTAGCCCGGATTTCTCACGAGGAGTACGTGCATCCGGGCTCTGATTGGGCGATAGTTCTTCTGCGACGAAGACTTAACGCTCAGCAGAGGAGGTCCCCGATGCCGACAGAGTGTAGCCCGAGCCAGCTCGCTTTTGGAACGGTCGACGGTCGCTCGGTGGTGGCGGGGTTCGACGGCGGGGCCATGACCACGGACGCGGGCGCGTTGCTGCTCGGCGCCACCGACCGGGCGATCGGCTTGATCGACCGTTTCGCGACCTGCTTCAGCGATGGGCGCGACGGAACGCGGGTCGAGCATGCCCTTGCGACCTTGGTCGGCCAGCGGGTGATGGGAATTGCGCTCGGCGGCGCCTGCCCTCGGGCCGGCAAAGCCGGACCCGGGGGAGGACTTGGTCGACCACGATCGGTTGCGGCACGACCCGGTGCTGGCGATCCTCGCCGGCAAGCTCGGGGCTCGGCGGGCGGGTTGTGCGCCGCTCGCTGGCAAGAGCACGCTCAACCGGCTCGAGCACGGCGCCGCCAGTGCGGATCGCTATCGCAAGATCGGCCACGACCCGGCGGCGGTCGAGCGGCTGCTGGTTGATCTCTTCCTCGACGCGAATCGCGCGCCACCGAAGCGGATCGTGCTCGATCTTGATGCAACCGACAATCCGTTGCACGGGCATCAGGAGGGCCGGTTCTTCCACGGCTACGGAGGCTGCCCTCCGGCCCGCGAAGCGGGACCGGGGGGCTGCTATTGCTACCTGCCGCTCTACGTCTTCTGCGGCATCGATCCGCTCTGCGGCTCGATCCTGCTGGCGGCCAGGCTGCGGCGGTCGAACGTCGACGCGTCCGCCGGCGCGCTCGAAGAGGTCGCGCGGATCATCGCGCAGATCCGCGCGCATTGGCCCCGGGCTCGCATTCTCCTGCGAGCCGACAGCGGCTTCGCCCGCGTCGCTTCGCGAATCGGATCGATGGCCTCCTGGCCATCGATGGTGCGAGGCAGACCGGGTCGACTATGTCCTTGGGCTTGCCCGTAATGCCAGGCTGGAGGGTGCGATCGCCCCCGAGCTCGCCCAGGCCGAAGCCGCGGGCCGCCGGACCGGTGCTCCCGCCCGGGTTTTCAAGGAGCTGCGCTGGACGACGCTGGACAGCTGGAGCCGTAGGCGTCGCGTCATCGCCCCTCCACGGGCTGCTGCCCGTGTCCGCTCCGCGGATCGGATCGACCGTCTCCTGACGGTCGATGGCCGAGTGGACCCCATGGCGGCCCCAACCCGCGCTTCGTCGTCACTTCCTTGAAGGCCGCCGAAAGCGACGGGCGGCGGCTCTACGAGACCATCTATTGTGCCCGCGGCGAGATGGAGAATCGCATCAAGGAGTGCCAGCTCGACCTCTTCGCCGAGCGCACCTCGGCGGCGACCATGCGCGCCAATCAGCTGCGGCTCTGGTTCGCGTCTATGGCCTATGTCCTGCTCTGCGCGTTGCGCCGCATCGGTCTTGCCCACACCCAGTTCGCTCAGGCCACCTGTGGCACGATCCGCCTGCGCCTGTTGAAGATCGCCGCACTCGTCCGGATCAGCTGCCGGCGGATCAAGCTCGCCCCTCCGGCGCCTCCTGGCGCCGTCTCCTCCGGAGATCGGATCGAGCGTCTGCTGACGCTCGATGGCCTCCGCCTTTCCCTGCCATGACGAGTTCGCCCTGGCCCATCTCAGGCTCGTCCAAGCCGCCTGCTGACAGGCCCCGCATAGGCTCGGCCGCCGGCTCGAAACGCCGGACGAACCATCGCGACCCACTCAGCCTCAGCCAACCCACCCACCACCGTCTCGCCTTCCCGACCTCCACCCGACCCGGCCCAGGCGACGTCGCTCGTCACTTGGTGAGAAATCCGGGTTAGAGCCGCGCCAGCTCGGGCAGGTCGGCGGCGGCGATCGCGGCAGCTCGCAGGCGGTCGCGCGGCGAAGGGCGCCCGGTCGGGCGGCGGCGGCGAGCCTCGTAGATCGCGGCCAGCTCGTCGCTCGGGACGGCGGCCAGCCCGGCGGCCTCGATCCTCCGGCGCTCGGCAGCGCCAGGATCAGGCGGACAGAGCCGGCGGCGGAGCCCGGCGGCCTCCTTGTCCAAGGCGCCGACCCGGCCGAGCCGGGCGACGAGTTCCGGTCCTGCCCGTCCGGCGGTCGGGCGCCTCAGCAGCTCGGCGACCTCGCGCTCGACGACGGCCAGCCGAGCGGCGTCGCGGCGACTGCCCAGGCCGTCGGCGGCGGGCTTGGTGCCCAGCCGGTCGAGCCTTCGATGGAGGTCTCGGGTCGTCACTGGCGCATCTCCCGTCGGCGGGCGGCGTCGGCCTCGATCCGCTCGACCCGGCGCTCCAGGTCGGCGGTTTCGAGCAAGCGGCCCAACAGCGCCAAAATGTTCGCCAACTTGCTGGCCGTGTCGCACCGGCACTGCGGCTGTCAGGGGGCTGTCGCGAAGGCGGCTCTGCTGCGGGGAACTGGGACCGGCACGGCCGCCATCAGAGACTGGGTATAGGCTGTCCTGGGGCTCTCGAACACGGCTCGTCTCGGGCCATGCTCGACGATCTCCCCCTCGCGCATGACGGCGACCTCGTGGCTCATCCGCTCGACGACCGCCATGTCGTGGGAGATGAAGAGGTAGGCCAGCCCCATTTCCTCCTGCAGCTCGAGCAGGAGGTCGAGCACATGCCCCCGCACCGAGACGTCGAGTGCCGAGACGCTCTCGTCGGCCACGATGATCTTGGGCGAAAGAGCCAGGGCCCGGGCGATGCAGATGCGCTGGCGCTGACCGCCGGAGAACTCGTGCGGATAGCGTGTGGCGTGCTCGGGCAGGAGATGAACCCGCTTAAGAAGCTCCGCGACGCGGTCGCGACGCTCCGCCGCCCTGCCGACGCCATGGATGGCCAGCGGCTCGGCAATTGCCTCGCCGACCGACATTCTGGGATCGAGCGAGGCATAGGGGTCCTGGAAGATCATCTGCGCCTTGCGTCGTACCGGCTTCATCTCCCGCGATGTCAGGCCGGCGAGGCTGACGCCATCGATGACCACCTCGCCGGTGAAGGGGATCAGCCCGAGCACGGCCTTGCCGATCGTCGACTTGCCCGAGCCGCTCTCGCCGACGAGGCCCAGTGTCCGGCCGGCTCGAACCTCGAATTCGACGCCCCGTACCACGGGTGCCGCAGCCTTGGCGCGACCGAGCCAGCCCGAGGCGCCTCCATAGCTCACCTCGAGCCCGTTCACGAAGAGGACGGGCTCCTTGCCCGGGCGGGGCGTCGCAACCGTGGTGACCCGCGGCGGCCCATCCGTGCCCGCAAAGCTGCCGAGCCTCGGGACCGCAGCGAGCAGCATCCGGGTGTAGCCGTGCTGCGGGCGCTCGAAGATATCGAGGACGGGCCCCTCCTCGACGATGCGACCGGCACGCAGCAGCGCGACCCGGTCCGCCATCTCGGCCACCACGCCCATGTCGTGGGTGATGAGGAGGATGGCCGTGCCGAGTTCCGCGCGCAGCTCGCGCATCAGCTTGAGGATCTGCGCCTGCACCGTGACGTCGAGCGCGGTCGTCGGCTCATCGGCGATCAGGAGCTTCGGCCGGCAGGACAGGGCCATGCCGATCATGACGCGCTGGCGCATGCCGCCGGACAGCTCGTGTGGATATTGCGCTAGGCGGCGCGCCGGCTCGGCGATGTGGACGGCATCGAGCATGTCGCGGGCCCGTGCCTCGGCCTCCCGCCCTGTGGCGAGCCCGTGCTCGCGGATGGCCTCGGTCATCTGCTGACCGACGGTCATGACCGGGTTGAGCGAGGTCATGGGCTCCTGGAAGATCATGGCCATGTCGCCGCCGCGCAGCCTGCGCACGGCCCGGGGTGACATCGTCGTGATCTCCTGCCCGCCGAGCCGGATCGAGCCGCGCCTGAGCTTCAGCGACGGCGAAAGGAGCCGCATGATCGAGAGCGCCGTCAGCGACTTGCCGGAGCCCGACTCGCCTGCGAGGCACAGCGTCTCGCCGGGGCGAGCGATAGCCCGACGCCTTCGAGGACAGGCCGCAGCCCTTCCGGCGTCCGGGCGTCCAGGCAAAGATCCTCAACGACGAGGACTGACGGCGAGGGCCCGGATCTATTCACGTCCCGAGGCATTTGAGATGTATCGTCTCACTCGGCTCGATGATCTGTAGGGCGGCGCCGTCGCGATCCCAAGGGATGCGACGGCGCTCCCGATCAACCGAGTAGAAGCGGCCGAAGCGCATTAGCGTGCTTCCCACCGCGGGCCAAGGCTCTGGCGATGCAGACGTCTGCGAGGGCTTGGCCCGCTGCGGCGAGCGTCCGCGTGAGGCCGAGGAGAGTGTCAACGCATCGGCCTTCTTATCCGAGGTCACTTCTTGACGTAGATGGCCTCGTAGTCGATCACCCTCGTCGGATCGAGGTAGAACTGGTCGGGACCACCCATGCGCTTCGACTTCGCCACCACGCGGCGCTCGTTGAAGACGGGGACCCAAGGCGCTTCCTGCTTCTGGATGTCCGTGAAGATCTGCGCCCAGACCTTGGCGCGCTCCTCCTTCTGCTTCGGGTCCGACATGGCATCGGCCTCGAGCGCACGCTCCTCGAAGGACTTGTCGCAGAACCAGGACCAGTTCCAGCCGCCCTGGATGGCCCCGCCGCAGCCGAGGATCGGTCCGTAGAAATCCGACGGGTCCGGAAAGTCGGCGATCCAGGCCATGCCGCCGGACCAGGTGAGGGCCGCCTGCTTCTGGTTGCCGCCTGCGGCGATGGTCTGCGGCTGGGCCAGGGCCCTGATCTCGGCCTTGATGCCGATCGCTGCCAGGTCCTGCTGGATCGCCTGCGCGATGCGCGGATTGGGGTCGGTGTTCATGGCATAGAGCTCGGTCGAGAAGCCCTCCTTGAGGCCGGCATCGGCCATGAGCTTCTTGGCCTTCTCGACGTCGTAGGGATAGCCCTTGTAGTCCGGGTCGTAGCCCGGCATCAGCGGCGGCAGAACCTGGTCCGCCGGCGTGGCTCGGCCATTGATGATGCGGACGATGCGGTCCTTGTTGATCGCCATGTTGATCGCCCGGCGCACGCGGACATCGTCGAGCGGCTTCTTGGTGACGTTGATCGTGATGTAGCTCGTCTCGAGCTGGTCGCGATCGACGATCATGCCGGCCGAGTCGGGCGAGTTCTTCATCTCCAGATATTTGGCGGGCGGAATGCCGTCGCCGGCGATATCGGTCTCGCCCTTCTGCAGCCGGAGGATCGCCACCAGCGGCTCCTGACCGATCTCGATCGTGTACTGGTCGAGGTGGGGACGATGCCGGAAATAATCGGGATTGCGGACGAAGACCATGCGCTGGCCCGGTACCCATTCCTTCAGCATGAAGGCGCCCGACCCGACCGGCTTCTTGCCGAAATCGGCACCCTCCGCCTGGACGACCTCCTTCGGCACGGCCGAGGCGAAGTTCAGTGCCAGGACGTTGAGGAAGGTCGCATCGCGCTGCGACAAGGTGAACTTGACGGTGCCGTCGTCGACGGCCTCGATGCCCGAGATGGTCTCGGACGATCCGTCGGTCACCTTGTCGGCTCCGACGATCGAGTGAAAAAAGCCCGCCCCCGGACCCTGCGTCTTCGGGTTGACGGCCCGCTCGATCGAATATTTGACGTCGGCCGCCACCACTTTGCGGCCGTTGGTGAACTTGGCGTTGGGGTCGAGCTTGAAGGTGTAGGTCAGGCCATCCGGCGACACGGTATAGCTGTCGGCCAGCGACGGCGCCAGCTCGGTGGTCCCGGGCTTGTAGTCGACGAGGCGCGAGAAGACCGAGTTGATCATCGACCAGTTCTGCCAGTCATAGCCGATGGCCGGGTCCAGGGTCGCCATGTCGTCCTTGTAGGTGACGATGATCGAGCCGCCTTCCACCGGCGTGTCCGCGGCGACGGCCGGCAGGCACCCCAGGCTCGCGACCAGCGCGATCGCGGCAGTCGTTGTCTTCAACCAGGTCATTGTCATCGGCGCTCTTCCTTCACCTTGGGCTTCTCAGGACGGCGTCATTGGCGACGCATTCGGGGATCGAGGGCGGGTGCCACGACATCGGCCAGAAGGTTGCCCAGCACGATGGCGAGCGAGGAGACGAGCGTGACGCCCATGATGATGGGCACGTCGACCTGCTGGATGGCCTGCCAGGCGAGCTGGCCGATCCCGGGCCAGCCATAGACGGCCTCGACGACCACGACGCCGCCCATGAACTGCCCGATATCGATGCCGATCATCGCGACGATCGGCAGGAGCGCGTTCGGCAGGGCGTGGCGCAGAATCACCCGGGTGCCGGAAAGCCCCTTGGCGTGGGCGGTGCGGACATAGTCCTGGTGCAGCACGTCGATCATGGCCGACCGGACCATTCGGGCATACCAGCCGGCCCCGAGAAGCCCCAGGGTCAGTGCTGGAAGCACGATGTGCGCGGGCGACCCGTAGCCGCTCATCGGGAACCAGCCGAGCGACGCGGCGAAGACGTAGAGCAGCAGCAGCGCCACGACGAACTGCGGCGAGGACACGCCCACGAAGGCCAGCATCATGACGGCCCTGTCCGAAAAGCCGTTGCGCCTGACGGCCGCCAGCACGCCGAAGGTGAGGCCGAGCACGACCTCGACGGCAATGCCCGCCAGCATGAGAAGGAGCGTCGCCGGGATGCGGGCGGCGATCAGTGCCGTGACCTCGCTCCGCTGGATGTAGGAGCGGCCGAGGTCGCCGCGCAGGAGGGCGGAAAGGTAGTGCCAGAACTGGACGGCGAGCGGCTGGTCGAGGCCCAGCTGGTGCCGCACATTGGCGATCGTGGCGGCACTGGCGCTGCGGCCGGCGACCAGCGCTGCCGGGTCGGCCGGGAGAAAATGGAGGAGGAGGAAGGTGATGACGGCGACCCCGAGAAGGATCAGCAGCGCCTGGACCAGCCTCCGCGCCAGGACCAGGGCCATCAGCCCCTGCCCCGCTGGGTCGGATCGAGCAGGTCGCGCAGCGCGTCGCCGAGCAGGTTGAACGACAGCGCCGTCACCAGGATGATGGCCCCCGGAATGAAGACGAGCCAGGGTGCTGCCTGAAAGTAGCTCTGGCTCTCGTAGATGATGTTGCCCCAGGACGGCTCCGGCGGCTGCACCCCGACGCCGAGGAAGCTCAGGGTCGCCTCCAGCAGCACGGTCGTGGCGATGCCGAGCGTGCCCCAGACGATGGCGGTGGGCACGAGATGGGGGACGATGTGCCGGAAGACGATGCGGGCATGGCCGGCGCCGAGCGAGCGCTCGGCCAGGATGAAGTCCCGCTCCACGAGGCCGCGGGTCTCGGTGTAGACGATGCGGGCGACCTGGACCCAGTTCACCATCGCGATGACGAGCGCCACGATCCACAGGCTGGGGCGGAGCAGTGTCGCCAGGACGATGGCCAGCAGCAGGGCCGGAAAGGCCATCATCAAGTCGGTGAAGCGCATCAGGCCGCTGCCGACGCCCTTGCCGAGATAGCCGGCGACGGTGCCGATGACCATGCCGATGACGACAGCGACGCCATTGGCGACCAGGCCGATGATCAAGGATGTCCGTGCGCCGAACAGCAGCCGCGACAAGAGGTCGCGCCCCAGCGTATCGGTGCCCAGCCAGTGCTGGCTGCTGGGCGGCAGCGGCGCGCCGTCGATCGAGAGGCCGTCGAAGGGCTGCGCGTCTGGCGAGTAAGGCGCCAACCACGGCGCCGCGATAGCGCAGGAAATCACGAGAAGGATCAGCATCAGCGCCAGCAAGGCCGATGGCCGCTCGCCTAACCCAGACAGAACGCGCCTCATCCGGCCTCCGGTAAGGCGCATGTCATGATCGGGACAGTGTGGAGAATCCTCTTCAATGCGGGCCGCTCCCGCATCCCCGCGCTAGGAACTCGGCGGCCGGCCGATCCCCGCCCAAAGGCCCCTGGCGCGGCTCGGGAAGCAACAGCTCACCCTGCCGCCGGCATAGCGTAGGCAATTCGTTCAACCAAGCTGGCGTCATCGTTCCGGACGTTGTTGACGCGCGTGCTCACCGGCACCGCCTCGTCTGGCTCCACTTTCACCCTCCTTGAACGGTCTGAACCGGGATCGCGCTCGGTCAGCCGGTGCTCGTCGGCAATCAGCGTTCAGGTGGCCTCGGACATGGTAATCTGCGTGGCCTCGCGGTCCGCCCTAGAGCCAGATGTCCGAGGTGCAGTCGCCGCCCGGATAGCGCATCTCGTGCGCCCTTGCCGGCCCCCTGGGCTCCTTGCCGAAGTCGACGAAGAAGCCGGGATTGACGCGGAGCCCGCCCTTCTCCGTGTCGCAGTCGATCTGAAGGAGGCACGAGCCGCGCTCGTTCATGCCGGGATAGAACTGGTTGTCCCAGCTGGAGAGCAGGCTGGTGGTGCAGTAGAGCCGCCTGCCGTCCAGGGAGAGCTGCAGCATCTGCGGTCCGCCGGCGATGGCGTGGCCGTTGACCTCCTGGGCTTTGCCCAGAAGACCGCCGATCCAGACCTGGCCCGCGAGCCGGGGCCTGGCCGGGTCACTGATGTCGTACTGCCTGACGTCGCCGTGGAGCCAGTTCGAGAAATACATGAAGCGGTCGTCCATCGAGATCAGGATGTCGGTGATGAGCGGCGGCAGCGGGATCGGAAATCCGGCAACCTCGACCGGGTCCTCCTGGATGACCTTCTCGAGCTGCCAGCCGCCCCCGTTCTTGTGCCAGTGCCAGACGTTGGAGGAGAGGGCCACACCGACATAGCCGTGCGTGCTGTCCGGATCATGATGGAAGCGGACCTCGAGCGGCACGAGGCCGTCCTTCCCGAGATCGTGCGTGCTCTCGATGCGCTTCTTCTCGAAGTCCCAGAAATAGAGACGCTGGCCGTAGCGCCCGGCCTGGACGTCCTCGAGCTTGAAGCCCGGGAAGAAGGCGTTGGGCGCCCCGAACTCCGAGGACACCATCACGTTGTGCCGCGGCTGATACCAGTAGTCGTAATTGTATTTCATCCCGTCGAGGCCGGCTTCCCAACGCCCCGTGAGGTTGAAGTCCTGGTCCATCGTCAAGAAGCCGCCCGGCCCCTCGCCCTCGGCATTGCCGAGCATCGAGACGATGATCTCCTTCCCGAGGCAATGCACGGTATGCGGCGCCGTGAGCCCGGTCTTTGCCGAAGATCTCCATCGGGCTCGATGACCTTGTGCAGGCTGGGCGCCCGCTGGTCCGCGACGTCGACGATGTGGAAGCGGCTCGACTTGAAGCCGGGCACGATCAAGAAGCGGCGCTCGGCGGTCGCATCGCCGTGGCAGGAGCTGCAGGCGTTCCAGCCGAAATGGTGCAGCTCGTCGCCCTTGTTGGGCATCTCCAGCCTATGGACCACGCGGGCGTAGGTCGGGCTCGCCGGATCGACGTCGACCGTCGCCAGATAGTCCGGCGCGTCGACGCCGGTGCCGGTGTAGAGCCCGATGACGTAGAGCAGCTTCTCGCGCGGCGCCTGCATGGCCGCTCGCGGCAATTCGTAGCCCGGCCCGCAGCAGGCGTGCTCGCTCGTGCTCGTCGGCATGGCTTTAGCCTCCGCTACTTCTTATCCGACATTGCCTGGATGGGCGGCTGCCACCGGGAACCCTGCTCCTCAGCCGCTTCTCGGTCAAGCGGAGCGCATGATTGGAGGCGGGGACCACCGGACCCCCGGTCCGCGGGCCGAGAACTCTCTGCTTGAGCTGCTCATCGAAGCGAAGACAAGCACGCGCTTACTGTCGGCTTTCTGGTCAAAAACGGACAGCCCTGGCATTCCGTTCAGCTGCTTGCCGTTGACTTTATGAAACCTCTGCCCCGAAGCACTATAGTTCTCTTCTCAACAATCTACTAAATCCGACCGCCCCGTACGATCTCATCGAGTTTTCAAACGAGTTTTTCCACACTATGACCGCGAAGACGCTGGCCGTCGTCGGCCTCGACTCGGTCGACCGCTCGACCGCGACCGGGCTCGTCGGCCGGCTGGCCGGTCAGTGGCTCGCCGAGATGGCGACCGCCGACGTGACCAACGTTCCAAAGTTCGCGCAAGTGCTCCTGGACTCGACGAAGCTGGCCGTCTTCACCTCGGCCAGCATCGAGCTGGTCCAGGACGCGATGGGCTTTCAGCGTGAGGTCGCGGCCGCTTTCTCGGCCGCCTTCGCCTACAACATGGACGCGAAGTTTCTGTTCGGGAGCGGGAGCAACCAGCCGCTGGGCTGCCTGCACGACAGCAACGGCGCCCTCGTCACTATCTCCGGTGAGGCGGGGCAGGCCAGCAATCAGGTGCTGTTCAAGAACGTCGT
Source organism: uncultured Alphaproteobacteria bacterium (assembly GCA_963828215.1). GTDB lineage: Bacteria > Pseudomonadota > Alphaproteobacteria > Geminicoccales > Geminicoccaceae > CAVTJL01. Next base: position 36,165 of record CAWHFO010000062.1, on the reverse strand, counting down.
GAAGATGTGGGCCGCGCTGTCGCCTGGATCGCACAGTCGGGCCGTCTGGCTGGCCGCGCCGGAGGTGCTGCCGAGCCTGCTTTCGATGACGATCACCGTCTCGGATGCTTCGGGCGGCATCGTCAACGGCATCGCCGCGCCGATCACCCAGGACGCCAGCGGCGCCCTCTTCATACTGGGTCGGCCGGTGATTGCCTGCGAGCATATGCAGCCGCTCGGGTCGAAGGGCGACCTCGCGCTCGTGGATTTCAACAGCTACGCCGTGGGCATGCGGAACGGCATCTCGATGGACCAGTCCATTCACATCGGCTGGGCCACCGGGTCCGTGGCTTTTCGGGCCCTGCTTCGGGTCGACGGGCGACCTCTTCTGTCGGCTCCGGTTTCTCTGCCGGACGCCTCGTCGCCGCCCGCCCGCTTCGTCTCGCCGTTCGTCGTTCTCGAGGACCGGACCGGCACGCCGGTCTGATCCGCGCCGGCAGCCGAGGTGGCGGGATCTCCAGCCCGCCGCCTCGGCGATCTTCGCGGGAGACGCATATGGCCAGGACGCGAGCCTCGCCGGCGACCGTCGCCAGGTACGTGGCGATCGAGGCGTTCACGAGGCCGTTGAGCGGAGCGGTGGTGCTGCCGGGCGCCGAGGTCAGGCTCGGGCCGCGCCTGGCTGCGGCCCTCGTCGCCGCCGGCCGCGTCGAGCTTGTATGAAAGCGCCAGGTCGACCGGGTGGCGCAGGCGGCCGACGCTTGACGGGGGCGACATCGGGGCCGCCGACCGGCCCCGCTGTTACCCCAGGCATTACCCTGAGCGATTTCCGGCCTGTTGATAAGTATGCTAAGCGCTGGTGGGCGCTCCGGGACTCGAACCCGGAACCTACGGATTAAAAGTCCGCTGCTCTGCCAATTGAGCTAAGCGCCCGCGGGCGGCATTCTCCCTGGAGGGGCGGCGGCGTCAAGGCGGCGCCGGGCCGCGCCCGCTTTTCGGGGGCCAGCGCTGCGTCGGGGCACCCTTGCGCCGGCGGCGGGGCGCGCCATACCAGGATCGTGCCCCGGCGCAGGGGCGGTGGCAGGTCGTCACGTGACACGGGAAAGATCCATGCTCGCCTCATCCGCTGCCGCAGCGCCGGAGCAGCAGCTCGACCATGCCGCGATCCGCTCGATCATCATCGGCATCCTGCTGGCGATGCTGCTGGCGGCGCTCGACCAGACGATCGTCGCGACGGCGCTGCCGACCATCGGCCGCGACCTCGGCAATATCGAGCACCTGCCCTGGGTCGTGACCGCCTACCTCCTGACCGCGACGGCGGTGACGCCGCTCTACGGCAAGCTCAGCGACATCCACGGCCGGCGCATCACGCTGCTGACGGCGATCGGCATCTTCAGCCTCGGCTCGCTGATCTGCGCGCTCTCGCCGACCATGACGACCCTGATCGTGGCACGGGCGCTGCAGGGCCTGGGCGGCGGCGGGCTGATCTCGCTCGCCCAGACGATCATCGCGGATGTCGTCTCGCCCAGGGAGCGGGCCCGCTACCAGGGCTACATCGCCGGCGTCTTCGTCACCTCGAGCGTGGCCGGCCCGGTGCTCGGCGGCTTCTTCGCCGACAAGCTCCATTGGTCCATGATCTTCTGGATCAACCTGCCGCTCGGCCTGCTCGCCTTCAAGATGACGAACAACGTCCTGAAGCGCCTGCCCCGGCACGAGCGCCCGCACCGGCTGGACTGGCTGGGCGCCGTCCTGATGACGCTCGCCACCACGGCCTTCCTGCTGGCCCTGACCTGGGGCGGGACGCGCTATCCCTGGCTGTCGCTCCCGGTCCTGGGCCTGCTCGCCGGCTCGCTCGTCGGCTGGCTGCTCTTCGCCGGCCGCCTGCTGACCGCCCCCGAGCCGCTGCTGCCGCTGGCGGTGCTGAGAAACCAGGTGGTCGCCACCGGCACGGCCGCCGCCTTCTTCGCCATGGGCACCTTCATCGGCCTCACCATCTATGTGCCGATCTATCTCCAGACGATCCAGGGCCTCTCGGCCAGCAACTCGGGCTTCGCGCTCATCCCGCTGATGGCCGGCACCGTCACCGGTGCCACCGTCTCCGGCCGCCTGATGGTCCACATGCGCCGCTACAAGCTGATGCCGATCGGCGGCCTGCTGGCGGCGATCCTGGCCCTGGCGATCATGGCCCTGCGGCCGCTGGTGCTATCGCTCCTCGAGGTCGACCTCCTCCTCGGCGTCATCGGCCTCGGCATCGGCACGGTGCTTCCGGTGTCGACCGTGGCCATCCAGAACGCGGTCGAGGTGCATCAGCTGGGCACCGCCACCGCGACGATGAACTTCTTCCGCTCGCTGGGCGGGGCCGTCGCCGTCGCCGTCTTCGGCGCCATCGTGCTCGGCGACGCGGCCGCCTCCGGTGCCGGCGCCGCGGATCTCGAGAGCCTGGCCCGCACCGCCGCCACCACCGGCCTCGACCTGGGCGCCATCTTCGGCGGGGTCTTCGTCACGGCCGGCCTCGGCCTGGCGCTCGGTCTCGCCTGCTTCATCGCGATGGAGGAAAGGCCCCTCAGGAGCACGATCGGCGGGCCGTCGCCGGCCGTTGCGGACTAGGCCCGGCCGGGCTTGCCATCGCCGCACGCCCGGCGCACACCACCGCGACGTTCTCGCGACGAGCGGCCCGACAGCGAGCCGCTCCGCAAAAGGGAGGCAAGCGGATGCTCAGGAAGCTCGCTCTGTTGGCCGCGGGCCTGCTGCTGGCGGTGGCGGCGCCGGCGGCGAGCCAGGCCAAGACGTTCTACTGGATCTCGCACGGCTCGCCCGCCGATCCGGTCTGGACCTATTTCCTGGCCGGCGCCAACCAGTGGGCCAAGGACACGGGCAACACCGTCAACACGTCCTTCCACAGCGGCGACGTGCCGGCGCAGCAGGAGGCCGTGCGCGCCGCGATCGCCGCCAAGGCCGACGGCATCGTCACCAGCAGCCCCGATCCGGGCAGCCTGGTCCAGGTCGTCAAGGAGGCGCATGCGGCCAAGATCCCGATCATCAACTTCAACACCCCCGATCCCACCGCCAACTTCGATGCCTATGTGGGCGGCGACAATGTCGCCTTCGGCAAGGGCTGGGCCCAGTACCTGGTCGACAAGAAGCTGGTGAAGTCCGGCGACTTCGTCTGGATGCCGGTCGAGGTTCCGGGCGCCACCTACGGCGTTCAGGAGGAGCAGGGCATCGCCAGTGTCTTCAAGCCGCTGGGCATTACCTGGGAAATCACCGACTCGACCCTCGACCAGGCCGAGATCATCTCCCGGATGGTCGACTACCTGACCGCCAACCAGCGCAAGATCAAGGCGATCATCGGGCTCGGCGACCTCGTCACCGGCAGCATCAAGCGCGTCTTCGACCAGGCCGGCATCAAGCCCGGCCAGATCCCGGTGGTCGGCTGGGGCAACTCGCTCGACACGACGCAGGAGGTCCTGGACGGCTACGTGAACGCCGCCCAGTGGCAGGCGCCGCAGGCCACGAGCTACATGGCCCTCTCCATGGCGCTGATGGAATCGAGCGGCATCGCGTCGGGCTTCGACATCACCGTCGGCACGCTCTACGAGAAGGACACGGCGGAGGACTACAAGAAGATCCTGTCGGCCAAATAGGCCCACGCCGGGGCATTCTGCGCGCCGTGTGACGCTCCGGATGCCCCGCCCTCCGCCCGGCCGGGCGCTACGCAGGACAGGGATCGGCTGTCAGAGGTGGAACGAAGCCCGCTCGTCCGGCGCCTCATTGCGAGGCCCGAGCTCGGACCGTTGGTGCTCCTGGTCGTGGAGCTCCTGGTCTTCTGGTCGATCAATCCCGACTTCCTCTCGCCCCTGAACATCAGCAACACGCTGATCTTCACGGTCGAGATCGGCTTCATGGCGCTGGCCATGACCCTTCTCATGACGGCCGGCGAGTTCGACCTCTCGGTCGGCTCCGTCTTCGGCTTCTCGCCGGTGCTGATGTGGACGCTCTTCAACGCCGGCGTCGCCTCGCTCGGGGTCGCCTTCGTGATCGCGATGGTCACGGCCGTCCTCATCGGCCTAGTCAACGGCTTGTTCGTGACCCGGCTGAAAATCCCCTCGTTCCTCGTGACGCTCGGCATGCTGCTCGTGGTGCGCGGCACCGCCCTCTACATCACCGACGGCTTCCCCCAGCGGACCTGGAGCGCCGGCGGCCACTGGCTGGCCAGCCTCCTGGTCGGGGCGTTCTATCTCGGCGACTTCCGCATCTACGCCTCGCTCTTCTGGTTCGCGGGCGCCGCCATCCTGATGGGCTATGTCCTGACCCAGACCAAGGCCGGCAACTGGATCCAGGCCTCGGGCGGCAACGCCGCGGCGGCCCGCGCCCGCGGCGTCGACGTCGCCCGCACCAAAGTTCTGCCTGTTCATGCTGACGGCGCTGACCTCCGCATTCGCCGGCGTCATCAGCTCGATCCGCACCTCGGCCGCCAACCCCAACAGCGGCACCGGCTACGAGCTCGAGGTGATCGCCATGGTGGTGATCGGCGGCACGGTGCTGACCGGCGGCCGCGGCACGATCGTCGGCACGGTGCTGGGCATCTTCATCCTGCGCGTCATGCGCAACGGCATCGTGCTGATCGGCGTGCCCGGGCTCGCCTACAACATCTTCATCGGCGCCATCATTCTCGGCATGATGGCGCTCCATTCCTGGCTCGAGCGCAGGCACTAGGGAGGACGGAGCCTTGGCCGGCGAGCTGATCCGCATGGAGCGCATCACCAAGCTCTACGGCCAGGTCCAGGCCCTCGAGGACGTTTTCCTCAGCGTCGGCGAGGGCGAGATCGTGGGCCTGCTGGGCGACAACGGCGCCGGCAAGTCGACATTGATAAAAGTCCTGTCGGGCGTGGTGACGCCGACCAGCGGCGAGATCCAGGTCCGCGGCCGGAAGGTGAGCATCAGGAGCACGACCGACGCCATCGCGCTGGGGATCGAGACGATCCACCAGGACTCGGCGCTCATCACGCAGCTCTCCATCGCCCGCAACCTCTTCCTCGGCCGCGAGCCGATCCGGGGGCCGCGCTTTCTCAACCGGATGGATCAGCCCGCCATGAACAGGATCGCCGGCGAGCTCCTGAGATCCGTCGGAATCAGCAAGGACATCCCGCCCACCACCCCGATCGAGTCCCTCTCGGGCGGCGAGCGCCAGGCCGTGGCCATCGCCCGGGCGATGTATTTCGACAGCGACCTCATCATCCTCGACGAGCCCACCAACAATCTGGGCGTGGCCGAGACCCAGGGCGTCCTGAGCTTCGTGAGGAACGCCCGCGACTCCGGCCACTCCTGCATCTTCATCGCCCACAACATCCATCACGTCGTCCAGGTGGTCGACCGTATCGTCGTGATGCGCCGCGGCCGGATCGTCGCCGACGACGTCGACCCCAAAAGGATCAGCGTCGAGGGCGTCGAGCGGATCATCACCGGCGAGGAGCGGGCGCCGCAACGCCTAGGTCGGCGCGGCTGCGGTGCGCGGCTTCGTCATGTGACCGAGCCTCCATTTCCGCTATTCTGGCGTTTGGCGCGCCCCATTCCCCGGGCGCGCCCGACATCGGGAGGAAAAGCGCATGGCAACGAAGGCGAGCTTCACGCCCGCGGAATGGGCCCAGCTGCTCGAGAGCCCGATGATCGCGGGCATGGCGGTCAGCGCCGCCGATCCCAGCGGTCTTTTCGGCATGCTCAAGGAGAGCATCGCCACCGGCAGTGCCCTGGTCCACGCCAAGACCGACGCCGCCACCAACCAGCTGGTCAAGGCGGTCGCCGACGATTTCGGCACCTCCGAAGGCCGCGGCGTCGCGCGCGACGGCCTCAAGGCCAAGCTTTCCGGCGTCAAGCCGGCCGAGATCAAGGCCAAGGCGATCGAACTCGCTCCGCCAGGTTTCTGTTCTTCTCGCCGCCAAGGCCCCCGAGGACGCCAGCCGCGTTCAAGGCCTGGCTCGCCCAGATCAGCCAGAACGTCGCCGAGGCTTCCAAGGAGGGCGGGTTTCTGGGCTTCGGCGGGGTCCAGGTGAGCGACGCCGAGAAGGCCACCCTGGCCGAGATCGCGAGCTGCGCTGGCCTAGCTCGTATAGGGCGCGAAGTCGCCGCGCGCCTCCCCCTCGGCGACCTCGGCCGCGAGGTCGCCGAGCCGGGCCTCGGCGATGGCGCTCCGGATGCGCCGCATCAGCTCCTGATAGAAAAAAAGATTGTTCCAGGTGAGGAGGATCGGCTCCCAGGATCTCGCCGGACCTGACCAGGTGGTGGAGGTAGGCGCGGCTGTAGTCGCGCGCTGCCGGGCACTCCGACGTCTCGTCCAACGGCCGGGGATCGTCGGCGTGACGGGCGTTCTTGAGATTGACCGTCCCGAAACGAGTAAAAGCCTGGCCGGTGCGGCCGGAGCGCGTCGGCAGCACGCAGTCGAACATGTCGATGCCCCGGGTCGCTGCCCCCAGCATGTCCATCGGCTTGCCCACGCCCATCAGGTAGCGCGGCCGCTCCGTCGGCAGCAGCGGCACCACGGCCTCCAGCGTCTCGAGCATCTGGGCCCGGGGCTCGCCCACGGCGAGGCCACCCACCGCATAGCCGTCGAAGCCGATCGCACGGAGGCCCTCGGCCGACCGGGCACGCAGCGCCGCATCGGTGCCGCCCTGGACGATACCGAAGATGCCGTGGCCAGGACGCCGAACGAAGGCTGCCCGCGACCGCTCGGCCCAGCGCAGCGAGAGCTCCATCGCCCTGGACACCTCGGCCTCGGCGGCCGGCAGCTTGAGGCACTCGTCGAGCTGCATCGTGATGGTGGCGCCGAGAAGGTGCTGGATCTCGACCGAGCGCTCGGGCGAAAGCTCGTGGCGCGACCCGTCGAGATGCGAGCTGAAGGTGACGCCCCGCTCGCCGAGCGTCCGCCGCTGGGCCAGCGACATCACCTGGAAGCCGCCCGAATCGGTCAGCACCGGCCCCTCCCAGCGCATGAAGCGCCTGAGCCCGCCCAGCCGCGCGATCCGCTCGGCACCCGGCCGCAGCATGAGATGATAGACGTTGCCGAGGATGATCTCGGCGCCCGTCGCGCGCACCTGCTCGACCGTCATCGCCTTCACGGTCGCGGCCGTGCCGACGGGCATGAAGGCCGGCGTCTCGACCGTGCCGTGGGCGGTCGTCAGGCGGCCCCGCCGGGCGGCGCCGTCGACTGCCGAAAGCTCGAGCCCGAAGCCGGTCACGCCCCCTCCGCGACGGTCGATCAGGCAGGCATCGCCATAGCTGAAGAAGCGATAGCCCCGGGCGATCGCATGGGCATAGGCCGCCTGCATGCGCCCGGTGCCGGCGAAGGCGCAGACCAGCATGAAGAGGGTCGAGCGCGGCAGATGAAAATTGGTGAGCAGCCGGTCGACGACGCGGAAGCGATAGCCGGGCGTCACGAAAAGGCGCGTCCGCCGGGCACCCGCCGCCAGCCGGCCATCCTCGCCGGCGGCGCTCTCCAGCGTTCTCAGCACCGTCGTCCCGACGGCGACCACGCGCCCGCCGTCGCGCCGGGTCGCCTCGATCGCCCGCGCCGTGGCCCCGGGCACCTCGCACCATTCGGGATGCATCACATGCGCCGCCGTGTCCTCGACCTTGACCGGCGCGAACGTGCCGAGGCCCACATGAAGCGTGACGAACGCCCGCCCCACGCCCGCGGCGTCGAGCTCCGCCAGAAGGCCCTCGGTCAGGTGCAGCGACGCGGTCGGGGCCGCCACGGAGCCGTCCCGCCGCGCAAAGGCGCTCTGATAGTCGAGAAGATCCTGCGGATCGCCGCCGCGCGGCCGGCGGATATAGGGCGGCAGCGGCATCGCTCCCTGTGCCCGGATGGCCCCCAGCAGGTCCGCCCCATCGAGGAAAAAGCCCAGCAGCACGCGCCCGTCCGCCGCCTTCTCCCGCACCTCGGCCACGAGCCCCGGCGCCAGCTCGACCCGGTCGCCCGGCCGCAGCCGCCTGCCCGGCCGGACCAGCGCCCACCAGGCATCCGTGCCCTCGGGCTCGACCAGCGTCGCCTCGACCTCGACATCCCCGCGCCGCCCGAAAAAGCGCGTCGGCAGGACCCGCGTATCGTTCAGGACCAAAAGGTCGCCCCGCCGAAGCAGCCCGGGCAGCTCCGCCACCCCCCGATCCGCCAGCGCCTCCCCCACGCAGAGCAGCCGCGCCGCCTCCCGCGGCCGCGCCGGCGCCTGCGCGATCAGCTCGGGCGGGAGGGAAAAGTCGAAAAGCTCGACGCGCATGAGACCGGAGGGCCTCCGAGTTGACGGCCGGATCACGTGTCGGTGTCGAAGGCAGCCCTCACGCCTTGGACTGCCGACGCGCCTGTTAGCCCATCCGGCACCCTTCTCGAGCTTGCGTCGCGCGAGTTAATGGTGGCCGACGTACAGCCGACCGGCCGGAGTGGCCCGCATGCCGACCTACGAAGTCTTGACCGCTACACCGCGGCTGCCGATGCGACGCCACGTGATTGTTGCCGGCTCGATCCCTGAGGCCTGCTGCCGGAGCGATTGATCAGTCAGGAGCCGCCGCTGGAGAGCTGGGTAGCGGCATGGCCGGCGATGACCATTCGTGACGCCGTCGAGATATCGGCCGACGGACATGCCGTCGGCGCATGACGTGCCGCGATGGCTTTGGCTCCAGGCCGCCGTGAGGCTCGCCGCAGGTCGCGATGATCTGGCCGAGGCCCTCGCGATCACCGCTGCGGCCAGCTCTTCGTGGAGAGCGGGAGCATCCGCCGCGATCGACGACGCAGATGAAGGTCTCGAGCCGCGCTCGCCGCCTTCGCGTCGCTGGCCAGCAGCCGCCGGCGAGGCCGCCCTGCCGCTCGCGACGCACGCGATCCAGCCGCTCCCGCACGGCCTCCGTCACTCGCCGTCGCCATGCTCTAGCCCGTCAGTCGCGGCCAGCTCTCGTCGCCAGTCTGGCTTCCGTTGGCCTTGATGTTCAACGCCATGCGGGATACCATGCTACCATCGGTTCTCCATCGTTCGATAGTCCACCTAACCCCAGCGCCCTGACAGGGCACTCAGTAGTTCACCATCTATCAGCCGCTTGAGCACAACTCGCGCAACACCTCGGGAGGAGTGCAGTTGCCATGATGAGCTTAGCAACCAAGTGCCGCCATTAACACGACGCCGGGTTGCCGGATCGCTGCAGTCGATCGGCGGCTCGCCGTCCTCACGAGACGTGAGCCCGCATTGCTCGCCTTCCTCTGGCTGAGTTCTCTCAGCTCTTCACGAAGTACCGCCTTTCCTTCCTCTCGACCACGCCATCGTTCAGGAGCAGTCCAAGGATTGACCAGCTGAGGTAGTCCTTATTGTCGCCTTGGTAATCCGATCCGAGTACCGAGCCTGTCAGCCACCTCGGAATTTCTTAGGCCGTCCTCGTCTTCCTTCAGAAGCTCCAAAATACTTTCCTTGAGGAGAGAGAGGCCCATCCTGCGCCTTGTCTGCGGGAGCACCGGTCATAGGCCTCCGTCCTTTGATGCCGCACAAAGTATCTATCACGTCCTCGGCGCTTGCTAAAGAGTGCAACTTCCACAGTTAAGACCTGAGCCTTCTGCGGCAATGCGCTCGCCGGCGTCCGGATCGACGAAGCGAGTTCCGGCGACTGCGGCAGATGAGTGCGGTGAGGCAAGTCATCACGCAATGTCCAGAATCGTGAAGATGCGTCGGCCTGCCTTGCTGCCTTGGCGTAGCCGTTAGGCGAGGGACGGCCTCGGGCACCGGACTCTCGTCCGACCGACGGACGCTCGCATGCTCGGCCCTCGGCCGGTCCGTCGAGCGCTTGATGTTGCACCATGCGACGCCACGCGTCCGGTCCGATGCGGGCCGATGGATGCCGGACGCGCCTTGGATGCCTCGGGCGCCCAGCCCAGGCCCCTCGTCCCTTCGGTCCAATAGAAGCCGTGCGCGATCTCGCCGAAGCGCGTCGTGGCGAGCTTCGGCTGCGCCTCGTCGCCGAGGAGCACGTCCGCCGGATCGCCCACGGTGCTGGCGACGAAGAAGACGCGCTCCCGACGCTGCGGCACGAAGCCCAGCGAATTGACCACCCGATAGGCCCACCGATAGCGGCGGTCCTCGAACTCGCGGACCAGCCGCTCCATCGCGCGGCCGCCATCGAGGTGGAGCATGAAGGAGACGTTCTCCAGCACGACCCAAGGCACGGGATTGCTGTCGAGTATCCGAAAAATCTGATCGACGAGGCCGGACCGTGCGCCGCCGATGCCGACGGTCTTGCCGGCCTGGCTCAGATCCTGGCACGGAAATCCGCCGCACAAGAGCTCGGTGTCGCCGGGGAGGGCCGCGAGGTCGCGGATGTCCGGGTGGTTCGGCACGCCCGGCAATCGGGCCCGCAGCACGGCGGCCGCCGGCTCCCAGACCTCGCAGGTCATGATCGTCTCGTGCCCGGCCTTCGCCAGCCCGACCTCGAACCCACCGATTCCGGCGAAGAGCCCGACGACCTTCATGGGCCTCTTCTAGCAGACCCCTGGTAAAGAAACAGCCATGCGCGTCCTCGGGGCCCCCGGCCGGGGGCCGAGGACCGCCCTAGAGCTGGTCGACCTCGCCCAGGCTCCAGGTCGAGCCGGGCGGGTTCTCGCCGAGGCGGATCGTGTGCTCGTCGACGAACCGGTAAGGGGGGACGGGTAGATTGTAGGGCGCCGGGACGCCCGAGAACACGCGCCCGGCGAAGTCGTATTTCGAGCCGTGGCAGGGGCAGAAATAGCCGCCCGGCCAGTCCGTGGAGATCGTTCCGGCGTCGGGCTTCAGCTCGGGGATGCAGCCGAGATGGGTGCAGATGCCGACCAGGACGGCGTAGGCCGGCTCGAGCGAGCGGTGCCAGTTGTCGGCGTAGGTCGGCTGCTGGCGGCTGGTGCCGTTGGGATCGCGCAGGCGGGCCAGCAGGCTCTTGCTTTGCAGCTCGTCCAGCATCGCCTTGGTGCGCTTGAGGATGAACATGGGCTTGCTGCGCCAGCTGATGACGATCTGCTGGCCGTCCGCGATCTTCGAGACGTCGACGTCGAAGGGGGCGCCCTGGGCGATCACGTCGGCCGAGGGCTGCATCTGGTTGATGAGCGGCCAGACCAGGGTGGCACCACCGACCGCGACGGTGGCGACCGTCAGGAGCTGCAAAAAGTCGCGGCGCGTCTCCGTCCCGGCCGCCGCCTCGTGGCCATCGGCCGGGCCCCGCCGACCCCCTGCGTCCATCGGCACGCTCGTCGTCATCCTGTCCCTCCCACCCGAGGCTGCCCCCGTTGAGCGCCTCCCCTCGTGGCGCCCGGACCCGTCATGCCGCGCCGAGAGGCAAAGGCGCAAGCCCGCGCATCGGCGCACCCTGCCCGGGCCTGGTCGGCCGGGCGGCGCCGGCGCCGGAGGCAGGGCCTTCCATCGCATCGCCGCTGTCGACCCGGGCACCCGAGATCGGCTAAACCCGGCCCGGGCCGTCGACGGCCGGGGCCGCCACGACGGCGCGCCCCAGGGCAGCGGAGCAGGGCGGGCATGCGCCACGAATGCCACGGAGCGAGCGGCCGGATCGGTGCGGCCGTGGTCCTGGTCGCGGCGCTGGCCCTCCGGCTCCCCGGCCTCGCCCACGCCGACCAGCCGCCGGCGCTCGAGAGCTGCCGCGCGGCGGTGGCGCCCGAGCTCCGCCAGGGCGGCAAGCCCGCGGTGGCGCTGAAGCTCGACGAGGAGAAGGTGCTCCTCGAGCCGGCCGAGGGGTCGATCGGCGACCAGCCGATCGCCGCCGTGCTCTCGGCGCCGGGCGAGATCCAGCGGCCGAGCGAGCCCGCCACCCAGGTCCGCCTCGTCTGCCTCGTGGGCCCCGGCGACAGCGCCCTCTTCGCCCATCTCGTGCCGACCGGGCCGCCCTCCTCGCTCGCCGTCTGCTACAGCCGGTCGGCGATCCGGCTCGACGTGGCCCCCTGCCTGGAGACCGCGCTGGCGGCAGCGGAGCGCGACCTCGCCGACCGGCTGGCGGCGGCGCGCAAGGATGCGGCCGACCTCGACCGCGTCACCGGCCGGACCCACACGGCGGCAGCGCTCGAGGCCAGCCAGCGCGCCTGGCTCGCCTATCGCGACGAGGAATGCCATCGGCGCGCGGCGCTCGTCGCCGGCGGCACCGGGGAGGGCGACATCGGCCTCGCCTGCCGGGTCGATCTCACCAGCGCCAGGGCGGACGAGCTGCGGCCGTGAGCCTGCCGCTGCGGCGAGCGGCCGTCCGCCGGCGCGACCCGCTCGAGGTGCTGGAGCGCGTCTTCGGCTACACGGCCTTCCGCGGCCACCAGCAGGCGATCATCGAGCACGTCCTGGCCGGCGGCGACGCCCTGGTCCTGATGCCGACCGGCGGCGGCAAATCGCTCTGCTACCAGGTCCCGGCCCTTTGCCAGGACGGCCTCGCCGTCGTCGTCTCGCCGCTCATCGCCCTGATGCAGGACCAGGTGGCGGCGCTCGAGCAGCAGGGCGTGCGGGCGGCCGCCCTCAACTCGGCCCTGCCCTTCGACGCCCAGCGCCGGGTCGAGCGGGCCATGGCCTCGGGCGAGCTCGACCTCGTCTATGTGGCGCCCGAGCGGCTCCTCGCCCCGGGCTTCCTCGACCTGCTCCGCCGCTGCCGCCTCACGCTGTTCGCGATCGACGAGGCGCACTGCGTCTCGCAATGGGGCCACGACTTCCGGCCCGACTATCTCGAGGTGGCACGGCTGCACCGGGAGTTTCCCGACGTCCCGCGCCTGGCGCTGACCGCCACCGCCGACGCCCCGACCCGCAAGGACATCGTCGAGCGCCTGGAGCTGGGCCAGGGCCGGGTGTTCGTCACCGGCTTCGACCGTCCCAACATCCGCTATCGGATCGCGCTCAAGGACAATCCGCGCCGCCAGCTGTTGCGCTTCGTGACGACCGAGCATGCGGGCGACGCCGGCATCGTCTATTGCCTGTCCCGGGCCCGCGTCGACGCGACGGCGGGCTGGCTGGCCCAGCAGGGCATCGCCGCCCTGCCCTACCATGCCGGCATGACGGCCGAGGACCGCTCCAGGAACCAGGAGCGCTTCCTTCGCGAGGAGGGCGTGGTGATGGTCGCGACCATCGCCTTCGGCATGGGCATCGACAAGCCCAATGTCCGCTTCGTCGCGCATCTCGACCTGCCCAAGAGCCTCGAATCCTACTACCAGGAGACCGGCCGGGCCGGCCGCGACGGCCTGCCCTCCGATGCCTGGCTCGTCTACGGGATGGAGGACATCGCCAAGCTCCGGGCGCTGGCCGGCCGCTCGGCGGGCGACGGCCAGAGGCACCAGGTCGACCGCCAGAAGCTCGACCGGATGCTCGGCTACTGCGAGACCACGCGGTGCCGCCGCCAGGTCCTGCTCGGCTATTTCGGCGAGACCCTGGAGCGGCCCTGCGGCAATTGCGACACCTGCCTGGAGCCCGTCGCCGCCTTCGACGGCACGGAGCTCGCCCAGAAGGCGCTCTCCGCCGTCTATCGCACCGGCCAGCGCTTCGGCGCCGCCCACCTGGTCGAGGTGCTGCGCGGCGAGACGAGCGAGCGCGTGGGTGCCCTCGGCCACGACCGGCTCTCGGTCTTCGGCATCGGCCGCGACCTCGATGCCCCGGCCTGGCGCTCCGTGCTGCGCCAGCTCGCGGCCCAGGACCTTCTGCTCGTCGATGTCGAGGGCCATGGCGGCCTGCATCTCGGTGCCGGCTGCCGCGCCGTCCTGCGCGGCGAGCGCCGGATCGAGCTGCGCCGGGACCCCAGGCCGGCCCGGGGGGCCGCCGCCCGGCGCGGCGCCCGACCCGAGCCGCAGGCCCTCGGCCCCGCGGCCGATGCGCTCTTTCAGGCCCTGCGGGCCCGCCGCCTGGAGCTGGCCCGCGCCCAGGGCGTGCCGCCCTACGTCATCTTCCACGACGCGACGCTCATGGCCATCGCCGAGCGCCGGCCCGGCACCCTGGCCGCGCTGGAGCACATCCCTGGCATGGGCCGGAGCAAGATCGAGCGCTACGGCCAGGTGGTCCTCGAGCTGGTCCGGGCGGCGGACGGCTGACCCTGGCCCGGAGGAGGAGGCAGAATGACCGTCCCCACCCCGTCCGGCGCCCTGACGGCCATCCTGCCCTGCAGCGACCTGGACGCCTCCGAGCGGTTCTACAACCGCCTCGGATTCAGGCGCCCCGATGGCGAGAGGCCGGCTCCGAGCCTGCCCGACACCTATCGCATCCTGGCAAACGGCAAGGGCGGAGTCCTCCATTTGACGGAGGCGGTGGAAGGTTGGCTCGTCCCGGGCCGCAACCCCTTCGGCCTCTATCTCTACACCGAGGAGGTGGATGCGGTGGCGGCCGCCTTCGGAGCCGAGGTGCTGGGAGGCACCGGGCCGGAGGACAAGCCCTGGGGCATGCACGAGCTCGCCCTCTCCGATCCCGACGGCACGCTGGTCCGCGTCGGCTGGCCGACACGCCTCGGATCGGGCTGACGCCGCACGCTCGAAGCGAAGCTCCGTTGACGGTGCCACCCCAGGCGGTGCAGCAAGAGCCTCGGGAGCCACCGCCGGACGAGACGCCGGGCCAGCCGGGCCAGCCGAGGAAGAGACATGGAGATCACGGGCGACACCATCACCGACGCCGAGGATCTGCGGGCCCACTACGGCACCGTGCATCCCCTGGCGGAGCGCAAGGTGCTGGCGCGGCTCGACGCCTATTGCCGGAGCTTCATCGCCCTCTCGCCCTTCCTGGTGCTGGCCACCAGCGACGGCCGGGGCGGCGTCGACGCCTCGCCGCGCGGCGACGCGCCGGGCTTCGTCGCGATCCAGGACGACAGAACGCTCCTGCTGCCCGACCGCCCCGGCAACAACCGGGTCGACAGCTACGGCAACGTCCTCGCCTCGCCCGGTGTCGGCCTCTTGTTCTTCGTGCCGGGCGTCAACGAGACGCTGCGGGTCAACGGCACCGCCCGCCTCGTGACCGATCCGGCCCTCCTCGCCCCCCTGGCCGCGCACGGCAAGGAGCCCCGTGCGGCCCTCCTCATCGACGTGCGCGAGGCCTTCTTTCATTGCAGCAAGGCGCTGATCCGCGGCAAGCTCTGGGATCCCTCGACCCAGGTCCCGCGCTCGACCTTCCCCTCGCTCGGCCGGATCATGGCCGACCAGACCGCCAGCATGTCGGAGGACGAGGCCGAGGTCCTGGTGCAGGAGAGCATCCGCTCCAACCTCTACTGAGCCGCCCGCCGGGTTCCGCGTCCGCCGCGGCCGGGCGCCCTCGGGGGAAAACCCCGGCCAGGGCGCTCGTCAGCGAATCTCGAGGTGACGAATCGTCCCGTGCTCGAGCGTGAAGGCATAGCGGAGCCGCGCCGGGCTTCCGGGAAAGTTGCCCGAGACCAGGCCGATAACGACGGTCTTGCCGCCCGCCTCGGCGACGTCGCCGACCTCGACCGTGACGCCGTACTTTCTGGTCGTCTCCTCCATCCACTCCCGGATGGCGTCGCGGCCCTGCCGCTCCTGGCCTTCGTCCTTGACCGTCGCGTCCTCGGCAAAGGGTGCGAGCATGGCGTCGATGTCGTGACGATTTTTTGCGTTGAAGTAGGCGGCGAGGGGTTCGGGCAATCTCGTCGACATGTCGGCTCCTCCTGGCGACCGGGCGAGCGGCGGGCTGCCGCCTGTCGGCCTTGATTGCGTCGGGCGAAGAGTGGAGATAGGCTTACCCGATGACAAGAACGCACGAAAAGGTCGGGTACACACCTGAAGGTAAGGATGGCCGCCTGACCCCCGGCTCGGCCGCCGCCCGGGTGGAGCAGGCGCTCCGGTTTCTGGAGGGGCGTTGGAAGCTGGTGATCCTCTTTCGCCTGTTCGGCGGCAAGGTGCTGCGGTTCTCGGATCTGGAGCGCGCGATCCCGGCGATCTCGCAAAAGATGCTGATCCAGCAGCTCCGCCAGATGGAGAAGGACGGAATCGTCCGCCGGACCGTCCACCCGCAGGTGCCACCCAAGGTCGAGTATTGTCTGACCGACTGGGGCCAGGCCCTTTGCCCGGCTCTCGACGCCTTGCTGACATGGGCGGCTTCGCGGGAGGAAAGCCTCGGTCCCGAAAAGCGACCGCCCGGAGAGGCGGGTTCGGCCCAGAAGCCGAGCCCGGTCTGACGGCCGGTCGTCGCCGACGGCATGTCGGAGGGAACGAGGCGCCGCCCTCTTGTGTTGCACTGCAGCAGGCCGACGCCTGCATCCCTCCAACAGCTTCGATGAGGACCCATGGCGCAGACCCACAAGACCGACGCCGAGACGACTACCGGGACCATGAAGGCGGCCGCCGACCGGGCGACAGAGGTGGCTCGCGAGACGACCGGCAACATCAAGAGCCTGACCACGCGCGGCGCCGAGAGCGTCCGCAGCGCCACCGAAGGGGCGGCCGAGCTGCAGCGCAGCCTGGCCGAGAGCGCGGTCGGAGGCTCGGGCGAGCTCGGGCGCCTGATGACCGATCTGCTGAAGGAGCAGACCGAGCACAACCTGCGGACGATGACGGCCCTCTACGCCACCGTGGACTGGGACCAGGTCATGAAGGCCGTGGACTGGCAGAGCGTCGCCCGGGTCCAGGCCGATTTCCTGCGCGACAGCATGATGCTGGGGGCAGAGATCACCCGGCGCTGGCTCGAGATCGGCCAGTCGACGATGGCTCGGGGCGCCTCGGCGGTGCAGCGTCAGGCCGAGAAGGCGGCCTGACCCCGCCGTCTCCGCCGCACGGGACGATCGCGGCCGAGCGCCGCGTCTCCTGGCCGGGGTCGCTCGCGGACGCGAAGCGACCCCGGCTGAGGCCATGCCCAGCTAAGCCATGCAATGTGTCGTCCGAGGCGCTAGGCTCGATCCCGTCGCCGTCCATCCGCCAGGGTCGCCCGGACGGGCACGCTGCAGCGCAATGTGCGAGGGAGAAGCGCAACAATGCTCGGCTTGATCCTCTTTCTCATCATCGGGGCCGTCGCCGGCTGGCTCGCCGGCAACATCATGCGCGGCGGCGGCTTCGGCCTCCTCGGCAACATCGTCATCGGCATCATCGGCTCGCTGATCGGCGGCTTCGTGCTCGGGCTGCTCGGCTTCACGGCCTACGGCCTGATCGGCAGCCTGATCACCGCCGTCATCGGCGCCGTCATCCTGCTCTACGTCGTGAGCCTGCTGAAGCGCGCCTGATTCAAGCGGCCAGCGTATAGGCCGGCGGCCGTCCGAGCGGTGGCCGCTGGCTGACGCGATAGATCGTCTTGACTATAGCATCGAGCCTGTCACCGCATCGCGTCCAGTCGTTGCCGGGCCAGTGGATACAGTAGGCGCCCCTGAGGAAGTGCGGCGTTCCGTCTTCGACGCGCTCGCTACGAACAATGGGCACGTACTTGTCAGGATTGCTCTGCTGACAATGGAGAAGATCGCCCTGCACCAAGCGACTCTCCCAACCGACGCCGCCGTGACGACCGTCGGCCTTGCGCGCGTAGGCCTCGTCGCAGACCAGAAGGACGCGATCGGCGAGGTCCAGTTCGTTGCACATCCACTGCGGTAAATCCATGCCGGGCGACAGGTCCCACTGGTCGAGCCGGGCATCGATGCCGTTGTCTCGGAGCTTGGTGGCGAGCTGACGTACCCACTCAGTATGCCACGACTCGCCATGCACGTAGCTGACGAGCACGCGGATGGTGCGGCAGGCGAGCTCGGAAGCCTCCTCCTTGCTCTTGGCGAAGTGCGCCTCCTCGCCTTTGAATAGACCCATCAACGTACGATACAACTTTTCCTCGAGCACGTGGATCCGAAGGGTGACATGATCCGGTGCGTTCGACAAAAATCCTCCCTGCATCGCCTTCGCCGTGGCCTCGGGTGCGAGCCCACCTGCACCTGATCCGAGGAGCGGCGCGTTGATGAGCTTGACCCAAACATTGCGGCGGGCGAAGTCGGCGACCGTGGTCGCTATTGTCGAGATCGCCTGGACGCTGCTGGTGTAGCCCTCCACCGATGCTGCGTAGGCAGCCGTACGCGAAAGCTGCTCGTTGCCGCCCAAGGGAATGAAGATCACCTGGCCGAGTTCCATGCGCGATCCTGGATTCGGTAGCTGCAACGCTTCCAGCCGCGACCTCACGCTCCGCGTCATTGTCCCCGCGGTTGAGCAGGGCAAGACGATGAGATCGCTCGGGCCATTGAACATGTCGCCCAACACTAACTCGATGCGGCCGGCCATGGACAAGCCCTCCTTCCCAACTCCAAATTCAATTCTTACCACACCCACGACACGGCGTCCTCGGGTATGCCCTTGCCCTGGACCTCGGCAACGCAGTCACGTTCTACGTCGTGAGCCTGCTGAAGCGCGCCTGAGCGCTAGCTGCCGGCGTCGTCGCCGGCAGCCGCGTCGGGCTCGGCGGCCAGGAGGTCCTGCACCTCCGTGGGCAGCAGCGGCGAGCCGCGCCAGGCCGCGAGCTGGGCGTGGGCGGCAGCGCCGAAGGCCACCACCCGGAGCGGCTGCCACTTCCAGCACAGAAGAACAAAACGGCGGGCGGTGTAGAGGTCCCAGTCGGGGCCGGGCCAGCGCGCCCTGCGATCGGCCGCGGGCGGCAGGTGCTCGAACAGCGCCCGGCGGTGGCGGAGCGGCTCGAAGTCGGTCGTGTCGAGCACGAAGACCGGCAGCAGGTCGGCCGGCGACGACGCCATGATGCGGTCGACCACGGCGAGGCGGATGTCGGGCGCCAGCCCCCAGAGCACCGTGAGGATCGGCCGCCGCTCGGCCAGCGGCGAGCCCATGAGGATCGGCGCCGGGGCGGAGGCGGCCGGCGCCGCCCTGCCCGTCTCTCCCCCCGGGGCGCGCCCGGACCAGCGCCCGAGCAGCCGGCCCAGGGCGGCGTCGAGCCTCGGTCGGGCACGCCACGGCCCGCCTGCGGCCTCCGCCGTCTCCGTCGATCGCTTTCCGCCCGGGACGGACAGGGTCCCGTCCTCCGGGCTTCGCGCCGCTGCCATCGCCCTCTCCGCAGCCCTGCCGCTCGACCAGGGGCCGTCGGCCTGTTACCGGCCTCCTTTACCCTTGGCGAGGCCGCTTGGGGTAGTAGAGGGGCCTGGGCAGCGTACTCCGAGCATGACCGAGCGCTACGACATCGTCATCCTGGCCGATCCGCGCTTTCCGGGCGGCACCTCGACCGCGCTCGCCAGCGAGCTCGAGGCCCAGGCGCGCGCCGGCTACCGCACCGCGCTGGTCGGCCTCAAGGGCCCCGTGCTCAAGCGCCCGCATCCCTTCCACCCGGCCATCCGGGCCGCCCTCGACGCCGGCCACTGCGACCTCGTCGATCCTGCGGCGCCGCTGTCGGCACCCCTCCTCCTCGTGCACCACCCGCAGATCCTCACCTGGCTGCCCCTCTGCCGCCTTCGCCTCGAGGCCGAGCGCCATCTGATGATCGTCCACCACCCGCCTTTCGACGGCGAGGGCGCCGCCGTCTACGACTGGGCCCAGGCGCACCGCAACGCCGAGGCGCTGCTCGGCAGCCCGCCCGTCTGGGCCCCGGTCGGCCCCAGGGTCCGGGAGCAGCTCGCGGCACTGCCCGACCCGCCGCCGCTGCTCGGGCAGGACTGGCACAGCATCCTCGACCCGGCGGCCTGGGCGCTGCCCGGAAGCGGCCCCGCCGGCCCTCTGCCGGTGATCGGCCGCCACAGCCGCCCCGACCTCCTCAAATGGCCGGAGACACGCGAGGAGATCCTCGAGATCTACCCGGCCGCGGACGATCTTCTCGTCCGGATCCTGGGTCTCCCCCCGGGCCTGGTCGAGCTTCTGGGCGGCCTCCCCGCCAACTGGCGGGTCGTCCCGTTCAACGCCATGCCCGCCCGGGACTTCCTCGGCACCCTCGACTTCTTCGTCTATTACCACCATCGCCTCTTCGTCGAGGCGTTCGGCCGGGCCGTCCTCGAGGCCCTGGCCGCCGGCCGCGTCGCCGTCCTGCCGCCGCCCTTCGCCGACCTCTTCGAGGACGCCGCGATCTATGCCCCGCCGGCCGCGGCGGCCGCCACGGTCCGCCTCCTCCACGCCGATCCGGCGGCCTGCGCCCGTCTCCGCCGCCGCGCCGTCCAGCTCGTCGGCGACCGCTTCTCGCCCGAGCGCCACGCCGCCCGCCTGAAGGCCCTCATCGGGCCGCCCCGGCCGTCGGCGCCCCGGACCGCCCGCCCGGCCCGGCGCGTGCTCTTCTTCACCTCGAACGGCATCGGCCTCGGCCATCTCAGCCGGGCCCTGGCCATCGCCCGGCGCCTGGGCCCGGGGCTCGAGCCCGTCATCGTCACGCTCTCGCAGGGTGCCCGATTGGCCGAGGCGATGGGCATCCTGACCGAGTACCTGCCCTTCCGCACCCATCTCGGGGTCGAGACCGGCGCCTGGAACAGGGCGCTGGCCCACGAGCTGGGCGAGATGCTGCGCTTCCACGCCCCGGCGGTCCTCGTCTTCGACGGCAACATGCCCTACCAGGGCCTCCTGAACGCCCTGGCCCAGCGACCGGAGACGCTGTCCGTCTGGGTCCGCCGGGCACTCTGGCGGGCCGGCGCCGACGCCACAGCGCTCGCCCGCCAGGACCATTTCGACGCCGTCATCGAGCCCGGCGACGAGGCCGAGGCGCTCGACCGGGGGCCGACCGTGGCGCTGCAGGACACCGTCCACCGGGTGGCGCCGCTCCGCCTGCTCGACGAGTCCGAGCTTCTGTCCCGGGAGGCGGCGCGCCGGGAGCTGGGGCTCGGGGCCGAGGCCACCGCCGTCCTCGTCCAGCTCGGCAGCGGCAACAATTTCACCTATGACGGCGTCCGCGGCCGCGTGCTCGATCTCCTGGCCGGGCGGCCGGGGGTCGAGGTCCTGGTCCTGGGCTCGCCGATCGGCGACGAGCCGCTCGAGCTGCCTCCGGGTGTGCGCCGGGTCGAGCTCTTTCCGGCCAGCCGCCACTACCGGGCGTTCGACTTCGTGGTCAGCGCGGTCGGCTACAATGCGTTCCACGAGCTGCTGCACGCGGCGGTGCCCACCCTCCTGGTGCCGAACGAGAACCCGATCATGGACGATCAGCGGGCGCGGGCCGAGCATGCCGAGCGGCGCGGCCTCGCCATCGCCCATCCCGCCGACGACGTCTACCGGCTCGAGGCCCGGCTGGAGGAGCTTCTCGACCCGGCGGTCCGTGCCGGGATGCGCCGGCGCATGGCGGGCCTCGACCCGGCCAACGGCGCCCTCGCCGCCGCCCGCTTCGTCGGCGAGCTGGCGCACCTGGCCCGCGCCGACCGCCTGCGCTGAGCCTCTTTCAGGAGGCGGGAGGCAGCAGCGTGAGCGGCTGGGGCGTCGAGATCGGGATCACCAGCCGCTCGAGGCGGCCGGTGGCGATGCAGGTCGTGCCCGAGGGGAAGCTGCCGGGCCGATCCGAGGTGAAGCTCATCGCCTCGACGCGCGGGCCGACATCGGCGGAGGCGAGGTCGCCCGGCAGGGAGAAGCTCCGGGTGACGACATAGTAGGCGCGGCTGGTGAGTTGCGTGCCGTCGCCGGAGGCCACCGCGCTGACGACGAGGCGGGCGGCCAGCCGCATCTGGCGCACGACCTCGGTGCGCTGGCTGCCCACCGTGCGGGGCACCTGGGCCCGGGCCGCGGCCGCGGGGAACGAGGTCGGCGGCTCCGACGCCTTGGGCCCCGGCACGATCTCGACCGAGCCGCAATCGACATAGGGCTCGGGCTCGCCCGAAAGCTGGCCGACGAGGAGGAGCGCCCGCTCGTCGTCTATCGTGATCTGGAGGCCGTGCGCCCGCATCGCGGCGGCGGCCGCGGCCAGGGCCTCCGCCGGCGTCTCCGGCAGGTCGACGCTGGCCGGGCCGGCCGATTTCGCCTCGGGCGGTCGATAGTCGAGCCTCGCGCCGCCGACCCCGGTGACGCGGAGGCGATTGCCGCCGCAACCGGCGAGCAGGGCCAGGGCGAGCAGGGCGGCCGCCAGCCGGGCACCCCCTCGTCGGCTCACCGCGTCAGGCCGGGCCATCGCTCAGTAGAGGGCCAGCAGCGTGCCGGCCACCGCGGCCGCCCCCAGGCCGCGCGCCCCGCCCGAGGGCTCGATGGCGCAGCTGTCGAGGCCCACCGACCGCTCGACGATGCAGCGGAAGGCGTCCTCGGCATAGGCGCCGACCGGGAAGAGCTGGAGATAGCGCTGATAGGCCTCGGCCGTGCCGATCTCGCGCGCGGCCTGCCAGACCTGCGCCTCGGTGATCCGGACGGCCCCGTTGCCCGGCACGGCCGCCTGCGCCGCATGGCCGGTGCTCGCCGCAAGGAGGAGCAGTCGCGCGCGCTCGAGCCATTTCCTGACGACGGGGCGCATGGCCGCGCTGCTCCTCCATGCTTTCTGGCTGTTTCCTCACCACCCTCCCGCGGAAGGTGACAGAACCGTAACCCGGACAGCATGGAGACCTCAACCCTTGCCGGGCCCGGACTGCCCCCCGCTACACAGCACCCTGCACCGAATAGCCGCCGTCGACCGGGATCGCGGTCCCGGTCAGGAAGTCCGAGGCCGGGGCCGCCAGGAACACGGCGATGCCCGCGAAATCGTCGGGCACGCCCCAGCGGCCGGCCGGCGTGCGCTTCTCGACGCCGTCGTGCAGGCCCTGGATGTCCTGCCGCGCGCGGCGGGTCAGCGCCGTGTCGATCCAGCCGGGCAGGATCGAGTTGACCTGGATGTTCTCGCGTGCCCAGGCGCAGGCCATGGCCTTGGTCATCTGCACGATGCCGCCCTTGGTCGCGGCGTAGGGGGCGGTGAAGGAGGCGCCGAAGATCGACATCATCGAGCCGATGTTGATGATCTTGCCGCCGCCGGCGCTCTTCATGACCGGATGGACGGCCTGGCTGGCGACGAAGGCGGAGGTGAGGTTGGTGTCGATGACGTGGTGCCACTCCGTGAGCGAGTACTCCTCCGGCCGCTTCCGCACATTGGTCCCGGCATTGTTGACGAGGATGTCGACCTTGCCGAAGCCGTCGACCGCGGCCTGGACCATGGCCCGGCAGTCGGCCTCCTTGGTGAGGTCGGCCTCGTGGCTGCGGATCTCGGCGCCGAGCCGCCTCAGCTCCGTCACGGCCGCTTCGTTCTTCTCGGCGTTCCTGCCGACCACCAGGACCTTGGCCCCCGCCCCGGCCAGGCCCTTGGCCATCCCGAGGCCGATGCCGCCATTGCCGCCGGTGACGATGGCGACGCGGCCGGTGAGGTCGAAGAGATTCATGATGCGGCTCCCTGGGGTCGTTTCGGGCACGAGCCGCCATCATGACGCCGGGGCACGCGCGGCGAAAGGGCGGGAGGCCGCTGGCGCCTTGCTTTTTCCCTCCGATGGACGATGATCCATGGCCGTGGCCACGGAAGGAGAGTCGGCATGCGCTATCTTGCATTCGCTCTGGCTCTGGGACTGCTGATGGGGTCGGCCGGCATGGCCGCCGCCTGCAGCTACACCACCGCCAGCAAGGACCAGGTCCTCGCCGCGAAGGCCTCCGACCAGACGTCGAGCGACCAGGTCAAGCCGCCGGCCAAGGGCAAGGACACCCAGGGCTAGCTTCGAGGGCTTCTTTTCCGTTCGCGGTTGGGGCCGGGCGACCGGCCCCTTCTGTTTGACGGCCACGGCCTCTAAGGTCGGCCCCCGACAGGGCCTTCCTGGGAGAGCATGATGCGGCTCGCCGTGATCGGCACCGAAGCGGGGCTCGCGGCGCGGGCGGCGGCGGCGGGCCTCCGGCCGCTGCTCCACCCGCTGGGGCCGGCCAGTGCCGCCCCGCCGCCCGGCGTCGAGCTCGCCGCCGACTATGGCCGCCTTCGCGAGGCGCTCGAGGACCCGCGCATCGTCCTCCTCGACCTGCCGCTCGGCGCCGTCGTCGACACGGTGATCGACGAGGCCTATCTCCATCTCGAGCCGGGCGACGTCGTCATCGACGCGAGCGGCAGCTACTGGGGCGACACCCTCCGCCGCTTCCGCCGCATGCGCCACCGCTCGCTCTTCTACGTCGACGTGGCCGAGGTCGCGACGTCCGGCGGCCGCCGTCTGCTGGCGTCCGGCGACCGGCGCGGGGTCGAGCTGGCGCTGCCCGTCCTCGGGCGGCTCGCCGCCCCCGGCCGAGCCCTCTCCCTGGGCGAGGCCGGTGCCGCCCACTATGTCCTGATGATCCAGGAGGCGCTGAGGACCGCGGCCGCCGCGGCGGCGGGGGAGGCCCGTCAGCTGCTCGAGGCCTTTCCGTCGCCGCTCGCCGTGGCCGAAGCCGTCGGGGCCCTCGGTCTCGATGCCGCGACGCCGGGTGCGCGCGCCCGCTGGCTGCTCGACGACGCCGTCCGCCTCGAGGCCGCGGTGCCGCTTCTCGCCCAGGCGGTCATGCTCGAGCAGGCGGCCGCCCTCGAGGAGGAGCGCTCCACCCCACCCCCGCCGCGGCAGGGCCCCTTCGTCCACCCCGACGATCTTTTGTAACTCGGGCGGCCCAGGCCGCCCCTTCCCGGAGACGAAAAATGGACTATCGCAATCTCGGCCGGTCCGGCCTCAAGGTCTCGCCGCTCTGCCTCGGCACGATGATGTTCGGCGGCCAGACCGACGAGCCCACCTCCGGCCGCATCGTCGCCATGAGCCGCGAGGCGGGCCTCAATTTCATCGACACCGCCGACGTCTACAACGAGGGCCGCTCGGAGGAGGTCGTCGGCCGCGCCATCAAGGCCGATCGGCACGGGTGGGTGCTGGCCACCAAGGCCTGCAACCCGATGGGCCCGGGCCCGAACGACCGCGGCCTGTCCCGCTCCTGGCTGATGCGCGCCTGCGACGACAGCCTCCGCCGCCTCGGCACCGACCATATCGACGTCTACTACCTCCACAAGGAGGACCACGGCACGCCCCTCGAGGAGACGGTCGGCGCCCTGGCCGACCTGCTGCGCGCCGGCAAGATCCGCTACGTCGGCCTCTCCAATTTCCGCGCCTGGCGCATCGCCGAGTTTTCCCGGCTGATGGGCGAGGCCGGCGCCGGCCGGCCCGCCGTGCTCCAGCCCTACTACAACATCATGAACCGCCAGCCCGAGGTCGAGCTGCTGCCGGCCTGCTCTCATCTCGGCCTGGGCGTCGCCCCCTACAGCCCGCTCGCCCGGGGCGTCCTCACCGGCAAGTACGACCCCGACGCGGCCCCGGCCGAGGGCACCCGCGCCGCCCGCCAGGACCGCCGCATGATGCAGACCGAATGGCGCCCCGAAAGCCTCGTCATCGCCCGCACGCTGAAGGACCACGCCGCCGCCGCCGGCATCTCGCCCGTCCAGTTCGCCCTCTCCTGGCTCCTCAACAACCGCCTCGTCACCGCCCCCATCACCGGCCCGCGCACGGAGGAGCAGATGCGGGACTATCTGGGCGCCCTCGCCTATCGCTTCACCGCCGAGGACGAGGCCCTCGTCGACAGCCTCGTCCCCACCGGCCACCCCTCCACCCCCGGCTACAACGACCCCGCCTACCCCATCGAGGGCCGCGTCCCCGTCACGGGCTGAGGGGGGCGGCGAAGGCCGGGATCCCGCCGCCGTCGATGGCATCATGGACGGCAGCCCTCACCTCCAGGGAGGACCTCTGACCGTGAAACCCGTCCCCGACGGCTACCACGCGTCACGCCCTACCTCATCGTCGACGGCGCCGCCAAAGCCATCGCCTTCTACGAGAAGGCCTTCGGTGCCACCGTCGCCATGCGCCTCGACGGGCCGGGCGGCAAGATCGGCCATGCCGGAGATCAGGATCGCCAACTCGGTCGTCATGCTGGCCGACGAGCATCCCGAGATGGGCGCCCGCGGCCCGCGCGCGATCGGCGGCTCGCCGGTGAGCCTGATGCTCTGCATCCCGGACGTCGACGCCGTCGTCGCCAGGGCCGTGGGGGCCGGTGCAAAGCTGCAGCGCCCCATCGAGGACAAGTTCTACGGCGATCGTATGGGCAGCATCGAGGACCCCTTCGGCCACGTCTGGCACGTCTCGACCCACGTCGAGGACATCGCCCCGGACGAGCTGCAGCGTCGCGCCACCGCCATGGCCGAAAAAGGCGGCGGCTGACCGGCCCGACGCTCAGCGCCGCCCTATCGGCACATGCCCCGGCTCCGCCGCCACCCGCTGCAGCCAGGCCTCCACCGCCGGGAAGGACCCGAGAAAAAAGCCGCCCTCGTCGGCGACGTGGGTATAGCCGTAGAGGGCGATGTCGGCGATCGTGCAGCGCTCGCCCACGAAGAACGTCCGCTCTTCGAGATGCCGCTCCATCACCGCCAGCGCCGCGTTGCCCCGCTCCATCAGCCGCGGCAGCTCGGCCTCGCGCGGGTGGCCGGGCGGCAGCAGGTGGCGGATGTAGCGCGCCACCGCGATGAAGGGCTCGTGGCTGTACTGCTCGAAGAACATCCACTGCAGCGCCTGCGCCCGCCCGAGCCGGCTGTCCGGCAGCCACGGCGTGCCCTCCGCGAGATAGAACAAAATCGCGTTCGACTCGGCCAGCACCGTCCCGTCCTCGAGCTCCAGCGCCGGCACCCGCCCGTTCGGATTCTTCGCGAGGAACTCCGGCCGTGCGCGTCTCCCCCTTCATGATGTCCAGCTCCACCAGCTCGAACGGCAGCCCCAGCCGATGCAGCATCAGCCGCACCTTGTACCCGTTGCCCGACGGCAGATAGTCATAGAGCCTCAGCATTTTTCCTCGGTTCCTCGGCAGCCTGTCCTTTCCGGGAGAAGCCCCGCCCGGTGACCCGACGCCAGGGCCACTTGCCTGCGCCGCCCCGCGGGACATCCTCGCACCCACGAGCCCACCGACCGCGCAACGAGTAAAAAATCGTGAGCCTCGACTTCCTCGTCACCTCGCTCGTCATCGTCGTCGCCCCCGGCACCGGCGTCCTCTACACGCTCGCGGCCGGCCTCTCGCGCGGCTTCCGCGCCAGCGTCGTCGCCGCCTTCGGGCTGCACGCTCGGCATCGTCCCGCACATGGCCGCCGCGATCCTCGGCCTCGCCGCCCTCCTCCACGCCAGCGGCCAGGCCTTCCGCATCTTCCAGTATCTGGGCGTCGCCTGGCTGCTCTACATGGCCTGGAGCACGCTGCGCGAGCGCGGCACCCTCGAGGTCGACCCCCAGCCCTCCACCCGCTCCGCCCTCGAGGTGACCCTGAAGGCCATCCTCGTCGAACCTCCTCAACCCCAAGCTCTCTGTCTTCTTTCTCGCCTTCCTGCCCCAGTTCGTGAGCCCCGCCGACCCCCACCCCCTCTCCCGCATGCTCGCCCTCAGCGCCGTCTTCATGGCAATGACCTTTTTTGTGTTTGTCGGCTACGGCCTCCTCGCCGCCAAGGTCCGCGACCACGTCATCTCCCGCCCCCGAATCCTCACCTGGCTACGCCGCACCGTCGCCGCCGCCTTTCTCCTCCTCGGCGCCAAGCTGGCCCTGGCCGACCGCTGAGGCCCGGCGGGCCAGCCAGACGTCCGCGGCGTCCCGGCCCGCGTCGCGCAGGCGCAGGACCAGCTCCCGCCCGGGCTCGATCCGGGTCAACGGCGGCAGCGCCGCCAGCGTCGCGTCGCCGTCGATGACGGCCAACCGCATGCGCGCGAGGTGCCTGATCTCGGAGCTGAGCCAGCCTGGCCCGGCGCGGCGCAGCCGGCGGGCGCTCGCCAGCTGGGCGATCTCCTCGTGCAGGGGCCGGCTGAACCCGATCTCGGAGAGGCGGGCCCGGATATCTGGGGCCGCCCGCGGCACCGCGTCCGTCTCCCAGGGGGTGAGCCGCACGAGCAGGACGCGCCGCGTGCGGGAGCGGCGGGCCAGCGCGACGAGCGGCGGGTTGCTCGACAGGCCGCCGTCCCAGTAGGCCTCGCCATCGATCAGGACCGCCTCGTGCAGCTGCGGCAGCGCCGCCGAGGCGAGGACGACCTCGGGGGTCATCTCATGCGTCTCGAAGATCCTGGCAGCACCGGTGCGGACCGAGGTGGCGGCGACGAGGAGACGAAGACCGTGCTGCCCCCGGAGCCGATCGAAGTCGACCAGCCGCTCGAGGATGTCGCGCAGCGGATCGATGCCGAGCGGGTTGAGATCCGTGGGCGAGAAGAGATGGGTGGCGAGGCCGATGGCAAAGGCCCGCACGGCACCCGACGCGAGCGGCACCGGCAGCAGCTCGCTGACGGCCTCCCAGAGCTGGGTCAGCCGCTCCCGGGCCCCTTCGGCGCCGCCCTCGAGCCAGCCCGCGGCCAAGGCCACCGCGTTGACCGCTCCCGCCGAGCTGCCGCTCAACGTGTCGAGCTCGAGCCCGCCCACCTCGAGCAGCCGGTCGAGCACCCCCAGGTGAAGGCGCCGTGAGCGCCGCCCCCCTGGAGCGCCAAGCTCAGCGGCCGCCCCGCTACCCGGCGCCGCCGCCAGAGCGCGAGCAATCCCGGGCTCTCGGCCGGTCGATCGCCCGTCGCGCTCCCTGCCCCGCCCGATGATCGCAGCAGCCGCCGTGCGGGCCGCGGCGCGGCCAGCACGCCCGGCCCGGCAGGAAGCTCGATCGAGCCACTCGGCATTCGGGCATCCTTCCCAGTCTCCACAGGAACACAGGCGGGCCCATCGCTCGGCTAACCGCGCTTCCTGACGTCGTGCTGCGCTGCAGCAAAGACAAGGGGATGCGCGACTTACGCGGCTCACCCTCCCTCGGACGACTGGAGACGAGTCCATCGATCACACACGACGCCCACGCCGCCCACGCGACCTCCGGCCCCAAGGCGGTGCGGTCGATCGCGCAGCAGAGCGGCCCGCGCCTGCGGAGATCACCGGCTCCTACCCGAGCCAAGCGAGGCGTCGAAGAGCCCGTTCGTCTTCTCGTCCCAGTCGAGACGCCGGGCGCCGTGCGCGTCAACGTCTCGATGGACGACGGCCTCGTCGCCCGCGTCGACGCCGCCGCCGGCCGCCGCGGCATGGCGCGTCCCTCTGAACCGCAACTCCGACTACATCATCGCCAGGTCGATCAAGGGTACCAAGCGTTGGCGTGGACCACCAGTGATCGGCGCAATCCGAAAACCAGCGTTTAGACGCTTGACAGCTGCACGAGCACGGGCTAGCGATCAACGTACTAGTACTCATACCGATTTTTGCAGCAAACATTCTATACGACTGACTGAATTTGATTATTCTAATCAAATAAAATTTGATCTTTCGAAGAAACTGACGGAATCTTTAGAATAAAAAAAGATTGGATAGCCCTAAGATCGAGTGTCTTTTCTCTCGCCCTAGCTTCTGAACAGTGAGGCCACAATGAATCTGCTCGTTGATCGGCCGCCCGGCGCAGTGTCGCGGCTTCATCTTAGCGAGATCGACCGCCAGGTTGCGGCCCGGATCCGGACCCGACGCATCATGCTCGGCATGACCATGCAGCAGCTGGCGACGATGGTCGGCGTCACCTACCAGCAGCTCTACAAGTACGAGAGCGGGACGAACCGTGTTGCGGCCGGCCGCCTCCTTCCGATCGCCCGGGCGCTCGACGTAGCGCCCAGCTATTTCTTCGAGGATACGGCGGAGTCTCCGGAAGGACGAGGTCACGCCCGAGCGCCGTCAGCTTCTTCAGCTCCTGCGCGACTTCAGGGCGATCCCAGTCGCCGGCTCCAGGCAGCCTTGTGTTCGCTCGCCCGAGCAGTCGCGGCCACTCGACTCCCTGGACGATGGAGAATGTCGCGCGCACGCCGCTGGGTTCGGAAGACCCGAACGCCGACGGGCCGTGGCGACTGGTCCCGACGCCGGGAATGGGGCGGTGCTTCCTTCGGCCGCGTAAGCGGGACCACTCGCATAGGCGGCGCCCAGGCTCGACGCAGATCGGGCAACTATACCTTAAGCTATCGCCGGATAATCGTACACCAGATCGGGAGACTTTGCCACGTCTTCACTTTTCAGCGACTGTGTTGCCCATTCGCGAATAGTGTCGAGAACAGCGCATGCATCTTCCCTAAACCGCGGCTATAGCGACCGTGTTGCGGCGCGCTTCGCGCGGTTACGGCAGCAGTGCACTCAATTCACGTCCCGCTCTCGGCCCGCGATCCTCGGGCCATGGCTCGGCTCGTCGATGCCGGTCTGCCGGGCCGTGGCCTCGGCAGCACCCTTCTGCGCGATCCTGTGTACGAGCCAAGCCGCCGACATCGGCGGGATCAGGGCCATCCTGGTCCATGCGATCTCAGAGGACGCGAGGCACCCCGATGATCACGCTGCGCGAGGCCCGGCAGGCGCTCGCAGCCGGCACCGGCGCCTGACCTCAGGCCGGCCTCTGGCGCCAAGTGACAAACGAAAAAAATCAACTTTTGGTTGACAGAGGGTGTTTCCTCCTAGTACAAGGAGAAATGCCTGCGCCCTACCCCTCCCGCTCGCCCGTCTCGATGCCCGGCGCCCGTCGCTGCCGGCTGGCCCGACGCCTCGCCGCCGGGCTCACCCCGGCCGAGGTCGCCGAGGTCGAGGCCGCGACGGAGGAGGAAATCCAGGCGTTCATCGCCGACCACGAATTTTCTCGGCTCGTCGCCCATTACCGGGCCGCCCGCGAGCTGCCCTTCGACGAGCAGGAGCGGCTGCTGATCGAGACGGCGATGGCCGATCTCCAGCACCTGGTCGACATGGGCGACCGTCGCGCCCTGATGTTCATCGTCTACGAGGCGAACCGCGGCCGGAGCCCGGCCTGCCGGCTGGTCCAGCTGGTGCGGCGGACCTTCGAGCAGGCGACGGAGCCCAAGGCCGTGCGGCCGGAGCCGCACGGCCCCGCCCGAGCAGCATCGGGACTCGATGGCGGGCTACGGCCAGCATCCGCTGGGCCCGGCCCACGCCGCCGCCCCCCGCCTCGCCGACTTCATCGGCGCCGAGGCCGGCCGCGCGGCGCTCCGCGAGGCCGCGCGCGAGGCGGCGGAGGCGGCCGAACGCCGCCGAGACGCCCGTCGCCCCGAGCGAGCCCGCTCCCGCCGCCGAGGCCGAGCTTCCCGCCCTCTCCTGGTCCGCCTCGGGCGAGCCCATCGCACCGCCCGGCTACCGCATCGTCTGGGTGCCCCGCCATCCCGGGCGTCCCCGACCTCCCCGACGAGCTGCCGCTCTCGCCGATCGCCCAGCTCGCCCACGATTTTCCGGACGTCGCCGACTGGTTCATCCGCCGCGGCGAGCAGCGCCTGGCCGAGCTGGCCAAGGCCGCGCCCGAGCCGGAGCCGGCCCCCAGAAGAGCGCGGGGCGGAAGCCGCTCGGGCCGTAGAAGAAGAGAAAAAAGAAAAGGCCTTTCTTCCTTTTGTCACTCTCGAACACCGATTCGGTGGCCTGTTGCCATGCCGTGGACGAAGCTGCGGCGGCTTGGCCTGGGGCCCGAAGCGGCGTCGCCTGGACCGTCGGTCGCGGATCGTGACCTTTGTCATTGCCTCGTCCTCGCCGCTGATGCCTCTGAGCCTCTGAGCGACCCACCCGTCGCGCGCGGCGCGCCGTAACGGGTGCGCCCGGCGGTTGACGGGGCCGGTCTCGGGGCGCAGCCTCGTCGGGTGTCGCCGAGGCTCGGCCGGGGGTTCCCGGGTGCTGGGCGGGGGAGCCCATGGCGGAGGACGGGGGTGCGGTGAAGCGGCTGGACGAGGCCACGGCGGAGGTGCGCCGGGCGCTCTTCTGGTTCAGCAGCTTCGCCGCCTATTTCGTCACCACCGTCGCCGCCACCACCCACGAGCAACTCCTGCGCGGCACCGCGGTGCGGCTGCCGATCCTCAATGTCGACCTGCCGATCGTCGGCTTCTACGTCATCGGGCCGATGCTGTTCCTGGCCCTCCACGCCTACCTCCTGTTCCAGCTCTATCAGCTGTCCCTGTGCGTTCGGGAGGCCCGTAAGGGGCAGGGGGCGGGCGCCGCCGGCGCTCCCTTCGGCCCGTCCTTCCCGGTGACCCAGTACCTGCTGGGCGGGCTCGGGCGCTTTCGCCCGGGCGTCGGGGTGCTGCTCTGGCTCCTGGTGATCCTTTTGCCGATCGCCGCCCTGATCTTCGTCCAGATCCGCTTCCTGCCCTACCACGCGCGGCACATCACCGCCTTCCACATGATCCTGGTGGTGGCGGACGTCGTCCTGCTCGGGTCCATGTGGTTCCTGACGATCCGGGGGCTCGGCACGCGCTCCCCCCGCAGCGGCGGCAGGCTGTCCAGGGCCAGGCGCCGGATGGTCGGCGGCGTCGGCTTCGTGGCGCTGGGCGTCGTCGCGGCCGCCGCCATCCTGTTCTCGACGGTGGTCGCCACGCTCCCCGCCGACCGTCCCTCCGAGCCGACCGGCTATGTGCAGCTCACCGACAAGGGTCCGCGCGGCGTCGATCCCTGCACGGTCGACCCGAACGAGCTTCGGCCTCTGGGTGTGCCCACCGCATCGGTGGCGGGGTCGGTCGCGGTGCCTCCCGCGCTGCCGGAGACCTGCTCCTGGTGGTGGCCTTTCGGCACCGTCCGGCCGGTGGCGCCCTTCGACGGGGCACCGCCGCGCCAGATGCAGTGTCTCTCCTACCTCCTCTTCGAGGCGCCGACGACACCGCTCGACATGCGCCGCAACCTCGTCGTGCGCGGCAAGAGCTTCGCGCCGGAGGCCACCGCGCTCGGCCCGCGCGTCGGCAGCGGCTTCGACCTGCGCGGCCGGGACCTGCGGTTCGCCGACTTCAGCGGCACCGACCTCAGGAACGCCGACCTGCGCGGGGCCGATCTGTTCGGCGCCCGGTTCGACGATGCGGGGCTCGCCTCCGCGGATCTGGGCGACGTGCCGGAGACCGAGTTCGATCGCTGCGGCGGGTTCGTCACCTATGACGGCGACGGCCGGCGCTATTGCCGGACGGTCGCGGCGGCGGCGAGCTTCGGCCGGGCCGACCTCTCGGGGGCACGGCTGCACAAGGCCGATCTGCGCGGTGCGAGGCTGCGCGACGCGAAGCTCGGGATGGCCGACCTGGTCGAGGCGGATCTGGCCGGGGCGGCGCTGAACGTCGCCGACCTGCCGGGCGCCAATCTGGCGGGCGCCTGGCTGGACCGCGCCGATCTCACCGAGGCCCGCCTCGTGGGCGCCAATCTGGACTGCGCGCGGGCGCGGGGGGCCGTTCTCAATGCCGCCGACCTCTCGGGCGTGGGGGCCGGGCAGGCCCGGCTCGTCGCCGCCCAGCTCGAGGAGGCCCGGCTGGTGGGCTCGCACCTCGCCCGCTCCGACCTGTCGCAGGCCAATCTGGCGGGCGCCTATCTCGACGGGGCCGATCTCCGGGCCGCCCGTCTGACCGGCGCGATCTGGGAGACGCTCGGCCGGCCGATGGCGCGCCTCGATTTCGTCGATCTCCGGGGCGCCATCACGGACAAGGGGCAGCCGCCGGCGCCGCTGCTTCCGCCGGGCGCGCTTCAGAGATCGGGCTCCCTGGTGGGCGGCGGGCCGGCCGACCCGGTGACGGGCACCTATCAGGAGGCCCTGGTCGATCTGCTCGGGGAGTTGAAGAAGCCGCTGCCGGGCGTGGGTCCGCAGGCCCGCGCGGTGCCGCCCGTGGAGGAGCCCCTGCCGGCGGCGCCGGTGGACCCACGACCCCGGGGTGCCGCGCCCGACGCCGCCCACGGCCCGCTCTCCTACGAGCGGCTGGGCGTGCTCAACCGCATCGAGCGGGCCTGGCACGACAGCTGCGCGATCCCGCCCTACCTCACGGTGCTGGCCGACCAGCTGCTGGACGGGGCCTGCGAGCGGGCCGACCGGTTCTCGGCCCGCGACTGGTGGCTGCTGCAGCTGGCGGAACGGGCCAACAGCCGCGCGGCGATGCAGCTTCCGCGTCCCGTCACCGGCGCTGCGAGCGGGCCCGAGCCCGCGGCCGGCCCGGTCGAGGTCGCCCCGGTCAACCCGCGCTGCGTGGTGGGCCCGCCGCTGACGCCAAGCGGCTGCCAGCCCAAGCCGTGGGTCCCCGTGGACACGCCGGCCGCATCGAGCCCCTGAGGGCGGTCGGTCTAGGCCCGCGGCTTCCGCGGCGACGGGGCGGGTTCCCGGTCCGGGCGATCGGGCTCGAGCAGCCGTCGCTCGAGAAATCCCAGCACGGTCACGATGAAGAGGATGACGCGGCGACGGCGGCGGCGTAGAAGGCGAAGCCGACGGCGAGGCCGACGCCGCCCACGGCCCAGATCGTGGCACCGGTCGTGGCGCCCTTGACCTCGCCGCGCGAGCGGAGGATGGCGCCGGCGCCGAGAAAGCCGATGCCGCCGATGATGCCCTCCACCACCCGCGTCGGGTCGATGCGGACCTGGCCTGGGCCCTGACCCCAGAGGGCCACGATCTGAACGGTGAGGATGCCGAAGAGGCAGGCGCCCACGCCGACCAGCATGTTGGTGCGGAGCCCGAGCGCGTGGCCCCGGATCTCGCGATCGAGCCCGATGAGGAAGCCGAGAAGCGCCGCGACGCCGAGGCGGAGGGCGATTCCGGCCAGCCCGATCCCCACGCGGCCGAGGGACGCCTCGTCCATCCGCCGGGCCTCCGCGCCGGCCTACTCCGGAGGCTCGCCGGGCCGGGGCCGCGCGGGCCGCCCGGCGCCGACTGCAGCGGGCGGCGTAGACCTTCAGCCCCATCCTCCCTCCGGCCGGGCTGCGCCGCGCCCCCGCCGCTCCGACCCCGCCGCCCCCGCCCCCCCGCGTCGGAGCCAGTCGAGGCCGGCGCTGTCCATGACGGCCCGGGCTTCCTCGACGCTGTGTGTCTCCAGGCAATGGGCCGCCTCCGGCGCATCGAGATCGCGCACGGCACTGGCTTCCACATCGATACGGGACCCGAGCGCCTGCTCGAGGTCGGCCTGCCCCAGAATGCCCACGATGCGGTCGCCGTCGACGATGGGCATGGCGTCGAGCCCGGCGGCATCGAAGCGCTCGCGGACCCGCGTCAGTGGCTCGTGCAGATGCACGACCTCGATCGACCGGCGCATGACCTCGGCGACACGCATGAGCCCCTCCATTCCCCCGGCTGCGATCGCGGCGACACGGAACTCCTTCGGCGATCCTCGAGCGGGTCGGCACGGTAGGGTCTGGAACGGAGGAAAGGTCCTGCGGACACCGTGGCGATACGCTTGACCCCGAACACCGTCGCTCAGCCCTTCCGCGCCGTCAGCAGCAGCGCCGGCGAGGCGAAGGCCACCGTCCCGTCGGGCCGGACATAGCCCTGGAGTCCTCGCGCGCCGCGGTGAGGAGCGTGGCGTATTGCCGTTCGTCGATCAGATCGGCGAGCGTCCAGCCCTTGACGTCGGTATGGACCCAGGCGTCGAGCGACGGGAAGCGGGCGGTAACGTCGAGCGCGTGGATCGTGGTCCCGCCGATGCCCGCCTCGGCGGCGAGGCCGTCGAGGAGCGCGGGCTCGCCCAGCACGAAGGGTGCCCGCAGCGCGTCGGCCACGCGCTGCCCGAACAGACGCTCCAGCAGCGCCGTCATCGAGGCATAGCCCGGCGTGCGCTCCAGGCTGTCCCACACCGAGACCGCGAGCGTGCCGCCCGGCCGCACCACCCGCCACAGCTCTCTCAGCGCGGCGGACCGGTCCTCGAAGAACATCAGCCCGAACTGGCAAAAGCCCGCATCGAAGCTGCCGTCGGGAAACGGGAGCTCCTCCGCCATCCCCGATCGCCAGGTGATCCCGGGCGCCTTGGCGCGGGCGACGGCGAGCATCGCCTCGTTCCGGTCGAGCCCCGTCACGCTGCCGCCCGGCGCCACGCGCGCGGCGGCCTCGCGTGCCAGCACGCCGGTGCCGCAGGCGACGTCGAGAACCGCCTGGCCCGGCGCGAGGCGCGCGATCCGCACCGTCCGCATCGCCGGCTCACGGAACAAGGCGGGCACGAAGAACGTCTCGTAGACCTGGGCGGCGCTGCCCTTGAGCTGTCCGCTCGCTGCATCGTCCATGGGGTGAGCCTCCTTCCGTCGCGACGGAGCCGGACCGCCGGCAAGGGCGCCCGGGTCCGCCGGCGAACGATGGGGCCGAGGCTCCGTGGCGGCGGCCGAGACGACAACTCCATGAACTGTAGTTAATGCGAGGCCTCTGCCGTGCTATCCTGCCTTCCAGGCTCACCCGGTGGTCCAGGAGGTGCAGCCATGAGGAGCTACAGCCAGTTCTGCCCGGTCGCCAAAGCCGCCGAGCTGTTCTGCGAGCGGTGGACCCCCTTGATCATCCGGGACCTCGCCTGGGGCGCCTCGCGGTTCTCGGAGCTGCAGCGCGGCGTGCCGCTGATGTCGCCGACGCTCATGTCGCATCGCCTCAGGCAGCTCGAGG
>CAWHFO010000061.1:0-15419 GCA_963828215.1 uncultured Alphaproteobacteria bacterium | reverse complement strand
AGGGAGCCGCAGACAAGCACTTCTTCGTGAAATGCGTAGCTGTTGCGGCGAGCCATGCCACCGGTTGCAGCCAGCCAGCCTCAGCATGCAGTTCATCGGCCTACGCGCCGGGAGAGCCGTACACCCCCGGCCGCGCAGCTATCACTTTGGC
Organism: uncultured Alphaproteobacteria bacterium; assembly: GCA_963828215.1. Lineage (GTDB taxonomy): Bacteria > Pseudomonadota > Alphaproteobacteria > Geminicoccales > Geminicoccaceae > CAVTJL01. The sequence continues at coordinate 15,268 of CAWHFO010000061.1, read as the reverse complement.
CCAATCCCGCCGAACCGCGCCGACCCTCGTCCTCCTGCCCCATATCAGGTTGGGCCGGCGCCCCTGCATTGAGAGGCCTACTATTCGGCTTGATATCGACGGCCACCTAAGCCGTGTCGGGCAAACGTTCCGAGTGAACTCTGCATCAGAAGCACCGGGAAACGGCATACGCACGGCTGAAGAGCAGATAAAAAATTGACCCTATCTTCAGCATCGCGTATCCGCCTCACGCTCCTTAAGATCAGGTTCCGTAGCGCCCCGTTCAGGCTAAGCCGGCTTTGGCTTCAGAGCCTTCATATACGAGTCGTGGAGGATGCTGCTTGCGCCGACGGAAAATTCCAGAATGTAGTTGCCGCTGCCGGTATGGTCGTGCAGCCCGCCCGCCGCACACGCGCCCGCTGAAGGCGTGCCAGCGAAGGCGAGCACCTGGCATTTGTTGCACCACTGCCAGTTTTCCTGGTTGTAGTCGGGGAGCGAACCGCCTTTTTTTGCAAGGACATAGTTGCCACTGCCAGTATGGTCGTGCAGCCCGCCCGCGGGGCACTTGCCCAGGGACGGGCTGCCACCATAGCAGAGCGCTTGGCATTTGTTGCACCAGCGCCAATTGTCCTGGCCGGCGACCGCGCTCGCGTGGTTCCCGACGAGGTAGTTGGCGCTCCCCGTGTGGTCATGGAGCCCGCCAGCGGGACAGGCACCCAGTGTCGCGCTGCCCACGAAGGCCAGCGCCTGACACTTTGAGCACCGCTGCCAATTGTTCTGGAGCCCAGGCCCGGACTTGTCCGAGTTGATGAACAGGGCACCGTAGACGCCCGGGCCGAACAGCGCGATCGAGGTGCTGATCGTGGTCCCATTGGCACCCCAGCCGCCGTTCTTTTCCACCCAGCGATAGCCGGTCGCATCCTTCCTGACGTCCCAGCCGAGTTGGGTCGCCTCCATGTCCTGCATCTGCGCCGGCGTCAGAATACGCCCATCGTTCTTGTTCAGACTGAACAGGACCTTGTCGATGTCGTCGATGGCGAGGTACCAGCCGGCGGCACCGGCGCCCAGGCTGTCGTCGCCCCAGTCGGTCCCCTTATTCGTGCCCGGATACTGGTAGGAGAACGCATATGCGGTCGCCTGCGGTCCGGCGGCGGGAGGCTTGGCGTCGACCCCCACCGCGCCGACCGGCTCGAAGACGTTCGTCTCGACAATCTTGATGTAGGCGGCGGCGAGCTTGGCCGCCCGATTGAGGGGATCATCCACGAACCCGTCGATCAGCGGCAGCAGCACGCGGAAGATCGAGAAATTATAGTTGCTGTAGCAGGAACCCATGTTGTTCGGGTTTATTGGATCCGCCGGATTCGTCACAGCGGGACCGTTGCAAGGCGTGTTCTTCGTCTTATCGACCGACTGCGTGAAGAATGCCTTCAGCGTTGCGTAGTCCTGGGTATTGTTACCGTAGTCCTTTATTCCGCTCTTGTGGGACAACAGCTGGCGGAAGGTGATCGACTTCACGAACGGGTCGAGGTTCCAGTCGCTCGGAAGATGCCCGCCTATCCCTGAATCGAGGCTGACGCCATTCTTCGCCAGGACGCGGATGGCCGCGAGCGTGGTGACGACCTTGCTGACGCTGGCGACCGGTATCTTGGTCGAGGGGAGGAACAACTCGGCCGGCGCGTCGGCGCCGGTCCGGGCCTGTCCATGTGAGAAGGCGCCGATCGAGCCGCTGCCGACGCTGCAGGCATAGCCGACGACCTTGCCGTCCAGCATCTGGGCGATGTTGCGGTAGACATCGGCGATCGCAACACATTGAGTGCGGTCGCAAACCTGCTCGGCCTTCGTGACGGCCGACGTCACCGACCAGCCATTGCCGTCCGTGTCGAAGGCCACGATCCGCACCGGGCCATAGACGGCCGTGTAGAAGCCCATATACATGTGCGCTTCGTCCGGAATGTTCCGGTTGAAGAACGCGCCCTTGTCATTGACGACGCTCCAGCTGTTGCCGCCTTGCGGAGGGAATGCCACGCAGACGATCTTGGCGTTGCTTTTCGACAGCTCCAACATCATCTGATGGCACTCATCCGGGATGTTCCGGTTAAAGAACACTCCCCTATCGTTGATGACGCTCCAACTGTTGCCTCCTTGCGGGGGAAACGCCACACAGGCGATCTTCGCCCCGTCCTTCGACAGTTCCAGCATCTTCTGGTGGCACTCGTCCGGGATGTTCCGGTTGAAGAGGGCCCCGTGGTCGTTGCCGATACTCCAGCTGTTGCCGCCCTGGGGAGGGTAGGCGACACGGACGATTTTGGCGCCGTTGTTCGAGGCCTCCAGCATCTTTTGGTGGCACTCGTCCGGGATGTTCCGGTTGAAGAACTCGCCGTTCTCGGTGAGCACGCTCCAGCGACCGCCGCCCGATGCGAACGCCAACCCGGTCACATCGTTGCCAGCTGCCGAGAACTCCCTCATCTTCTGGTGACATTCGTCGGCGATGTTCCGGTTGAAGAAGGCAACGGTCATTTCAACGTACTCCCATTCCCTAGTGGTTAGCACCAGCGATAGCCCTGCGCGACGTCACGAGCAGACTCCCAGGGGACAAGCCGCTCGGCTGCGCCGGCCCTTCGATGTGACGCCGTTCCACTGACACGGCGTTTGCCCTCCGATTCGCTTCCCTCGCGCGGGTTCGCCGAGCGAGTTTTCCAGAATCCGGCAGGTCTGTCGGCGTTTGGCGCCCGGTCGATCGTAGCGGCTGTCGCGTCGAGGATTCGAGAAATGGCGCGTATTCATTGCCATCAACATAGCTCCAGACCTCTCAGCCGAAAGCCGCATACGGCTTCGGCCGAGAGGTTAGTATGAGATCTTTTTCGCCGTGCGCACGCGGACTTTGTTCTTACTCAGGCGCCGGCTTGATTCGCCCCGAGCTCAGCCCCGACCTCGTTAATCGGCCCGGCGAACTCCCCGTCCGGAGCGATCGCCGCGATCTGCAGCACTATTTGGCCGATGAGGCCATCACGCACCTTCGGGCTCGTTTGGTTCAGCCAAGCAGATGCGCTCGCATCGGGCTCCACCTCGATAAGCGTCAGTTGCTCCAGCCAAGGGTCGGGATGCGGGCCACCCCTGTGAGGAATGGGCCGGTGATAGGGCGGGCACAGGTCCCAGTCGTCGTCCGCCCCAGCAACGAGGCCGTTGGCTGCGCTTTGCGCCATCGCCGTGCCGATGCCGTCAATCTTGGCGGCCACCGCGCGGTCGCTGACCATTGGCGCCGCCTTGCGGAGCAGCGTCGCCTGCAAATAGCTGGTGAGCGCCTTCGACAGCGTCAGATACTGCCAATGGGGTCCGCCATCTACCTTGTCGCCGGGGTGGAGCAGCGACCATAGAACACTGACCTGAGTGGCCAGATGGCTGAGCTGAGGGTTTTTGGCGCCTGTGCCCATTTCCATTCCTCCGGGGTTGTGGCCGTCCCTTCGCAGGACAGCCAGGGGGGCATCATCGGCGGGAGACGACCGGGTCCGCATTAGCCGTTCATACAAGGCGGTGTGATTTTCATCACACCTACGCCGGTCGATGTGTGGAACAGTCTCCGCTCAGGAGCGCTTAGTGGCGCTCGCCCGCGAGAAGCTTACAGACAGAAAAAACGACGTCGCGGCGGAGAAGCATCGATGATCGAAAGCGCGGAGCTGCTGCAGCTCGTCGACTGGATGGATCAGGGCGTGCTGCTGGTGACGCCGGCCGCGATCCTCGTCCATGCGAACCGGATCGCCGCGAGCCTGCTCGGATCGGCGGACGGCCTGTCCGCCGCCGGCGGCATGGTGGCCTGTCACCGGGCCGACGAGACCGGCCGGCTGCGGCGGTCGATCCGCGCGGCGTCGGCCGTGGCGGCGGCGCTGCCGGCGCTGCTCGTCGCCCATCGCCCGTCCGGCCGGCGGCCGCTGTCGCTGCTCGTCGCCCCCCTCGGCGGCGGCGAGGCGCTTGCCCCGGACCGGCCCGGGGCCTGCATCCTGGTCAACGACGCCGACCGGATCGAGCCCGCGACAGAGCGCCACCTGCTCGAGATGTACGATCTGACCCGCGCCGAGGCCCGCACCGCCCTGGCCCTCCTGGACGCCGATCGCCTCCAGGACATCGCCGACCGCTTCGGCGTCAGCCTCTCGGCGGTCCGCATCCACCTCCAGCGCGTGTACGAGAAGACCGACACGCATCGCCAGGCGGAGCTCGTGCGGCTGCTGCTGGCGCACCACCTGCCCCGCGTGATGCATCGGCTCGCGATCCTCGGCCTCGCCTGGCTGGTCGCGTCACTCGCCGCGGCCTGAGCGTCACGCTCGCGGCTTCCCGAAAGCCCGGACCGGTGCGCCCGGCCCCTGTCGCTGCCCGTGGCTCGCGCAGGCTGCCCAGCGACTGACCGGGCCGCGGTCGGGCGGCCGTCCGTCACCGCGCAGGGCAGGCCGTGGCCATCGACCCGACGCCGTCGCCGGGCGACGCGTGGCGCCACCCCGCGAGGAGAGAAGAAAGGGCTTCCCCGAGGATAGGAGAACCCGGGCGTTCCTGGCACGCAGCTTGCTTGTCCTCGGCGGACCGGGAAGAGCATGGGCTCCTGCGGGCCGGCCGGCCCGGCCGCCACACCGGCGCCTTGGGGGATATGCACATGACTGTCGGCGTCCTCTACCTGATCGTCCTAGTGCAGTGACTCCAACGTTTGCTTTGCTCGGTTGACCTTGTCGAGGATGGTGTCGACGGGTTTGGTCCAGACGAACGGCTGGGGATTGGCGTTGTGGTTGGCGAGGTAGTCGTCGACGGCGCGGTGCAGCTCGAGGATCGAGTGGAAGGCGCCGCGCTTCAGGCGCTTGGTGGTGAGCTGGCTGAAGAAGCCCTCGACGGCGTTGGCCCAGGAGGCCGAGGTCGGGGTGAAATGCAGGTGGAAGCGCGGGTGGCGGGCGAGCCAGCGCTTGGCCGCGGGTGCCTTGTGGGCGCCGTAATTGTCGAGAATGAGGTGAAGATCGAGTTCCGGCGGTGTCGCCTGATCGATCCGGCGCAGGAACCGGACGAACTCGATGGCGCGGTGCCTGAGCATGCACTGGCCGATAACCTTGCCGCTCAGCACATCGAGCGCGGCGAACAGGGTCGTGGTGCCATGACGCTTATAGTCGTGGGTCATTGTCCCGGCCTTGCCGCGCTTCATCGGCAGGCCCGGCTGGGTCCGGTCGAGCGCCTGCATCTGCGACTTCTCATCGACCGAAAGGACCAGGGCCCGCTCCGGCGGATCGATGTAGAGCCCGACCACGTCGCGAAGCTTCTCGGTGAAGTGCTGGTCGGTCGAGAGCTTGAAGCGGTGGACGAGGTGCGGCTTCAGCCCGTGCGCCGCCCAGATCTTCTGCACCGCTCCATGGCCGATCCCGACCGCCTTGGCGAGCCGCCTCGCACTCCAGTGGGTGGCGTCCGGCGGCGTCTCGTGCAGCGTCATCGCCACCACCCGCTCGACCACTGCCTTCGCCAGCTTCGGCCGGCCCGGCGGGCGGGTTGCGTCGCGCAACAGGCCGTCGACGCCCTCAGCCGCAAACCGCGCCAGCCAGCGCCGCACCGTCGGCTCCGACTTGCCGACCGCCCGGGCAACCCGCGTCGAGCCCAGCCCCTCGCCCGCCAGCAGGACGATCCGCGCCCGATAGACGTGCTTTTGTCGGCTGTTGCGGTCCGCCACGATCCGCTCCAGCCGTCCCAGGCTCTCCGCCGAAAGCTCCATCCGCGTGTCTCCCCGACCACCCAGAGACTATCACCAATCGCTCTCGACGGTAAGCTTTCGTTGGAGTCAGAGCACTAGCCATCGGGCTCGCCCTCGCCGCGTTCGCCTATTTCCGCAACCGCAACCAGGGGCGTTTCTTCGTCGGCTTCACGCTCATGGAGATCGTCATCATGGCGATCATCGGCGTGGTGAACGGAGTATTGGGCACGCCGAACGCGATGCTCGGGCGCTTCTTCATGACCTTCTCGGGCGCCTACGGCTTTCTCGCCTTCGCCGCGGTCTGCGGAGGCTTCTACATCTCGGGGCCGCTCTGCGCCTACATCGTCCGCAAGCCCGGCGCCGCCACCCTGGCCGAGACGATGAACGGCGTGGCCCAGGTGCTCTCGGGCAACCCGAACGGCGTGATGGTGCTGGGGGCGGGCTTTCTCCAGGGCTTCATGTCGGACCTCGCCTTCGCCTTCTTCGGCTACCGCCGCTACACGATGGGCGTGATCGCCCTCTCGGGCGCCCTGGCGCCGCTGCTGCAGCAGATCCCCGAGGTCTATTTCTTCGGCGTGGGCGATCTCGGTATCGCCTACAACCTCCTGGCCCTCGCCATCCGCATGGCCAGCGGTGCCCTCTACGCGGTCATTCTCGTGAAGCCGATTGCCCATGGCCTCGCCAGGGCCGGTGTCCTTCGCGGCACGGCACTGGCCGAGGAGGTGGCCGAGGCCAAGGTCGCGCAGCCCGCGTGACGCTCGATCGCTCGACTGTCGCGACCATGGCGTCGACCGTGTCGGATGACCGGGTCGACGCCATGCCCGCCCCGGCCCCGGCGGTTGTCGCCCCGGCCGGACCGCTGCTCAGGCTGAAGGGGTTGTCCTACGCCTATCCGGGTCAGCGGCAGCCCGTCTTCACCGACATCTCCTTCGATGTCTGGCCCGGCGAGTTCGTGCTGATCCTGGGACCCAGCGGCTGTGGGAAGAGCACCCTCCTTCAGGTGCTCAACGGCACCATCCCGCACGGGCTCGGCGGCCGGCTCGAGGGCGAGGCGCAGAGCTGCGGCTTCGATGTCCACACGACCAAGGTGCCGACCTTCTCGACCGAGATCGGCATGGTCTTCCAGGACCCCGAGGCGCAGATCGTCAATACCCGCGTCGGCGACGAGGTCTGCTTCGGCCTCGAGAACCTGAAGCGCCCGGTTCCCGAGATCCTGGCCAGCCAGAAGGAAGCCCTGGACCTCGTGGGCCTCCCGGACGCAGCGGACCTCTCGGTGTTCGACCTCTCGGGCGGCCAGAAGCAGCGCGTCGCGGCCGCCGCGGCGCTGGCCGTCAAGCCGCGGCTGCTCGTCCTCGACGAGCCGACGGCGAACCTCGATCCCGAGGGCATGCGGGAAGTGTTCGAGGTGCTCCTGCGCCTGAACCGCCTGCACGGCATGACGATCGTGCTGGTCGAGCACCGGGTCGACGAGCTGGCCGACAAGATCAGCCGGGTCATCATGATGGACGCCGGGCGCATCACCTTCGACGGGCCGCCGCGCGCCGCCTTCGCCCAGGACCGGGCCGGCGCGGAGCGGGTCGGCGGCGTCGTCGGCGCGTGGTTCCCCCAGGTGGCCGAGTTCGCGAAGGAGCTGGCCACGGCCACGGGCACGCGGCTCGAGGAGAAGGACTTTCCGCTCGACGCCCGCGAGGCCTTCGCCGTGGCGAGCGGGCATCTGGGGCAGAGCCGGGCCAATGCCGTGGCCTTCCCGCACCCGCCCAAGGCTGCGGGCCCGGAGCGGCGGCCGCTCGTCGCGATCCGGGACCTGCGCTTCGCCTACCGCCGCGGGGCGCCGATCCTCGATGGCGTGACCTTTGATCTTGCCGAGGCGGAGATCGTGGCGCTGCTGGGCCGGAACGGCTGCGGCAAGTCGACCCTGGCGCGGGCGCTCATGGGCATCAATCCGCCGCCGCGCGGCGCCATCACGATCGACGGGGCCGACGCGGCGACGCTCGATGCCTCGCGGCTGGCCGCCTGGGTCGGCTATGTCTTCCAAAACCCCGACCACCAGTTCGTCACCGACCGCGTCCAGGACGAGGTGGCGTACGGCCTGAAGGTCCGCGGCTTCGCCGACGACCTCGTGCGCTCGCGGACCGAGGAGGTCCTGGAGATCGTCGACCTCGCCCGCTACCGCGAGCAGTCGCCCTTCAGCCTCAGCCTCGGCGAGCGGCGGCGGCTCAGCGTCGCGACCATGCTGGTCCTCGAGCCGCGCCTCCTCATCCTCGACGAGCCGACGATCGGCCAGGACCACGAGCGGGCCCGCCAGCTCATGACCCTGATGGCGCGGCTGCGCGAGCGCTACCAGACGGCGATCCTGATGATCACCCACGACATGCGGCTGGTGGCCGAGTGGGCGGATCGCGTGCTCGTCCTCGGCGGCGGGCGCCTGCGCTTCGACGGCACGGCCGACGCCCTCTTCCTCGAGGAGGACGTCCTGGCCGAGGCGGGCCTGCTGGCGCCGCCGATCCACGGCCTCAGCCGGGCGCTCGCCGAGCGCTTCCCCACGGCCGTGCCGCGCCCCACGACCGATGTGGGCGAGCTCGTCGGCTGGCTGGTGGGAACGCCGGGCCCGACGGCGCCCAGCGCCGGCGCGGAGGCCTGAGCGCATGGCGGCCAATCTCGTCTATCAGTTCCGCGCCGGCCGCTCGGTCCTCCACCGGCTGGACCCGATGACCAAGCTCGTGGCGCTCCTGGCCGTGTCCCTGCTGGCCTTCGGGGTCTACGTCGCCTGGGTGCAGATCGCCGTGACGCTCTTCATCCTCTTCGCGGCGATCGTCCTGGGCGGCATCTCGCCGCTCGAGGTGCTGCGCGGCACCTGGCTCTTCATCATCGCCTGCACGAGCTTTTTCTTCATTCAGGCGGTGACCCTGCCGGGCGCCCATGTGGCCTTCCACGTCCTGGGCTATCCGGTGATGGCCGAGGCCGTCGACTATGCGCTGGCCGCAGCCCTCCGCATCTACGCGATCCTCCTGGCGTCCCTGGTCTTCGTGCGGACGACCGACCCCCGGGCGCTGGCCATCGCCCTCGTGGACCAGGTAAAAATCCCCTACCGGATCGCCTACGCCTTCTTCATCGCGCTCAGGATCGTCCCGGCCATCGAGGAAGAGATAAAAATCATCAGGGCGGCCCACCGGGTGCGCGGCGTGGCGCAGCAGCGCGGCCTGCTGGGGCGCGTCCGCGACATGCGGCGCTACGCCATGCCGGTGCTGGTCGGCAGCCTGCGCCGTGCCTCGACCATGGCCATGTCGATGGAATCGCGGGCCTTCGGCGCCTATCCCACGCGCACCTTCATCGAGACCCACCGCATGGGCCCCGCCGGGGCCGTCACCTGCGCGGTCCTGGTCCTCGCCGTGATCGCCTGGTACACGGCGCTGAGCCTGGGCTGGGTGCATTCCGTCTATGTGATGATGGGAAGCTGAGCTGCCGCCGAGGACAGGGCCTCCGGCGCCTTTTCTTCTTACGCCCCGACCATCTTCCGCCCTGCGAGGCGTCGCGACGTCACGCCCCTCCTCCGTCACTCTCGAGCTCGAACTTACGGCTGTCCCGTTCGGGTTCTGGGGAGATGGGCGCATGGCCTTGGCGCTGTTAGGCTTCTTTGTGGGTCCAAGGAAGTCGAGACAGCGATCGGAGCCAAGGCCATGCAGTTTGAGAATACGGTGTTGAACGGACTGCTCAAGGTCATCCCGCGCGGTCAGTTCGCACGGTTGGTGGTAGCGCATGGCAGCGACCGGCGGGTGCGGCAGCTGCCGTCGTGGAGCCAGCTCGTGGCCCTGCTCGCCTCGCAGCTCGGCGGCTGCCGCAGCCTGCGGGAGCTGGAGGCGCTGCTCGCGAGCCAGCCGGGCAGTCACTATCACCTCGGTATCGGCCGGGTCTGCCGCTCGACCCTGGCCGTGGCCAACGCCAAGCGGCCGGCCGAGCTGTTCGAGGCGCTCTTCGGCTGTCTGGCCGAGCGGCTGGCCGAACGGCTGCCGCGAGGCATCGGTCGTGACGCGGTACGCCTGATCGAACTCGACCGGCATCCGGCTCGGCACCACGGCCTTCCGGTGGGCGCGCTTCTCGGCCGACTATGGTGGTGTGAAGCTGCGCCTGCTTGGAGCCTGCCCTCCGGCGGCCGCAAAGGCCGACCGGGGGACCCGGCCGCGGCGTTGCCCACCTACTTCGCGATCACACCCAACAAGATCAACGGCCTGCCCTCCGGCCGGCAAAGCCGGACCGGGGGGACATCACGCCGGCCAAGAGGCTGCCGCTGGTCGCCGGCACGACCCCCGGGTCCCGCTTCGCGGGCCCGAGGGCAGGCTCTATGTGATGGACCGCGGCTACTGTGACTTCGCCTTCTGGGCCAAGCTCGACGGGGCCAAGTGCCGGTTCGTCACGCGGCTCAAGCACAACTCGCCGACCCGGCTGGTCAGGGAACGCCGAGCGCTCGGCGAAGGGATCCTGGCCGATCGCCGGATTCGCCTGAGCGAGCGGCTCTCGGCGCAGCGCCAGAACCCGTATCGCAAGATCCTGCGCGAGATCGTCGTGGCACGGCCCGACGGCGTGCCGCTGCGACTCGTCACCAACGATCTCAAGAGCCCGGCCACGGTGATCGCAGGGCCGTACAAGAGCCGCTGGCAAATCGAGCTGTTCTTCAGGTGGGTCAAGCAGAACCTGAAAATCAAGAGCTTCTTCGGCAGGAGCGAGAACGCCGTCCGGGTGCAGATCATCACGGCACTTGTCGCTTACTTGCTGCTGCACTATGCGCACCGCGTCACCTTCGCCCTTCCGAGCCGCCAGCGCTTCCGCCAGCTCGTGCAGGCAACCCTCTGGCAGCGCCGCCGCCTCGCCGACCTCGCCCGACCAGCCACCCCCAAGCCACCATGGCCCCAGCCCCAGCTCGCCCTTCCCCCGCCATGAGCCAGCCGAACGGGACAGCACTGAGTTCGAGCTCGAGGATGACGAGGGAGGGGCGTGACGTCGCAGCGCCCCGCGGGGAGGAAGACGGTCGGGGCGTAAGAAGAAAAGGCGCCGGAGGCCCTGTCCTCGGCGGCAGCTCAGCTTCCCATCATCACATAGACGGAATGCACCCAGCCCAGGCTCAGCGCCGTGTACCAGGCGATCACGGCGAGGACCAGGACCGCGCAGGTGACGGCCCCGGCGGGGCCCATGCGGTGGGTCTCGATGAAGGTGCGCGTCGGGTAGGCGCCGAAAGCCCGCGATTCCATCGACATGGCCATGGTCGAGGCACGGCGCAGGCTGCCGACCAGCACCGGCATGGCGTAGCGCCGCATGTCGCGGATGCGCCCCAGCAGGCCGCGCTGCTGCGCCACGCCGCGCACCCGGTGGGCCGCCCTGATGATCTTTATCTCTTCCTCGATGGCCGGGACGATCCTGAGCGCGATGAAGAAGGCGTAGGCGATCCGTAGGGGATCTTTGTCTGGTCCACGAGGGCGATGGCCAGCGCCCGGGGGTCGGTTGTCCGCACGAAGACCAGGGACGCCAGGAGGATCGCGTAGATGCGGAGGGCCGCGGCCAGCGCATAGTCGACGGCCTCGGCCATCACCGGATGGCCCAGGACGTGGAAGGCCACATGCGCGCCCGGCAGGGTCACCGCCTGAATGAAAAAAAAGCTCGTGCAGGCGATGATGAAGAGCCAGGTGCCGCGCAGCACCTCGAGCGGCGAGATGCCGCCCAGGACGATCGCCGCGAAGAGGATGAAGAGCGTCACGGCGATCTGCACCCAGGCGACGTAGACCCCGAAGGCCAGCAGGGACACGGCCAGGAGCGCCACGAGCTTGGACATCGGGTCCAGCCGGTGGAGCACCGAGCGGCCGGCGCGGAACTGATAGACGAGATTGGCCGCCATGCGCTCAGGCCTCCGCGCCGGCGCTGGCCGCCGTCGGGCCCGGCCTTCCCACCAGCCAGCCCACGAGCTCGCCCACATCGGTCGTGGGGCGCGGCACGGCCGCGGGGAAGCGCTCGGCGAGCGCCCGGCTGAGGCCGTGGATCGGCGGCGCCAGCAGGCCCGCCTCGGCCAGGACGCCCTCCTCGAGGAAGAGGGCGTCGGCCGTGCCGTCGAAGCGCAGGCGCCCGCCGCCGAGGACGAGCACGCGATCCGCCCACTCGGCCACCAGCCGCATGTCGTGGGTGATCATCAGGATGGCCGTCTGGTAGCGCTCGCGCAGCCGCGCCATCAGGGTCATGAGCTGGCGGGCCCGCTCGTGGTCCTGGCCGATCGTCGGCTCGTCGAGGATGAGGAGGCGCGGCTCGAGGACCAGCATGGTCGCAACGCTGAGCCGCCGCCGCTCGCCGAGGCTGAGGCTGAAGGGCGACTGCTCGCGGTAGCGGGCGAGCTCGACGATCTCCAGGACCTCCTCGGTCCGCGAGCGCACGAGGTCGTCGGCGAAGCCGCGGACCTTCAGGCCGTACGCCACCTCGTCCTGGACGCGGTCGGTGACGAACTGGTGGTCGGGGTTCTGGAAGACATAGCCGACCCGGGCGGCCAGCCGCGAGGCATCGAGCGTCGCCGCGTCGGCCCCGTCGATCGTGATGGCGCCGCGCGGCGGCGGATTGATGCCCATGAGCGCCCGCGCCAGGGTCGACTTGCCGCAGCCGTTCCGGCCCAGCAGCGCCACGATCTCCGCCTCGGCAAGATCAAAGGTCACGCCATCGAGGATCGGCGCCCCGCGGCGGTAGGCGAAGCGCAGGTCCCGGATCGCGACGAGCGGCCGCCGCTCCGGACCCGCAGCCTTCGGCGGGTGCGGGAAGGCCACGGCATCGGCCCGGCTCTGCCCCAGATGCCCGCTCGCCATGGCGAAGGCCTCGCGGGCGTCGAGCGGAAAGTCCTTCTCCTCGAGCCGCGTGCCCGTGGCCGTGGCCAGCTCCTTCGCGAACTCGGCCACCTGGGGGAACCACGCGCCGACGACGCCGCCGACCCGCTCCGCGCCGGCCCGGTCCTGCGCGAAGGCGGCGCGCGGCGGCCCGTCGAAGGTGATGCGCCCGGCGTCCATCATGATGACCCGGCTGATCTTGTCGGCCAGCTCGTCGACCCGGTGCTCGACCAGCACGATCGTCATGCCGTGCAGGCGGTTCAGGCGCAGGAGCACCTCGAACACTTCCCGCATGCCCTCGGGGTCGAGGTTCGCCGTGGGCTCGTCGAGGACGAGCAGCCGCGGCTTGACGGCCAGCGCCGCGGCGGCCGCGACCCGCTGCTTCTGGCCGCCCGAGAGGTCGAACACCGAGAGGTCCGCTGCGTCCGGGAGGCCCACGAGGCCCAGCGCCTCCTTCTGGCTGGCCAGGATCTCGGGAACCGGGCGCTTCAGGTTCTCGAGGCCGAAGCAGACCTCGTCGCCGACGCGCGTATTGACGATCTGCGCCTCGGGGTCCTGGAAGACCATGCCGATCTCGGTCGAGAAGGTCGGCACCTTGGTCGTGTGGACATCGAAGCCGCAGCTCTGCGCCTCGCCCTCGAGCCGGCCGCCGAGCCCGTGCGGGATGGTGCCGTTGAGCACCTGAAGGAGGGTGCTCTTCCCACAGCCGCTGGGTCCCAGGATCAGCACGAACTCGCCGGGCCAGACATCGAAGGAGATGTCGGTGAAGACGGGCTGCCGCTGACCCGGATAGGCGTAGGACAACCCCTTCAGCCTGAGCAGCGGTCCGGCCGGGGCGACAACCGCCGGGGCCGCGGCGGGCATGGCGTCGACCCGGTCATCCGACACGGTCGACGCCATGGTCGCGACAGTCGAGCGATCGAGCGTCACGCGGGCTGCGCGACCTTGGCCTCGGCCACCTCCTCGGCCAGCGCCGTGCCGCGGAGGACGCCGGCCCTGGCGAGGCCGTGAGCGATCGGCTTGACGAGGATGACCGCGTAGAGGGCACCGCTGGCCATGCGGATGGCGAGGGCCAGGAGGTTGTAGGCGATGCCCAGATCGCCCACGCCGAAGAAATAGACCTCGGGGATCTGCTGCAGCAGGGGCGCCAGGGCGCCCGAGAGGGCGATCACGCCGATCGTGTAGCGGCGATAGCCGAAGAAGGCGAAGGCGAGGTCGGACATGAAGCCCTGGAGGAAGCCCGCCCCCAGCACCATCACGCCGTTCGGGTTGCCCGAGAGCACCTGGGCCACGCCGTTCATCGTCTCGGCCAGGGTGGCGGCGCCGGGCTTGCGGACGATGTAGGCGCAGAGCGGCCCCGAGATGTAGAAGCCGCCGCACACCGCCGCGAAGGCCAGAAACCCGTAGGCGCCCGAGAAGGTCATGAAGAAGCGCCCGAGCATCGCGTTCGGCGTGCCCAGAACCCCGTTCACCACGCCGATGATCGCCATGATGACGATCTCCATCAGCGTGAAGCCGACGAAGAAACGCCCCTGGTTGCGGTTCCGGAAATAGGCGAACGCGGCGAGGGCGAGCCCGATGGCGAGGACGATCAGGTAGAGGACGCCGACAGTCATGTGCATATCCCCCAAGGCGCCGGTGTGGCGGCCGGGCCGGCCGGCCCGCAGGAGCCCATGCTCTTCCCGGTCCGCCGAGGACAAGCAAGCTGCGTGCCAGGAACGGCCGGGTTCTCCTATCCTCGGGGAAGCCCTTTCTTCCCTCATCGTGGGGTGGCGCCACGCGTCGCCCGGCGACGGCGTCGGGTCGACGGCCACGGCCTGCCCTGCAGTGACGGACGCCCGCCCGACCGCGGCCCGGTCAGGCGCTGGGCAGCCTGCGCGAGCCATGGGCAGCGACAGGAGCGAGGCGCACCGATCCGGGCCTTCGGGAAGCCGTGAGCGTGATGCTCAGGCCGCGGCGAGCGACGCGACCAGCCAGGCGAGGCCGAGGATCGCGAGCTGATGCATCACCCGGGGCAGGTGGTGCGCCAGCAGCAGGCGCACGAGCTCGGCCTGGCGATGCGTGTCGGTCTTCTCGTACACGCGCTGGAGGTGGATGCGGATCGCAGACAGGCTGACGCCGAAGCGGTCGGCGATGTCCTGGAGGCGGTCGGCGTCCAGGAGGGCCAGGGCGGTGCGGGCCTCGGCGCGGGTCAGATCGTACATCTCGAGCAGGTGGCGCTCGGTCGCGGGCTCGATCCGGTCGGCGTCGTTGACCAGGATGCAGGCCCCGGGCCGGTCCGGGGCAAGCGCCTCGCCGCCGCCGAGGGGGGCGACGAGCAGCGACAGCGGCCGCCGGCCGGACGGGCGATGGGCGACGAGCAGCGCCGGCAGCGCCGCCGCCACGGCCGACACCGCGCGGATCGACCGCCGCAGCCGGCCGGTCTCGTCGGCCCGGTGACAGGCCACGACGCCGCCGGCGGCGGACAGGCCGTCCGCCGCTCCGAGCAGGCTTTGCGCGATCCGGTTCGCATGCACGAGGATCGCGGCCGGCGTCACCAGCAGCACGCCCTGGTCCATCCAGTCGACGAGCTGCAGCAGCTCCGCGCTTTCGATCATCGATGCTTCTCCGCCGCGACGTCGCCTTTTCTGCCGAGAGGCTTCTCGCGGGCGAGCGCCGAGACGCGCTCCTGAGCGGAGGCGGTTCCAACATCGGCCGGCGCAGGTGTGATGAATATCACACCGCCTTGTAT
>CAWHFO010000060.1:0-798661 GCA_963828215.1 uncultured Alphaproteobacteria bacterium | reverse complement strand
TCGCCGAGCAGCGCCAGCGTCTGTTCGTCCGCTCGACCGTCGCAGAACCGATTGAGCGCCTGCCGGAAGACGCTCTCACCGGGTCCGGCCGCGAGCGAGAACAACGTCATCGAGGAGCAGAACTTCAGGTCGTCCGGCGAGCCGAAGATCGCGTGGAGCGATCTCCCCTCCACCCCAAGCACCGCGCGCGTGCAGGCAAGCAGCCTCGGACCGAGCAGCGGATGAGCGAGGTAGGCGCGCGCCTGCTCGAGCGAGCTGATCCCATAGGCCGGGCCATCGCGGAGTGCCCCAATCCGCGAAGCTGCGGGAAGACGAACCACATCCAGTGGCTGCGCTTGCGCCCGTCTTTGAGCTTATCCAGCGCGGAGGCGTAGACGGGCCCCTGCGCTCTCACGAAGCGCTCGAGATCGAAGGGATCCCCATCACCCATCTGAGGTTCTCCTCGCCGACATCGGGCGATCCTACACCGCGGGCGTGGACCAGGAGGTTGCCGTTCGAGCTGGGAGGCCCCGGCCGATGGTGTGGGAGGAGCAACGGCGACTCTTCTCGCCACCAAATCACCGACCTGACGGTCAGCCACCCCTCCGCACACACCTCGATCCCGGACCCGCCTGACTGGTCCTCGTCAGGCGGCCTTCTTGCGTCCCCCGGCACGGCGCGGGCCGGCCTTCGCGGTTGCCGGCGCTGGCTTGGCAGGCGGCGGCCGCCCGGCTTCCTGCCCAGCCCGATCTTCTTGGCCATGGCCGAGCGATCGCCGCGTAGGCCGGAGCCACCATCGGGTAGTCCCTGGGGAGGCCCCAGCGCTGGCGGTACTCCTCGGGGGTCATGCTGTATCGCGTGGCCAGATGCCTCTTGAGCACCTTCAGCTTCTTGCCGTCCTCGAGACAGACGATGTAGTCGGGCTGCACCGACCTCTTGACCGGCACAGCGGGGACCAGCGCCTCCTTCTTCTCCTCCAGCCACCTGTGCCGGCGCCGCGGAGCGCGACGAATACGCCCGAGATCAGGGAGCGAAGATCAGCCATCGCCACGGAGTTGTTGCCGGCAAAGGAGGCCACGATCTCGGTCGTGAGCTTCAGCAGCTCCTGACGGTCGTCTGCAACGTCCATACTTGTCTGCCTTTCAAGGTCCGAAGTTCGAACGATCGGCGGCGCTTATCATATCTGCTAGACCGTTGCAAGTCCGCTATGACGATTTGGTTGACAATCTCTTAATCCGGGCTGGTTCAGCCTTTGGCAGGAGGCTTATCGTTTGCTGCCGCGCTGCCTTGATGCACCTTAGCAATCGCGACAGCCCGTCGTCATCTTTAGAGCCAGCGCCGTACCCGCCTTCGATAGGCATTGTAGGCCTCGCCGAGCCGCTCGGCCATGAACGGCTCCTCGCGCAGCACGAACCGATAGTGGATCAGGGCAAAGTACGCGGGGATGACGACGAACGGCACGAGGCTGCCGAGCAGGATCGCCCAGCCGACGAGGCACAGCATCGTGCCCAGGTACATCGGGTTGCGGCTGAAGGCGAATGGGCCGGTCGTGACGACCGCTGAGGGCTCGCTGAATGGCAGCACGGCCGTGCCGGCGCGCTTGAAGGCGCGCTCCGCGGCGATGGCCAGCGCGATGCCGCCGATGATCGGCAGCAGTCCCAGCCAGCGCCATGGCCCATGCACGAGCTGTGGCCCGGGCAGGCCGAGATGCAGGAGCAGCATCAGCATTGCGGAGCAGAAGAGATAGACCGGCGGAATGTCGAGCCGGTTCGGCGTCATGGTGCCTCCCACCGAGGTAACGGGGCCGCCCTCAAGGATCCGATCGGGTCCGAGCCGCCGAGCGGATACGTTCCAGGTCGAGCACGGCCTTGGCACCCCACCCCGACTCGCCCTCCGGCACCGCGGGTCGGAACTGCTCGTAGAGGCGGAAGCCGCGGCGGTAGAAGTCCTCGGTGGTAACCGCTGCAGCTAGCTCGGCCGTGGCCCGCCAGACGTCCTCGAGCCGATCGCCATGAGCGCTGGCTCGGTTCCCGACGGATCAGTGGCAGATCGGGCCAACAAGGCGGCGGCAGATGGCCGCCCGATGTTCCGCCGGAGTCTCAACGCGCCGGCGTCATGCCGCAAGCGGCCAGTCCCGCCAGCTTGTCTCGGCCTGCCGGATCACCGCCGCCATGAGTGGCTCCAGGTCCTCGCCCTTCACGTTCTTGCTGCGCAGTACCCGACGCACCGCGATGCGAATCTCCGCGCGGACCTCGTCGCGGTGCGGCTCGGTCCAGTCCACCTTCAGGTTTCGCTTGATCGTCTGCACGACGTCGTGGACGAGGTCCCGCAAGAAACGTCTGCTCGTAGATGGTGCTCGACAGTTCTCGGCGACGGCGTCGTAGAAGGCCAGCTCCTCCTCCGCGAGGCCCAGCTCTCCGCGCGCGGCGTCGCTCGCCGTCCATCTCCTGCTGCATCCTGATCATCTCGTGGACGACCGCCGCCGCGTCGATCAGGCGGTTGTGGTATCTCTGCAGGGTCTTCTCCAGCAGCTCGCGGAACGACTTCGCCTGTGGCGAGATTCCGCGGCTGCCGCCGCTCGAATCTCGTCCGCGCAGGAGCTGCTCGAGCAGCTTCAGCCGCAGGTTCTCGTGCGGCTGGTCCTTGAAGGTCTGGAGGAACTCGTCGTCGAGGATCGAGATGTCGGCCTGCTCGATGCCGGCGGCCTTGAAGATGTCCACGACGCCTTCGGACTCGACGCTGTCGTCGACCAGATCGCGCACCGCCTTCTCGATCGCGCTTGGCTTCGCGGCCCGGCAGCGTCTTCAGGAGCTGCTTCCGCACCCGCTGGCAGAAGATCACCTCGTCGGCATGCGCGCGGCAGTCGTCGAGGTGCTTCACGAGCAGAAAGGCCGATCGTCAGCCGCAGCTCGGCATCGAAGGAACTCGTCACGGCGCTCTCGTCCTCGGTCAGGTGCCGTAGACCAGCGAGTACAGATCCTCGAGGTCGATGCGGGCCAGCCGCCGCCACCGCGCCGTAGCGCCGGCCGCGGCGGCAGAGTAGCTGGCGGACCTCATCGAGGCACTCGAAGAAGAGCGGCGCGCCTGTCTCCTCGATGTCGGGCGCCGGCTCGCCCTCGCCTCCGCCCTGCGTGTACGTGTCCGTCGCCTCGCGCAGTTCGTCGCCGATGCCGATGTAGTCGACGATCAGCCCGTGCGGCTTGTCGCGGAACACCCGGTTCACGCGGGAGATGGCCTGGATCATGTTGTGCCCGCGCATCGGCTTGTCGACGTAGAGCGTGTGCAGGCACGGGATGTCCGTGCCGGTGAGCCACATGTCGCAGACGATGACGAGCTTCAGCGGGTCGTCGGGGTCGACCATGCGCTTCTTGATCGCGTCGCGCTGCGCCTTTGTCGTGAGGTGGCCCGGCTTCGCTCCACTCCTTTGGGTCGCTTGCAGGTTGCCCGGTCATGACGACCTTGACCTCGGGGCAGCCGGGCAGCGCCGTCAGCGCGTCGTAGAGGCGGACGCAGTTCGCGCGCGTCATGCACACGACCATCGCCTTGCCGGCCAGCGTCGCGGTGCGATCGAGGAAGTGCGCGAGCAGGTCGGCGGCGACGCCTCCACGCGATCCTCGGCGCCGGCGCTGCGGCCAGCGCCGCCCAGCGGCGACTTCTTCGCTCTCCAGTTCCGATGAGCGCCTCGACGTCCTCGCGCGATCTCCTTCAGCGCGCCGTCGATGTCTGCGTGCGCTCAGGTGCAGCTTGGCCTGCCGCGGCGCGTAGAAGATCGGGACAGTGGCCTTGTCCTCCTGCGACTGCCGGATGTCGTAGGTGTGGATCAGTCGCCGAAGACCTCGATCTCGGTGTCGGCCCCGCCGAAGCTGACCGGCGTGCCGGTGAAGCCGATTCGCCGGGCGTTCGGGAGCGCATCGCCCAGGTAGCGGGCATAGCCCTTGAGGAAGCCGTACTGCGAGCGGTGCGCCTCGTCGGCGATGACGATGATGTTCGACCGCGTCGGACAGCACCGGGTGCTGGCCGACGATCTTCGTCCGGCCCGCAGCCGGAACTTCTCGATCGTCGTGAAGATGACCTCGCCGCCCTCGGTCGCAGCAGCGCGCGCAGGTCGTCCACGCTTTCGGCGTGCTGGACCGGCCCGACGAGCGCCAGCGCGCGGCACGAACTGGTCGTGGAGCTGGTCGTCGAGATCGGTGCGGTCGACCTGGATGACGAATGTCGGATTTTCCAGCTCGGGCACGCGCCGCAGCATGCCGACGAGGAAGGCCATCGACAGCGACTTGCCCGAGCCGGTCGTGTGCCAGATGACGCCGATCCGCTGGTCGCGCCAGCGCGGACGGTCTCAAGCGCCTTTTGGCCGCGGCCAGACGGACGGCGAAGAACTGGTGGTACTTCGCTCCCTTCTTGGTGAGCTTGCTCGTTCGCGTCCTCGAACGCGATGAAGTCGCGGATGTAGGACAGCAGCCGCTCCTTCGGGAATAGTCCCTCGACCAGTGTCTTCATCGAGCCTGTGGTCCCCGGCTCGACGTTGCGCGCCGTCGATCGATTTCCATGGCGCGTACCACTCCTCGCGGTCGCCGTCCACACGCCGTGCAGCGTGTGCACGCCGTCGCTCACGACAGCAGAGCGCATTGAACTCGAAAGCCTGGGGGATGTCGTGGGTGTAGTGCTGGATCTGGTTGAGCGCGTCCTCGACTGTTGGCACATCGGAGTACGGGTTCTTCAGCTCGAAGAGCACGAGCGGCAGGCCGTTGACGTAGAGCAGCGATGTCCGGTCGCCGGTCGTTCGTCCCTCGCACTTTGAGCTGGTTCACCACGAGGAACTCGTTTGCCTCGGGATGCTCCCAGTCGATCGCGTGGATGTGCCGATCCTCGTACCTGCCCGTCGGCCTGTTCGACCCGCACCTTCGAAACCCCGGTCAGCAGCCGGTGGAACGCCATGTTGCGGCGGAGCGTGTCGACGCCCGTCGGGTCGGGTGATGCGGTCGACTGCCTCGCTCTATGGGCTCGGCCGGTAGGTCTGGGTAGCGGCGCGTCAGGAATGCTCCGCAGCATCTTCGCGGAGCACGACCTCCGCGTCGGCTCGCGATCCCGCGATCTCCGAGCCGTGGCGTAGCGTATAGCCGAGCGCCGCAGCCGGTCGATCGTCGTCAGCCTCGAACTCGGTCTCGCTGTCCCGACGCGGCACGCCATCTACACGAGCCTGTGCCATGGCCTTCTCGGCCTGCTTGAGCGTGAGCTCGCCGGAGAGGAGCTCGGGAGCGAGCGTGTCGCGGAGCTCGGCGAGCGTCGCGTTCTCGCTCTGCGTTGGCCTCGAGCCGCTCGTGGAGAGGAGCGGCCAATGACGTGAAATGCGTGGATCACTTCGTCTTGGCGGCAAAGAGTGGAATCTGGCGAATCCAGTTTGGTCAGATGGATCCGATCGAAGTGTGCGTGCCGCCGGAACCACCGGACTTCGTCGCATAGTCTGCTCGGCCCAGCTAGGAACCACAGTACCGGTTGGGTGGTCGCCCGTCGGCCAAACCTGGCGATGCAGCACCTGTCCTCGGCGACGGTATTCAGCGATTGCCAACCGGTCGGCGCGGACGCTGACGAGAGCATGCACCCTGTCACGAGGAAGTCGTGACCCGAGCTGATCGGGCCAGCCGACTTCCGGGATGTACGCGGAAGGCCGGAAGTCCTGGTGCGACCCGCGACAATCGCACGGCTAACCCAGCGACGCTCCCGTTCCAGGCGGGGTCTTCGTTGCGGCGTCGATCCTCCCGTGATAGCGAACTTCCCCGACCGCTGGTCGATATGCCCCAACCCTTCGGAATCGGTCCTAGCTCCGATCCTCGTAGTGGCTCGGGGAACAGCGACGCGGCCGCGGCGGGCACATCCGAAGGCGCCCGCCCTTCGGCTTGGCGACGACCGGATCGAAGTCCACGAACCACGACCTGAAGAGGGCCGAGGTCATCTCTTCCAAGCTGCGGATCATCTCGGCGATTCAGCTCGATCTTGCCGTCGAGTGGCTGAGGAAGTGGGCGATAGCGCTCTGTTCGTCTATCGGCGGCGCACGTAATCACGCTGCGCCTGAGGCTGAGATAGGCGAGCTGTGGTTTATCTACGGCCTCCCGACTGCTCTGTGAGATTCTGGTGAACCAGCGGAAATGGTATTAGGAACCTTCGATTCATGCACGCTCGTCCAGAGCTCGCCAGAAGGTAGTTGTGAGCAACGGCAGGGAGTGCGGCTCTCGCATCGAGCTGTGCGCAGAGCAGTCTGCCACGGTGCCCTTCGTCGCGAGACAGGATGTCGCCAGCGGCTGCCCCGACGCATCCGGACTGCGAGACCCGCGCGTGATAATTCGCTGCGTCGTCAGACATGACACCGCCGTTGTCGAAGTTGCCGCATGCGACCAGATGTCAGCGCCTTCGGCGATGAACATCGCTACGGAGCGATATTAGCCGTGGTTTCCGTCGGCATCGGGCCGAGTCCTCGACGTCCAACCGTGTAAGTGTCACGCATCGGTCGAGATCCGCTGCCATCCTGAGACGTCGTCGCAGCACTCGATTCGGCAATGCGATCTTCACGAGCGGCTCGAGCAGCGAGGCAGCGCCGGAACCGCTCCTCGAACGGCTCGTCATCATCGTCGGCCTCTGCCGACGCCGACGTAGCGCCCGGGCGTGAGCGCGTATTTGTGCTCGCGCAATCTCATCCAAGCGTCGCCACCTTGCAGAACCCCGGCACCTCGTCGGGCGTTCCGGTCCGTCGGAATTCCGGTAGACCGCCGCGATCCGCTCGATCTCCTCTGCCGACAGCTGCTTCTGCTTCCGCGAGCCCGGGATCAGCGTGCCGAGCTTTCGCCCGTCGATGAACAGCATCTCGCCCGTCCGCTTGCGAAAGCCGTCGCTGCCCTCGCGATTCTTCGACAGGAACCACAGCGCAGCAGGGAATCTGCGTGTTCGCGAAGAGCTGGCCGGTGAGCTGGACGATGCAGTCCACGTAGTCCTGCTCGACGAGCGCCTTGCGCACCTCCAGCCGGGCAGTCTCGCCGTTGGACAGTTCGCCCGTCGCCATGACGAAGCCGGCCGTGCCGCCGTCCTTCAGATGGTGAGAGGAAGTGCAGCATCCACATTGTGTTGGCGTTGCGCGGGCGAGAGCGGCATCTGCTCGCTCGCCGACTGTGAGGCGCGGGTCCTTGTCGGGCGATCTCGTCGGCACCCCAGCCCGTTGCTCGCCCTTGCGAGCCGTCGTTGAACGGCGGGTTGGCGAGCACGTAGTCGGCCTTCAGCGTCGGCGTGCTTGTCGTCGAAATAGGAGTTGCCGAGCTGGATGTTGCCGTCGAGGCCGTGGATGAACAGGTTCATCCGGCACAGACGGTACGTGAAGTCCTTGCTCTCCTGGCCGAAGAAAGAGAGCTGGTGGCTGTGCTTGGTGAAGATATCCGACTGCACGAACATGCCGCCCGAGCCGCAGCAGGGGTCGAACACCACGCCCTCGCTCGGGCTCCAGCATCGCGACGAGCGTCTTGACGATGCTCGACCGGCGTGAAGTACTCGCCGCCGCGCTTGCCCTCGGACGATGGCGAACTCGCCGATGAAATACTCGTAGACGCGGCCGATCAGGTCGTCGCCGCCGTGGTCCGGCTTCGAAGATGTCCTTGCGAGAACAGGTTGATGAGCGCCGCGACGTTCTCGCGCGTCGAGGTTCGACCCGGCGTAGATGCGCGGCAGCAGCCCCCGCAACTTGTCCGGGTACTTGCGTCTCGAGCAGCTTCGAGCACATCGTCCAGCCGCACCTTGATGTCGTCGGCCTGGGCGCGCCTTGACGGATGTTCTCCCACCGCGCTCCTTCGGGACGATGAACGCGCCGGCGCTGCGGTACTCGTCCGGGTCGTCGAGCGCGCCTTCGTCGTCGCCGTGGTAGTCGCTCTTCGGGTCGGCGATGAGCCGCTCCAGCTCCGCGCGTCGCCGCTCGTACCGCAGCGAGAGGAAGCGAAGGAAGATGATCGGCAGGACGTAGCGCTTGTAGTCGGCCGGTTCGATCGAGCCGCGGAGTGTGACCGCGGCCTGCCACAGCTCCTTCGTCAGCGCGACCACGCCGCCGTTCGCGCTTCGCGGCTCGACTCCTGCGCCGCCGATTTTCGTGGCCGACCTCTCGGCATGTTCCCTCGCCCGTTGATTTCGGGACGAGCATACACGCCACAGCGGCTCGGACCAGATCATACGAGCGCATCGGCGCTCCGCTCCGGACGTACCGAGCGTTCCAGCGGGTCCACCAGCCCCGCCCCAGAGAGAGCGACCGCGCGCCTTAGGACAGCCCAGCACTGAAGCGTCGCTCGGTCAAAGGGCGCAGCGACCGGGGGAATATGCCAAACATCCCCCGGAGCGCCCGTGAGGGAACTCGGGGTTCCGAGGGGGCGGCGGAGGAGAGCCACGCGATTACCTCACGAGAGCCCATGGTCAAGTTGGGCGGATGGGCCGTCATCCGGCGGCGGGCTCCTCCTCGGCGTGAATCGGCTGACCGTCGTGGAAGCGAAGGCTCTGGATGATCCCCGGCGTGACCGACGCCATCACGAAGGGAGCTGCCGAGGGTATCGGAGGTCCGCTACGAAAGAGCCGTAAGTCTTGACGCCGCCCCAAACCGCTCCCGAGCCGCCGACCGACAACCAGAGAACGCCAACCCCTTGATCTGCAACGATTCCACGAATTTGAAGGTACCTCTCGCCTAGGCGAGAGGGATTCGAACTCGGCCTTCCGACCGAATCCGGCAACCCACTGTTCTATAAGCGCTTTCTCAAGCGTGAACCGAATGGCCGAGGTTCACGCCCGGCGGAGAAAACGGCCCGAGAGAGAGGCTTTTGGGCGTCTTGCCGGAAAAGGCCGAGTCAACAGCCAGCGGGAAAAGTCCTCGATATCAAGGGGTTATAGCGAGGGCCGATTTGGGCCGGAGAGCGGACCCGACGGCGGGAGCTGGTTGGGGCGGCAGGATTCGAACCTGCGGATGCCGGAACCAAAATCCGGTGCCTTACCGCTTGGCGACGCCCCAACTCGCCATCCACGATAGCAGCCGGCTGGCGCCAGTGGCAATCGACGCTCAGACGAGCCGTATGGCGTCGCCCAGCGCGAGGTCGAGGAGCCGGGCAGCGCTGGACGCGTTGGCGGCGATCTCGGCGAGGCCGATGCTGTTGGCGTACCAGAAAAGCTCGCCTCGGCCCACGTCGCCGAAGGTCCCGGCCCTGGCGATGCGACGGCCACCGACCTCGAGGACCGAGTCCATGGCCAGGGACCGCGCACGCACGCCGGTCATGGCATTGCCGTAGCGGTCGATATAGACGATCGCCGGCAGATCGTCGGTCTGATCGTGGAAGCGGGTCGGTGGCCAAGGCTCGAGGCCGCTCTGATCGCCCAGCGCCAGCCGCGCGGCCATGGGCGCGAACAGGTCGCGTCCATGGAAGCTCGCGGAAAGGGCGGCCGGTCGCCAGACTATCCGATGCGGCCGGACCTCCGGCGAGCGGCGGATCAGCGGCTCGAGGAGACCGTTGTCCGGACCGACGAGCCAGCGCCCATCGGCCTCGACGGCGAGCGGCTCGCGCGTCGTGCCGACGCCGGGATCGACGACCGCGAGGACAACGTCGCCGGGCTGGGTGATCCCTGTCAGGGCCGCCAGAAGGTGGCCGGCCAGCTCGGGTGCGAAGGGTGGCGCGTCGTTCATGAGGTCGACGACCGGCACGGCCGGCGCCCCTCGGTGGAGGACGGCGCGCATCTGCCCGACATAGGGGCCATCGGTCCCGAAGTCGGTAAAGATGAAGATCACGGCTGCGCGGCCCGCGTCGCGGTGGCGATCACCCACCAGCCTGGCCGGCGCGCGGCGAGCCGGTCCGCTGCCGCCGCCGCTTCTTCCGCCGTTCCGAAAACGGCGAAGCAGGTCGGCCCGCTGCCCGACATCCGCGCCAGCCGACAGCCGGGCAGACGGCCGAGCTCGCCCAGCACCTCGCCGACAATCGGCAGAAGCCGCCGCGCCGCCGTCTCGAGATCGTTGCGGCTCTGCCGGAGCGTCTCCAACGGCCAATCCTGGTCATCGCCTTTCGGAAGATCGGAACGCGCAGGCGGAGCCGAGATCGGACCGAGAGCCGCGAAGACCTCCGCCGTCGCGAGCGCAGCCCGTGGATTGACGAGGAGAAGAGGCAGGGCCGGCAGGCGGGCCAACGGGTCCAGCCGCTCACCGACGCCGCGCATGCGTGCCGGGCGGCCGCCCAGGCAGACCGGCACGTCGGCGCCGATACGGAGCGCGGTCGCGGCCAGCGCCGCAGGTGGCAGGTCGAGCTCCCAGAGCCGGACGAGGCCCCGCAGGGCGGCCGCCGCGTCGGCCGAGCCGCCACCCACGCCCCCGGCTACCGGCAGATGCTTGTCGAGCCGGATGCGGGCCATGGGCCGCCGCCCGATCGCGCGGCCCAGCTCCTGCGCGGCTCGATGGACCAGATTGCTTTTGCCCGTGGGCACGTCACCGGCAGACGGCCCATCGACGACGAGCTCGAGCCGATCGGCCGTCTCGAAGGTCAGCCGGTCGGCTACGCCGAGGAAGGCAACGAGGCTGTCGAGCTCGTGATAGCCGTCCGGCCGTCGGCCGAGGACCAGAAGGTCGAGATTGAGCTTGCCCGGAGCGTCCTCGACAATCTGCGGCTCAGCCACGACCCGGCGCCGGCGGCGCCGGCAGACCGTCCTCGAGCTTGTGCTCGATGCCGGCGACGGCGGCGGTCTCGGGATGGAAGGTCAGGGCCCGCTGCCACTGGAACCGGGCCTCGCGCTGCCGGCCGGCACGCCAATAGGCGTCGCCCAGATGGTCGTTGATGACCGGGTCCGCCGGCTCGAGCTCGATGGCCCGCTCGAGAAAGGTGACGGCCTTCTGATAGTCGCCCAGCCGGTAGTAGGCCCAGCCCAGGCTGTCGACGACGAAGCCGTCCTCGGGGCGCAGCTCGACGGCCCGGTTGAGCATCGTCTTCGCCTTGTCCAGATGCTCGCCGCGGTCCACCCAGCTATAGCCGAGATAGTTGAGCACGAAGGGCTGGTCGGGCTGGAGCTGAAGCGCCTTCTCGAAGGCAGCCTCCGCCTCCGGCCAATGTCCCGTGCGCTCGAGCGCTATCCCCTGGGCATAGAGGATGCGCCAGTCGGGCGGGGTCAGCGTGGGAATCCGCGACAGCGCCTCGGTGTAGGCAGCGGCCGCCTCGGTGAACTTCTCGTCCTGGCGCAACAGGTCGCCGAGGGCCACGAGAGCCTCGGTGCGCGAGGGCTCCCCGGTCGCCATCGCCTGGAGGCGGGCCTCGGCCTGATCCTTGTGGCCGAGCTGCGCCAAAGCCTGAGCCGCCGCCAGCTGCGCTTGCCAGGCGAACGGCGAGTCCTTGGGCACCCGGTCGAACGCGTCCAACGCCATCTGGGCGTTGTCCTCGGAAAGCCCGACCCGCCCGATCAGGAGCCACGCATCCCCGGCTTCCGGCGTGAGAAACGCCGCCATCCGCGCATAGAGCAGAGCCTGGGCGCTGATCTGCTGATCCTGGAGCGCTGCGGCGAGGCTCAGCACGGCATCGCCCATCCCGGTGCGGGCATCGTGAACCGGCAGCGCCGGCGTCTGGCCTCCGGCTACCTGAGCCCGCAGCCACTCGAGGGCAAAGGCGTCGGCGGAGACCTTGCGCTGGGCGTCGATGACAGTGAGCGCTTCCTCGCGCCGACCGCTTTGCACCTCGACGGCGACGAGCGCCTCGAGAAGACGGAAGGCCGCCGGCCGATCGGGCCCAACGAGGGGCATCAGAAGCTCTCGAGCGCCGTTGGCGTCGCCGCCGGCCGCGAGAATCATGGCGCGATGATAGTCCTTGAGGAGCCCGGAGCCATCGCTCTGGGTCGACGCCGGGAGCTGGTCCAGGGCCGCGCGCTGGTCCCCCTCGGCGACCTTCGACCAGGCGCGCAGGATGGGCATGACCACGCCGCCGACACGTTGGGGCGAGACCGCCTGCAGCTCGGCGCTCGCCTTGGCGGGCTCGTTGTCGCGGATCGCGACGAACGCCAGCAACAGATGCGCCTCGTCGGCGTCGGGGGCGAGCTCGACGAGACCCTTCGCGGCGGCAACGGCTTTCTCGTCGTAGCCGCCGGCGAGCTCGAGGAGGAAGACCTGACGGCGGAGCTCGACGTCGTTCGGCGCGGCGTCGAGGGCCTGCTGGAGCTCGTTCGCGGCCGTGTCGATCAGGCCGGCGCTGAGCGCGTATTGCCCGATCAGGTAGCTCGCCGCAGCCGAGCCGCTCGGCATCGGATCACCACCCGTCGCGACGTGAGGATCGCCTGATCCTTGCGCGACCCAAGGCGAGGATGCGGCGGAGCAGGCCGCGAGCAGGCCGATGCCCAGCACCGCGACGAAGGCGCGCGTCGCGAAGGTGGGCGGCGGCGACGGCAGTGGACGCCCGAGGCGATCAGTCATGGATCCATTGTGCGATTGCAGGGGGGCTGCGGGCAAGCCCCGCAGAGAACGACTTGACGATTCGCGCCGATCTGGCCAAAGAGGCGCCAACTCGACGGCAGGGCGTGCCGCCGGCACATCGACGTCGCGTGCGGAGTATGCACGATGCTGAAGACTTCCAAGAGCAAGAACGACCCGACCGCGCGCGGGCCAGCGCAGCAGTCGAAGACGTTCGAGGGCAAGAAGGTCAAACCTGCCCTCTATGTCGGCACCGCCGTTGGCCACGGCCGCTACATAGCGGCGCAGGACGAAGGCGGCAAGCTGGTCATGGCCCGCGACGGCAGGCCCATACCTTACCGCGACATTTAAGTCGTCGATGCGGGAATAACAGCCCGCTGGGGACGTCTGATGAGGGGTCGGGCTGCGCCCTGCTCGGCGGAGCGCGTCCGGCCGACTTCGGTGAGAGGTTAGAAGAAGGACACCAACGCGACCGGGCCCTCGGCTTGATGCCGGTCGGGGGCGGTGCATGCGAGCCAGGGCGGGGGTGCTGGAACTCGCATGCGGGTGGCGCGTCGGAACACGACAGGCGCAGGATCCAACCGG
Organism: uncultured Alphaproteobacteria bacterium; assembly: GCA_963828215.1. Classification (GTDB taxonomy): domain Bacteria; phylum Pseudomonadota; class Alphaproteobacteria; order Geminicoccales; family Geminicoccaceae; genus CAVTJL01. The sequence goes on along the minus strand of CAWHFO010000060.1, from coordinate 785,658 downwards.
CAGCGCGATGACCTCGAGAGCAGCTGACGAGGCGAGGCGTATCACAAGCCCTACGGCGGGTGTCGTGGCTTGGCTCCACTGGCAGGCGGCCATGGGGGTGGCGGATACGCTCGACGAGGCTCCGCGGTCCCTCTACGGCACCGGCAGCGCGTCGCCCTGTCCGCAGGCGTCGCCCGGCCCGGCCAGTCGGCCATCGCCTCGACCCGCCACACCGCCTGGACTCCTCCCGCCGGGAGCCGGCCGTGCGGCGTCCGCGCGTGCGCTGGCGATGGGCTGTGACAGCCTCGAAGCGCTCGAGGCGGCGCTCGAGGGCTATGACGGCTGTCCGCTCAAGGCGACCGCCACGCGGCTCTGCTTCGCCGACGGCAGCCGGTCCGCCCGCATCATGCTGATCGGCGAGGCGCCGGGTGCGGAGGAAGACCGTCAGGGCAAGCCCTTCGTCGGCCCCAGCGGTCAGCTGCTCGATCGCATGCTGGCGACGATCGGCCTCTCGCGGCGGAATGTGTACATCACGAACCTGATCTTCTGGCGACCACCGGGGAATCGCCCGCCGACCGCGTCCGAGCTCGCCGTCTGCCAGCCCTTTCTGGAGCGACAGATCGACCTTCTGGCGCCCGCGATGCTCGTCTTTCTCGGCGGCAGCGCGGCGCGCGCCCTGCTCGGGTTGAGTGACGGCGTCACGAAGCTGCGCGGCCGTCGCTTCCACTACGAGCCGCCCGGCAGCCCGTCCCCGATTCCGGCGCTCGTCACGTTTCACCCTGCCTATCTGCTGCGCCAGCCGAGCAACAAGCGCTTGGTCTGGCGCGACCTGCTTCGCCTGCGCCTGGACCTCGGGGAGCGGGGCCTCGTTGCCGGAGCCACGACATCGGGAGGTGAGCCCACGATCAGCGTCTCGTGATCGTTCGAGATCCAGCAACGTCGCCAACAGAGGGCCGTCGGGCAGACAACAATATGAGAAAAGATGAAGGATGGACGCCGGCCCTGAGGAAATCCGTCTTGGTGGCTGTCGGGCTGTGGTGCGCCGCGGTGGGGGGTGCTGCGCTCGCCGCCGACGGCGACGTCCAGCTTGCGCGGCTGACGCCGGACGACGTGCAACCGAGCCGCATCGGGCCGATGCCCGAGCCGCTGAGCGTCGAGGACGAGGGCCGCTACAGGCTGCTCTTCGCGCTGCAGGATCAGGCCCGCTGGCGCGAGGCGGACCGGATCATCGCGCGGCTCGGCGACCGCCTCCTGCTGGGTCATGTGCTGGCGCAGCGCTATCTCAGCCCGAAGGGATACCGCGCGTCCTATGCGGAGCTGGACGACTGGCTCCATCGGTTCGGCGACCATCCGGAAGCGGTGCAGCTCTACAAGCTGGCGATGGCACGGAAGCCCGAGGATGCGCCCGCGCCGCCCGATCCGGTGCAGGGCTATCTCGGCGGCCATGGCCAGGAGCTGCGAATGGCCGACGCCGACACGACGGCGGCGGCGCATCGCCTGCTCGCCTCCGGCATCGCGGCCTGGCGACAGCACGCCTATGATCGTGCGGCAGCGCAGTTCGCCAGGGTCGCGAGCATGGACGGCGCGGCCGGTGAGGACATCGCAGCGGGCGCCTTCTGGGCAGCCCGCGCCCAGATGGTCCTGGGCCATCCGCGCCGCGTCGAAGGCTTCCTCCGAACAGCGGCCGACTTCGAGCGATGAGTTCTACGGGCTGCTCGCGCAGGCCCTGCTCGGCGATGCGATCCGCTTCGACTGGCAGGAGGACAGCCTCGACGACGACACGCTCGACGTCCTGATGCGCAGCCCGGCCACGCGGCGGGCCGTGGCGCTCGCCCAGGTCGGGCAGGGCGCCTTCGCCGAGGAAGAGATCCGCAAGCTCGCCGCTCGCGCTTCCCCGGACTCGATCTACGCCCTTGCCGCGCTCGCCGAGGCCATGCGTCTGCCGGGTGCCCAGATGCGGGTCGCCCAGCAGCTCCGTCTGATCGACGGGCGACGCCATGACGGTGCCCTCTATCCGCTTCCCGCTTGGCAGCCCGCAGGCGGCTTCACCATGTCCCGGGCCCTGATCTATGCGATCGTTCGCGCCGAGAGCGCCTTCGACTCCGAGGCGAGGAGCAGTGCCGGGGCACGCGGCCTGATGCAGCTCATGCCGGGCACCGCGGCCGTCGTTGCCGACGCCAGCGGCGTGACCTATCAGGGCAGCGGCAGCCTCTACGAGCCGGGCGTGAATCTGGCCGTCGGGCAGGCTTGGCTTCAGATGCTCGCCGGCTCGCCGATGGCCGGTCAGAGCGTCATCCACCTGCTCGTCGCCTACAATGCCGGCGAAGGGCGGCTCGCCGATTGGCTGGCCAACCAGCTCCATCCGGTTCGCGACGATCCTCTTCTTTTCATCGAGAGCATTCCGGGACGCGAGACACGGACCTACGTGAAGAAGGTGCTCGCGAACCTCTGGGCCTACCGGGCACGTCTCGGACAGCCCAGCCCGTCGCTCCGGGCGCTCGCCGAGAACAGGTGGCCCGATCTCGAGCTGCCGAGCGACGGCGGGAGCCAGCATGCCAGGGCGAATTGACCAGAGCATTCCGTTCGTGCCCCTCCACATCGCGGTGCTCACGGTCTCAGACACCCGCGATCCTTCCACCGACCGGTCGGGCGACATTCTCGTCGACCGTCTCGTGACCGCCGGTCACCGCCTCGCCGGACGTGCCATCGTCGAGGACGATGCCGAGGCGATCGCCGCCCGGCTGCGCGGCTGGATCGAGGATCCGTCGGTCGAGGTGGTCGTCACCACGGGTGGGACCGGCGTGACCGGCCGCGACGTGACGCCCGAAGCGCTGGCCCGGGTCGCCGAGAAGTCGATCCCCGGCTTCGGCGAGCTGTTCCGCATGCTGAGCTATGCGAAGATCGGAACGTCCTGCCTGCAGTCGCGGGCCGATGCCGGCGTCGCCGGAGGCACCTACATTTTCTGCCTGCCCGGCTCGCCCGGAGCCTGCCGCGACGGCTGGGACGATATCCTCCTGTCCCAGCTCGATATCCGACACAAGCCGTGCAACTTCGCCGAGCTCCTGCCCCGGCTGCGGGAGCGCGAGCGGCCCGCCTGAGCGGCGGCGGCGCAGGGCCGACCTTGGCCGTCTGGTTCACGGCAGACACCCATTTCGGCCACGGTGGGGCGCTCGGATTGTTCGGTCGACCGTTCGGCTCGGTCGCCGCCATGGACGAGGCCCTCGTCGAGCGCTGGAACGCCGTGATCGCTCGGGACGACGTGGTCTGGCATCTGGGGGACGTCGCCGTCCGCCAGAAGCCCGAGCGCGTTTCGGCGCTGCTGGCGCGTCTCGCCGGGCGCAAGCATCTGATCGCCGGCAACAACGACACGCCCGACATCCGCCGGCTTTCCGCTTGGGCCAGTGTTGCCGACTATCGCGAGATCGAGGAGGCGGATCGCCTGCTCGTTCTCTGCCACTATCCCCTGCGCTCCTGGAACGGCATGGCGCGGGGGGCGATCAACCTGCACGGCCACAGCCATGGGCGGCTCGAGCCACTGCCGCGTCAGGTCGATGTCGGCGTCGATGCCTGGCAGCTCGCGCCCGTCGGCCTCGACACCCTGCTCGCCCGGGTTCGGCGTGGGCCGGTCAGAACTGGATCCGGGCGCCGAGGACGATGATGTCGATGCTGCTGTCGTAGCGCGCGTCGAGATTTCCGCGAAGCGCGTTGCCGGTACCGCCCGTGGTCAGGTCGACAGAGGCATCCGGCATGAAAATGTGGGTGAACGCCAGGTCGAGCGAGATCCAGGCTCGCGGCGCGTAGCTGGCACCCAGCGCCACCCAGTAACGGTCGCTGTCCGGGACCCGCGGCGTGCGGTTGGCGTCGGTCACCGGGCTCTGGTCATAGGCGACCCCGGCGCGAAGCGTCACCGTGTCGGTCGCCCGCCAGGTCGTCCCCAGAGCGACGAACCAAGTGTCGTTCCAATTCTCCTCGGTCACATTCTCCGGCTGCGCCGCATTGTCGAACTTGACCCGCAGCTCCTTGAAGACGCTCCAGTCGGTCCAGGCGACGTCGCCCATCACCGCCCAACGCTCGGACAGCGTCTGGTAGACACCGAAGGAGAGGGTGGCCGGGGTCTCGAAGTCGGCGCTGGCATTGCCGTTGGTGAAGAGACCCTGGCTCGCCCTCAGGGCCGCGCCGACGCCGGCCGGGTCGAGCTGGTAGTCGACCTTGCCTCGAAGCGTCTGGTCGATCGCCGATCGGTAAGAGAGCCCGAGCCGGGTGCCCGAGCGCGGCTCGACGATCACACCCAGATCGTAGCCGAGGCCCCAGTCGTCGCCCTGGAGCTCGGCCCGACCATCGTCGCCCGCCGGCGTGACGGGGGCCCCGTTGAGCGCGCCGATGGTGCCGAAGTCGATGGCGTTGGTGAGCCGCGCATCGATCCGCTGGACCTGCAGCCCGGCGCCGAGCGACAGCCAGGGCACCGGCTGCCAGGCCAGGGCCGGGTTGATGTTGATCGTGTTGATGCTCGAGTTCGATCGCGTGATAGCGACCTACCCAACCGTCCGAGTAGTCCGTGCCCAGGCCGAACGGAACGTTGATGCCGAGCCCGAGGTGCCAGTCGGCGACGGGCTCGACCGTGGCGTAGAACGCCGGTATGACCTTGTTGTTGGCGACATCGCCGGCTGAGGTGCTGCCGGTGATCGGGGTCCCGAGCACGGTGCTGCCGGACGAGCTCTGCAGCCGGGCATGGGCGTCGATCACGCTGACCGACAGCTGCGCTTGGCCACCCTTCTGGTAGGCGAGCGCCGCCGGGTTGAAGAACATGTAGCTCGGATCCAGAGCGCCGGCGGTGCTGCCGGCGAAGGCGGAGCCCTGGGCCGTGCTCGACTGCTCGCGGATCGAGAGGCCCGACGCTACCGCATCGTCCACGGCGGCCAGGAGCGTCGCGGATACGAGCAGCGGGAGGAGATGGGCTCGTCGCATATCGTTCTCTCGTCGTCTGCCGTTCGGATGCGGAGCGATCGTCGAGAGTGCTCGAGCAATGTCCCTAGGTTGATTCCGCTGCGACGACCATTCGCCTCACGAGCAAGTCTCTCATCTTCGCTCTCCGGTGCGACATTCCCGCAACGCGTGAATCCTGCCCGTTCCCCTTTCTACTGCCGGTCTCAGGCACCATCGCGGCTGGCGTCGGCGCGCGGATCGCCCTGGCTCACCGGCGCCACGGTTCCCACAACGCTGGCGCCCTCGAGGCCGACGTTCGCGTCCAGGCTTCCCGCCCGCCGTGGAGGAGCCGCGCGAGAGGATACGCGCCGCCGACGCGAAGTCCGGATCATGGATCGCGACGAACGGGCGGGCTCGCTTGGACCTTACGGGACCTGGACGCCGCGGGCGTTCAGATAGATCGCGTAGAGGGAGGTGAAGCCGCAGATGAAGAGACGGTTGCGCGCCGGGCCGCCGAAGCAGACATTGGCGACCTTCTCCGGGACGGAGATCTTGCCGATCAGATCGCCGTCCGGCGTGAGGCACTGGACCCCGTCGCCGGCGCTCGTCCAGATATTGCCGTCGACGTCGACGCGGAAGCCGTCGGGAATGCCGGGCGACACCTCGGCGAGCACGCGGCTGTCCCGCAGGCCGCCATCCTCGGTGACATCGAAGGCACGGATGTGGTGCGGGGCTTCCGGGTTCGGCCAGAACCCGGAATCGGCGATGTAGAGGATCTTCTCGTCCGGCGAGAAGGCAAGCCCGTTGGGCCGCGAGAAATCGTCGACCACGACGCGCAGGCTGCCGTCGCGCGGATCGAGGCGGTAGACATTGCAGCTGCCGATCTCGCTGTCCGCCTTGCCACCTTCGTAGTCGGCGCTGATGCCGTAGGTCGGATCGGTGAACCAGACGGTGCCGTCGGACTTGACCACCACGTCGTTGGGCGAGTTCAGCCGCTTGCCCTGATAGCTGTCGGCGAGGACGGTGATGGCGCCGCTCCACTCGGTGCGCGTGACGCGCCGGCCGCGATGCTCGCAGGTGACGAGCCGGCCCTCGCGGTCGCGCGTGTTGCCGTTGGAGAAGTTCGACGGCGAGCGGAAGACGGTGACCTGCTCCGTCTCCTCGTCCCAGCGCAGCATGCGGTTGCTGGGCAGATCGCTCCAGATCAGGCAGCGCTGGTCACCGAGATAGACGGGCCCTTCGGCCCAGCGCATGCCGCCGTGCAGCTTCTCCAGGAAAACGATCGGCAGTCGTGTATCGGTTGAACCTCTTGTCGAGGACCTCGAAAGCGTCCATCGGACCGTTCCCTCCCTCAGGACTGTCGGGGCGGTGCGCTCGTCGCCGCGCGCTGTCGCCGCCGCGCGGCATAGACCGACAGGCCGACCGCCACGATCAGGATGCCGCCGTTGAAGAAATACTGGACGTAGAACGGGGCTCCGAGCTGCTGCACGCCGGAGAAGGAGAAAGCGAGGACGAGAACGGACAGCAGCGTGCCGACGACGTTGACCCGGCCGGGATGGATGGAGGTCGCGCCGAGCAGGGCGGCGGCAAAGCCGGGCAGCAGATATTCGGGGCCGACGCTCGGCGTGCCGGTCTGCAGGATGCTGCCGAGGATGATGCCGGCGAGGGCGCTCAGGAAGCCGGCGGCGACGAAGGCGCCCGTGACATGGCGGGAGACGCCTATACCGGTGAGCTCCGCCGCCCGGACATTGGCACCGATCACATAGAGGCTGCGGCCGACCGGCAGCCTTTCGGTGACGCACCACAGCACGATCGCGACGATGCCGACATAGACGGCGGGCAAGGGCACGCCGTGATAGATCTGCGTGAAGTTGATGAAGCTGTCGGGCAGACCCAGGCCGACGATCTGCTCGCCGTTGCTGTACCAATTGCTTATGCCATAGAGAAGCGTGCCGGTGCCCATGGTGGCAATGAAGGAATCGATCCTGAATCGCGTCACCAGGACGCCATTGACGAATCCGACAATGAGCGAGGCGGCGAGGATGAGCGCAGCCGCCAGGGGCCAGCCCAGCCCCTGCTGCACCTGCAGGCCGATGATGAGCACCTGCGCCGTGCCGAGATGATAGCCGACCGAGAGGTCGAATTGCTTGGTCGCCAGAGGGATCATCACGGCCATCGCCAGCAGGGCCGTGACGGATTGGCTGACCAGGATCGAGTTGATGTTGATGACGCCTAGAAAAGTCTCCGGCTTGAGGGCGCCGAAGACCGCGAGCACGAGGAGAAAGACGATCAGAAGGCCATAGACGGCGACGAGGTTCGAGAGCGTCTGCGCCGTGCGGTGCGGTCGCGCCGGCGCGGCTTGCGGCACCTCACCCTCCATGGCCGAACGGGACAATCTCTTCTCCGATACGTCAGTGGAATTGGCGCGAGGGCCCGACGCCGAGCGACGAGCGTGTGATGAGACCATCGAGGGTCAGGGATGCGCCGGACAGCTCCGCGGTGATCGCTCCCCGGCCGACGACGAGGGCTCGGTCACACAGGGAGGCGACCTCCTCGAAATCGGACGAGACCACGAGCACGGCAGCGCCCTCGGCCGCGATGTCGCGCAGCATGCGATGGATCGTCTCCTTGGCGCCGATATCGACGCCCGCCGTCGGCTCTTCCATGATGTAGAGCTTGGCGCCGGTCACCAGCCAGCGACCGACGAAGACCTTCTGCTGGTTGCCGCCGCTCAGCCAATCGATCAGCGCGGACCCGTCCCGCGGGCGGACGTCGAAGCGTTCGAGCACGCTGGCCGCCCGCGCTGCCTCACGGTCGCGCCGGATCGGGCTGAAGATGCCGCCGGCGCCGTTGGCGGCGTTGGGAAAGAGATTCTCGCGGAGAGACATGCCGCCGAGCGTGCTTTCCCTCAGCCGATCGCCGGCGAGGAGTGCGATGCCCTTGGCGATGCGGGCCGCGATCGGCAGATCCGGGGCTATCACCTCGCCGGCCAGAAGCACGGTGCCGGCCTCCTGCGGATGCGCGCCGAAGATCGTCCGCCCGATCGCCTCGTGGCCGGCGCCGCGCAGCCCGACCAGCCCCAGGACCTCCCCGGGTGCGATCGAGAAGCTGAGCGGCCCTTGGCCGCCGGCGCGAAGACCGACCACGTTCAGGAGCGGCGGCTGCGCGCGACCTGCCCACGGCCGTGTTGTGGTGAAGCTCGAGGTCGTGCCCCAGCATGTCTCGGACGATGGCATCGGGCGTCGACGCCCCGATCTCGCTGGAGCGGACTCGCCGCCCGTCGCGCAGCACGGTCACACGATCGACGAGCCCGAAGAGCTCGTTGAGGCGATGGCTGACATAGAGGATGCTGGTGCCACCGCCGCGCAGCCGCCTGAGGATGTCGAAAAGATGTTGCGCGTCGGGCTCCGGCAGGGATGCGGTGGGCTCGTCCAGCACCACGATGCTGGCCTGCTGCGACAAGGCCCGCACGATCCCGAGCACGGCCTTGCCCGCGGCGCTCAGCGTGCCGACGAGGGCACGCGGATCGGGCGGCTCGACGCCCATCGTGCTGTATATGCCCTGCGCCTGCGTCCAGACCCGCCTCCAGGAGATGAAGCCGCCGCGACGCGGAAAGCCCGCCACGAGGGCGACGTTCTCGCCGATGCTCAGATCGTCTACCAGGCCGAGGTCCTGATGGACGAAGGAGATCGGCACCGTCTCGGCGTGGGGATGTGCCAGTTTCCCTTCGATGCGGATCGCGCCTTCATCCGACTGGTAGATGCCGGCCAGGATCTTGATCAACGTCGACTTCCCGGCGCCGTTCTCGCCGACCAGCGCGTGGATCTCGCCGCGGCCGATGGTCAGGTCGACATGGTCGAGTGCCAGGGTGCCGAGGAAGCGCTTGGTCAGGCCGCGAATCGTCACCGCTGGCGTAGGTTCAAGAGCCACTTCCACCCTCGCTCGCTCCTGCCCGCCTGGGCGGAAGCGTGGCGCAGGCGCACGCTCCCGCCATCGAGCCGGCCCTACTGGCAGGCGTTGCTCGTGCCTTTCCAGATGTTCATATAGTGACAGGCGAAGTTGTTGCTCGGCACGAACTCGTTCTTGTCGCCGCCCTCGCTGTCGACATTGTCCTTGATGATCAAGAAGGTCGGCTGGATGAACCGGGCCGGCTCCTGCCCCGCCATGGCGTGAATGACGGCGTCCACGGCTTCGTAGCCGAAGAGGGAGCTGGGCTCCGGCACGCTCGCCACCTCGAAGCCGCCCTTGCGGATCATGTCATAGGCCGAGGGCGGGGCGTCCGCTCCGACCAGCTTGATCTTCTCGGGCGAAGCGCCGGAGGCTCGCAGCGCTGCGGCAGCGTTGGTGTAGTAGCCGTCGCAGCAGGTCGTCATCCACCAGCTGTCGCCATACCGCGCCAGGAGCCCGGAGATCGCCGACGTCATGCGCGTCGAGGCATCGCCGAGCGGCATGTTGATCGTCTCCAGCATCTTGCAGCCCGGGCAGTTCGCGATGGGCGTGGTCGCCGCCTTCGCCTTGAAGCGCGCGATCGCATAGCTGTTGTCGACCATGTGGATGTCCTTGGCCGTGCCGTTGGACATGGCGATCACATAGGCGGCCTCGGTCTGCCCGATCTCGGCCGGGTTCGAGACGATGTTCTGGTAGAGGCCGAGCTCCGGGCTCGGCCCGGGAAAGGCGGTGGCATGGATGCCGATCACGGGGATATGCCTCGCCACGGCGTCCTTGATCGGCTTCTGCAACGCGTTCGCATCGGCCGGGGTGATGATGGCGGTGGGGTTCGCGGCAAGGGCCTGCTGCATGGCCGAAAGGGTGCCGCTGACGGTTCCCTGGCCGTTGAAGGTCATCACCTTCCAGCCGAGGGCCTTCGCCGCTTCCTCGACGCCTTTGCCCCACAGCACATGCGGCGTGTAGGACTGGTCCGGCGAGACATAGGCGATGGTGAAGTCGCCCGCCGGCGCCTTCGGACCGTCGGTCGGCCCCTTCCAGACGGTCTGGGGCTTGGTGCGCTCGGCCACGATCGCCTTGGCCTCGTCGACGGTCATCGTCGGGTTGATCACGGGGTCCGGCCAAGCCGGGAAGGGCTCGGAGCGTGTCGCGCCCTGCGCCAGCGCCTGACCGGATATGATGGCGGCGCCGATCAGCACGGCCGCCCTCAGGGTTGCTCGCCCAGTCGAGCGATCGAGCAGGCGTGCGAGGTTCGTTCTGGCCATTCCGCTTTCTCCGTCGACGATGAGGGGCCGTTTCCTTGATCGAGTGGCTGCGGGGCGAGGGCGGCGCCCCGGGAGGATTCCTGTCGCAGAGGCGAGGGCTGGCCGGTCGCTGTGGGCCGGGAGGATCAAGCTGGAGGAGCGGACCGTGGCCGCGACACCCTCGCGCCGGTGCCCGCGCCGCTCGAAGGCGCCGCCGACCCCGTCCTTGCCGGTGCCCGCGGTGTCGCTGTCACAGCCGTCCTTCCAGTGCCCGATCCGCCAGATCGCGCGGCTGCCCATGACGCCCTCAGACGAGACCAACCCGAGCCGTCCGGCGCTCTTCCCCGCGCCGATCCGGTGCCTCCTGCCCGATCATCGGTCCTCCCGAACCTTCTTGCTTGGCCGAACGTTCTTGCGTCGTCTGAATGTCTGATATTATGAACAGGGAAGAAGCGCGAGCTGTCAAGCGGGTTTCGGCTTGGCAGCGCGCCGATCGGGAGGCGCCTTGTGGCTGTCGCTCCGTCCGGGCCGCATTCGCCGACCATGCGGCTCCCTGGCACCGATGGCCTCGCGACCGTCGGGGCCGATCGTCTCCTGGGCGCGGCGCGCGGCACCGGCTCTCGTCCTGTTCCGCGCGGCCATGACACGCCAAGAACGCGCCATTCCCGCCTTCGCGCCGGCAGATCGTCCTCATGACGGCTTCGGACTCGCTGATCCGCCCCATCAGCCGCGCCACGCTCCCGCAGGAGATCGTCAAGGCGCTCACCGATCTCATCATGAGAGGCGCCTGGAAGCCGGGAGACCTGATCCCGAGCGAGAAGGAGCTGGCGATCCGCTTCCGCGTCGGCCGCTCGACGGTCCGGGAGGCCGTGAAGAGCCTCGTGGTCCTGGGCGTGCTGGAGGCACGTGCCGGCGAGGGGTCGTTCGTCCGGGAAGCGACGTCCGAGCTCTTGTCCGGAGCGTTTCGCTGGGGCCTTCTGCTCGGCGAGCGGAACCTGGACGATCTGGTCGACGTGCGCGTGCTCGTCGAGGTCGAATGCGCGCGCCGCGCCGCGGAGCGCAGAGAGAGCGACACGCTCCATCAGCTGGTCGAATTCGCTTCGCGACATGGAGGCCCGTCAGACCGATCATGAAGCCTTCAAGGACAGCGACACGCGCTTCCACCTCGCCATCGCCCACGCGGCGCAGAACGCGATCTTCGAGAATATCGGTGCCACCATTCAGTCGATCGTACGGATCTGGTATCCCAAGACCTACTACATTCCCGAGACCAAGGGCCTGACGATCGCGGAGCATCGCCTGATCGCGAACGCGATCGAGGCGCGGGACCCGGACGCGGCGGGCGATGCGATGCGGGCGCATCTGGAGAAGGCCGGAGGACGGCTGCGGCGGATTCTCTGCGCCGATGCGGCGGCCCCGGACGTCTCGTCGAAACAGGTGGGACGCCATGCCGCCACCCGCCTGTCGAGGCGCCCCGGCTCCGGCTGAAGCCAGAGGCGGTCAGTCGGCCGCGCGCGATGGCGCGGCAGGAGCAATGGCCGGTCGACGAAGTCGGCCCGCGCGGTCGAGCCGCCGGCGGGATCGCCGGTACGTCGGCCAATTCGTGACCTGCAGCCCGCCTTCCGCTCAGCCGATCGAGGCGATATCCACCCAATGTCGCTCGCGCGCCGAGAGCAGGATCGCATCGACGACCCGCTGCACCTCGTAGGCCTCCCGGAAGTCGGGCAGGAAACGGTCGCCGCCGGCCAGCGCGTGAACGACGTCCTTGACCTCGATGGCCTTGATCTCGTTGAAACCCAGCTGGTGGCCGGGCGCCGGGCAGAAGGCGGCATAGTCCACGTGGTCCGGCCCGGCCGGTATCTCCACATAGCCCTCCCGGCCCCTGACGCCGCCCTTGAGGAACAGCTTCAGCTCGTTCATCCGCTCCATGTTGAGGACGATGGAGCCCTTGGAGCCGCTGAGCTCGAACGCGAGGTACATCTTTCGGCCGGTCGCCACCCAGCTCGCCTCGAGCGAGCCGCGAGCCCCGTTCTGGAAGCGGACGAGTGCCCGGGCCTCGTCGTCCACCTCGACCGGCCGGTCGGGCATGCCGCCCCGCGTCGACGGGCGTTCGGCGATGACCGTTCTCACCTGGCCCATCACCTCGACTATCGGCCCGACCACGTGCCGGGCCATCGCGATGATGTGGCTGCCGAGATCGGCGACCGCGCCGGCGCCGCCCTCGGGATCGAGGCGCCAGGACCAGGGCTCCCCCGGGTCGCTCATATAGTCCTCGGCATGGATGCCGCGGAATCCCCAGACCTCGCCGATCTCGCCCGACTCGACGAGCTGGCGGGCCAGCCTCGTCATCGGGTTGCGGACATAGTTGAAGCCGACGAAAGTCGGCACGCTGGCCTTCTCGGCCGCTTCCATCATGGCCCGCGCGTCGCCGGAGCCCGGAGCCAGCGGCTTCTCGCAGTAGACCGGCTTGCCGGCGGCGATCGCCGCGAGCGCCATGGGCAAATGGAGCTTGTTCGGCGTCGTGATGTCGATGAGATCGACGCCCTTGTCGGCGACCAGCTCTCGCCAGTCGCCCGTCGAGCGCTCGGCGCCGAAGGTGCGAGCGGCGGCGGCGGCTCGCGGGCCGTCGATGTCGGCCAGCATCTCCAGCCGGGGAGAGACCGGCAGATCGAACACCGCAGGCGCCATCCGCCAGGCCAGCGCGTGGCTGCGTCCCATGAATCCCGAGCCGATAAGGCCTATGTTCAGGCGTCTCATGATCGAAGCACCTCGGGGTTGACGACGACGGCGGGGTCGAGACGGCCCTCGAAGGCGGCGACGATGTTGGCCGCCGACTCCTCGGCCATCCTGAGGGCGGCTTCGGTGGTCACGCCGGCGATGTGAGGCGAGAGCAGGGCCGTCTCGAGAGCGAGCAGCGGGTGTCCGGCAGAGGGCGGCTCCTCCTCGAACGCATCGATTCCGGCGCCGCCCAGATGGCCGCTCGCCAGCGCCTGCGCCAGCGCGGTCTCATCGACGAGGCCGCCACGTGCGGTGTTGATCAGCAGGGCGCCGGGCCGCATGCGCGCGAGCCTCTCGCGACCGATCAGCCATCTCGTGTCATCCCCGAGCGGCAGGTGAAGCGAGACGATGTCCGCGAGGGCGAGCCCGGCGTCGAGATCCCGGGCGACCTCGCAGCCCGCCGCCCGGATGCGCTCCTGCGGCAGGTAGGGATCGACCACCAGCACGCGCATGCCAAAGGGCAGCGCCCGTGCGGCGACGCGACTGCCGATGCGGCCGAATCCGACGATCAGCAGGGTCTTGCCGCTGAGCTCGAAGGGCCGCAGGCGGTCACGGAGCGCCCAGTCGCCGGTCCGCATGCCGGCATCGAACCGGCGCCCGCGCTTGGCGAGCTCGAGCATGAGGAACAAGGTATGCTCGGCCACCGAGACCATGTTGGAGGTGGCGGCGACGGCGAGAGGGATGCGGCGGGCGGTCAGCGCCCCGACATCGACATTGTCGTAGCCGACACCATGCCGCGAGACGACCTTGAGGCGCGGCGCCTCGTCGATCATCGCCGCCGTGACCCGGGCGATGCGCAGGAGCAAGCCGTCGCTCGATCTCAGGGCCTCGGCCAGATCTTCCGGCGTCGGCTCCTCGATCACCCTGATCTCGGTGCCCGGGTGCCGTCGCAGCACCTCGAGACCGATCTCATGGACGCGGCCGGCGACGACAACGACCGGCATGGAGGGTCAGACGGCGACGGTCAGTAGCCCGCGACCCGCGGCTGGACGCCGGTGGGCGTCTCGCCCATCGCCTTCACGATCTCGGCCGCCTTCATGCTCATCAGGCGGCTGTCCGAGAGCATGCTGACGAAATCGAAGCCGTCGGCGATCATCCGCTTGGCGAAGTCGACCGAGCCGCAATGGACGCCGGCCGCCACCTTGTGGCGCTTCGCGGCATCGACGATCTTCTTGATCGAGGCGACCACCTTGGGCTCCTCGGGATCCAGCCTCGGCGTGAAGCCCATCGAGTTCGAGAGGTCGGCCGGCCCGACATAGATGCCGTCGAGACCGGGCGTGGCCAGGATGGCATCCAGATTCTCGACCGCCTTCACCGTCTCGATCATCGCGATTGCGAGCGTGTAGTCGTTCGCATGCTTCGGATAGTCGGCGCCGGCATACATCATGGCGCGGATCGGGCCGAAGCTGCGCTGGCCTCTTGGCGGATACTTGCAGTAGGAGACGAGCTCCTCGGCCTCCTCGCCGCTGTTGACCATCGGGCAGATGACACCGTAGGCGCCGGCGTCCAGCGACTTCATGATGATGCCGGGCTCGCGCCACGGCACCCGGACGAGGGGCGTGGCATCGCTCGTCGAGATCGCCTGCAGCATGCCCAGCGCCGCCTGGTAGTCGACCACGCCATGCTGCATGTCGACGGTGAGGCTGTCCCATCCGGCCTGCGCCATCACCTCGGCCGCGAAGCTGTTAGGGATCGACAGCCAGCCATTGATCGTTGCCTTGCCGCTGGCCCACTTCTGCTTGATCCCGTTCGCGCGCATCGCCTGCCCCTCGGTAAGTGACGGGGGCGCAAGCTAGGCGCCCGGGTCCTGCCTGTCCAGCGCGCTGGCGCAGCCTCCGCATGCGCCCGGCGCCTGCCGCCGAAAACGCCGGCCGCCGGCACGGCGCTGGATCGACGGCAGGCCCCTCGGGCTCGTAGAGATCGTCCTGCCGAGGTAAAGCGGGCAGATCACGCTGAAGCTGGGGCGTCGCTCGAGGCGTCGGTGGGCGGGAGGAAGGCATGGGCGAGGTGATCGCGGCCGCGGCCTACAGTGCCGGGCGCAAGGTCGAGAACATCCGGATCGAGGAAAGCGGCGCCTGGGCCGCCAAGCCCGGGCATTTCGTGTGGATCGGCATCCACGAGCCGGACGAGCCCGAGCTGCGGCAGCTTCAGAAACAGTTCGGCCTCCACGAGCTCGCCATCGAGGACGCGCTGCATCCGCACCAGCGGCCCAAGGTCGAGCAATATGGCGACACGGCCTTCCTCGTGCTGCGCACCGCCTTCGTGATCGACGGGCACATCGCTCTGGGCGAGACAGCGTTGTTCGTCGGCCGCGGCTACATCATCTCGGTCCGGCACGGCCAATCCGCGTCCTATGCCCGGGTCCGGCAGTGCGCCGAGTCCGCCCCGTCGCGCCTCGCGAACGGCGAGGACTATGTGCTCTACTCGATCATCGACTTCGTCGTGGACAACTACCTGTCGGTCGTCGAGCGGCTGCGCGACGACGTGGAGGCCCTGGAAGAGACCATCCTCGAGCCGCCGCTGAGCGAGGCCAAGATCGCTCGGATCTACGCGCTGCGGCGCGAGCTGCAACGCCTGAAGCTGGCCGTGGCACCGACCGCCGAGGTGTGCCGTCGCCTCGAGCATGCCGACCTGCCCGGCATCGACCCCGTCTTCAGGCCCTACTACCGCGACATCATCGACCATCTGAACCGGGCGCTCGAGCAGATCGACATGCTGCGCGAGATGCTGGCCTTCGCCTTCGAGGCCAGCCTCCTCACCGAATCCTCCAGGCAGGGCACAGTGAGCCGCCAGCTCGCCGGCTGGGCCGCCATCCTGGCCGTGCCCACCGCCATCGCCGGAATCTACGGGATGAACTTCCGCTTCATGCCCGAGCTCGACTGGCACTACGGCTACTTCGCCATCATCGGCGCCATGGTCGCCATCTGCGTGGCCCTCTTCATGCGCTTCCGTCGGGCCGGCTGGCTCTAGCTCGGCGTCGGCGACGCCCGTCGGCGCGCCGACATGGCCGGAATTGGCTCAGAACGTCTCCACCCACGGGCGCAGCTCGACCTCCCAGGTCCAGGCGCTCCGGTCCTGTCGCAGCACATGCAGGTAGGTCCGGGCGATCGCGTCCGGGTCGAGCATGCTGTCCGGCCGCTCGGAGGTCTCGCTGCGTCCCGGATTGCGGATGGCCCCGTCGATGACGAAGTGGGCGACGTGGATGTTCAGCGGCGCCAGCTCGCGCGCCATGCTCTGCGCCAGCCCGCGGAGCGCGAACTTGCCCATCGCGAAGGGGGCGGAGCGGGCATAGCCCTTGACGCTGGCCGAGGCGCCGGTGAAGAGGATCGCCCCGCGCCCCGTCTTGAGCATCCGCCGCGCCGCCTCCTGACCGACCAGAAAGCCACCGAAAGCCGAGACCATCAGCGTCTTTTGAACCTCGACGGGATCGAGCTCGACGAGAGGTCCCCGGCACCGATAGCTCGGATTGTAGACGACGACGTCGGGCACGCCGAGATCGCGCTCGACCTTCTCGAAAAGGGCTTCCACCTGGCCGCGATCGGTCGCATCGCAGTCATAGGCCTTGGCGCCGATGGCGGTGCACAGTGCCTCGAGCTTCGCCGGGCGTCGGGCGACGAGGGCCACCTTCATGCCCTCGCTCGCGAACAGTCGGGCAAGGGAGGCACTGAGGCCGCTCCCCGCGCCCACGATCATCACCTTGCGCGTCACCAACCGCTCCCTTGGCCAGGATCCGCCGTCTTCCGCAGCGAGCTTGGCCGCCGCGGGCCGATAGTTCCAGCGTCACGAGCCGCGCCGGATGGCCGCCGCTCAGGCACCCCAGGTGCGCTCGAGCACCCGCAGCCAGTTCCCGCAAGCCAGTTTCTCGAGCGACGGTCGGTCGTACCCCTTCGACGCCAGCGCGTCGAACAGGCGGGGAAGCCCCGCCGCGTCCTTGACTTCTCTCGGGATGATCGTCCCGTCGAAGTCCGAGCCGAGACCCACACCGTCGATGCCCAGCCGCTCGACCAGGTGATCGACCTGGCGGACCAGCATGTCGAGCGGGGTGTCGGCGTTCCGCGCTCCATCCGGTCGAACCTCGCTCACGGAGAAATTCAGGCCGACGAGGCCACCGGACTCGCGGATCGCGTCGAGCTGCCGGTCGGTGAGGTTGCGCGAGGCGGGGCAGACTGCGTGCGCGTTCGCGTGGCTGGCGACGAGCGGGGCGGTGGAGAGGCCGGCCACGTCCCAGAACCCCTGCTCGTTCAGATGTGCCAGATCGATGACGATGCGCAGCTCGTTACAGGCGCGGATCAGCGCCTTTCCGGCGTCCGTGAGCCCCGGCCCGGTATCGGGCGAGCTCGGGTAGCGGAAAGGGACGCCCGTGCCCGAAGGCGTTCGAGCGGCTCCAGACCGGACCGATCGAGCGCAGCCCGGCGGCATGGAAGACCTCGAGCGCGTCGAGGTCGGTGTCGATGGCCTCGGCCCCTTCGATGTGGAAGACAGCGGCGAAAGCTCCGGCGGCCATGGCGTCCCGGATGGCGGCGACCGTCGTGCAGACCCGAACCGTTCCCGAGGAGCCACGGGCGATCCGCTCCAGGTCCGCCCGCAGAGCCATGGTGACACGCTGTGCCTGGGCCAGCGACGGCGGCTCGGGCATCGGCGGGGCCTGGCCGCTGCCGCCGGAGGTCGCGGGGCCCGACGCCGGACGCTCGGAAGGCGTGAAGGCGGCGAAAAGCCCGCCGATCAACCCGCCCTCCTGCGCGCGCGGCAGATCGAGATGCCCCTCCTCGCGGCGCTCGAGGAAGAGCAGCGGGTCCTCGTTCTTTCGATGGAGGCGAAGCAGCGTGTCGTTGTGGCCGTCGAAGACGGGCAGCGGGTTGGCGCTCATGCGGTCACACCGTGGGCTCGGGCGCAGGCGGCATGGCGGCCGCCCGGGCCGGCGGCCTCGCGGCCTGACGAAGGCGCACCGCGTCGGCTATCCGCTCGAGCCGGCGGTCGGCGATCCCGAGATCCCGAAGGTGGGTCACCGTGTTGAAAAGATAGTCGGAGCACGGGCCCAGGGGGCCGGCGGCGACGGCGATGGCGTCGGCCACCTCGGCCTCGGAGAGATGCTTGGCATAGCGATCGTGGGCCGGGTTGATGAGGAAGGCGACCGCCTTCAGCCGCTCGCCCTTGAGCTCGAGCGAGACCCAGCTCGGCCGGTAGGCGGCGGTCACCATCTCGCGTCGCCAGATGATGTCCAGCTCGACCTCGACGAGGTCGGCGGGGATGCGGAAGGCGACGCCGGTGCAGGAGCCGCCGCGCTCGAGCCCGAGCATCAGCCCCGGATGCTCGCGCGTGCCGCGGCCGAGATGCGTCCAGAGACAGAACTGCCGATGGTAGCCCAGCGCGCGCCCGACGCTGCGCTCGGCGAACTCGAAGCAGGGATTCCAGATCAGCGAGCCGTAGCCGAACACCCAGAGGTCCCGGCTCGGCGGACGGTGGGCGAGGATCGCCCGGCGCGACTGGAGAAGCTCCTGCTCGGTGAGGGGACGCACGCCCTCCCCACCCTGCATGATCATCTTCTGCACCCAGCCGTCGCGGATCCGCTCGCGGGTCAGCACATTCTCGTCCCGGGCGCCCGCCGGCGCCGCATCCCGATCCACCGCCTGCTTCTGACCTCGCCCGAAAGCGCCCGCAAGGCAAGGGCTGCGCGCCAAGAGGTGCAGCGGAGTGGCAGCCTCGGGGGCGCCCGCGCTCCCATTTGTCGCGCGTAGTGACCGCGGCCGACCGAAGCTACCGGCTGCTTGCCAGACCCGAGCTCGCGGACGTATCCGAGCGTCGATCGCGTCATCGCTCGGCGCCTGATCGGGGAGGAACGGCCATGCGGGATCTGGTGATAGCCGTCGATGTCGGAACCGGCAGCGCCAGAGCGGGTGTCTTCGATCGCGCAGGGCGGTTGCTCGGGCGGGATCAGCACCCAACTCTGCTCAATCGACCGCAGCCCGAGCATGCCGAGCACAGCTCGAAGGATATCTGGGAGGCGGTCGGCAGCAGCGTGCGCGGGGCGTTGCGCGCGGCCGGCGTCTCGCCCGATCGCATCGCCGGCATGAGCTTCGATGCCACCTGCTCGCTCGTCGTGCTCGGCCGCGACGGCGAATCCGTCTCGATCTCGGGGACAGGCGAGGATCGCTGGGACACCATCGTCTGGCTGGATCACCGCGCCGTGGCCGAGGCCGCGGAATGCACGGCCAGCGCCCACCGGGTCCTCGACTATGTGGGCGGTGTCATGTCGCCGGAGATGGAGGTGCCCAAGCTGATGTGGCTGAAGCGCCATCTGCCGGAAGCCTGGGCACGCGCCGGCCTCTTCCTCGACCTGGCCGACTTCCTGACCTATCGGGCGACCGGCCGGCTGGAGCGGTCCGAGTGCACGCTCGCCTGCAAGTGGACCTATCTCGCCCATGAGAGCCCCGGCTGGCAGCAGGACTTCCTCGCGGCCGGAGGTGTCCCCGATCTCGTCGAGCGGGGCGCCCTGCCCGAACGGGCGAGCCCGATCGGCACCGATCTCGGCCCGCTCACGCCGGCTGCCGCCGCGGCACTCGGCCTGACCACCGATTGCCGGGTCGGGGTCGGCCTGATCGACGCCCACGCGGGTGCCCTGGGTGTGCTGGGCGCCACCGCCGCCGAAGGTACCGCCGCGCTCGATCGCAGCATCGCGTTGATCGCCGGCACCTCGACCTGCCACATGGCCCTCTCGGCCGCGCCGCGCCGCGTGCGCGGCGTCTGGGGACCCTATTTCGGCGCCGTGCTGCCGGGCCTCTGGCTCAACGAAGGCGGCCAGTCGGCGACAGGCGCGCTGCTCGACCATGTGCTGGCCCTGCATGCGGTGGCGCGGGACTTGGGCCCGAAGCCGCACGAGGCCATCGTGGAGCGGATCGCCGCCCTGCGGGTGGCCGAGGGCGAGGGCTTCGCTCGTCGCCTGCACGTCCTTCCGGATTTCCACGGCAACCGCTCGCCGCTGGCCGATCCGCATGCGGTCGGTGTGGTGAGTGGGCTCACGCTCGATTCCTCGGTCGATGCTCTGGCCCGGCTCTACTACCGTACCGCCGTCGCCATCGCCCTGGGCACGCGCCACATCCTCGATTCGCTCGACGCTTCGGGCTACGCGATCGACACCCTTCACCTCGCCGGCGGCCACGTGAAAAATCCGCTGCTCGTCGAGCTCTATGCGGACACGACGGGCTGCCGCGTCGTCATTCCCGATGCGGAGGATGCGGTGCTGCTCGGCACCGGCATCGTCGCGAGCGTCGCCGGCGGGCTCCACCCCGACTTGCCGACGGCGGCGGTCGCGATGGGCGGAAAGAGCAGGAGCCGCGAGCCCGACGCCGCGAAGTCCGCGCTGTTCGAGCGCGACTACCGCGTCTTCCACGCGATGCACGACCACCGCCGGGCGATCGACCGGATGCTGGCACCCTGACGGGCGGTCCGAGCCGTCACACGCCCATGGCTCAGGGAATGACCGGGGCGATCGAGTACAGGTCCGCCGGCGTGACGACGAGGTCCAAGGCCAGCTTGCCGCACACCGCCAGAACGAGCACGGCCAGCAGGATACGGAGCTGATCGCCGCGCAGATAAGCACCGGCCCTGCTGCCGAACTGCGCACCGACGACGCCGCCGGCGATCAGCAGCAGCGAGAGGATGATGTCGACCGTGTGCGTGTCGTAGGCGTGGAGAAAGCCCGACAGCCCGGTCACGAAGGTGAGCTGCAGGAGCGAGGTGCCGACGACGACGCTGGTCGGCATGCCGATCAGATAGATCATCGCCGGGATCAGGATGAAGCCGCCGCCGACGCCGAGGCCCGTGGTGAGCAGGCCAACGAACACTCCCGTCACGAACGGTGTGATCGCGGAGATGTAGAGGCGCGATTTGGGGAAGCGCATCTTCAGGGGCAGCCCGTGCAGCCAGTAGTGCTGGTGCAGCCGCCGCCGCAGGTCGGGCAGGCGCCGCCGCCGGAACATGGCGCCGACGCTCTCGATGAGCATCAGCAGGCCGACACCGCCGAGCAGGAAGACGTAGGAGAGCGTGACGAAGGTATCGATCTGGCCGAGAGCTCGTATCAGCTTGAAGATCGTGATTCCGATCGTCGAGCCGGTGAAGCCGCCGAGGATCAGCACGGCCCCGATGCGCGTGTCGACGGCGCGACGGCGGAGTTGCGCCAGCACCCCCGAGACGGACGATGCGAGGATCTGGACGGTGCCCGAGCCGACCGCGACCGACGGCGGGATGCCGATGAAGATCAAGAGCGGCGTCATCAGGAACCCGCCGCCGACGCCGAACGCGCCGGAGAGAAAGCCGATGGCCGCGCCGAGACCGAGAACGAGGAAAAGGTTCACTGACATCTCAGCGATCGGCAGATAGATGTCCATGCGGGGCGCGGTTCCGAGCCGGGAGTGCGACAATGCCTCCTAGACTAGAGGCGGCGATACCTGTCAAGGCGAGCAGGGTCTCGGTCCGAGCGGCGCCTGCGTCCGGCGGCCCTTCGGGACCCCACGGTCGGCGCCGAAGGGGCGCCTCACTGCTTCACCGATCCCGCGGCCAAGCCCGAGGTGAGCCTCGTCTGCAGCGGCAGGAAGAGAAGCAGCGTCGGTAGGGTGGTGAGGGCCGAGGCCGCCATCACGTTGCCCCACTCCGTGACGTTCTCGCCAAAGAACGCATAGAGCGCCAGCGGCATGGTCTTGAGATCGGTCTTCGTCAGGAAGGCCAGGGCGAAGAGATACTCGCTCCAGCACAGCATGAAGGCATAGGTGGCGGTCGCGACGATCCCCGGCAACATGACGGGGAAGATGATCCGCCAGATGACCTGGAACCGCGAGCAGCCGTCGATGATGGCCGCCTCGTCGAGCTGTCGCGGCACGAACTCGAGATAGCCTACCAGCAGATAGACCGAGAAGGGGATCGTCACCGACGTATAGACGAAGATCATCGACAGATGATTGTTGAGCAGGCCCATCCTCGCGAACATGATGAAGAGGGGCGTCACGAGAATGATCCAAGGAAAGCATTGGCCGAGCAGCACCGAGCCGAAGATATGACGCTTGAAGGCGAAGCGCATGCGCGAGAAGACGTAGGCCGCGAGCACGGAGACGAACGTCGAGACGACGACGGAGGTGACGCAGAGATAGAGACTGTTGAAGATGTTGCGGGCGAAGCCGGTCTGCAGCAGGCCGATATAATTCACCAGCGTAAAGTTGAAGACCGATGAGGAGAATATTGTCCCCGGTGTCTGGAAGGAGGCGAGGATCACCCAGAGGGTGGGATAGACCAGGAAGGCGAGCGACAGCACCGTCACTGCCACCAGCAGCAGCTCGGCCGGCAGCCCCAGGCCGGTGCGGACGGAGGTGCGGAAGGCAGGTGGGAGCGGTGGCGCCGCGGCTGCGGCCATCTCAGAAGACCTCCTTGAGCTCGCGTTGCGCGATCACCCGCAGATAGACCATGCCGAAGGCGGTCATGATGGCCGCCATGACGATGCCGATCGCCGAGCTGTAGCCCAGTCGGGCATCGATGAACGCCTTGATGTAGACGTCGGTCGCCATGACGTTGGTGTAGAGGCCGGGGCCGGCGGCGGTCGTCAGCCAGACATAGACGAAGTTGTTGAAGGTCCAGAAGGTGGACATCAGCGACATGACGATGATGGCAGGCTTCAGGTGCGGCAGGATCACGAAGCGGCAGAGCTGCCATTTGCGGGCGCCGTCGACCTCGGCCGCCTCGAGAAGCTCACGCGGCAGGGACTGCAGGCTCGCGAGAAAGGTCAGGGTCACGAGCGGCAAGGTATTCCAGGTGATGATCGTGATGAGAGCGGGCCAGATCCAGTCGCGCTCGGCCAGGAAGGCGATCGGCTGATCGACGATGCCGAGCCAGACGAGCGCGCCGTTGATGGCGCCCAGCTCGGGGTTCAGGAGCCAGCGCCAGGCGACGATGGCGACGATCGGCGGTGTCGCCCAGGGAACCAGCAGAAGGACGCGGGACACCGTCCTCAGCCGATATTTCTGGACGACCCTCGAATCGAGGAGAAGCGCCAGCGCGAGGCCGAGGACGATGCGCACCGTGACGCCCACGAAGGTCAGCCAGAAGACGGTGTTCCAGAGGACGCGGCGGAAATCCGGGCTGGTCAGCAGCTCGACATAGTTGGCGAGCCCGACCCACTGCCCGCCGCGCTTCAGGCCGAACAGCGAGAGGTCGGTGAAGCTGTTGACCAGATTGTAGGCCATCGGGTAGGCGTAGAACATGACGAGGAAGAAAACCGCCGGCAGCAGCGTCAGCAGGACGAAGGTGCGCTCGCCGCGGATCCGCGTCGTCTGGAGCGTCGGCGTCGCCGCCCCGCCCGATCTACGACCCGCGGTCGCTACCGACACGGCCCCGCCCTCCTGTGCCTTCAGGGCTTCCCGTTCTTGTCGAACTCCTTCTTGATCGCGTCATAGAGCTCCTGCGCGGCCTCGGCCGAGGTCTTGCTGCCGATGAAAACGGACCCCGCGGCCCTGCCCACGGCATTCCACATGAAGGGGATCGCGACCGGCCCGGTGCTGTAGGCGCCCCAGCTCCGCGCCGTGTTGATCTGCGCATCATAGCCCGCCCGGATCTCCTCGGGCAGTTGCTTGTAGCTCATCACGGGGCGCTGCGCGGGGACGTAGTTTGTGTAGTATTTCGTGAAGAGCGGGTCGGGCTGGACCAGAAACTGAACCAGCTTCCAGGCCGCGTCCGTCTCTGTCGTGTTGGCGTTGATGCCGATCATGCGCCCGCCGAAGAACGTCCTCGAGCCGTTGACGTCCGCCGGATGGGGAGCGGCCCCGAAGGGCGAGGTCTTGCCCGGGTGCCGGGCGTCCCACGTCTTGACGATCTGGACGGCGACCGTGTCGGGGACGCTGACGATGCCTATCGAGCCATCGACCATGCCCTCGACGATCTCGGGCGCGCCCCAGAGGCAGATCGACAGATTGGCCTTCGGGTTGTCTCCGTCCTCGAGGAACTGGTTATAGTAGTCGAAACCCTCGGCGATCTGTGCGGGCGTAATGTTCATGAAGTAGGTGCCGTCGGGCTTCTGGTCGATGATCGCCCAGCCGTGCGACCACCAGTAGAAGTTCAGAAGAAACCAGATCGTGGGCGTGCCGCAGCTGCCGGCCGGGAAGCCGAAGCCGGCCTTGCCCGTCTTCTCGAAGATCGTCTTGCTGACCTTGCGGAGGTCGGCCCATGTCTTCGGCATCTCGGAGACGCCCGCGGCGGCGAGCAGCTCCTTGTTGTAGACGAGCGCGAAGGTATCGGTGGTGAAGGGAATGCCGTAGGTCTTCCCGTCCGGGCCGTAGGCGAGGTTGCGGCTCACGAACTGGTCCCAGCCGGCCACGCCGATCCCCGTCTTCTTGATCAGATCGTCCAGCGGCAGAAGCGCGCCCGCAGCACCGAGCGAGCGGGGCCAGACGAAGGCGAGCTGCAGCACGTCCGGGCCGGCGCCGGTGGCGGCCTCGCGCACGAACTGCTCGCGGGCGTCACCCCAGGTGACCCGCTGCATCTCGACCTTGATGCCGGGATTGGCCTTCTCGAACTGGTCGAGCGCCTGGCGCATCTGGGGCGCCTCGGGGTCGTTGAAGCGGAAGGTGATCGTCGTGTCCGCCGCCGCGGCACCGGCCGCGAGGCCGAGCGCCAGCACGAAACCCAGTCCCAGGAGCCGCATCGGAATGACCTCCCATTCGGCGGCCGGGCGCGCGCGGCCGCCCTATCGTGCATGGCTACTGCTTCAGCTGGCCCTGCACATAGGCCAGGATGTCCTCGGCCGCCTGCTTCGAGGTGCGCTCGCCGATGAAGGCCTGGCCGAAGCTGCGCGCCACCTGATTCCACATGCCGGCGATCGGAGCCGGCCCCCGGGCGTAGGGGCCCCAGCTGCGGGCGCCCTCGACGAACTGCTTCTGGAAGCCCGTCATCTCGGGAGGGAACGGCCGCTTGGCCAGGAGGCTCTTCTGCGCGGGATAGTAGATCGTGTTGTACTTCTCCCAGAACTCCCACGAGTTCAGCCACTGCATGAGCTTCCAGGCCTCCGCCGTGTGCTCGGTATTGGCGTTCACACAGAGCGACTGACCGCCGAGATGCGTGGTGGGCTTGCCGGAGCCGTGCGGCGTCATGGCCGTCGTGAAGGGCAGCTCCTGGCCCGGGTTCCGCTCGCGCCAGGCCTTGAACAGGGAGACGGCGTTGAAGATCGGCAGGATCACCGCTGCCGACTCGCCGCGCAGCATCGGCTCCAGCAGCTCCGGGGCATTGACCTCGCTGAGGCTCACGCTGCCGGGCGCGGTCAGGCCCTCGTCCAGGTAGGTGCGGTAATAATCGATGACGTGGGCGACCTGATCGGCGGTGATGCCGACCTCGTAGCCGCCCTTGCCGTCGTCGACGACCAGCGAGCCGCCGTCGGACCACCAGTTGAAATTGGCGAGGAACCAGATCTCGGCATTGCCCGAGACGCCGGACGCGAAGCCGAACCCGGTCTTGCCCGTCTTGGCCTTGACCGCGCGCGAGGCCGCCAGCAGCTCGTCCCACGTCTCGGGGGTCTTGGCCACCCCGGCCGCCTCGAGCAGCTGCTTGTTGTAGACCATGGCCCAGGTGTCGGTGGCGAAGGGCACGCCATAGATGCTCTTGCCGTCCGGGCCGTAGGTGAGGTCGGTTGCGATGAAGTCGCTCCAGCCCTTCTCGCCGATGCCCTCGTGCTCGATCAGGTCGTTGAGCTTCATGCAGGCGCCGGCCGTGCCCAGGTCCTTGACCCAGACGAAGGCGAGGTGGACGACGTCCGGGCCGCCGCCGGTCGCCGCCTCGCGGATGAACTGGTCTCGCGCATCCTTCATGGCGATCCGCTCGAACGCGACCTTGATGCCCGGATTGCGCCGCTCGAACTCGGCGATCCCCCGCTGGACCTCCTCCACATTGTCCTGGACGTAGCGGAAGGTGAGCTGCACCTCGGCGCGTGCCTGGCCCGCCGCCAGGAGCGACGCCGCGACCAGCAAGCCCTTGACCATCGATCGCATGATACCGTCCCCCCGTTGGGCTCAGGAGCCGAGCTGCTTCTGGACGAACGCGAGGAGCTCGTCGGCGGCCTGCATCGAGGTCCGCTCGCCGACGAAGGCCTCGCCGAAGCTCCGCGACGTCTGGTTCCACATGCTGCCGATGTCGGCCGGACCGCGGGCATAGGGCCCCCAGCTCCGGGCGCCCTGGGTGAACTGCTTCTGGAAGCCCGTCATCTCGGGCGGGAACGGGCGCTTGGCCAGAAGGCTCTTCTGCGCCGGGAAATAGGCCGTGTTGTACTTTTCCCAGAACGCCCAGGAATTGAGCCACTGCATCAGCTTCCAAGCCTCGGCGACGTGCGGCGTGTTGGCGTTCACGCAGAGCGACTGCCCGCCCAGATGGGTGGTCGACGGGCCCGAGCCGTGCGGTGTCATGGCGGTCGTGAACGGAAGCTCCTTGCCCGGGTTGCGCGCCCGCCAGTCCTTGAACATCTGGACGGCGGTGAACACCGGCATGCTGGCGGCGAGCTGATCGCCGCGGATCATCGGCTCCATGACCTCGGGCGCATTCCAGGCGTCGATGCCGAGGCTCCCCGGGGTGGTCAGTTCCTCCGTAAGGTACGTCTTGTAGTAGTCGATGACCTTGGCCACCTCGGCGGGCGTGATGCCGAGCTTGTAGCCGCCCTTGCCGTCGTCGACGACGAGCGAGCCCCCGTCCGACCACCAGTAGAAGTTCGCGAGGAACCAGATGGTGTTGGCCGAGGACGAGCCGGCCGCGAAGCCGAACCCGATCTTGCCCGTCTTGGACTTGACCGCCCGGCTGGCGGCGAGGAGCTCGTCCCAGGTCTCCGGGATTTTCGCGATACCGGCCGCCTTCATGACCTCGGTGTTGTAGACCATGGCCCAGGTGTCGGTGGCGAAGGGCACGCCGTAGATGCTCTTGCCGTCGGGGCCGTAGGTCAGGTCGGCCGCGATGAAATCGCTCCAGCCTTTCTCGCCGATCCCGCGCTTGTCGATGAGGTCGTTGAGCTTCATGCAGGCCTCGGCGGTGCCGAGATCCTTGATCCAGACGAAGGCCAGATGAACGACGTCCGGGCCCCCGCCGGTCGCCGCCTCGCGCACGAACTGGTCCCGCGCATCCTTGAACGCGATGCGCTCGAGCGTGACCTTGATCTCGGGGTTCTGCTTCTCGAACGCATCGAGACCGGCCTGGATCTGGTCCACATTGTCGTAGGAGTAGCGGAAGACGAGCTTCACTTCCGCGGCCGCCGCGTGGGCGAACATCCCCGCCAATGCACCGGCCAGCACGAGCCGCCCGAGAAGTCGCCTGCGCATCATGCTCTCCCTGAGATGTCACCTTGTCGTTACGGCTACCGTAGGCAAGGAGCACCGCAGGGTCAACTGACGCACGCTCGGAGAGCCTTGATTGTCCGAGCCTGCGCCCGCTTCCGGCAATCGGGTCAGCGAGAGCGGCGAGCGCGCCCGCGTTGGAGCGATGGCCGTCGCGGCATCCTCACTCCCGGACCAGCTCGACGCGGCGGTTCTTCGCTCGGCCGTCGTCGGTGCTGTTCGTGGCGATCGGCGCGAGGAAACCGACGCCGGCGGCATGGAGTTGCGCCGCCGCGATGCCGAAGCGGCCGGTCAGGGCCAGCAGCACGGCCTTCGCCCGCCGCTCCGAGAGCTTCATGTTGTGATCGTAGCCACCCACGTCGTCGGTGTGGCCGACGATCCAGAGGCGCATGGCTGGATCCGCCTTCAGAAGCTTCGCGATCTCGGCCAGGGTCGGCTCGGACTCCGGCTTGATCACGGCGCTGTCGGTATCGAAGTGGATGCCATAGAGGCCGACATGGCCGCTCGACCCGATCTCGCTGTCCATTCTGGCGGCATCGACGATCTCCATGGTCTGGCCCATCGGCTTGGGCTCGATGAGATGGAGGACGGCCGAGAGCGTGTCCTGGTCGTCTCCGCCCATGCTGCTTTCCCGGGCGACCAGAAGCGACGCGTAGGTGTCCTGCCCGTCCTTGCTGCGCTTCGCCGCCAGATAGCGGATGTCCTCTCCGTAGATGATGGCCTGAGCGCTCCGCAGGCCGCCATTCTGCATGACGTGGCTGTTCTTGTAGACCTGCTGGGCCAGGACATCGGCGCGGCCGCAGCTGTCACCGTCACAGGCGAACAGGGTCTCGAAGCCGAGGGTCTTCAGGGCGATCTCGTAGTTGTGGAAGACCTCGAGGGTCGTGTGCCCCTTCCCGATCGCATAGACGTAGCCGGAGATCTTGCCCTCGACATCCAGCTTCTCGGTCAGCTGCCACTGGAAGCTGTCGTCCTGCTTGACCGGCCCGGTCGGAATGACGAAGGCATCGAACGGCAGGGTTTGGCTGCCGATGAGGCTCGAGCCCGCGAAGCGGGGCATGCCGGGATAGTCGCGGGCGCCGGCCACGTCCGTCGCTCCGGCCGGGCCACTCGCGACCAGCAGACTTGCGACGACGAGGCCGACGAGCCGAGCCGCTCTCATGACACCTTCTCCCCGACAAGCTTGGGGAGACCATAGTCACACCCCGCCACTGCGTCCATCGCGCCACGGCGGCGCGCGCACAACCCTGCCCGCTCCGGCGCGGGCGTGTCGCCGGCTACCCGATGGCGCTCATCGGCGGCGTTGCGGCCGGCCACATGCCACGCGGCCGGCGCCAGCGCCGACCGATCAGCCGCCCCTCTACTCGGCGGCCTCGGCGTAGGCCTCGAGCGGCGGACAGCCGCAGACGAGGTGGCGGTCGCCGTAGACGTTGTCGACCCGGCCGACGGGTGGCCAGTACTTGTCCTCGCGACAGGAACTCGAGCGGAAAGAAGGCCACGTCCTTGCCATAGGGCCGCTCCCACTCGCCGACCAGCAGGTCCGGGGTATGCGGGGCGTGCTTCAGCACGTTCTGGGTGCGGTCCGCCCGGCCCTCCTCGATGGCCCGGATCTCCGCCCGAATGCCGATCATCGCGTCGCAGAAGCGATCGAGCTCGCCCCTGGCCTCGCTCTCGGTCGGCTCCACCATCATCGTCTCCGGCACGGGCCACGACATGGTCGGCGCGTGAAAGCCGTAGTCGACGAGCCGCTTGGCCACGTCCTCGGCGGTCACGCCCGTCGCCGCCTTGATGCCGCGCAGGTCGATGATGCACTCGTGCGCGACCATGCCGTTCTCGCCCGTGTAGACGATCGGATAGTAGGGGGCGAGGCGGCACGCCACGTAGTTGGCGTTGAGGATCGCCACCTCCGTGGCCCGGCGCAGGCCGTCGGCTCCCATCATCGCGATGTAGGCCCAGGAGATCGGCAGGATCGAGGGCGAGCCCCAGGGGGCAGCGGCGACCGCACCGTTGCCGTCGGTGCGCCGCGCCGGGTCCAGACCCTTGACGACCGGATGGTCGGGCAGGAAGGGCGGCGAGATGCGCCTTGACGCCGATCGGCCCCATGCCCGGCCCGCCGCCGCCGTGCGGGATGCAGAAGGTCTTGTGCAGGTTCATGTGGCTGACGTCGGCGCCGAGCTCGGCCGGCCGGGCGATGCCGACCAGCGCGTTGAGGTTGGCGCCGTCCATGTAGACCTGCCCGCCGCGCTCGTGGACGATCCGGCAGATCTCCTTGATGCGCCGCTCGAACACGCCGTGGGTCGAGGGATAGGTGATCATCAGCGCCGCCAGCTCGGCCGCGTGCTGGTCCGCCTTCCTCTCGAGATCCGCCACGTCGACATTGCCTCGCTCGTCGCAACCCACGACCACGACGCGCATGCCCGCCAGCACGGCGCTCGCAGGATTGGTGCCGTGGGCCGAGGAGGGGATCAGACAGATGTCGCGTCGCCCGTCGCCCCGCGACTCGTGATAGGCGCGGATGGTCAGGAGGCCGGCATACTCGCCCTGGCTGCCGGCATTGGGCTGGAGCGAGACGGCATCGAAGCCCGTGATCTCGCCGAGCCACGCCTCGAGGTCGCGGAACAGCTGCGGCATAGCCGGCCGCCTGGTCGCGCGGCGCGAAAGGATGAAGGTCGGCGAAGCCGGGCCAGGTGACCGGGATCATCTCGGCCGCGGCGTTGAGCTTCATGGTGCAGGAGCCGAGCGGGATCATCGCCCGGTCGAGGGCGATGTCCTTGGCCTGCAGGCGCCGCAGATACCGCATCATCTCGGTCTCGCTGCGATGCGCATGAAAGACCGGATGGGTCAGGAAGCCGGTGGTCCGGCGCAGCGCCTCGGGCACGCCCTCCGAGATGTCGCCGGCCGGCCCGTCCCCGAGAGCCGCGGCGTCGATCGGGCTGCCGAGCAGGCCCAGCAGCCGAGCGCAGGTCTCGACCGTCGAGGTCTCGTCGAGAGACACGCCGACCGGTGCTCGTCGACCAGCCGAAGATTGATGCCCGCCGTCGGCCGCCAGGGCCACGAGCTGGGCGGCCCGACCCGGCGCCTCGAAGGTGAGCGTGTCGAAATAGCCGCCATGCTCGAGACGGATCCCGGCGGCCCGGAGCCTCTCCGCCAGCAGCTGGGTGAGCAGGTGTACGCGCCGCGCGATCTTGCGGAGGCCCTCCGGCCCGTGCCAGACGGCGTACATGCCGGCGATCACGGCGAGGAGCACCTGGGCGGTGCAGATGTTCGAGGTCGCCTTCTCGCGGCGGATGTGCTGCTCGCGCGTCTGCAGCGCCATCCGCAGCGCCGGTCGGCCGCGGCTGTCGACCGAGACGCCGATGATGCGGCCGGGCATCGCCCGCTTGTGCGCGTCCCTGGTGGCGAAGAAGGCCGCATGCGGGCCGCCATAGCCCATCGGCACGCCGAAGCGCTGGCTCGAGCCCAATACGATGTCGGCGCCGAGCTCGCCGGGCGGGGTGAGCAGCACCAGCGCCAGCAGGTCGCTCGCCACCGCGACGAGGCCCTGGCACGCATGCACGGCGGCGATCGCGGGGCGAAGGTCGCGAACGGCACCCGAGGAGCCCGGATAGGAGAGGAGCGCGCCGAAGACCTCGGCACCCTCGAGGCTCGGTCAGCGGGTCGCCCTCGATCACCTCGATGTCGAGCGGGGCGGCCCGTGTCCGCACCACCGCGAGCGTCTGCGGATGTGTGTCCCGGTCCACGAAGAAGCGGCTCGACCGGCTGCGCGCCACGCGATGGGCCATCGTCATCGCCTCGGCGGCGGCGGTCGCCTCGTCGAGCAGGGAGGCGTTCGCGATCTCCATGCCGGTGAGGTCGACGACCATCTGCTGGAAGGTCAGGAGCGCCTCGAGGCGGCCCTGGCTCACCTCGGCCTGGTAGGGCGTATAGGCCGTGTACCAGCCGGGATTCTCGAGCAGGTTGCGGAGGATCACGGGCGGCGTGATGGTGCCGTAGTACCCCATGCCGATCAGCGAGGTCAGGGCCTTGTTGGCGTCCGCCATGGCCTTGAGCCGCGCCAGCGCCTCGCGCTCGGCGAGCGCCGGGGGCAGCTCGAGCGGCCTCGGCGCTCCGGATCGCGTCGGGAACCGCCCGATCCACGAGCGCGTCGAGTGAGGCAGCGCCGACGACGCCGAGCATGGCGCCCGTCTCGGCGGCACTCGGCCCGACATGCCGTCGGACGAACTCGCCGGCGGGCTCGAGCTCGCGCAAGGTGGCACGCAGGTCGGTCATCGAAGCGCTCCCGCAGGTCAGGGCCGGGTGGGTCAGGGTCGTCAGCTCAGGGTCTCGAGGAACGACTCGTAGGCGTCGCGATCCATGAGGTCCTCGAGCTCGCCCGTATCGGCCAGCTTGATCTTGAAGAACCAGGCGGCACCCTCGGCGTCCTCGTTCGCCAGCGAGGGCTGGTCGACCAGGGCAGCGTTGGCCTCGACCACCTCGCCGCTCACCGGCGCATAGACCTCGCTCGCGGCCTTGACGCTCTCGACGACGGCGGCCTCCTCGCCCTGCTTCACCTGCTTGCCGATCTCGGGCAGCTCGACGAAGACGACGTCGCCCAGCTGCTCCTGGGCATGATCGCTGATTCCGACCGTGGCCACGTCGCCATCGACGCGGACCCACTCGTGGTCCTTCGTGTAGTAGAGCGCCATGATGGGCTGTTCCTTCAGCGGTGATAGCGGTGCGGGACGAAGGGAAGGGACGCGATCGAGGCCGGGATGGGCTTGCCGCGAACGATGATCTCGACCGCAGCCCCGGGTGAGGCGGACCCGCTCTCGACATAGCCGAGCGCCACCGGCCCGCCGACGGTCGGCCCGAAGCCGCCGCTGGTGACCCGACCCGTCGCGCGGCCATTCTGCCTGATCTCGGCACCCTCGCGCGCCGGCGTCCTGCCCTCGGGGCGGATGCCGACGAGCCGGCGCGCCGGGCCGTCGCGCAGCTCGCGGAGGATGCGCTCGGAGCCGGGAAAGCCGCCCTCCTCGCGTCGCCGCTTGGCGATGGTCCATTCGAGCTGCGCCTCGACCGGCGAGGTCGTCCTGTCGATATCGTGGCCATAGAGGCTGAGGCCGGCCTCGAGCCGGAGCGAGTCGCGGGCACCGAGGCCGGCCGGCGCCACCTCCTCGGCCGCCAGCAGGGTGCGGGCGAGCTTGGCCGCATGCTCGCCGGCGACCGAGATCTCGAAGCCGTCCTCGCCGGTATAGCCGAGCCTCGAGACCCGGCAGGCGAGGCCGCCTACCCGCATCTCCATCGTGCCCATGAAGGCGAGCGAGGGCGCCTCCGGCGCCAGCCGGCCGATCACCGCCGGGGCGGCCGGCCCCTGCAGGGCCAGGAGCGCCCGATCGGCATGCTCGACGACCTCGTGCTCCGGCTCCAGATGGCGGCGCAGATGAGCGATGTCCTCGTCCCGGCAGCCGGCGTTGACGACGATGAAAAGAGAGTCGCCGGCGCTGCTGACGATCAGGTCATCGAGGATGCCGCCGCTCTCGTCCGTGAGGACGGTGTAGCGGGCCTGGCCCGGCTTCAGCCCCTTGATGTTCCCCGGGACGAGGCGCTCGATGGCGGCCGCGGGCTCCGGCCCCCGAAGCGTGAGCTGGCCCATGTGCGACACGTCGAAGAGCGCAGCCGCCGTCCGGCACCGGATATGCTCGGCGATGATTCCGCCCCGGTACTGGACCGGCATCTCCCAGCCCGCGAAGGGCACCATCCGGGCGCCCAGCTCGTGGTGGAGCTCGAAGAGAGGCGTGCGCTTGAGCTCGCTCAACAGTCGGGACTCCAGGCCGTCGTGGCGGCACGATACCGCACGATCCAGCCCCCTCTGTCCGCGACCTGAGAGATTCCGGGCCGAGCCGCGAGAGCCCTGCCCGTCCCCTTCGGTGGGGTGCCCGAGACATCCCGATCCTGGGCACCCGCTCTCCAGAGAGCCAGCTCGCGCGCGGTCCTTTTGCCTGAGAGTTTCCGGGGCGGTTGCTCCTTCGGCGCCATGCCTCCCGAAGGACGCACGGTCTCTCCCACGCACGATCAACGGCTCCCGCGACAGTAGCTCGGCGCCGCCCCAGGTCAAGCGCGCCGGTGTTGGCGCCGTACGCGGCAGCGGATATTCTCCTCGCCCCAGGCAGGATCGTCGCGCCCGCGGAGCTGTAGCTGGTCATCAACGGACGGGTCGGGTCATCATGAGACACCCCATTGCTCTGCTCGTCGGAATCGTCGCCTTCGCCCCGGCTCCGGTCGCTCCTCTCGCGGCCGCGCAGGCGAACGGCTCTGTCGGGTGCGCCCAGCAGCAGTCCGCCGTCGTCGGCGGCAAGCATGTCCAGCCGACGCCAGACGAGCTGGCGTCCCTGGCGGCCCGAGGCGACTGCGCGGTACCGTCGGTCGACACCTCGCGAGGCGACGCCGACGAGGTCGACCAGCTCTACCGGCAGCTCATGGACCAGACCGCCCACGACGGAGCCGCGGTCGAGGGCCAGCCGCATCGCTGAGCCCGAGGCTGGCAGCGGGGCAGGGCGGCCACCATCTCTCGCTTCATCGGTGGCCCCAGCCTCCGCGGCGACGGGCGGCGTTGGGAGAGCCTCGATGGTCGGTTGCCCCTGCTGTGCTGGAGGTCCGCATAGGTCGCGCGGGCTGACCCGCCGCGGCACGTTGGGCCTTTTGCTCGGCGGCGCCGGCTTTGCCGTCACCGGGTGCGATCCGAGCACCAACGGCCTCTCCGGCGTCGGCGCCTCGATGGTGTCGCCTCAGGAGGAGGCTCAGCTCGGCCGCGAGGCCTTCGCCGACATCAAGAAAAAAACGCCGATCTCCCACGACCCGGCCCTTCAGGCCCGCCTGACCCGCGTCGGCCGGCGCATCGTCCAGGCCAGCGGCACCAATATTCCGGTCGACCAGTGGGAGTTCGTCGTCTTCGATACGCCCGAGATCAACGCCTTCGCGCTCCCGGGCGGCCATATCGGCGCCTATCGCGGCATCCTCACGGTCGCCCAGAACGACGACCAGCTGGCCGCCGTGCTCGGCCACGAGGTGGGCCACGTCAACGCCCACCACGCCGCCCAGCGGATCGGCACGTCCGAGCTCACCAACATCGGCGTCGCCGTCGTGTCGGCGGCCCTGCAGATCGGCGGCGTGGGCGGGGGCGACCAGATCGCGAGCCTGCTCGGCGCCGGCGTCCAGTATGGCGTCATCCTGCCCTTCTCGCGCTCCCAGGAGCTGCAGGCCGACCATCTGGGCCTGCTCTACATGGCCAAGGCCGGCTACGACCCGGACCAGGCCATCGTCTTCTGGCAGAACATGACCAAGGCCAGCCGCGGCGGCAGCCCGCCGGCCCTGCTCTCGACCCACCCCTCGGACCAGGAGCGCATCGAGCGGCTCGAGGCCGAGCTGCCCCAGGCCGAGGCCATCTACCGCCAGTCCACCGCCTGAGAAGGGCACCGAGGCGAAGGAGCACCAGCCCATGCGCACCCTCAGCCTTCCCGACGGCGAGGAGGTGCCCGTGCTGGGCCAGGGCACCTGGAACATGGGCGAGAGCGCCGCCGAGCGCCCGAACGAGGTGCGGGCGCTCCGGCGCGGCCTCGATCTCGGCATGACCCTGATCGACACGGCCGAGATGTATGCCGAGGGCGGCGCCGAGGAGGTCGTCGGCGAGGCCATCGCCGGCCGCCGTGATTCCGTCTTCGTCGTCAGCAAGGTCTACCCGCACAACGCATCCCGGACGGGCGTGCTGGCGGCCTGCGAGCGCAGCCTCGAGCGCCTGCGCACCGACCGGATTGATCTCTATCTGCTCCATTGGCGCGGCCGCCATCCGCTGGCCGAGACGGTGGCAGGCTTCGAGCGGCTCCGCGACGACGGCAAGATCCGCCATTGGGGCGTCAGCAATCTCGACGTCGACGACCTCGAGGAGCTTTCTGGCCTTGCCGGGGGCGAGCGCTGCGCCACCGACCAGGTGCTCTACAACCTCTCCCGCCGCGGCATCGAATGGGACCTCCTGCCCTGGGCCCACTCGAAAAAAATGCCGGTCATGGCCTACAGCCCCATCGAGCAGGCGCGCCTCCCGGCGAAGGGCGCCCTGGCCGACATCGCCAAGCGCCTCGGCGTCGGCCATCTCGATGTGGCGCTGGCCTGGGTCCTGGCCCAGCCGGGCGTCATCGCCATCCCCAAGGCCGCGCGCGTCGAGCATGTCGAGGCCAACCGCCACGCTCTCGATCTCGAGCTGACGAGGGACGACATGGCCGCCCTCGACCGCACCTTTCCCCCACCGACGAAAAAACAGCCGCTGGCGATGCTCTAGCGGGTCGAAGCGGGTCGCTTGAAGAAAGGCTTCCCCGGTCGGATTCCTTGCGTGGTCGCGTGAGGCGTGAGCCACGCTTCGGGCTGGCCCAGTCGGCGTTGCCGACATCCCTTGTAAGGGATGCGCTCAAGGCCGCTCGCGTGCAGGAGCTCAACCGTCAGAAGGCCGGCTTCGCCTCGGCCACCGTGGCGGCCTCGATCGCTGCCCATCTCGACTGGCTCGACCGGCAGATCGAGGCCGTATTTGCCGGAGCCGCCAGCTCGTCGAGGCCGACCCGACCTTGCGGCAGAACCTTGCCCTGGTGCGCAGCATCACTGGCTTCGGCGAGATCTCGGCCGTCATCCTGCTGGCCGAGCTCCCCAACATCGCCGAGTTCACCCCAAAGGCACTTGCCGCCTTCGCTGGCCTCTCCCCGCGCGAGACCTCGTCCGGCAGCTCGCGACGTCGCACGAGCTCGATCAGCCGTACCGGCAGCGAGCGGTTGCGCCGGACGCTGTTCATGTGCGCGCTCAGCGCCAAGCGAGCCAACGGGGCGCTGCCGGCTTCGTTCGGCGCATGACGACCAGCGGCAAGCCGCCCAAGGTCGTGCTGGTCGCGGTCGCGCGCAAGCTCCTGGTCTTCGCCTACGCCGTCATCCGGGCCAAAAAAACCGTTCACACCCTTCCCGAACGAGCCTGCAGCAGCTCGACCCCGAACACGGTATCTCCGGGGGATCGGCCGGAGGCCGGATTGTGGTGCGTGCCGACGATCACGGTCCCGATGCTGCCGAGGGTGGTGCTCACCCATCAGTCGCAGCAAGCGACTGATCCCTCTCCGAAGGAGCGCATGCCAGGAGTTGTGCGAAGGTGAATCGCGCCCGGCGCGCCGCCGGCTTGCCGGAGCCGCTCGCCATCGGGCGAATGGACGCTCCCGGCGCCCGCTACCCGCCGAGCTTTCCTTCCCACACGCCCTTGGTCCAGTGCGCCATGCGCACGTTCGCCCGCAGGCCGCCCTGAAAGAAGGGATCGCCCTCGAAGAGGGCCTGGGCCGCCTCCCGGGTCGGCAGGTCGATGATCCACATGCCGCCCGTCTGCGGGCCGTCGGCAGCGGCGCGCACGGCGCCCGAGCAGACGATCCGGTCGGCGACGCTCCGCACATAGGCCAGGTGCTTGTCCGTATGGGTGGCCCGCAGGCCCGCCCGGGACGGCTCGTCGTCGAACGTCACCATCCATGCCATCGTCCTCGGCCCTCCATTGCGCGGTTCGTCGCCGGCCGATCCTGCCGCCGGCCCGCCCGACTGTCGAGCCGTGGTCGGGGCGGGGAGCGGGTCCTCGTCCCGCGGGGCTTGGTCGTGACGGTCCCGGCACCGCGCTCCGTCCGGACGCCTCGACGCGCCCGTCGCTTGGTGGGACAATCCGGGGCGTCATCTTTCGACGGCCGCACGGCCGAGCCCCTCGAGGAAAAAGCGCGCCGCGCATGGACGTCCGTCAGCTTCGCTATTTCCTGCGGATCGTCGAGGCGGGGAGCATCTCGCGGGCGGCGGCGGAGCTGCGCGTCGCCCAGCCGGCGCTGAGCCAGCACGTCCTGAACCTCGAGAGCGAGCTCGGTGCCAGGCTGCTGGTGCGCAGCCAGCGCGGCGTGCAGCCGACCGAGTGCGGCCAGCGGCTGGTCGAGCATGCCCGGCTCATCCTGGGGCAGATCGGCGGCGCCATCGAGGACATCCGCAGCTACGGCCGGGCGCCGACTGGCGAGGTGACGCTCGGCCTGTCGGCCGGGATGGCGGCGGTCATCGCGGCACCGCTGCTGACGAGCGTGCGGGCCCGCTATCCGGGCATCGGGCTGCGCCTCGTCGACGGCCTCAGCGGCACCCTGCTCGAATGGGCGCAGAAGGGCCGGGTCGACCTGTCCCTCACCTTCGACGTCGACGACAAGCTGGGCGTCGCGGTGGAGCCGGTGCTGCGCGAGGAGGTCGAGCTGGTCGGCGTCGGCCTCGGCTCCGGTCCGGTGACGCCGCGCGAGCTGGCCGGCCAGGGGCTCATCCTGCCGGGCCGGCCGCACCGCCTCCGGCTGATGGTCGAGCGCTATGCCCGTGGCGTCGGCATCGAGCTCAAGATCGCGTACGAGGTGGACGCGATGGCGGCGATCCTCACGCTGGTGAGCGGCCGCCTCGGCTGCTCGCTCCTGCCCTTCATCGCCGCCGCAGCCGCCGTCCGCCGCGGCGAGCTGAGCCTCCGCCCGCTCGAGCCGCGGCTGGAGCGGACGGTGCTGCTCGTGCGCCCCCAGGCCCGGCCCGCCACCGGCGCGGTCGACGCCATTCAGGAGGTTCTCCGCGAGGTGGTGGCCGACCTCGTCCTGCGCGGCGTCTGGCCGGCC
Source organism: uncultured Alphaproteobacteria bacterium (assembly GCA_963828215.1). Taxonomy (GTDB): domain Bacteria; phylum Pseudomonadota; class Alphaproteobacteria; order Geminicoccales; family Geminicoccaceae; genus CAVTJL01. The sequence goes on along the minus strand of CAWHFO010000060.1, from coordinate 747,787 downwards.
AGGCTGATGACCCCGCCGGCCGCGCGGCGCACGGCCCATCACCCGGAGATCGAGGCCATGGGCTTCTGAGCCCGGCCGCCGTCGAGGCCGACCTTGCGGCGCGCCGCCGTGGGGGGCATCTTCCGCACCCCGCTCCCGGCCGCCCGGACCTGCCATGCCACCCCGCCTGCTCGTCTTCCAGCACTGTGCCACGGCGCCGCTCGGCCTCTTCGGCGAGCGCTTCCTGGCGCGTGGTGCCGAGGTGACGCTGCTCGACGCCGAGCAGGGCTGCCCGATGCCGCCCGATGCCGGAGGCTTCGACGGGCTGGTCCTGCTGGGCGGCGTGATGAACGCCTATGACGACGCCCGCTGCCCGCATTTCCCGGCCCTGCTCGAGCTGGTCCGGGACTATGGCGAACGGGGCTTGCCCGTGCTCGGCATCTGCCTCGGCGCCCAGCTCGTGGCACGGGCGCAGGGTGCCGCCGTCCGGCTCGGGGCGTCGCCCGAGTTCGGCTTCGTCGATCTCGAGGCGCTGCCTGCGGCGGCCGAGGACCCGCTGACACGGCTGGCGGGGCCCGGGCTGCCGGCGATGGCCTGGCACGACGACGCGTTCGAGCTGCCGGAGGGTGCCGTGCCGCTGCTGGCCTGCGTGCGCGGCCGGCTCCAGGCCTTCCGTTGGGGAAAGAGCGTCTACGGCTTCCAGAGCCATATCGAGGCCGATCTCGCGACCGTGAAGCTCTGGGGCCGGATGCGTGGGCAGGAGAAGAACAACCCGGCCGTCGCGGTGCGCCTCGGGGCGGAGCTGGTGCGCCATTTCGACCGCACGTCCCGCTTCGGCCGGGGGGTCGCCGACGCCTGGCTCGACCTGGTGGAAGCGGCACGATCGTCGTCGTCGGCCGATGGGGAGAACAAGAAGCCGGACGTCGAGGCGGCCTCCAGCGTGGCCCCGGTGATCCGGTACTACGAGACCCATCCCATCAACGAGGACCAGATCCTCAGGGCGCTGCGCGACCGCGGAATCGGCCTCGACGGCCTGACCGAGCCGGAGCTGGCCCTGCACGACCAGGACCATTTCGGCGGCCTCGAGGCGACCGACCTCCTGGCCGACGAGGCGGGCATCGGTCCCGGGACCCGGGTGCTCGACGTGTGCAGCGGGCTCGGGGGCCCGGCCCGCTATCTGGCGAGCCGCCGCGGTTGCCGGGTCATCGGCCTCGACCTCACCGCCAGCCGCCACGCCGCCGCGATCCGCCTGACCCGGCTGACCGGCCTCGACCATCTGGTCGCGTTCCAGCAGGGCGATGCGCAGGCGATGCCCTTCCCGGACGCGAGCTTCGAGGTCGTGATCGGGCAGGAGGCCTGGGCCCACGTCCCCGACAAGGCCCGGCTGATCGCCGAGGCCGCGCGCGTCGTCCGCCCGGGCGGCAGGATCGCCTTCACCGACATCCTCGCCCGGGACAGCCTGACGCCCGAGGCCCGCGAGCGTCTGCGCCGCGAGATGACCTTTTTCGGTCTCGAGACGCTCGAGGGCTATGCCCGTCTGCTCGAGGAAGCCGGCTGCGCGGTCCTCGTCCAGGAGGACCTCGGCGCCCTCTGGACGGAAATCCTGCGCCAGCGCCTCGCCATGTACCGGAGCCTCGAGCCCACCACCGTCGAAAAATTCGGCCGCGAGCGCTTCCTGGAGTGGGACCGCATCTACAGCTTCTTCGTCGGCCTGTTCGCCGAAGGCCGCCTGACCGGCGGCCGGATCGTGGCCCGCCGGGACCGGTAGCCCTCAGGCGCGTTCGCGCAGCGTATCGCGGGCGCAGGAGCCGGCACCACGGGCGGACCCTTGGTATCCGTGAGCTGCCGACCTCCCCAGGTGCGGCGAGCTTGGCACCGGGGGAAGCCCGTGGTCGCTCGGGGCGCGCGAGCCCGCTCGTGAGTTCGGTGCTCCGTCCACGCGAACGCCTTCAAGCCCCGGCCCATCGAGGCACTCGACGCGACCGGTTGACTTGCTGCATGACAAGATGTTAATGAATAAGATCGAGTCTGGAGGTCGGTAGACGGAACGGAGAAAGGAGATGCTGAAGCTCGCGTCGCTGACTGTGCTCTTCGCCCTATTATCAATCAATGAAGTAAAGGCAACAGAATTCATCGATGGCGACGACGAGCCTGTTACCGTCGTCAATGGAATGCACGCCTGTCCGTATGGCTTTCTGGTGACGGGCGTTCACGTGGATCGCAATCTTCTTCTTTGCACTGGCTATTTCGGCGACTTCCTGAATTTTCCTGTGCGAGCCGATTTTGGCATCACACCTACCAATCAGTTTCCCTTCGACGGAACGAGCATGCACTGGTGCGAGCCGGGAGGCATCGTCGCCGGCGTGCATGTGGCAGGCAACGGCTTCAACTGCCAGACCCTGGATCGCGTCGCCGTCGGGCTGCGTGGCCCGCTCGGCGCACCAACATTGGATCGCGGAACCAATCCGACCGTACGAGCCGGCATGCATGCGTGCCCGATCGGGTTCGTGCTGGCGGGCGCCTATTTCGCGACCAACACGTTCCTGTGCGCCCGGATGCCCTTCTGTGTCGACGACTCCCAGTGTGCGCCCGGGACTCGGTGCGTTCCCCGCTTCGTCGGTGGCGAGCTCCACAGCATCGACGGAACCTGCCGGTAAGCGACACGCGTACGGACGATCAGCTGGCGCGAACGCGGTCCTGGATCCCGAGTGGGCGTGCTCAGCCGCCACCTTCGGTCGGCAGCCCATAGACCGCCTCCGCCTCCGGAAAACCCTTGAGCGGCCAGCGCCCCACGGCCACCAGCGCGTCCCCCGCGTGGGCCGAAAAATCCGCCGAGGCGACGAGCGGGCACCTCAGCTCGCCGGCGAGCTGCCCGAGGCGGGCCGCCTTGTTGACCACCGGCCCCATCGCGGTGAAGTCGAGGCGGTGCCCGGCGCCGATATTGCCATAGAGAACCTCGCCCAGGTGGAGGGCGATGCCGTACGTCAGCGGCTGGGCGGCGGGCTCTTCGGCATCCTGGACGGCGGTCGCGATCGCCGCGGCCGCGGACAGCGCGGCGCCGCAGGCGGCCTCGCGCGTGCGGCCCTCGAGCGGGATGATGGCGAGGAGCCCGTCGCCCATGAACTTCAACACCTCCCCGCCCTCAGCGTCGATCGCCGGGACGCAGCAGTCGAAGAACGCGTTGACCCGGGCGATGGCGGCTTCGGCCGGATGGGTGTTCGCGAACGCCGTGAAGTCGCGGAGGTCGACGAGCATCACCACGGCCTCGATCCGCTCGATGTCGCCGCAGTGAATGGAGCCCTTCAGGATCCGCTCGCCGGAGCGGTGGCCCACATAGGTGTCGAGGAGGGTCGTCGCCACGCGGCGCATGGCGTCGATCTCGAGCATGCGCGCCAAGGCCGGCGAGATCGCCTCGAACACAGCGAGATGCTCGGGCGCGAAGCCCTGGGCGTGCCGTGTGGTCCAGCTCACCGCCTTGATCTGGCCGTCGCTGAAGACGAGCGGGTGCATGAGGTAATCCGTGCAGCCGTCGGCCTCGAGCTGGTCCAGGATCGAGAAGTCGCGCGGGCAGGCGGGGTCGAGGAGGCGTCGCCGGATCGTCTCGCCGGTGCCGAGGACGCGAAGCGGCGCGCTCTGCCGAAAGCTGTCGTCGGCCTGCTGGGCGAGCGTCGCCTCGCCGAGCTCCACGCCCCGCTCGGCCGTCCAGATGAAGCTGTGGCCGAAGAGCAGCGGATGGAGCGTGTTGACGAACATCCCGGCCCGGGCGAGCGGCACACCGGCCTCGACCAGCCGACGGCAGAGCCCCTCCACGACTCGCTCCGCGCCCCCCGCCATCGTGCCGCCGCTCAGCAGCCACGCGACGATCGGCTCCGTCACAGGCGCGCCCTCCATCCCTTCCACCCTCCACGAGGAGGCCCCGGCCGCCCGGCTGTTCGCCGTGCGCGCCAGGCGGGCCCGCGATCCGTGGAGCCCAACCGAGGCCGCGGCGCAAGCCGGGTCAAGCGACGCGGAGACCGGCCCAGCATGGGGCTGGCGCCGGCCGGAGGCGCTGCGTAGTAGGTTGGAGGCGGTGGCTCGCCCGAGCAGGAGACGCACGATGGCGCCTATCGACACCCGTCGCGAGCAGATGTTTCCCGTTCTTCAGCCGCTGCAGATCGAGGCGGCCAAGCGCTTCGCCAGCGGCCCGGCGCGGGCGTTCGCCCCCGGCGAGACCGTCTTCGACGTCGGCGAGAGCCATGTGCCGGCCTGGTTCCTGCTCAAGGGCACGGTCGACCTCGTGCGCCGCGACGGCCTTCACCACGAATCGCCGATCACGACGCTCGGCCCGGGCCAGTTCACGGGTGAGGTCAACCAGCTGGGCGGCCGCGCGACCCTGGCCGCCTGCCAAGCCGGCCCCGAGGGCTGCACCGCCCTGCCCTTCGATGCCGCCCATGTCCGGGCCCTGGTGATCGGCTCCGCGGACATCGGCGAGGTGCTGATGCGCGCCTTCATCCTGCGCCGGGTCGCCCTGATCGAGGCGGGCGGTGTGGGCTCGGTGCTGGTCGGCCGCCCGGGCGGCGCCGACCTCGTGCGGCTGCAAGGCTTCCTGGGCCGCAACGGCTATCCCTATACCCTCCTGGACGCCTCCGAGGATGCGGAGGGAAAGGCGCTGGTGGAGCGGCTGGGCGTGCTGCCGCAGGAGCTGCCGCTGATGGTGTGCCCGAACGGCACGGTGCTGAAGCGGCCCACCGATGCCGAGGCCGGCCTCTGCCTCGGCATCACCTCCGAGCTGGACCCCGACCAGGTCTTCGACGTGGCGGTGGTGGGGGCCGGGCCCGCCGGCCTGGCGACGGCCGTCTATGCGGCCTCCGAGGGTCTCTCTGTCCTGGTGCTCGACCAGCGGGCCTATGGCGGACAGGCCGGCGCCTCGGCCAGGATCGAGAACTATCTGGGCTTTCCGACCGGGATCTCCGGCCAGGCCCTGGCCGGCCGGGCCTTCAACCAGGCCCAGAAGTTCGGCGCCGAGATCGCGATACCGCTCGAGGTGACGAAGCTGGACTGCCCCCCGGCGGGCGGGACGACGCAGGAGCCGGCCCGGCTCGAGCTCACCAACGGATCCTCGGTGCGCGCGCGGACGGTGGTCATCGCCTCGGGCGTCCACTACCGGCGACCCGCGATCGAGAACCTTTCATCCTTCGAGGGGGCCAGCGTGTCCTACTGGGCCTCGTCCGTGGAGGCCAAGATCTGCGCCGGCGAGGAGGTGGCGCTCGTGGGCGGCGGCAACTCCGCCGGACAGGCGGTCGTCTATCTGGCGCCGAAAGTGAAACGCCTGCATCTGATCGTGCGCGCGGCGGGCCTCGAGGCCTCGATGTCCCGCTATCTCATCGACCGCATCGCCGCCCTGCCGAACGTCGAGCTCCACGTCGGCAAGGAGGTCATCGCCCTCGAGGGCGACGAGGCCGGTGGCCTGGCCGCGGCGCTGTTCCGCGAGCGTGCGACGGGTGCGACGCACGTCTGCCACCCCCGCCATCTTTTTCTTTTCATCGGCGCCGACCCGCACACCGGCTGGCTCAACGGCTGCGTCGCGCTGGACGAGAAAGGCTTCGTCGTCACCGGCCTCCGATGCCCCAAGAGCGCTGCGGCCCTCGGCCGGCCGATCCTGCCGCTCGAGACCAGCCTGCCCGGCGTCTTCGCCATCGGCGACGTGCGCGCCGGCTCGACGAAGCGCGTGGCCGCGGCCGTGGGCGAGGGTGCCGCGGTCGTGGCCCAGATCCACAGCGTGCTCCAGCCGCAGCCCGCGGTGGCCTGAGGCGCCGCCATTTCCTGCCGCGTCAGAAGCCGACCGAGCGCGAGATAGGCGAGGCTCGCGCGCGCGTCGTCGATCGGGCTCGAGCGACACCGTGGGGTCGATATCCTGCTCGATGGTGGCCGCACCGTCGAAGCCGGTCTCGGCGAGCGCGGCCGCGAGGCCGGGCCAGTCGACGACCCCCTTGCCCAACGGGCAGAAGATCTTCTGGGCCACCGCATCGAGGAACGGCACCCTCTCCGACAGCACGCGCCGGTGGACCGCGGGATCGATATCCTTGAAATGAAAATACCTGACCCTCGACTGATGGCGTCTGTAGAAGGCCACGGGATCGATGCCGGCGTAGGCCATGTGCCCGGTATCGATGCACAGGCCCACCTTCGCCGGATCGAGCGCGTCCGCGACCTGCTCGATCTCGTCCTCGAGCTCGATGTAGCAGCCGGCGTGCTGGTGCAGGACGGGTGTCACGCCGTGCTCGAGCGCCATGTCGGCGATCCGGTCGATGAGCCCGATCATGTGCCGGAAGCGCGCCGCATCGAGCCGCTTCCTCAGGTCCGCGCGCCCGGCCGTCGCCATTCTCTCGTCCGACAGATGATCGATCGTGACGAGGTACCTGCCGCCCACCGCCGCCAGCAGCTTCACCGTGCGGGTCGCGACCTCCATGACGGCGTCGGCCTCGGCCGGCTCGTGCAGCATCTGGAAGACGAAGCCGGCCACCACGGTAAGTGACCGGGACTCGAACTCGTGGCGCAGGCGCGCTGGGTCGGTCGGATAGTACCCGTAAGGCCCGAGCTCGGTGTAGCGGTAGCCCGCCAGGGCGATCTCCGACATCACCTTCTGCCAGGGCGGGTTCCCCGGATCGTCCGCATAGTCGACGCCCCACGACACGGGAGCGTTGGCGAGCTTGATCGACATTCGGCGCCTCCGAGACCCCGGCCCGCTCTAGGCCACGACCAAAAGGGTACACCGCCCGCCCGCGCCCCGGTGAACCGTCCCCGCGACCTTGACATTCGCCGCCCGTTCGTCCGATTAATGCGTCCATTCATCATACCAAACGAACAAAAAGACAGGGACGGCTCATGCGGATCACGGGCATCGAGAGCCGCGTCGTCAACGCGGAGATGCGCAACTGGATTTTCGTGCGCGTCCTGACGGACCAGCCGGGGCTCTTCGGCTGGGGCGAGGCGACGCTCGAGTGGAAGACGCGGGGCGTGGTCGGGGCCGTCGACGATCTGGCGCCGCTGCTCGATCGGCCGCGATCCGCGCGACATCGAGCAGTGCGTTCGCGTCATGCACAAGCACGGCTTCTGGCGGATGGGCGTGGTCGGCGCCTCGGCGATCAGCGGCATCGAGGTGGCGCTCTGGGACATCCTGGGCAAGGAGCTGGGCGTCCCGGTGTGGCGCCTGCTCGGCGGGCGGACGCGCGACGTCGTGCCGGTCTATACGCATCTCGGCCTCGGCGACATGCGCGCGGTCTACGAGACCATGCAGCCCGAGGCGCTGGCCGAGCGGGCGCAGGAGGTGGTGGCCAAGGGCTACCGGGCGCTCAAGGCCGTGTTCGTGCCCTACACCCACTACACGGCGCCGGCCCGCGCCGTGGACCATGTGGGCCGCCTGATGGCGACGCTCCGGGAGGCGGTCGGCCCCGAGATCGAGATCATGGTCGACTTCCATGGCCGGCCGGCCTCGGTCGGGGCGGCGCTCGACTATATCCGGGTGATCGCACCGCACCGGCCGCTCTTCGTCGAGGAGCCGGTGCCGCCGGGCGATCCCCTGGCGATGAAGGCGGTGAGCGACCGGGCCGAGTGCGCCATCGCCACGGGCGAGCGGCTGATCGGCCGGGGCGAGTTCGAGCCGCTCTTTCATCTGCCGCGCGATCCAGGTGGCGCAGCCCGACATCTGCCACACCGGCGGGCTCGCGGAGGCCAGGAAGATCGCGGCGATGGCCGAGACCGCCGGCTGCGGGATCGCCCCGCACAACCCGCTGGGGCCGATCGCCGGCGTCGCGGCGCTGCATCTCGACGTCGCCACGCCGAACTTCGTCATCCAGGAGGAGATGACCGGGGCGGTGCCCTGGTATTTCGAGGTCGTGCAGGGGCCGATCCGGATGGTCGACGGCGCCTGGCAGGTGCCCGAGGCGCCGGGCCTGGGCGTCGAGGTCGACGAGAAGGCCGCGGCCGCCCATCCCTTCGCCCAGGAGATCATGCACGCCACCAACGCCGTCCTCGCCGACGGCACCGTCGTCGACTGGTGAGCGCCCCGGCCCTCACGGGCCGAGGCTGCCCGCCAGGAACGCCGCGACCGCCGGCCGCGATGGCCGCCGACCGGTCGCCACCACCGAGGACGCCATCAGGGAGACCTGAGAGAATGCTGCGTCAGATCATCAGTGCCAGCGCCATCCTGCTCGGCACCGCCGCCGTGGCCATCGCCGCCGATGCGCCGGTCAAGATCGGCTACATCAACAAGATGGGCGAGCACCCCTGGTTCGTGGCCGAGGTCGGCGGGGCCAAGGCCGAGGCCGAGAAGCTGGGTGTCACCTTCCTCAATCAGGACGTGCAGTTCAACGCCGACCTCGCGATCACGACCTTCGACACCATGGTCGGCGACGGCGTGAAGGGCATCGCCATCGTCGTGCCCGACAAGGCGCTGGGCCCCGTGGTCGCCGAGAAGGCCAAGAAGGCCGGCATCCCGCTCGTCGCCGTCGACGACGACATCTATTTCCAGGACGGCACGCAGGTGCCCTATGTCGGCATGAACTCCCGCAATATCGGGCATGCCGTCGGCGAGGAGCTGGCCAAGCTCTACAAGAGCGAGGGCTGGGAAAAGAACAGACGTGATGATCGCCAGCATCGAGGACCGACGCGCCGACACCTGCATGCAGCGCAACCAGGGTGCCGAGGAGGCCTTCCTCGCCGCCGTGCCCGGCTTCGACAAGTCGAAGATCGTGCGGGTGCCCTACGAGAACACGATGGTGAGCTCGATCGACGTGATGACGACCACCTACACGGCGCATCCCGAGGTCGACCACTGGATTTTCTACTCGTGCAACGATGACGGTGTCCTGGGGGCTGCCCGGGCGATGGAGAACCAGGGCATGAAGCCCGACCAGGGCATGGGCATCGGCATCGACGGCAGCCGCGCCTGCGACGCCTTCGGCAGCGGCAAGCCCACGGCCTTCCGCGGCACCATGTGGCTGAACCCGGCCAAGGAGGGTGCCACGGCCGTGCAGCTCCTCTATGCGGCGGTAACAGAAAAAAAGCCGCTGCCGACCCACACCTATACCGACCCGGTCTTCATCACGGCTGCCACGTTCGACCAATACAAAGCAAAGCTCTGCAAGAGCTGAGCGAGCATACGGCCGGGCTTTTTCACGATGGGTCAGGCAGCACCCGTGGTGGCCGTCGAGGGCGTGGCCAAGCGCTTCGGCGTCGTCCAGGCCCTCAAGGGCGTCAGCCTCGAGGTCCGGGCCGGCGAGGTCCTGGCGCTGGTCGGTGAGAACGGGGCCGGCAAGTCGACCCTGATGCGGCTGCTCGAAGGCGTCTTCGAGCCTGACAGCGGCCGCATCCTGGTTGACGGGGCACCCGTGCGCTTCCGCGGCCCGGCGGAGGCGCACGGGGCCGGCATCCGCGTCATCCACCAGGAGCCCGAGATCGTCCCCGAGCTGACGGTCGCCGAGAATATCTTTCTCGGCGACATCCACGCGCGGGCCGGGCTTTTTCTCGATTGGGGCGATCTCGAGGCGCGGACACGGGCGCTCCTCGAGGCGTTCGGCGTCGCCCGCGAGCTGCCGCCGCGGCGGTCCTGCCGCGGCCTCGGGCCTGCCCAGCGCCAGCTCATCGAGATCATGCGGGCCTTGAAGGGCGGTGGCCGCCTCGTGGCATTCGACGAGCCCACCTCCTCGCTCACCGCGGAGGAGGCGCGCCGGCTCTTTTCCATCATCGCCAAGCTGCGTGCCGACGGCGTGGCCGTCGTCTACATCTCGCATCGCCTGGCCGAGGTTTTTGTTCTCGCCGACCGGGTGGCGGTGCTGCGCGACGGCGAGCTCGTGGCCCTCCGCCCGAAGGAGGCGCTGGACGAGGCCGAGGTGGTCCGCCTGATGGTCGGCCGCGACCTGGGCGGCCTCTTCAGCCGACGCACGGCCCCGGCCGGCAAGGCCGTCCTCGAGGTCGAGAGTCTCTCGACGGACAGGGTGAAAAACTGCAGCCTCGTGGTCCATGCGGGCGAGGTGGTCGGGCTCGCCGGGCTGATCGGCGCCGGGCGCTCCGAGCTGGCCCGCGGCATCTTCGGCTTCGACCGGCGGCGCCGGGGAACGGTCAGCGTCGCCGGCCGCCCGGTGCGACCGGACAGCCCGGGCGACGCGATCCTGGCCGGCATCGGCTTCGCACCCGAGGACCGCAAGGAGGAGGCGCTGCTGCTCGCGCGCAGCGTGCTCGACAACATCACCCTCTGTGTGCCGGACAGGATCGGCCGCCTCGGGCTCGTCGATCGCGGCCGGGCGCAGGCCATCGCCGGGGCGATCGCCGATCGCCTCCGGATCCGCACGCCCAGCCTCGACCATCCCGTCGCCAAGCTCTCCGGCGGCAACCAGCAGAAGGCGGTGCTCGGCCGCTGGCTCGCACGCGAGCCCAAGGTCCTCATCCTCGACGAGCCGACCCGCGGCATCGACGTCGGCGCGAAGGCGGAAATCTACCGGCTGATCGACGAGCTGGCGGCAGCCGGCATGGCGATTCTTCTCATCTCCTCGGAGCTGCCGGAGCTTCTGGGCCTGGCCGACCGGATCATCGTCATGCGGGCCGGGACGATCGTCGGCGAGCTTTCGCGCGATGCGGCGAGCGAGGAGGCGATCCTCGGGCTGGCGATGCCGGGAGGCGACGCCTTGGAATCGGGGATGGCGGCATGAGCAGCCCGGCGCGCCCGCTGGCACGAGACGAGAGGACGGGCGAGCCCGGGGGCCGACAGCTGTCGCTGCCCGGGCGCCTCGTCGCCGCCATCGGCACCCACAATCTGAGCCTCCTCATAGCGCTCGTCGTGCTCGTCCTGATCTTCGGCGGCCTCAGGCCGCACATCTTCTTTCTCCCGCGCAACCTCCTCAACATCGGCCTCGCCATCGCCATCCTGGGCGTGCTGGCGATGAGCCAGACGGTCGTCATCGTCTCGGGCGGGCTCGACATCTCGGTGGGCGCCATCGTCGGGCTCGCCACCGTCTCCACCGCCCTGGCCATCCAGGCGACGGGAAGCCCGGCGCTCGGGGTGCTTGCCGGCATCGCCGTCGGCGGCCTCGCGGGGGTCGTCAACGGTGCGATCATCACGCTCGGCCCCGTCAACGCCGTGATCGCCACGCTCGGCACCATGGCGGTGTTCCGAGGGATCGCCTTCATCATCTCCGACGGCCAGTCGATCAGCATCTTCAACGACGGCTTCCGGGTCATCGGCGCCGGCACCGTGCTGGGGCTGCCCGTGCCGATCCTCATCCTCCTCGTCACGGCGGCGCTGTTCCACGTCTTCCTGGCGAAGACCATCATCGGCCGGAACATCTATGCGATCGGCGGCAATCCGGTCGTCGCCCGCTTCGCCGGCCTCGGCCTCACCCGCTACCGCATCGGCATCTACATCATGAGCGGGGCGGCGGCGGGGCTGGGCGGCATTCTGCTGGCGGCGCGCACGGGCTCGGGCCAGCCCATCTCCGGCTCGGAGGGCCTCGAGCTGCAGGCCATCACCGCGGCCGTGCTGGGCGGCTGCGCGCTCCAGGGCGGCAAGGGCACCATCGCCGGCGGCGCTGCTCGGCGTCATCATCCTGGGCGTGCTCAACAACGGCATGATCCTGACCAGCGTGCCCACCTTCTATCAGTTGCTGGCCAGGGGCGCGCTCCTGATCGCGGCCGTGGTGATCGCCGAGCGGCAGCTCAGCTGGCGGGGCGAATGAGCGCGGCCGGCAAGACGTCCGTCGGCTACCGGCTGCCGCAGCTCGCCCGCGCGCGGGACGGGCTGCACACGACGGTGGTCCGCGCCCTCTCCGGCCAGATCCTGCGCGGCGAGTTCCCGCCCGGCACGGTGCTGCCCACGGAGGCTCTGCTCTGCGCCCGGCTCGAGGTCAGCCGGACTTCGCTCAGGGAGGCGATCCGCGTCCTTGCCGCCAAGGGCCTGGTCGAGTCGCGGCCACGCATCGGCACGCGCGTGCTGCCGCGCGAGTCCTGGAACCGGCTCGATCCCGAGCTTCTGCAATGGGGCGCCGAGCTCGCCCCCGACGCCGCCTTCGTCGCCGGCCTGATCGAGGCCCGGCAGATCATCGAGCCCGCGGCGGCCGAGCTCGCGGCCAGACGTGCCACGGCCCGCGACGTCGCGCGGATCGAGGCCGCCTTCGAGACGATGGCCGCCTCCCTGCCGCACGACATCGAGGCCTATTGCGAGGCCGACCTGCGCTTCCACGCCGGCATCCTCCAGGCCAGCGGCAATCCCGTGCTCGCCCAGCTCCTCAACGTGATCGGCGGAGCGCTCCTGAGCGGCTTCCGCTTCACGACCGAGCGCAGCCGCTCCTATGCCCGCACGCTCCAGGTCCATGCCGACGTGCTCGAGGCGATCCGCATGCGCGACGCCGCCGTGGCGCGCCGGCGCATGGAGGAGCTGATCGGCGTCGCCGCCGCCGACCTCCAGCTCGCGAGCGGCCCGGCCGTGCCGGCGGTGGAAGCGGTGCCGTGAGGCTGCCCGCCATCGGCGCCACTGCCGCCGCCTGGCTCGCGGCGGCTGCCCTCTATCTCGTCATGGGGGCCGTCTCGCCAGCCATGCTGCAGGTCGACCAGGCGCTCAACATCCTCCAGGTGGCTGCCTTCCTGGGCGTCATCGCGACCGGCCAGACGGTCGTCCTGCTGGCCGGCGGCATCGACCTCTCGCAGGCCGGCGTCGTGACCCTCACCAACATCGTGGCGGCGGCCCTCATGGCCGGCAGCCCGGCGATGATCGGTCCCGCCGTGCTGGTCTGCCTGCTCCTGGCGGTGCTGATCGGCCTCCTGAACGGGCTCCTGGTCACGGCGCTTCGGATCACGCCCTTGATCGCCACGCTCGGCATGGGCTCGATCCTCTACGGCGCCGCCCTCCTCTTCACCGGCGGCGCGCCCCACGGCTCGGCCGCCGCCGGCTTTACCTTCCTCGGGCAGGGCTCCATCGGGCCGCTGCCGTGCAGCACGCTCATCTGGCTCGCTCTCGCCTTCACGGTCGCCTGGGCCAGCCGGGCCACCGTGCTGGGCCGCTGGCTCTATGCCGCGGGCGCCAACCCGACCGCGGCGCGGCTGATGGGCGTGCCGGTGCGGCGGGTGACGATCCAGGCCTATGTCGGCAGCTCGCTGCTCGCCTGCCTGGGCGGGCTCCTCCTCACCGCCTATATCGGCCAGCCCAGCCTCGGCATCGGCGACCAGTTTCTTTTCACCGCCATCGCCGCACCGGTCGTCGGCGGGACGATGCTGGGCGGCGGAGTCGGCAGCATCGTCGGCACGATCGCCGGCACCCTTCTCGTCACCGAGCTCGGCAGCTTCACCAACGTCGTCCGGGTCTCGACCGGGACCCAGCAGGTGCTGCAGGGTGCGATCATCGCCCTCAGCGTTATTATCTACCGGTTCGTCCAGGGGCGTCACGCCGGTGCGTGAGCAGCCCAAGCAGAAGGGAGGCTTCAACACATGACGGATACATTCGGGCTCAGGAGCCTGACGCGGCGGAAGGCACTCCTGGCCGGCGCGGCCGGGCTCGCGGGCGCGACGCTCGGCCCCCGCGCCTTCGCCGACGTGATCGCCGACGCCAAGATCGCCGCCGAGGGCGGCATGGTCGACGGGGCGAAGTTCAGGAAGGACGGGCCCTACCGGATCGGCTTCTCGAACGGCTTCTCCGGCAACACCTGGCGGACCGAGTGCGTCGCCTCGGTCCAGAAGGAGGCCAAGGCGCACAAGGACCTGGCCGAGTTCTTCGTGGTCGACGGCCAGGGCGACATCGCCAAGCAGGTCAACGACATCGAGAACCTGATCTCCCAGCAGGTCGATGCCATCCTCTGCATCCCGAACTCGGGCACCGCCGTGGCGCCGGCGCTCCGGGAGGCGACGCAGGCTGGCATCATCGCCCTTCCCTTCAACCTGCCGGTCGAGGGCGAGGCCTGGACCGCCTATTGCGGCACCGACCCGACCAACAAAGGAAAAAGGCTTGGCGCTTGGCTGACCCAGGCCCTGGGCGGCAAGGGCAAGATCGTCGGGCTCGGCGGGCTGCCCGGCAACTCCTACACGGCCGCCGCCTGGAAGGGTGCCCAGGAGGCGATGCAGGGCAGCCAGATCGAGGTGCTGGCCTTCAAGGACGCCTATTGGGAGGAGGATCGGGCCAAGGTCGTGATGGCCGACCTCATCGCCGCCTATCCCGAGATCGACGGCGTGTGGTGCGACGGGTCGCAGGACGCGGCCGGCGCCATGAAGGCGCTGCTCGCCGCCAAGCGGCCGCTCGTCCCGGTCACCGGCGACGACTATAACGGCCTCCTCAAGATGTTCATGGCCGAGCGCGACAAAGAAAGAAAATTCGATATCGGCCTGATGTCCGAGCCCACCTGGGAGAGCGTCGTGGCGCTGCGCGCGGCCCTCTCGCTCCTCCGCGGCCAGAGCGTGCCGCGCGAGCAGATCATCGAGCCGCAGCTCATCACTAAGGACACTGTCGAAAAATTCGTGAAGCCGGACCTGCCGGACGGCGTCTTCGTCGATACCGACCTCTCCGCCGACGAGCTGAAGAAGCTCTTCGGCTGAGGGTCGTGGATCGGGGGGAAGCCCGGGGCGAGCCCCGGCTCGCGGTCGAGGGCATCGTCAAGACGTTCCCGGGCGTGCGGGCGCTCGACGGTGTGGCCTTCGACTGCCGGCCGGGCGAGATCCACGGCCTCGTCGGCGAGAACGGGGCCGGCGAAGTCGACCCTGATGCGGGTGCTGGCCGGCGTCCACCAGCCGGACGCCGGCAGCATCCGCATCGAGGGCCGGACGGTCGCCCTCGAGGGGCCGACGGCCGCCCGCCGGCACGGCATCGCCATGGTCTACCAGGACACACGGCTCGTGGCCGAGCTCGACGTCGCGCAGAACGTCTGGCTCGGGCACGAGCCGGGCGGCCGCCTCCTGGTCGACCGCCGGGCCATGGACGAGGCGACCGGGCGGCTGCTGGCACGCCTCGGCCTCGACCTCGATCCCCGGCGCCGGGTGGCCGAGCTGGCGCCGGCCGAGCGCCAGCTCGTCGAGATCGCGCGGGCGCTCGCCACCGACGCCCGGACGCTGATCCTGGACGAGCCCACCTCCTCCCTGACGCCGCGCGAGGTCGGCCGGCTCTTCGCCATCCTCGAAGGCCTGCGCGACGAGGGGCGCTCGATCGTCTTCATCTCGCACCGCCTGCCGGAGGTGCTGGCGATCACCGACCGCGTCACCGTGATGAAGGACGGCACGGTGGTGGCGACCCTGCCGACGGCCGCGGCCAACGCCGACCAGCTCGTCGGCCTGATGGTCGGCCGCGAGATCGGCACGGCCTTCCCGCCCAAGACGGCGAGCACGGGCCCCGTACGCCTCGAGGTCGAGGGACTGTCCGGCTCCGGCTTCGGGCCGATCGACCTTCTCCTCCGCGCCGGGGAGATCGTGGGGCTGGGCGGCATCCAGGGAAACGGCCAGGAAACGCTCCTGCGAGCGCTGGCGGGCCTCGTCCCCGCCTCGGGCCGGGTGCGCCTGGACGGCGCGGACATGACCGGCATCGGGCCGGCCGCGGCGATCGAGGCGGGGCTGGTCTATGTGCCGGCCGACCGGCGTCGCGACTCGCTTTTTCTGCAGCACCCCATTCGCGCCAACATGGCAGTGCCCCTCCTGCCGCGCTGGAGCCGACACGGCATCGTCGACCGCACGGCCGAGCGCGGGGCCGTGGGCTCGATGATGGAGCGCCTCAGGGTCCGCGCCCCTTCCGCCGAGGAGACGGTCGGGCGCCTGAGCGGCGGCAACCAGCAGAAGGTCGTCTTCGGCCGATGGCTGCTGGCCGGCCCCAAGGTTTTTTTGCTGGAGGAGCCGACCCAGGGGGTCGACGTCGCCACCAAGCTCGAGCTCTACCGGCTCGTGCGCGAGCAGGCGGCGGCCGGTGCCGCTGTCCTCCTGCTCTCCTCCGACGTCATCGAGCTGATCGGCCTCTGCGACCGGGTGCTGGTCGTGGCCCGGGGCCGCATCGTCGATGCGATCCCCGATGCCGAGCTGACCGAGGAGCGGATCGTCGGCGCCGCCGTGACGAGCGAGCGGGAGGAGGGCGGCACGGCTGCGGCCGAGCGGGTCCGCCAGGAGCGCCTCGGCCCGGCGGCGCTGGCGCTGCGCCGCTACGGCAGCGCTCTCCTCCTGGCCGTCATCATCCTGGCGATCGGCGCTTTCACGGCCAGCCGCTCGCCCTATTTCCTGACGCCCCGCAACCTCGGCAATCTCGCCCTGCAGACGACGCCCCTGGCACTCGCGGCACTCGGCCAGACCTTCGCCATCCTCCTGGGCGGCGTCGACCTCTCGATCGGCCCGATGATGAGCCTGACGACCGCGATCGCCTCCTATCTCCTCACCGGGGATGCGACCCTCTCGCTGCTCGCCGGAACGGTCGCCTGCCTCGCCGCCGGGCTCGCCGTCGGGCTGGGCAATGGCGGCCTGATCCGCCTCTTCCGGCTTCCCGACCTCGTGGCCACGCTCGCCTCCTACTCGATGGTCTTCGGGCTCGCCTTGATCGTCCGCCCGTCGCCCGGCGGCAGCGTCGCCCTGCCCTTCATGGACCTCGTGACGACACGCGTCGGCCAGGTGCCGATCGCCGCCATCCTCACCCTCCTCGCCTTCGGCCTCCTGGAGCTGCTGCTGGTCCGGGGCCGGCTCGGGCTCGCCGTCTACGCCACCGGCGCCAGCGAGGAGGCGGCCTACCTCGCCGGGATACGGACCGCGCGCGTCCGCCTTCTCGTCTATCTCTTCTCGGGCCTGACGGCGGCCGTGGCCGGCCTCGTCGTCGCCGCCCGCATCGGCAGCGGCGACCCCCAGGCCGGGGCCAGCTTCACCCTCGCCTCGATCACCGCCGTGGTGGTGGGCGGCGCCAGCATCTTCGGCGGCAGCGGGACGCTCGTCGGCGCGCTCCTGGGGGCGCTTCTGCTGATCCTCGTGCAGAATGCCCTGAACCAGCTCCACGTCTCGGCCTACTGGCAATATGTGTGGACCGGCGGCGTGCTGCTCGTCGCGGTCGCCGCCTATGCCGCCCGCGACCTGGGTACCAGAGCGATCCTGGCCAGGGCGATGAGGGGAGGAGGGTCATGAGCGAGCCGAGACTCGTGGTGGATGCCAGGAACAAGCTGGGGGAGGTGCCGGTCTGGTGCCCGATCGAGCAGGCGCTCTACTGGGTCGACATCGAGGGAAAGCTGCTGCAGCGCCTGACCCCGGCCACCGGCCTGGTCCGACGCTGGGCCTTGCCCGAGCGCATCGGCTCCTTCGCGCTCCGCGCCGGCGGCGGTCTCGTCTGCGCCTTCGCCGGCGGTTTTGCTTTTTTCGATCTCGAGACCGAGGCGGTGGAGTGGATCGCCCGGCCCGAGGCCGCGACGCCGCGCAACCGCTTCAATGACGGCAAGTGCGACCGCGCCGGCCGCTTCTGGGCGGGCACCATGGACGACCGGCTCTCCGAGCACACGGGCGCCCTCTATCGGCTCGACCCCGACCGGAGCGTGCACCGCATGGCCGAGGGGGTGGGTATCAGCAACAGCCTCGCCTGGTCGCCCGACGACCGTCTCTTCTATTTCGCCGACACGATGGACCGGGCGATCTACGCCTACGATTACGACGCCGGGAGCGGCGCCATCGCCAATCGCCGCGTCTTCGCCGACCACAAGGACCAGCCGGGCAATCCGGACGGCTCGACGATCGACGCCGAGGGCTTTCTCTGGAACGCCCAGTGGGACGGCTGGCGCCTCGTCCGCTTCGCCCCGGACGGGCGGGTCGACCGGGTCGTGCCGCTGCCGGTGCAGAAGCCCACGAGCTGCATGTTCGGCGGCCCGGACCTCGCGACCCTCTACGTCACGAGCGCCGTCTGGGACCTCGAGGGCGAGGCGCTGGCGCGCCAGCCCTGGGCCGGCGGCCTGCTGGCGCTCGATGTGGGCGTCCGGGGCCTGCCCGAGCCCCGCTTCGCCGGCTGACGCCGGGCCCTCGCGTCGAGCCGCGGCAGAAAGCCCTGAGGCAGAACGCCCGCCGGGCAGGGTCTTGCGGTGGCACGCGCAGACGTTAGCTTCTGGGCACCCGGCTCCTGTCCGGACGGGTTCCGCTTCGGGGATCTCATGGCCGACCTCAAGCTCGTCATCGGCAGCAAGAACTCGTCCTCGTGGTCGCTCAGGCCCTGGCTGCTCCTGAAGCAGGCGGGCCTCGCCTTCGAGGAGATCCTGATCACTCTCCGGCGGCCGGAAACGGCGCGCGAGATCGCCGAGCACTCGCCCTCGGGCAAGGTGCCGGTGCTGGTCGTCGACGGCGTGCCGATCTGGGACTCCCTCGCGATCTGCGAGTTCGCGGCCGAGCAGATCGAGGGCCTCTGGCCCGAGGACCCGAGGGCCCGGGCGCTCGCCCGCTCGGTCTCGGCCGAGATGCACTCGGGCTTCGCCGATCTGCGCACCTATCTGCCGCTCGACGTGGCCGCCCGCTTCGGGCCGCCCGGCCGGCTGCTCTCCGGCGTGGCGCGCGACGTCGAGCGCATCCAGACCGTCTGGCGGGAATGCCGGCAGCAGCTTCGCGACTGAAGGGCCGTTCCTGTTCGGCCGCTTCACCGTGGCGGATGCCATGTACGCGCCCGTCGCCTTCCGCTTCCAGACCTACGCGGTATCCGCTCAATGCCGTGGCTTCGGCCTATGTCCGCGCCCTGATCGAGCTGCCGGCGATGCAGGAATGGGCGACCGCGGCCCAGGCCGAGGTGGCGGGCGGTCCTGCCCCGACGCTGGCGCTCGACCCGGCGCGGGCCCGGGCTCCGGCGGCCGCGGCGCCGCCGGTCGTGCCTGCCGAGCCGAAGTTGCCGCAGGATGCCTTTTCCCCCGCCGCCGTGACCGACGAGGCACGAACGGTGCTAGCTCGGGCTCGGCCTTCCGAGCCCGAGCCCCCGGTCGAGCCGGCCGCGGCACCGCCGGTCGTGCCTGCTGAGCCGAAGCCGGCGCGGGAGGTTTTTCCTCCGGCGGCAGTGACCGACGAGGTCGTGACGGTGGTCGCCCGCGCCCGGCCTTCCGAAGTCGAGCCCGAGCCCCGGGTCGAGCCGTTCGCGGCTCCGCTGGCCAAGCCACCGGCGGAGCCACCTCTGCCCCCGGCGATCGAAGCGGTCGATGTCGGACCCGCCTCGTCGAGCGGGCCGGCCAGGCTGGACCTGCCGCTCGCGCCACCGCCACCGTCGGTGCAGCACCGGCCGGCCGCAGCGGGCGTCGTGACAGCGCCCCTGCCACGTCGGTTCCCGCCCCGGTTCGGCGCTGAGCCGCCGCAGGCCACGCAGCCCCCACAGGCGGCGCCGGCCGAGCCCGCCTCTCGGCCCGTCGAGCGCGAGTCCGGCTGGCCCAAGCTCCGCGGCGGCCGCCCCCCTGCTACTCAGGACTCGCCGGCAGGCCGCGGGGCGCTCAGGCCCGCCTCGGCACCGGCCTGGTCGCGCCCGGAGCCCGAGCCGCCGGCGCAGGAGCCAGCGGCCACGATGCGCCGCGAGCCGGTGAGCCCGCGGCCCACCCGTGCCGAGCCCGCCCGACAGCGCGAGCCCGACTCGCCGATCAAGCCCATAGGCTCCGGAATTCTCCGACGACGCTGAGATAGACGTCGCGCTTGAACGGCACGATGAGCTCGACGAGCCGCTCGGGCTCGACCCAGCGCCAGGTGCTGAACTCGGGGTGCGGCCCGTCGAGCCGGATGTCCGCGTCCTCGCCCGTGAAGCGGAAGGCCAGCCACCTCTGGGTCTGGCCGCGGTAGCGGCCGCTCCACACCCGGCCCTGCAGCTCGGCGGGCAGGTCGTAGGAGCGCCAGACGCTGCTCTCGCGCAGGAGCAGCGCCCGGTCGGTGCCGATCTCCTCGCGCATCTCGCGCAGCCCCGCGGCGACCGCATCCTCGCCGGGATCGATGCCGCCCTGCGGCATCTGCCAGGCCTGGCGGCCGACATCGTGCCGCTGGCCGACGAAGACGGCGTCGTCGGCGTTGAGCAGAAAGATGCCGACGCAGCGGCGGTAGCCGGGCTTGGCCTCGGCCGTCACCTCGCAGCCTCGGCGAGTGGGCGACGGGCCGGCCGCGCTCATCCGCGAGGGGGCGCCCCGCCCGGGGCCCGGCGCGTGCCGCGGTTGACGATGCCGGCCTCCCATCGCGCGATCTCCTCGAGGCTCGAAGAAAGGAGGCCGGGCGCGCGGCCCGCGCTGCCGCCCGGTCGTGCCTCGATCCCGGCCGGCAGCGGAGCACCCGGCGGGCCTCCGGGCGAGGGCAGGTCGGCCACCCGCCCTTCCGATGCGGGGCGGCGCCGCCGCCTCATGCGGGTCCCCCGCGACCGACCAGCGGTGTCTCGGGATCCGCGCCGTCGCATCGGAAGCGGTCGCCGGCCTCGGGAGCTCCACGCGCAGGGCCACCTGGGGCGTGGCTCCCGCACGCGGCCCGGGTGCCGCCTCGACCCGGCGAGGCGGCCTGCCATGGCCCCGGCGGCCGGTCGGCCGCCGCCGTCGGCTGCGGCAGCGGCGCCTCGACGACGGGCAGGTCGCTGTAGCGAAGCTCGCCCGGGCCGGCGAGAGCCCAGACCAGCGCGAGGCCCGCGACGGCGCCGAGCACGAGCGACAGTGTCACCATCGACAGGGGCCCGCGCATGCTCAGGCCAGGAAGGCCCGCGCCCGGGCGAGGACGATGTGCCGCCCGCTCACCTCACTCAGCGGCGGCGCCCGTCCGCCCCGTGTAGAGCGCGATGCCGCGCAGCAGATCGACGGCCCGAGCCAGCTGGTAGTCCTTGACGTCGGTCGTCGGCTCCGCGTCGGCGTTGGTCCCCGTCCCGGCGGGCGCCTGATCGTTGGTCAGCCGGCCGCGGAGATCGGCCTCGTGCTGTCCCCCGGAGTCGTTCTGGAGGGCCACGGTGGCCTGATGGACCTCGATGTCGGGCACGATGCCGCGCGCCTGGATCGAGCCGCCCGACGGCGTGTAGTAGCGCGCGGTCGTCAGCCGGATGGCGCCCTCGCCGGCGATCGGCATGATGGTCTGCACGGACCCCTTGCCGAACGACTGGGTGCCCATGACGATCGCGCGATGGTGGTCCTGGAGAGCGCCCGCCACGATCTCCGACGCGGAGGCCGAGCCGCCGTTGATCAGCACGACCATCGGCAGCCCGTCCAGGATGTCGCCCGGCCGCGCGTTGAAGCGCTGGATGCTGTCCGGGCGCCGGCCGCGGGTCGAGACGATCTCGCCCTTGTCGATGAAGGCGTCCGCGACGGCGACCGCCTGGTCGAGCAGGCCGCCGGGATCGTTCCTGAGATCGAGGACGAGGCCCCGCATGTTCTTGCCGAGCTTCTTCTTCAGCGCCTCGACGGCGTCGCGGACCGCGGTGCCCGACTGCTCGCTGAAGGAGCTCAGCCGGACATAGCCGACATCGCCCTCGGCGTGCGAGCGCACCGGCGAGATCTTGATCACCGCCCGGGTCAGCGTGACGTCGAAAGGCTGGTCCTTGCCCTTGCGGGCGAGCGTGAGCTTGATCTTCGAATCGACCGGGCCGCGCATCTTCTCGACGGCCTCGCTCAGGCTCATGCCGGTGACCGCCTCGCCGTCGATCTGGGTGATCAGGTCGCCGGCCTCGATGCCGGCCTTCGCCGCGGGCGTGTCGTCGATGGGCGAGACGACCTTGACGATGCCGTTGTCCATGGTGACCTCGATGCCGAGGCCCCCGAACTCGCCCCGCGTCTGTACCTGCATGTCGCGGTATTTCTCGGCGTCGAGATAGCTCGAATGCGGATCGAGCGACGTCAGCATGCCGTTGATCGCCGCCTCGATCAGCGCCTTGTCGCTGACCTCCTCGACATAGTCCGAGCGGACGCGCTCGAAGACGTCGCCGAACAGCTTGAGGGAGCGGAACGTGTCACTGTTCGAGCTCGACTGGGCACCGACCGGCTCGTTGGGGCTCAACGTGAAGCCCACGACCACACCCGCCACGGCCACTGCAGCCAGCTTGACGAAGGACTTTGCCATCAACCGCGAACCTTGTCTTCGCGCGTCGCGAGCGAGGGCATCGGGTCGATGGGCTCACCGCTTCGCCGCAACTCCATATAGAGCCGATTGCTTCCGCTGCCGTCCACCGCCATCAGCCCGACCTGCTGACCGCGCTGTACCATCTCTCCGAGGCGGACGTCGAGCCGTGACATCCCGGACAGCAACGTATGATATCCGTCGTCGTGGCCGATGATCAAGAGGAGCCCGAAGCTTCTGAACGGTCCGGCGAACACGACCCGTCCGCTGCACGGCGCGACGACCGGGCCCGTGGCCTGCACCCGGAACGCGACCCCGCGGCTGCGCAAGCCGCGATCCAGATCGCCGAACCGCTGCACGAGCGTGCCCGTCACAGGGAGGGTCGGAAGCTCCTCGGCCGGGAACGGGGCGGCGACAGGGGCCTCGAAGGCACTGCCGAAAGCCGCCGGCAGCGGGCCCGCCTCGAGCGCGGCTCCGGGGCCGTCGGCCGGCTCGACCGCCGTCTCGTCCATGGGCGGCCGGGTGCGCTGCGCCGTCAGCCGAGCCATGACCTGCTCGAGGCCGAGGCCATCGAGCTCGCTGGCACCCAGCGCCACGCGCACGGCCCGCGCCCGCGCGTCGAACAGCCGCGCCCGGCGCCGGGCATCCCGCCAGCTGGCCACGAGCTGGGTCGTAGCGGTCCCGGCCCGACCCGCGCGCGCGGCGCCCGCGTCGGCCCGGGCGGCCTGGAGATAGGCGAGAAGCGCCGCACCGGCGACCTGCTCGGAGCGGAGCATCACCAGCGCCGGCAACGGAGCCGCGGACGCTGCCCCGCGGGCGACGGCGGTGCGGCTCGATCGCCAGCGCCGCGGCGAGCCCTCGGGCCCAGGCCGTCGTCGGCGCCCTGGCCATGCCGCTGACGACCATCTCGATGCCGGGCACGGGCCGCGACGGCTCGACCGGCTCGGCCGCCGCCGGCAGCGCCGACCCCGGCCAAAGCGACGCCACCAGCGCCACCGCGAGCGCCACGCCGGCCGCCCGATCAGCCCTCAAGCAGCGACCGCCCCGTCATCTCGGCCGGCTGCGGGACGCCGAGGAGCGCCAGGAGCGTCGGGGCCACGTCGGCGAGCCGGCCGTCGCGCAGCCGCGTGCCGGGCTCGGCCCCGACCAGCATGCAGGGCACCGGGCTCAAGGTGTGCGCGGTGTGCGGGATGCCCGTGAGCGGGTCGCGCATGATCTCGCAATTGCCGTGGTCGGCCGTCACCAGGACCCGCCCGCCCGCGGCCGCCACCGCCTCGACCACCCGGCCGAGGCAATGGTCCACCGTCTCGACGGCGGCGATGGCCGCCTCGAGGCTGCCGGTGTGGCCGACCATGTCCGGATTGGCGAAGTTGATCAGGACGAAATCGACATGGTGGCGGCCGACGGCCTCGACGAACCTGTCGGTGAGCGGCTCGGCCGACATGGCGGGCTGGAGGTCGTACGTGGCGACCTTGGGCGAGGGGACGAGGATGCGCTCCTCGCCCGGATATTGCCGCTCCTCGCCGCCATTGAAGAAGAAGGTGACGTGAGGGTACTTCTCGGACTCGGCCATCCTGAGCTGGGTCAGGCCCGCATCGGCCACGACCTCGCCCATCAGCCGTGTCAGCGGCTCGGGCGGGAAGAGGGTGATCAGCCGCTCGTCGAGCTGGCGCGAGTAGCTGGTCATGCCGGCGGCCGCGGCCAGGCGCGGGGGCAGGCCGCGGGCGAACCCGTCGAACGCCGGATCGACCAGCGCCGTCATGATCTCGCGCACGCGGTCGGCGCGGAAGTTGGCGCAGAGCACGGCGTCGCCGTCCCGCATGCCGGCATAGGCGCCGATCACCCGGGGCTCCACGAACTCGTCGCCGGTGCCCGCCTCGTAGGAGGCGCGCACGGCGGCGACCGCGTCGGCGGCGCGGGGTGCCTCGGCTCGGACGATGGCCTCCCAGGCGCGCTGGACCCGCTCCCAGCGCTTGTCCCGGTCCATGGCGAAATAGCGCCCCGCGACCGTGCCGATCACGGCTCCCACCGCCTCCAGGGCCGGCACCACGGCGTCGAGATAGCCGGCGGCCGACCGCGGCGGGGTATCCCGCCCGTCGAGGAAGGCATGGACGACCACCTCGAGCGCGGCCTCCCGGAGACACCCGGCCAGGGCCACGATGTGGCTCTGATGCGCATGGACCCCGCCCGGCGAGACCAGGCCCAGCAGGTGCACGCGGCCGCTGCCGCGCCGTGCCGCGGCGACCAGCCGGCCGAATCCGTCCAGCCGGGCCAGGGCGCCGGTCTCGACGGCGGTGTCGATGCGCGGCAGCTCCTGCATGACGACGCGGCCGGCGCCGAGATTCATGTGGCCGACCTCGGAATTCCCGAACTGGCCGTCCGGCAGGCCGACCTCTCGGCCGTCGGTGCGCAGGAAGCCGTGCGGCGAGGCCGCCCAGAGGCGGTCGAAGACGGGCGTCCGGGCGAGCGCGACCGCGTTGAAGTCCCGCTCCTCCCTGTAGCCCCAGCCATCGAGCACGCAGAGCACCACGGCCGTGGCGCCGGCCGGGCAGCGGCGCTCGAGGATGCAGCGGTCATCGCATCGTCCCGTCCTCTGCTGTCGGCTGCGGCCGGGCCCGGCCGCCAGATCGCCGAGCATCGAAGAATAGACGCGGCTCGCCGGGCTCGCCAGCGCCGCCCGATCTTCGCGCCGGGATGCCTAAGGGACGGTTAAGGCCGAGCCGCGCACGGCCCCATCGCGATGCCCGTCGACGAGCCGGCGGGACCCGGGCCGCCGAGGCCCTACTTCTTGCCGGTGACGGCGTCCCAGAAGCTCGAGAAGCTCGAATAGGTGGCCGTGCCGTCGCCGGACGCCGTCGGCGGGGCCGCCGAGGCCGGCTGCAGGGCCGGCGGAGACCCGCTCACCGGCGATGGCGCCGCCGCGGAGGCCGCCGGTGACGGGGCCGGCGCCCCGTCGCCGGTGACGGCCTTCCAGAAGCTGCCGAAGCTGTCGTAGGAGGCGCCGCCGGTGCCGCCGGAAGGAGCGGCCGGTGCCGGCGCGGGCGTCGGTGCCAGCGCCGCGGTCACCGCATGCGGCTTTTCCACCGCCGAGGATTTCTGCGGCGTGAGGCTCTTCGGCGCCTCCCCGCTCGACGGCACGGTCGGCGAGGTGACCACCGCCGGCCGCTCCGGGGTCTTGGCGGGCATCGTGTCGTTGATGGATTCGGGGGCGCCCAGCTGATCGGCGGGGGGTGCGCCGGCCGAGGTGCCCCGCAGCGGCTGCGGCTCGCTGAGCGGCGCCTGGATCTGCTTCGACTTCTCCTCGATCCGCTCCGGCGACTGCACGCCGGCCGCGGAGCGATTGATGTCGATGCTCTCGCGCGGCTTGGCGATGTCGAGGGTCTGGAGCAGCTCGCCGTCGACGCCGAGCACCCGGTAGACGGCGAAGCGCTCGGTGAATTGCGCCGTGACATAGTCGACGCGCGCCAGGAACAGCTCGTTCTCGGAATCGAGCAGGTCCAGCAGCGAGCGCTGGCCGATGTCGAACTGGGAGGCATAGGCGTCGCGCGTGCGTCGCTGCGCCTCGGCGCGATCCGCGAAGGAGACGGTCCGTGCCTTGGCCGTCTCGTAGGCGTTCCAGGAGGTGCGCGCATCCTGCTGGGCCTGGAGCCGGGCCTTCATGAGGCTGGCGCGGGCCTCGTTGAGTCGGTGGAACGCCTCCCGCTCACGGGCGATGTCGGCCCCCCCGCGAAAGAGGTTGTAGCGCAGCACGAGCAGGGCCGAGGCGCTGCTGTCGGGGCCGTCCTGGCCGTCGATGTTGCGGTCGCCCACCGCCGAGAGCTCGGCGTCGAGCTTGGGATAGAAGTCGGCGCGGGAGCCGTGGAGCTCGGCGGCGGCGACGTCGACGTCGCTGGCGGCGATCAGCACCGTCGGGTTGGAGACGGCCGCCGTCTGGGCCGCGGCCTCCCGCCCCGCCGGCAGCGAGCCGACCGGCGCCGGCTCCAGGCCGAGGGTGCCCGGCGCCTGGCCGACCACGCGCTCATAGGTCGCCATCGCATCCTGCAGCGTGCCGCGCGCCAGCTCCAGCTCGGCCTGGGCGGCGGCGACTCGCGCCTCGGTCTGCCGGACGTCGGCGATGCTGCCGCGACCATTGCGCTCGAGGCTGCCGACCTGCTTCAGGATACGCTGGTGGGTCCCGATATTCTCCTCGCCCAGCCGAACGATCGCCTGGTTGCGGAGCACGTCCAGATGCGCCCTGACGGCATCGACCGCGACGAACTCGGACGCCTCGCCGACCCTGTAGGCCGCGCTGTCCTGCCGTGCCAGCTGGCGGTCGACCTCGCTCTTCGTGGCATAGCCGTCGAAGATCATCTGGCTCAGCCGCAGCTCGCTCTCGAACCGGGTCTGCTGCGCGGTGTTGGTGCTGCCCGGCCCGCGCTGGCGCGTATTGGCGTTGTTGGTGACCTCGGGCCCGACGGCGCCACGGAAGTCGAGGCTCGGCAGATAGCCGGCCCGCGCCTGGCGCAGCTCCTGGTCGACGGCGCGACGATCGGCCTGGACGACCCCGACATCGGGGTTGGTGGCCAATGCGGCGCGCACGCTGTCCTCGATCGAGCCGGCCTCTGCCGGCGAGCCCGCGAGGACGAGGCAGGTCGACGCGAGCAGGGACCCGATCAACCAATCGGATCGGCGACGCGGATAGCCTTGGATGCTCATGCCGTGGTTTGCCAATTCGTTGGAAGGTCGGCAGCAAAGGCCTTGGAAATCATACGGAAACCCATTCCGTGATAAAACCTGGGCGGGGCAGACGTCAATTGCCGATCCACCATCGCGCCCAAGCCTCGAGGGTGCCCGCAACACGGTGCAATGTCGAGAGAACCGCGTATAAGTCCGCCTGCGGCGCGGCGCGTTAACCGTTGCCTGGGTGGGCCGCGGCTAAGGTCTCCCGGCGCTTGTGGTCCGAATACCACACCGGGGGCCCGCCGACCGGCGGGGCGAGGGCTGCCCGGCGGGGTGCATGGAGAGCTTGCGGATGAGCGACACGCAGATCGAGGCGGAGGGCCGGGTCGGGGAGGCCGGCGGCCAGCAGGCCGGTGGCCGCGACGTCCCCGCCGTGCAGGAGACGGGGCCGCTCCTGCCGTCCTGGCCGGTGCGCCGGCCCGACACGACCGTCGACGATCCGCTCCTGGGCTGCCTCGTCGCCCTGACCCATCTGCTGGAGCGGCCGAGCTCCGCCCAGGCGCTGACTGCGGGCCTGCCGCTGGTCGACGGCGTCCTCACGCCCGATCTGTTCCCCCGCGCGGCGGGCCGGGCCGGGCTGAGCGCCAGGCTGCTGCGCCGCTCGCTCGACGAGGCCCATGATCTCGTCCTGCCCTGCGTCCTGCTGTTGCGCGACCGGCGCGCCTGCGTCCTCGTCCGCCGCACGGCCGGCGGCCGGTGCGTGGTCATCCTGCCCGAGACCGGGCAGGGCACGCACGAGATCGACGAGGAGGATCTGGGCCGGCGCTACGAGGGCTATGCGTTCTTCGCCAAGCCCGAGATCGGCTTCGCGGAGCGCGAGCGCGAGCTGCGCGAGGAGCGCGGCGGCCACTGGTTCTGGTCGACCATGCTGCGCCAGTGGCCGACCTATGGCGAGGTCGTGGTCGCCGCCTTCCTGATCAACTGCTTCGCGCTCGCGAGCCCGCTCTTCGTGATGAACGTCTACGATCGCGTCGTCCCCAACAAGGCGACGGCGACGCTCTGGGTGCTGGCGATCGGCGTGCTGATCGTCTTTCTCTTCGATTTCCTCCTGAAGACGCTGCGCGGCTATTTCGTCGACAACGCCGGACGGATCGCCGACGTCAAGCTCGCCAGCATCCTCTTCGAGCAGGTCATGGGCATCCGCATGGCGGCCCGGCCGCGCTCGGCCGGGGCCTTCGCGGCCCACCTCCGGGAGTTCGAGACGCTCCGCGACTTCTTCGCCTCCGCCACCATCACGACGCTCGTCGATCTGCCCTTCGTCGCCTTCTTCATCGTCATCGTCTGGCTGATCGGCGGGCCGCTGGCCATCGTGCCGGCCGCGGCCGTGCCGATCGTCATCGGCATCGGCGTGCTGTTCCAGTGGCCCCTCAACCATCTGGTGCGCCGGACCTTCAAGGAGGCGGCGCAGAAGCACGGCGTGCTGGTCGAGGCGATCAACGGGCTGGAGACGATCAAGAGCATCGGCGCCGAGGGCCGCATGCAGCGCGCCTGGGAGAGCTTCGTGGGCGCCGCCGCCGACTCCGCCCACAAGAGCCGGCTCCTGTCCGCGGTGACGGTGAACTTCGCGGGCTCGGCCGCCAATCTCGTCTACGTCACCGTCGTCATCGTCGGAGTCTACCGGATCGGCGACGGCCTGCTGACCACGGGCGGCCTCGTCGCCTGCACGATCCTCTCCGGACGGGCCATGGCCCCGCTCGGCCAGGTGGCCTCGCTCCTGACCCGCTTCCACCAGTCGAAGATGGCGCTGGAGACGCTCGACGGCGTGATGCGGCTGCCGGTCGAGCGGCCGCCCGACAAGGCCTTCGTGCATCGGCCGGAGATCAAGGGCGCCGTCGAGCTCAAGAACGTCACCTTCACCTATGCGGGGCAGAAGCTGCCTGCGCTCGCCGACGTCAGCTTCAAGATCGCCCCCGGCGAGCGGGTGGCGCTGATCGGCCGGATCGGCTCGGGCAAGACGACCATCGAGAAGCTGATCCTCGGCCTGTTCGAGCCGGACACCGGCGCCGTCCTGATCGACGGCACCGACCTCCGCCAGCTCGACCCCGCCGATCTCAGGCGCAATGTCGGCTGCGTGCCGCAGGACGTCTTTCTTTTCCATGGCACGCTCAGGGAGAACATCACCATGGGCGCGCCCTTCGCCGACGATGCGGCGGTGCTGCGCGCGGCAGCGCTCTCCGGGGTCGAGGAGTTCGTCTCGCGCCATCCGCTCGGCTACGAGCTCAATGTCGGCGAGCGCGGCGAGGCCCTCTCGGGCGGTCAGCGCCAGGCCGTGGCGGTCGCCCGGGCGATGCTCATGGATCCGCCGATCCTGGTGCTCGACGAGCCGACCAGCTCGATGGACAATGGCGCCGAGGCCCGCTTCATGCATCGGCTCGGGCGCGAGCTGGCCGGTCGCACGCTGATCCTCGTGACCCACCGGGCCTCGCTCCTCGGCCTCGTCGAGCGGATCATCGTGATGGACGGCGGCAAGGTCGTCGCCGACGGGCCCAAGGACAAGATCATGAAGGCGCTGGCGGCCGGGCAGATCCGGGGAGAGGCCTGATGGGTGCCCTGGCACGCCGGTCCTCGAGCTGGGCCGAGGCGCGCGGCACCGACCGCGAGCTCGCGGGCTTCCTCGCCGGCTCCGCCGGCGTCGAGAGCCTGAAGCCGCGCGCCTTCAGCCACCTCATTCTGATCGCCGTGGTGGCCTTCTTCGCGACCTTCGTCGTCTGGGCCCACTTCGCCACCCTCGACGAGGTCACCCGCGGCGAGGGCAAGGTCATCCCCTCGACGCAGATCCAGGTCATCCAGAACCTCGAGGGCGGCATCGTCGCGGCCACGCTCGTCCACGAGGGGGAGATCGTCGAGAAGGACCAGCCGCTGATGCGGATCGACAATGTCCGCGCCGCCAGCGACTACGGGGAGAAGCGGTCCCGCTATCTGGCGGTGCTGGCGTCGATCGCGCGGCTGAATGCCGAGATCGACGACGGGCCGATCCGCTTCCCGCCCGAGGTCATGGCCGAGGCCCGGAACCTCGCCGACAGCGAGACGCAGCTCTTCAACTCGCGCCAGACCGCGCTCCAGGACCAGCTCGACATCCTGAAGCAGCAGGCCACCCAGCGCGAGCAGGAGCTGAAGGAGCTGGAGAGCAAGATCCAGATCACCCAGCGCTCGCTGAAGCTCGCCAACGATCAGCTCGACATCAGCCAGCCGCTGGCGGCGCAGCGCATCGTGCCGAAGACCGAGATGCTCCAGCTCGAGCGCCAGGTGAACGATCTCCAGGGCCAGCTCGACCAGGCCAACCTCACCGTGCCCAGGGCCCAGGCCGCCCTGCGGGAGGCCAACGAGCGCATCGCCAGCGCCTACAGCAGCTTCCGCGCCGACGCGCTCAAGGAGCTGAACGACCGCAACGGCGAGCTCGCCGGCCTCAAGGAGGCGATGGCCGCCGGCCAGGACCGGGTGCGCCGCACCGAGGTCCGCTCGCCCGTCCGCGGCACCATCAAGCAGATCAAGATCAACACCATCGGCGGCGTGGTCCAGCCGGGCCAGGACCTCATGGAGATCGTGCCGCTCGACGACACGCTCCTGATCGACGCGCGCGTCCGGCCGGCCGACATCGCCTTCATCCGCCCGGGCCAGGCGGCGACCGTCAAGATCACGGCCTACGACTACAGCATCTATGGCGGGCTCGACGGCAAGGTCGAGGACATCAGCGCCGATACCATCACCAACGAGAAGGGCGAGAGCTTCTATCGCGTGCGGGTGCGCACCGACCGCAATCATCTGGGCACGCCGCAGAAGCCGCTCGCGATCATCCCGGGCATGACCGCGCAGATCGACGTGCTGACCGGCCACAAGACGGTGCTCGACTACATCCTGAAGCCGATCCTCAAGGCCCGCGACGAGGCCCTGAAGGAGCGCTAGGGCGGCCGTCGCGTCGGCACGGCCGTCGCCGGACGGCGTCAGAATCCCAGGGTGTAGCGCGACCCGACCGCGAGGCCGGGCTCCGCCGAGGCGTCGTTGCCGGGCTCCGTGCGCAGCATCACCCAGGAGCCGAGCAGGCCGAGACGGCCGAGCGGGACGATGTAGGCGAGCTGCAGATCGAGCTCCCGCCCCGTGGGCTCGAGGCCGACCTCGCCGCTCTGCCGTTGGACGTTGCCGGCGAGGTCGCGCGAGACCGGCACGTCGACGGTCGCCTCGCCGCCCGTGACCCTGAGCGGCTGGCCGAAGATCAGGCCGAGGCGATCGCCCTCCCGCAGCGCGTCGTGATGGACGACGCCCAGGGCGAAGGCGTTCGAGCTCACGCTGCTCCAGTTGTCGAGGCTGCCCGAGGCGGCGGCGACCCGCGTGACCCCGACCACCGCATGGCCGATCAGCTCGGTGCGGGTCGTGAGCCAGGTCCGGCCGCCGAGGCTGAAGAAGTCGGTCGACGCTCCGTCGCCCTGGCCGAAGGCGCCGCTGGTGCTGCTGCCCAGCACCGTCTGCTGCTCGTCGAGATGGCTCCAGCCCAACGGTCAGGGAGCTGTCCTGCCCGAGGCTGCGGGCGAGGGCGGCCGTGACGAGCCGGGCGCCGCCGGCGGTCGATGCTCCCGGTGTCGATATTGCCGTCGAAGACGGCGACCCCGAGGGTCGTGCCGTCGCCCAGCGGCTGGCTGAGCCCCGTGCCGTTGCCACTGGTCAGAAGCGACGTCTCGGGCGCCAGCAGCTCGCTGCCTTGCCAGAAAAGGGCCTGCTCGGAGGCGCTCGCCGCAGCGGTCGGCGCCACGGCCGACGCGGTCAGCCCCCATCCGGCCGTCACCGTCCCGCCCATGGCCGTGCCGGCCGTCAGGCTCATGCTGGGCGCATCGACCGCAGGATCCGCCCCGACCGGGCCGGACGTCAGCCCGAGCCCCGGGCCGCCCTGCGGGCTCGCCTCCTGCCAG
Source organism: uncultured Alphaproteobacteria bacterium (assembly GCA_963828215.1). Taxonomy (GTDB): domain Bacteria; phylum Pseudomonadota; class Alphaproteobacteria; order Geminicoccales; family Geminicoccaceae; genus CAVTJL01. The sequence continues at coordinate 716,210 of CAWHFO010000060.1, read as the reverse complement.
CCGAGCTCGGCATGGAGGCCGGCCACGCCGCCGAGCGCCGGCAGGCTCACGGACCGGCTCGTGCCCCGGGGTGCCAGCAGCCCGGTCAGATCGAGATCGCGGCTGGCCGGAACGACCTGCCGGGAGAGGTCGACGCGGTAGGGCCGGTCGTAGGAATTGAGGGCCATGGCCCCCTTGAGGGTGGCGGAGCCGGTCAGCGCGTCGCCGAAGGCCGGGCCGAGGCGCAGGGTCGTGGCGCCGAGGCTCGCTCGCGCATCGCCGACCCCCGTGCCGGCAGCGAGGCCCAGGCTGCCCTGAGGCTGTACGGCTGCCTTGAGGTCGACGAGCCCCCGCCCGTAGACGAGATCGGTGCCCGGGGCGCCCAGATCCTTGGCGGTGCTCAGCAGCAGGTCCGCGACCTGCCCCATGCTGAGCGACGGGAAGAGCGATTTCAGGTCGGCCGCGGCGCCGACGACGACCGGCGTCGCCATCGACGTCCCCGACAGCGCCGCGTAGCCGCCGTTCAGATAGGTGCTGGTGATGTTGACCCCCGGGGCCACGAGGAAATGCTCGGCCTCCGTCATGTCGCCGGGGCGGTTGGAGAAGCCGGCGATGGCGCCGCTCTTGCCCACCGCGCCGACGGCGATCAGCCGCCCGGCGAGGTCGGGCGACCCGGCGAGGGCGGCGGGCTGGGTGGGGCCGGCGCCATTGCGGTTGCCGGCCGCGGCGACGATCAGCACGTCCCTGCTCGTCGCATTCTCGAGGGCCGAGAGATAGTCGGCGCTCGGGGCGCCGGTCTTGCCGAAGCTCAGGTTCACGACCTGGGCGCCCTTCTGCACCGCGTAGCCGATGGCGCGGGCCACGTCGCCGTCGGCATAGTTGCAGGCGTCGCTCGGGCAGCCGTCGTGGGTGTCGCTGCGGACGATCAGGAGCCTGGTGTCGAAAGCGACGCCGACGACGCCCGAGCCGTCGGCGTCGGCGCCGATGATGCCGGCGACATGCGTGCCGTGGCCGTTCGGATCCTGCAGGGTCGAGGAGGTGCCGGTGACGATGTCGGTGCTGTTCGGGTCGATCCGGCCGGCGAACTCCGGGTGATTGACGTCGATGCCCGAATCGACCACCGCCACCGTCGTGCCCCTGCCGGTGGCCCCGGCGTCGTAGGCCGAGGCGGCCGAGACCCGGCCGAGGCTGCCGCTTCGGGAATATTCAGCCGCGGTCGGGTAGCTGGCCGAGCCACCGCCCCCACCCGTGCCGCCGCCGCCTCCTCCGCTGCCCCCGCTTCCGCCGCCGGCGCAGCCCGACAGGGACACGATCCCGACCAGGAGAGACAGCGCCAGGGCCGTCTCGCGCGCGACCGTCATGCGGGTCCGCCACGATGGCTCGTTCAAGTTTCCTACCCTGTGTCCACGCCTTTTCTGGCACAGGCACTGTCGACGAAGAGGGGACGGGCGTAAAGCCCCCGCCGCAGGCCGCCTCGGCGTCGATGCCGGATCCTGCCGCCGTCGGCCCGCGACCGGCCCGGGCGCGGCCCGATCTCAGCCCATGGTGACGACGACCTTGCCGGTGCTCCGCCGGTCGCGCAGCAGGGCCAGGGCCCGGGCGGTCTCGGCGAGGGGCAGACGGTGCGAGACGTGCGGGCGGAGGAGGCCGCTGCCCCACCAGTCCAGCAGCTCCTCGAGGCCGCGCCGCAGCCGGGCCGGATCGTGCTTTCTGTAGCTGCCCCAGTAGAAGCCCAGCACCGCCGCGTTCTTGACCAGGAGGATGTTGGCCGGGATCGGCGGGACCTGGCCCGAGGCGAATCCCAGGGTCACGATCCGGCCTTCCCAGGCGACGACCTTGAGCGAGGCCCCGAGAAGGGGGCCGCCGACCGGGTCGACGACGACATCCGCGCCGGGATCGCCCAGGGCGGCGCGCAGCCGCGGGACCAGGTCCGGCTCCTCGGCATCGATGGCCTCGTCGGCCCCGTGCGCCCGGGCGACGGCCAGGTGCTCCGCACCCCGGGCGGTCGCGATCACCCGCGCACCCATCGCCTTGCCGCACTCGACCGTCGTGAGCCCGACGCCGCCGGCGGCGCCGTGCACGAGCAGGGTCTCGGCACTGTGCAGCGCGGCCCGCCAGACCAGCGCCCCATAGGCGGTGCCATAGGCGATGGCGAAGCCGGCGGCGGTCGCGAAGTCCATGGAATTGGGGATGGGCACCACATCGTCGACCCGGGCGATGGCCTGCTCGGCGAAGCCGCCATGGCCGAGGACGGCGAGCACGCGCTGGCCGACCTCGAGCCCGTGGACTGCGGCGCCCAGGGCGTCGATCTCGCCCGCCACCTCGAGGCCCGGGATGAAGGGCAGGCCGGGCCGCTCCTGATAGCGCCCCGTCGTCATCAGCCCGTCGGCGAAGTTGACCCCGGCCGCGCGGACGCGGATGCGGACGCAGCAGGCGCCCGGCTGCGGCGTCGGCAGCTCGGCGAGGTGGAGGCCGTCGAGCCCGGTGAGCTCACGGCACTGCACGGCCAGCATGTCCCGTCTCCCCCTTGGCAGGTCCCGGTCGAGAGGCCCCGGCGGCCGCTCCCCGAGGTCGGGCGAGCCGTCCCGTCCCTTTTCCCGCGGCACCCGGGCCCCCAATTGGGGAACCATGGTCGAGACGGGCATGCGCGGCTACTTCGCCATCGGCGCCGAGGGCATCAGCAAGCCGATGAACCTCGGCACGCTGATGCGCACCGCGCACGCCTTCGGTGCCAGCTTCATCTTCGTGATCGATGGCCATGACCGGGTCAAGGACGCTCTCTCGGACACGACCCGTGCCGAGCAGCGGGTGCCGGTCTACGAGATCGCCTCGGTCGCGGCGCTCCGCCTGCCGCGAGGCTGTCGCCTGGTCGGCGTCGAGCTGGTCGAGGACGCGGTGGCGCTGCCGAGCTTCCGTCATCCGCTGAACGCCGCCTACGTGTTCGGGCCGGAACGCGGCAGCCTCTCGCCCGCATTGCTCGAGCGCTGCGACCATGTGGTCCGGGTCCCGACGCGATTCTGCGTCAATCTCGGCGTTGCCGGTGCCATCGTCATGTACGATAGGCTCTTGTGCCATGGCCGGTTCGCGCCGAGACCGGTGCGGTCCGGCGGCCCGTCCGAGCCGCTCCCGGCGCATGTGCACGGCCGGCCGGTCCTGCGCGGCGGCAGGCACGACCCGGTCGCCGTGGATGCGCAAAGCGGTTGCCCGGCGGCCGACGAGACGTAATCTGCGCGCCGAGACCAATCGGCAACCGATAAGCGAGGACGATGCGTCGACATCTGAGGGGCTGGCTGGCCGCCGGGCTAGGGGCGGTGGCGCTGGTGGCGTCGGGGTCGGCTGTGGCCGGCTTCGTCAAGAGCTTCAAGGACTGGAACGTCTATGCGGCCGATGGGCAGAAGGGCAGGACCTGCTACATCGCGTCGGTGCCGAGCAAGATGTCCGGCACCTATGACAATCGGGGCGCCGCGGCGGTCCTGGTCGCCAAGCTGCCCATCGACCCGCCCAACGTCCAGGTCAGCGTGGAGCCCGGCTACACCTTCGAGAAGGGCAGCACCGTCACGGTCAAGATCGGCAGCAAGACCTTCAAGCTCTTCACCCGGGACGAGCATGCCTGGGCCCGCACCCCCGCCGACGACAAGGCGATGATCGAGGCCATGAAGGCCGGCACCGACATGACCGCGGCCGGCACCTCGACGAAGGGCACCACCTCGCTCGACACCTATTCCCTGATCGGCTTCACCGACGCCTTCGACGCGATGATGAGCAGCTGCAAGAAATGAGCGCGCCGCGCCCGCTCGCCGCCGACGGCAAGCCGAGCCTGATCGGTCTCGGTCCGGACGGGCTTCTGCCCCTGCTCGTCGACCTCGGCGAGGGGGAGGCGCTGGCCGCCCTGCGGGCGCGCCAGCTCGCGCATTGGCTCTACTGGCGGGGCGCTCGCGACTTCGCCCTCATGACGACCCTCCCGGCAGGGCTCCGCGCCCGGCTCGCCGAGCGCTACTCGATCGCCCGGCCGACCATCGCCGCCGAGCAGCGCTCGACCGACGGCACCGCCAAGTGGCTGCTGCGCTTCGCCGATGGCCAGGAGGTCGAGACGGTCTTCATTCCCGAGGCCGATCGGGGCGCCCTCTGCGTCTCGACCCAGGTCGGCTGCACGCTGACCTGCCGCTTCTGCCACACCGGCACCATGCCGTTGGTCCGCAATCTCGGCGCCCCCGAGATCACGGCGCAGATGCTGGTCGCGCGGGACGCGCTCGGCGAATGGCCGAGCGGCCGCCCCGGGCGGCTCTTCACCAATATCGTCGTCATGGGCATGGGCGAGCCGCTCTTCAACTACGAGGCCACGGCGGCGGCGCTCCGGCTCGCCATGGACGAGACCGGCCTCGCCTTGTCGCGGCGGCGGATCACCGTCTCGACCTCGGGCGTGGTGCCGCGCATCGAGCAGTGCGGGCGGAGCTCGGCGTCGGGCTCGCGATCTCGCTCCACGCCGTGCGCGACGATCTCAGGGACGAGCTGGTGCCGATCAACAGGAAGTGGAACATCGCAGCGCTTCTCGATGCCTGCCGGCGCTATCCGTCCCGCCGCCCCATCACCTTCGAGTATGTGATGCTCGAGAGCGTCAACGACAGCGACGCCGACGCCCGCGAGCTCGTCCGCCTGCTGCAGGGCATCCCCGCCAAGGTCAATCTGATCCCGTTCAACCCCTGGCCCGGGGCACCCTTCGCCTGCTCGTCCAACAACCGCATTCGAGCCTTCGCGGCGATCGTCGAGGCCGCCGGCCACGCCTCGCCGGTGCGGACGCCGCGCGGCCAGGACATCCTGGCGGCCTGCGGCCAGCTCAAGACGGCGAGCGCCCGGGCGCCGCGCCCGACCTCGGCTGCCGCGTGAGCGCGTGCGCCATGGCGCCCCAGGGCCTGCCCCACGGGGTACGCCGCCCGTGAGACGCTTCATCGTCGGCTTCCTCGCGACGGTCGGGGCCCTCGCGTTCCTCGTGGTGGGCGGCCTCGGCCTCGGCGCCTGGTGGCTGCTCAGGAGCGAGCGCGCCGGGCCGCGGCTGCCGGAGCGCATGGTGCTCGAGCTCGACCTCAGGCAGGAGCTGCCGGAGAGCAGCGGCGGCATCGGCCTCGCCGCTCTCTCGCTCGAGCGCGGGCCGACGCTGTCCGAGGTCGTGCTGGGCCTGGACCGCGCCGCGGCCGACCCGCGGGTGGGCGGGCTCGTGGCGCTGGTCGACGGCACGTCGCACGGCTTCGCGGTCGCCCAGGAGCTTCGCGACGCCGTCAAGGCGTTCCGCGCCAGCGACCGGTTCGCGATCGCCTGGAGCGACAGCCTGGGCGAGCTGGAGCCCGGCAACGAGGGCTACTACCTCGCCACCGCCTTCGACGAGGTCGATGTCCAGCCGGCCGGCCTCGTCGGCGTCAGCGGGGTCGCGATCGAGACGCCCTTCATCAAGGACCTTCTGGACCGGCTCGGCATCGGGCTCAGCGTCACCCGGCGCGGCGCCTACAAGACGGCGCCCGAGACCTTCACCGAGAGCGGGCCCACGCCCGCCAACCGGCAGATGCTCCAGGACCTCGTCGACCAGACGTGGCAGGGGCTCGTGGCCGGCGTCGCCGACGCGAGGAGGCTGCCTCCCGAGCGTGCCGCGGCGCTCCTGGGAGCCGGACCCTACACGGCCACGGGTGCCCGCGACGCGGGGCTCGTCGACCGTCTGGCCTATCGGGACGAGGTCGAGGTCCGGTCCCTCGGCCGGGCCGGGGTCGGCGCCCGCCTCGTGCCGTTCGGGGACTATCTGAGCGGCACCTCCCCCGAGCCTCCGGGCCAGGCCACGACCGTGGCCTTCGTGCGTGCCGTGGGCGCCATCCGGCGCGGCGGCGATGCGCTCGGCGGCGGCGTCGCGGCCGACGATCTGGCCGGGGCCCTGACGGCGGCCATCGACGATCCGGCCGTCCGCGCGATCGTGCTGCGGATCGCCTCGCCGGGCGGATCGGCGGTCGCCTCGGAGACGATCGCCCGCCAGGTGCGGCAGGCCGTCAAGGTCGGCAAGCCGGTGATCGTCTCGATGGGCAATGTCGCGGCCTCGGGCGGCTACTGGATCGCGATGGACGCCTCGCGCATCGTCGCCGAGCCGCTGACGCTCACCGGCTCGATCGGCGTCTTCGCGGGCAAGCCGGTGCTGGCCGGCGCCTTCGACAAGCTCGGTGTCCATTGGGCCCGGCTCACCGCCGGCCCCGACGCCGCGCTGTGGTCGCCGATCGAGCCCTTCACGGCCGAGGGCAAGGCGCGGCTCGAGGCCCTGGTCGACGATCTCTACGCCACCTTCAAGCAGGGCGTCGCCCGCGGCCGGCATCTCGATCCGGCGTCGGTCGAGGCGCTGGCCCAGGGGCGGGTCTGGACGGGCGCCGAGGCGCTGGCGCGGGGCCTCGTCGACAGGCTCGGCGGCCTCGACGCGGCCCTCGGCGAGACGCGTCAGGCCCTCCGCCTGCCGACCGACGCGCCGCTGGCGCTCGTGCCCTTCCCGCCGCCCGAGACGCCGCTCCAGCTCGTGCGCCAGCTGCTGGCGCAGAGGCTGCCGCTGGTCGAGAGCCTGATCGCCACCCTGTCCGGGACCCTGCTGCCGACCACCGCGCTCGCGCCCTCGATCGTGATCCGCTAGCCGGACCCCGAGACGCCGGTCAGCGCTCGTCGGGGACCGTCATCGCCAGCTTGTGGTCGAGGGAATAGCCTTCGGCCCGGACGGTGCGCAGCAGGTCGGCCTCGCCCTCGGCGTTGAGTGCCCGGCGCAGCCGCCGGATGGTCGCGTCGACGGTGCGGAGCTCGATCTCGAGGTCACCGCCCCAGACGCGGTCGAGGAGCTGGGCCCGGCTGAAGACCCGGCCCGGATTCTCGAGGAAGTGGCGGAGCAGTCGGAATTCGGTCGGCGACAGATGGATCTCCCGGTCGTCACGGAAGACGCGGTGCGCCGCCAGGTCCATCCGGAGGTCGTGGAAGGTCAGGATCTGGTCGGCCAGGGCAGGCCGCACCCGGCGCAGCACGGCCCGCATCCGGGCGATCAGCTCGGCCGGCGAGAAGGGCTTCGTCACATAGTCGTCGGCGCCGGTCTCGAGGCCGCGCAGGCGGTCCGGCTCCTCGCCGCGCGCGGTCAGCATGATGATCGGGATGTGCGCCGTCTCGGGGCGCCGGCGGAGCCGGCGGCACAGCTCGAGGCCGGAGAGCTGCGGCAGCATCCAGTCGACGAGGAGGAGATCCGGCTCGCGCTCGGCGATCAGCAGCATCGCCTCCTCGCCGTCATAGGCGGCGGCCGTGTCGAAGCCGGCGGCCCGGAGATTGTAGGCCAGGAGCTTCTGGAGCGGCGCCTCGTCCTCGACGATCAGGACCGACGCCCTCACGGCTCGTCGTGCCTCGAGCGGTTGATCTGCGCCCCGTGGATCATGTAGTGGATTTTTTCCGCGATATTGGTCGCGTGATCGCCGATGCGCTCCAGGTTCTTGGCGACGAACAGGAGATCGATGCAGGTGCTGATCTTGCGCGGATCCTCGAGCATATAGGTGATGAGCTCACGGAACAGGCTCGTATAGTAATCGTCCACTTCACTGTCACGTTCCCAGACGGCCATGGCCTTGTCAACGTCGCGCTCGATATAGGCGTCGAGCACGTCCTTGAGCATCCTGAGGCAGCTGTTGGCGATCCGCGGGATGTGGATCATCGGCTCCAGCATCGGCTGATCGGCGAGGCGCCGCGCCCGCTTGGCGATGCTGACCGCATAGTCGCTCGTGCGCTCGAGATCGTTGCTGACCTTGAGCGCCATGGCGATGACCCGGAGGTCGATCGCCATCGGCTGGCGCGTGGCCAGCAGCCGGACCGCGTCCTGGTCGAGCTGCTCCTCGAGCCGGTCGACCTCGTCGTCGCGCTTGATCACCGCGTCGGCGATCTCGACATCCCGCTTGACGAGAGCCTCGACCGCGTCGGCCACCTGCTGCTCGGCGATCGCCCCCATGCGGACGACGATGTCGGTGAGGCGCCGCAGCTCCTCGTCGAACGACTGGACGAGGTGCTTCTTCGTCACCGTCTCGGGCGTGGTGCTCATCGGTCTCTGGCTCCCGGCCGAAACGGCCCTCTCGAACTCGCGGTCGGCGGCCCGGCTCCCGGCGCCGCCTGCCGGACCCCGGCCGTCAGCGCCGCCAACCGCCCCGGGTCGACCCCGGTCGGCTCGTCTTCTATGAGGAGACTATGACATTTCCGTGACCGGCACGACGGTCTCGGCAGCCGGCGCCAGCGGCAGCAGCACCGTGAACCGGCTGCCCCGGCCGAGCTCGCTCTCGATCGCGAGATGACCCTGGTGGCGCCGGATCACGTGCTTGGCGATCGCGAGGCCGAGGCCGGTGCCGCCGAGCCGGCGGGAGCGGGCGCTGTCGACCCGGTAGAAGCGCTCGGTGATCCGCGGGATGTGCTCGGCGGGGATGCCCTCGCCCTCGTCGGCCACGCTGATCGCCACGCAGGGCCGGCCGCTCAGGGCCCCGGCCGCGGCGCCGCCCGTGTCGAGCTGACGCGCCTCGATCCGCACGGTCTTGCCGCGGCCGCCATATTTGACGGCGTTGTCGACGAGGTTGACGACGAGCTGGTGGAGCTGATCCGGATCGCCACGCACGGCCGGGAGGCCCGGCTCCAGGTCGAGCTCGAGGCGCACCTGCTGCCGCTCGGCGTGGGGTGTCATGCGCTCGGCGACCTCGCGCAGCAGAGCGACGGGTCGATCCGGCCCGCGGGCGGCCGGTTGGCGGCGAGCTCGATCCTCGACAGCGACAGGAGGTCGTCGATCAGCCGGGCCATGCGCCTCGCTTCCTCGGCCATGGTGCCGAGGAACGCCTCCCGGGCCGCCGCGTCGTCCCTGGCGGGCCCTTGCAGCGTCTCGATGAAGCCGATCAGCGAGGCGAGCGGCGTCCTGATCTCGTGGCTGGCGTTGGCGATGAAATCGGAGCGCATCCGCTCGATCATCACCTGCTCGGTCTGCTCCCTGAGGGTCAGCAGCGCCCCCGGCCGGCCGCGGTCGAGGACGATCGGCTCGATCCGCGCCGCGAACTGCTTGCTGCGGTCGCCGACCGGGCTGAAGGCGGTGCTGCTGGCCACGCCGGTGCCGAGGGCCGCGTTGACCGCGGCCAGCACGCCCGGATCGCGGAGCGCCCGGCCGAGCGGCGTGCCGTCGCGCTCGAAGCCGAGCGCCCGCCGGGCGGCGACGTTCGCCCTGGTCACCGCCATCTCGCGATCGACCAGCAGAACCGGGTCCGGGAGCGCGTCGACCAGGGTCTCGAGAAGCCGGCCGAGATCGCGGCTGCCCTGCCGCTCCGTCTCGAGCTGGCGGCCGAGCTCGGCCAGCGGCCGGAGATGGACGCCGAGCGGGCCGGTGAGCTCGGGTGGGCCCTCCCTGCCGGCGCCCCGAGCGGCATCCTCGGCCCAGCGGTCCAGCCGCGCCGCGGCCTCCGACCGCCACAGCGCCAGGGCGACGGCGGCAATCGCCGCGAGCAGGAGCCCGAGCAGCGCGGCGGTCAGAGTGAGCTCGCCCGCCGCGGCGAGCCCCGCGATTGCCAGGACCGCCGGCGTGCCGAGAAGAAGAATCTCGCCTCGGCTCAGCCGCAGGCTCCAGAGCCGGGCGAGAATCGACGCGGCTCCTCAGGAACCGAGCTCGGGCAGGTCGCGATAGAGGTCCAGCGCCTCGGGGTTGGCCAGCGCCTCCGTGTTCTTGATCGGCCGGCCATGGATCGCGTCGCGCACCGCGAGCTCGGTGATCTTGCCGCTCATCGTCCGCGGGATGTCGCTCACCTGCAGGATCTTGGCCGGCACGTGGCGGGGCGTGCAGTTGGCGCGCACGCGCTTGCGGATGCGGTCGCCCAGGGCCTCGTCCAGCGTGGCGCCGGGGCGCAGCCGCACGAACAGGACGACCCGCACGTCGCCTTTCCAGTCCTGCCCCACGCAGATCGATTCCAGCACCTCCTCGATCTGCTCGACCTGGCGGTAGATCTCGGCCGTGCCGATCCTGACCCCGCCGGGGTTGAGCACGGCATCCGAGCGGCCATGGATGACGATCCCGTCATGGTCCGTGAGCTCGGCATAGTCGCCGTGGCACCAGACGCCCGGAAAACGGTCGAAATAGCTCTTCCTGTAGCGCTCGCCGTCCGGGTCGTTCCAGAAGCGGACGGGCATGCAGGGAAAGGGCCTTCGGCAGACCAGCTCGCCCTTCTGGCCGCGGACCGGCCGCCCGGTGTCGTCGACCACCTCGACCGCGAGCCCGAGGCCGCGCATCTGGATCTCGCCCCGCCACACCGGCCCCGCCGGATTGCCCAGGACGAAGCAGGAGACGATGTCGGTGCCGCCCGAGATCGAGGCCAGCTGCAGGTCGGCCTTGATGTCGGCATAGACATAGTCGAAGGACTCGGGCAGCAGCGGCGAGCCGGTCGACAGCACGGCCCTGAGCGCCCCGAGATCGTGCCCGGCCTTGGGCGCGAGGCCGGCCTTCTTGATGCCGTCGATATATTTGGCGCTGGTGCCGAAGACGTCGACCCGCTCCTCCTCCGCCATCTTCCAGAGCGCCTCGGGGCCGGGGTGGAAGGGCGAGCCGTCGAAGAGGACGAGCGTCGCCTCCGAGGCCAGCGCCGAGGCCAGCCAGTTCCACATCATCCAGCCGCAGGTCGTGAAATAAAAAACCCGCTCGCCCGGGCGGATGTCGGTGTGCAGGCGGTGCTCCTTCAGGTGCTGGAGCAGCGTGCCGCCCTGGCCGTGGACGATGGCCTTGGGCTTGCCCGTGGTGCCCGAGGAGTAGAGCACGTAGAGCGGATGGTCGAAGGGGAGCTGGGCGAAGCTCAGCGTGCCGGGGCTGGGGCGCGCATAGTCGGCCAGCATGACCGCCCCCGGCACGGGCCCGGGATCGGCCGCCGGATCGAGGAAGGGCACGATGACCGTGCGCCCGAGCCCCGGCAGCCCCGCCACGATCTCGGCCAGCCTCGGGCGGATGTCGAGCTGCTTGCCGGCATAGCGATAGCCGTCGACAGATAGCAAAACCTTGGGCTCGATCTGGCCGAACCGGTCGAGCACGCCCGGCCGTGCCGAAATCGGGCGAGCAGGACGACCAGATGGCGCCGAGCGAGGAGGTCGCCAGCATGCCGATGATCGTCTCGGGGATGTTCGGCAGGTAGCCGGCGACCCGGTCGCCGACGCCGACGCCGTCCGCCCGGAGCCCCGCCGCCAGGTCCTCGACCGCGGCCCAGAGCCCCGCCCAGTCGAGCTCGCGGCGCCCGCCGTCCTCGCCGCGAAAAACGATGGCCGGGGTCGCGTCACGGCGTCGCAGCAGGTTCTGGGCGAAATTGAGCTCGGCGCCGACCAGCCAGCGGGCTCCCGGCATGCGGTCGCCGTCCTCGAGCACGGCCCTGGCCGGCCGGCCCAGCCGCACGCCCATGGTCTCCACGAGCCCGCCCCAGAAGAGGTCGGGATGGGCGACCGACCAGCGCCAGAGCTCGGCCACCGCGGCCGGGCCGGACGATCCCCGCCGGGCGGCCTCCGCCATGATCTGGGTGCGGGCGGCACGCTCGGGTGACGGCTGCCAGACGGGCTCGACCATGCAGCGGCTCCTTCCTGCCGGGCGTCGCGCCCGGCGGGGCGGGCATATTCTAGGCCGCCCCGCCGCCTCGGGCCAAGCCGCCGCCGCCCAGCTGTGTTTTTTATCACAGCGAACCTGCGCGCCTCGGGCGAGTTAGCTCGCATGGCTCGACATGTCGCCCCGGCCCGGCCGAGCCGCCGCCATCTCTCGGGAGCTTCGATGACAGGGCATGGAAATGCCGCCCATGGTCGCAGCGTCGGCCTCGGGCTCGACGGTGGCGGAGCGTGTCCGGAGGGGCGCTACGGGCGCGCCTTCGCCGACCTGCCCGCGCACGAGGCGAGCACGGCCCAGCTCATGGCCCTGGGTGCCGCGGGCGGGCCGATGGACGCCTGCTGCGGCCCGGCCGTCCCGTCGTCCCAGCCCGCCGGCTTCACCTTCCTGGCGCAGCTCGTCGACCACGAGCTCACCCAGGACAGCCGCACGCTCTCGCAGCAGGAGCGGAACCGCCGGCACGACGGAGGCTCGCTCGATCTCGACGGCCTCTACGGCGCCGGGCCCGACGGTGCCCCGCACCTCTACAACACCCAGCTCCGCGGCCGCTTCCTCGTCGGCTGGACCAACGACGACATGGGCCATCGCTACGAGGACCTGCCCCGCAACCAGCAGGACCTGGCGCTCATCGGCGATCCCCGCAACGACGACAACCGGGTGCTCTCCCGGCTCCACCTCGTCCTGATCAAGGCGCACAACCACCTCGTGGCCTCCGGGCTCGGCTTCGGCGCCGCGCGCCACACGCTCGTCTTCCACTTCCAGGAGGTCCTGCTGCGCGACTTTCTGCCGCGTCTCATCGGCAGGGCGATGCTGCGCGGCATCATGGAGGAGGGCCGGCGCCTCGTCTGCCCCGCCGGCGAGGCGCCCTATCTGCCGCTCGAGTTCGCGGCGGCGGCCTTCCGCTACGGCCACGCCCAGCTGCGCGAGAGCTACGGGCTCAACGAGCGGGTCCACCGGCAGCCGATCGCCGGCCTGCTCGGCACGGGCGCCCTCCGCACCGAGGTCGATCTCGGCTATTTCTTCGAGGTCGGGCTCAGGGTGCCGCAGGCCGGCCGGCCGATCGGGCGGCGCCTGCCGCCGGCGCTGATGCGGCTGGCGGGGGCCGTGTCGGACCAGCCGGCCTCGCTCGCCCAGCGCGACCTTCTCTGCGGCCATGCCTGCCGGCTGCCGTCGGGGCAGGCCGTGGCGCGCCGCATGGCCGCCCTGGGGGTCGTCGCCCAGGACGAGGTGCTGGCCCCCGACCGGGCGGTGACCGATCTCGGCATGAGCGAGACGCCGCTCTGGTACTACGTGCTCCAGGAGGCCGAGATGCTGGGCGAGGGCGGCAGCCGGCTCGGCCCCGTCGGCGGCCGCCTGGTCGGCGAGGTGCTCCACCGCGCGATCGAGGCCAGCCCGCAGAGCGCCCTCGATCCCGCCATGCGGCCGCCGGTCGAGATCCCGCGCCAGGGCCCGAGCTTCACGATGGCCGACCTCGTCCGGTTCGCGGCCGCCAGCTGAGGCCGGCGGCCGGGCTCAGCCGCCCGCCGGCCTGTCCGGGCTCGGGAACAGAAACTCGCGGCCGACCTTGACGCTCTGCCGCCCGTCATAGGCGATGACGTCGGCGGTGGCGTAGGTCTCGCTCCACTGCTCGGGCAGGAAGGAGCCGGTGCCGATCACGTCGATCGGCGCCTTCACGCTCGCCATCAGCTTGCACTTCTGCGGCCCGAACCCCGAGCTCGCGACGATTTTCACGCGATTCGAAGCCCTCGGCATCGAGCCGCTCGCGGAGATGATAGATCGCGGCCGCGGTGACGCCGGTGCCGGTCAGCCAGCGCAGCTCCTCGTCGGTCCGGTAGGTCCGGATCGCCTGCGGCACGAAGCGCTCCAGCACCGCATAGGAGGCGGCCGTGTCCAGCCCCTCGACGAAGCGCCCGCCATGCGTGTCGACCCGCACGCCCAGCCGGCCCGCCTGGGCGAGCTCGGGAAAGCGCCGGCAGACCTCGAGCGAGTCGGTGACCTCGCGGCCGAAATAGTCCACCAGCACCGTCAGCGGGTCGTCCGGGAACGTCTCGAAAAACATCTCGGCCGCGCGCAGGGTCGAGCCGGCATAGCCGATCAGCGCGTGCGGCATGGTGCCGAGCCCGTGGGCCTGGCCGAAAAAGTGCGCGGTCTCGTCGGTGGCGTTGCCGACGAAGCCCTTGGCTCCCGCCTCGCGCCGGGCCCGGGCCGAGCCCACGCTCGCCGCATAGGCCATCATCTCGGCCATCTCCGCCCCGGCGCAGTGCCGGGCGTCCATGGCGAGGAAGCCCGCATAGGGAAGGTCGGTGCACATGGTGTAGGCGTTGTGCGCGGCGACGCAGGCCGGCCCGAGCTTCTGCAGAAAAATCGTCTCGAGGTCGACCAGATGCCGGAACGGCCCATGCAGGTACATCATCGGCTCGCCGGCCCCGACCCAGCCCCCCTCCTCGAACAGCAGCTCGACCTCGATTTTTGCCTTTCTCTCCTTCGCCACCTCCTCGAGCCAGCCGACCGCGAGCCGCGGGCAGCACAGCACCGGCCGGCGCATGAACACCGCATAGGTCACCTGCGCATCGCCGAACCGCTCGACGATCGCCCGCGTCTTCGAAAAATACTTGTCGGTCAGGCGGCCGATCGCATCGCCATTGGGATACATGAGGCGTTGCCCCTCGAGGGACGGGCCCGGAGCTAACGGCCTCGCCGGGCGGCTGTCAATCGCGGCAGCGCGGGGCGATTGGTGCTCACACCGCCTCCCTGATCCGCTGGCTGCGATAGCCCTGGCCCGTTCCCGGATGGGGCGCATGGGTGCCGATCATGGCTCTGAAGCGAGCCGGCACCGGCAGCACCGGCTCCGGCGGCGGGATAGGCATCCGGCGCGGTGGCAGCAGGGTGGGCCGCGGCGTCGCCGGCTCGATGCCGAAGGCCTGCCGCAGCAGCGAGCGGCCGACGACCTCAGCGAGCAAAGAGGGCACTGCATTGCCGACTTGGCGGACGGCGGAGAGCCGGTTGCCGGCAATCATGACGTCGTCCGGAAAGGTCTGGATGCGGCAAAGCTCCCTGACAGTGAGCCGCCGGCTTTCCCAATGAAACGGGCCGGTGGCTGGTCCCGGCTGCGCTTGGACGGTCCAGGACGGTCGATCCTTGGCGAGCTTGAGAAGAAATGACCAATAGCGCCGCCGCCATCCGAAGATCGGCTCGCCGTCCATCCGATCCGTGTGCCAGAGATAGTTGCACCCCTCGGGGATGCTCGGGAGAAGGTCGGCCCACTTCCCTCGCATCCTTGCATCCTCGTTCGGAGTGCCGAGGTCGCCGATGGCGTCCCACGCCGTATGAAAGGGCTCGAGCCCGAGGCCCTCGCCGTGGGTGATCGCTGGCGGCGCGAAGGCTCTGCCGTCGCGAATTCCGATGATGAGCACGCGACTGCGCATCTGTGGGACGCCGTAATTTACTGCGTCGACATTGAAGACGGCTGGCGCATAGGTGGACCCGGTCTCCCTATTGATCCGGACGATCTCGTCGAGGATGAGGCTCAGGCCCTCGCTTTTTTGGCGGTAGGCCAGCCCCTCGACATTCTCGAGAAGAAAAGCTCGCGGGAGAGCCTCACGCAGCACGCGAAGATAGGCCCGCAGGGTCGCCGCCCGCGGATCCGAGAGCCGCAGGCTGTCGCCGCTTGCCCACCATCCTGACTTCGAGAAGGGCTGGCAGGGAGGGCCGCCGACCAACAGCGTGTGCCCTCCTCTGTCCGAACCAGCGGTCCACAGCATCGTCTCGGTCGTGGTCTTGTGCGCGTCCCGCTCGATGATATCCCAGCCTGGGCGGCTGAGCCGCAGCGTCTCGCAGCAGTCATGATCCATCTCGACCGCCACGCCGTGCGCAAAGCCTGCGCGCTCGAGGCCATAGTCGAGCCCGCCTGCGCCGGTGAAGAGGCTGATGATCGTCGGGGTCATAGGCTCTCGTGCGCGAGTCTCATGCTGCTTGCTAGAGCGCCGTCAGCACGGCCGCAAGGTCGTCCGCCCATCGGGCGTCCACGGGGACGTTATGATTGAGGCGATCGGGGCAGTGGGGATGATCCTCCATCTCCTTCGTCGCCCTGAAACGGAACTCCCATGCCCCCGTGATGGGGTGGAGGCAGGCGGCGACGACATCGAACTCGTCCCTACTGTAGTATCGTCCACAGGGGTTCCCCTTCGGCGCTCGGGTCCGCTGGAAATCGACCTTCGGCCAGCCCCGCAACTGGCTGGCGAGGACGTTCTTGCACTCGATAAGGACGGGCCTCCCGAAGCAACTCGGGTGCCGCAGCGTGAGGGCAAAATCCGGTTGCCCGTCAGTCTCGATCGATTGGACGGACGCCACGATCGGCATCTTGGACAACAGTTCGCCTAGATGCCGTTGCGCCGCCCAGCCGCGAACCGCCATGCCCAGCCGGGGTGCGCCGCTGATCATGTCGAGGAGCTCTTCCGGTTGCAGGCTCAGCCGCCTCAGCAGCTCATGCTCGGCGAGGGCAGTCCGACGACCGGCCGCCTGCTTTCGCACTTCAAGCCATTGGTCTGAAAGTCGTCGGCGATACTCCGGTGTCAGGCCATGGGCGGCGCGCTCGAAGAGCACAAGATCAAGGATGTGATTCCTCATAGCTCCGACTACAGTCTCAGTGGTCGCGGACTGCTCCTCGGGGATGTCGCGCCCGCGAGATGTCCTAGCACGTCGGTCCCTGCTCCAGGCGGCCCATCCCGTCTCTGCGATGGCGGCCATATGGCGATGCTTGTACTCCACGGATACGAAGAGGCGGGTGGGATCGTGGGCCGCTGGATCGACCGACACGACAAGGTCATTTTCTGTGTCAATGCCGCAAAGGACAGTCGTCCACAGACCTTGTGGATCGTCGAAGAGCGCGTGAAGGCTATTATCCCGTTTCGAGCCGTACTTTATTTGAAATCTTGCCTCGTCGGTTGGCCGCTTCGGAGTTCTCCGGCTCGTGGCCGTAAAGAGGTAGGCAACCAGACCGAAGCGTTCGCCCGTCAACCGATGCTCGATGACCATCACAAACGGAGCCTGAGCCCGATCGGGCTCGATGATAATTCGGCAGCCGGCACGGCGAAGCCCCTCCAGAAACCACTCTACGATTTCTTGCCGCTTGGACGCATCGACGCCATAGGTCGCCAAGGGTGGATGCAAGAGCCGACTTCGGTCGTTGGCCAATTCTCTGGACCCAAATGGATACCGATACCCGCCTCAGGATAATGCGCTCAATCAGAAAGCGCGATACCAGCCCCGAGATGCGCGTTCGGCGCGCCCTGCACGCGGCCGGGCTCCGCTTCCGACTACCATCGCCGGGACCTGCCCGGAAGTCCTGACATCGTGCTCCCCGGTCGACGGCTCGCCCTCCTCGTGCATGGCTGCTTCTGGCATCAACACCAAGGCTGCACCTTGGCGCGGCGGCCCAAGCGAAACCTCGACTACTGGGAGCCGAAGCTCGCGCGCAACGTGGCGCGGGATGCGCGCGTCGGCCTGGAGCTTGAGACGCTCGGCTGGAGGGTCTTGGTCAATCTGGGAGTGCGAGACCATGGACCCGGCCACTCTCGAGCGGCGGGTGGCGGCCGTGCGCGCCATGCCGATCACGTAGTCCGGGCCGCTCGAGGCTCCCTTCGGCGCCTGGTCGACGCTCGACGCGTCGCTGCCGCACGACGAGGCTGGACGGGTCGCCCCGCCCTCTCCACAATCCCGCCGTCAAGCCTGGAGGGGAGGAACGATGCGGAAATGGCGCTCGTCGCCGGCTGTGGCTGGCCGGGATTGGCCTGGCCGGTCCTGGCCCGGGCCGAGGTGACCTTGCTTTTCTGGCCCGGCCCCGAGAGCGAGGCCATGCAGAAGGTCATCGACGCCTGGAACGCCGGCCCCGGCAAGGCGCCGGACGACCAGGTGAAGCAGCTCCTCTTCAGCCGCCAGGGCTATTTCGACAAGGAGATCGCCGACCTCGCGGCCGGCAGCAAGGAGTTCGACGTCGCCCTCGTCACCACCTACACGCTCGGCCGCTACGCGCCCTTCCTCGACCCGATCGGCCAGGACCTGAGCCCCGACGTCAAGACGCTGTTCGCCCCGGTGGCCCTGGGCAGCCTCGCGCTGAACGGCGAGCAGTACGGCGTGCCGACCGACATCAGCCTCCATTTCACCTACTACCGGAAGGACCTGATCGACCGGCTGCTGACGGACGACGCCTGGAAGAAGAGCTATGCCGCGATCGCCCAGAAGGAGCTGGGCAAGGCGCTCGAGCCCAAGGACCCGAAGGACTGGACCTGGGACGACTTCATGGCGACGGCCCTCTTCTTCACCAAGCGCATCAACCCCGACAGCCCGACCCGCTACGGCACGGTGCTGGAGCTGAAGAACCTCATCTTCAACATCATGATCTGGCAGGCGGCCCTGGTCTCGAACGGCGGCAACTGGCTGGACCAGGACGGCAAGGTCATCATCGACAGCCCGGCCGCCCGCCGCGCGCTCGAGATCTACAAGAAGCTCATCGACGCCGGCGCCACGCCGCCCGACAGCACCAACTACGAGTATGCCGAGGCCAACGCCGCCTTCGGCAGCGGCCAGGTGGCGACCATGCTGCAGTGGAACGCCGCCTTCAACGAGCTGAATGACGCGAAGAAAGAATCCGGCGGTGGCGGGGAAGTTCTGGGTGGCGCCGATGCCGGCCGGGCCCGACGGCCACAAGACCCACATCCACAGCCTCGGCATCGGCCTCAACAAGGCCTCGACCCACAAGGAGGCCGCCGGCCGTTTTCTGGCGTTTCTCGGCAGCAAGGAGGCCATGGAGATTTACGGGAAAGCCGGCGGCACGCCGCCCGTCCCGTCGGTCCTGGAGGAGCTGAAGGCCTCCCGCCCCGAATTCCCGCTCGTCGGCGAGTATGTGGCCAAATACGGCTTCGTCATCCGCGGCGGCACCAGCGCCGAGGCGGTGCCCGGTCTACGAGATCCTGGCCCAGAACTTCACCGGCTACTGGGCCGGCCAGCTCACCCTCGACCAGGCCCTCGCCAACGCCGCCAAGGCGATGAAGGAAAAGCTCAAATAGCCATCTGAGCCTTCCCGGGCGGGCCGATGCTCGATGCCGCACGGCGCGAGAAGCTTTTTCTCGTCGGCCCGCTCGCCCTCTTTCTCCTGGCCCTGATCGGCCTGCCCTTCGTCCTCGACCTCGCCTACAGCTTCGCCCGCTTCGGCTTCGCCACCCTCGGCCGACCGGCCTGGGCCGGCCTCGCCAACTACCGGGCCGCCCTCACCGACCCCGCCTTCCTCGCCGCCCTCGGTTTTTCTCCTCCGCTTCGCCCTCGTCACCGCCACCACCGAGCTTCTCCTCGGCCTCGCCCTGGCCCTCGCCCTCCGCCCGCTGATCGAGCGCCACCGCTGGCTCATGGCCTTTCTCCTCCTCCCGATGATGGTGTCGCCGGCCCTCCTGGGCGTCATGTGGCGCCTGCTCCTCAACGAGTTCGTGGGCCTCGTCCCGGCCTATCTCGGCATGCTCGGCCTCTACCCCAACCTCCTCGGCCCCGACTGGGTCACCACCACCCTCGTCCTGATCGAGATCCTGCAGTGGACGCCCTTTGCCTTCCTCCTCCTCTTCACCGGCCTCCAGGCGATCCCGGCCGAGCTGATGGAGGCGGCCCTGATCGACGGCGCCAGCGCCCTCCAGCGCCTCGCCCGCATCACCCTGCCTCTCCTCCTCCCCACCCTCGTCCTCACCGCCGCCGTCCGCTTCATCGACGGCTTCCGCGTCTTCGACCACATCTACGTCCTGACCGGCGGCGGCCCCGGCACCCTCACCACCAGCGCCAGCATCCACATCTACAAAAGCTTCTTCCAGGCGGGCGACCTCGGCCTCGCCATCGCCGAGGCCATGCTTCTGTTCGCCGCCTCCCTCGCCCTCACCCTCCTCGCCATGCGCCTCCAGCTCCGGGGTGCCGGCCCATGAGCCGCCTCGGCCACGCCGCCCGCTGGTTTCTGTTCGTTGTCGCGGCGATCGTCTTCAACTTCCCGATCCTCGCGACCCTCCTGACCTCGCTGAAGACCACGGCCGACATCAACGCCTCGCCGCCCGTCTGGCTCTTCGCCCCCACCCTCGAGCACTACAGGACGGTTCTCTCAGACCCCACCGTCGATTTTTTGCACTACATCGTGAACAGCACGGCGATCGCCTCGGGCGGCACCGCGCTCGCCCTCCTCCTCTGCCTCCCCGCCGCCTACGCCGTCGTCCGCCTGAAGGCCGGCCGCCGCACCCTCGTCCCCCTCGTCCTCAGCCTCCGCGCCATCCCGCTCGTCGTCTTCGCCATCCCGATCTATCTGCTCTTTCAGGCGACGGGCCTTCTCGACACCCGCACCGGCCTTTCCTTCATCGCCTGCCTGATCGGCCTGCCCGTGGCCCTCCTCGTCCTCGCCGGCTGGCTGAAGGAGCTGCCCCTCGAGCTCGAGGAAGCCGCCCGCGTCGACGGCGCCGGCACCCCGGGCGTGCTCCGCCACGTCATCCTCCCCCTCGCCCGCCCGGCCCTCCTGGCCGTTGTCGTCCTCACCTTCATCGGCGCCTGGAACGAGTTTCTGTTCGGCCTCATCCTCTCGACCAAAAACGCCGTCCCCGTCACCGTCGGCGCCACCTTCTTCATCACCTCCTGGGGTGTGAAATGGGGCGCCACCGCCGCCGCCATGAGCCTTTCCATTCTCCCACCGCTGGCGCTGGGCTTCGTGGCGTACAGGTTCCTGGGAAGGGCCATTCTCGGAGGGGCGTTGAAGGGATGACGAGCCGAGCCCGGCCCCTCCTCGGCCTCCGGACCGCTTTGCCGCACTCCGGCTACAACCTGCTGACAAACCGCCCCTGACGGGATAAGCCATGCGGGGAAAACGGAGCTCGATCGGAGGGACCATGGAAAGTGAAAGCAAGTGCCCGTTCACGGGCGGGACCCGCGCGCATACCAACCGTGACTGGTGGCCGAACCAGCTGAGCCTTCAGGTTCTTCACCAGCACTCCGCCCTGTCCAATCCAATGGGAGAGGCGTTCGACTACGCCGAGGAATTCAAGAGTCTCGACCTCGATGCCGTGATCAAGGACCTTCATGCCCTGATGACGGATTCGCAAGAGTGGTGGCCGGCCGACTTCGGCCACTATGGCGGGCTCTTCATTCGGATGGCCTGGCACAGTGCCGGCACCTACCGCATCGGCGATGGCCGCGGCGGCGCCGGCGGCGGCCAGCAGCGCTTCGCGCCGCTGAACAGCTGGCCGGACAATGTGAACCTCGACAAGGCGCGCCGGCTGCTGTGGCCGATCAAGCAGAAGTACGGCCGGAAGCTCTCCTGGGCCGACCTCATCGTTCTCACGGGCAACGTCGCCCTCGAGTTCGATGGGGTTCAAGACGTTCGGGTTCGGCGGCGGGCGCGACGACGTCTGGGAGCCCGGAGAGGACATCTATTGGGGCTCCGAAGGCAAGTGGCTGGCGGACGAGCGCTACAGCGGCGACCGTGATCTCGCGAATCCTCTGGCCGCCGTGCAGATGGGCCTGATCTACGTCAACCCGGAAGGGCCGAACGGCAAGCCCGATCCGATCGCCGCGGCGCGGGACATCCGCGAGACCTTCGCGCGCATGGCGATGAACGACGAGGAGACCGTGGCGCTCATCGCCGGCGGTCACAGCTTCGGCAAGACCCATGGCGCCGGCGATGCGACCCTCGTGGGTGCCGAGCCCGAAGCCGCCGGCATCGAGCAACAGGGTCTCGGCTGGAAGAGCAGCTTCGGCACGGGCAAGGGCCGCGACGCGATCGGCAGCGGCATCGAGGTCACCTGGACGACGACGCCGACCCGGTGGAGCAACAACTTCTTCGAGAACCTCTTCGGCTATGAATGGGAGCTGACCAAGAGCCCGGCCGGCGCCTTTCAGTGGACGCCGAAAATGGCGGCGCGGCGCCGGCACGGTGCCGGACCCTCAGGACCCGTCGAAGCGTCGGGGCCCCTCGATGCTGACCACCGACCTCTCCCTGCGCTTCGATCCCGTCTACGAGAAGATCTCGCGCCGCTTCTTCGAGAACCCGGATCAGTTCGCCGACGCGTTCGCCCGGGCCTGGTTCAAGCTGACCCATCGCGACATGGGCCCGATCGTGCGGTATCTCGGCCCGCTCGTGCCGAAGGAGGAGCTGCCCTGGCAGGACCCGATCCCCGCCGTCGATCACGTGCTGATCGGCGAGCAGGACATCGCGGCGCTGAAGGCGAAGATCCTGGCCTCCCGGCTGTCCGTCTCCGAGCTGGTCTCGACCGCCTGGGCCTCGGCCTCGACCTTCCGCGGGTCCGACAAGCGGGGCGGCGCCAACGGCGCCCGCATCCGCCTCGCCCCCCAGAAGTACTGGGAGGTCAACCAGCCGGCCCAGCTCGCGACGGTCCTTCAGAAGCTCCAGGCGATCCAGGAGGAGTTCAACGCCTCGCAGTCCGGCGGGAAGAAGGTCTCGCTGGCCGATCTGATCGTTCTGGGCGGCGTCGCCGCGGTCGAGAAGGCCGCGAAGGACGCCGGGCACGACGTGAAGGTGCCCTTCACGCCGGGGCGCATGGACGCGTCGGAGGCCCAGACCGACGCCCACTCCTTTGCGCCGCTCGAGCCCACCTCCGACGGCTTCCGCAACTATCGGGGCGGCGCGGCACGCCTCTCGCCCGAGGAGGCGCTGGTGGATCGGGCGCAATTGCTGACGCTGACGGCGCCGGAGATGACGGTCCTCGTCGGCGGCCTGCGCGTCCTGGGCGCCAACGCCGGGCATTCCACGCACGGCGTCTTCACCAGGCGGCCGGAGACGCTGACGAACGACTTCTTCGTCAACCTCCTCGACATGGGCACGGAATGGCAGCCCTCCGCCGGCTCCGAAGGCGTCTACGAGGGGCGCGACCGGAAGACGGGCGAGGTCAAGTGGACCGGCACCCGCGTCGACCTGATCTTCGGCTCGCACGCGCAGCTGCGGGCGCTCGCCGAGGTCTATGCCTGCGCGGACTCGAAGGAGAAGTTCGCGAAGGACTTCGTGGCGGCGTGGACCAAGGTGATGAACCTCGACCGCTTCGACCTCGCCTGATCGCGACAGCGGATCCCCGGCGGCCAGCGCCGGGGATCCGCTCTCCGAGCGCCCCGCCTCCGCCCCCGAGGCTCGCCCGCGACCCCTCTCTGCCGGAATGCACGAACGAATTCCCCGCTCCGAGCATCCCTCCCCGTCGCCCATCCTGCCGCCGCTGGCGCTGGGGTTCGTTGCGTGCAGGTTTCTCGGGAAGGCGATCCTCGGAGATGCTCTGAAGAGATCCTCGGAGATGCTCTGAAGAGATGACACCGAGCGAGGGTAACCCGAGGCGCGTCCGTCGCGATCAAACCGCCCTCCAGGCTCAGCGCCGGCTCTTGCGCGGCAGCGCGTTGGGTTGAATGCACTGTTGTCACCGTAGCCGAGAGCGCGCTGCGAGCCGTTTTCTCCGCAGTCCGATTGATCTGGATCAGCGCTGGCGAGCGGCGGCCGAGTCATGATGGGACGTTCGCCGAGCAGCCCCGCCCGACGTGCGAGGCAAGGTTGGCCGAACTCTCATCCGCTGACTCGAAGGAGAGATCGATGGAGACGTCACCGACACCAGCCCCTGCGGCGACGAGCGGCGCCGAGATGATGAAGACGGTCAAGGCCGCGTGGGACAAGGCTGCTGCCGGGCCGAAGAAGGATGCCGCGCTCAAGCACTACCAGGCGGCCGAAGTGGCGCTGAAGGCGCACAATGAGGAGGGTTGCAAGGCGGCGCTCAAGCAGGCGCAGGCGGCACTCCTCTAGGTACAGACCAGTTGGGCGAGCCGGCCCCTGCGAGGCGCGGCTCGCTCTCTCGTTGTGGCGGGGCGGCGGGGCCGTGACCACGTTTGCGGCATCGGCGGACACGGATCACGACGGAGCACGGCTATGGACGAGGATCGGATCGAGGGTGCTGCAAAGCAGGCCAGAGGCACCGTCAAGGAGGCCGTCGGCAAGCTGACCGGCGATGCCAAGCTGAAGGCCGAGGGCAAGAAGGACAAGGCGGAAGGCAAGGTACAGAACGCTGTCGGCGGCCTCAAGGACAGCATCCGGGATGCGGTTCGCAAAGCCTAGCTGCCAGTCCTGCCGACTGGTTCAGCCTGACGGTAGGTCGATGCTGCGGCCGAGGAAAGCTCGGCGTTTCGAGCACTCGTCGCAACCCGCTGGGAAAGTGGAGATAGCTGAGGTCGGGAACCAAGGCTGCTCGTGCGGATCGAGCGTTTTGGCGGTGATGCCGCGTCCTACGTGGTGGCGCGCGATGCCGATGGGGAGGGTTCTGTATGCCACGAGCGCGAGGCGTTTGCCGGCTGTTGGGTGCTTCCCTTCTCGCCATGGCATTGGCGACGCCGGCCCTGGCGCAGGGCGGCCCAGCCGTGGCCCAGAGCGGCGGCGTGTCGGCCGGCGCGACGGCCGGCGACTACACGGTGGGCGAGTTGGCCCAACGCTGCGGCGAGGCCGAGCCCGATTTCTGCTATGGCTACATCATCGGGAGCGGTCAGCTCTATCAGCAGATCACGCGCGTCGGCGTCGTGCGCGGTTGGGCCTGTGCCGATCCGCTGCCGACCCTCGATCGGGTGCGGCAGGTGTTCGTCGCCTGGGCCGGCTCCCATCCGGAGACGAGGAACGACGCCGCCGTCAATGGCTTCTGGCAGGCGATGAGCGAGCGGTGGCCGTGCAAGGGCAAGTGACGGGCGGCAGAATAGCCCCCGAGCGAAGCGGAGATCGGCAATGACGGGAACGAGCGTGGGTCGGCTGAGTGCGGTACTCGCCCTCGTGGCGATGGTCGGGCTCGCCGGCTGCGATGTCAACAAGACGACCGGACAGCGGACGCTGACCGGCGCGGGCGTCGGTGCTGCCGGTGGTGCTGCTGTAGGACTTCTGACCGGCAACTTCCTCGGCAGCACGCTGACCGGCGCCGCGGCCGGCGCGGCCGGTGGCTTCGTCTACGACCAGATCAAGAAGAACCAGTAGGAGGGGCCATCGTCGGCAGCGGATTCAGGCCCCTCCCGGACCGCTGCGGAAGGCCCAGCCGGTCAGCCGGCGCTCGACGACGGCAAAGATCGCGTACATGCCGATGCCCATGACGGCCACGACGATCAGGCCGGCGAAGACGAGCGGCGCCCTGAAGCTCGAGGAGGAGACTCCAATGGGTGGCGTTCCCAAACGTGGGCTGATGATCACCGGTGCGATGGTGGCGCCTCTCGTCGCGCTTGCGATCTTGTTCCCGATCTTCACAACCGAGCAGACCAAGGATGTCGCAAGGATTGGGAATTTGAAGCTTAGAGCGAAGGACGAGACCTCGCACGTCCTCCCGCCGTTCGTCGGTCCGGTGGCTCTGGCTATAGGGTTGATCCTGATCGAAGCCGGACTTGTTGCGAGGCGTTGATGTGCCAATTCCCTGGCCGATCTACACCGTCTGGAGGACAGTCATGTCGCTGCTTCTGATAGTAATCATTCTCTTTCTGCTGTTTGGTGGTGGCGGCTATTACGGCTACCGTCGCCAGTATTACGGAGGCAGGGGCTTCAGCCTGATCTTTGTCGTGCTCATCGTTCTGCTCCTCGTTGCCCTCTTTGGCGCGCCACACATGGGCTATATGCGTTGATCAACTCGCCGCGCTCCAAAGGCCTCCGCCGACGCTGGCCGCGGGGGGTTACGGTGAAAGGGGTTACGATGACAGTGCACTTAACTCCCCTGTCGTGGTGGGAAGGTTAGGGCCGCGCCGAAGCCGGAGTGACGTCGGCGAGCCGCTCGCTCACTGCGCAACCTCCCACGGGACGGGCGGTGGGGAAGAGGCGAGCGCCAGCGATCCGGCTCGACGGCGGCGTGACAAAAGAAAAGAATCACCTTCCGATTGACAGAAGGTTCCTACTCCTAGTACAAGGAGAAATGCCTTCGCCCTACCCCTCCCGCTCGCCCGTCTCGCTGCCCGGCGCCCGCCGCTGCCGGCTGGCACGCCGCCTCGCCGCCGGGCTCACCCCGGCCGAGGTCGCCGAGGTCGAGGCCACGACCGAGGAAGAGATTCAGGCATTCGTCGCCGACCACGAGTTCTCCAAGCTCGTGGCACAGTACCGGGCCGCCCGCGAGCTGCCCTTCGACGAGCAGGAGCGGGTGCTGATCGAGACGGCCATGGCCGATCTCCAGCATCTGGTCGACATGGGCGACCGCCGTGCGCTGATGTTCATCGTCTACGAGGCCAACCGCGGCCGGAGCCCGGCCGCAGCGGCTGGTCAAGCTGGTGCGGCGCACCTTCGAGCAGGCCACCGAGCCCAAGGCCGTGCGGCCGGAGCCGACGGCACCGCCCGAGCAGCATCGCGACTCGATGGCGGGCTACGGCCAGCATCCCTTGGGCCCGGCCCATGCCGCCGCCCCCCGCCTCGCCGACTTCATCGGCGCCGAGGCCGGCCGGGCGGCGCTGCGCGAGGCGGCGCGCGAGGCGGCGGAGGCCACGCCCGAGGCGCCCGCCGCCCCGAGCGAGCCCGCTCGCCGCCGCCGAGGCCGAGCCTCTTCCCGCCCTGTCCTGGTCCGCCTCGGGCGAGCCCATCGCACCCCCGGCTACCGCATCGTCTGGGTGCCCCGCCATCCCGGCGTCCCCGACCTCCCCGACGAGCTGCCGCTCTCGCCGATCGCCCAGCTCGCCCACGATTTTCCCGACTTCGCCGACTGGTTCCTCCGCCGCGGCGAGCAGCGCCTGGCCGAGCTGGCCAAGGCCGCGCCCGAGCCGGATCGACCGAAGAAAAGCGCGGGGCAGAAGCCCCTCGGGCCGTAGAAGAAGAGAAGAAGAAGCCTTTTCCTCTTTTTTGTCACCCTCGGACTCGATCCGAGGGCCCATGGCCCAACCACGGCGCGGTGTCGCGAGCGTGGGCATGGATCCTCGAGTTCGAGCTCGAGGATGACGAAGGAGGAGGCACGGCCGGCCGTGCCCTGTCCGAACGGCGCCCCGACAAAAAGACAAAAAACCTGCAGCCTTACCGGGCTCGGGTCGCTCAGCCTGTGCTTCTGACCCGTGCCACCGCGCGGTGCCAGCCTTCGAGGCGGCGCTCGCGGGTGGTGGCGTCCATGGCGGGCTCGAAGCGGCGGCCGCAGCGCCAGGCTTTTTCGAGATGGGCCTGGTCGCTCCAGACGCCGGTGGCGAGGCCGGCTAGGTAGGCGGCGCCCAGGGCCGTCGTCTCGATCACGGCGGGGCGCTCGACCGGGCGGTCCAGGACGTCCGACAGGAACTGGCAGAGCCAGTCGTTGGCGACCATGCCGCCGTCGACCCGGAGCGTCGCGGGGGCGATGGCGCCGCCCGTGCCGGCCACGTCGTCGTCCATGGCGCGCATGAGGTCGTGGGTCTGGTAGCAGACGGCCTCGAGGGCGGCGCGGACGATGTGGCCGCGGCTGCTGTCCCGGGTGAGGCCCAGGATGGCGCCGCGCGCGTCGGGGTCCCACCAGGGGGCGCCGAGGCCGGTGAAGGCGGGCACGAGATAGACGCCGCCGGTGTCGGGCGTGGCCCGCGCGATGGCCTCGGACTCGGCGGCCGACTGGATGGCGCCCAGGCCGTCCCGCACCCACTGGATGGCGGCCCCGGCGACGAAGATGCTGCCCTCGATCGCGTAGGTCGTCCGCCCGCCGAGGCGGCAGGCGACGGTGGTGAGCAGCCGGTTGCGCGAGGGCACGAGGGTCGGGCCGGTGTGGAGGAGCGCGAAGCAGCCGGTGCCGTAGGTGCTCTTGATCATGCCGGGCCTGAAGCAGGCCTGGCCGAAGGTCGCGGCCTGCTGGTCGCCGGCGATCCCGGCAATCGGCAGCGCCGCGCCCAGGATATTTCCGTCGGTCGTGCCGAAGAGGCCGCTCGAGTCCTTCACCTCCGGCATCATCGAGGCGGGGATGCGCAGACGGCGCAAAAGCTCCTCGTCCCAGCGCTGGCGGGCGATGTCGAAGAGCATGGTGCGGGACGCGTTGGTGGCGTCGGTGGCGTGCACCCGCCCGCCCGTGAGGCGCCAGAGCAGCCAGCTGTCGACCGTCCCGAACGCCAGCTTTCCTTCGTCAGCCGCCGCCCGGGCCCCCCGCACATTGTCCAGGATCCAGGCGATCTTGGTGCCCGAGAAATAGGCGTCGATGACGAGCCCGGTGCGCTCGCGCACGAGGCCTTCCAGGCCCTCGGCCAGAAGCTCGCGGCAGAGGGGAGCGGTGCGGCGGTCCTGCCAGACGATGGCCTTGTGGACCGGTCGGCCGGTGGCCCGCTCCCAGACGATGGCCGTCTCGCGCTGGTTGGTGATGCCGATGGCGGCGAGCGCCTCGACGGCGAGGCCGCTCCGCTCGAGCGCCTCCTCGCAGACGGCGACGGTGTCGGCCCAGATGTGCTCGGGGTCGTGCTCGACCCAGCCGTCGGCGGGAAAGAACTGCTGCAGCTCGCGCTGGGCCGAGGCGACCTGATGCCCGGCCGCGTCGAACACGATCGCCCGGCTGCTCGTCGTGCCCTGGTCGATCGCCAGGACGTGGTTGCGCGCCACGGCTGCCTCCCCTGCCTCGGCCCGGCCCCGGCGATCCCGGCGGCCGAGCGGACGGCGAGGTTAGCGCAAGTGCCCGGCGGCGCAACAGGTCCGGCCCGGGGCCGACCTCGGCTCGGTCCTCGGGCCGCCCGAAGCTCAGGCGGCATCTCGACCGCCCCGGCCCGCCTGCCGGGGGCACCCGGGCATCGCGCCGCCAACGGCACCTCTCAAACCAGAGGTTGCGTACGCCGTGAGGTTGGCTCACAATCATCCATGGTCTCGAAGAAGGTTGGCCGCGTGCCTGGGCCTTCACGGGATCCGATGGGAACTGAACCCGAGATCAGGAGGCGACATGGCAACCGTAAATGGCAAGGAGCTGGCCACGCGACTGTCCAAGCGTCTGGCCAACTTCAAGTTGAGCGACGCCGTCATCCAAGGCCTGGCCGAACGGGTGCTGATCGACGGCCTGTCGATCTCCAGGTTCAATCCTTGTATTTACGGCATCTGCATCGATTACTTCAGCGACCGGATGCCACGACTCGACAACCTCTCGTCGAAGCTCGGCATTTCGAAGTGGGAGGTCTTTCCCTACGGAATTATAGAGTGGGACCGATTCCATGTGCGCATCGCGTTCAACGTCGACGAGCTCGAAGGCAAGGGCCTGACGCGTGAATTCGACGGCTGAGTTGCCGGCTCCGGACAGCTCAGCGCTGCGGTCGGGCTTCCTGCCCGACCGCATCGTCCACCTGCATCCGACCCGGCTCTGCAACCTGGCCTGCCTGCATTGCTATTCGGAGTCGGACCCGCGGCAGAAGTCGGCGCTCGATCCGGGCGTCATGTGCAACGCTCTCGGGCGCGCTGCGCGCCGAGGGCTACGCATTGATCAGCCTGTCGGGCGGCGAGCCGCTCTTGTATCCGCCACTGCGCCGCGTCGTCGAGTGCTCGCGAGAGCTGGGCTTTCGCGTGACGATGATCAGCAACGGCCTGCTCGCCACCGAGCGCATGGACCCCGTGCTCTCGCTGCTCGACGGCATGGCGATCAGCTTCGACGGGCTGGCGGCCTCGCACAACGCCCTGCGCGGCCGGCCCGACGCTTTCGAGCGCGCCTGTGCCGCGTTGCAACGGCTGGCCGCGATGGGATGGCCGGTCGCTGCCGCGATCTCGCTGACGCGGGACGCCATTCCCGAGCTGCCGGACCTGGCCGACCACCTGGTGAGCCTCGGTGCGCAAGCGCTGCAGATCCGGCCGGTAGCACGCGCCGGCCGCGCTCGCTCGCTTGCCGACAGCTCCTTCTACAGCGCCAACGACTATGCGCGGCTGTATCTCGTGGTGCTGGCGCTGCAGCAGGAGCTTCCCGCCGCGGTTCCGGTGCACTGCGACCTCGCGCCTGCGCAGGGTCTGTGGCAGCAGCGCGATGCGTATGCCGGCCTGTTGGGCGACTGCGAGGTCCGGCTTGGCGAGGACCGGCCGCTCGCCGATCTCGTCAATCCGCTCGTCATCACAGAGGCCGGCCTGCTCAAGCCGATCGCCTACGACTTCGACGGCCGGTTCGACGTGGCATCGGCCGAGGATCTGTCGTCGGATCGCCTGCGGCACTATAAGAGCCAGCTCCTCCCCCTTCTTCAGTCGCTCGTCGGCAGCGCTCTATCGAGCCTGCAGGATCGCCGCGACATGGTCGACTGGTTCGATCACTGCACGCGGCTCAGCGAGGTCTACGGTCGATACGGCCGGAACTGACGAGCGACCCCTGCCCGCGCCACAAAGGATTCGCAACACGAGTTGGTGATCGAGCTGCGCTTCGTGAATGGCCGGCGCTGCGATGCGAGGACGTCGACCTGCTGGTCCTGGCACCGATCCCATCGCCGTCGGTCGCTGCCTCGGCATTCTCGTGCGGTTCGCGTGGCTGGTTTTCCTACTGCGTGGATCGAGCGCCTCCGGCTCAACAATGGCGGTCGGGACGGTCGAGACACGATCGTGCAGGCGCCGATCTGCTCGAGCCCAATGAGCGATCCTCCGTCGAGATCTCTATCGCAAGAAGGCAGAGAGCCGGGTGTCGTCGAGGATCCGGCTGGCCTCCTCGGCAGGACCGAACGCCGCCCTACCGATCGGGGCCCCGTCGCGGAGGCAGCGGCTGGCCAGCTGCCCGTCGTGGACCTGCTGGTGCTCGGCCATGCGGTGGGCGAGGTCGGTGCCGGCGATGTCGGCGGTCAAGCAGAGCCCCTCGGGGTGGGTGCGACTGGCGCGCGCCACCATCGTGCGTCGGGCGATGCTGCTTCCGAGCCACCAGCCCGACGGTGCCGGGAGGCCCCTGCGGGCGGAGCCTGACCTCGGCGTCCATGCCCCTTCCCCCGATGGGACCGCCCCGGCCATGCCCGATGCGGCGCGTTGCCCAACAGTCCCCGGGGGCCGCCCCCGAGCGTCAGGCGGGGGCGCCGCAATAGGCCTCGATGCGGTAGCCGTCGGGATCGACGACGAAAGCCGCGTAGTAGGTGCCGGAATATTCGGGCCGCAGCCCCGGGGCGCCGTTGTCCGTGCCGCCGGCGGCGAGGGCAGCCCGGTGGAAGGCGTCGACCGCGGCGCGGGTCGGGGCCGCGAGGCAGATGTGCAGGCCCGAGCGGGCGTCGGCCGGCACGGGATGGTCGGTGACGCCGAGCCAGAAGGCCGTGGCGTCGGCGCCGTAGCCGGCCGAGTCGGCACCGGCGTAGCGGCAGCCATAGCCCAGCGGGGCCAGCGCCGCGTCATAGAAGCGCCGAGCGGCCGCGAGGTCACGGACACCGATCGAGACATGATCGATCATGGGAGAGCCTCCTTTGAATGACGCACATAACCTACATGACGGTTATAGCATGGGTGGCGATCTTGTTGTCAACCGCCAAGCCGGTTAGGGTCGATCGGCGAGCGAGGAGAAAGAGGGTCGATGCAGGGTTTCGTGGCCGCGCCCCGCGATGATCTCTGCCTGGATTTCGCCAACACGCTCTCCTGGCGCGGCAGCAGCCCGCAGAGCGAGGAGCTGCACGGGCCGGAGGATCTGCTGGCGTGGGCCGCCCGCTCCAGCGGGGCCGATCCGCGGATGGTCGACCAGCTCAGGGCGCGATGGCGAGCAATGCCGGCGGAGGCGGCCGGCGCCTTCGCTGAAGCGATCGGGCTTCGAGAGTCGCTGTGGCGGCTGCTCAGCGCGGTCGCGCTCGACGCCACGCCCACAACCGACGATCTCGTGGCGCTCAATGCCGCGCTGGCGACGGCACCGGCCCGCAGGGAGCTGCGGCCGGCGGGCGATGCCTATGGCTGGGCGTTGGCCCCGCACGCCGCAGCGCTGCAGCTTCTGCTGGCACCGGTGCTATGGTCGGCCGGCGACCTTCTGGCGAGCGGGCGACGCGCCCGTGTCCGCCGTTGCGCCAACGAGCTTTGCCTCTGGCTGTTTCTCGACGACAGCAAGAGCGGCAACCGGCGCTGGTGCTCGATGCGGTCCTGCGGCAACCGCGCCAAGGCGCACCGCCACTATCTCCGGCACCGGGGCCAGCGGGAGAGCCGGTAGCGAGCGTCGGGCCGGTCTCGGCCGGCACCCGAGGCCGCCGGACCGCCGTGCCTCTGAGACATCGTCGCGACGGTTCGACCGGGGTATGATGGACGGCGCGGGTGGCGAGTGGCTCCCGCCGGGGAGGCTGCCTTGGCGACGCCTCGGGCTGAGCGACGGCTGGCGGCGATCCTGGCCGCCGATGTGGTCGGCTATTCGCGCCTGATCGAGCGTGACGAGCGCGGCACGCTCGAGCACCTCAAGGCGCACCGGACGGAGCTCGTCCAACCGCTCCTCGCCGAGCATCGCGGCCGGATCGTCAAGCTCATGGGCGACGGCGCCCTCTGCGAGTTCGCGAGCGTCGTCGACGCGGTCGCGTGCGCGGTCGCGATCCAGCGCGGCATGACCGAGCGCGAGGCGGCAGCGCCCGAGGAGAGGCGCATCCGCTTCCGCATCGGGATCAATCTCGGCGACGTGGTCCGCGACGAGGACGGCGACCTCTATGGTGACGGGGTCAATATCGCCGCCCGGCTCGAGGGTGTCGCCGAGCCGGGCGGAATCGTGATTTCTGGCACGGCCTACGACCACCTCCAGGGGACGCTCGATTGCGACCTCGCCCCACTCGGCGATCTGCGGCTGAAGAACGTCGAGCGAGCGGTGCGGGCCTATCGTGTCGAGCTCGGCGCCGCCGGCCCCGTCACCCCGGCCCCGGCGCCGCCTCCACCCGAGAAGCCCGTGGTCGCCGTCCTGCCGTTCGACGAGCTGAGCGGCGACCCGGCGCAGGCCTATCTCAGCGACGGCATCACCGAGGACGTGATCACCGAGCTGTCCCGCTTCCGCGAGCTTCTCGTGATCGCCCGCAACTCCTCGTTTGCCTTCCGCGGCAAGGCGGTGGACGTGCGCGAGATCGGCCGGGCGCTGGGCGCCGGGTACGTCGTCGAGGGCAGCGTGCGCCGAGCCGGAGGACGGGTCCGAATCACCGCCCAGCTGATCGACGCCGCCACCAGCGCGCATCTGTGGGCGGAGCGCTACGACCGGCCATTCGAGGACATCTTCGCGGTCCAAGACGAGATTGCGCGCAGTGTCGTCGCCATCGTCGCCGCCCGCGTGATCGAGGAGAGCGAGATCGCCGCGCGGCGCAAGCCGCCTCGGGACGTGCGCGCCTACGACCTCGTCCTCCAGGGCCGGCGCCTTTCGGACGTGTTCACGCCCAAGGCCCAAGAGCAGGCGCGGGAGCTCTTCGAGAAGGCGCGCACGCTCGACCCGACCTTCGCCCGCGCTTACACGGGTCTCGCCTTCAGCCACTTGAACCACGCCATCGACCACGGCCTCGGCGTGCCGCGCGAGAGCGACCCCGACAGGATCGAGGCGCTGCGCCTGGCAGAGCGGGCCCTGGCGCTCGACCCGAACGATCCGCGGGTGCACGACACGCTGGGCTATATCTGCCTGACGTGGCGCGACTTCGACCGGGCGCAGCGCCACCTCAGTCTGGCGCGAGCCATGAACCCGAACGACTCGCAGATCCAGATCGCCTGGGCATGGGCCCAGGCCTGCCTGGGCGAGCCGGAGCGGGGGCTGCCCGCGGCCGAACTGGCGATGCGGCTCAACCCACGCTACCCCCGCTACTATGAGCACTACCTCTCGCGGGTCCTGTTTCTCGCCCGGCGCCACGCCGAGGCCCTGACCGTCCTCGAGCGGATCACGGTCCAGGATCCCCTCGACCATCCGCGCGATCTGGCGTGGCGGGCGGCGGCCTGCGGGCACCTGGGGCAGACGGAGGAGGCCGGGCGCTGCGCGGGGATGTTCCTCGAGGCGGTCCGCCGGGCGTGGCGCGGCGAGCCGGAGGCCGGCCCGGCCGGGTACGTGGACTGGCTGGTCGACACGTCCTACCTGCAGCGCGCCGAGGACGCGGCGCACCTGCGCGAGGGCCTGCGGCTGGCGGGCCTGCCGGCTTGACCCGCATTCGGGTCACGTCAGTCCCTGCCGGAGATAGCTGGAGGACGCCGGATATGTTGCCTTTCCTGGACGAGGATCGGGTGCGCTCGGTGCTCCGGCTGGAGGACCTCATTCCGGCGATGGAGAGCGCCCTCATCGAGCTTCTCCGCCGGGCGGGTCGCCCAGCCGGTCCGTCAGATGCTCGCCGTCGAGCCGCATGGGGGCCATTTCGCGGCGATGCCGGCCGCCGACGACGTCGGCATGGGTGCCAAGCTGGTCACCTTCTATCCGGGCAACGCGGCACGCGGCCTGCCGACACATCTGGCGTTGATCCTGCTCTTTCGCCCCGAGACAGGGGAGCCGATGGCGATCATGGACCGCCGCCTGATCACCGAGACGCGCACCTCGGCGGTCTCGGCGGTGGCGACCCGGGCGTTGGCCGCAAAGGATGCCAAGGTGCTGGCCATCCTGGGCAGCGGGGTCCAGGCCCGCAGCCACGTCGAGGCGCTTCGGCTCGTGCGCGATCTCGAGGAGGTCCGGGTCTGGAGCCGAACGCCCGAGCACGCCTGGCGTTTTGCCCGCGAGATCGGTGCCGAGGCGACGACGGCAGGAGCCGCGGTGAGGGGCGCGGACGTGGTGGTGACGGCGACCTCGTCCCTGGAGCCGGTGCTGAGGGGAGCCTGGCTCAAGCCCGGCGCCCACGTGAATGCCGTCGGCCGGCGCGGTCCGAAGGGGCGGGAACTGGACGAGGCGGCGATGCGAAACGTCGTGGTGGTCGAGTTCGCGTGAGGCCGTGATGAGGGAGTCGGGCGACGTGCTGCTCGCGGGCGCCGAGATCCACGCAGAGCTGGGCGAGGTTCTGGCGGGCACCAAGCCAGCGCACTCGGAGCGGACAACCATCTTCGAATCCGTCGGGATGGCCGTCGAGGACGTGGTGGCTGCCAAGCTGGTCTACGATCGGCTGCACCTCGCGCTCTGAGGACGGAGCGCGGGCGAGGGTACCGGTGGACTCGGGATGACGAGCGCCACACATCTCACCAACGGCCACAGCGCGGCCGCACGACTTCGCGAGCTCGTGGCGCCGGCTGCCGTGATCCCCTGGCGGGACATGCTGCATGACGGACCGGTGCCGGCCGGGCTGGATGCGGGCCGCCTGGCCGGGGTGCGCGCGCGCTATCTGGCGGGCGTCAGTGGGCTCGATGCGGGGGCCGTCGAGCGCGCGTTCCAGGAGCGCGACCTCGCCTTCGCCCGGGCGCTCGACGGGGAACGGCTGACGCTCTGGTTCGAGCACGATCTCTACGACCAGCTTCAGCTCCTGCAGGTGCTGGATCGTGTCGCCGATGCAGCGGGACGCCGCTGCCGGGTCCTGCTCGCGCAGGCCGACGATTTTCTCACAGGCCTCTCCGCCGAGGGGCTCCATGCCCTCGGCCAACGCGCGGCACCTGTCGGCGAGGAGCAGCTGGCGCTCGCATCGCAGGCCTGGGCCGCGTTTCGAGAGCCCACGCCGGCGCCGCTCAGGGCGCTGCTGGATCGGGATCTCGGGGCGCTGCCCTTTCTCGAGAGCGCCATTCTGCGGCTGCTCGAGGAGCTGCCGGCGCCGGATACCGGGCTCTCCCGGACGGAGCGGCAGATCCTCGAGCTGCTCGAAGCCGGCCCGAGCACGCCCGAGCGGCTCTTTGCCGACTGCGGCGCGCGCGAGGACGCGCGCTTTTTGGGCGACCAGCCCTTCTTTCAGCGCCTCCTGCGGCTGGCCGGAAGCCCGCCGCTGCTGGACGGCCTGGCGGGCCGGCACTTCGCGCCGCAGGCGGGGCGCGAGCGGAATGCCCCGTTCCTCGGGGCACCGGTCCACATCACGGCGATCGGGCGCGCCGTGCTGTCCGGCGAGCAGGATCTCTGCGAGCTGCGGCCGGTGGACCATTGGCTGGGCGGGACCCGGCTGGGCCCCGACAATCTCTGGCGCTGGGATGTGGAGGCCCGTCGGCTCCTCTGACCCCGGCCGGCAGGGGACTCAGGTGGTCGGGCCGGGACTGGGCGGCGGCGAGCTGGTCGGGGAGACGAGGATCTCGACGCGGCGGTTGAGCTGACGCCCGGCCTCGGTGTCGTTGCTGGCCACGGGGTTGGCCTCGCCCATGCCGTCCGCCCTGAGCCGGGAGGCCGGCACGCCCTTGGCGACGAGGTCGTCGACGACGGCCTGGGCCCGGCGCAGCGAGAGCTGCTTGTTGTAGGCCTCGGAGCCCACCGAGTTCGTGTAGCCGACGACGGTGGCGTCGGACTGGTCGTACTTCTTGAGGACGTCCGCGAGCTTCGTCAGGATCGGGTCGAAGCTGGGCTTGATGTCGGCCTTGTTGAAGTCGAACAGGATCTGGTTCTGAAGCGTGATCTTCAGGAGGTCGTCCCGGACCCTCTGGATCTTGATCTGGTTCTGGCGCTGCTCGGTGGCGAGCGCGTCGTCGAACGCGTGCTGCTGGCGGTCGAACAGATAGCCCGTGCCGCCGCCGAGCGCGGCGCCGCCGGCGGCACCGATGAGGGCGCCGGTGCCGCGATGGTGCTTGTCGAGCACGGCGCCGAGCACGCCGCCGGCGACCGCTCCGACGCCGGCGCCGATCCCGGTGTTGCGATAGGGCGAGGCCCCCTCGCCCGGCTGCGAGGCGCATCCGGCGAGCATCGAGGCACCGATCAGCAGGGAGACCGCGGCATGTCGCATGGGAGCGCTCCAGGTCGTCACGACAGCGGCAGCGAGAAATAGGCCCGACCCGACCCGTGTCGAGTCCATTCGTCCTGTCTTGGCATCTTTTTATGCAAGACCCTCGGGCCGCTGCGGCCCTCGGTGAGGCGACGCCTCCCGACCGGGCGCGCGCCCGGCACCACCATGGCTCAGGCCTCGGGCAGCCGGCCCATCGCCATGATCTTCTCGCGCCTGCGCCGTCTCAGCTCGGGCCCCGGCACGTCCACGAGGTCGAGCAGGTGGCGGGCCATCGCGTCGCCGACGGTGGCGATGGTCGTGGCCCTGGCACGATGGGCGCCGCCCAGCGGCTCCTCGATCAGCTCGTCGATCAGCTTGAGCTGAAGGAGGTCCTGGGCCGTGAACTTCATGGCCTCCGCTGCTGCCGTCGCCTGCTCGGCGGCGCGCCACAGGATGGCGGCGCAGCCCTCGGGCGAGATCACGGAATAGATGCTGTGCTCGAGCATCAGGACGCGGTCGGCGGTGGCCAGCGCGATGGCGCCGCCCGAGCCGCCCTCGCCGATGATCACGGCTGACGATCGGCACGGTGAGCTCAAGGCTGCAGGCGATGGAACGCGCGATCGCCTCGGCCTGGCCCCGCTCCTCGGCATCGATGCCGGGGTGGGCGCCGGGCGTGTCGACCAGGGTCAGCACCGGCAGCCGGAACCGATCGGCGAGGCGCATCAGCCGGATCGCCTTCCGGTAGCCCTCGGGCCGCGCCATGCCGAAATTGTGCCGGACCCGCTCGTCCGTGTCGGCGCCCTTCTCGGTGCCGATCACCACGACCGAGCGCCCGCGGAAGCGGCCGATCCCGGCCAGGATCGCCTGATCGTCGGCGAAGGCGCGGTCGCCGGCCAGGGGAGAAAAATCCTCGATCAGCTCGGCGACGTAGTCCTTGACGTGCGGCCGGTCCGGATGGCGCGCGACCTGGGCCTTCTGCCAGGCATTGAGCTTGCCGTAGGTCTGCGACAGGAGCTTGGCGGCGCGGCCCTCGAGGCGGGCGATCTCGTCGGCCAGATCGAGCTCGGAGCCGCTCGCCAGATGGCGCAGCTCCTTGACCTTGCCCTCGAGCTCGGCGATCGGCTTTTCGAAATCGAGAAGGCTGCTCATCCGCGCTCGGGCACCGGTTGGCGACCGGGCCGCTTGTGGGGCCTGCCCCCGGGGATGTCAACGGCACCACCCTTGGGCCGAGGGCCCCGAGGCTGCGCCACGCCGCCGCTCCCGCTTCACCGAAATCCGCGCTAGAATGGCGTCAGGCCAAGCGCCCAGCACGGAGTTCCTGCGATGCCGCTCTATACCTATGCTTGCAGCCAGCACGGCGAGTTCGCCGCCTGGAACCCGATGGAACGGTCGGAGGCGGCCCAGCCCTGCCCGACCTGCGCCAAGGAGGCGCCGCGCGCCCTGGCGCATCCGGCCATCGCCGGCCGCTCGGCCTCGGGCGACCTCGACATGGGCGGCATGGACGGCGACATGGGGTCCGACGGCATGGGCGGCGACGATATGGGCATGGGGGGCGGCTGCGGCTGCGGCGCCGGCAGCTGCATCCACTGAGCGAGACCGGACGGCCCCGTCCGCAGGCTGAGGCCGAGACGCCAGACGGGAACGCCGTGGCTGCGGTAGACGGCGCCGGTGGCCGGCGAGATTGCCGACCCATCGAGCAGACGGTCCGGGCCGGGACGGAGAAGCAGCGATGGTGGACGCGGCCGGGACGGGCGGATGCCTCTGCGGCGGCGTGCGCTATCGCGTGACGGGGCGCCTCCGCCACGTGATCTGCTGCCATTGCCGCCAATGCCGGCGGACCCATGGCCACGTCGGCGCCTATGCCTCGGCGCCGAAGTCATCACTCCAGCTCGTCGAGGAGTTCGGGCCTGCGGTGGTACGAGTTGTCGGCGGGTGTCCGACGCGGCTTCTGCGGGACGTGCGGGGCGTCGCTGTTCTGGGAGAGTGCCGAGGCGCCGACGGTCAGCATCGCCGCCGGCACGCTCGACGGGCCGACCGGGCTCGTCACGATCGGCCACATCTACGTCGCGGACGCCGGTGACTACTACGCCATCACCGACGATCTTCCCCGCTTCCCGGGCACGGACGGCGGCGCGCTCGACCGGGCCTAGGCCCGAGATCCGAATCGCCGACGAAGCCCCCTGGGGCTTTGTCGTGCCTAGCCGGATACAGAAGAGAGGCGCCCAGCCACGCCGGGCGCCCCTCTATCTCTCAATTCCCGAAGATCGCCGGATCAGTCCTTCGCGAGACTGTCGCGCACGCCCTTCGCCGCGTCCTTGGCGTCCTGGGCAGCACCCTTGACATCGCCCTTCAGCTTGTCGGTTTTGCCCTCGGACTTCATCCGCTTGTCGCCGGTCACCTTGCCGACGGTCTCCTTGACCGTGCCTTTGACCTTGTCTGCCTCACCGGCCATGCTCGAGCTCCTTTGGCTTGCACTGGACGTACAGGACGAACGCCGGCAGGCGAGTGAGGTTCCTCACGAGGGAAAGGAGCCCCGGCCGTCATGCGGCGTTGCTCTGGTGCCTACACACCGACCCCGAGGACCCCGGAGACACGTCATGACCCCGACTTCGCCCGGCACGCCCGACGAGCTGCCGCCTCAGCCGCCCGGCCCCGAGATCGAGCCGACGCCGCCCGGCCCCGAGATCCCCGTGCCGCAGCCGGTGGGGCCGGATCTGCCGCCGCCCGGCCCGCCGGAGATCGACCCGCCGCCCCCGCCCGAGGCGCCGCCGCCCGCTCCGGCGCCGGGACCCGAGCCATCGGCCTGATGTCAGGGTCGGTTTCGCCCGGATCAGATCGGGTGATTGGGGCCCCGGCCTGAGGGTGGCTGCTCCATTCGGGATGTTGGTACGTGGTCCGTGTTGAGCGGCCACAAGCATCGGAAGGGAGCAGCCATGACCCACTATGCCGGACTGGACGTGTCGCTGGAAGAGACCGCGATCTGCGTGGTCGACAGCACCGGGCGGATCGTGACGGAGGCGCGCGCCGCGAGCGAGCCCGCGGCGCTGGTCGCCGCCCTGAGCAAGATCGACCTGCCGTTGGAGCGCATCGGCCTGGAGGCCTGCTCGCTGACCGCCTGGCTTCACGACGAACTCCGCGCTGCCGGCTGGCCCGCGATCTGCATCGAGACCCGCCAGGCCAACGCGGCCATGAAGACGATGCCCAACAAGACCGACCGGAACGACGCCCGCGCCTTGGCCCAGATCATGCGCACGGGCTGGTACCGGCAGGTCCACGTCAAGAGCCGCCAATGCCGGCTGTGGCGTTCGCTGCTGGTCGCACGCCGCACGGTCCTGAACGAGATGCGCTCGATCGAGAACGTGGTGCGGGCAGTCTTGCGCGAGGCGGGCGTCAAGCTCGGCACGCCCTGCCGCGCGGCCTTCGCCGGACGCGCGCGCGAACTCGCCGGCGATGACGTCGCCCTGCAGCCGCTGGTCGAGCCGCTGCTGGCGATCCTCGCCACCATGCTGGACCAGCTCGCCGGCCTGACCAAGCAGGTCCAGGGCATCGTCCGCGGGGAAGAGGTCTGCCGGCTGCTGATGGGCGTTCCTGGCGTCGGCCCGATCACCGCGCTCGCCTTCCGCGCCACGGTCGACCGGCCGGAGCGCTTCCGGCGATCGCGGGACGTGGGCGCGCATCTGGGTCTCACCCCCGCGCGCTACCAATCGGGCGAGACCGACATCCAGGGCAAGGTCAGCCGCTGCGGCGACGAGCTCGCCCGTACCGCGCTCTACGAGGCCGCCCATACGTTGCTCGTGCGCAGCAAGAAATGGTCGAGCCTGCGCGCTTGGGGCATGAAGGTGGCGAAGCATCGCGGCATGGCACGGGCTCGTGTCGCGGTCGCGCGCAAGCTCGCCGTCGTCCTGCACCGCATGTGGAGCGACCAGACCGAGTTCCGCTTCGGCAAGGAGCCCGCTGTCGGCGCCGGCTTGGCAGCGGCCTGAACCGAGAAGGACCAGACACCACGAGCTCGCCCGGGAGGGTGAAGCGAATCGTTCCCGTGGGGACGATGGGCGAGACGATCTCGTTGAGAGTCCCGAACCTGCCGGCGAAGGCCCGCAAGGTCGTGAAACAGATTGAGACGTCTCGCTCTCCTGACCCCATCATGCGGCGGCCATGCGCCGACCGCGAAGAGAAGCGAGTGACCCGCGGGAGCGACCAATTCGGAAACGATGACCGATCAGGAACAGCTTGACCTCAACGGCCCCAATCAGAGAAGGAACAGCTTGACCTCAACGGCCCCAATCAGAGAAGGAACAGCTTGACCTCAACGGCCCCAATCAGAGAAGGAACAGCTTGACCTCAACGGCCCCAATCAGAGAAGGAACAGCTTGACCTCAACGGCCCCAAATCAGAGAAGGAACAGCTTGACCTCAACGGCCCCAATCAGAGAAGGAACAGCTTGACCTCAACGGCCCCAATCAGAGAAGGAACAGCTTGACCTCAACGGCCCCAATCAGAGAGGGCTCTTAGCCCGAAAAATTCACTGGGGCTGAGCCGGAAGGCGGCGGGCGCGGCGTAAATGTCTGAGTTCGTGTATGTTTCTGGTGCTGAAGCAGAGACAGCACGGCTCGACGGAGTACCGCGCCCGCCATGGCAGAGAATGCCTCGCTCCTCCCCGGCTTGTCACCGGTCGGCGGCAAGCCGGTGCACATCACCTTCGATGGCGGTCGGCTGACCTCGGACGTGGGCGTGCTGCTGCTGGCCGAGACCGAACGTCGGCTCGGGATCGCGCAGCGCTTGGCGCGCTGCCTCACCGACCCGCGGTCGCCGGAGCGGGTGCGGCACACGCTCACCGACATGATCCGCTTCCGGATGCTGCTGATCGCGGCCGGCTATCCGGACGCGAACGACTGCGACGCGCTGCGCCTCGACCCGGCGTTCAAGATGGCGGTCGGGCGGCTGCCCGAGAGCGGCGACGATCTGTGCTCGCAGCCGACCATGTGTCGGCTGGAGAACTTGCCCGGCGCCATCGCGCTCAAGCGGATGATGGCGGCCATGGTCGAGCTGTTCTGCGATAGCTTCACCGTGGTGCCGAACCGGATCGTGCTCGACATCGACGATACCTGCGATCCCGCCCACGGTCGGCAGCAGCTCTCCCTCTTCCACACCTACCATGACGAGCGCTGCTTCCTGCCGATCCACGTCTACGAGGCGACCACGGGCAAGCCGGTGGCGGTGATTCTGCGGCCCGGCAAGACCCCCGACGGGGCCGAGGTCGCGCTCGTCCTGCGTCACGTCATTGGCGCCATCCGCCGGCGCTGGCCCCGTGTCGACATCCTGGTCCGCGGCGACAGCCACTACGGGCGCCACGAGGCCATGAGCTGGTGCGAGCGCAACCGGGTCGCCTACGCCTTCGGCCTCGCCGGCAACAAGGTCCTGCTCGCCCGTGTGACGGCCCTCGCCGAGGAGGCGGCCCTTCGTCGGATCGAGGGCGAGGCCGAGAAGGTCCGCCGCTACGACGAGTTCCGCTACGCCGCCAAGACCTGGAGCGTCGAGCGCCGGGTCATCGTCCGGCTGGAGGCGTCGGACCGGGGCAGCGACAGCCGGTTCATCGCCACCAACCTCGCCGGCGCGCCCCGTTGGCTGTACGAGGACGTCTACTGCGCCCGCGGTCAGGCGGAGAACCTGATCAAGGCGCACAAGCGCCACCTCGCCTCCGACCGCACCTCCTGCACCAAAGCCACCGCCAACCAATTCCGGCTGGTGCTGCACACCGCCGCCTATTGGCTCCCGCACACCCTGCGCGGTCTGGCGCCGAAGCGGTCGTTCTGGCGCGACGCCCAGTTCGACACGCTCCGCTTGGCGCTGATCAAGGTGGCCGGCCGGATCACCGAGATGGCGACCCGAATCAAGGTGGCGCTGCCGTCCGCCTGTCCCTACCGCGCCAGCCTCATACTGCTCGCCGCTTGCGCCGCGAGGCCGCCCTGAGTCACAGGGCGGCGTGCCCCGACCGAGCCCTTCCCCGCAAACCCCCAGCCCCGATCATCGCGCCCGCCGGCGCCACGGCCCGCCATGCCCGTAGCAGTCCCGCTCGCGCATCCAAGGCAGTCCGGTGAATGATCCGGGCTAGCTACGCGTGGCGTCAGAGGCCTGTCCGTCCGAGATGAAGGAGCCGGAGCCGCCCGACCCAAGGCCGACGCGGAGGCCCAGGCTCTGCCTCGCAGGCCCGCCCGTCATTGTCACGGTCTTGCCATGGCCAATAGCCGGGCTGGCCGCGGAGCGCCGGTGCCAAGCCCATCGCTCGGGCGGCAGCGCAGTTGGGGGCCGCGGCGATATGGCGGAGGGTCGTGAGCAGCGGCCAGGGTGAGTGCCAGATCAGCACGCCCGCAGGAACAAGAACAATCAGAGCCATCGGCACCACCGCGACAGCGCGCTGGCGCAGCCGGCGCAGCCGGGCGGCACGATCGCAGCGGCCGAACAGCCGGGCGAACCGGCGTCGCAGGTCCTGCACCTTGTGCTCGGCCGCTTGGTTGCGCTTCCATCTCGGCCGTCGTCGACGGGTCATCTGGTGCTCGGTCGGGCTCTCCCGGAGCCTGCGCCCTCGATCCTGAAGTGTCGGTTAGGGAACGTCTGAACAAGGGGTTGTTGGTTGGCTG
Source organism: uncultured Alphaproteobacteria bacterium (assembly GCA_963828215.1). GTDB lineage: Bacteria > Pseudomonadota > Alphaproteobacteria > Geminicoccales > Geminicoccaceae > CAVTJL01. The sequence goes on along the minus strand of CAWHFO010000060.1, from coordinate 673,322 downwards.
AGGAGGACGGGGAGGTCCTCGCCCGGCGGCGGGGTCGGATGGTGGCGCGCCGTTTGGCGCCGTGCTGGGCTGGCGGCGGGGAGTGCCGGCCCGCTGCGGGCACACTACGCCTCCTGGCGGCGCAGCAGATGCCGGCGCGCCATGAAGAGGTTGGCGAGCGCGCAGGTGACGATGAGGCGATGAGCGTTCTTCGCCAGGCCGCGATAGCGCACCTTGGTGAAGCCGAACATCCGCTTGATGACGCCGATGGTGTGCTCGACCTTGGCCCGGACCCTCGACTTGGTGCGGTTCTTCGCCCGCAGAGTCTCGTCCACGACGCCACGGTGGCGATATCGGCGATTGATGAAGTCCTTGGCCGCAGGTGCCTGCTCCCTGATCACCGTCCTTTGGCCGCGATAGGCCTGGTCGCCCCACACCTTCGTCTCTTTGCCGTGCAGCAGGTCGGGCAGCACCGTGCTGTCGGCGACGTTGGCCGGCGTCGCCACGACCGCGTGGATCGGCTTCGATCGGCTGTCCACCCCGAGATGCGCCTTCATCCCGAAGTACCATTGATTGCCTTTCTTGGTCTGATGCATCTCGGGATCGCGGGCCCTGGCGGCGTTCCTGGTCGAGGAGGGGGCGCCGATGATCGTCGCATCGACGATCGTGCCGGTCGCCACCTTCGGCCCCTCGGCCGCCAGATGAAGCTGCACCAGGTCGAACAGCGCCCGGCCGAGATCGTGCGTCTCGAGCAGATGGCGGAAGCGGCACACCGTGGTCTCGTCGGGCACCGGCTCCCGGCCCAGGTCGATCCCGGCAAAGGCGCGCATCGCCAGCTACTCGTAGAGCGCCTCCTCCACCGCCGGGTCCGCAAGTCGAACCACTGCTGGAGGAAGTAGAGGCGCAGCATCCGCTCCACCCCGATGGGCGGCCGGCCCTGGCCCGCCTTCGGATGGACCGGCAGGATCAAAGCGCACAGCGCCGGCCACGGCACCACCCGCTCCATCTCGGCCAGAAACGCCGCCCGCCGCGTCGTCTTGCCGTAACGCTCGAACCCCGCCGTCGCCAGCGTCAGCTGCTTCATCGCCCCCGACCCTCGCGCGCCGTTCCACCCGGCAGGCATTGTACCAGGATCGCGGAAGGATGACTTTTGCAGAGGTTCCTTAACCGGCCTGTATGTGCTCCTGGAAAGGTCGCAGAAGACCATCCGGCAGAGCTCGGCTCGGTATCCTGCTCAGTCCTCGCCAGCCTCGCCGATCTGGTGCTGGGTGTAGAGCTGGACGCCGATCTTGGCGACGAGGTCGAGCTGGGTCTCCAGATAGTCGATATGGTGCTCCTCGTCGGCCATCAGCTTCTCGAAGAGATCCCGCGAGGGGTAGTCCTTGGCCGTGTGGCAGTAGCCGGCGGCCTCCTGGTAGAGGGCGCGGGCGTCGACCTCGGCCGCGAGATCGCTGTCCAGCACCTCCTTGACGTCCTGGCCGATCCGCAGCGGGTCGAGGACCTGGAGGTTGGGGAAGCCGTCGAGGAAGATGATGCGCTCGATGAGCTGGTCGGCGTGCTGCATCTCCTCGATCAACTCGCCGCGCCAGGTCTTGGCCATCGCCTTCAGGCCCCAATTGTCGAGCATGCGATAGTGGAGCCAGTACTGGCTGACCGCGGTGAGCTCGTGGCGCAGCCCGCGGTTCAGATACTCGATGACCTTGTCGTCGCCCTTCATCGTCCGAATCTCGCCTCGCTGCTCGGTGGTGATGCCGGCGCCGTCCCGCGCCGTGCCCTCACCTAGGCCGGGCGGGGCGCCCTTGGCAATGCGTAGACGCGCCGCCGCCGGTCATGGCGGGTGTCCACACTCGCGCGGAACGATGATTCAATCCGTTGCGACCATGAGGTCGGAGGCCTTGATGACGGCATAGGCCTGCTCGCCCTCGGCGAGCTCGAGCTCATCGACCGCCTCGTTGGTGATGGAGGCCGTGACGGTCACGCCATTGCCGACATCGATCTTGACGTGGCTGGTCACGGCACCCTTGGTGATCCTGGTGATCTTCCCCTTGAGCACGTTGCGTGCGCTGATCCGCATGATCGCTCCCTAGCTCTGCTCCGATGGAGACGCCACGTGCACGAAGCCCGAGCGGGCCGCGCAACACCGTGAGGCCATAGTCGGCCCCGACCGCAAGGCTCCGGCAGATCGACCACCTGCAGCCCCGGCACCTCGGCAGCGACGGCCTTGGCGCCGCTGCAATAGGACAGGAAGAGGTCGGCCCGGCCTTCGGCCAGATGCCAGGCCACGGCGTTCCGTCCGGCGGGATGCTCCCGAGGCCGGCGCGCCGAGGCTCTTCGAATCGTTTCCGCACTGCAGCTCGGGCCTTTCCTATCGCACCTCGATGCGGACGATGCTCGACACGTTGCGGCCACCGGTCTTGTCGCCGGGGACGATGAGCCGGGCGAACCCTTCGTTGGCGCCCAGCTGCGCTCCGTCGCGCTCATAGGCGACGAGCACCGGCTCGGCGCCCAGGTTCGGCGCGAGCTCTCCACCCGACAGGACGATGCGATAGCCGTCGCTGCCGGTGACGGTGACCGTGCGCCGCAGGATGTCGTTCTTGATCGCCGGATCGGCGGCGATGCCGGCCTCACCGAGCAGGGTCCAGAGCAGCACGCCCCGGAAGCTGGCGCTGACGGCGCCGCCGCCGGTGTTGAAATAGACGATCGCCGTCGTGGCCCGCTCGGCCTTCAGGCTCTCCGGCGTGTAGGTTCGGGAGGCGTGGACCGCGCCGGTGATCTCGAAGCTGGCGCTCGGAGGGATGGCCGCTGCCGCGTGCCCGGGCTTCGCCTCGTCCGCCTGCAACCCTGCGCTGCCCGCAAGGCCGGAGAGCAGAACGGCCGCAGCAGCGACGAGGCGGAGCACCTTCATCGGACCCTCTGGGCCATCCCACGACACCGAAGCGGTATCGCTATACCTTCAGCTATATAACGGTGGCGCTCAGCTGTCCAGCCGGGCGGTCCGCCGGCAGCGCCCCGGCTCGCCGGCCCACGCCAGCGCGTCGCCTTCGAGCGCTCAGTCGGAGATCGTGATGGGCCCGGTGCCCGGGGCTGGAAGGTCGTCGCTCGCGCCGTAACCCTCGCCGGTCACCGTGCGCTCGAGCAGGACGCGCATGGTGCGGGCGCAGCCGCCGCAACGGGGCCGGCAGCCGAGGCAGCGATAGACCTGACCGACCGTGCGGACCGGCGCGGGCGCCTTGACCAGCGCCTCGCGGATCTGCCGGTCGGAGAGGACGTTGCAGGAGCAGACGATCATCGGCCTGGTTTCGCCTCGCCATGCGCCTCGCCGGAGGCCGCAAGTCAGGAGCGGCGCTTGTGGCGCAAACGGCCGCCTCATGTCAACATCCACTCGCCGGCGACTGTACTCGAATGACCGTTTGTCGCGGCCCGGGCTTCTTTTTATTTGTTCCAGAAAGAAGAAGCGCGGCGGCGGGACAGATCGACCCGGCGCAATCCCGCCGCCCCGGCATCAGCCCTTCTTGATCATCTCGGCCTTGGCGACCAGTGCCTCGGCCTGGCGGATCGAGGCGATGTCGATCAGGCGCCCGTCGAGCGAGACGGCGCCCTTGCCCTCCTTCCGGGCCTGCTCCATGGCGGCCAGGACACGGCGGGCCTTGTCGACCTCGGCGTCGGACGGCCCCATGACCTGGTTGGCGACCGGGATCTGCTTGGGGTGGATCGCCCACTTGCCCTCGCAGCCCAGCACCGCCGCCCGGTTGCAGGCGGCGACATAGCCCTCGGGGTCGGAGAAGTCGCCGAACGGGCCGTCGATCGGCCGCAGGCCGTTGGCGCGGGCGGCGACGACCATGCGCGAGATCGGGTAGTGCCACATGTCGCCCCAATGCACCTGCCGCGAGCCGTCCTCGAGCTTGTCGGTGAGGACGCTGTAGTCGGGATTGACGCCGCCGATCTGGGTGGTGCGGGCGCGGGTGCTGGCGGCATAGTCGGCGACGCCGAAATGCAGCGACTCGTTGCGCTTCGAGGCGGCCGCGATCTCGTTGACGTTGGCCATGCCGAGCGCCGTCTCGATGATGTGCTCGAAGCCGATTCTCTTCTTCCTGCCCTTGGCCGCCTCGAGCTGGGTGACCAGCATGTCGACGGCGTAGACGTCCGCGGCGGTGCCGACCTTGGGGATCATGATGAGGTCGAGCCGCTCGCCGGTCTGCTCCAGCACGTCGACCACGTCCCGGTACATGTAGTGGGTATCGAGGCCGTTGATGCGCACCGAGAGGACCTTCTTGCCCCAGTCGATGTCGTTGATCGCCTGGACCACGTTCTTCCGGGCCTGCTCCTTCTGGTCGGGCGCCACCGCGTCCTCGAGGTCGAGGAAGATCACGTCGGCCTCGGATGCCGCCGCCTTCTCGAACATCTGCGGGCTCGAGCCGGGCACGGCCAGCTCGGAGCGGTTGAGCCGCGGCGTGCATTGCTCGACGATCTTGAAGCTCATCCCTGGATCTCCCTCGACTCGGACGGTGATGGGGCCGCGTCGCGCTCGCCCGCGGCCGGTGGCACGGCAAGTGGATGGAACTGCTCGACGACCCGCGCCAGCCGCTCGGACTGAACATGGGTGTAGATCTGGGTGGTCGCAATGTCGGCGTGGCCGAGCATCGCCTGGACCGTGCGGAGATCGGCGCCGTGCGCCAGAAGGTGGGTCGCGAAGGCGTGACGCAGCACGTGGGGCGAGAGACGCCGCGGGTCGAGCCCGGCCTCGAGCGCCAGCTCCTTCAGGAGCTGGGCCACGCGCTGCCGGGTCAGGTGCCCCCTGCGGCTGCGCGAGGGGAAGAGCCACCGCTCCGCCCGGGCGCTCGCCGGCCATCCGGCGCGGACGCCGAGCCAGGCCTGGAGCGCCGTCCGCGCCGGCCCTCCGATCGGCACGATCCGCTCCTTGCCGCCCTTGCCGCGGACGCGGAGCAGGCTCCGGTCCGGCGCCAGGGCCGAGAGAGGCAGGGCCGCCAGCTCGGAGACCCGCAGCCCGGTCGCGTAGAGCAGCTCGAGCAGGGTCAGGAGACGGATGGCCCCGGCGCCGTCCTGCCGCTCCGCCGCCCCGACCAGCGCCAGGACCTCGGGCTCGCTCAGGAGCTTGGGCAACGGGCGCTCGCGCCTGGGCGTGTCGATATGGGTCGTCGGATCGTCGGTCCGAGCCCCCTCGAGAAAGAGAAAACGAAAATAGTGGCGGATCGCCGCCAGCCGCCGCGCCATGGTCGAGGCCTTGAGGCCCTCCATCGACTGGGCCCGCAGGAACCCCTGCACGTCCTCGGGCCGCGCGTCCTGCGGCGCCCGGCCGCGGGCGGCGACGAAGGCAGCGAAGCGCGCGAGGTCGCGCCTGTAGGCATCGAGCGTGTGCGGCGAGGCGCCCCGCTCGACCACCATCATCTCGAGGAAGGCGTCGATCATCCCGTGCCGCCGAGCCCGGCCGCCACCGCCCAGCCGGCGGCGAGCATCGATGCCTCGCGCTGGAGCCCGGCGTCGCGCAGGCCGTGCAACACGCCATTGGCGACGAGCGGCGTCGGCGGGCCGGTCCCACGGCCGAGCAGCAGGAGCGTCGCCAGCGCCGCCTGGCCGGCGCGCTGCTCTCCCGCCGCTGTCGTCAGCGCCCGCCAGGCGCCGAGGCCGGGAGCCTGGGCCTCCGCCCGCGCGGGCACCGGCTGGGCCGCGAGGGCGAGCCAGCTCGAGGCGGGGACGGACAGGCCCATGCCGTCCAGGATCGCGGCCGCGAGAGCCGGCCCGTCCGGCGCCGTGGCGGACAAGGCGTCGCCGCCCGCCAGCGCCTCAAGGATCCCGAGCTTGGCCGCGGCCTCCTTGTCCTGCTCCCCGGGAAGGGCCAGCAGCCTCGCCCAGCGGCCGGCCTTTTGCGGACGGCCGTCGAGCAGCAGGGCCGGGATCGCGGCCTCGGCGGCGGCCGCGACCGTTGGATCCGGCGCGAGCGCGTCCGCCGCCTCGCCCAGCGCCCGGCCCCAGACCACCCTGAGCGGGCCGCTCGCGGTCGCCTGCCAGGCGGCCAGCAAGCGGGCCTGCTGGTCCATCGGCTCGTGCGCGGCGGCAACGGCACGATAGAGGCGGGCGCGCAGGGTCGCCGGCCCGCTGCCGGTGAGCTTGCCCGCCTCAAGATAGACCTTCCGGAGCCCTTCGACGGAAAGCGCTCCGCCCGTTGCGGCCCCCTCGGCGGCAGCGATCCGGGTCTCCGCCGGAAGCGTCGGGTTCGAGGCCAGCACGGACAGGACCTCCGGCGACGCCGAGGCCAGCGCGGCCGGCGTGACAGCGACCTTGGCTCTGCCCAGCAGCGCCCGGACCAGCGGCGAGCCTTCGTCGCTGGGCAGCGGGGCGGGCGACCCGTCGGCCAGAGCCCGCGCCACCAGGACGAGGTCGGGGTCGAGCCGCGTGTCGGCGTCCTGGGCGGCGCTCAGCATCACGCCCGCCTGCTCGGGATGACCCTGCAGCACCGCGCAGGCGATCCGCGAACTCGACGCCGAAAGACGAGGAGGCGTCCTGTCCCTGGACCGCGTCGCAGCCGGCCGCCACGTCCCCGGCCAGGAGCGGCGCCTCGACCGACGCCTCCTGGAGCGACGGCGTCATGGAGGGGCTCGGCACGCGCCCGATCAGGGCCTGGGCGTCGTGGGCATAGCCGAGGGCGAGGAGGCCCTCGATGCGGGTGGCGAGAAAGTCCGCCCCGCCGAGGGTGGCCGTGCCCGGCGCCAGAAGCAGCCGCGCCTGGAACCGCAGCGGAGCGGTGAAGACGTCCGGCCGCGGCATGTCGTGCAGGAGCTGCTCGACGACCGCCGGCGCCACGCCCTGCCAGCTCTCGGCGCCGATCGGGTCGTCCGAGGGCAATCCGCTGATCTCCCCGGGTCCCGGCGCCGCCAGAGGCTGGACGGCGATCCCCGGGGCTGCCGGCGCCTCCACGGGCGGCGTCTCCGGCAGGGCGCCGGGGAAGAGGGCGCGCGGCGCCTGCTGGGCCAGGGCGGTCGAGGTCAGCGCCAGAAGGATCGCCAGGGCCAGAGGCGCCCGGCGGCGGCCGGTCATCGCGGCAGCCGATCGTCGGGAATCTGCACCTCGACCTGCTTCGTCGGTGCCGGGATGTCCCAGGTCATCAGGAAGATCACCCCGCCCAGAACAACGACGAGGAGGGCCACCAGAAAAGCTCCGCGGAACGACATGCCTCGCGCTATCCTGTCGTCGTTCGAGGCCGGGGGCCGGTCGGGCCGGCCGACAGGCCTCGCGAGCGCCGCGGTCGATGAGGGTTGCCTCGCCGGGGCCGGGCCGCTTTATATCGACCCGGGCGCGGGTTTTCAATCTCCAGGGTAGAGAGGCGGGGCGCGATGAGCGGCGGAGCGGGGACCACGGCGGCAGACGCCCCGACGGGCAAGCCTGCCCCCGGCCTCGGCCGCTCCATCGTGCTCGTCGGGCTCATGGGCGCCGGGAAGACCTCGGTCGGCCGGCGGCTCGCGAAGATTCTCGAAGCACCGTTCGCCGATGTCGACGACGAGATCGTGGCAGCCGCCGCCATGAGCATCACCGCCATCTTCGAGACCTATGGCGAATCCGCCTTCCGCGACCTCGAGCGGCGCGTGATCGCCCGGCTGCTGGCGGAAGAGCCGCGCGTCCTCGCCTTCGGCGGTGGCGCCTTCATGGACCCCGCGACGCGAGCGCTGGCCAAGCAGCGCGCGACCACGGTCTGGCTGCGCGCCGGGCTCGACACGCTGGTGGCGCGGACGGCGCGACGCCGCGCCTCGCGGCCGCTCCTGGCCGAGGACGAGCCGAGGCATGTGCTCGAGCGCCTGATGGAGGAGCGCCATCCGGTCTATGCGGAAGCCGACCACGTGATCGACAGCAGCAGCCTGCCGCCCGATGCCCTGGCCCGGGAGCTGGCGGAGGTCCTGCGGCCGGCGGACGCGCTCGCATGAGCACGACATCGGGCATGGCCACGCTGCCGGTCGCCCTGGGCGAGCGCGGCTACGACATCCTGATCGGCCAGGGCCTCCTCGACCGGGCCGACGAGCTGCTCGGGCCCCGGCTGCGCGGGCGCCGAGCGGTGCTCGTGACCGACGAGCATCTCGAGGCCACCGGCCATCCCGGCCGGCTCAGGGCCGCCCTCGCCAGGACGGATGTCCAACTCCTGACGATAACCGTCCCGCCCGGCGAGGCGAGCAAGAGCCTCGGTCGGCTCCAGTCGCTGGTCGAGGAGATCCTGGCCCAGGGCATCGACCGGCGGACGGCGGTCGTCGCCCTCGGCGGCGGTGTGGTCGGCGACCTCGCCGGCTTCGCGGCGGCGATCCTGTTGCGCGGCCTCGACCTCGTGCAGATCCCGACGACGCTGCTGGCCCAGGTCGACAGCTCGGTCGGCGGCAAGACCGGGGTCAACAGCCGGCTCGGCAAGAACCTGATCGGCGCCTTCCACCAGCCGAGGCTGGTCCTGATCGACACGGCTACCCTGGAGACCCTGCCGGCGCGCGAGCTCAGGGCCGGCTACGCCGAGCTCGTCAAGCACGCACTGATCCTCGACCCGGCCCTCTTCGACTGGCTCGAGGGCGCGGCCGCGCGGCTGCTCGAGGGCGATGCCCAGCTGCAGCAGGAGGCGATCCGCCGGAGCGTCCTGATCAAAGGCCCGGATCGTCGGCGAGGACGAGCGCGAGACATCGGGTAGGCGGGCGCTCCTCAATTTCGGCCACACGTTCGCGCACGCCTACGAGACGCTCTCCGGCTACGGCGAAGGACTCCTCCACGGCGAGGCGGTGGCGCTCGGCATGGCGCGGGCCTTCGACCTCTCGGTCCGTCTCGGCCTCTGCCCCCCTGCCGACGCTCTGCGGGCGACCCGGCATCTCGAGGCGGCGGGCCTCCCCGCGGCGGCCCGCGCCGTCCGCAACGAGGGCTTCGCCGTGGACGACGCCATCGAGGTGATGCGCCGCGACAAGAAGGCCCAGGGCGACCGCCTGACCTTCGTGCTCAGCGCCGGCATCGGCCGGGCGCTCCTGCGCGACGATGTGCCCGTGAGCGTGCTGCGCGAGGTTCTGGCCGCCGATGCCTGAGCCCCTCGGGGCGACGCCGGCCCGAATTTGCACCTGCCGCCCTGCCGGGCCGGCCTTCGCCGGCTCATGACCTTCTGACGGGTTCCATGCTCGAGATCCTGCCCTCGCTCGTCGCCATCGTCGTCCTGCTCCTGCTCTCGGCGCTGGCGTCCGGCACCGAGACGGCCATGACCGCGGTCTCGCGCGAGCGCATCTACCATCTCGCCGGCGAAGGCGACCGGCGGGCCGGTCTGGTCAAGCGCCTGATCGACGACAAGGAGCGGCTGATCGGGGCCCTCCTGATCGGCAACAACGTCGTCAACATCCTCGCCGCGTCGCTGGCTACCGAGGCGCTGATCCGCCTCACCGGCGATGCCGGCGTCGCCTACGCCACGCTGCTGATGACGGTTCTCGTCGTCGTCTTCGGCGAGGTGCTGCCCAAGACCTACGCGATCCGCCATGCCGACAGGATGGCGATGCTCGTGGCGCCGGGGGCCCGCGTCCTGGTCCTTGTGCTGCATCCGGTGACGGTCGCCGTCCGGCTGGTCGTCAACGGGGCCCTGCGCCTGTTCGGGACCTCGCTCGAGGGCGGCAGCCTCGTGCCGGTCGCCGACCGACTGCGCGGTGCCCTCGCCGTCTACACGGCCGAGGGCAGCATAAAGAAGCTCGAGCGCGACATGCTGGGCGCCGTCCTCGATCTCCAGGAGGTGGAGGTCGGGCTGATCATGACCCACCGCTCGAGCATGGTGACGATCGACGCCGACCTGCCCCTGACCGAGGTCGTCCGCCAGGTCCGGACCAGCCCCTATACGCGCTTCCCGGTCTGGTCCGGCGAGCCCGACCACGTCATCGGCTTCCTGCACGCCAAGGATCTCCTGGCCCTGGTCGACGACGAGGGCCGGTTGCCGCTGGGCGTGGATCTGCGCACCCTCCTCAGCGAGCCCTGGTTCGTTCCCGACACGACCTCGCTCTACCAGCAGCTCCTGGCGTTCCGGCAGAAGCGCTCGCATCTGGCCCTCGTCGTCGACGAGTACGGCACGCTGATGGGCCTCGTGACGCTCGAGGACATCATCGAGGAGATCGTGGGCGACATCGCCGACGAGAAGGATGTCGAGGTGAGCGGCATCGAGACCCTCGACGACGGGGCGGCGATCGTCGACGGACGGGTGGCGGTGCGCGACCTCAACCGCCGCTTCGACTGGCGCCTGCCCGACGAGGAGGTGGCGACGGTGGCCGGCCTCCTGATGCACGTCGCCCGCCGCATCCCCGACGAGGGCGAGGCCGTCCTGGTCGCGGGCTACCGCTTCGAGGTGGTCCAGCGCCGCCGCCACCATCTCGAGCGCCTGAAGATCACGCCCGCCTCAGGCGTGAGGCCCCGGCCGCCCCGCGAGGTCAAAAGCCGGCTGGTTCCGCCCGTTGTCGTTACCTCTGGCCGACCGGGTCCTTCGTAGGGCGAGCGCTGGAGCGGAAAATCTCGAAACGCGCGGCCGTATCATGGTAAGTAGAATCGCAACTTATATTCTCCTCGCATTCTGACCCCGGCGCGGACAATTCTCGTTAGGCGTTAGCACGGAATGTCGGCCCACGAGCAGCGTCCTATGCTTCCCGCCCTCGATGTCGCGGCTGGGACTGCCGTTCATCCCGCAACGCGAGAGCAGGCCACCATCGGGCATGCTGACCGCCCTTCCGACGGGCTTTACTCAGAGATGAACCAAGGGCAGGATGCCCAGTCGCGTAGGCTTATCGTCAGTGAACGGCAAGGCCTCATATGGAGAGGGAGACATGCTAGGCCTTCAGCCAACGCGTGAAATGTCGCAAAGACGACTCTCGCTACGCTGACCAGGCCGAGGGAGGCAAGGCTTGTGTATGGCGCGAGGGAGGGCAGGGCGTGCGTCTCGGCTTGCGGCAGCGCAGGGTCGGAACGGCGTTGCTCCCCCTACGAGGCAGATTGGGCAACGACAATGACGGGCCAAGCGGGAAAAAGGTCTCTCAAGTCGCGCTACATCGTGATCGATGCGCTGCCACTGCGCCGCGTCGCCGCCGTCAGGCTTTTGAAGGCGTTGGACCGGACCGCCGTGGTGGTGGCGGTCGGGGCACCAGACGAGCTTCGAAACGAGGATGCGGCCGACTCCTGCAGACTGGCGATCCTCAATCTGGGCGGGCTGTCCTTCGTCGATTCGATGGTCGCGAGGGAAATCGCCGCGCTCCGCGAGATCCTGTCCGGGACGCCGCTCGTCGTGGTTTCGGACCACGACCAGCCGGACGAGGTCGTTCGGGCCTTCAAGGCCGGCGTGCAGGGGTTCCTTCCGACCTCGTCGCAGCCGGAGGTCGCGGTGGGCGCGCTCGAGCTGGTGCTGGCGGGCGGCATGTATTTTCCGCCGAGCGTGCCGGCCCTGGCGGCCGAGACGATCGCCACCCGCGCGGCTCCGGTCGCGAGGCGCGCACCGCCCAGCTGGACCAGCCGAGAGCGGGCCGTGGCCGAGCATCTGCGGCTGGGCCAATCCAACAAAGTCATCGCCCGCGAGCTGGGTCTCCAGGAATCGACCGTGAAGGTGTATATCCGCCAGGTGATGCGCAAGCTCGGTGCCGCCAACCGCACCCAGGCGGCCCTCCTCCTCGCGGTGCTGGATAGCCCGGCCGCGGCCAACGGCCACCCTTTTCTCCCAGGGCAGCCGGTGGAGAACGAAATCGGCCTATAGGCCGAACGCATTTCCTCTGACCAATGCCACGGGGAGATCGCCGATCTCGTAGGTGTCATCCTTTGGCACGATCGGGCGGCAGACCTCGCGACCATGCTCGATTTTCGGCCACCGGGCGCAGAAGTAACCCTCTGAATTGACTCGCCAGAAGCCGCGGCCCGACCCAATGGTCGTCTCACCCGTGCGCCGCACAGCGGTCCCATTCTCGTCGAGATAGATGTAAGCTGTTCCGGGAATCGCCAGCGTGTTGCCCGCGAGCTGGTCCCTGATAGCTTCTGCCGTCAGAAGTTCCGCGCTGGCGTCGGACGTGCCGGCCGAGCCCGAGAGGTCGGCGAGGACGACCCGGCCTCCAGAAGCATCCCCGGGGGTCGCGAGCTGCGTCATCAGGACGGAGCCACCCCCTGGCAGGCCCCCCTCGCCGGGCAAGGTCATCTTCATCGTTTGCGCCGCAGCGCACAGCGCGGCGAAGGGATCGTCCAACGACTTCGCTGTCGGATTGAGGATATAGATGCACTTGGCGCGCTCGATCTCGGCCGGGCTGGCGTTGGCCACGACGATGTTGCCGATCGCGTAGAGGCCGCAGGGCGGCAGCTTCGTGCGCGCCTGCTGCTTGGCGCACACGCTGACGGCCTCATTGGCGGCACCATCGATCGAGGATGCCGCCTTGCTCCAGCCATCGATATAGTACTTGCCGGTCAACGTCTGTCCCGCCGCGGCGAAGGCGCGATAGCTCGGAAGCGTCTCGTAGGCGGCGAGATCCCGCTGCGCATGTGTCGGCCGTGGCGGCCCGGACGCGCAGGCGGCCAAGCACAGGACAATGAGGCCCGATGCCACGGAGGTCAGCCGGCGCAGGGCGGTGCCCCGTCGAGAAGGCAGCTCGGCCGAGCAAGATCGGCGGGAGCGGGCTGGCCGATGGGGCAGACCGATGCTCAGGAAAAAGGCGGGCATCGCCAATGATCTCCTCTCCACGGCCAAGCCGGCGCTCCGCCCGCGAGCCCTGGTCCTAGCGTCCGTTCCCGTTCCCGTTCCCGTTGCCGTTCCCGTTCCCGTTGCCGCTATTGCCGTTTCCGTTCCCGTTCCCGTTCCCGCTGGCACTTGCACCGGAGCCGTTGCCGCTCGTCGAGCTGCCGTTGCCGTTGCCGCTCGTCGAGTTGCCGTTGCCGTTGCCGCTCGTCGAGTTGCCGTTGCCGTTGTTGTTGCCGGAGTTGTTGTTGCCGTTGTTGTTGCCGGAGTTGTTGTTGCCGTTGTTGTTGCCGCTTCCGGCGTCGCCGACAGTGTCGTTGCCGGTGTGGCCGCTGCCCACATTGCCGTTGCCGGTGTGGCCGCTGCCCACATTGCCGTTGCCGGTGTTGTTGTTGCCGACATTGCCGACGCCCGTGTTGCCGGTGCCGACGTTGCCCAGGCCCGTATTGCCGGTGCCGACATTGCCGCTCCCGTAGCCGGCTCCTCCCCTGTCGGAGCCTTCGGGCTGGTGGGTCTGCAGCCCGAAGAGCTCGAAGAGCCGGGCCAGCCCGTTCTCGTCGGAGGGGTTGGCGACGAGCGTCCACGGCTGGGCGACGCTGGGCTCGTGCGGGGCGAGAGCGGGCCCCAGAGGCCCGGCCAGGACCGTCACGCTCGCGACGGCCAAGCCGGCGGTCGAGAGCAGCAAGAGATTCTGCAGTTTCATGGCCCGTTCCTTTGCCCTGCACGGGAGATGCCACGCTGCCGAGGTCGGCAGGGGCTCCTGGCCGCGTCAGGAATTGAAGTTACCGCCGAAACTAGTTGTTGTTGCCATTATCGTTACCGTTGCCGCCGCCCCAATTGTTGTTGCCATTATAGTTACCATTGTAGGTGCCAGTGTCATAACTGCCGTTGCGATTGCCGTTCCCGCTCCCAAAATTGTTGTTGCCATTGTAGTTACCGTTGGTTGTACCGACACTTCCTACGCCGTTGAAGTTGCCGTTGAAGCTGCCCCAATTGTTATTACCATTATTGCTGCCGCCGTTCCCGCTCCCGTTGAAGTTCCCGATATTGTTGTTGCCGTCGTTCGAGCCGGTGTTGTAGCTGCCGTTGCCGTTGCCGATATTGTGGTTGCCGCTGGTCGAGTCCGCGTTGGAAACGCCGTTGCCATTGCCCACGTTGCCGATGCCACCATTGCCGTTGCCGACGTTGCCGGTGCCGGAATTGTTGTTGCCGACATTGCCGGTGCCGGTGTTGTTGTAGCCCACACTGCCATTGGCCAAGCCGCCGTTGGCGAAGGACGACGGGGCCGACCCCGCCAGAGCGGAGCCTCCGAGCAGGAGGGCGATCGAAGCAGCGGTCGCCGCCGGCAACAATGTGCACCTGATCATCATTTATTTTGCTCCATTGGTGGCCCGAGGGACGCCGTCCCCAGCGGCGGGCCGCTGGGGATGGACGCCTCGCCGTCGAAAGTAGCGGCGGTCACCGCCGCTACACGGCAACTAGGCTCGATAGCGAGCGACTAGTCGTTGACGTTGCCGTTGAAGTTACCGTTACCGCTGCCGTAGTTGTCGTTGCCGTTCAGATTGCCGTTGTAGCTGCCATAGTTGAGATTGCCGTTGTAGTTCCCGTTAAAGTAGCCGTCGTTGTAGTTGCCGTTGTCGTTGCCGTTATGCCTGCCGTAGTTCAAGTTGCCGTTGAAGTTACCGTTACCGCTGCCGTCGTTGCCAGTTGCCGTTGCCGTTGCCGTTATGACTGCCTATGTTGCCGTTGCCGTTCCCGTTGCCGTTGTAGTTGCCGCCGTTGCCGCCAGCCATGGCAGCCGCCGCGGAGAAGGCAAGGGCCGCAGTCGCGACCATCAGCGTCTTCAGGATCGTCATTCCCGTTCTCTCCCATAGGGGACGGCGGAAGTCATTGTGGCCCGTCACGCCGCTTCTGAGTTACCGACCCCGCCGCTCACCTCCTGGTGATGGCGTAACGGCTGCCCTGTGAGATCACCCGAGCAGGTTTCCTCACTTTATTCATTCTACAAGAAGAAGCTGGCGATGGACGAGGGCGCGGAGGTGGAGCCCTCGCGATCATTGGATGTAGCCAATCTGACCGCCGACGACTGCTCGTCGTGGCGGAGCGGCCCCGGGGGTCGGGCGCAGGGGCCTCACGCTCATTCGGCGAAAGGCCCCGAGACAGCCGACGGGCCCGGGCAGCCTCCCGGAACCCAGCCGAGCCGGCCGGAGGCGGAGGGGGATCGTCGAAAGGCGATACACCTTAGGAGGGGCCGTGCCGATAGCGGGCTGCCGGTTCGAGGTGGCCCGGCGTCGCCGCCACCATCCCGAGCGCCTCGAGGCCACGCCCCCCGGCGGGAAACCGCCGGCCCGAGCGGCTCCATCAGCTTTCGGCACCGGCCTTTGCGGCACAGGCGCCCGCGAGCGCGCAGTCGTCGAACCAGGCGACGAGGCGCTCGCGGTTGGCGACGTCGAGGAGGGCCTGGATGTGGCCAGCTCCCGGCACGGTCCAGAAGGTCTTGGGCGGCCGGGCGGCCGCATAGAGCTCGCTCGCCTGGCCGTGGGGGATGACGAGGTCGGCCCCGTCCTCGATGATCAGCACCGGGAGAGGGGCGAGGCGGGCGATGTCCTCGACCGGGCGGGGGCTGTCGCTGATGGTCCAGGAGAGGGGCACCTGGAAGGGCCAGGTCAGCCATGCCGAGGCCAGCTTCTCGCGCGCGACCTGGCGATAGCTGGCGAGGGCGCCCTCGACGGCCAGGCCCCTGAAACGCTGCTTCTCGGGAAAGCGGGCGAGCGCGCTGATCGCGATCGAGCCGCCGAGGCTCTGGCCGAAGATGACCACGCGCTCCGGATCGACACCGTCGAGCTTGAGGACGAGGCGCATCGCGGCCTCGGCGTCCTTGCCGACGCCTTCCAGCGACGGCGTTCCCTGCGAGCCTCCGAAGCCCCGATAGTCGAAGAGCAGGACCGAGAAGCCTTTCTCGGGCAGCCATGCGACGTTGGGCAGGTGGGCGCCGATGTTCTGGGCATTGCCGTGAAAGAAGAGCACGGTGCCGCGCGATGGGCCGCGGCTCGGCAGGAACCAGCCCTGCAGCCGGACGCCATCCTCGGTGGTGAACGACAGGTCGCGGTAGGCCAGCCCGAGCTGGCCGGGCTCGAGGGGCAGCTGGCGCCAGGGATAGAAAAGAAGGCCGTCGCAGCCGCCGAGGAGAGCGCCCGCAGCGAGCGTAAGCAGGGCGCGCCGACGCATCAGAAGTACCAGGCGAGCCCGGCCCGCCATTCGGGATAGACATCGCCGCCGTCATTCTCGAGGGCGGCATCGAGGCGGAGCGCCAGATTGCGGCTGATGGCGAGGCTCTGGCCCAAGCTCAGGCCGTAGCGGCCGTCGACGCCGTCGCCGAGGACCGCCTCGAGCTCGCCGCCCAGCGTGATCGTCCAGCTCGCCGTGGGCGACCAGACGACGTCCAGCGTCGGCCCGACGCCGAGGAGCCGGCCGTGCGGCCAGCTCCTGTCGGTGAGCAGCTGCCCGCCGAGCATCGCCGACACGAGAAGCCCATCCCGGGGGGCCAGGGCATAGCCGGCGCCACCGCCGGCGCCGCCCACCAGCTCGCCGCCGCTGTCGCCACGCTCCCGCCAGCGCTCGGCGCCGACGTCGATCCGCCAGGACAACGGCCGGAAGAGGCGGTCGACCGGCGTCAACGATTCGATCCGGACAGCGTCGAAGCGCTCGAGCGAGAGGCCGTGCGACGGATAGTAGCGAAGCTCGCCGTCGAGGAGCTCGATGCTGGCGCCCGGCAGATAGCCCCCGGACGGGTCGAGGAAGCCGTGGAGCGCCGGCCGAAGCTCCAGGCTGGCGAACGGTCTGGGCCCGGTCATCCCGACCGCCGGCATCGCCCTGGCCGGGAGATGGCCACGGTCGGGCCGCACGGCCGGCGCCGGCGGGTCGGGAGGCGGCGCCACGTCGGCGATCTGGCCCCGGGCGCGGATGAGGGCCAGGGCCCGAGGGGCCACCACCTCGCGCGGCCAATGCCCGGTATCGAGCTGGTATTCCAGAAAATCCTGAGCGAGCTCGATCACGCGCGCCCGGCGCTCGGGGTCCAGCCCCCTGCAGCAGCGGCTCATCGGGCCGGCGCAGGCCGCCCCCGAGAGCGAGCGCCAGGCTCTGCTCCGGCGCCGGCAGGCTTCGTCTGAGCGAGTTGATCCGCGTGCGGGCCGACGGGCGGAAGACGGCCCGGCGCAGGATGTCCCCGCCCTCCAGGACGCGGCGGACCGTGTCGTTCGGCATCGCGTAGAGATCGAAGCCCTGGTCGAGCTGCAGGCTGGGCCGCGCCACGTCGAGGAGCGACAGGAGCATGAAGGAGCAGTTTTCCTTGAGGAAGTAGTAGTCGGACCAGCGGCCGCGCAGCTCCCAGACGTTGCGGACGAGAAGATCGACCTCGCCCGGAGTCCAGCGACAGCTCGTATTCCCAGATGTCGCGGCTCTCGAGATCGCTGTAGGTCCGCACCGACACGTAGTAGGGCTGGATCGAGTAGTAGCCCTTGTAGCCGCCGGTCAGCCCACGCACCGCAAAAAGCACGCCGCCGTCGCTGCCGGTCACGGCACCATAGTTGACCGCATAGGAGGCGAGCGGCGTCGCTCCCTCCTGCCGCGGTGGATCGATCCTCAGGAAGGTGTGCCCGAACATCGAGGAGGGGTTGTTCAGATAGGCGGCGGGAAAGACGAGCGTCGCCGATCCGGGATCGATGGCCGCGAGCCAGGCCTCGAGCGCAGGGCAGGCGGGCTGCCCGTTCTCTCCCCGGGCGAGGGGAAGCCGGCTGCTCAGCCAGCGCCAGCGGGCGGGCCAGAGGCAGCGTGGATCATCGTCGCCACCGGCACGGGGCGCCGGCCCGGCGAAGGCCAGGAGCGTCGCGTCGAGCTCGGCCGCGGGATCGACGGCGCCCGTCGGCGCCAGAAAGAAAGCCGGATCGTCGATCAGGCTGCGCGGCGGCCGCGGCCCCAGCCGGCTATGGTAGTGCAGCAGGGCCAGCCATTGCGGGTCGCTCGCCAGACCCGCCGCGCGGGCCTGGGCGCGCAGCGCCTCGAGATCGGCCGCCCCAGCCTGATGGGATACGAGCACGACGAGAATCGCCGCCGCCCGCAGCGCCCCACGAACCATGGCTCCCCTCGCTCGCGCGGGTCGGCCGGGAAGGCGCCGACCCGGTCAAGCGGCCTGGGCGGTGATCAGACCAGGACGTAGCGGCGGAGCTGCGGGTCCTTGGCCAGCGACTCGTCGAGCGCCGCCAGGGCCTGCCCGGCGGTCGTCGTCGTGCTCGGGAAGATGGTGTCCACATTGGCCTGGGCGACGCTGTAGAAGCGCTCGCGGTCGGCCTCCTTCACGCCCATCATCTGGGCCAGCGTGCTCAGGGACTCGCCCTGGCCGCGTGACATGTCGAGGGCGAGCTTGTTCATGTTGGAACCCATGAACATGGCGACCTTGGATGCCGGCTTGACCGTGCCGTCCCGGACGCAGCCCAGAGTGCCGGTCGAGATGCCGAAGGTCTGGTTGCCCGAGGTGCCGTTGGTCGTCACCGCCAGGATCTGGGGTACGGCACCCGTCTGACCGTCGAACAGCGTCGTGCCGAGGCCGCAGCCCGTGCTGTCGCCGCCCGCGGCGAGCGCCGATGCCGAGACGAGCGCCATGGCGGCACCGGTGATGATGGCGAGGCTCTTCATATCGCAATCCCCTTGCGGCAACAGTCTTGTGGTCTCTCGTCTCGGCGTTGTGGTGCCGGACCATGCCCCTTTGTGCCCCCCATGCGGAGCGGGCGCACGATCAATGCGAGCCTTGGGGCGGACGGATGGAGCAGTGTTGCACAACCGCATCGCGGCGATGCGCCGAGCGAGCGTCCCGCGCGGCAGGGGCGCCGAGCGTCGCTGGTCGAGAAGGTGCCGCACCGGCGGTCAGGGAGCGATGTAGCTGCCCAGATTGTCGGCGATGGACTGCTTCAGCGTCTTGTCGAGCTGGGCCACGAGGTCGGCCTCGAGCTGGCGGGCGGCGGTGTCACGCGCGACCACCGAGGTCCCGGCCCTGAGCGAGCGGGACAGGACGACGCCGGCGTCGGCCCAGCCCTTGTCCGCCCCGCTGGCGTCGAGGATGATCACGCGGACCCGGAGATTGGCGTCGAGACTGTAGGTCTGCTCGCCCGTCACCAGGGCGCCGAAGCCGCCCGAGCGGCCGGGGATGAGCCGCTCGAGCACGCTCGCCTGCTCGATCGTCGCCCGGGCCGAGCCGCTCCCGCCGGCGGCCTGAAGCTGCGCCTTCAGGAAGGTCGTCGCCTGATCGGCCAGCTCCCGGCTGCGGCGCTCGTCGATGAAATTGGCCTGGGGCAAGGGCGGATTGCGGTTCTCGACCTCGACCACGTTGACCGTGAGACGGACCGGCGGCTCCTTGGTGTAGGCCTGGACCCGCTCGGGCGGCTCGGTGCCGCCGCAGGCCGCGAGCAGGAGGGCGCCGCCCAGAAGGGCGGCCAGGGCGGGCATGATGCGCATGTCAGTGCCGACGGCTCTCCAGCATCCGGGCGATGCGTCCGGGATCGAAACGGTAGAGGGACGAGCAGAACTGGCAGGTGACCTCCACGCTGCCGTCCGGCAGGCGCATCTCCAGGAGGTCGTCGAGCGGGAAGCGATCGAGCATGGCGGTCACCCGATCCTCGTCGCAGCTGCAGCCCGGCGCCAGGCGCAGCGCGTCGAAGACCCGCACGCCGGTCTCGTGGAAGAGCCGGTAGAGCACGGTGTCCGGTGCCAGAGCCGGGTCGGCCAGCTCCTCGTCCTGGGCCGAGCTCAGCAGGATCATGGCCTCCCGCCACGCCTCGTCGGGATCGGTGCCGTCCTCGGGCGCCGTGCCGGGCAGCGCCTGGAGGATGATGGCACCGCCCTGCCAGGCGCCCGTGGCGTCGTCGCGGCCGAGGGCCACCTTGATGCCGGTCCGAACCTGCTCGGAGCGCTGGAAATAGCCCAGCATCGACTCGGCGAGCGTCGCCCCGTCGAGCTCGACGATGCCCTGGTAGATCTCGCCGCCGGAGCCGCTCTGGTCGACGGTCAGCGCCAGCAGCCCGCCGCCGACCAGGCTCTGCGTGTCGGCGGTCTCGGCGCTGGCCAGCGCGTCGGCGTCGAAGCTGGCGTAGCCGCGCATGGCGCCCTCGTTCGTGCAATCGGCGACCATCAGGCTCACCGGACCCTTGCCCCGGATCTGCAGGCTGAACCGGCCATCGAACTTGAGGCCGCCGGCGAGCCCGCCGGCGAGCACCAGAAGCTCGCCCAGCAGGCGACCCACCGGATCGGGGTAGGCGTGCGCCTCCAGCACATAGTCGATCGTCCGGCCGAGCCGGACGAACCGTCCGCGGATCTGCGAGCGCTCGAGCTGAAACGGCCGCAGGACGTCGCTGGCAGGCAGGTAAGCGCTCATCGAGCTCGAGCTTAGCCGGCGACGCACCAGGCGAGAATAGCCTTCTGCGCGTGCAGCCGGTTCTCGGCCTCGTCGAGCACGACGGACTGCGGCCCGTCGATGACCTCGGCCGTCACCTCGTCGCCGCGATGGGCCGGCAGGCAGTGCAGGAAGATGGCGCCCGGCCGGGCCCGGCCCATCAGGCGCGCGTCGACCCGATAGGGCTCTAGCAGACGGTGACGCCGCTCGATGTCGCCGTCCCCCATCGACACCCAGGTGTCGGCGAAGACGGCGTCGGCGCCGGTCACGGCCGCGACGGGATCGCTGGTCACGCTGACCCGGCCCTGCCGCTCGGCCGCCCAGGCCAGGAGGTCGGGTCCGGGCGCCAGCTGCGGCGGGCAGGCGATGTTGAGGCGGAAGTCGAAGCGGACCGCGGCATGGACCAGCGAGGCCGTGACATTGTTGGCATCGCCCGACCAGGCGAGGGTCAGGTCGCGGATCGGCCCCTTGTGCTCCTCGATGGTCAGCACGTCGGCCATGATCTGGCAGGGGTGCGAGCCGTCGGTCAGGCCGTTGATGACCGGCACCGTCGCGTGCTCGGCCAGCTCCAGCAGCTTCCGGTGGGCGTCGGTCCTCAGCATGATGGCATCGACGTAGCGGGAGAGCACCCTCGCCGTGTCGGCGATCGTCTCGCCCCGCCCGAGCTGCATGTCGCGGGTGCTGAGCACGACCGCGTCGCCGCCGAGCTGCTTCACCGCCACCTCGAACGAGACGCGGGTGCGGGTCGAGGGCTTGTCGAAGATCATGGCCAGCGTCTTGCCGGCCATCGGGCGCTCGGGCGACCCGCCCTTGAACGCCTTGGCCGTCTCGACGATCCTCCGGAGGTCGCCCCCCTCGATCCGGTCGAGGTCCAGAAAGTGCTTCGTCATCGCTTGGCAATCGTCGAGCCGGCGACGCTGCCGGCGTTTCCTTCCGCGATGCTCCCTGAATAGCAGAACCGGTGCCGAGGTGAAGCCCCGACCGAGAGTGCCGTCGCCCCGCCCGCATCGTCGACCTGGACCGGGCAGCCGTTCTCGCCTAGGCAAGGCACCAGGGCTCTTCTCCGCCCAAGGGGCCAGCATGATGCTCAGGCCACGGCCGCCTCGCGGCATCGCGGCGCCGCTGTCGCGGCTTGCCGTCTTTTTTCTTTTGCTCCTGACCGTCGTGCAGGCGGCGCCCGATCCGGCCGCGGCGGCCGCGCCGGCGGGCGAGGCCGATGCGGCAGCACCCGCGCCGGCGGCCCCCGATCTCGACGTCGTGCTGGCGCATCGGCTCGAGCTGCTGCGCGACCATCGCCGGGCGATCGTAAGCGAGCTGCCGCAGCTGCCGGCGGAGGTCGCGGGCGCGCTTCGGCAGCTCCAGGGCGAGGCGTCGCCGGCCCGGCTGCTCCTGTCGTTCCTGCTGCTCGGCTGCGTGCTGGCCCTGGGCTGGGTCGCCGAGTGGCTGTTCCTGCGCGCCGTGCGCCGGCTCCGCCGCCGCGTCCTCGATGCCTCCGAGGCGACCGTGGCGGCCCGGGTCGCCAAGGTTGGGCTCCGCCTGGTGCTCGCCGCCCTCTCGGTGCTGGTCTTCGCCGCCGTGACTTGCGGCGGGCTCCTGGCGGTCGACTGGCCGCCCCGCTTGGAGCTCGTCCTGGACCGGTTCCTGGGGGCGCTCGTGGCGCTTCTGCTGGTGTCGATCCTGGCCCGCGTGCTGCTCGCGCCGACCCTGCCGCATCTGCGGCTCAGCCCCATCGACGATGAAGGGGCGCGCTTCTGGTATCGCCGCTTCTGCGCCTTCACGGCCGTCCTGCTGTTCGGCTACGCGGCCGTCTCCAGCCTGAGCACGCTGGGCCTGACGCCGCCGGCACGCCAGATCGTGGCCTACCTGCTGGGGCTGGGCCTGGTCGCTGTGGCCCTCGAGACCATCTGGCGTCGCCCGCGACCGCGAGCGGCCCTGGCGGCGGGCCAGGACGAGGATCATCCCCGCCACGCCCGCGCCATCATGGCCTCGCTTCTCGTCGCGGCGCTCTGGCTGCTGTGGGCGATCGGGGCGATACCGGCCTTCTCGATCCTGCTGGTGGCCGGCCTCCTGCCGGCCGCGATCCGGGTCGCCCAGGCCTCGGTCAACCACCTGCTGCGGCCCATCGGCGCGACCGTGCAGCAGAACGAGCCGCCGAGCGTGCTGGCTGCCGCGATCGAGCGCGGCGTCCGCCTCGCCCTGATCGTCGGAGCCGCGTTCCTGGTGGCCTGGGCCTGCGGCTTCGACCCGCTGGACATCGGCCGGCGCGAGACCGGTCCGGACCGGCTGGTCGGCATGGGGCTCCAGATCGTCGTCATCCTCATGCTCGCCGAGTTCACCTGGCACGTCGCCAAGACGGCGATCGACCGCTACATCCATGTCTCGCAGCAGCATGAGGGCCTCGACCCCGACGAGGCCCGGCGCCGGGCGCGGCTCCGCACCCTGCTGCCGATCATCCGCAACGTCCTCTTCATCGTCCTTGCGACGACCGCCGTGCTCATGGCCCTCGCCAGCACGGGCGTGCAGATCGCCCCCCTGATCGCCGGGGCCGGCGTGGTCGGCGTCGCCATCGGCTTCGGCGCCCAGAGCATCGTCAAGGACATCATCGCCGGCATGTTCTTCGTTCTCGACGACGCCTTCCGGGTCGGCGAGTACATCGTCAGCGGCAACGTCAAGGGGACGGTCGAATTGTTCTCGCTGCGCTCGGTGAAGCTCCGCCACCAGCGCGGCCCACTCTACACGGTGCCCTTCGGATCCTTGGGCGCCATCGAGAACATGAGCCGCGACTGGGTGATCGACAAGCTCGTCCTCAACGTCACCTACGATACCGACGTCGAGAAGGTGAGGAAGATCGTCAAGCGGGTGAGCGCCGAGGTCATGGCCGACCCGGAGCTCGCCATCTACGTCCTCGATCCGCTGAAGTCCCAGGGCATCTTCGCCATGGGCGACTTCGGCCTGCAGCTTCGCACCAAGATCACGACGCTGCCAGGTCAGCAGTTCATCGTCCGGCGCGCCATCCTGGCCAAGATCAAGAACGAATTCGAGGCCAACGGCATCCGCTTCGCCCTCTCGAACGTCGCGGTGCCGACGAGCGCCCACCTGCCGCCGCCGGCCAACCCTCAAAAGCCGCCGGGGGGGCCGGCCCCGGCCGTCGAGGTGCCCTCGGCCGTGGCACCGCCCTCACCCGTCGAGCCGCCGGCGGCTGCCGAGTAAGCCTGCGGCGGGGCTCAGTGCCCGATCGAGAGCTCGCGCGACTTGGTGTAGAGGAAGCGGACGAAATCATACTCGAACGGCGAGCCCGTCTGGTAGTAGCGGAATGTCTCCTGATGCCGCGCGTCGATGGCATAGAGGGCCAGAACCGCCGGGCTGAAGTAGACCGCGTCGTTGATCTGGGCCGCCGGCGGCACCGTGTAGTCGGCCACGAAGTCGACGCCGCGGCCGGTCGCGTCGCGGAAGTTCGAAGGCCCGAGGACGGGCAGGACGAGATAGGCCCCGGGCGGCGTGCCCCACCATCCGAGCGTCTGGCCGAAATCCTCGGGCTGGGGTGCCACGCCCAGGTCGCCGGCGACGTCGAATGTGCCGAGCAGGCCCACCGTGGAGTTGACGAGGAAGCGGATCACGGCCCGGCTCGCCACCTCCGGCCGGAGCTGGAGCAGGCTGTTCAGGGTGTTCCTGAGCTCCTCCAGGTTGTTGAAGAAGTTGGACACGCGGTGCTGGACGAAGACCGGCGTCACGTACTCGTAGCCGCGGACGACCGGCAGATAGACCTTCCGATCGAAGTCGGCGTTGAACCAGTAGACGTTGCGATTGAAACGCTCCAGCGGATCGTAGATCTGGATCGGGTAGCTCAGGGAGTTCGGGCTCGGCCAGCGTGTCGGTAGCGGAGCCCGAAGCTGGGGTGGCGGAGGCCGGCGCGGGGGTCGTGGCCGGCTCCGGCGCCGGCGGTCCTCCGGACGCGGCGCAGGCGCCCAGGAGGGCGGTGGCCAGGAGCGTCACGGGGGCGCGCCACGCCCTCACGACGGACCTCCGGCGAGATGGCCGCCGAAGAAGCCGACGAACGCCTCCAGGAACTGCCTTTCGCCATAGTTCCCGCAGTGCCCGCCATAGGGAAAGATCACCGCGCGGTCACCGAACAGCCCGGTCAGATAGTCGAGCTCGCCCTTGGCGAGGATGATGTCGTCGGCATTGGTGATGAGGCCCATCTCGCGGTCGGAGCGGATGAAGCCCTCGAGCGGCTTCAGGCTCGCGTCGTGGATCGCCCCGTCGCGGGTCAGGCCGGGCTCGCGCTTCTGGAAGAAGGGCAGATAGAGCCCGTCGAAATAGTCCTCGAAGGAGCGGCGCTGACCGACGATGAAGTAGGGTGTGAGCGACGTCGTCGGCGTCAGCTCGGCCGGCCGCCCGACGATGTAGCCGGAGCGGGTCATGACGTCAGAGATGAAGGCGAGGCTGTTCGACGACAGACGAAAGGACAGCCCGATGAGCATTCTCAGCGTAAAGTCGGTCGGTTGCCGCTCGCGGTAGGCGCGGTAGAGGAAGTCGCCGCTGAGGTCGATCTCCTCGCCGCTCCTCTGGAGGCTGCTGAAGGCATCGAAGATGCTCTGGATGAAGAGTCGGGACGCGGCCGGGTCCGCGGCGACGCCCTCGTCGAGCATCGCATCCAGGATGCGGATCGAGCTGAACAGCGAGACCGGTGGGTTGAGCAGGAGGACGCGCTTGAAGCCGAAGCGGTGCTCCCGAGCGTCCTGCGCAGCGACGAAGGCCGCGTTCATGCCGCCCAGGCTGTAGCCCGTCAGATAGAGCTCGGTGACGGGCACCCGCCTCCTCACGCGCGGCAAGATCAGCTCGAGCGCGTGGTAGAGGTCGCTCGCATCGTCACGCATCTGGCCGGGAACCGAGGTCGTCGAGGCGGTGACGATGAAGTTGGGGAAGGTCGGCGAGGGCAGCCCCAGCACATGGAAGCCCGCCGCATAGAGCGCTGCGGCGAGCAGGCGCATCTTGGCGGAGTTGAAGGCGGCGCCGGTGCCCGCGATCAGCACCACCAGGGGTGCTGGATGGTCCTGATAGACGACCCCGTAGCCCAGTCCTTCATCGTTGTACCAGAGCACCGGCGGCAAATGACGGTCGGGAAAGACGCGGATCGCGTCGGTATAGAAATTGCGGTTGCGCACGAGCTCCGGGAGCTTGACCCTCACCTCCGCCGGCGTGCCGATCACCGTCGCAGCCAGCGCATTCCTGATCGGGAAGTCGTAGGGCTCGACCCAGCGCGCGGCCATCGCCGCCCGCGGAAAGGCGAGCGCCAATAGAAGGACGCCGATCAAGACAAGAGGGGGGCGTGACGATCGCCCTCCGGCACCGCAGGTCCACCGCCGCCGCATCGACGCTCCTCCCTGCCCGTCGGGCACGATACTCCTCGCGGAGACACCGCGATCTGCGGGCAGGTTAGCGGGACCGCCTCAGGATGAAAGCTCATTCCCGCCGCAGTAGCGGGCAAATGTGCCGAGCGGGCGGAGCCGGCGCCCTTCCACCCTGCCTCCTCGCCGCCGACGCGCCGGTGTTCCGGAGGCGCCTCCGACCCGTCAGGCGGCCTTGGCTCGGCAGGCCTCGGCCAGCATGTCGCAGGCCTGGTCGATCTCCGCCTCGCTGATCGTCAGCGGCGGCAGGAGACGCACCACATTGTCGGCCGCCGGCACGGTGATGAGGCCGATGTCGCGCGAGGTGCGGCGAGCGAGGGCGCAGGCTATGGGCCTCGCCCGGCCGCCGTCGCCTGCGTTAGAAGGCTCGCTCGGCGAGCCTTCCCGATTAGATAGCTGACGAACGAGGCACACGCCCCGATCATAAAGCGGGCGTCAGTCTCGTCGACTTGGACCTCCTTCTGGTCGAGAAGAGCGTGCCGAATACCCTGCTGATTGCTCGTGTAGCCGTACACCTTGCCGAAATCCCTTCCTTGAGAGCCGGGTGGATTCGAAGGCCTCCCTCCTCGAGTGCCCGGAGCGCTGGTGCCAATGTGCTTGCTTTAGGGTCTGGACTCAATCACACCCAGAATGCTGTGATTGCGGCGAGGGTGACGGTCGAGAGGAAGTTGGCGGCGAGCTTGTCCCCCGGGTCCGGCTTCGCCGGCCCGAGGGCTGGCTTCGCGGGTGGCGACGCGGCGGAAGTCCTTGAGCCTGCACACCGTGGCCTCGATCCTCCAGCGCTCGCGATAGACCTGCTCGTCGTGGCGGACGGGACGCTTTCGATTGATCCGTCCCGGGATGACGGGCCGTTGGCCGGTGGCCACAAGATCGCGGCGCAGGCTGTCGGCGTCGTAGCCGCGGTCGGCGATCAGCCGGGTGAAGTGGCCGACGGCGGCCGAGCACGGCCGGGGCGGCGCGGATGTCGGCCACATTGCCTGGCGTCAGATGGAGGGCGATCGGGCGGCCGAGAAGGTCCGTGGCGAGGTGGATCTTGGTCGTCCGGCCGCCGCGCGAGACGCCGATGGCCTGCGCCTTGGCCCCCCTTTTCCGCCGGCCGCCGAGCGGTGGGCTTTGACGTAGCTGCTGTCGATGGCGACGCTCTTGCCGATCGCGCCGGCCCGGGTCAGGGCGTCGAGCAGCCGCTGCCAGATCCGCCGCCGTGACCATCAGCCGTCAGCAGACGGCTGATCCGATCTCCAAAGGAGCGGTGGCCAGGAGGCCACCGAGGCGATTGAAGCGGTTGTAGATGGTCGTGTAGGGGCCGTAGTCGCGCGGCGTGTCGCGCCACCGGCAGCCCGAGCGCAGCACGTGGACAATGCCGCTGATGACGCGCCGATCGTCGACCCGACGTGCCCCCGGCTGATTCCTCGGCAGCAACGGCTCGATCACCGCCCATGCCCCATCGTCCAGCCAAAACACCGCCATGCTCCTCCTCCCGGCCGCTCAGCATGTGCCGCTTAAACCGCATTCACGCCCTGCTACGCAAGGTGTTGATTGGGTACAGACCCTAGGAGCCAGGATACACGCCACGCTCTCCACGACATGGATTGCCTCCCTAACCGCCCCCACATTGTCGGCGCTACCAAACGCCTCGGCGGCCGAAATCAGGTGGCTTCGCGCTCCCCCGAATTCGCTCCCAGCTAGCGTCGTCAGTGCGTCCTTCACGGCATCGGCTTCCTCCGACGAGGAGACCGGAAAGAAGGTCCGCTCATCTACAATAGTGTAGCCCACTTGGTAGCGCCTAAGAACTTGCTCTATATCGGAAGAATTAATTTCCGTGAGAAACGGTCTCGCTCGTATCAACCGCTGCATAACTCCATAGACTTCTAAATAATTACCTGATATAAAGGTACTTTTCAGCCTCTGCTCCCATACATTCAACTTGCCAGAGAATTCATCTATTGGCTCTTGCAAAGGGAAGATCCATAAATCAGTCAGAGCCTGATGCCAAGGCCCATATATATATAAGGAACCCCTCGTTCAATCCAATTATCTACTTTGATATTATGTAAT
This sequence comes from uncultured Alphaproteobacteria bacterium, assembly GCA_963828215.1. GTDB lineage: Bacteria > Pseudomonadota > Alphaproteobacteria > Geminicoccales > Geminicoccaceae > CAVTJL01. The sequence continues at coordinate 645,742 of CAWHFO010000060.1, read as the reverse complement.
AAGGATCGGTATACGAGCGCCCACAGTTCCGCGCGCAGCCCCCTCGGCAATCTCTTGGGGTTGCAGCGGCGACGGCAGCGGTTCCGCGCCCTCGGCCTGAGCGAACGTCATGTCGTGCCGACTTTCGGGCGCGGCCGGTTTAGCCATTGTTCACCCGCTCAATGGGCCGGCTACATCTCCGCTCGCTAACGGCGAGCTATAGACCGGACCACCCTCGCCTGTCTCGCCCACCCCGCTAAAAGTGACGCCGCGAGATGCTGCCGCACCTGCCGCCCACCTCGCTCGGTGGCGACTGGCTCCGGCCTGTGCGCAGCCACCACTGAGCGAGGGGATGTGGGCTCAGGCGGCCTTCGCGCGGCAGGCCTCGGCCAGCATGCCGCAGGCCTGGTCGATCTCCGCCTCGCTGATCGTCAGCGGCGGCAGCAGACGGACCACATTGTCGGCCGCCGGCACGGTGATGAGGCCGATGTCGCGGAGCGCGGCCGCGACGTCGGTGTTGGTGGCGACGGTCTTGAGGCCGAGCATCAGGCCGGCGCCCCGGACCTCGACGATCGCCTGCGGATGGCGGGCCGCGATCTCGTCGACCCGGCCGCGCAGATAGGCGCCCGCGGCTCTTGACCGTGTCGAGGAAGCCCTCGGCCAGCATGACGTCGAGGACGGCGTTGGCGACGGCCGTGGCGAGCGGGTTGCCGCCGAAGGTCGAGCCGTGCGTCGACTGGGTCATGCCCGAGGCGGCCCTGCCCGTGGCGAGGCAGGCGCCGATCGGAAAGCCGCCACCCAGGCCCTTGGCGAGCCCCATGATGTCGGGAACGACGCCGGCCGCCTGATGCGCGAAAAGGTGGCCGGTACGGCCGACGCCGCACTGCACCTCGTCGAAGATCAGCAGGATGTCGTGCTCGTCGCAGAGCGCTCTCAGGCCGTGCAGCCAATCATCGGTCACCGGCCGGATGCCGCCCTCGCCCTGGATCGGCTCGATCATGATGGCGGCGGTGCGCTCGGTGATGGCGGCCCGGACCGCCTCGAGATCGGCGAAGGGCACGTGGTCGAAGCCGTCGAGCAGGGGCTCGAAGCCCTCCGTCAGCTTCTTGCCGCCCGCGGCCGAGATGGTGGCCATGGTGCGGCCGTGGAAGGCGCCCTCGAAGGTGATGATGCGGTTGCGCTCGGGCCGGCCGGCCGCGAAGTGGAAGCGCCGCGCCATCTTGATGCAGGCCTCCATCGCCTCCGCCCCCGAGTTGCAGGCGAAGACCGTCTCGGCGAAGCTGTGGGCCACCAGCCGGTCGGCCATGCGCTCGAGCGGCTCGATGCGGAAGAGGTTGGAGACGTGCCAGAGCTTGGCCGCCTGGTCCTGCAGGGCCTGCACGAGGTGCGGATGGCCGTGCCCGAGCCCGGTGACGGCGATGCCGCTGCCGAAGTCGAGATAGCGTCGGCCGGCCTTGTCGATCAGCCAGGAGCCCTCGCCGCGCTCGAATGTGATGTCGATGCGCTTGTAGACCGGCAACAGGGAGGAGATCTGTGCGTTTCTCATGGAGCCCTTGGCCTCGGTTCGGCGGTCGGCCCGACAACAGATCGACGCCGCGCGGACGGTCCGGCGCGGCGTGTCAGGCTTTGAGCTTGTAGCCTATCCGCAGCAGGCGCAGGGCAAAGGTCCAAAGCGCCGCGTTCACGAGAGCCAAAACCAGCAACGCCCACCACGACGTTTCCGTCGGCATGGCCGGTGAAGCCGTAGCGGATGCCGTCGATCATGTAGAAGAAGGGGTTGAGCACGCGCCAGGAGATGGAACGGCGGCGGCAGCTGGCCGATCGAATAGAAGGTGCCCGACAGGAAGGAAAGCGGGGTGATGACGAAGTTGGTCACCGCCGCCAGCTGGTCGAACTTCTCGGCCCAGAGGGCACCCAGCGTGCCGAGCAGCGCCAGCATCAGCGAGGCGGTCAGCGCGAAATAGGCGATCAGCCAGGGATGGAGCGGGGCCATCGGCACGAAGGGCAGCATGGCCAGCCAGACCGCGACGCCGACCATCGCCCCCCGCGTGACGCCCCCCATCGTCAGCCCGAACAGAAGCTCGCCCGCCGAGAGGGGCGGCATCAGATAGTCGACGATGTTGCCCTGGACCTTGGCGATGGCGAGGGAGGAGGAGGTGTTGGCGAAGGCGTTCTGGACGATGGTCATCATGACGAGACCCGGGCCCAGGAACAGGAGATAGGGCACGCCCTCGACGGTTCGGGTGGCGCCGCCCAGCGCCAGCGTGAAGATGGCGAGGAAGACGAGGGTGGTGATGATCGGCGCCATCAGCGTCTGGGTCCAGACCCTGACGAACCGGCGGACCTCCTTGAGGTAGAGGGTCCAGAGCCCGATCAGATTGAGGTCCCAGAAGGTGCCGAAGGTGCTCCGGTCGCCGTCCAGCCGCCAGCGCGGCGCTGCGGCCGGCCGGTCGGCAGCGGGGCCCTGTGGCCGCGGTGTCGTGCGCGTCGCCATGGATGCGTCTCGTCCGTTCGTCTGGCCCGCTCCGCCCGCCGCCGCGATCAGGGCGGCCTTTCTATCAGTAATCGTGCTTCCACTGCAGGCTGACGCCGCTCTGCCCGGTCTCGGTGACATTGGTCGAGGCGGAGACGCTGGGGGTCAGCTCCACCTCGACCTGCGCCTGACCGCTTTGCGGCGTCATTCCCTTCTGCACCTGAACAAAGACCTTGTCCGAGATGTATTTGCCCGCGGTCAGGCTGGTGCCGTTGTCGTTCGAGCCGCCGCCGGTCGGGCCGCCGACGCTCGTGGTGCCGCCATTCGAGCCGCTGGTCGAGCCGCTGGTCGAGCCGCCGCCGACGCTCAGCGTGTCGAGACCGGTCAGGCTCCTCAGCTTGCCCAATACATCGACGCCGCTGCCCTGCAGGGTGGCCACGGCGCTGGCCAGCTGGACCCCTTGGAGCGGGGTGATCGAGGCGGTATCCCGCCTGAAGAGCAGCTGGGAGAGGATCTCGTCCTGCGGAAGGACGGGCTCGCTCGACAGCGCGATCACCGGCTTGCTCGCCGGTCCGGTGACCTGCACCGTCGCCCGAAGGCTCGGCGCGTCGGCCACGGCCTTGATGGCGAGATCGGGCACGGGCGGCTGCCCGCCCGTGAAGCTGATCGTGCTGTCCGCCAGGACAAAGCGCCGGTCGAGGAAATCGAGGAAGCCGCGCCGCACGGCGATCGTGCCGACGATCACCGGCGCCGCGGCCGTGCCCGAGACCCTGAGGCTGCCCCCCCACTCGGCATCGAGGCCGCGGCCGCGAATGAACACCTTCTCGGGCATGTCGACCTTGAGATCGAGCGCTATGCGGCCCGGCGCGGCAGACGGCGGCTTGGGTGGTGTGGGCGCCATGCCGGGCGCATAGATCTGCTGTGGATCGAGCGTCGGCGGTGCCGAGGTGATCTTGCTCGGCACATTCAGATCCGCCCGATCGACCCTCAGCTTGCCGTCGACCTTGAGGGCCGCGAGGGTGCCATTGAGCCCGATCTGACCAGAGATCGAGGCCGTGCCGTACTCGTCGTTGAGAAGCTGCATATTCTTGAGGTCGAGGCCCAGGCCGAGCCTGCCGAGGCCCATCCCTGCCAACTCGACCTGACCCTTGCCGGAGAGCGTGCCGCTGCCCCGGTCCCGCGCCGTGAGCTGCTGGATGACGATCTTGTCGCCCTGACCCGCGATCTTGAGCTGGAGATTGCGCAGCATGGCGCCGCTGATGCTGTCCTCGACGAGCCCGTTGGCGATGCCGAGGGTGCCGTTGACGCTCGGCGCGGCGAGGCTGCCGCCGATCCCGAGGTTCGTGTCCAACGCCCCGGCCACGCGCTGGCCATCGAGCTGGGCCAGACCCGCCAGCTCCCCCAGATCGGCTTTGCCCTGGAGCCGTGCCTCGAGCGGCGCCGTCGGCGGCAGGCTGAAGGCGAAAGGTTGGAGCGACAGTCGGAGCGGCAGGGTCGCCGTGGCCGTGAACGGCCCCTTGCTGAGCTTCTGGAGCTGAGCCGCGACCGTGAGCTTCCGCCCGGCGGCGAGCTGGGCCTGCACATCGACGGCCAACGGCTTCATGCTCTTGAGCCCGAAGCCACTGGCCGGCTGGAGCTTGTCGACGGTGAGATGCAGCGTGGCGTCCGGGGCCGCGGCGGACCCGGTGACGCTGAGGGTGCCGCTCGCGGTGCCGGCGATCGGGGGGCCCCCGAACGCCGCAAAGGTCGATAGCGGCGACGGTGCCAGGGTCAGATCGGCGCGCACGCGGCCGCCGCCGAGGCGGCCATTGGCGCGGATGCCCGCGTCGCCGACCACGAGGTCGAGCGTGTCGAGATCGAGCGTGCCCTTGTCGAGCACCAGCTTGGCCGGCTGGCGGAGCTTGATGGCCTGGCCCTGATAGCGCCCGGTCAGCTCCTGAAGCGTCACGCTCTTCCGGTCGCCCAGCACCGAGGCGTCGGCCTTGGCCTGAACGTCGAAGGGCTGCGCCTGTTGCACGCCCTTGGCAGCAAGGGCGAGCTGCAGGTCGGTGATCGGCCCGGCGGCGCTGACCGTCGCCTGCTCGACCGCCAGGGTCGGCTGGGCGAAGCCGGTGAGCTTGGCGTCGGCCTGGACGCTGGGCTTGCCGCGCAGGTCCGTGCCCGAGGCGTCGAGCGTGACGGCGCCGATCGCCCCGAAGCTGCCGGCGATGTTCTTCGCATCGACATGGACGGTCGCATCCTGGCGATCGCCCGGGGTGGCCAGCGTCGCCTGGAGCTGCACCGCGCCCGTGAGGCCCGCCTGCTGATGCCAGGGCTGGAGGGCGGCCAGATCGTCGACCGCGCCCTGGAGCTGCCCCGTGGCGCGGGTCGTGGCGAGGTCGACCTTCACGTCGCCGCCGATCTTTGTCTTTGGGCCGGTGAGCGACAGCCCGGAGAGCGTCAGCAGCTTGCCGTCGAGCGTGTAGCGCGTGGCCAGGGCCAGGCTGCCGGCGGGCTCGGTCGTGACGAGCTTCACATCGCCACTTGAGCCGGTCGGTCGGACCGGCGGCGGTGGCCGTGAGCGTCACCTTGTCGAATTTTCTTCCCGGCCGCCTCGAGCCCGTCGACCGCCGCCTCGAGCCTGACGTCGGGTGCCGGCAGCGTGCCGCCCAGGGAGAGATCGGCGCCGAGGCTGCCGGCAAGGGGCTGCCCGGCCAAGGCCGAGAGCGGTGCCAGCGTCGGCACCGAGACGTGGAGGGTGCCGCCCAGGGCCTGCCTGTCGTCGAGGCCGAGCCTGGCATCGCCCTTGATGCTGGCCTCGGCACCCTTGAGGTCGAGATCGTGGACGGCCACCGCCTCGCCCATGGCGAGGTCGACCTTGGCCGTCAGGGTCGGGGCGCTGCCGACCAGCTCGGCCGCACCCTTGGGCAGGCCCTCGAGGCCGCTGGTGGTGAGCTTGAGGTCGGCCGCGAGCTGCTTCGCATCCTCGCCGAGGGTGACGTCGGCGCCGAGATCGGCGCTGCCGGCCAGGGGCAGGCCCGGCGCCTGCGGGCCGAGAGCCGCCATCATGGCCGCCAGATCCGGCACCTTGGCGTCCAGGCGGGCCTTGCCCGCCAGCGTCTTCTGGTCGACCTGGCCGCTCAGCGCCACCGCTGGCGTGCTGGCCGTCGATCGTCAGGTGATCCAGCGTCACCTCGCCCTCGGCCGGAGCCTTGGCGGCGAGGTCGAAGGTCAGATGATCCTCCGGCCGGAGCGGCTGGCCGATCAGCGTGACGCCGCCGACCGTGCCGTGCCCGGTGACCGTGGCACCGGGATAGCCGTGCTCGAGCGAGCCCAGCGGCACCGCGCGAAGCGCCGTTTCCAGGCTGCCGACGCCGAACTGGTTGAAGGCGATGCCCTGCCCGTTCAGCGTGAGGTCGAGCTGCGGCTTGGTGAGGGCACCCGAGGCGACGAGCTCGGCCGTGGCCTTGCCGCCGAGCTTGGCCTTGGCCAGCGCATCGAGATTGCCGAGGTCGGGCAGCTCGAGCTTGATCCGGCCCGACACGGTATCGGCGCCGATCGCCGCCTTGCCCGATGCCGCTGAGCTGGACGCCCTTGGCCTGGAGGGAGAGCTGCTGGAGCGCCAGCTCGTCGCCGGAGGTCGGCTGGAGGCGGACCGCCAGCTCGACATCGTTGCCGAGCAGCGGCTGGAGATCGGCCGGGAGGGCGCCCGGTGCCGTGGTCAGGCTGCCGGTCAGCGCCAGGCGTGGCAGCTCGGCATAGCCGAAGGCCAGATGGCTCTTGAGGCTGCCCAGATTCTGGGCGTCTACATCGAGGTCGGCCTGCCAGTCGGTGAGGGGACCCTTGCCGACCAGGCTGAGAGAGAGATCGCCTGCCTCGGGCCGGTGGGTCGCGGCCGCCAGAAGGCCGCCGGTCTCTTGGCCCTTCAGCGTCACGTCGAGCGCCTTGGTGGCGAGATCGAGGCCGGCATCCAGTGTCACGCTGGCCGTCTTCTGGTCGGTCCGCTGGAGGTCGAGCCGGGCATCGAGCTGCTTGCCGTCCGCCTTGGTGGCCGCCCCGCCGTCGAGCGAGAAGGTCGCGGCCTGGCCCAGCACCGGTGCTGCGATCTCGAGCGCGTGGACATAGAGATGGTCCAGGGCGAAGGTCGGCAGGCTGTCGGGCAGCTCGGGAAGCTTCGGCAGCCGGAACGGCTCCTTGGGCTGCGGCTGCGGCGCCGGCTGGCTCGGCGGCAGACGGTTCAGGGCCACCCGGTCGGCGCCGACCTGCTTCAGGAGAATGCGGCCGGCCAGAAGATCGGTGGGGGAGAGGGTGACCCGGGCGTTGTCGACCTCGAGCCATGGGCCCTCGGCGTCCGAGAGCCGGAAGGTGCCGACCTTGACGTCGAAGGGCAGCAGGCCGGCCAGCCCCTCGACCTGGGCCTTCTGCTCCGGCGTGCTGAGCTTGCTCTCGATCAGGCCCGAGATCTGCGACCTTGCCGAGCTGCGTCTGCGCATAGGCGAAGGCGGCCCCGAACAGGACGAGGACGGCGACCACGACGATCAGGAGCCCGAGGGCGATCTTGCGGATCATGGGATTTAGGTAGGTTCCGGCCCCGCCCGGACAATGTCGGCCCGCCGGCCGCTCAGAAGGCCTGACCGATGCCGATATAGACCTGATACGGATCGTCGACCTTCTTGCGGGGATGGACCGGCACGCCGATGTCGAAGCGGAGCGGGCCGATCGGCGTCACGTAGCGCAGCCCGAGCCCGGTGCCGACCTCGACCGGCTCGGAGAGGTCGGGCACGCTCGAGTTGTAGACGTTCCCGCTGTCGAGGAAGGCCACCACCCCGACGCTCGGGGTGACCCTGAGGCGCAGCTCGCTCGAGGCCTCGAGGAGCGAGCGGCCGCCCAGCGGATCGTTCTTGTCGTTGAGGGGTCCTGCCTTTTGGTAGGGGATGCCCCGGATCGAGCCGCCGCCGCCCGCATAGAAGCGCTCGATGGCCGGAACTTCGCCCCGCGAGGCCCCGACGATCGAGCCGGCGCTGCCACGGAGCGCCAGGATCAGCCGCGGCGAGCTCAGGAGCGGCACATAGGCGGTCTGGGTGACGGTGCTCTGGAGGAACTTGACGCCCGACCCCAGCGTATCGGCGAAGGGCTGGGTCGCCAGGTCCGTCCGGCCGCCCCGCGTCGGATCCAAGAGGTCGTCGGAATAGTCCCAGGTCAGGGTCAGCGGCAGCGAGACGAGGCCGTAGATCTGCCTGTCGCCCGTGTGGTCGTCGATGTCGGCGTAGGTGTAGGCGACGCCGCCCGACACGATCAGCTTCTTGATGAGCTCGCGCTGCAGCCCGACCCCGGCCGAGGCTGTCACGCTGTTGAAGGCGTCGGTGTCCTGGTTGGTGAGCGCCGCGTTGGCGAGCAGGGTCTGGTTGCGGGACAGGAAAGCCGGCTTGCTGAACGTGGCGTTGAGGCTCTGCTCCACCGCCGAGAGATCCAGAGCGGCGTGCAGCTTCTCGCCGGCGCCGAAGAGATTGCGATGCTCCCAGAAGAGGCTCGTGTTCGGCCCCTGGTCGGTTTGATAGCCGATGCTCGCCCCGATGGTCCTGGGCTTGCGCTCGACCAGCTTGAAGGTGACCGGCAGCCGGCCGGTCGCGTCGAGCTGCTTGGGGGTCTGGACCTGCACGGTCGTGAAGAGCTGGGTGTCGACCAGGGCTTGGCGCGCCTTCGCCACGTCCTCCGGATTGTAGCGGCTGTCGGGCCGGATCGGCACGGTGCGCCGCAGGAAGCGCGTGTCGATGTTCGTCTGACCCTCGAAGCTGATCTCGCCATAGTCCGCCACGGGGCCGGGCGTCAGGCGCAGCGTGACGTCCATGGTGCGCGTCGCATGATCGACGATCACCTGCCGCTTGCCGAGCTCGGCCAGTGGATGTCCGGCCTTCCTGGCGTCGTCGAGCAGCTTCTGCTCGCCGTCCAGGACCCTCTGTGCCACGGCCGGATCGCCCTTCGCGAGCCCCAGAGCCTTGGCCGTGGGCGCCTTGAAGCCGCCGGTCTCGCCGGTCAGCTCGATGGTGGTCTTGGCCAGCTCGTAGCGCGGCCCCGGCTCCGCCTCGAAGACGAGCTTGGTCGGCGGGCTGGCGGCCAGGCTCTCGACGCCGCCCAGCAGCTTCCCTGTGCCGCTCTGGGGCGGCAGGCGGGGCTGTTGCGGATTGTCGATCCGGAAGCCGACCTTGCCGTCATAGTAGCCCAGCGAATGGAGGGCCACCACGAGGCGGGGCACGTCGTCCCGCCCCCGCCGCTCCAGAAGCAGCGCGCTGGCCGGCGGGCGGTCCTCCTGCTGCTTGCTCTGCGACGCGTTGCCCAGCGCCGACTCGATCTCGCTGTCGAGCTTTTGGCCGGCCTTGCCCTCGAAGAGAACCTGATAGGGCAGGACGGGCGCCGGCGGCGGCGGGGCGATCGTGCCCGGACCCGCCTCCTGATCGCTGTGGAAGAGGCTGCACCCCGGCAGCAGAAGGCCGAGCAGGCCCAGAAGAGCGAGGCGAAGGAGGATGTCGGCCCGAATTGCCCTTCGCCTCATCCGCCCGGGGACTCGGCCGGCGGCATGCCGGTCGCCTCGCGCTCCACCTTCTTCCGGTGGGCGCGCTCGATGAAGAGAGGTGGTGCGTCGCCGCCCTTGCCGGCGCCGAAGAAGACCGTCTGATGAGGGAACGGGATGCTGATGCCGAGCTCGTCGAACCGGGCCTTCATCCGGCGATTGAACTCCCGCCCGATACGCCACTGCTCGCCCGCCCGGGTCTTTATCCTGGCCTTGATCATGACCGCCGAATTGGCGAAGCGGTCGAGCCCGGCGATGTCCAGGGGCTCCAGGATCAGCCGCCGGTAGGGCCATTCCTTCCTGAGCTGGGCGTCGATCTCGCGCAGCACCTGCATGACCCGGTCGACATCCTCTCGATAGGCGATCCCGATATCGAGCACCGCGAAGGAGAAGTCCTTCGTCATGTTGGTCACGGTCTCGATCGAGCTGTAGGGGATCGTGTGCACGTTGCCCTCGTACCCGCGCAGCGTGATCGTCCGCATCGACATCACCTCGACAACGCCCGCCTTGCCCCCGAGATCCACGACGTCGCCGACCCGGACGGTGTCGCCCAGGAGAATGAAAAGGCCGGTGATGATGTCCTGGACGAGCTTCTGCGAGCCGAAGCCGACGGCGAGGCCGACGACGCCGGCGCCCGCGAGGAGCGGGGCCGTGTTGATGCCGAGCTCGGTCAGGATGGTCGCCGCGGCGAAGAGGGCGATCAGCACGAGCAGCACGTTGCGGGCGATGTTGGCGAGGGTCCGCGAGCGGTTGCTGAACTTGATGTTGCCGCGCGCGTCGCGCGCCGTCAGGTAGTCCGTGATGACATTGTCGATCACCGCCCAGATCAGCAGAGCACCCGCCACGATCACGGCGATGCGGAAGGCCAGCAGGGCGAAGCCGTGGCCGCTGTCGCTGGCCAGCCAGCCGCTGATGTCGAGTCCCCAGGCCTGAAGAACGACGCCGAGCGCCAGGATCTTGGCCAGCAGCCGGAGCAGGCCGAAGAGCAGAGGCGGGCGCTGCGGCCCAGGCGGATCGCCGGCCAGGCTCTCGTCGGGCTCGGCCTCGACCGGCCCGCCACGCTCCTCGAGCTGGGTCAGCCAGATCACGATGGTCCGCCCGACGATGAAGGCCGCGGCCGTGACGGCGGTCGCGCGCAGCAGATAGGTGAAGCCGCCGCCGAGCCCGACGGCCCAGACCAGATAGTGCGCCCAGACGAGCAGGATGGCGGTGAGATAGCCGTAGGCGGCGATCGTATGCCAGGGCACCAGCCGGTGCACGAACGAGCTGCCGGTTCCGTCCGCCAGGCCGTGCAGGAACTGCGCGATGCCCGACCGCGACTCGATCAGGAAGATCGTCAGCATGACGACGAGGGCGAGGAAGACGAGGTGCGACAGGAGGACGTGCAGGCCCGCCGGCAGGCCCAGACGATCGGTCGCCAGGAGCAGGGCCGAGCCGTAGACGGTGACGACGATGATCCAGCCGACCCGGTGCGCCAGATGGCGCGCGGCTGGGTCGCCGAGCGGCAGGATGCGGCTGTCTGGGCGCTCCGGCTGGAGGAGGTGCCTCGACAGGGTCGAGAGGAATTGGGCTGTCACGATGGCCACGAGCAGGATGGTGGCGATGCTCACCGTGACCGGCAGGAACGGCTCGATACGCAGCACCAGGGCCGCAGCCAAAGCGAACCCGACGACCGGCGCCAGCTCGAGGGACACCCGCAGGGCGGCGACGAGGCCGAGGCGGCCGGTGGCACGAGGCGATTGGCCGAGAGGGACAAGCCACCGCCGGGTCAGCCGCCGCAGCAGCCACCAGACCAGGGCGCCGGCGCCGAACACCCAGACCAGCCCGCGAAAGACGCTTCGCCAATATTGCTGCCGGTAGTCGTTCTGGACCTGATAGCGCAGCCAGTCGACCAGGTCCGGCAGCCGCCCGAAGGTGGAGGCGACGTCCTCGGTGGCCGCGACCATGGCGGTGAGGCTGGCGTCGATCTGGCGCGAGAGCGAGGTCAGCACATCCTCGGGCAGGGTCGGGGCCGCGGAAGGTTGCCCTTCGGCCCGGCGCAGGGCCTCGAGCGACCGGATGAGCTCGGCCCGAGCCTCCGGGTCCTGCAGCTTGCGCACCAGCGCGTCGATGTCCGCGGTGTCCGGCGCCCCGGCCTCGGCGGGGGCGGGAGCCGCGCCCGGAGCGACCCCCGGCAGGCCTGCCGCCGGGCCGGCGGAAGCAGCGCCGCCCACGAGGAGAAGAGCCAGCACGAGCAGGGAGGCGGCGAACGCCACGAGCGATGCCGGCGCTGTGCCGAGGTCGTGAAGGGGACGAGGTGCACGAGGCGTCATGGGCGCGCTGTTGTACTCCGGCCGTGGCTCCGCGGGGAGAGCGGGCGCCCTCGGCGCTAGGCCGCGGCAGCGCTCCGCATCCGTTGCAGCTTCTGCTCCCACCGCCAGGCCGAGGCGACGATGGCATGGAGATCGTCGTGCCGCGGGGCCCAGCCGAGCAGTGCCCGGATGCGCTCCGCGGCGGCGACGAGCCGCGCCGGATCCCCCTCCCGGCGCGGCCCGACGGTCGCCTCGACCGGCCGGCCGGCTGCCGCGGCGACGGCATCCAGGACCTCGCGCACGCTGTAGCCGTGGCCGTAGCCGCAATTGGCGATGAAGGAGCCGCCGGTGGGCTCCAGCAGGTGCTCCAGCGCCAGGACATGGGCGCGGGCGAGGTCGTCGACATGGACATAGTCGCGCACGCAGGTGCCGTCGGGCGTCGGATAGTCGATGCCGTTGACGCGCATCGCCGGGCGCAGGCCGATCAGGGTCTCGCATGCGGCCTTGACGAGATGGGAGTTGTCGGGCGTCGCCTCGCCGACGCGCAGCCGGGGATCGGCGCCCGCCACGTTGAAGTAGCGGAGGATGCCGTAGCGCAGCCCGTGCGCCTGGGCCGTGTCGACCAGCGCGCGCTCCGCCATCATTTTGGAGGCGCCGTAGGGATTGATCGGCCTGAGCGGCGTGCTCTCGTCGATCAGCTCGGCTTCGGGCTGGCCGTAGACGGCCGCGGTCGAGGAGAAGACCAGCGCCGGCACGCCGGCCCGCGCCGCCGCGTCGAACAGGACGAAGGCGTTGGCCGCGTTGTTCCGATAGTACTTGCCCGGGTCGCGCACCGACTCGCCGACCCAGATGTGGCCAGCGCAATGGACGATCGCGTCGAACCGGCGCTCGGCCAGGAGGCCATCGAGCAGCGCCCGGTCGGCGACATCGCCGACCACGAGCTCGGCGTCGCCCGCCGCCCAGCGATGGCCGGAATAGAGATTGTCGTAGGCTACCGCCTCGTGACCCTCGTCCCGGAGCCGATGGAGTACGTGGCTGCCGATATAGCCGGCGCCGCCGGTGATGAGGACGCGCATGCGCCGGTCCGCCTGGCCCAAGCTCGATCTCCCCTGCAGGTCCCCCCAGAGACCCTCAGACCGTACGAGCCTGGGCCGTGGAGAGAAAGCGCCGTCGCTCGCCCTCGAGGACGAGCGCGGTGAGGTTGCCGGTCCAGCAGGCGCCCGTGTCGATGCCGATGCGATTGCGACGGACCACCGGCTGCTCGTCGACCGTATGGCCGTGCACGATGATCTTGCCGGCGTCGCCGGCCCAGCTGAGGAAGGGCTCGCGGATCCAGAGGAGGTCGGCCTCGCTCTGCTCGCCCAGTGCCACGCCGGGGCGCACGCCGGCATGGCAGAAATAGTAGTCGCCGAGCCCGAACGCGAGCTCGAGCCCTTCGAGGAAGGCCCGGTGCGAAGCGGGCAGCCGGGCGGACAGGGCGTCGCGCACGCTCTGGAGGCGCTGCTCGTCATGCGCCTTGAGGTCGACCTTCACACCGTAGCTCAGCATCGTGGCGTCGCCGCCGAACTGCAGCCAGGTCGAGCTGACCTGGTCGCCGCGGGAGAAATCCCGGAGCCAGGCATCGTGATTGCCGATCAGCAGGACCCGATGGAAGCCCGGGAGCGGCGCCACGATCAGATGGTCGATCACCTGCCGGCTCTCGAAGCCGCGATCCACATAGTCGCCGAGATAGACGACGTGGCGGTCGACGCGGGCCTCCGCCGCATCGGCGACGATCCGGGACTCGAGGTCCTTCAGGAGATCGAGGCGGCCGTGAATGTCGCCGACCACATAGAAGCGGACTCCGCGCGGTAGCGCCGGAGCACGCCCGTGGACCAGGGGCTCCTCGGCATCCTGGGACGCCGCCCGTTGGAACAGCCGCTTGAACAGGGGCGCACCTCTTCCGAGACCGCTGAGACAGCCGTGCCGCCGGGGCCGACGGCCGCTCACTGATTAGCATGAAGGCTCTTGTGGCAGAAGTGCGACAGGTTTGGAGGAAGGCGAGCCCGGCCGTCGACCCCGTGGAGGGGCTGGCCGCCCATGGTTGCCTCCCGCACCGGTCTTGGACTAACAAGCCCGTGGCCGATCTCGGATGGTTGAGTTGCCTTGCGACTTCAACCGCCCGGATAGCTGGAGACGGCGCGCCGCCGCCGGCCGCCGATCAATGTAGGGGGATCGATGAAGCCCGTGACTGCTCTCAGGCTCTCGACGTCGTTTCTGTTGTGCGGGGCGGCCCTCGTTGTCTCGGCCGCCGCCTCGGCCCAGGAAGCGGCGGTGGACGTGGACCGCAACAGCACGGTGATGAACCGGCCCCGCCCCGACTACGACCCCCTCGGCATCCGCGTCAGGAGCTTCTTCATCTACCCGTCGCTCAGCGTCGGCGGCACCTATGACAGCAACATCAACGCGACACCCAACAACACCGAGAGCGATTTCGGCCTTTTGGTGTCGCCGCAGATCAACGTCGTCTCGAACTGGACCCGGCACGCGCTCGGGCTGAGTCTCAGCGCGGTGGACGCCAACTGGGCCGACCACAGCCGCAACAACTATCTTGACCTCAACGGCGTCGCCACCGGCCGCCTCGACATCACCCGCGTCGACGCGCTCACCGGCACGTTCACCCTCGCCCGGACGCACGAGGCCCGCAGCTCGCCGGATGCGGCGCAGTCGGAGACGCGCACTCTCACCGAGGTGTTCACGGGCTCCGGCGCCCTGAGCTACCGGCACGACTTCAACCGCATCTTCACCGTCGTCGGCGCCGAGGCCCAGCGCACCGGCTACGAGAACAGCGATGTGAGCCAGACCTACCGCAACCGTTGGACCTACACGGGCGACCTGCGCGTCGGCTACCAGGTCTCCCCGCGGCTCGCGACCTTCATCGAATTGGCCTACCAGGTGATCCGCTACGACACGACCACGGGGGGCGTGATCAATCGCGACGCCCAGGGCTTCAAGGTGGACGTGGGCACGCAGATCGACATCACCGGCCTCCTCTTCGGCGAGCTGCAGATCGGCTACAACCAGCAGACCTACGAGGACAACAGCCTCGACGCCGTTCGCGGCATCAGCAGCAGCGGCTCCCTCACCTGGAACCCCACTCAGCTCGACACGGTCGTCTTCTCCCCCTCGGCCACTATCATCCCGACCACGATCACGTTCGAGGGCGACACCGCCTCCGCGGATTTCCAGAAGTCCGTCAATCTCTCCTGGACGCACGAGCTGCTGCGCAACGTGCTGCTCAACGCCAACGCCGGCTATGTCCGCGACGACTTCGAGGGAACGTCGCGCAGCGACGACACCTTCCTCGCGGGCGGCGGCGCCACCTATCTCATCAACCGCAACTTCTCCCTCGATGCCACCTACAACTTCACCAAGCGGACCTCGAACGACAACGACCAGGAATATACGGGCAACGTCATTTTGGTCGGCCTCACGGCGAAGCTCTAGGGGTACTGCACGCGGTTGTGCAGGGGCTCGGCTAGGCGCTATGAGGGGGGACGCAGCCGGCCGGACGGCCGCGTGCAGGAAGGCCCCCGATGAGTAAGCTCTTGAGCGTCAAGCTCGCCATTCTCGCCTGTCTCGGCCTGTTGCTCGCCGCTTGCAGCAGCGCGCCGCCGCCGGCTGCCGCGACCACCGCCTTCTCCCAGGTCGCCTACACGATGGGTCCGGGCGACAAGCTGCGCGTGGTCATCTTCAGGCACGACGACCTGTCGGGCGAGTTCACCCTCGACGGGGCCGGCAAGTTCGCCATGCCGCTGGTCGGCGAGATCGACGCCCTCGGGCTCACGAGCACCGAGCTCGAGCAGCGGATCGAGAAAAAATATTCCGAGGGCTATCTCGTCGACCCGCAGGTCAGCATTCAGGTCGAGAACTACAGGCCGTTCTACATACTGGGCGAGGTCAACAAGCCCGGCCAGTACGAATATGTCAACGGGATGACGATGCTGAACGCGGTGGCGCTGGCCGGCGGCTTCACCTACCGGGCGGCGCAGAACAGCGTCACCGTCAAGCGCGGCGGCGCCAACGCCGCAGCCGGTGACGGTCGCCGCCGATGCCCCGATCCTGCCCGGCGACATCATCGAGGTGCCGGAGCGCTTCTTCTGACGCCGCGCGGCGGGGCCGCCGCGGCCGGGCCAGGAGCCGGCTGAGCCGTGCCGGGCGAGCGCTCGGCGGAAGGCTGGCTCGCCTCGGCGCGCGTCTATCTCGAGCCGCCGGTCTTCGTCGTCCTCCTTCTCGGCTTCGCGAGCGGGCTGCCGCTGGCGCTGACCGGCGCCACGCTGACCTTCCGCCTCGCCGAGAGCGGCGTCGGCAAGGGCGAGATCGGGCTCTTCGCCCTGGTCGGCATCGCCTATGGCTGGAAGTTCCTCTGGTCGCCGGTGCTCGACCAGGTGCCGCTGCCCCTGCTCGGCCGCCTGCTCGGTCGGCGGCGGGGCTGGCTCGTCGCCATCCAGCTCGCCCTCGTCCTGGCGATCGTCGGCCTCGGCCTCAGCGATCCGGCACGGGACCTCGGGCTCACCGCGATGCTGGCGGTGCTGGTGGCCTTCCTCTCGGCGAGCCAGGACATCGTCATCGACGCCTACCGCATCGAGATCCTGGAGCGGCGCCAGCAGGGAGCCGGCGCCGCGACGATCGTCGCCGGCTACCGGGTGGCCATGCTGGTCTCCGGCGCCGGGGCCCTGATCCTGGCCTCGCTGGTCGGCTGGGCGGCCGCCTACGTGGCCATGGCCGCCTGCCTGCTCGTCGGCATCCTCACGGTGCTGCTCTATCGGGAGCCGGCCGGGGCGCCGGTCGAGGCGGGCACGGGCGGAACGGCCGGCCAGCGGGTGGTCGAGGCGGTCGTGAAGCCGCTCGCCGACTTCTTCCGCCGGTCCGGGATTCGCCAGGCGGCGCTGATCCTCCTCTTCATCGCCCTCTACAAGCTCGGGGACGCCCTTCTCGGCGCCATGGCCAATCCCTTCTACGTCGATCTCGGCTTCACCAAGACCGAGGTCGCGACCGTCGTGAAGCTCTACGGCCTCGTCGCCTCGCTCGCCGGCGGCTTCCTGGGCGGCATGATCATCAACAGGCACGGCATCCTGCGCGGCCTCTGGATCTGTGGCCTCTGCCAGATGCTCTCGAACCTCGTCTTCGTCGTCCAGGCCTGGGTCGGCCACGATCTCGGCGTTCTGGCGCTCACCATCTCGCTCGAGAACCTCGCCGGCGGCATGGGCACGGCGGCCTTCGTCGCCTATCTGAGCTCGCTCTGCAACGTGGCCTATACGGCCACCCAATACGCTCTCCTGTCCTCGTTCATGGCGCAGGCGCGCACGCTGCTCGCCGCCGGCAGCGGCTTTCTGGCCGCGGCCACCGGCTGGGTCGGCTTCTTCGTGCTGACCACCGTCGCCGCCGTGCCGGGCCTTCTCCTCCTGCTCGTCCTGCAGCGGCGGCTCGGCCCTGCCGAGGCGGTGCCGGCCGGCACCCCTGCCCCGACCGGCTAGCCCGCCGCCGGGCTTGCCCACGATCCCCAGCGCCCGCTCATTCCGGCAGGCGGAGCAGGGCCTTCAGGCCGCCGCGCGAGGACTCGCCCAGCACCATGTCGCCGCCGTGCCCGAGGATCACGTCCCGGGCGATCGTCATCCCGAGGCCGAGGCCGCCGGTCTGGCGCGAGCGCGACCGGTCGACCCGGGCGAAGGGCTGGAGAATCGCGTCCCGCTGCTGCTGCGGGATGCCCGGACCGTCGTCCTCGACGGCGATCTCGACATGGTGGCCCTGCCGCGTCGCGGTGATGCCCACCCAGCGCGCGTAGCGGCAGGCATTGTCGACGAGGTTCGCCAGACAGCGGCGGAAGGCGAGCGGCCGGAGCGAGACGGTGAGCGGCCCCTCAGTCCTGATCTCGAGCGTGACGCCGCTGCGCTCGGCCCGCTCGCGCATCGCCTCCAGGATCGGCTGGAGGGGGGTCGGCTCGATCGCCTCCCGACCCTCGCCACGGGCGAAGGACAGGTAGGATTCGACCAGCTCCTCCATCTCCATGACGTCCGCCCGCAGGCCCGCGAGCACGGGGTCGGAGCCGTTGCCGATCAGCTCGAGCTCGAGCTTCATGCGGGTCAGGGGTGTCCTCAGATCGTGGCTGACCGCCGCCAGCACCTCGGTGCGCTGGGAGATGTGCCGGATGATCCGCCGCCGCATCATGTTGAAGGCCAGCGCCGCCCGCCGCGTCTCGGTGGCGCCGCGCGGCAGGAACTCGCCGACGTCGCGGCTCTTGCCGAAGCTCTCCATGGCCTGGGCCAGCTTGCGGATGGGGTGGATCTGCAGCCGCATGAAGTAGAGGGCCACGACGGCGAGCGCGATCGAGGCCCCGACCATCCAGGCGAGCAGGATCCCGGTCGTGGTCGCGGTCACGCGCTTGGTCGGGGCCAGCACGCGCAGCAGCCCGTCGTCGAGCTGGACGTAGACGGCGATCCCCCCCGGCTTGTCGGGCCTGAGGTCGACGGCGAAGGGCCGGGCCAGGCCCTCGGCGAACGCCTCGATGATCTTGTTGTCGATATGGGCGAGGAAGCCCGGCTCCATGCCGGTCTCGCGCATCGCGGCGTCCAGCTTGCCGCCGGGCTCGAAGGAGATCTTGAGGTCGGTGTGGCGGCGGACGAGGTCGATGGCCGCCGCCCGATCCTGCGGCGTCGTCGCGCGCTCCAGGAGGTCGACACAGATCGCCACGTCGCCCGCCACGCCGGCGGCCAGCCAACGCGTCACCGTATCCCAATAACGGTTGTAGAAGATCAGGGACAAGACGATCTGCAGGACGAGCAGCGGCAGGACGACGATCAGGAGGGAGCGCACGAACAGCGAGCGCGGCACGATCGTCCGGTTGAGGAAGCGGCGGATGGGATCCATGCGCGCTCAGCTTCCCGTGCGGAGGGCGTAGCCGGCGCCGCGCATCGTCAGAAGGTAGCGCGGCTGGCGAGGGTCGTCCTCGATCTTGCGCCGGAGACGCACGATCTGGACGTCGACCGCCCGGTCCGAGCCGGTGATCCGGCTGCGGGCGCCGAGCTCGGCCCGGCTGATCGACTTGCCCGGCTGATCGGCCAGGATGCGCAGCAGCGACACCTCGCCGGTCGTGAGGTGGATGACCTCCTCGCCGCGCCGCAGCTCGAGCGAGCGGGCATTGAACGAGAATGGCCCGAACCGGACCAGCTCGACCTCCTGGCTCGGCTGGACACGGCGCAGGATCGTGGCGATCCTGAGCAGCAGCTCGCGCGGCTCGAACGGCTTCACGAGGTAGTCGTCGGCACCCACCTCGAGCCCGCGGATGCGGTCCTCCGGCTCCCCTCGGGCGGTGAGCAGCAGAATTGGGATCTCCGTCGCGCGCCTGAGCTCGGCGGTGAGCGTCATGCCGTCGCAATCCGGCAACATGACGTCCAGGACGATCAGGTCGAACTCGATGTGCTCGAGCGCGCTCCGCGCCTCGGTCGCATCCATCGCGGTCGACACCAGATAGCCATTCTGCACGAGGTAGCGGTCGAGCAGCTGGCGGAGCCGTGCATCGTCGTCGACGATCAGGATGTGCGAGCGCTCGGCGTCCACGGGGAGTTAGCCCGGCTGACGGGCCAGCAGATGCCGGCTGGGCGCGTCGAGCAGCTCGGCGAGCACGCGCTGGAAGCCGGCCACGGCCTCGGGGCCCGTGCCCATGAAGGCGTCCCGGAGATGGCGGCGGTGCAGCGCGCCCACCGCTGCGACCACTTCGGCGGCCGCCTCCGTGGCGAGCAGCGCCTTCTTGCGGCGATCGCCGCGCACCGCTTGCTGCCAGAGCAGACCCATGCCGGTCAGCCGGCGCACATGGCGCGACAGCGACTGCTTGGCCATGCCGAGCACCTGACCGAGCTCGGGCGCGGCGATACGCGGATGGCGATGGACGAGATAGAGAATCTCGAAGTCGACGGCGGCGAGGCCGCGCTCGTCGAGCATCGCCTGACCGCAGCGGAGCGCCTGGCCCGCCGCCAGCAGCAGCAGCTCCAGGCTTCGGTCGAGCTCGGTCTCCCGGAGAAAGAGTGGGTTGCGCGACAGCATGGGCTCACGCCGATGGCGGGACTTGCCTTGCGAGTTATGGGAGGCGATGATGCTTACGGCAATCCTGGAAATCACCAAGTGAATTGCCGGCTTAGGACCGGCGGGAATGGTCATCATGGCGCAGCTCATCCCCTACGACGACCGTGACGGCTGGATCTGGCTCAACGGCGAGATGGTGCCGTGGCGCGAGGCCAGGGTGCACGTATTGTCGCACGGGCTGCACTATGGCAGCTGCGTCTTCGAGGGCGAGCGCTGCTACGGCGGCCGGGTCTTCAAGCTCACCGAGCACAGCCAGCGGCTCATCGACAGCGGCAAGATCCTGGGCTTCGACGTGCCCTACACGGTGGCCGAGATCGATGCGGCGACCGAGGCGGTGGTCGCCAGGAACGGCTTCAAGGACTGCTATGTCCGCCCGCTCGCCTGGCGCGGCTCGGAGCAGATGGGCGTCTCGGCGCAGAAATCGCGGATCAACGTGGCGATCGCGACCTGGGAGTGGGGCGCCTACTACAGCGACCTCCGCCTCACCCGGGCGATCTACGACCGGCCGGCGCCGAGCACCGCCCCGGTGCACAGCAAGGCCGCCGGCCTCTACATGATCTGCACCATCAGCAAGCACGCGGCCGAGGCCAAGGGCTTCGGCGATGCCCTCATGCTCGACTGGCGGGGCTATCTGGCCGAGACGACCGGGGCCAACCTGTTCCTGGGCATGAACGGCGAGCTCCACACGCCCACGCCCGACTGCTTCCTCAACGGCATCACCCGACGCACCGTGATCGAGCTCGCCCGGGCGCGCGGCATCAAGGTCGTCGAGCGCCACATCATGCCCGAGGAGCTGAAGGACACGCAGGAGATGTTCGTCACCGGCACGGCCGCCGAGATCACGCCGGTACGGGCGATCGACGACCTCTCCTTCCAGCTCGGCCCCATGACGCGCGATCTCATGGACGACTTCCACGGCCTGACCCGCGGCCTCGCCGAGGCGGCCGAGTAGGTCGCCCGCCGTCGGGACGGGCGACGGCATGAGCTTTCGCGTCTGCGTTTTCTGCGGCTCCCGGGAAGGGCGGCGGCCCGCCTATCGGGCGGCCGCCGAGGCGCTCGGCCGAGGCATCGCCCTGAACGGCTGGACCCTCGTCTATGGCGGCGGCGACATCGGCCTGATGGGCTTGGTCGCCCGGGCCGCGCTCGCCGCCAAGGGGCCCGTGGTCGGCGTCATCCCGAAGCGGCTCATGGAGCGCGAGGTGGGCAAGCGCGACCTCACCGAGCTGCACATCACGGAAACAATGTTCGAGCGAAAGGCGCGGCTGATCGTCGGCTCGGACGCCTTCATCGCCCTGCCGGGCGGCCTCGGCACGCTGGACGAGCTGCTCGAGGTCGTGACCCTGCGCCAGCTCGGCTACCACGCCGGCCCGCTCCTCCTCGTCGACACGGAGGGATTCTGGAGCCGCTACGTGGCGCTGGTCGACCAAGTGATCGACGACGGCTTCGCCGAGCCGTCGGCACGAGGGCTCTACCGCCTCGTCCCGACGCCGGCCGCGGCGCTGGCGGAGCTGGCGGCCCTGGCCCAGCCGAGCACCCTCTGAGAAGAGGGGAGGCGGCCCTTCGCTCCGAATAACGTTGCCCGAGGCAGC
Organism: uncultured Alphaproteobacteria bacterium; assembly: GCA_963828215.1. GTDB lineage: Bacteria > Pseudomonadota > Alphaproteobacteria > Geminicoccales > Geminicoccaceae > CAVTJL01. The sequence continues at coordinate 624,745 of CAWHFO010000060.1, read as the reverse complement.
GTCAATCCTCCGAAGGCGATGCGTCCACAGTCGCAGCACGGCATCGCCGATGAGGAGGAGACATGTCCAAGATCGTCCCGCATCTCTGGTACGTCGACGAGGCCGAGGAAGCCGCCCGGTTCTATGTCTCCGTTTTCCCCGACTTGCGGATCGACCGGGTCATGACCAGCCCCGCCGACACGCCGAGCGGCCCGGCGGGGTCGGTGACGATGGTCGACTTCACCCTCGCCGGGCAGCCCTTCATGGCGATCGCGGCCGGGCCGCTCGACCCCTTCAACCACGCCATTTCGCTCTTTGTGCACTGCGAGGATCAGGCCGAGGTCGACCGGGTCTGGGCCGCGCTGTCAGAGGGTGGGTCGACCGAGCAGTGCGGCTGGCTCAAGGACCGCTACGGCGTGTCCTGGCAGATCGTGCCGACCGTGCTGGCCGCGATGATGGGCGACCCCGACCGGGAGCGTGCGGCCCGCGTCATGAAGGCGATGCTGGGCATGGTGAAGCTCGACATCGCGGGCCTCGAGAAAGCCTACGGGGGCCGGCCGTCGCTCTAGCCGTCGAGGCCATGGAGGCTGGTCACCCGGGTCGAGATCACAGGTCACGCCACGGAGCAACAGTCCCGGACCGGAAGGCTAGACGCGCTCGACGACGCCGCTCACGAAGTCGTACTCGGCCTCGGGCGTATGGAGCGCCCCCTCGGGGCGCAGCTGGCTCGAGAAGAGCGTGAAGGAGCTCACCGGGAAGCGGGCCGTCCGGAAGAGCCCCCGGCCGGCGAGGAAGCTCGCGAGCCGGGCCTCGGGCGGCGGCTCGCGGAACCGGCCGAGCGTGACGTGGGCCGTGAACTTCCGCCGCTCGGGCTCGATGCCGATCTCCTCGAGCATCCGGTCGATGCGCCGGCGCAGCGTCGCCAGACCGCCCTCCGGGTCCTCCACGCCGACCCAGAGCGTGTGTGGTGCGCCGCGCGGCGGGAAGAGCCCGAGCCCCTTGAGGGCGAGATCGAAGGGTCGGAGGCTGATCCGGCCCAGGCCCTCGCCGATCTCGTAGAAGGCCGGGTGGTCGACCTCGCCGATGAACCGCACGGTGAGGTGGAAATCGTCGGGGTCGTTCCAGCGGATCGCGGGGAGGCCGACGCAGAGCCGCTCCAGCTCGGCCGCGACTTCCTGCATCTCGAGGGCGATGAAGAGTTGGGGCATCGGCTGGCCTCCGGCGAGGATCGTTAGGGAAAGGTTAGAGAAGCGTCTCGGCCTTGCCAAACCCCGATTGCTCCCATACCTACTCGCGGTCCGGGCCCCGACCCCCTCGCCAGACGCGCGGCGGTGCAACGCGAGCCACCACCATCGGGTGCGTCCCTTGAAAGCCGAAGAACTCTTCCGCGAGGTCGACGAGGAGCTGCAGCGCGAGCGACTCCTCACGCTGTGGCGCCGCTACGGAGCCTGGGTCGTCGGGCTGGCTTTGGTCATCGTCCTCGGGGTGGCCGGCTTTTTCGGCTGGCAGCGCTGGCAGGAGCATTCGCGTCAGGCGCAGGCCCTGGCCTTCGCCGGAGCGATGCAGGCCTTCGCCGACAAGCGCTATCCCGAGGCCGCCGAGGCGCTGGGCAAGCTCGCGGCCGACGCCTCGCCCGGCTTCGGCACGATGGCGCGCCTCGACCAGGCCCAGGCCCAGATCCAGGGCGGCGACCGGAAGGGCGGGCTCGAGACCCTGGCCGGGCTGGCCGCCGATCCCAAGGTCGACCCCCTGTTCCGGAGCCTCGCGAGCCTCCTCGGCGTGTCGCAGGAGATCGACACCGCGGACCCCGAGGAGCTGATCCGGCGGCTGGGGCCCCTGGCCGCGAACGGCACGCCCTGGCGTCAGCCGGCGCGGATGCTGCTCGCGGCCGCGGCCCTGCGCGCCGGCGATACGAAGCAGGCCCAGAAGGCGCTCGAGGAGGTCGAGCAGGACGCGACGGCGCCTCCCGAGACCAAGCGTGTGGCCGAGCAGCTGCTCAAGGCGATCGGCGGCGACGCGACCGGCACGGCGAAACCATGACGACGCGTCGATCGCTCCTGCTCGGCCCGGTGGCGCTGGGCTTGGCGGGCTGCGGCGAAGACTCGTGGTTCGGCTCCAACGCGCCCCCGCCTTTGCCCGGCAAGCGCATCCCCGTGCTGCTGCTGGACGACGGCCCGACGGCCGATCCGCGCATCCAGTCGCTGACCGTGACCCTGCCGCCGCCGCAGCGGAATCCGGCCTGGCCGCAGGTCGGCGGCAACCCCACCCACGCCATGGGGCACCTCGCCGCCGCGGGGGACCTGAAGCCGGCCTGGCAGGTGGACATCGGATCCGGCGGCTCGGGCAGCGAGCGGCTCCTCTGCACCCCGGTCGTCGCCAACGATGTCGTCTACGCGATCGATGCCGCCGGCCGCTGCGGCGCCTTCGACGCGGGCACCGGTCACCAGATCTGGTCGGTCCTGCCGGAGACGTCGAAGCAGAGCGACCGGCTCACCGGCGGCGGGGTCGGGTTCGACGGCGGGCGCCTCTACGTCACCCGCAACCACGGCGACGTCTTCGCCCTCGATCCGGCCAAGGGTGCCACCATCTGGCGGCAGAAGATCCGGGCACCCATCAAGAGCGCCCCGACCATCGCCGGCGGCCGGGTCCTCGTGCGCACGGCCGACAACCAGCTCTTCGGCCTCGACGCCGCCGACGGCGCGGTGGTCTGGACCCACGCCGGCCTCTTCCAGCAGGCCGGCATTCTCGGCGGCGCCCCGCCGGCGGCGCAGGGCGAGGTCTGCGTCGTTGCCTACTCCTCGGGCGAGGTCTTCGCGCTGCTCCTCGACTCCGGGCGACCGGTCTGGTCCGAGACGGTGGTCAAGCCGCGGCGCACGCTCGCCATCGACACGATCACGGACATCACCGGTGCCCCGGTCATCGACCAGGACCGCGTGCTGGTGGCCGGCAATGGCGGCGAGATGGCGGCCATCGATCTTCAGCGCGGCGACCGTGTCTGGGACCTCAGCATCACCTCGCTGCAGACGCCCTGGGTGGTCGGTGAGTTCATCTACGTCATCACAGAGCGTGGCGAGATCGCCTGCCTGCTCCGCCAGGGCGGCCGCATCCGCTGGGTCAGCCCCCTCGCACGGGCCACCGGCAACGAGGAGAATGCCTCGCTCACCGCCTGGGCCGGCCCGCTGCTCGCCGGCGACCGACTGCTCGCGGTCAGCTCCAAGGGCGACATCGTCAGCGTCTCGCCCTATACCGGCCAGATCCTGGGCCGCGTCAAGCCCGGCTACCCGACCAGCCTCCCGCCGATTGTCGCCAACGGAACGGTCTACGTCCTGACCGACGACGCCCGGCTCCTGGCCTACCGCTGAGCCCGTGCCACCATGCGCACCGTCGCGATCCTCGGCCGACCCAATGTCGGCAAGTCGACGCTGTTCAACCGCCTGATCGGGCGGCGGCGGGCCCTGGTCCACAATCTGCCGGGCGTCACGAGGGACCGTCTCGAAGGCGACGGGCAGTTGGGCGAGCTCGAGTTCAAGGTGATCGACACGGCCGGCATCGACCCCGGTCCCGAGACGACGCTCGAGGGCCGATTGCAGGCGCAGACCCTGGCCGGCCTCGAGGCGTCCGACCTGGGTCTTTTCCTGATCGACGCGCGGGCCGGGGTGACGCCCTTGGACCTCGAGGTCGCCGGCTTGCTGCGCCGCTCGCAGAAGCCGATCCTCCTCCTCGCGAACAAGGCCGAGGGCCGGGCCGCCCAGACCGGGCTGGCCGAGGCCTGGATGCTCGGCCTGGGCGCCCCGATCGCCGTCTCCGGCGAGCATGGCGACGGCCTGCCGGATCTCCTCGAGGCGCTGCGCCCCTACATCCTGGAGCCGGCGGACCAGGAGCACGCCGACGAGATCGCCGGGGAGGCCGCGGCGGACCAGCCCGATCGGCTGAAGCTCGCCGTGGTCGGCAGGCCGAACGTCGGCAAGTCGTCGCTGGTCAACCGGCTGCTCGAGAGCGACCGGCTGCTCACCGGCCCCGAGCCCGGCCTGACCCGGGACAGCGTGCAGATCGCCTGGTCCTTCGCCGGCCGCTCGGTCGAGCTCGTCGATACCGCGGGCCTCCGCCGGCGCAGCCGGGTCGATGCCGCCATCGAGCGGCTCTCGACCTCGGCGAGCGTGCGGGCGATCCGCGAAGCGCACGTCGTGGCCCTGGTCCTCGATGCCACCGCACCGCTCGAGCATCAGGACCTGGCGATCGCCAACCTCGCCCTCGACGAGGGCCGCGCACTCGTCCTCGTCGCCAACAAGTGGGATCTCGTCCCGGACCGCGGAGCGGCGCTGCGGGCGCTCGCCGAGCAGGCCGCCCTCCGGCTCGCCCAGGTCAAGGGCATCACCGTCGTGCCGCTGTCGGCCCGCACGGGCCGGGGGGTCGAAAAGCTGCTGCCTGCGGTCATCGAGACCTTCGATCGCTGGCGCAAGCGGGTGTCGACGGGCCAGCTCAACCGCTGGCTGGCCCAGGCGACCGACCGCCAGCCGCCGCCGATGGCCCAGAACCGGCGCATCAAGATCCGCTACATGACGCAGGTGGCGGCCCGCCCGCCGACCTTCGCGCTGTTCGCCAACAAGCCCGTCGACGCCCTGCCTGCGAGCTATCTCCGCTATCTCTCGAACGGCCTGCGCGACGCGTTCGACCTTGCAGGCGTGCCGCTGCGCCTCGAGATCCGACACGGTGCCAACCCCTACGCCGAGGATTGAGCCGCAGTCCGGGTGGGAGGAGCCGATGACCGAGGACGAAGAAAAGCGCGGGCTGGATCACGGGCTCACGAACTACGGCGACCCGGCGTTCAACCGGTTTCTCCGCCGCTCCTTCGCGAGCGCCATGGGCTATTCACAGGAGATGCTGGACCGTCCGATCGTCGGCATCGCCCAGTCGGCCAGCGGCTTCAACAATTGCCACCGCCACCTGCCGGAGATGGTCGAGGCGGTGAAGCGGGGCGTGCTCGCCGCCGGCGCCCTGCCGCTCGAGTTTCCCACGATCTCGCTCGGCGAGGGCTTTCTCACGCCGACGAGCCTCAAATTCAGAAACCTCATGGCGATGGACGTCGAGGAGATGGTCCGCGCCCAGCCCATGGACGCGGTCGTCCTGGTCGGCGGCTGCGACAAGACCGTGCCGGCGCAGATCATGGGCGCCATCTCGGCCGGACGCCCCTCGATCCTGCTGGTGGCCGGCCCGATGTCGACCGCGCGCCACCAGGGAGAGCGCCTCGGGGCCTGCACCGACTGCCGCCGCTTCTGGGCCCGCTACCGGGCCGGCGAGGTCGCGGCGGAGCAGATCCGAGCCGTCGAGACCCGGCTCGCCTCGACCTCCGGCACCTGTGCCGTGATGGGCACGGCCAGCACCATGGCCTCGCTCGCCGAGGCCATGGGCCTGATGCCCCGCTACGGCGCCAGCATCCCGGCGGTCGACGCCGACCGCCTCAGGATCGCCGAGGCGACCGGCATGGCGGCCGTGGCGCTGATCGGCACGGATCGCACCTTCGGGCGGCTCCTCGATGCCCGGTCGATCGAGAACGCGCTGCGCGTGCTGCTGGCGATCGGCGGCTCGACCAACGGCGTGCTGCACATGGCGGCGATCGCCGGCCGGCTCGGCCAGGGCGTCGACCTGCATCGGCTCAACGAGCTGAGCGACACGACGCCGGTCATCGTCGACCTCAAGCCCACCGGCAGCCACTACATGGAAGACCTCCACGCCGCGGGCGGCATCCCCGCCGTGCTGCGCGAGCTGCGCGATCTCCTGCATCTCGACGTGCCCACCGTGACCGGCGAGACGCTGGGCGAGCGGATCGCGTCCACACCCCCCTGGGTCGACCGGGCCGTCGTCCATACGCTGCTGGAGCCCGTCAGACCCGAGGGCGGCCTCGTGGCTCTCTTCGGCACGCTCGCGCCCAGGGGCGCCATCCTCAAGCGCTCGGCCGCCGATCCTCAGCTGTTCGAGCGGGAAGGCCGGGCCGTTGTCTTCGACAGCCTGGCCGACCTCGCGGCGCGTATCGACGATCCGTCGCTCGACGTGACGCCCGATGACTTTCTGGTCCTGAAGAATGCCGGGCCGAGCAGCGCCGCTGCGATGCCCGAGGCCGGCTACCTGCCCATTCCGGCCAAGCTGGCCCGGGCCGGGGTCAAGGACATGGTCCGGATCTCGGATGCGCGCATGAGCGGCACCGCCTTCGGCACCATCGTCCTGCACGTCGCCCCCGACGCCGCGGCCGGTGGGCCGCTCCGGGTGGTCGAGAGCGGCGACCGGATCCGGCTTTCCGTCCGGGACCGACGGCTCGACCTGCTGCTCGACCCCCACGAGATCGAGCGACGGCAGGCGGCGGCGGGCGTCCCCGCGGTGCCCGCCGGCCGAGGCTATGACCGCCTCTACCGCGAGCAGATCCTCCAGGCCGACCTGGGCTGCGACTTCCGGTTTCTCACGGGCCCTGGCGACGGCTGACGAGAGCCTGGGGATCGGCACACCGATACCGCTGGGTAGCCTGCAGCCCCGCGCAGGAGATCGGGCCACGAAGGGCGCACCGAGGGATCGGGCCTCACCTCCTCGTCTCGCCACCGTCCAGGGCGGCGTCGCGCTCGAGCTTGGCCAGTTCGACGGCCGCGCGCAGCTCGATCTCGCCGACCACGCCCGCCAGGGCCCCGCCGCCGAGCCGGTCGGCCGGCTCGCGCAGGAGCCCCGACAGCGCCTGCTGAAGCTCCGAGGTCGGCCGACCCTCGAGGAGCGTCAGACGGAGCGCGTCCAGGCGCTCCAGGAGCCGGCCACCGCGCTTTAGGGCCCGCCGCCGCTGGGCATCCCGGTCCGCCAGCTCCTGTGCGGCGAGCACCCCCGCCAGGGCGCCCAGCGGTGCCGGGCCCGCCGCCGGCCGCGGCGCGGCTGTGGCATCGGCCGGCGCCGTGAGGAATGGAGAGCCCACGCCCGCGGTCGCTCTCGGCGACCGGCGGGCCTCACCCGTCGTCCGCCCTGCGGCGAGCCCTCGAACGAGCATGCCCCTCCGCCCCTATCCTGTCCGGCATCGAGCCTAGCGCCGAACGCTTGCGGGATCGTTAAGGAGCGCCTGGGACCGGCAGAATTTGCCCAGGGGCGGCAGCTTCTTCCCATGTCGGCGCCGGCCGGCCGCGCAAAACCTGCCTCGTGACCGGGTGGCACGACGCTCGCAAGGAGCGCTCGTCGCGATCGGACGACGAGGGGTGAAGGATCTTGAGGGCTTTCCGCGAGGGGTGGGCGGCGATCGCCCGGATGCGGCTCGGCGGAGCCGCGGCGCTTCTCTGCGTCTGCCTGGGGATCTGGGCAGCCGCGGCCTCGGCCGAGTTGCGCGTCAAGGACGTCGCCGATTTCGAGGGGGTGCGGGACAACCACCTCGTCGGCTACGGCCTCGTGGTGGGCCTCAATGGCACCGGCGACACGCTCCGCAACACCATGTTCACCCAGGAAAGCCTAGTCGCGATGCTCGAGCGGCTGGGCGTCAGCACGCGCGGCGTCGAGCTCAAGACGCGCAACGTCGCCGCCGTCATGGTGACCGCAACGCTGCCGCCTTTCACGCGCCAGGGCAGCCGCATCGACGTCACGGTGAGCGCGCTGGGCGATTCCAAGTCGCTGCGCGGCGGCGCCCTCCTGGTGACCCCGCTGCTCGGCGCGGATGGCGAGGTCTATGCGGTGGCCCAGGGCGCCCTCAGCGTCGGCGGCTACGAGGCGCAGGGCCAGGCGTCCTCGGTCACGCGCGGCGTGCCGACGTCCGCGCGCCTGCCAGCGGGGGCCATCGTCGAGCGCGAGGTCGACTTCTCGCTGGACAAGCTGGACAAGCTGAAGGTGGCACTGCGCAATCCCGACTTCACCACGGCCGAGCGCATCGCCGAGGCGATCAACGGCCGGTTCGGCGCCGGGCAGGCGCGGGCCATCGACCCGGCGACGGTGACCCTGGCCGTGCCGACCGCCTTTCGCGGGCGCACGGCCACCTTGATGAGCGAGGTCGAGCAGCTCCGGGTCGAGCCCGATCAGCCGGCACGCATCGTGATCGACGAGGGCAACGGAATCGTCGTCATGGGCGAGAACGTGCGGATCAGCCGAGTGGCGGTGGCTCAGGGCAACCTCACGGTCCGCGTGACCGAGACGCCGCAGGTCTCCCAGCCCAATCCGCTGGCCCAGGGCGACACCGTGGCGGTCCCGAGGACCAGCGTCGAGGTCAACGACCAGAGCGAGCGCCGGATGACGGTGCTCGACGGCGGGGTCACGCTGGACGACCTCGTCAAGGGGCTCAACGCGCTCGGCGTCGGCCCGCGCGACATGATCGGCATCATCCAGGCGATCAAGGCCGCGGGCGCTCTCCAGGCCGAGATCGAGGTGATGTGATGAACGCGGTCCCCGCAGCGCCGACCCCGCCGGCCGCAGGTCCGGGCGCCGGCACCTCGGCGGCGCCGAGCCCTCGCCTGGTCCAGGCCGCCCGGGACTTCGAGGGCGTCTTCATCGCCCAACTCCTCCACGGCATGACCGCCGGGCAAAGCGGAGACGGCCTGCTCGGCAACAGCAGCCCGCTCGGCGGCATGCTGGTCGACGAGTACGCCAAGCTGATCAGCCGCAGCGGCGGCGTCGGGGTCGCTGATGCGGTGCTCAAGGAGCTGATGCGCATGCAGGAGGCGGCCTGATGGACTCACCCGAGCGTCTCGTCCTCCTGCTCACCCATATGCGCCGGCTCGAGCAGGTGATGGAGCTCGAGAACAGCCTCGTCCAGGGGATGCGGCTCGAGCGCCTGTCCGACCTGCACGCCGAGAAGGCGGCACTGGCCGATGCGCTCGAGGCGCAGCTCCGGGAGGTGCGCCGGGACGCCCGCATTCTGGGCGGGCTTCCGATCGGGAGCCGGCGCGAGCTCGAGACCGGGCTGCGCGCCTTCCGGCAGGCGGCGAGCCAGAACGCCCGGGTGCTGAGCGTCGCCCAGGGTATCGTCGAGCGGCTCATGCGCCGGCTGGCCGAGAGCCTCGCCCGAGCGGAGCCGGCCGGACACCGTTATGCCGCGACCGAGCGGCGCGGACGGCTGCTGCCGATCGCCCTGGATCGCCGAGTCTAGGGGAAGAGAGCCATGTCGCTCACCAGCACCATCCAGACGGCGATGACCGGCCTCGACGCCGCGCAGCGCGCCCTCTCGGTGACCGCCGCCAACGTCGCCAACGCGAGCACGCCCGGCTATGTCCGCAAGGTTCAGCCGCTGCAGCCGCTGGTGGTCGCCGGCCAGGGGGCGGGCGTGGCGGCGGGCGACCTCCAGCGGATCGTCGACACCTTCCTCAACGCCGAGCTGAGGACCGCCCAGGGCAAGCTCGCCCGCAGCGACGTCATGGACCAGGTCCAGAGCCAGGTTCAGGACTTGGTCCTGGGCCAGCCGGGCGACACGAGCAGCGGCCTGCCGAACGCGCTGGACGACCTGCAGACGGCGCTCGAGACCTTCGCCAACGCGCCCTCGCAAGGAACGGCCCCGGTGGGCGCGCTCGGCGACCTCCTGGCCGAGCTCGGCAACGACGCGGGCCAGCTCTCCGCCCTGAGGCACCAGACCGACGTCCAGATCGGCCAGACGGTCGGCGCCATCAACGCCGATCTCAAGGACCTGGCGGACGTCAACGCGCAGATCGTCCAGCACCCGGGCAGTGCCGATCTGGCCGACCGGCGGGATGTCCTGCTGGGCGATCTGTCCCAGAAGCTCGACGTCGCTCCCACGATCGAGAGCAACGGCACCGCCACGGTCTATACCCGCGGCGGCATCCCCCTGCTCGACCGCACCGCGCGCGTGCTCACCTACAACCCGATCACGACGGGCGACCCGGGCACAAGCTTCGGGCCCGTCCAGGTCTTCACCGCCAAGCAGATCGATCCGGCGACCGGAGGACCGCGCGCCGGCGAGGTCGGCACGGTTCTCGTGACGGGCGGGCAGCGCGCGGGGCAGCCCGTGCCCGGCACAGGCCCCACCGTGCCGGCAAGCGGCCTCGTCCGCTCGCCCCTGACCTCGGGCACGCTCCAGGGCCTCCTCGACGCCAGGGACACGGCCCTCCCGGAGCTCCAGGATCGGCTGGGCGCCTTGGGAGCGCTCGTCGGCTACGCGCTCAACGCCGCGCACAATGCCGCGGTGCCGCTGCCACCGCCCACCACCGTCATTGGCTCGCGCACCGATTTCTCCGGCTTGGCTCCGGCGAGCGACAGCGGCACCGCCTATCTCGCGGTCGTCGACCGGAGCACCGGCACGGCCGCGACCACAATAGCGATCGACCTCGCCGGCAAGGACGTCCCGACGATCGTGGGCGAGATCAATACCGGACTGTCGGGCTATGGCTCCGCCACCCTCGCTCCGGGCGGCGGGCTCCAGATCGACCTGTCGGGCTCGGGCTACGGCCTCGCCTGGGCCGACGGCACCGGCACGATCGCCGGCATCGACGCGCTGGGCCAGAGCCGCGACTTCAGCCTCGCCCAGTATTTCGGCCTCAACGACCTCGTCCAGCCGACCGGCGCGGCGCCGACGGCGCTGGCCCTGCGCGGCGACATCGCGTCCGACCCGGCCCGCCTGTCCTCGGCGATGCTGGACGTCGATCCCGGCCCCCCGCCGACCTCGCAGCTGGGCGGCAGCGGCGACAATCGGGGGGCCCAGACGCTGGCGGCAGCCCTGGATGCGCCGGTGACGCTCGTCACCGACCCCAGCGTGCCCACCAGCCGGACCATCTCGCCCAAGGCCTATGCCGCCGAGCTGGTGGCCGCCGCCGCCGCCTCGGCCAGCCGGGCCAGCGACGCCGCGGCGAGCGACAAGGCGGTCACCGATGCGCTCGAGGCGCGGGTCGCCTCGGTCTCGGGCGTCAATGTCGACGAGGAACTCTCGAACATGGTCCTCTACCAGAAGAGCTATGCGGCGGCCGCCCGGATCATCTCGGCGACCAGCGACATGTTCGACCAGCTGCTGGCGATCGGCACCTGAGAGGCCCCAAGGAGCCGCCATGCGAACCAGCGACCTCGGCCAGTCCCAGCGGCTGACCACGATTCTGCAGGCGACCCAGGCCCGCGTCCGCGATCAGCAGGTGGCGGTCGCCTCCGGGCAGAAGGCGCAAAGCTATGCCGACATCGCCGGCGACGCCGGCCTGCTTGTGGGCACCCGGGCGGAGCGCGCCTCGACGGCCGCCCTCGCCTCGGAGACCGGCAAGGTCGTGGACCGGCTGAACGCCATGGACAACAGCCTCGCCAATCTCGGCGACATCGCCAGCAGCTTCCGCTCCCTTCTCCTGCAGCGCCTGAACGGCAGCAGCGCCGGGGCGACGCCGATCACGCCGGAGGTCGACCAGATGCTCGCCCAGGTCGCGAGCGCTCTCAATCTCAAGGTCGGCGACAGCTATGTCTTCGCCGGCAGCCGCTCCGACCAGCCGCCGGTCGACCTGCCCTCCCCACCACCCGCGACGCTGTCTGCGGCCGACTACTATCAGGGCGATGCGATCAAGCTCGCCGTCCGCACCGACCAGGGCCAGCCGGTCTCTTACGGCGTCACGGCCGACCAGCCGCCCTTTGCCGACCTCCTGGGCGCGCTCGCCACGGCCCGCGACGCCGAGGCCCGGGGCGACAGCTCCGGCCTCCAGTCGGCCCTCGATCAGGTGACCAAGGCGATCGCCGGGCTGAGCGACATGCGCGGCAGTCTCGGTGCCACCAGCCAGAGGCTCAACGGCCAGGTCGACCGGCAGCAGTCGACGCTGACCTATCTCGACCAGGTTATCAGCCGCATCCAGGACACCGACGTCCCGACGGCGATGACCCAGATCGCGACCGACACGACCAATCTCCAGGCGGCCTATCTGACCATCAGCCAGCTGGCCAATCTGAGCCTCGCCGACTATCTGCGGTGATCGGGGCCGCCTTCCTGCCGGGTGCCCGATCGCTCAGAATGCCTCCTCGCGGTAGAGTTGGTCGATGTCGCCGTGCCAGTCCTGCTCGAATCGCTGGAGCTTCTCCTCGGCCAAGGTGCGGCCGGTCGCGACGATCTGCTCGAGCGGGCGGAGATAGCGGGTCTCGTCGACGCCGTCCCAGTTGAGACGGGCGCGCCTTGCCAGCCCAGCCGAGGCCAGGGCCACGACCTCGCGCGCCAGGTCGAGAACGGTGCCGCCTCGGAAAGGCGTTCTCAGGCCGAGCTTCGGCACGTCGGCGCGCAGCCGCTCCCGTTCCTCCGAAGTCCAGTCGGCGACCAGGGCCGCGGCCGTGTCGAGCGAGGTGGAATCATAAAGCAGGCCGACCCAGAGCGCCGGCAGCGCACAGATCACACGCCAGGGCCCGCCGTCGGCGCCGCGCATCTCGAGAAAGCGCTTGAGCCGCACCTCGGGGAAGACGGTGGTGAGGTGATCGGACCAATCGCTGAGCGTCGGCCGCTCGCCCGGCAGCGCCGGCAGCCGGCCGGCCAAGAAGTCGCGGAAGGACTGGCCGCTGGCGTCGATGTAACGGCCGCCGCGATAAACGAAATACATCGGCACATCGAGCACCCAGTCGACATAGCGCTCGAAGCCCATGCCCGCCTCGAAGACGAAGGGCAGCGTGCCGCAGCGGTCGGGGTCGGTATCGGTCCAGATATGGCTGCGATACGACAGAAAGCCGTTGGGCCTGCCCTCGGTGAAGGGCGAATTGGCGAAGAGCGCCGTCGCCACCGGCTGCAGGGCGAGGCTGATCCTGAACTTGCGGACCATGTCGGCTTCGTCCGCATAGTCCAGATTGACCTGCACGGTGCAGGTGCGCAGCATCATGTCGAGGCCGAGCGTGCCGCGCTTGGGCATGTATTCGCCCATGATCTTGTATCGGCCCTTGGGCATCCAGGGAATGGCGGCGCGTGGCCATTTGGGGTTGAAGCCCATGCCCAGCATGGCCACGCCCAGGGGCCCCGCCACCTTGCGCACCTCGTCCAGGTGGGTGTGCACCTCGCAGCAGGTCTGATGCAGGGTCTGCAAGGGAGCGCCGCTAAGCTCGAACTGGCCGCCCGGCTCGAGCGTGACGCTGCTCCCGTCCTTGACGAGCGCGATGGGCAGGCCGCCCTCCAGCACCGGCCGCCAGCCGAACTCCCGCGCCAAGCCCTCGAGCAGGGCCCGGATCCCGTCCTGCCCCTCGTAGGGCAGGGGCCGGAGATCGGAGGTCCGGAATGCGAACTTCTCGTGCTCGGTGCCGATGCGCCAGTCGGCCCGGGGCTTCGAGCCCTGCAGGAGATACTCGACCAGCTGGCGCTTGTCGCCGATCGGCTGGCCCTTGCCCTCTGGCGGAGCGGACATGTGCGGTTCCTTCCCGTCGCCGGCACCGGCCTCAGAGCAGGCCACGGACCTCCGTGGCCAACGCGTCGACCTCGGCGGCAGCGGCGCTGCGCGGCTCGCTCTCGACGACCCCGCGACCGCGACCGAAGCTGCTGACGTAGCCCTGACGGTTGCCGAGCTGCGCTCTTAGCGCCGGCCACCCCTCCTGGGCAACGCTCGCGCAGGCCTCCTCGATCACACGCCCGCGCGCCGGCACGCGGTTGAGCACGAGAAAGCAGCGGCGGCCCTCCTTGAGGGCGAGCTCGATGGTCGCGCGGCTGGCCCAGAGATCGAGCGGGCTCGGCTGGGCCGGCACGAGGATCAGGTCGGCCGCCCGGATCGCCGCCTTTGCCTCCGCCTCGGCGTGCGGCGGCGTGTCGACGAGCACGATGTCGGCCTCACCGCGCAGGCGGTCGAGCTCCACGCCCAGCCGCCAGCCGCCGACCATCGCGTGGCGCAGGACGGCCAGTCCCGGCCCCTGATGCTCCCGCACCCGTACCCAGCCCGTGAGGCTGGCCTGCGGGTCGATGTCGACGACGACCACGCGCTTGCCCTCGGCGCGCCACGCCGTGGCGAGCTGCACGAGCAGGGTCGTCTTCCCGGCGCCGCCCTTCTGCTGGGCGACCGTGACCACGGCGGCGCTCATCCCGATCCTCCCGCCTGACGCCTCAATAGCCGCGGGCCCCGTCGACCCGATGGAGAAGCGGCTCGCCCAAGGCGATGCGCCGGACATTCTCGGCGACCATGTCCGCCCCGCTGGCCGGCAGGCTGTAGCTGGCCGAATGCGGTGTCACGGTGACTTTGGGGTGCCGCCAGAAGGGATGGTCCGGCGGCAGCGGCTCCTCGCGAAACACGTCGAGCGTGGCGTGGGCGAGGCGTCCGCTCGCGAGGGCGTCCAGGAGGTCGCCCTCGACCAGATGCCGGCCCCGAGCGAGATTGATCAGCCGGGCACCCGCCGGCAACTGGGCGAGCAGATCGGCGCCCAGGATCCCTTCGGTCTCGGAGGTCAGCGGCAGGAGGCAGACGAGGATCTCGGTATCCGCCAGGAAGGCATCGAGCCCACCCTGGCCGGCGTAGCTGGTGACGCCCGGCAGCGTATGCGCGCTTCGGCTCCAGCCCCGGACGCGAAAGCCGTGGCTGGCGAGCAGCGTGGCCGCAGCACTGCCGAGCGTACCCTGGCCCATGACGCCCACCGTGCAGGCGGCCGCCGGCCTCGGCATCCTGAGCTGCCACCGAGCCACCCGCTGCAGCGCCTCGTAGAGCTCGAGATTGCGGTGGTAGCGCAGCACCAGCGCCAGGGCGTACTCCGCCATGCTGGCCGTCAGCGACGGATCGACCATCCGGCAGAGGGGAACCTCGGGGAGGGTGTCGTCGGCGAGAAGCGAATCGACGCCGGCGCCGAGTGAGAGCACGGCCCGAAGATGGGGCAGGCCGGCCAGCAGGCCCGGCGGCGGCAGCCAGACCAGCGCCGCGGTGACGTCCATCGGATCGCCGACGGCCGGCCAGACCCTGAAGTCGAGGTCCGGGATGCGGCGCTGGAGCTCCAGTCTCCAGGCTTCCGGATCATCCTCGTTGCTGTAGAAGAGCAGAGCCACCCTCGAGTTCGCCTCCGGAAGAACGCCCGCTCGTTTCTGGCGAGGATGGAGCGGTGTTGCAAGAACCATAGACGAGGAACGGCCGATCCGCGTGCTCATCGCCCTCCTGATGCTGGTGCTGGCGCCCCTGCTCCTGGCCGTCTTCCTGTTCCGGCCGGGAGCCGCGACGCATTGGAGCGGCGTGCGGTGGGACAGCGCCCGTCTCCTGCCCGATCCGGCGAGCCATCCGGGGCCGCTCGTCCGCGTGCTCGCGGCCCGCACCTGGGGCTGGAAGGGCGTGGTCGCCGAGCATTGCTGGATCGTCCTCAAGGACGCGGGCGCCCCGGACTTCGAGCGCTTCGACGTCGTCGGCTGGGGCGTCGGCGAGGGCCGCCCGGCCATCCGGCGCGACATCCGGGTCGCCGACGGCTTCTGGGCCGGCAATCGTCCGCGGATCGTCGGCGGCGTCGACGGTGCTGCCGCTGCCGCCGCGATACCGAAGCTCCGGGCGGCCATCGCCAGCTATCCGTTCAAGGGCCGCTACGGAACCTGGCCCGGACCCAACTCCAACACCTTCGTCGCCTATCTGCTGCGGCAAGTCCCGGAGCTCGGAATCGCGATGCCGCCGACGGCGATCGGCAAGGACTTCCTGGCCGATGGCCTGGGGATCGCCCGGGCACCGAGCGGCACGGGGTTCGGGGTCTCGCTGTTCGGCCTCGTCGGCGTGACCCTCGCGCGGCGGGAGGGCGTCGAGCTCAACCTGCTGGGCCTCGTGCTGGGCATCGACCCCGCCGATCTCGCGGTCAAGCTCCCCGGCATCGGTCAGGTCGGGCTGCGCCGAGCGCAGGCATCGTGACGCAGTTCCGGGAGGGCGAAGCCAGCGGCCCGGCTACGCAGACCGTCCTCGCGTGGCTCGGTCGCCTTTGAAGCGAAAGCGCTCGCCCCGCGCGTGAGAGGGTCCCGCTTGCTGCGGCGCAACGGAGCCGACTACCCTTGTCGGCATGCTGAGCGCGCCCTATGACGCCTACCTCGTGCTGGTCCTGCTCGCGGCCGTCTTCGCCGCGTTCGTCAACGAGCGGTGGCGGAACGACGTCGTCGCCATGTCGGGCGTGGCCTTTCTCATGGCGGTCGGCGTCCTGGCACCCAAAGAGGTGCTGGGGGTCGCGACGAACGAGGCCCCGGTCACCGTCGCCGCCATGTTCGTGCTGAGCGCGGCGCTCGACCGGACGGGGGTGGTCGAGCGTGGCGCCCGCTATGTCACGGGGCTCGCCGGCCGCTCGGCGACGCTGAGCCTGGCCGCGCTGATGGGCAGCACCCTGGTGATCTCGGCGTTCATGAACAATACCCCGGTCGTCGTGGTGCTGACGCCCGTCGCCGTCATGCTCGCGGGGGTGCTGCGCCGGAGCGCCTCCGGCTTTCTCATCCCCCTCTCCTACGCGAGCATCCTGGGCGGCACCTGCACCCTGATCGGCACCTCGACCAACCTCGTCGTCAACGGCGCCGCCCAGGCCGCCGGCGTGGCACCGTTCGGCCTGTTCGAGATCACGCCGGCGGGCATCGTCTACGGAATCGTCGGCATCGCCTACATGGTGCTCATCGGCCGCCACCTGCTGCCGGAGCGGGAGATCTTCACGGAGATCGCCGATGCCGGCAAGCGACGACAGTTCCTGACCGAGGTGCTGGTGCCGCTCGATTCGCCACTGATCGGCAAGACGCTCGAGGAGGCCGAGGTGGCGCGCAAGCTCGGTGCCCGGGTGGTCGATCTGATCCGCAATCGGATCTCGTTCGCCTCCGATCTCGCGAAGCTCGTGCTCCAGGCCGGCGACAGGCTGATGCTGCGGACGAACATGGCCGACGTGATCGGCCTGCGGCAGGAGGGCGACGTGGTGTTCGGGGCGGACGAGCACCATGCCATCGAGCCCATCGCCACGCAGAGCACGCGGATCATGGAAGGCATCGTCGGCCCCCGCTCGCTGCTGTCCGGCCGTCGGCTCGCCGAGGTCAACCTGCGCCGGCTGTTCGGTGTCTACATCCTGGCCGTGCACCGCCACGGCGAGAATGTCGGCCGGAACTTCGAGCGGGTCCGCCTGGAGGTGGGCGACACGCTGCTCCTCGAGGGTCCGGCCGAAGGGCTGAGCCAGCTCTTCGCCCAGGGTGCGCTGGTCAGCCTGAGCGAGCCCTCCGAGCAGCCGAGCCGACGCGACAAGGGCTGGCTGGCGATAGCCGCGCTGCTGGGCGTGATCCTTCTCGCCGTCTTCGACGTCATGCCGATCAGCGGTCTCGCCCTGATCGGCGCCGCGGTGGTGATCGCCGGCGGCTGCCTCGAGCCGGACGAGGCCTATGCGGCGGTCAACTGGCCGATCATCGCCCTGATCATGAGCATGCTGGCGATCGGCAGGGCGATGGACGTCACGGGCGCCGGCCGGATGGTCGTGGATGCCGTGATGCATCTCGTCGGCGGCCTCGGCCCGCACGTGGTGCTCGCCGCCGTCTATCTCGTCACGATGCTTCTGACCGAGTTTCTCTCCAACAATGCGACCGCGATCCTGATCACGCCCATCGCCATCGGCATCGCCAAGGGCCTGGGTGTCGATCCCCGGCCCTTCGTCGTCGCGGTGATGTTCGCGGCGAGCGCCAGCTTCGCGACGCCGATCGGCTATCAGACCAATACCTTCGTCTATTCGGCCGGCGGCTACCGCTTCATGGATTTCGTGCGGGTCGGGGCACCCCTGAACCTGCTTCTCTGGCTCGTCGCCGTCTTCCTGATACCGGCGCTGTGGCCGCTCGCGCCGCGCTAGGCTGCGCTGCAGCCCTCGACCTGGACCACGGTCCTCAGTAAGAGAGCCGAGTGGCGCGCCCGTCGCAGCCAGAAGCCCATCGGACAAAGCAGGGAGGCAGCTCGTGGCTCTTCTTTCCCGTCGTTCCGCATTCGGCCTGCTGATCGGCACGAGCACCTTGCCGCTCCTGCTCGGGTCGCGCGGGGCCGCCGCCGACGAGTTCATCACGATCCTGACCGGCGGCACCTCGGGCGTCTACTATCCGCTCGGCGTCGCCCTCTCGAAGATCCTCGGCGACACCATTCCCGGCGCCCGGCCGTCGGTGCAGTCGACCAAAGCGTCGGTGGAGAACCTCAACCTCCTCAATGCCGGCAAGGGCGAGCTCGCCTTCACCCTCGGCGATTCGCTCCGCGACGCCTGGAGCGGCAACGCCGACGCCGGCTTCAAGGCACCCCTGAAGAAGCTGCGCGGCATCGCCGCCATCTACCCGAACTACATCCAGCTGGTCGCCAGCAAGGACTCGGGCATCAAGAGCATCGCCGACCTCAAGGGCAAGCGGGTCTCGGTCGGGGCGCCCAAGTCGGGCACCGAGCTCAATGCGCGGGCGATCCTCGGCGCCGCCGGCATCACCTATCAGGACCTCGGCAAGGTCGAGTATCTGCCCTTCGGCGAATCGGTCGAGCTCATGAAGAACCGCCAGCTCGACGCGACGCTTCAGTCGGCCGG
Organism: uncultured Alphaproteobacteria bacterium; assembly: GCA_963828215.1. GTDB lineage: Bacteria > Pseudomonadota > Alphaproteobacteria > Geminicoccales > Geminicoccaceae > CAVTJL01. The sequence continues at coordinate 606,382 of CAWHFO010000060.1, read as the reverse complement.
CCTGGGTGTCGCCTCGATCCGCGACCTCGCCGCCAGCGTGCCGATCCAGATCGTGGAGATCCCGGCCGCCATCATCGAGAAGGTCGGGGCACCCTATTTCGCCACGACGATCCCGGCCGGAACCTACGATGGACAGGATGCGGCGGTCACGACGGCCGCCGTGCCCAACTTCCTCGTCACGCGCGAGGGCGTCTCGGACGACGTCGCCTACGGCATGACCAAGGGCGTGTTCGATCACCTGGACGAGCTCAAGGCCGCCCATTCGGCCGCTGCCGACATCACGCTCGACGGCGCGCTCAAGGGCATGCCGATCCCGTTGCATCCGGGGGCCGAGCGGTATTTCAAGGAAAAGAAGATGCTCTGAGGTGGCGCCGGGGCAGCGGGTGTCGTCCGCAGGCGATCCCGAGGCGGCGACGCAGGCGGTGGCGAGCCAGCCGGTCGAGGTGCCGGGAGAGGCCCATCATGGCCTCGCCTGGGGGGAGGGCCGTCCGGGTCGCCTGCTCTTCGCCATCGCCGTCGCCTTCTCGACTTTCCAGCTCTACACGGCGGCCTACAGCCCGCTCCCGAGCCAGATCGTCAGGGCCGTGCATGTCGGCTTCCTCCTCCTCCTGGCGCTCGGCTTCTTCGCCAATCGGGCGGGCGCGTCGCGGATCGCCTTCTGGCGCGACTGGGCGCTGGGGCTGCTGGCCTTCGCGGTCGGGCTCTACCACTGGGTCTTCTACGAGGACCTGATCCTCCGGGCGGGCGAGCCCAGCACCGCCGACATCGTCGTGGGCGTCGTCGGCATCGCCCTCGTCTTCGAGGGCGGGCGGCGGCTCATGGGGCCGTCCCTGCCGACCATCTGCGGCCTCTTCCTCGCCTACGGCCTGTTCGGCCAATATCTGCCGGCCCCGCTCGACCATCGCCCCTACGATTTCTCGCAGATCGTCGACCAGCTCTTCCTCGGCACCGAGGGCATCTACGGCACCCCGATCTACGTCAGCTCGACCTACATCTTCCTCTTCATCCTGTTCGGCGCCTTCCTCGAGCGCGCGGGCATGATCCAGCTCTTCAACGACGTGGCCATGGGGGCCGTCGGCCACACCAAGGGCGGGCCCGCCAAGGTCGCCGTGGTCTCGTCCGGCCTGATGGGCACGATCAACGGCTCGGGCATCGCCAACGTCGTCACCACCGGCCAGTTCACGATCCCGCTCATGAAGCGCTTCGGCTACAGCGGGGTGTTCGCGGGTGCCGTCGAGGCCACGGCCAGCATGGGCGGGCAGATCATGCCGCCGGTCATGGGGGCCGTGGCCTTCATCATGGCCGAGACCCTGAACATTCCCTATGTCGAGGTCTGCAAGGCCGCGGCCGTCCCGGCTCTGCTCTACTACGCGACCGCTCTTTGGATGGTGCATCTCGAGGCGGGCCGGAGAGGCCTGGTCGGCCTGCCGCGGGACGAGTGCCCGAGCGCCATCGCGGCGCTCCGGAGCCGCTGGTATCTGCTCCTGCCGCTCGCCGCCCTGGTCTGGCTCCTCTTCGGCGGCTACACGCCGCTCTTCGCGGGGACGGTCGGCCTGGCACTCACCGTGATCGTCGTCCTGGGCGGGCCGCTCGCCATGACGCTCGGCTCGCCGCTCCTGCGGGTCCTCTTCTGGGTAGCGCTCGGCATCGCCGCGTCCGCCTTCCTGAAGTGGGGGATCACCGCCATCCTCGGTGTCGTGGCCCTGCTGGTGATCGGCTGCCTCCTGGTCCGCGGGGCCCGGCGGACGCTCCTTCTCTGCCGCGACAGCCTGGCCGAAGGTGCGAGGCAGGCACTGCCCGTGGGCATAGCCTGCGCGCTCGTCGGCGTGATCATCGGCATCCTGACGCTGACCGGCGTCGCCACCACCTTCGTGCAGTTCATCGTCGAGACGGGCAAGAGCAGCCTCTTCCTCAGCCTCTTCCTGACGATGATCACCTGCCTGATCCTGGGGATGGGGATCCCGACCATCCCCAACTACATCATCACCTCCTCGATCGCCGGGCCGGCCCTTCTGCAGCTCGGCGTGCCCCTGATCGTCAGCCACATGTTCGTCTTCTACTTCGGCATCATGGCCGACCTGACGCCGCCGGTGGCGCTCGCGGCCTTCGCCGCCGCCCCCATCGCCAGGGCGCCGCCCATGAAGATCGGCATCCAGGCGGTACAGCTCGCCGTCGCCGGCTTCGTCGTGCCGTACATGGCGGTCTACACGCCGGCCCTGATGCTCCAGGACGGCGGACCGCTGGCCATCGAGATCGGCTACCCGGCGGCGGTCGCCTACGTCATCGTCAAGGCCGTGCTTTCGATCGCGCTTTGGGGTGCGGCGGCGATCGGCCACCTGTACCGCCCGCTCGGCTGGCTCGAGCGGCTGATCGCCGCCGCCGCCGCCTTCCTCCTCGTCGTCGCCCTGCCGCTCACCGACGAGCTTGGCTTTGTCGTCGCCGTGGGCTTCCTCGCCTGGGAGCGCTGGCGCTCGCGGACGATCGCGACCAGCCCGGCATGAGCGCGCTCTGCCTCGCTGCCGGTGCTGCCAAGGCCCGCCTCGCGGTCGCGGCATTTACCCTCGTCTGGACCCATTCGGTCGAGAAGATCCCCTGGCGGGAGGACTGGCGGATCGAGCAGGGGCGGCTCGTCCTCACGGAGGCGCGCGTGGAAGGCAGCGGCGCCGGCATGGAGGTGCCGGAAGGTGCCGTTCTCGAGGATGGCTCGTGGCACTACCGTCCGCACCTGCCGCCCCTGCCGAGCCTGACCCTTGCCCGCTCCGGCGCCACCGCCGACTGGCGGCTCTGTGCCGCCGGAAGCTGCCGCACCCTCGGCCAGATCCTCGACCTCCCGCCCACGAGTCCGCCGGTCGTGGTCCGACCCTGCCCCTGAGGGCAAAGCACGGTCTCAATCGGCAGGCTCGAACCAGAGCGGGCAGGCGTAGGCGTAGGTGAGCTCCTCGCCCTCGGCGATGTCGGTCCTGGCGATCATCGCGACGAGCCAGCCGAGCTCGCCCTGCGTCGCGCCAGTCGAGGCGGATGTTCGAGGGATCGGCATGATTGAGCAGGGCCGCGGTGCCGAGCACGAAGCAGCCTCGCTCGCGGCCCGTGGGATGGGCGAAGTAGTAGTGGCCGAGCGTCGTCTCCTCGAGACGGTCGCAGTCCTCGCCGGTGAGCTCGATCACCGGGCAGAGGTCGACCTCCTCGCCGGCGCGGAGCGGCCTCGCGGCGACGATGCCGCGGCCCTTGCGCGGCAAGACGCGGACCCGCACGGCGCCCAGGTTCATGGCTTGGCCTCCGCTGGCTGCCCGTTGCCCAGGAGCTTCAGGTAGATCGCCTTGCCGTCTCCCGGCCGGTAGAAGTCGGCGAGCTCGGCAACCCGCCTGAAGCCCGTCCGATGATAGAACTGCCGCGTGGGGCGGTAGTGCTCGGTCGTCGAGGTCTCGGCATAGACCCGATCGCCGCGGGCCGTGCGGACCCTGTCCTCGACCCGCTCGAGGATGGCCCGGCCGATGCCCTGCCCCTTGAGGTCGTCGCGCACGACGATCCAGTAGAGGTCGAAGCGGCCGGTGGTGCCGGGGATCGGGCCGTAGCACGCATAGCCCAGGAGCTGATCGCCGGCCTCGGCGAGGACGAAGTGGTAGCCGCTCCCGGCGGCGCCCTGGGCCACGCAGGCCTCCGCCAGCTCCGCCGCAACCAGGATCTCCTCGGTCGTGAACATGCCCGACCGCGCGACGATCGAGCGGACCTTCTCGACGTCGCTCGCGCGCAGGGCGTCCCGCCACTCGACCGAGGGTGCCCTGGCCGGCCGGGGGCGCGAGGGTCGCGGGCTCCGCCTGGCGCTCTCGTCCCTCGCCGAGCGGACCCCCTCGTAGAGCCCGAGAAAGAACCGCCGGGCATTGGCGCCGAGCGTGCGGACGCGGTAGCCCCCCTCCTGGACCACGCAGGTCGGATAGCCGGCGGCTCCGACGGCTCGGCCGATCTCGAAGAAATCGGAAGGCAGGTTGGACCAGGTGCCGGTCGGATCGCCCTTGGCGGTATCGAACCCGAGCGACAGGACGAGATAGGCGGGATCGAAGCGATGGATGCGGCGCAGCGCCCGCCCCAGCGCCTCGGCGTAGTCGGCCGGCGTGATCGTCTCGGCGAGCGGCAGGTTGAGATTGTAGCCGGCGCCCGGTCCCAGCCCGGTCTCGTTGGCGAAGCCCGTGAAATAGGGGTAGGCGAAGCTCGGCGCCCCGTGAATCGACACGGTCAGGACATCCTTCCGCTCGTAGAAGATGTCCTGCTGCCCGTTGCCGTGGTGGTAGTCGATGTCGAGGATCGCGACGCGACCGTGGCGGCTCAGATAGTTGGCGGCGATCGCCCCGTTGCAGAGATAGCAGAAGCCCCCGAAAGTGCCGCGCTCGGCATGGTGGCCCGGCGGGCGGACCAGGGCGTAGGCGACCGGGTGGCCCTCGAGCACGCGGTCGGCGGCGGTCAGCGCGCAGTCCGCCGCCGCCCGCGCCGCGAGCCAGGCATTGGCGTTGAGAGGGGTGAAGGTGTCGATGCAGTAGTAGCCGGCCAGGACCGAGCGCTCGCGCGGCGGTCGCGCCCGGTTCCGGACCGGAAAGACGTAGGGGTAGAGCGAGCGCTCGGTACCGAGCTCCCGACAGGTGTGCTCGAGATAGTCGACGAGCCGCCCGTCGTGCACGGCGCGGATATGGCTCTCGGGAAAGCGTCGGCGCGGCACCCGCTCGAAGAACTCCATGCCCTCGAGCTCGCCGAGGATCGAGGCGATCCGGATCGGCGCCTCGACATAGCCGCGCTCCCGCACGTGATGGATGTCGTGGTTGTCGTTGACGACGAGAAGGAACCGATCGGCGCGCAGGTGCTGGACGGCGCCGAGGTGCGGCCGACGGCGCTTGAGGTAGCGGAACGGCCGCAGGCGCACCGGATCGTCATCGAACGAGGCGACGACCCGGCTGATGTAGTCCGGCGAGCAGATGTGCCCGTACTTGCGCTCGAGGATCGCCCGCACCATGCGCCGGGCCTGGTCCCGCGACGGCAGCGTGTCCGAGCCCAGGGCGTCCAGCATCAGGTAGGGCGGATCGTCGTCCCCCGGCCCGAGCGGCGTCTCGTAGGCGGTCCCGACGACCGGCCGCGCCCCGAAGCGCTCGTAGAAGCGGAGACGGGCCGCGTTCTGATGGCGGACGGCGGGATCGCGCGAGAGTGCCGGATCGTCGGGCAGGCACTCGAAGAAGAGGGCCGTGGCGCCGGTCTGAACGGCCTCCTCCCGGACGCGCTCGTAGAGCGCGCCCCCGATCCCGCGGCCGCCGGTCCCCGGCGCGGCCGAGATCACGTCGAGGTAGCAGAAGCCGAGGTCGACCGCGTGCATCAGCAACGCGAAGCCGCGCAGCCGGTCCCGCCCGTCCTCCGCAGCGAGAAGGATCGAGCGGAAGAGATGCTTCACCGGATCCCGCAGCAGGTCCGGCAGCCTCAGCACGTCCCGCTCCGCCATGCCTCGGAACTGGGCGCGGAGGATGGCCTGCGCCTCGCCGATCACCGCCTTGTTCGCGGCCGTGCCGTCATCGAGGACACGACGGATACGGAACATCGACGCTTCCGAGCTAGCTCGACGCCGGAGCCAGGGCCGCGTCGACGAGGCGGCCCAGCACGTCGAGCGGCTCGAGCGAGGCTTCGCCGGCAGCCGCCATGAAGCCGGCATCGGCAGCGAGGCAGGGATTGGCGTTGACGTCGATCAGCCAGGCCTCTCCGACCCAGTCGACCCGGACGTCGACGCGGGCACAGCCGGCGAGGCCGAATAGCTCCCAGGCCCTGAGCGCCACCTCGGCGAGCCGGCCGCGCAGCGGCCCGTCGCCCGGGCGTGGGTCGAAGGTGCGGGGCGTTCCTCGGTATTCCGGCGTCTGCGGATCCCATTTCGCGGCATAGTCGACGATCGCGGCGCGGCCGGGCGGGAATCCGCGAAAGTCGATCTCGGCGATGGGCAGCAGCTCCGGACGGCCGCGTGGGCCCAGCAGCGACAGATTGAACTCGCGCCCGTCGATGAACTGCTCCGCGAACCAGCCGCCGCCATAGTGGCGCCGCATGCTCCGGAGCCGCTCGCCCACAGCCTCGGCAGGCACGACCGAGTTCGGCGCCCAGGCCGAACGAGGCGTGCTCGTGGACGGCCTTGACGATGTAGCGGCCGCAGGCCGCGGTCGTGCCCGTCGCCGGCTCGCCCTCGAGCCAATCCGGGGTCGCCATCCCGCTCTCTCGGGCCCTGCGCTTCATGCGCAGCTTGTCATCGGTGAGGGCGATCGCCGCGGCGTCGCAGCCCGTACAGCGGACTCCGTGGGCCTCGAGGACGGCGGGCACGAGATGGGCCAGTCGGGAGCTGCCGCCGATGGTCTCGACGAGATTGACGACCACGGTCGGCGCGCCCCGGGCGAGGGCGGCCAGCGGCCGGAGGTCGAGGCCCATGCCGCGCGTCGCCACTGCATAGCCCAGGCCCTGCAGGAGTCGGCGAATCTCCTCGACCTGAACGAGCGTATCCAGCTCGTCAGGTGGTGCCCCGTCGGGCACCGCGCTGTGGAGGATGATCGCCTGCCGCACCGCCTGTCGGCGGCTCACGCCGCCCGCCGCGGCTCGATCCCGAGAGGCAGGCCGTGCCGCTGCCGGGCACTTTCGACGATGGTGCCGATCAGCTCGCCGTAGGACAGCCCGACCATGCCGGCCAGGATCGGCAGATCCGACCGCCGCGGATGCAGGCCGGGCAGCGGGTTCACCTCCAGAAAGTGCGGCCGGCCTTCCCGGTCGGATCGGAGGTCGACCCGGCCCGCGTCGACGCAGTCGAGCGCCCGGTAGGCGGCCAAGGCCAGCTCGGTGGCGGCGCGCGCCTCCGCATCGTCGGCCAGCCGGTAGCGGACGAGGTCCTCGTAGTGCTCCTTGTTGACGTAGGAATAGGCGCCGGGCTCGGCTGCCGGCAGAAGGAGAATCTCCATCGTCGCCACGACTCGGGCCGCCGAGCCGCTGCCGACGATGCCGACCGTGAACTCGCGGCCGGGCAGGTAGCTCTCGATCAGAACGGGCTGGCGGAAGGTGGCGAGCAGCTCGGCCACGCATGCCGCCAGCTCCCCTCGGTCGTCGATCCGCGAGCGCGGCGAGACGCCCTTGCCCGTCCCTTCCGCCAGCGGCTTGGCGAAGAGCGGCAGCGGCAGGTCGATCCGCTCGGCAGCGGCCACGCTGTCGACGACGGCAAAGGGCGCGGTGGCGAGCCCATGGTCGCGGACGAGGCGCTTGGCCACAGCCTTGTCGAGGGTCGCCGCCATGACGAGGGGATCGGAGAAGGTGTAGGGGATGTCGAAGGCCTCGAGCAGCGCCGGAACCTGAGCCTCGCGCGAGCGCCCGGACAGCCCCTCGCAGAGGTTGAAGACGAGGTCCCAGCGGTCGCCGCCGGCGAGCCGACCGACGAGATGGCGGATATGGCCGATCCGGTCGGTCAGATGGCCGAGACCGGCGAGTGCCCCTTCGATCGCCTCGATCGTGTCGAGCGAGTTCGAGCTCGGCGATCGCCTCCTCGTCGAGCCCCTGCGCCCGATAGTCGTCCTTGAGGTCGTACGTGAGCCCGATGCGCATCATGCGGCCTCCGCGCAGCGGACCGCGCCGAGCCGCCCGTCGGGATCGGGATAGGTGTAGAGCTTGCCCTCGAAGTTGCGGAAGACGAGGTCGTCGCCGTCGCGCCCGACCAGATAGTCCGGCACCAGCTGGACCTTGCCGCCGCCGCCCGGCGCGTCGATCACGAAGGCGGGCACGGCGTAGCCGGTCGTGTGCCCGCGGAGGGCCTTCAGGATCTCGAGCCCCTTCTCGACCGGCGTGCGAAAGTGGGCCGAGCCGGTGATCGGATCGCATTGGAAGAGATAATAGGGCCTGACGCGCCGCCGCAGCAGGCCGTGGAAGAGCGGCTTCAGGATCTCGACGCTGTCGTTGACGCCCTTGAGCAGAACCGTCTGCGAGCCGAGCGGGATGCCGGCGTCGGCGAGGCGGGCGAAGGCCTCGGTGGTCTCGGGCGTGAGCTCGGCCGGATGGGTGAGGTGCAGGCTCATCCACAGCGGATGATGCCGCTTGAGCATCCGCACCAGGGCACGGGTGATGCGTTGCGGCAACACGACCGGCACCTTCGTGCCGATCCGCACGAACTCGACATGCCGGATCGCCCGCAGGCGGCCCAAGAGCCAGTCGAGCTTGTCGTCGCCCAGGGTGAGGGGATCGCCGCCGGAGACGAGGACGTCCCGGATCTCGGGGTGCGCCTCGATGTAGCCCAGCGCCCGCTCCCACTGAGCGGTCGAGAAGTGGTACTCGCCGCCGACCTCGCCGACCATCCGCGACCGCGTGCAGTAGCGGCAGTAGGTCGAGCAGAATCCGGTCGTCAGGAACAGAACCCGGTCCGGATAGCGGTGCACGAGGCCCGGCACCGGAGAGTGGGCATCCTCGCCCAACGGATCGTCGGCCTCTCCCGGGCTCCGCAGATACTCGTCGCCGGTCGGGACGTGGGTGCGCCGGAGACCGTCCGCAGGATCGTCGCGATCCATCAGCGAGGCATAGTAGGGCGTGATGCCGAGGGGCAGGGAGCCCTCGTGGCGCTCCACCGCGCGGCGCTCGTCCGGGCTCAGGACGAAGATCCGCTCCAGGGCCGACAGCGTGCGGAGGCGCGAGCGCGCCTGCCAGCGCCAGTCGTTCCACTCCTCTCGGCCGATCTCCGGAAAGAACCGCCGCATGAACGCCCGCGTCGTCGGGCCCACCGGAAAGGCCTCGCTCCGGCGCGGCCGCGCCGCTGTCGGAGCCGCGCTCTGGACCGGCCTTACGGCTCGCATCGCGGCGACGCGGCCGGGCCGCCTCGCGTCCAAGGGTACCTCGATACTTGGAGGATGCAGCGATTCCTCCGGATCGAGCTCCAGCATGGTCCGATCTCCATCGCCGCCGGCCGGACTGACTGCCTGAGCCGGGCATTTGGCCAAAACGCGCGCATATATATGAGGTGCGCAAGATCGCGCAACAGATTTATTTGGCTGACCAATCAGCAATGCCACAAAGTCAAATATAAATCTAAATGGATACTTTGAAGAAGCAGGTAATCAATGCCACCAGCCCGACCGCCGGGCCGTCGACGACAGGAAAAGCGTCCATGTCGTTCGTGAGTTCGAGGGGAGGAACAGAGGGCCCTCGCACTCGCGTTGAACTCACGCACAGATTGAGCGGGGCTCCACCATCCGAGCGGCACCGCCTCTGGACTATTGTCTTTCTGACCGTGCCGCGACGACAGTTTAGCGGGCGGCGCGGGTGGCCGGCAGGCGTCTCCGGCCGTCAACCGAAGCCGTAGAGGCGTACCGGATTGTCGACCAGAATCCGGCGCCGGTCGGCCTCGTTCGGGGCCCAGTCGAGGAGATAGTCGAGCAGCATCGCCTCGTCCGGCGGGGTCTGGCCCGGGTGAGGCCAATTGGTTGCCCAGAGCATCCGCTCCGGCGCCTGCCGGACCAGGACCTTGGCCAGCGCGCCGACATCGTCATAAAGGGGCGGCCCGACCCGGGAGGTTTCGTAGGGCGCCGAGAGCTTCACATAGGCGCCGCGGTCGACGAGCCGCCTCAGGCACGCGAAGGCCGAATGGTCGGCCGTCACGGGCTCGAGGAACTTGCCCGTGTGATCGATGACGAGCTGAGCATCCAGACCGAGCAGCATCGCCTCGTGGTCGGGGAGCAGCCGACCATCGCAACTGAAGCTGAAGGTGCCAGCCCAATGGCTTGATCTTGGCGGCCAGGGCGGGCACCTGATCCCAATCGTAGACCCCGCCCTTGAGCAGAAACAGACGCAGCCCCCGCGCCCCAGCCTTCCCGAGCCGCTCGAGCTCGGCGTCGGGCGCATCCGGCGGAACGACGACCACCGCCCGCGCCGCCGGCCCGAGCTCGGCCACCGCCCCCATCGTGCAGCGATTGTCGAACCTGTAGCCGGAAGGCTGGACGACCACGACACGCTCGAGACCGAGCCGTCGCTGCAGCTCCCGGTAGGCCGGCACCAGCGCTTCGGGCGGCTGGTTGGGGCTGCTCGCCGCCAGCGGGAAGCGGTCGAACGGCCCATAGAAGTGCATGTGCGTGTCGACGGCGGCCGCCGGCGCCTTCAGCTTGGGCTCTCGCCTGGCCTCGTCCATGTCGCTCCTCCCTCTTCACCGTGACGCCCGGCCACACTCGGTCGGAGGCCGTCGGCCGGGGCTCCATCCCTGCATTGCTGCATTGCAGCATGGCTACTGGTGAGCGCCCTGGCCGCGCGCCAATTGGAAAACGGTTGCGGACCGGCTTCAGGCCGGCTCGGACCTGCAAAGGAGACCGACGATGACCATCCTGCACCGAATCAATACCGCCCTGGAGCGGCGTCGCCGCGAGGCGCGGACCTTTCGCGAGCTGGCCATGCTGAGCGAGCGCGACCTCACGGACCTCGGCATCGGCCGCGCCGACATACGCCGGATCGCCCGCGATGCCGCAGCCTCCGGGACGATCGACATCCATGAGTGGCGCCTGCGCAACGAGGAGGCCGGCGTCGGCGGGCTCTTTGCGACCGACAAGCTCGTCGGACGCGCTCTGAGCCTCAAGGCGGCCTGAGCACCGGCGGCGGGGCCGGCCCCCAGCGGCCCCGCCGCCTCGTCGATCCCGGGGCGGCGGCGCTGCCCGCCTGAGGCAGCGCCGTCAGGCGAAGAGCGGCGGCCTGCCCTTGACGCTGACGCGATGGAGCAGCCTCGCCTGCCGGTCGTCGGGATCATCGACCGGCTCCAGCGGCTCCGCCGCATGCAGGGTGCAGCTCGTGTCCCAGACGGCAATGTCGCCGACCCGATAGCGCAGCTTGCGGACGAAGCGCTCCTGGATGGCGTGGGCCTTGAGCTCGTCGAGGAGCGCCACGCCCTCGTCGTCGGGCATGCCGACGATGCCGAACGAGCTGCCCGAGACGCCGTAGAGCGCCTTCCGCCCGGAGACCGGGTGGGGCCGAACGAGCTTGTGGTAGACGTTCCTGACCTGCTTCTTCTGCTCGTCGGTGAGCTTCGAGGCCGAGCCCCGCGAGTTCTCGTCGAGATCGTCGCGATTGCCGTAATGGTGCAAGACGACGAGATCCTCGATGCGCGCCTTCATCGCGTCCGGCAGGGCGTCGTAGGCGGCGTACATGTCGGCCACGCGGGTCCCGCCGCCCTCGGCCGGGACCTTGAGCGCATGGACGATCGTCGCGGCACCCGGCGGGTCCTCGTAGGCCATGTCGGTGTGCCAGTAGTTGGCGCCGTCATAGATCCCCCACTGCCTGCCGTCGGTCACGATGTTCGACAGCGTCAGGACCGCCGCGTGCCCGTCGACATGAAAATGCGTGAGGATGTGCGGCACGGGCGTGCCGAACTGGGACGCGAACCTCTCCAGATCCTCGGCCGAGCCGGCCTGGTCGCTCAGAACGATCACGCCGTGCTCGTGGGCCGCGCCGACGACCCTGCGCCAGGTCGAGGCGTCGTTCTCGGCCGAGAGGTCGAAGCCTCCGACCTCGGCGCCGAAGCTGCCGTCCCAGAGCGGTGTCACCTCGATGCCCATGATCCCGCCTCCCGTTTCCACGCCTGGCCCCATCCTAGCGCCTCGGGACGCGGCGCGGGAGACATGACAAATCGGTCATGCTCGTGCAAGGTGCGGCATACCAAACCACGGGGAGAGCAAAGATGCACCGCCGCACCTTCATCGGCACCAGCGCCTCCGTCGCGGCCCTCGCAACGGTCGGGCCCTTCGTCCGCCGCGCACGCGCCGACACGATCAAGCTGGTCGGCGCCAGCCAGTTCAACGAGGACCATCCCTTCACCAAGGCGATGCGCAAGTTCGAGGCGCTGGTGAAGGAGCGCTACACCGAGCAGCCGGTGGAGTTCGAGCTCCACCTCAACTCCGAGCTCGGCCTCGAGAAGGACTATTTCTCCTATATGAGCCAGGGCATCTCGGTCGACTATGCGGTCGTCTCGCCGGCGCACATGTCGACCTTCTCGAAGATGGCCCCGCTGATGGACATGCCCTTCCTGTTCAAGGACCAGGACCAATGGCGCCAGGTTCTCGATCAGGACGCGCTGAAGCCGGTGGCCGACGACATCCTGAAGAAGGCCGACGTCCAGATCCTGGGCTATGCCGGCGGCGGCGTGCGCAACGTCTTCGCCAACGTGCCCGTGCGCAACATGGACGACCTGAAGGGCCTGCCCATCCGCATGCAGGGCGCCCCCATCTGGACCAAGGTGTTCGCGGCCCTGGGTGCCGCTCCCACCGTCATCGCCTATGACGAGATCTACAACGCCATCCAGACCGGGGTCATCAAGGCGGCCGAGAACGAGGCGGCCGGCATCCAGCAGATGCGCTTCTACGAGGTCGGCCCCTATCTGGCGCTGACCCAGCACGCCATCACGGTCCGGCCGCTCTGCTTCGCCCACAAGACCCTGGAGCGCCTGCCGCCGAAGCTCCAGGAGGTCATCCTGGTCGCCGGCAAGGAGGGCGGCCACGAGGGCGCCGTGATCGAGTCCGGGAACGACAGCAAGATCCTCGATGGCTTCCAGCAGAAGGGGCTCCTGAAGATCAACGAGTTCGAGGGTCGCGAGACGATGATCAAGCTCGCCGATCCGGTGCTGGCGAGCTACGCCGACGAGCTCGGCGCCGGCCAGGTGCTGGCCGAAATCCGCGCGGTCAGCTGAGCCCTCCTTCTTCGAGTCTCGATCCCTCGGCGGCGCGCCGGGCTACGGCGCGCCGCCGCCACGTCGACACCAGAGCGAACCGCCCATGAGACGTGCTCTCGACGCGTGGTATCGGCTGCTGCGGGTCGCCCTCACCCTGCTGATGGGAGCCCTGCTGGTGCCGGTCACGATGCAGGTGCTGTCGCGGTATACCCCGCTCGTGCCCCGCTATCTCTGGACCGAGGAGGTGGCCCGCTTCTGCTTCGTCTGGATCATCATGATCGGCGCCATGATCGCGGTGCGCGACGGCACCCATTTCGACCTCGACGTCCTGCCGCACAGCAAGAGCCACGCGCGTCGAGGCGGTCCAGAGGCTCTTCGTCCATCTCGTCCTGCTGGCGGTCGGCCTGGTGTTCCTCGTCTATGGCTGGCAGTTCGTGCGCTACGGCTGGAACCAGACGTCGGAGATCTCCGAGCTGCCGATGGTCTGGATTTTCGCGGCCTGGCCGCTGTCGGGCCTCACCTGGATCGCCTTCCTGGGCGAGAAGATCGTCGATGATCTGGCCGGCCTCCGCGGGGGCGCCGCCGGATGAGCCCCGGCACCGTCGCCCTCCTGCTGTTCGGCGTCTTCTTCGTCCTGATCATCCTCCGCATCCCGGTCGCCTTCGCCCTCGCCCTGGCCTGCGTGCCGGTCTTCTTCATCGACGGCCGGCTGACGCCGATCCTCCTCCTCCAGGAGATGTTCAAGTCCTACAACTCGTTCGTGCTGCTGGCCGTGCCCTTCTTCCTGCTGGCGGCCAACCTGATGAACGCGGCCGGCATAACCGATCGGCTGATCAACCTCGCCAGAACCATGGTGGGCCACCTCCCGGGCGGGCTCGGCCACATCAACGTCCTGGTCTCGATGTTCTTCGCCGGCATCTCCGGCTCCTCCACGGCCGACGCCGCCGGCATCGGCTCGCTGCTGATCCCGCAGATGAAGAAGGAGGGATTCCCCGCGACCTTCACGGTCGCCATCACCGCCTGCTCCTCGGTGATGGGCGTCATCATCCCGCCCTCGATCCTCATGGTCGTCTTCGGCGGGCTGATGTCGGTCTCGATCGGCGGGATGTTCCTCGCGGGCGTCGTCCCGGGCATCCTGATCGGCCTCGTCCAGATGGTCGTCGTTTTCGTCTTCGCCAAGCGCAACGGCTGGCCGGTCTATCCGCGGGCGACGCTCCTGGCGCTGCTCCAGGCCGTGCTCCGGGCGCTCCTGCCGATGATGACCCCGCTGATCATCGTGGGCGGCATCGTCGGCGGCCTCTTCACGCCGACCGAGGCCTCGGTCGTGGCCGTCCTCTACTCCCTGCTCCTCGGCATGCTCGTCTACCGGACCGTCGGCCCCGGCAAGCTCGCCGAGGTCCTCTACGAGACCGGCCGGTTCGCCGCGATCTCCCTCTTCTGCATCGGCACGGCCTCGGCCTTCGGCTGGATCCTCGCCTACTTCAAGATTCCGTCGCTGATCGTCGGCGCGGTGCAGGCCATGGGCCTCGGCGTCACCGGCCTCGGCCTCTTCATCGCCGCCCTCTATCTGATCGTCGGCTGCTTCATCGATGCCATTCCGGCGATCATCATCGTCGGAACGGTGCTCTATCCGGTGACCCAGGCGGTCGGCATGAACCCGATCCACTATGCGCTGATCAGCGTCATCTCCCTGGCCTTCGGCCTGGTGACGCCGCCCTACGGCCTCTGCCTGCTGATCTCGGCGGCGATCGGCGGGATCCGCGTCCTCGACGCGATCAAGGAGGTCTCGATCCTGCTCGTCCCCATGCTCGGGGTCCTGGTGCTCGTCATCGTCTTTCCCGACATCGTCCTCTTCCTGCCGCGGCTCATCATGCCCCAGTTCGTGAACTGAGCGGCCGTGCGGACCCTCTTTCTGCTCGCCTTTCTCTTTCTCGTCCCGGGCCCCGCGCTGCCGGAGATGCGGTTCGAGCTGTTCCAGAGCCCTGCGCTCGAAGCGCCGCTCCGGTACGGCGTCTATCTACCGCCGGGCTACGCCCCGAGCGGCTCGGGTCGCTACCCCGTCCTCTATCTCCTGCACGGGGTGGGCGGAAACGAGCGGGACTGGCCGGACGACGGGCATCTGGCCGAGATCGCGGACGGCCTCGTCGCCGGGGGCGCCATCCGACCGCTGCTGATCGTCACGCCGGCGGGCGACACCGGCTGGTATGTCGATTCCCAGTCGCGCGGCGGCCCCGGCAACTACGCGACGGCGACCGCTGTCGACCTCGTCCGTCACATCGACTCCGTCTATCGGACGATCGCCGACCGCGACGGGCGCGCCATCGGCGGCCTCTCGATGGGCGGCTTCGGCGCCCTGAGGCTGGGGCTCGGCCGGCCGGAGACCTTCGGTGCCGTCATCGCGCTCAGCTCGGCGCTGTGGTCGCAGGTCCAGGACGACACCGTCCTCGGGCCGGCCCAGGAGCAGATCTTCCAGGGCAGCTTCGGGCGCCCGTTCGACGGTCGCACCTACCGCGCCGAAAGCCCGGAGAACCCCGCGCTGATCGCCCGCGTCGCCGCTCTTCCCCAACCGCCAGCCATCTTTCTCGCGGCCGGCGACGACGATCGCTACGGCGCCTGGCGGTGCCGTGGCGGGCGTGGGTGAGGTGAAGCGAGCTCGCCGCGGTCTACGAGGCTGCGGCGGATCAGGAGGCCCTTCTCCCAGCCCGGCGCCGCGTCGCTGCCATAGGAGCGTAGGCCCAGTCGTAGAGCCGTCGCCCCTTCGCACCGTCGCCGGCGCTCAGGCGGTGCCAGCGTCCGCGTACCTCGCTGGCGTGGTTCTCGACCCGGTCAAAGCCCAGCCGCTGCGCCCTCGCTCACCGCCAGCACATAGCCCAGCTCCTTCTCCTGCAACCAGCGGCGCAAGGCACGGTCGGCACCATAGACGCTGTCAGCGGTTACCCACGAGAAGGGCAGGCAGCGCATGCGCCCGCTCGAGCATCGCCAAGCCCAGCTTCGGCTTGGTGGCGAAGCCCACTGCCTCAGGGATGCCGGCCTCGCTCCGGCGTGCCTGGTCTGCCGCCCAGCTCTCCGGCAGATAGAGCGCCCGGTCGATCAGTGCTCGGCCGTAGTGGCTGGCGTAACCGAGGAACACGCCGATCTGGCAGTTCTCGATCCGCCCCGCCGTGCCGCTGTACTGGCGCTGCACGCCCGCCGATTTGCGGCCCTTCTTCACAAATCCCGTCTCGTCGAGCACCAGGACTCCGTCGGGAGCCCCCAGATGGTCCGCGACATAGGTGCTCAGGTCATCGCGCACGGCGTCGCATCCCACTGCACCCGGCTCAGAAACTCCTGCACCCCGTCCGGCGTCGGATCGCCCGCCGCCTCCGCCAGCTGCCAGCCGTTCTTCCGTTCCACCGGCGCCAGCAGCCCCCGCAGATAGCAGCCAACCGCCGACGCGGCTCTACCTGCCCGAACCGCGGTCCCAGCCGACCCATCAAGCCTCGAACGCCTCGCCCACTCCTCGCCACGGTCCGTTGTCGTCTTGTTCTTCTCATGACGATCGCTCTTACCAAATAAAACACGCTGTAGTACTAGCGCATTTTCCACTTAGTAGATCCATACCCGGAGTGGCGAGGTAGTTGGCGCATTGGTCGGGTGTGAAGCGGGCGAGCAGGTGGCCTGTGGCGGCCCAGAGCGCGTCCTTGGTTCGGGCTGCGGCCTTTCGGAGCAGCGCTTTGAGCTTGGCGAAGAGCTGCTCGATGGGGTTGAGGTCGGGTCGAGTAGGGCGGCAGATAGAGGAGCGGAGGCGCCAGCGGCGGCGAGCGCTTGGTGGATGCCATCGACTTTATGGGCGGCGAGATTGTCCATCACCACGACGTCGCCGGGCGCCAGAGCCGGTGCCAACATCTGCTCAATGTAGGCCCTGAAGGCGGCGCCGGTCATAGTCTCGTCGAGGACCAGGGGAGCGATCACGCCGCTCTGCCGCAGTCCGGCGATGAAGGTCGTGGTCTGCCAATGGCCGTGGGGCACGGCCGCCACCGGCGTTCGTCCGACGGCAGCGGCCGTATCGCCTCGCCATGTTCGTGCGGTGGCGGTCTCGTCGAGAAAGACGAAGCGGCGGTCCATAAGGCGCTCGACCACCGCGCTCACCGACAGGCTGCGCAAGGCCGGCCTTGCGGTCGACCTCCGGTATCCTCGACGGCGGCCACGACTGGGGCTTCTGGGGCGCGGTGCTCCCCGAGGCGCTCCGCTGGCTCGACGGCGCGTTGCCGCCGGCCCGCTGAGGGCGGTCATCAGGCCGGGGCGGCGAGCGCCGCCGGCTGAAGCGTTCGCGTCGCCGGATCAATGACGATGCGGCGATCATGGAACCGCACCACGGACGGCTTGTGGGCGATGCTGATGACGGTCGCGCCCGGGAGTTGCTCGCGCAACGCGTTGTAGAGCAGCGCCTCGACCGCCTCGTCGACCGCCGAGGTCGCCTCGTCCAGAAAGATCCAGTCGGGACGGAACAGGAAGGCCCGGGCAAAGGCGAGGCGCTGCTGCTCGCCCGGCGAGAGCGTCATCGACCAGCTCTCCACATCGTCGAGGCGATCCCGGAGGTGGGGTAGCTGGACGAGGTCGAGGGCCGCCTTGAAGCCCTCGTCGTCATCGTGGGCCTCGGGTCGGTCCGGATAGCTCAGCGCCTCGCGCAGGCTGCCCAGCGGCAGATAGGGCTTCTGCGGCAGGAACAGGACGCGGGCACCGGCAGGCAGCCTGACCCGGCCGCTGCCGAACGGCCAGAGGCCGGCCAGCACGCGGAAGAGAGTGGTCTTCCCGCTCCCGGACGGGCCCTGCAGCACGACGCGCTCGCCGCGGTCGATCTCGAGGTCCAGGTCCTCGAGGATCACCTGGCCCCCGGGCAGCCTGACCTCGGCATCGTCGAGGGTCAGGGCGTTGACACCGGTCGACGCCAGATCGAAGCCCTGATCCGTGGCCTGCGCCTGCTTCGCGGCCGCCATGGCATCGGCGAAGGTCGTCAGACGATCGACGGTCGCCTTCCAGTCCGCGAGGCCCGCGAACGAGTTCACGAACCAGGACAGCGAGCCCTGGACCTGGCCGAAGGCGCTCGAGATCTGCATCAGGGCGCCCAGCTGGATCTCGCCCGCGAGGTAGCGGGGTGCCGCCACCAGGAACGGGAAGATGACGGCCGCCTGGCCGTAGAAGGAGGTCAGCCACATGAGCCGCTTGTTGTAGGTCATGAGGCCCCACCAGGTCTGGTAGATCTTGCCGAAGGCGCCTTCGAGCCGGCGCGTCTCGTCGGCCTCGCCGCCATAGAGCGCCACGCTCTCGGCGTGCTCGCGGATGCGGCTCATCCGGAAGCGGAAATCGGCGTTGTAGCGCTCCAGCATGAAGTTGATGCGCACCAGCGGCCGGCCGACCCAATAGGTCGCGTAGGAGCCGAGCAGGGCATAGACCAGCGCCGCCCAGAACATGTAGCCCGGGATCTCGAGCCCGCCCAGGAAGGGGATCGCGAAGCTGCCCGACAGGCCCCAGAGAATGACCGCGAAGGTGCCCAGCGTCATGATGTTGGAGAGGAGCCCGAGCACGATCGAGAGGGTCTGGCTGGTGAAGGAGCCCACATCCTGCTCCATGCGCTGCTCGGGATTGTCGGTGCCCCCGTTGGTCAGCTCCATCCGGTAGTAGGTCCGGTCGGACAGCCAGTCCCGATAGTAGACATCCGTCAGCCAGCGCCGCCAGCGGATCGTCAGCAGCTGCTGCAGCCATATCTGGTAGACCGCAACCACGATGTAGATGAACGCGAGCACCGAGAAGTACATGAGCTCGTGATAGTAGACGGCGGCGTTCTTGTTCTGCAGCGCGTCGTAGAATCGCCCGTACCAATCGTTGAAGAGCTTGGACATGTAGACCGACGCCACGCTGGCGGCCACGATGACCAGGAGCAGCGTGCCGGCTACCCAGCGCTCCCGGACGCGGAAGCGGAAGCGGAAAACCTCGAGATCGGCGACGTCGCGGGTGACCCAGTAAGGCTTGGTCAATTGCCAGATCTTGCCGAGCAAACTCTTGGTCTCGGACAGGCGGGCGAGCAGATTGGTCGGCATGGAGGCTCCGGCCTAGTCAGGGTGTTTCGTCTTATTGCCGCGGAAGCGGGTCCGTGGCGAATGAAGATCGAGTGAGACTTCTGTTCCTGCGCTCGCCGAACGGCCAGCTTCTACGGGGACGGCCAAGGACCGCCCCCCATGCGGCAGCCGGACATGGACCAGGAGAAGGGCGAGCCAGGCCAACGGGCCGAAAGTCTCGAGCGCGACGGCCGGCTTCGACATCAGGGAATCGCCCGGCACGCACGGCGTCCGCCGCCGCCGGACGGTAGCCGACCCGGCCGGTCGGCGTGCCTTCAGGTCCGCGAGCTCGCCCGTTACCCCGCCACGAGCTGCACCTTCAACGCACGCTTCCTGTCGCTCGCCAGCTCGAAGGCCTCGACCGCTCGGGCGAGGGGGAGCTGCTGGGTCAGGACCGGGCGGACGTCGACACGACGCTGAACGAGGCAGTCGACCGCCCAATCGAACTCGTGGGTGAAGCGGAAGGTGCCGTGCAGCGAGAGCTCCTTGCCGACGATCTGGTCCATAGGGAAGGGGTGCATGCCCCTGGGGAGCACGCCGACCTGCACGACGATGCCGCCGCGGCGGGTGGCCTTGAGCACATCCGGCACGGCCCGGGGCGAGCCCGAGCACTCGAAAGCGACGTCGATGGTGCCCCCACCGGTCTGCAAGGCGTCCATCGGCGAGCGGTCGGCGGCGAGGTCGATGGTGCGATCGGCACCGACCTCGCGCGCCTTGGCCAAGGTCTCGGGCAGAAGGTCGACGGAGGTGATCTCGGCGGCGCCGGCGAGACGCGCGGCGATCACGGTAAGGCAGCCGATCGGCCCGGCACCGGTGACGAGGACGCGCTGGCCGACCAGCGGCCCGGCGCGGCTGACGGCGTGCAGGCAGACGGCCAGCGGCTCGGCCATGGCCGCCTCGCCCAGCGCCATGCCTTCGGGCAGGACGCGGAGCTGCGAGGCCTTGACCACGGTGGCCTCCTCGAAGAGGCCCTGCGCATGCGGCATGGTGCGGGCCGACCCCGCGAAATGCACGGTCGGGCAAAGATGCTCCTCGCCGCGCCGGCACCAGGCGCAGGCCCCGCAGGGTCGTTGCGGGTTCACGCTGACCTTGGTGCCGATCGCGATGCCGGCGACGCCGGGCCCCAGCTCGGCCACCGTGCCGGCCATCTCGTGGCCGAGCACCATCGGCTCCCGGACCGAGAAGTCGCCGATCCCCCCGTCGTGAAAATAGTGCAGGTC
Source organism: uncultured Alphaproteobacteria bacterium (assembly GCA_963828215.1). Lineage (GTDB taxonomy): Bacteria > Pseudomonadota > Alphaproteobacteria > Geminicoccales > Geminicoccaceae > CAVTJL01. The sequence goes on along the minus strand of CAWHFO010000060.1, from coordinate 586,391 downwards.
CGAGCCGCAGATGCCGCCTGCGCCCAGCCGTACCCTGACCTCGCCGGCCGCGAGCGGCGCTTGCGGCCGCTCATCGACCCGAAGATCGTGAGCGGCATGAATCACACAGGCTCGCATGAATCGGCCTCCCTTTCGCGTTCATTGTCCAGCAGCCATCCCCGTACGCTGGCGGGCCGGTCGAGCCCCGGGGACGTGGACGGCTCAGTTCGTCGCGTCGCCGGCGATCGACCGGAGGCGCGCAGGCTCGCGGATCACGATATGGCCGCTCTCGATGGCGATGACGCCCTCCTGGCGCCAGACGCCGAGCTGTCGGTTCACGTTCTCCCGGGCGAGGCCCACATAGCAGCCGAGCTCGCGCTGCGACAGCTTGAGGCCGAGACGGATGGCACCGTCCACCGCCTCGCCGTACTCCGCCGCGAGCCGCAGGATCGCCCGAGCGATGCGCGGGGTCATGTTGAGGAGCGTGGCGTCCTCGGCCATCTCGGTGATCCGACGGATGCGGGCGCAGAGAACGCCGATGATCCTGAGCGAGATCTCGGGATGGCGCTCGAGATAGCTGAGAAGATCCTTGCGTCGCAGCACGAACAGCTCGCTCGCCTCGGCTGCCGTCGCATCGGCGCTGCGCGGCTTGCCGTCCAGGAGCGCGATCTCCCCGAAGCTGGCGCCCGGCTCGATGAAGGTGAGAAGCGATTCGCGGCCATCGACCGAGATCGAGCCGATCTTGACCCGGCCCTTCAGCACGACCATCAGGCTTTCGCCGGGATCGCCCTTCTGGAAGATGACCTCGCCGGCCCTATGGGTCTGGACGACCCCATAGGGTATGAGCCGGTCGAGCTCGGCCTCGGTCAACGAGCCCAGGACGTCGCTGTCGGAAAGCGCCTCCTTGACCCCGGTGCGCCGATCGGCCATCGGCCCATCCCCTTTGCCCGGCCCGACTCCGCTCGCCGCTATCGCGCAGCGAGAGGCGGGCCTAGCCCTTGCCGCCTCCCTTGGTGGTACAAGGATAGAGGTTCGTCAACACGATCAGCGTGATCGAGCCCAGGCTCACCTCCTTCGCTGAGGCCGCGAACGAGGGCTGCGTCTGGTTGCTGTAGTTGATGAAGTTGTCGACGAGGGCCTGCAGCGGGCGCGGCTGAAGCGCCTCGGCGTCGGCCGGCGGGCAGAATAGCCGGGCTCCCGCCTTGGCCCCCGCCTCGTTGGCCTTGGCGAGCCCGTCCAGGACTCCGGCCAGATAGGCCAGCGCCAGATCCTGCTGGCCGGCGGCCTTCGAGGCTCGGGCGTCGATGTAGGTGGCGACCGTCATGTCGGCCCATGCCTCCCGGGCGCCGATCAGGGCCGCGGCCACCACGAGCCCGCACAGGATCCCCGCCCCACGGGACCGCCTCATGCCCCGTTCTCCGCGGCGCCGGCCATCTTGTCGAACTGCACCAGCAGATCCGGGGTCGCCGCGAGCGCCCGGCGCACCTCGTCCTGGAACTTGGCGGCCACGACGAGCTGCACGAATGCGCTCGGCTGCCGCGTCATCGCCTGGACGAAGTCGTCCCCGGCGAGCAGGCGCGCGAAATCGTCGAGGGCCGCCCAGTTCGTCACGGCCACATAGGTCCGCATCATGGCGATCTCGGGCATGAACGGGCCGAAATCATAGGAGGCCTCGAGCATGGACACGGCGTTGGCCCCATCGCCGAGGTCCGTGTAGGCGAGCGCCAGATAGCTCCAGGCGTAGGGATCGGCCGGCGCCCCGCGCAGCGAGGCACGGAGGTCCTTGACCGCCTCGAGAAGCAGCCGGGCCCGCCCGATCGGATCGCCGGTCTGCCGGGAGGCGCCGTAGAAGGTCATCCCGAGCTCGTAGGCCGTCGACGGCTCGTCCAGCCACCGCTGCGCCGCCTGCCGGCTGTTGAGAATCCGGCCCAACGTGTCCGGCGAGAGAAACTGGCCCTGGTTCAGCAGATCGACGCCCTGATTGCCCGGCAGCTTCGCGAGGCTCGCGCCGAGCCGCGGCACCGCGAGCACGAGAAGCCCGATCGCCAGGGCAAGTATCGCCAACCCTCCGAGTTGCTCCCGCAGCACCGCCACCCCCCTCAGAATCGATCATGGCCGCCCTGGAACAGGCGGCCATGATCCCGAAAACGATGGCCCGTCTGAGCTAGACCGGGCTGGCCGTGAACTTGATCGTCTTGGTGATCGTGTCCGCCGTGAAGCCGTCCGTCACCGTGATCCCCAGGCGACCGAGCTGCCCATTCGTCAGGGTGCCGGTGACGACCTGGTTCTTGTAGTCGATGAACAGGTTGGACACGCCATCCGACACGCCGATGCCGGCAATCTTCAGGTTCTTGGCATTCGGGTTGCTGAAGTTGGCGAAGATCTCACTGAACGGGATCGAGAAGGACGTCGTCCCAGCCGACGTGAAGTCCTGGAAATTATTGCCGAAGAGCTTCGAGTACTGAACGTAGATCGGATTGCCGTTCACCGTACGCGTAGAGCCGTCGGCGAACCCGAGGATGTAGCTGAAGTCCCCGTCCTTGGTCGGGTCGATCAGGCTGAAGCTGATGGCATTGTTGGGGCCAAAGCTGATCGACTTTATGTTCGTGCCCCCGATCACCCCGATGATGTGGGCGCCCGCCTTGAGCGGCTCGAAGGTCACATTGCCGTTGGCGTCGAAGCCGGCCAGCAATGTGCTATGCTCGAGCCAAGAGGTCATCAGCCCAGACGACAGGTTGATCGTTCCCGTCGTGGACGTCACGCCATAGGTCGGCAGCGCCAAGTAGTTGCTGCCCGGCAGCCCTCCAGCCTGACGCGCGGTCGGGTCGAGCGCCGACGTGGCGCTCGTGTACGAGACCGTGGTTGTCGACAGGGAGCCGAGGAAGCTGCTCGTACCGCCAGTCGATCCGCTTCCGGAACCAGTGGTAGACGTGCTGAACGCAGACGTGACCCCGGAAGAAGATCCCGTCGAGCCGGTGCCGGAGCTGCCGGAGCCGGAGGTGAAGCCCGTCGAGCCGGCCGTGGAAGAGCTGCCGCTGTACTTCGACATGAGCGCGGTCATCAGGGAATTGTCGCCGTGCTTCGCGGCATGGCGCGCGGCCTTCCACTCCAGCCGCAACGCGTGCCTATCGTCGCGGCTCAGCTCCCGCCAGGTCTGGCGGGTGTATTGCTGCTCCTGACTGTCGAAGAGATTTCCCCACCAGGCCGCATCGACCACAGGCGACGCGTGAAGGTCGGCACGAGCCGCCGAGGAGAACACGCCAGCGTTGGCCGACCCGGACAACCCGACGCCACCGAATGCCAATCCGGCGACCGCGGCCACCACCAAGCTACCCCGCATGAGCGTCGCTCCGAATCACATCATCTGAAACAAAGCACTTATAATCCGTGGAGGACCATAACCGCGCCCGCCACGCTTTCGAGGAGAACGTTAACGCGCTTCCAATCTTTTTGCTGCATTGCACCATGGGTTGATCCAGCCGACCGCTGATCACGCCAATTCACCTGGGCCCGACCGATGTCTGGCGGAGGCTGGTCCGTCCCGTCTGGGCGGCGGCGGTGCGTCAAGGCACCAGAACCGCCGCTCCCTGCAGACGGCCCTCACGCAGATCGCCGAGCGCGCGGTTGGCCTGATCGAGCGGGTAGCGCCGGGTGGTGGTGCGCACCGGGATCCTCGGCGCCAGCGCCAGGAAGGCCTCGCCGTCGGCCCGCGTGAGATTGGCGACCGAGACGATCGAGCGCTCCTCCCAGAGCAGGCTGTACGGGAAGCTCGGAATGTCGCTCATATGGATGCCGGCGAGCACGAGCCTTCCGCCTTTGGCGAGTGCCGCCAGGGCCGTGGGTACGAGCTTGCCCACCGGCGCGAAGACCAGCGCCGCATCGAGCTCGCCCGGCGGCCGCTCGTCCGAGCCGCCGGCCCACTCCGCGCCGAGGCCGAGGGCGAAACGCTGCGCCTCGCCATCACCGGGGCGCGTGAAGGCGAAGATCCGCCTTCCCTCGAAGCGCGCCACCTGGGCCACGATGTGCGCGGCCGCGCCGAAGCCGTAGAGGCCCAGGCGCTCGGCGGGTCCGGCCATCACGAGGCTCCGATAGCCGATCAGGCCGGCGCACAGCAGCGGCGCCGCGGCAACGTCGTCGTCGAGCGTGTCGGGCAGCCGGAAGCAATAGGCGGCATCGGCGACCGTGAGCTCGGCATAGCCGCCGTCGATCGTGCAGCCCGTGAAGCCCGCCGCGTCGCAGAGGTTCTCGCGGTGCGAGCGACAGTAGCGGCAGACGCCGCAGGTGTGACCCAGCCAGGGCACGCCGACGCGATCCCCTGGGCGGAATCCCTCCACCCCGGCTCCGAGCTGCAGAACGTCGCCGACAATCTCGTGGCCGGGGACGATCGGCAGCCTGGCGTTCGGCAGCTCGCCGTCGACGAGGTGGAGGTCGGTGCGGCAGACGCCGCAGGCCCCGACCCGGATCAGCAGCCGACCCGGACCGGGCCGTGGATCGGGCAGCTCGGCCGAACGCAACGACAGACCGGGCGCATCGAGAACCATGGCCTTCATGGACACCCTCCTCTCGCTCCCACCCCTATGCCATGGTCGCCCCGACGACCGCGATCCGGCATGATGCCGCGACCGTCCCTCTTGCGATGACGACACCGGGATGACGCTCGCCTGGACTCTCGTCGTGCTGGCCGTCGGTCTCGGGCTCAGCGGCTTCTGCCTCTGGCGGATCGAGCGGCCTCGGCTTCCCGGCGAGGTCCGGGTCTTCCCGGCCCCGCTGCTGCTGGGCGTCGGGCTGCTTCTGGTGCTCGTCGCCCTGGCCCATCTCCTGAGCCTCGAGACCGGCATCGACCTCGGAGCCCGCTCCCGCTGACGTCCCGCCCAATGTCGCCCTCCGCGGCGAACGGCGTCCTCGAGCGCCGCGGGTCCTCCATGTCGAGCGGCCCCACGCGATCGACGCCCGTCGTCTCGACCGGCGCCGCCAGATAGCGCGTGGCGACCGGACCAGGTGATCCGCTGCGACGGTCCTTGCACGGGCGGCGCCACGCCGGGCGACGCGCCCCGAGGAAAAGGCACCCGGCAAAGCTCGTCCGGCGGACGCTCCGACGGGCGGCGTGGAGCCGTTGCCGGACATCGACGTCCCGGCGGCGGACGCCCGCGAGCGGACGCGCCTCGGGCTCGACGTCCCCGAGGCCGTGCGTCTCGTGCCGCGCGAGGCCGACACCGGGCCGCGTCGCGACCGCCTCGCCGACTGCACGCCTCGCCGGTCCGAGTCGTCCCTGCCCCCTCGAGTTTGCCCGGGCCAGTTGCTTGATGTACGATTCCGCTGTCAAGAAATGGAAAGTGGAGTTGAGACGCTGAGAGTTTCCTCACTTGCTCTTCTATTATTTGCGATCTACGGATCCTATCTCGCAGCAGGCACGGTCTGGGCCCCGCATGATGTGAAGGCCCTTCGGCTGCATCAGCAACAGGAGCAGGACGATCTGGACCGCCTCGCCCGCCTGCTCGGATCTGCTCCCGCGGGCTCCGACGCTTCGGGCGGCTCGGACGCGGGTGCTCCTTCGCTGATCGTGGGGCGGCTCGGCGGCAGATGAGCTTGGGCTCGCGGTCGCCGTCACCATCGACTGGCCGACGCTCGACCTGCCCGTCACGGGCCGTCTCTGCTCCGACGGGTCACATCGTTTGGGGGGTTGCTCCGGCGGCAGACGCCACGCCGGGGCGAGGCCGGCTCTGCGTTCACCAGAGCCCGCACGAGTGGGCTCGGGAGCCGCCGCGCCAGGGCGACGGCATAGAGGGCCTCGCCGCCGGCGGGCTGACGATCCGCCTGACGAGCTGGCCTCATGCCAGCTCGTGTTCGAGCACGGCCATTTTACGAGCGGTTGCGACCGTCGCGACCCGGTGGCCGCGGCGGGCTCGTATACGCAGGAAGAAACGTGCGACGGGCCGGGTGCTTTTACCGCCGCCCGTCGATCGCGCCGCGATCGACCCTCGACCAGAAGCGCGCGGGCACGGGCCCGCCCGATCTTGCTGATCCGGCCGTGCTGGGCAAGGCCGAGCCCGGACTGGACCAGCCCAGCGGAAGCGAGCGAGCTCCTCAACAGCCTTCCAGGCTCAATGGTGACAAAAAAGAAGAAAAGGCTTTCTTCTTTTTCTGGTCTCCTTACGGCCCGAGCGGCTTCCGCCCCGCGCTCCTCTGGGGCCGGTCGGGCTCGGGCGCGGCCTTTGGCCAGCTCGGCCAGGCGCTGCTCGCCGCGGCGGAGGAACCAGTCGGCGAAATCGGGAAAATCGTGGGCGAGCTGGGCGATCGGGGAGAGGGGCAGCTCGTCGGGGAGGTCGGGGACGCCCGGATGGCGGGGCACCCAGACCACCCGGTAGCCGGGCGGTGCGATGGGCTCGCCCGAGGCGGACCAGGACAGGGCGGGAAGCTCGGCCTCGGCGGCGGGAGCGGGCTCGCTCGGCGGCGGCTCGGCGGCGCCTCGGCGGCGGCCTCGCGAACAATATCCCGTCCGGCCGCCGCGGCGACCGTGTCGGTCAGGTGCCGGCCGGCCGCCTGGGCGGGGCCCAGCGGGTGCCAGCCATAGCCGGGCATCGGCCCGTAGGGCGGCCGCGCCGGGTCGGGCACGGCGGGGGCGCGGGGCTCCGTCTCGGCCGCGGCCCGCGCGAAGGCCTCCTTCATCCGCCTCAGCAGCGCCTTGGCCGGATGCCGGCCGCGGTTCGATTCGTAGACGACGAACAGCACCGCCCGGCGGTCGCCCAGCTCCATCAGGTGCTCGAGCTCCATCCAGGCGGCGCCGATCAGCCGCGCCTCGCGGAGATCGTCGGGCAGCTCGACGACCGCCCGGTACTCGCGCACGAGCCCGGAGAAATCGGCGTCGTCGAGAAGATGAAGAATCTCCTCCTCCGTCGCGGCCTCGACCCTGGCCACCTCGGCGGGCGTGAGCCCGCAGGCGAGGCGCCGCGCCAGCCGCATGCGCTTGGCGGCGGCGGGACGGACGGTGCAACGACGGGGGTCCGGAGCAGGCATTTTGGCAATTTATCGGATTATATTCCGTACATCAACCTGATAGTGCTTCCCGGTCGCATCGCGGCGGCGCGAACCCACCATCCGATTCGCTACGTCGTCCCGGGTCCGCGGCCTCTCGAGGCGCGGGCGGCGATCCTGGTCGACAGCCGTCGGGCTTGGCAAGGAGCTCAGCCGACGACAGGATGCGGATGGGAGATCCGAGCCATGGCCGGAGCCGCTGCCGCCCTTACCCTCGCCGACTTCCTCGCCTGGGAGGAGGGGCAGCCCATGCGCTTCGAGCGCGTCGGCGGGGTCGTGCGCATGATGGCGGGGGGCACCCTCGCGCATGATCGGATTGCGACGAACATCATAGGCGCGCTGGCTGCCCGGCTGCGAGGGTCCCTCTGCTTCGTTCAGGGCTCCAACCTGAAGGTCGTCTCGCCGCAGGGCGATGTGATCTACCCCGACGCCTTCGTTCTCTGCGGCCCGCATGACGGCAAGATCACATCCGTCGACGACCCGGTCGTCGTCTTCGAGGTGCTGTCGGAGAGCACGGTCAAGGACGATCTCACCCGCAAGCGGCTGGCCTACAAGACGATCCGGTCCCTAAAGGCAATCGTCTACGTCTCGCCTGACCGTGCCCGCATCGACCTTGTCCGCCGCCAGACAGACGGCCGCTGGGACGACGAGGACGCGGTCGAGGGCATGGGTGCCGCTCTCGAGCTTCCGGAGGTCGGGGTCAGGCTGCCGCTCGAAGAGATCTATGCGGGGACGGAGGTGGCCGAGGAAGCTGGGCGCGACCAGCGAGGGCTGGGGTGAGCGGGAGAGCTCAGTGGACCTGTCACCGTAACTCCGGTCCCTTTCGGGCAGGCGCGTTGCGGCATCTAGCCCCCGAGGCGGGTGTTGGCCTCCTCGAACAGCCGCATGGTCTTCTCGACATCGAAGCGCTGCTCGTGCAGCGTCTCCGAGTCCCACTCGCTGCGCTCCGCCTCGAAGAAGTCCCCGCCATAGACGTGGATGGCGCCGGTGAGGCGCGGGATCGGGTTGGTCACCGAGTGGATGATGTCCCGGCCCAGCGGCACGACGTCCCGCTCGCCCAGGGACCGCGCCCCCGCCGCCTCGATGCGGCCACCCTCCTCGCCGGGCAGGCGGCGCCAGAAGATGTTGTCCTCGCGGCCGGTATAGACGCCGATCACGGCCCACATCCGGTGATCGTGCGGCATGATCGTCATCCGCGGTGCCCAGACCACGTTGAGGATGGTGAGGTCGGGCGCGTGATAGAGCTTCTGCACGCCCCCGCGCTGCGGCTCACCCAGGGCTCGGAGGACCCTGGCGGGATCCTCCAGCGTCCGCGCCACCACCTCGCGCACGGCCGCAGGCGCCCGCGTCTCGGCCAGGGCCCCACGGCAGGCCGCGACGAATGCGTCGAGATCGAACATGGCTCGCCCCTCCCCGATGCCCACCGCCAATCCATTCGACCGGCCCTTTCCGGATGGCCGGCTTCCGACGCCCGATCATCCGTCGTTGCGCCGCATGCGGCAAGTCTCCAAGGGGCTTGCCCCCTTTCTTCGAGACGTAGCCGCCTCCTTCTCTTCTCGCGACGACGCCCGATCGCCCGACCCGGCCCCACCGCCCCCTACCCCCGGCGAGTTGGGCGCATCTGTGTCACCGGCGGGCTCGGGGCCCTGCAGTGCGAGCGAGGTCGCCCCTTTGGTGTCCGGTCAGCCCACGGGCGGCGTCACGTCCATTGGAAGCCGGTGCCGGACAGCCAAAGACGGTGAAGGAGGATGGCGAGCTTGCGGGCGACGGCGACGCGGGCGCGCCTGGCGCCCTTGGCCTGGGCCAGCGCCCTGCCCCAGCGCTGCAGGGCGCAGGGCCGCTTGACCCGGGCCAGCAGGTTGTTGGCGGCCTCGTAGAGTGCTCTGCGCAGCATCGGATCGCCGGCTTTGGAGATGTGTCCCTTGGTGTCGCGCTCACCCGACTGGAAGCGCCTGGGAACGAGCCCGGCATAGGCGCCGGCGTCGGCGGATTGGGCGAAGCGAGCGGGATCCTCGATGCTGCTCTTGAAGGTAAGCGCGGTGATCGGGCCGACGCCGGGCACGCTCATCAGGCGGGTCGCGACCGGATCGGCCAGGGCCCGCGCCTCGAGGCTGCGCGACGAGGCCCTGATCTGGTCCTCCAGCGCCGCCAGGGCGGCCACGAGCGGTGCCAGGACCGGTCGCAACGCCGGCCTGCTGGGCCAAGAGCGCCCTCAGCCGCAGGGCGCGCCTGGCGGGCGTGGTGGCCTTGCCCATGCGGAGACCAAACAGCTTCAGCAGGCCGCGCAGCTGGTTGGCCATGGCGCGATGCGCGCGGATGAGCTGCTCACGCACCTTGAGCCGGGCCCGGTCGAGATGCGTGGCGCTGTCCTTGATGTGGACCCGCTTGAACCAGCCCGTGCGCGCGAGCTGCGCCAGTCCCTCGGCATCGTGCGCGTCGCTCTTGTTTGCCCGCACCGACAGCACGCCCTTCGCATGGCGTGCGCAGATGCACACCGCCGGCACACCGCGCAGGGTCAGCCCGTGATGGAGGAACGCCGAGAGCGCGCCCGTTTCCAGAACCGCCCGGGCGAGCCCCGGCGCGCGCTTCCGAAGCGTGAAGGCGAGCGCCTCGGGGTCGGTGGCACAGGCACCCCGCCACAGGATGCCGCCCTCGCCGTCGACCACGCAGAGGTGCGTGGCCTTGTCGCCCACATCCAGCCCCGCATAGAGCGTCATCGGTCGTCCTCCCTCGAGCCCATGGCCCGCACCGTCGCGGTGCGTAGGAGGGAGGCTAGCGCAATTGCGCCACGTCGCCGTGATCGGGTTGACGGTGTGCATCACCGCGCCCGTGCCGGAGACGGCGAAGTAGAGCTCGTAGTGCCGGTAGCCGTTCCAGGCCAAGGTGCCGACGCGATCGTCCGGACGCACGCCCAGGCTCTGGAGCACGCGGGCCAGCCGACGGGCGCGCCGCTCGGCCTCGCGGTAGGTGTAGCGGTGGCGCGGGCCTTCGACCCTATTGCTGACGATCTCCGTCTCGCCGTGATGCCGGGCCGCGAAGATCAGCAGTGACGAGATCAGCAGCGGCTGCTGTTGCATCAAGCCGAGCATGGAGGCATCTCCCGAGCGACGCGGCCGATTGCAGATGAATGGTTTCTACCAGCGTCTGATCGCTGGAAAAGCCAAGAACGCCCGTCCCCGACGCCGCCCCAGACTTTTTCGGCGACTCGGCGAGAGGTTTCGCCGTCAGGGCTCGACTGACGCGCTTTCCGGGAGCGTGTCGTGCAGGGCCCTGGCGCGGCTACATTGGATCTTCAGATAGTCGCCTTGGTCGGGGGCCAAGGAGGTTTGTGCGATGTACTCCTGGGCGGAGACGCCGCAGGCGATCTCGTTCGATGCCGGCGGCCCTTCGAGGACGTCGATGGCATTCGCGACCTGGCATTGCTGGGGTAACAGGAGAGCTGGGCAGACGAGGATGAGCACGTTGAACATGCTATCTGGCTCCTTGGACGGTCCGCTTGGCCCTGCCAGCTGAGTGCGGCCGCCGCTTATGTGAGCAGGTGGTTCTGATGGGCGCCTTCTGGTCGTTAGTCTCCCATTTTGCGCAGTTCGACCCGCCGATCTTTGGCCCCGTTCAATCCCCACCGGCTCAGTATTAGCAGAAGTGTAGCCTGAAGTCTCGCGCATTCGGCGAACCCCGGGCGACCCTTCTATTGCGCACTTTGCCCAGGACCGGCCGCAAGTAGCATGAGGCAAGATCAGGAACGGCAGCCCTGGGCGGCGGCCGCGCCCGGAGCCGATCCTCCCGGCAGGCGATGCCGTTGACCTGGGCGGCACCGGCGGGCAGAGTTCCGGGCCCCGAGCCGAAGAAACCCGACGCCCGCTCTCCCAAGTGACAAAAAATGAAAGAGCCCCCGAGCTTCCTGAGCCTGCTGACCGGGTCGTTCGCGATGCCGGCGGCGGAGAATCCGACCGTGGTCATGGTCGAGGCGGCGTATCGGCATCATGGGCTGAACGCGCGCTATCTCAATTGCGAGGTGGCGCCCGAGGCGCTGGGCGATGCGGTGCGGGGCGCCCGGGCGATGGGTTGGGCGGGGTTCAACTGCTCGATCCCGCACAAGCTGGCGGTGATCCCGCACCTGGACGGGCTGGGCGGGTCGGCGGCGCTGATGGGGGCGGTCAACTGCGTGGTGCGACGGGACGGCCGGCTGATCGGCGAGAACACGGACGGCAAGGGTTTCGTCGAGGGTGTGCGGCGGCTGGCCGACCCGGCCGGCATGCGCATGGTGCTGCTCGGTGCCGGCGGGGCGGCGCGGGCGATCGCGGTCGAGATGGCGCTGGCCGGGGTGCGCCACGTCACCGTGGTCAATCGGAACGAGGCCACGGGCCGGACGCTGGTCGATCTGCTGAACGGCGAGGTGCGGGCGGGCGCCTCGGGCGAGCTGGCCGCCGATCTGGCGCCGTGGCGGGGGGATTTCGTGGTGCCGGAGGGCACCGACATCGTCGTCAATGCCACGCCGGTGGGCCTGTTCCCGGACGTGGACGCGCGGCTCGCCCTCGACGTGGCGAGCCTGCGGCCGGGCGTGATCGCGGTCGACGTGATCCCCAATCCGCCCCGCACGCGCTTCGTGCGCGACGCGCTGGAGCGCGGCTGCCGCGTGGTCGACGGGCTGGCGATGCTGGTCGGGCAGGGCCGGATCGGGATCCGCTACTGGACCGGCATCGACCCGGACGAAGGGTGATGCGGCAGGCGCTTTTGGACATCTTCGGATCCCAGGGCTGAGGCGGGAGGCGGAACGATCGTGACCAGCTGGTGCGAGAGGGGTGGATGCGGGGCAGCGGGCACCCGTCGGCGCCGGGTCGTCCTCGGCCTCGCGGCGGCGGGGCTGGCTCTTGGCGGGCGGGCGGCCTTCGCCGACGCGCTGACACAGGCGCAGCGGGACGCGCTGACGGAGGACGAGATCATCGCCCGGATGAAGCAGGGCAACGAGCGGTTCCGGAGCGGCGTGCGGAGGAACAGGGACTATCTGCGGGAGCAGCAGGCCAGTGCTTCCGGGCAGCATCCCAAGGCCGTCATCCTGAGCTGCATCGACTCCCGGGCCCCTGCCGAGGTGATCCTGGACCTCGGGATCGGCGAGGTGTTCAACACGCGGCTCGCGGGCAACATCGTCGACGAGGACGTGCTGGGCGGCATGGAGTTCGCCTGCAAGCTCTCCGGGGCCAAGGTCATCCTGGTGATGGGCCACACCGCCTGCGGGGCGGTGAAGGGGGCGATCGCGGGGGCGGAGCTGGGCAACCTCACCGGGCTGCTGGCGAAGATAAGACCGGCGGTGGCGGCGACGAAGTACGAGGGCGAGCGGACGGCCGGCAATTACGGGTTCGTCGACGCGGTGGCGCGCACCAACGTCGGGCTCATGATCGAGCGCATCCGCGCGGAGAGCCCGGTGCTGCGCGGGATGGAGGAGCGAGAAGAGACTGAAAATCGTGGGGGCGATGTACGACCTGAAGACGGCGGCGGTCGACTTCTCGGTGTGAGCGGGGCGGGGCACCGGCCGCGCTTCCCGGCGACGCGGCCATTGCGGAGCGGCCGAACCGGTCGCTAGTCTGCCCTCGGGGCCGGCGGACGGGCGCTCATCCGGCCGATCTGGGACGTGGTCGCCGTGCCGAGCGTGCTCGCCCTGCCTCTCCTGCCCTCGCTGCTGGCGGCCTGCCTCGTCCTGGCCGTGGGTGGGCTGCTCGTGCAGCAGGTGCCGACGCTGGCCCGCTACAGCATCCCGGCGCCGATCGTGGGCGGCCTGGCCTTCGCGGTGCTGGCCCTGCTGGCGGGGCACGTCCTGGGGATCGGGGTGACCCTCGACACCGGGGCCAGGGGCCCGCTGCTGCTGCTGTTCTTCGCCACGATCGGCCTCACCGCCGACCTAGCGCTGCTGCGGCAGGGCGGCGCCCGGCTGCTGCGCTTCCTGGTCGCGCTGTTCCCGTTCCTGCTGGCCCAGAACACGCTGGGCCTGCTGATGGCGCGCCTGCTCGGGCTGCATCCCGTGCTGGGGCTGGTGGCGGGCTCGATCACGCTGGTCGGCGGCCACGGCACCGGCGCCGCCTATGCCGAGCGCTTCGCCGAGGAGCACGACATCCTGGGCGTCATGGGGCTGAGCATGACGTCGGCCACGATCGGCCTCGTCATCGGCGGCATCGTCGGCGGCCCGGTCGCCGAGCGGCTCGTCCGGCGCCTCCCGAACCCGGACCCGCCGGCGCCCGTCGACGGCGGCGTGGTCGGCGGGCCGGTGACCACCCCGGTGACGGTCCTCTCGTTCACCACGGCGCTCGCGGCGGGGCTGGCGTCCGTCCTCGCCGGCCTGGCGCTGGCCGACGCGGTCCAGGGCGCGGGCGTCACCGTGCCGGCATTCCTCTGGTGCCTGCTGGTCGGGCTGGCGGTCCGCAACGGCGGCGCCGCCCTGGGCCTGCGCATGCCCGACTCGGCGACCGAGCTGATCGGCTCCGTGTGCCTCTCCCTCTTTCTGGCCTGGACGATGATGACGCTGGACCTGGACGAGGTCTATCGTCTGGCCGGACCGCTGCTCGTCATCCTGGCGGCCCAGGCCGTGCTGGTGGCGCTCTGGGCCCTCTGGGTGGTCTTCCCGGCGGTCGGGCGCGACTATGAGGGCGCCATCGTCGCGGGCGCCTTCTGCGGCTTCGCCATGGGCGCCACCGCGACCGCCATCGCCAACATGCAGGCGCTGACCCGCCGCCACGGGCCCGCCCCGCAGGCCTTCGTCCTCGTGCCGATCGTCGGCGCCTTCTTCATCGACCTGATGAACCTCGCCGTCCTGACCTTTTTTCTGTTGCCGGGCTTCATCGTCGGGCGGTGAGGGGGCGACCGGCGAGCGCCCTCAACCTGTCCAGCTCGTAGCGACTGTTGAACTACGTTGAAGCTGTCGAGGTAGCGCTGGCGTGCTTGGCGCTGACGTGATGGTAGGTGCCGGCAAGCGCGGTCTTGATGTTGCCCAAGCGCCGTGTTGACCCAAGTAAACGCACCCACTCCTCGTCCTGCTCGCCACTGCCCTTGACCATGCCGAAGTGCGTGCAACCCTCCCGCCTTGACCGCCTTCCAGCATCCACAGACCATCCTTGTCGATGTTGCTGCCCTCATCGAAGTCTCTCTTCGCCACCGTCCTCTATCTCTCCTCTATCCTAATCCCTTGTCGACCTTGAGCCGCAGCCACCTCGGCTGCGCCCGGCCGTCGTCTCGATCGCCTCGAGAAGGCCTTCTGCCGACGGCACTCGCGGCCGGGCTTGACGCCCGAGCATCGGGTCCAGCGACTTAGCGTTGTGGACCTCGTCCGGGCCTCCGATCTTGGGTCTTGCCTGTGTCGCGCAGGCCATCGAGCGGGCAGGCTCAACGGGAGTTCCTTTCGTTCCTCTGCTGCGCAGGCGGCTTCCGGCAGGAACGATGCGCATGGTCCGCGGTTTGCTGATGGCCCCTCGATTGGATCGCCCGATGGCGCCACGCTCGTTCTGGAAAGGCTATCTCAAGCTCTCGCTCGTGACGTGCCCGGTCGCGATGATGCCGGCCGCGAGCGAGAGCGAGAAGGTCCGCTTCCACACCCTCAACCGGGCGACGGGCAACAGGGTGGAGAGCCGCTATGTCGACGCCCTGACCGGAAAGCCGGTCGGCGAGGACGACGAGGTCAAAGGCTACCAGAGCGGCGACGACACCTATGTGATGCTCGAGGACGACGAGATCGACCAGGTAGCCCTGGAGAGCACGCACACCATCTCCATCGACATGTTCGTGCCGGGCACGTCGATCGAATGGATCTGGTACGACCGGCCCCACTATCTCGTGCCGACCGACCCCGTCGGCGAGGAGGCCTTCGCGGTCATCCGCGACGCCATGAAGGCGACCGGGATGGTCGGCATCTCCCGGGTCGTGCTCTACCGCCGCGAGCGCGCGGTGATGCTGGAGCCGCGCGCGGCCGGCATCGTGCTCTGGACCCTCCGCTACGGCAACGAGGTGCGCGACCAGCAGGCCTATTTCGGCGACATCGAGCCCGAGAAGCCCGACCCGAAGCTGATGTCCCTGGTGACGACGCTCATCGACCAGCGCACGAAGCGGTGGGATCCCGCCATGGTCCAGGATCCCGTCCAGAAGCGGCTGCTGTCGATCATCTCATCGAAGAAGAAGGGCAAGAAGCCCAGGGTGGCCAAGGAAGAGCCCGAACAGCCGAGCAATGTCGTCAACATCATGGACGCTCTGCGAAGAAGCATCGCCTCGACGAAGAAGCCATCCGGACGCGGCAGGACCTGACCGTTTCTAGGCGGCGCGGCGGCGGCCCGCGCGCGACGACGGGAGGGGTGTCGCGGCCCGCCGGAAGTCGCCCCACGGGTCGAGGTCGAGATGGGCCAGGCGGGAGGGCGCGTTCGCCACGGTGAAGTGGGCGGGACCCACGCCCTGGTCGAGCTCGTCCCAGCCGAGCGGCATCGAGACGGGGGCACCCGGCCGGGCCCTCGTCGAGTAGGGTGCCACGGCAGTCGATCCGCGGCCGTTGCGGAGATAGTCGACGAAGATCCTTCCTCGCCGCTTCGATTTGGTCATCGTCGCCACGTATTGGCCAGGACTATCGGCTGCCATCCCGTCCGCGATCTTCTTGGTGAAGGCCTTGACCGCGGCCCAATCGGCCGCGGGACGTAGCGGTGCCACGACGTGGAGGCCCTTGCCGCCCGAGGTCTTGACGAAGCTCGCCAGCCCGGCCCGATCGAGGCGGTCCCGCACCTCGACCGCCGCCCCGATGACCGCGGCCCAGGGGACATCCTCGCCCGGATCGAGGTCCAGGATGAGCATGTCCGGCTGCTCGAGGGTCGCGATCGGGGCTCCCCAGGGGTGGATCTCCAGGACGCCGGCCTGCACCAGGCCGGTGAGTCCGTCGAGATCGTCGATGGCGAGCATCGGCTCGTCGCCGGTGGCCTTCGGATCGCGGACGAGGCGGACGCTGCGGCTCAGGCCCTTCCAGCCGTGCTTCTGGAAAAAGCACTGGCCGGCGATGCCGTTGGGACAGCGCACGAGCGCCAGCGGTCGCGCGACGATGAAGGGCGCCATCCGCCGCCAGACCTCTCCGTAGTAGTCGCGCAGCCCCGCCTTCGTGACGCCCGCATCCGGCCAGTAGAGCCGGTCGGGATGGGTGAGCTCGACCCGGGAGGCGGGCTTGGCGTCGGGGACGGCTCGCGCGGATTCCCGAACGACCTCGGATGCCGCCTTGTCCTCGCGCAGGCCGCGGAACGACGCGTGACGCAGGCTGCGGTCCGCCGTCCAGCCGCGGAACTCGACCTCGGCCACGAGCTCCGGCCGCACATAGCGCACCTGCCGCCCCGCCTCGCCGCCCAGGCGCTCCTTGAAGGCCGACGGCCCCCTGATCGCGCTCCAGGCGCCGGTAGAGGTCTTCCGCCACCCTGGCCGAAAAGCCCGTTCCGACCCGGCCCGCATGGATCAGGTCGCCATCGACATGGTAGCCGAGCACGAGAGAGCCGATGGCCTTTCTCGACGTCGTGGACGGCACATAGCCCGCCACCACGAACTCCTGACGCTCCGAGCACTTCGACTTGACCCAGTCCCGCCGGCGGCCCGAGCGATAGGGGCCGTCGCGCAGCTTCGAGATCACGCCCTCGAGGCTGAGGCGGCAGGCATGGCGCAGGACGAGGTCCCCGTCCTCCTCGAAGCTCTCGCTGTAGCGGATCGGGCCGGCGCTCCCCCGGAGCCGCTGCCCGAGCGCTTCCTTGCGCGCCGCGAGCGGTGTCGATCGCAGGTCGAAGCCGTCGAGATACAAGAGATCGAAGGCGTAGTAGACGAACCGGTCCGCACGGCCCTCGCCGAGGTCCGCCTGCAGGGCCGAGAAGTCGGACGCACCGCTGCCGTTCTCGACGACGAGCTCGCCGTCGATCAGCGCCGCCTCGACCGGCAGACCCTCGAAGGCATCGACGATCGCTCGACCGAACCGATCCGTCCAGTCCAGCCCGCTGCGAGTCACGAGCTTCACGCGCGATTTCTCGATGCGCGCCTGGAGCCGATAGCCGTCGAGCTTGATCTCGTGGATCCACCGCTTGCCCGACGGCGGCTTGCCGACGAGCGTCGCGAGCAGCGGCTCGACGAAGCCCGGGAGCGGCGCTTTTTTCGCACCCTTCAGCTGCGAGACGTCCGGCGCCCTCTCGCTATCGGGGCGATCCGGCCACTCGATCCTGCCGGTCCTGGACGACCAGCCGGGCGCCTCGCCGGCCACCTGCTCGACCAGGCGCCCGGTCTTCACCGATTCCGGGCGCTCGTCCAGGATGTCGGCCGCACCCTCCGGGCGCGCGGCCTCGTCGTCGCCCTTGATCAGCAGCCAGTTTTCCTTCTTTTCGCGGGGCTTCCCGGCCATCCGGACGAGGTGCCAGCGGCCGCGCAGCTTCTCGCCGTGGAGCTCGAAGTCCAGATGCCCCTTGGCGTACCCCTTGCGCGCGTCCCCGATGGGGCTCCATTGGCCCCTGTCCCAGACGATCACGGCGCCGCCGCCATATTCCTTCTTCGGAATCGTCCCCTCGAAATCGCCATAGTCGAGAGGATGATCCTCCACGTGCACGGCCAGGCGCTTCTCGCCCGGGACGAGGCTCGGGCCGCGCGTCACGGCCCAGCTCTTGAGCACGCCGTCCATCTCGAGGCGCAGGTCGTAGTGCAGGCGCCGGGCCGCATGCTTCTGAACCACGAAGCTGTTGCCCTGCCCGACGGCGGCCCGCTGCCCCGACGGCTCGGATGTCGTCTCGAAGTTGCGCTTCTTCCGGTAAACGTCGAGGGCCATCGTCAGCCCGCCTTCCGCCGCGGCTTCCCGGTCGGCGCGGCCTTCTTCCCGCTTCGCCTTCGGGTGCCGGCGGCGGCGGCCTCGCGCGGGGCCTTCCGCCCCCCGCCGTCGGCCGCCGCGGCGCTCTCCCTGAGCGCCTTCATGAGATCGACGACCTTGGCCGGCTCTGCCGCCTCGCGGCGCCGGGAGGGGCTTGCCCTCGAGCTTGGCGCGGACGAGGTCCGCCAGCGCCGCCTCGTATCGATCCTCGAAGCCCTTGGCGTCGAACCGGCCGCGCTTCGTCTCGATGATGTGCCTGGCGAGGTCGAGCATTTCCCCCTGGATCTCGACCTCGGGGATGTCGCCGAAAGCCTCCTCTGCCGACTGGACCTCGTAGTCGAAGTGCAGCGTGGTGCCGATGAGACCCCGGTCATGAGCCCTGATCAGCAGGGTGCGCACGCGCCGGAACAGCACGGCCGTCGCGAGAGCCGCGACCTTCCTCGCCCGCATGCCCTCGCGGATGAGGGCGAACGGCTCATGCGCGACCGGGCCGCCCGGCACCAGGAAATAGGGTCGATCGAAATAGACGCTGTCGACATCGCCGCAGCGGATGAAGGCCTCCACCCGGAGCGTCTTGTCGCTCTCCGGCACCGCCTCTGCGATCTCCTGCGGCTCGAGCACCACATAGTCGCCCTGACCGGTCTCGTAGCCCTTCACCTGGGTCTCGGACGGGACCTCGCGGCCGGTCTCCTGATCGACGAACTCCCGGCGCACCCGATGTCCCGTGGCCCGGTTCAAGGTGTGGAAGGCGATGCGCTCGGACGTCGAGACAGCGGCGTGGACCGCGACGGGGCACGTCAACTCTCCGATCCTCAGAAAGCCCTTCCAGCTCGCTCGCGGCGTCACCCCGGCTCACTCCCGTCAGTCGAACCCCAACGCCCCCGGAGGCCTCGCGTTCCCCTGTCGCACGTCTATCCACCCCGGACTCGGACGGCCCATCCCCCGGAGGACCTCCTCGGCCGCCTCGAAGCCCTCGAGGGCGGCCGGCAGCAGGATCTCCGCGGACCGACCCGTGAGGCGGAAAGGCACCGGACTGCAGCTCGTCGATCAGGAGGTCGGCGGCAGGCCCGGCGCGCGCTCGTCGGCGCCGGAGCCGCCCGCTACCTGCGCGCGCAGGTAGCGGTGAATCTCCAGATTGTCGGCGCTTGCGGGGATTTTTCCCAGGGCCTCCTGCCAGAGCTCGCGGCAGAGGGCGAGAGCGGGGGCGGGCACGCCCGCCTGCTCGCCCATCGCGCGGGCGATGCCGATGTCCTTGGCCATCAGGCCGATCGCGAAGCCGCCCTGGTAGGTGCCGGGCAGGATATGCTGCCTGAGCTTCGTCTCGGAGGCGACGTTGCGGCCGCTCGAGCTGTTCAGGATGTCCGTCAGCACCTCGAGGTCGAGCCCCAGGCGCTCGGCGATGAGGGTGGCCTCGCAGACGGCGAGCAGTCCCGCCGCATAGACGAAGTTGTTGAGGGCCTTCATGGCGTGGGCGGAGCCGAGGGGGCCGGTGCGCACGAGAACGGAGCCCATGGCGGCGAGCAGCGGGTACACCTTCAGGACGGCCGTGTCGTCGCCGCCGATCATGATCGAGAGCGTGCCCGCTTCGGCCTTGGCGACGCTGCCGGAGACGGGCGCGTCGACGACGGCCACACCGCGGTCGGCGAGCTCCGCTGCAAGCGCGGTCGTGTCGGCGGGGTCGGAGGAGCTCATGTCGACCAGGACGGCGCCCGGCGCCAAGCGCAGGGCCAGGGGTCCAGCGCCGTCGGCGGGCTCGAGGAGAACCGATCGGACGATCCCGCCATCGGGCAGCATGGTCAGGACGATGTCGGGCGACAGGATCTCGGCGAGCGAGCGGGCGATGCGGACGGATGCCCCGCCGCTCTTCGCGGCCGCCTGCCGCCGAGCCGGGTCCCGGTCGAATGCGGTGACGGGGCGCTCGGCGGAGAGGGCCCGCAGCATGGGCAGGCCCATCTTGCCGAGCCCGATGAAAGAGATGCGCAGCGACTAGGCCCTGTTTTCAAAGCCAGATGAGGATGGCGGCGAGATGGACGAAGGCGAGGTAGGAGCTGGCGAGCTTGTCGAACCGCGTGGCGAGACGGCGATGCTCCTTGAGCCGGCCGACCAGGCGCTCGACGACGTTGCGCTCCTTGTAGGTGCGCCACTCCATCATGCATGGTCGGGTCTCGGTGGCGAGTTGTGGGATGATCGGCGTGATGCCGCGGCGCCGGAGAGCGTCGCGCACCGGTCGGCCGGTATAGCCGCGGTCGGCGAGCAGGGCCCGAGGCCGGCAGCGTGGGCGGCCTTGGCTGGAGCGCCTCACGGCCCCGGCCGCCATCAAGGGCTCGAACGCCGTCTGCTCGTGGCGCTCGCCGGCGGTCAGGACGAAGGCGATGGGTCGGCCGCCCCGCTCGCAGCGCAGATGCAGCTTGCTGCCGAAGCCATGATCGGCAGCAGCCGATCATCCGTCAGCGCAGCTGCGGCCGTCAGGAGACGGCCGAGGGGGCGAGCGGCCGAGCGCCTGATTCGCCTGCCCCCTTTGGCGCCGGCGGCGTGACGATGGGCGCGGATGCTGGTGCCATCGACCATGTGGACGCTCCAGTCCAGCCGGCCCTCGGCGTCGCCCGCCCGCTGCAGCTCGGCCAGGATCCGCTGCCACAGCCCGCTCTTGGTCCAATGGTAAAAGCGCGTCGCCACCGTCCGCCACGGCCCGTAGCGCTCCGGCAGGTCGCGCCAGGGCGTCCCCGTCTTGGTCAGCCACAGCATGGCGTTGATCATGGTCCGGTGGTCCCGGGCGGGTCGCCCGGTCACCGGCCGTTGCAGCGGCAACAGCGGCGCCAGGCGCCGCCACGCCGCGTCGGTCAGTTCGTGCCTGCTCATGCCCCATGGCAATACACCCAGCCTAACCCACTTTGAAAACAGGCCCTAGCCTCAGGCGCCCATCTCGCGGAGGACCTCCTCGGCCGCCTTAAAGCCCTCGAGGGCGGCCGGCACGCCGGCATAGACGGCGGCCTGCAGCAGGATCTCCTTGATCTGGTCCTTGGTGACGCCGTTGTTGATGGCGCCCCGCACGTGCAGCTTGAGCTCGGCCGGCTTGCCCAGGGCCACCAGCATGGCGATGTTGAGCATGCTGCGCTGGGAGCGGTCGAGCCCGGGCCGGTTCCAGATCTCGTTCCAGCAGTACTGGGTGAGGAGTTGCTGGAACTCCTCGGTGAACTCGGTGCGCGCGGCGAGGCTCTTGTCGACCCACTCGGCGCCCAACACCTCGCGCCGGGTGGCGAGGCCGTCCTCGAACGCCCGGTCGGAATGGCCGATGAGCTTGGGCATGTCGCTGTCCCTCCGTTGCGCCGCCACGGCGCGGCCGTCGTGTCGGGACGAAGGTAGCAGCCGCCGGCCGCCTTGGCCCCGGGGAAGATCAGGAGGTACCCAGCGGCCCGGGACGAGTGGCGCCCATGACGATGTTGGCGGGAACCCATAGGGGTCTATTCCGTCCCGTCGACTTCCGTTAGGTTGCAGCGACTGCCCTGGCCGGCGAGGGCAACGAAGGTCCGCTCGTGTCGGCGCGAGCGGCCACGGGGCCCGGGCGCATGGGGCTCCCGGCAGCGGATCATCATCCGCCGCGGTACCGGTCGTAGGGGGCGAGGGGCCATGCCTTGCGGGGCCAGCCCCGGCAAGACGAGGCCGCAGCACGCCGATGACCCGCGCCTTGCGGATACTCATGGAGGGCCCAGGGCGGATACTGACGGAGAGCCCGGGCAACCGGACGCTGGCCCTGATCTTCGGGCTCAACAGTTTCCTCCTCGCCAATTTCTTCGTTCGCCTGCCGGCGCTGCAGCACACGCTCGGGCTCGGCCCGGCCCAGATCGGGCTGGCGCTGACGGGCCTCTCGGCCGGGTCGATCCTCGCCATGCTGACGGCCGGGCAGCTCGTCCACCGGCTCGGCATCTCGCGGGTCACCTGGGGATGCGCGCTGCTCCTCTGCCTCGTCAGCCCGCTGCCGGCACTGGCCGGCGGCGTGGTCGGGCTCGGCGCCGCGCTGGGCCTGGTCGGGCTGGTGAACGGCAGCGTGGCGGTGGCGATGAACGCCGCCGCCGCGGGCGTGGAGGAACGCCGCAAGGCACCCGCGATGGCCTCGTTCCACGCCATGTTCAGCCTCGGCGGTGTCGCCGGCGCCGGCATCGGCAGCGCGCTGGTGGCGCTCGGCCTGAGCCCGGCCCGGCACCTCCTGCTCCTGGGCGCCCTCGGGGCGCTGCTGATCCTCGGCCGGCGGGGCACCCTGCCGCCGCGGCCGCCCGAGCCCCCGGCCTGGGCGGAGCCGAGCGTCGCACGGCCGCAGGGACGCCTCGCGGCCCTGGCCGTGATCTGCCTCGCGGCCATGCTCTGCGAGGGCGCCGCCTCGGACTGGAGCGCCGTCTATCTCGCCAGGGACATCGGCGCCAGCCCGACCGTCGCGGCGCTGGCCTATGTCGCCTACGCCACCGGCATGACCCTCGGCCGGCTGCGCGGCGACGCGCTGCGCGACCGGTTCGGCGATGTCGGCCTCGCCTCGGGCGGCGCCCTGCTCGCGGCCGCCGGCCTCGGCACGGCCCTCCTCCTCCGGATGCCGATCCCGGCCCTGCTGGGCTTCGGCTGTCTGGGCCTCGGCCTCTCGGGCGTCGTGCCGATCCTCTTCCGCAAGGCCGCGGCGGTGCCCGGGGTGGCGGCCGCCACCGCGATCTCGGCCGTCGCCAGCGTCGGCTTCACGGGCTTCCTCGCCGGACCGCCGCTGATCGGCCTCCTCGCCGAGCGGGTCGGGCTGGGCCGGGCGCTGGCCATCGTGCCGATCCTGGCCCTGGCCGTGGCCCTGGCCAGCCCCTGGCTGCTCGGCGTCAGGACGGTGGCACCCCGCCCGGCCGGCCGGGACGACGAGGCGCTGCGCCCGGCCGCGGCCGGCTAACGGGAGCCTACGGCACCGTCGGCCTTTCGGTGGCGCCCCTGCTCGGCTCGGGGGCAGCCCTGCCCGGCGCGTGCGGAGAGGCCCGGGCCCTGCCCGGGTCGGCCGTGCGGCGGCCCGGCAGCCAGTCGATCCAGGGCGCCCAGAACGGTCGGCCGGAGCGCGACACCGGCCGGCGGCCGGCCCGCGCGGCCGCACGGCTCGCCCGCGGCCTGCGGACCCCCGAGGGCCGCCCTGATCCGCATCCGTGCCTCCTGATAGTCGAGGAGGATCATGCCTGCGCTCCCGCCTCGTCCCGCAGCCGCGGCCGACGCCCCGCGTCGCGCGGCGCAGAGTCTAGCCCGTTCCGAGGCGGAGGCACGCACCGGACCATCACAAGGGCTCGATCAGGGACGCGATGCGGCAGCCGCGATCAGGCCGCCATCGCGCCGACGGCGAGGCCGACGCCGAAGACGCTGTGGGCGAGAAAAGCCAGGAGGCAGGCCAGCGCCGGCTTCGCCGTCCTGCTGCCGAGCACGCCATTGCCCATGGCCGGCATGAAGAAGAACCAGGGCACGACGACGCTGACCATGCCGAAGACGAGGCCGTTCAGGAGGCTGGGCTCGAGCCCGAGCGCAGAGCGGATGACGAGGACGTAGACGACGCCGTAGACGATCCCCACGCGCATAGTGGCCACCCAGCCGATGGCCGTCTCGTTCGGCACCTCGGGGGCGGCCGCGATGGCTTCGTGAAAGATCTTGCCGCTGCGCAGGTGCACGAACCAGCGGCCGACGAAGCCCCAGTTGCCGAGCGGAACCCCGACGACGGGGCAGGACGAGGCGCTGCCAGACATCCATGAAGAGCGTGGCGACGACGCCCGAGACGACCATCTCGACAAGGCTCATGGGTGGCCCCTTCACGCTTTCCGTCGCCCGGACCGTCCCCCGCCGGCGGCGCTAGCTAGTCCCGTTCGCCCGTGCTCGGCAACATGGCCGAAGCGGATCGCGCGCATGCCGGACCGCGACGGCAGCAGGAAACGGGCCGCCGCCACCGCGCCAGCCAACCTCAGCCTCTTTTCTTCTTTTGTCGGTCAGGGACCGCGGGGCTGATCTCGGCCGGGGAGAGACCGGCTGCGAGACGTCGGGCGAGCCGGCACTGGCTGGCAGCCGGGCATCTTCATCGGAGAGCGGGCGAGCATGCGAGGCATATGGGTCTATGTATAGGACATAATGCCCTACGGTTCGGCCCAACTGCTTCGGCTGCTTGCCTGCTGCCGGTTCTCTGTCATCTTCCATGGACGGTGATACTCGGGAACGAAGGTCACGCGCGATGAACGCACCGATGCGAGAGGGGCACCTGCCATGACCGATGACCGCATGATGGCCCAGATGTCCGGACAGGACGGCTTCATCGCCGCGCTCGACCAGAGCGGCGGATCGACGCCGGGCGCCTTGCGCCTCTACGGCATCCCGGACATCGCCTACAGCGGCGAGACCGAGATGTTCAGGCTCATGCACGCGATGCGGGCCCGCATCATGACGGCACCGGCCTTCGTCGGCGCCAAGGTGATCGCCGCCATCCTGTTCGAGCGCACGATGGACGGGGAGGTCGAGGGCCAGCCCGTGCCGTCCTTCTTGTGGCAGAGGCGCGGCGTCGTGCCGGTGCTGAAGGTCGACAAGGGCCTCGAGCCCGAGAAGGACGGCGTCCAGCTGATGAAGCCGATCCCCGGCCTCGACGCACTGCTCGAGCGGGCGGCGGGACTGGGCGTCTTCGGCACCAAGATGCGCTCGGTCATCAAACTGGCCTCCAAGGAGGGCATCGCCGCCATCGCGGCCCAGCAATTCGAGGTGGGCCTGCAGATCGCCCGCCACGGCCTCATGCCGATCCTCGAGCCGGAGGTGTCGATCAAGAGCCCCGAAAAGAAGGGTGCGGAGGCCATCCTCCTGGCCGAGCTGAAGAAGGGGCTCGATGCCCTGCCCGACGGCCATCAGGTGATGCTCAAGCTCACGATCCCGGACGTGCCGGACCTTTATGCGCCGCTGATCGCGCACGACCGCGTGGCCCGCGTCGTGGCCCTCTCCGGCGGCTACTCGCGGGCCGAGGCCTGCGAGCTCCTGGCCGCAGAACCACGGCATGATCGCGAGCTTCTCGCGGGCGCTCCTCGAGGATCTCAGGAACGAGATGACCAAGGCCGAGTTCGATGCGACGCTCGCGAGCGCGATCGATGAGATCTATCGGGCGTCGACTATGAAGGTGTGAGAGGGGAGGGGTCGGCTGCAGCGTTCGGTGGTTTCGGCGCTGTGGCCGGGTTTGAGGCTTCGCGGCTGGCGAAGGGAGCAGATGCGCCATATCCGCCGCAAAGGAATTGCGTGCCCTGTCACCGGAAATTCAGCCACAGCAAGGAACGCGGTCATTGCCTGGCGGTAGCAAGAAGCCGAGAAGGCCTACGCTCAAGGACCTGAACCGAGGAAAATGGGAACCCTCCGAACACGGGGCCCATGTCCAGGAGCTCCTTTCTGGACCTGATCGTGTGGTGGCTTTGATGGGATGCGCCTGGTTGGATGAGGAGCTGACTGCCGCTGTAGCCAATGCCCTGCACCTGTGGGATGGCAACGCCCGGTCTGAGCTGTTCGAACGAGATGGCGCGCCTCTGTCCACCATGGCTAGCCGCGTGCTGATCGGGCGGGCGCTGAAGCTGTACGATGAGGAATCGCATCGCTCATTTACGGTGATACGACGCGTTCGCAATGCCTTCGCACACTTGAGCCGGCCTATCACCTTCACGACGCAAGCGGTAGCCGCCGAATGTCTGAAGCTCCCCGATGTTCGTATGACTTTCGACGACGACGCGCCTTTGGCGCGCGTCCTCTATGTCTCAAACTGCCTGCTTCTGATCGGTCGGTTGTTCAAGGACGGCCCGGAGCCTACCGTCGAATGGAGACGCTAGCGCGCAACATTGTCTGGTAAGGTGTTGGCAGTTCCAATCTGCGACAACGTCCTCGCGGCCCATCCTTTAGCAAGAGAGCGTCAATCGTCCTTCTGGTTTCCTGCCAAGCCATGACAGAACTCACAACCCACGTAATAGCTGTTCTTCAAGGTCCCTCCACCCATCTGCAATTCGTTGCACCATTGGCATGCCGCGACTGCGTCATCGATGCCTAGGCACTCGGTGCACACATATCTGTCATGGTCTGGTACCACGCTTGCTGGACTGAGGCACAGGGCGCAGTTGATAAGCCCCTCCTCGTAGGGTTCCGCGAACCCGGTTGCAAGGGCGTCGGCTAGGTCATGCGAGGTAACCTTGTAGCCGCATCCGCCGCAGAATTGCTCATTGCCGTCCAATGCCAGCATTTGCAGTATGTGGCCGCATTCGGTGGGACAAGAGAGCTCGATGCACACCTCATGTAGGGTACAGACCCGACACTGGCGATCCGACAGCATGCTGGTCAACCTAACCGTACGCGCGGCCTCGAAGTGGCAAGCCGAACATCTAGCAATTAGCGCGCCTTCGGCCCTCTCCTTGACAAGATCGGGCTCTAGGGCGTCGAAGACCGCGCTGAGGTACGCGCTATTCCGACGCATCTGGATACCCGCCAGCGTGATCCGGGGGAGGAACTCACCAAACTGATCACCCCATTGGGACAAGAGCTTCTGCATATAGAACCAACAGAGGAACTGCTCCCTCGCTATGGCCGCGGTCACCCTAGGGTCTGACCCAACCTCGTGGAAGAAGTGTATCATCCTATTTCGGTGGTCGGAGAGAGCCCTGAATTGGGCAACCGCCCTGTCGGGAAGGGTCTCCCCACACACCCGCTGCAAGCGTTTTATTGCCTCGTTGGAGCTCACCGTGACACACTTACCCGCGAGAAAGTTCTCCATAGTTGCGTCTGAGATTCTTTCGACCACAAGCGACCAATGCTCATTCATCAAGCGCGCTTTGAGCATAAGTTCTATCGCTGTGGCGAAATGTATCACTGATGATTTTGGACGTTCTTCGAGTTCACGCACGGAGTTAACTAAAAACTCGAAGGCGCTCTGTGCGAGATTGCTCTTGGCCGCTTCAATTCGCTCTTTCGTCACGTCGCCGCCCAGTCGTTTTTCGGAACTACGGTGACACTCCACTCAATTCCGTTTGCTGCAGCGGCCCAGCCCACTCACCTGGGGTGATTTCGCCTCGTTTCTTTGTCCACGCCGAGGCATCATAAAGGCTGGGACGGAATTTATCGGTCCAGCGGGAGCAGCCCTCATCGAGGAGCTGGGCCAGGGCGTAGGGGCAGGCTTCGGGCAGCAACACGACACCCTCCAGCTCGTCGTGCTCGGCGAGCGCAAGTGCCGCCTCGCGGCCCGCCTGGGCGTACAGGTGTTCCAGGTTGGCTCGATATCGCGGCGGATCGTGGGCGCCAGGCGGTCGGCGATCTCGGCGCGTCCGTTGGCGATCGTGCGCATCCAGTCTAGACGCGGGACGGTGGCTCGGGCTTGCTCCAGCTTCAAGAGATGCTCCATCAGGCGGCGGAGCCGGCTGCGCACCGCGTTACGGACCTCATTGCCAGAATCCTCCACCTCCTCGGCCAGATGGGCGAGATCGAGCGGGCCGTTCCGGCGCTCCTTAACGAGGCGGCGCAGGACTTCGGCCTGGTCCTGCGTCCAGGCATAGAAGTCCTCGGCGTAGGGATCCTCCTGGCGAGTCGCCATTCAAGAAGCCCTCCTCGCCATCAACGTAATGGCGAATGGCGTGGGTTGGAAGTGGTGCTTGCCTCGCGCCCCGCTGTCACGCCGCTGTCATCGTGAGGGCGTCAGGAAGCCCTTGCCGACCAACCGGACGCGCAAGGGAGAACGCATGTCCAGATCCGCCCTCACCCTCCTCGCCTCGGCCGCCCTCGCTGGCCCTGGCCCATGCCGCCGCGGCGCAGACGGTGGAGGTCTATCGGAGCCACGATCCGAAGCTCGTGCTGGGCGACGTCGCCTTTGCGGGCGGCAAGACGCTGCATCTCACGGCCGGGATCGGCAGCAGCGCCTTCAGGCGGGCGGACATGCCGGCCGACGTGTTCGTGACGCTGAGCGACCGCGGCGCCAATTTTCCCTGCAGCGACGCCCAGGAGACCATCGGGCTCGACGGCAAGAGCTTCTGCAAGGGCATCAAGGACGGCCGGATCTATCCGATGCCGGCCTACACGCCCTCGATCTATCGCATCAAGGTGGGCGGGGACGGCTTCGAGATCCTGGACGTGATCACGATCAAGGACGGGCACGGCAACCCGATCACGGGGCTGCCGAACCCGCTCACCGTGGCCTCGACCGAGACGCCCGTGGGGCCCGACGGCAAGGCGCTGGCGCAGGACCCGAACGCCATCGACGCCGAGGGACTCGTGCAGCTCGCCGACGGCAGCTTCTGGATCGGCGAGGAGAACGCGCCCTCGATCGTCCATGTGGCGCCCGACGGCCGCATTCTTCTGCGCGTCGTGCCCGAGGGCACCGAGAAGGATTTTTTGCAGGCCGGCTATCCGGTGGTGGGCGGGCTGCCGGCGATCCTGACGAGAAGACAGGCCAATCGCGGCATCGAGGGCCTGGCGATGAGCCCGGATGAGCGCTTCCTGTGGCTGGCCGTGCAGAGCCCGCTCGCGAACCCCGATGCCGCCGCCTACAAGACCGCCAGCAACGACCGGCTGCTCAAGGTCGACCGCCAGACGCTCAAGGTGGTGGGCGAGTATGTCTACGAGATGACGCCCATGAAGGACTTTCCGGGCGAGGAGAAAAAGCCGGAGAGCACGGCGCGGGTGAGCGAGCTCAGGGGCATCGACGACCACCGCTTCCTGATCGACGACCGCACCGACAAGACGACCAAGATCTTCGAGATCGACGTGAGCGGGGCCACCGACATCCTGGGCACGAGGTGGGACGATCCGGCGACGAGCCCGACGCTCGAGGAGACGAAAATCGCCGAGGCCGGGATCACGCCGGTGACGAAGCGGCTCGTGCTCGACAGCAGCAGCGAACAAAAGCTGCCGGGCAAGATCGAGGGGGTGGCGTTCTTCGGCGACGGGTCGCTGATGCTGATCAACGACGACGATTTCGGCATCACCGGCGAGCACACCACGCGTGGCCAAGGTGAGCGGGCTCGACATCCGGCGCTGAGCCGGGACGGCGGCCGCCGCGGCGTCGACGACGGCTGCCGCCCATCGCCGCGACGGCGGAATTGGCGGCGGAGGCGCGCAACCCGCCTTGCCGGCCCTGCACGAGGCCTCGATAGTGGAGGGATGTGGCGGCAGAGGATGGTGGCGAAGCGATGAGCGGGATCGAGGCTGCCGTGACGAGCCACTACACGCACGGATCGCTCGAGGCGGCGATCATGAGCGGGCTCGGCGCCATGGGGCGGGGCCCGGGCAACGTCACCATCGACGATCTGGCGGCGGTCGACGAGTTCCATGTGGGCGGGCGCGAGGCCACGACGGGACTTCTGGACCAGCTCGACCTCGCCCCCGGCTCGCGCGCCCTGGATCTGGGCTCGGGCATCGGTGGGCCGGCCCGGCTCATGGCCGCCCGCTATGGCTGCCGGGTGACGGGCGTCGACCTCACGCCCGAGTTCGTCCGGGTGGCGGAGAGCCTGACGCGGCTGGTCGGGCTCGACGGGCAAGGTCGAGTTCCGGCAGGGCAGCATCCTCGACCTGCCCCTGCCCGCTGCCGCCTTCGACCTCGCCACGCTGGTCCATGTGGGCATGAACATTCCCGACAAGCCCCGGCTCTGCGCCGAGGTGGCGCGCGTGCTGCGCCCGGGCGGCCGGTTCGCGATCTACGACGTGATGCGCTTGGCGGATGGGGCGCTGACCTTTCCGCTGCCGTGGGCGACGGACGAGACGGCCTCCTTCGTCGAGACGCCGGCGGCCTATCGCCGGGCGCTGGCCGACGCCGGCTTCGCCGTCCTGGCGGAGCGCGACCGGCGGGAGGCGGGGCTCGCCTTCTTCGCCCGCATGCGCGAGCGCGAGGCCGCGCACGGGCGCCCGCCGCTCAGCCGCGCGACCGTGCTGGGCGAGGGGGCCAAGCCCCGCTTCGTCAACCTGATCCGCGCCCTCGAGCGCGGCCTGCTGGCGCCGACGGAGATCATCGCCCGCCGCGGCTAGGGGCCGCGGCGATGCCGGACGTGCTCGGCGCGCCGACGGGTCGGGCTCGACGCCGTTACTGCCAGTCCCAGAAGTGCCGCTGGCGCGTCGAGCGCCACATCAGCCGCACCACGACGCGGGGCAGGACGGCGAAGGCGGCGAGGAGGATGGCGCAGGCGAGGAGACCGCCTCCCGAGAGGCCCTGGCCATCGGCGAGGTCGAGCCTGACGACGAGGGTGACGAGGATCAGGCCGACGATCGCGCCCACCAGGCTGGCGATCCATCCCGCCCGCTGGTAGCGCTGGCGCACGACCCAGAACGTCCGCACACGTCGGTCCATGCGATCTCCGCCCGCCTCGCTGGAACCAGAAGGAGAATAGCATCTTTGCTGCAGCGCGTCATTGGCCATGAGACGCCGGCGGCGTTAACGATCCGACAGGGGCCGGCGGGGTAAGGTCCGGGCAGGCCGGGGCGGGAATCCCGCATCCCGGCGCTGCGCGACACCAGCAGGAGGGGCGCCGGCGCGAGTCGGCGCCCCTTCGGGAAAGGACGGCTCTTGGGCCTGCCGCTCACCAGCTTCCGGTATTGGGCATCGACTTCCAGGGCTCTGCGGCGGCCAGCGACTCGCCCTGCTGGATCAGCTCGATCGAGATGCCGTCGGGCGAGCGGATGAAGGCCATGTGGCCGTCGCGCGGCGGGCGGTTGATGGTCACGCCCTTGTCCATCAGCGACTGGCAGGTCTCGTAGATGTTCTTCACGGAGTAGGCCAGATGGCCGAAGTTGCGGCCGCCCGTGTATTTTTCCGGATCCCAGTTGTAGGTGAGCTCGACCTGGGCCTCGGGGTTCTCGTCGGAGCCCAGGAAGATCAGGGTGTAGCGGCCCTTCTCGTTGTCCATCCGACGGACTTCCTTGAGCCCGAGCTTGTCGCGATAGAAGCCCAGCGACTCCTCGATATCGGTGACGCGGACCATGGTGTGCAGATAGCGCATGCGCGCGGCTCCCCTCGCTGCGTTTCCGCCGCACCGGTCTGCCCGTGAGCGGCGCCGGGGACTATAGTTCGCGTCCGGGCCCTGTCGACCCCGGCGACCCCGGCCGCCGCGGTCGACGCGGAGGATGACCGCGTTGCTCGATGCCGCTCCTTTCGTCCTCGCAGCGCTGCTCGTCCTCGGCACCCCCGCTTTGGCCGTTCTTGCCGTCGTCAGGACCCACCGTCTGCGGCGCCGCGTGGCCGGGCTCGAGGCGCAGGTGGCACGGCTGATGCAGGCCGGGGCGACGGCGACCGCCGGACAGCCCGATGCCGACGCCGCGGCGCCGGGGCCGGCTTCGCTCGAGGCCGAGCCGCCCGTCCCGCCGGCGGCCGATCCGGGGCCGCCGCCCGAGCCCGTCGCGCGCCCGCGCCCCAGCCTCGAGACCCGTCTGGCCGAGCGCTGGCTCGTCTGGCTCGGTGCCGGCGCGCTGGCGCTCGGCGGCCTCTTCGCGGCCGGCTATGCCGTGGAGGCGGGCCTGCTCGGGCCGGCGGTCCGCGTGATCCTGGCAGCGCTGCTGGGCCTGGCGCTGGTGGCGCTGGCCGGCCGGCTCCGGGGCCGCGAGGCGCCCGACGGCCGGCCGGACCATGTGCCGCCTGCGCTGGCCGCGGGCGGGCTCGTGGCCCTCTACGGCGCCGCCGCCGCAGCCCATGCTCTTTATGGGCTGGTCGAGCCGCCCGTGGCCTTTTCCCTCCTGGCGCTCGTCGCCGCGCTGGGCGTCTCGCTGGGGCTCGTCTTCGGGGGCCTCGTGGGCCTCGTCGGCGCAATCGGCGCCTACCTCGTGCCGGCCATCGTCGGCACCGATCACCCCTCGGCCTGGGCGCTTTTCTCCTATCTCGCGGTGGCGGCCGCCAGCCTGGAGATTCTCGCCGGGCGGGCCGAATGGCCCTGGCTCGGCTGGCTGAGCCTCGCCGGCAGCGTCTTCTGGACGCTGCTCTGGCTCGTGGCCCGGGCCGGGCCGGACGACATCCTGCCCATGGCCGGCTTCGCTCTCGCCGTCGGGCTGGCCGGCCTGTGGACCTTGGTCCGCCGAGCCGATCCAAAGGCCGAGCCCGGCCGCTGGACCGCTCGGCGGCAGCCGAGCCGGGCGCTGGTCGGCGCGATGCTCGTGCTCCTGGTCCTGATCCTGGCGACGGTCGGGTTCACGGCTGCCGGCGTCGGCGCGCTGACCCTCCTGTCGCTCGCCTGCCTCGCCGCGGGGATCCTCCGGCCGGAGGAGCGTTGGCTCGCCGCCATGGCGGCGACCGCCGATCTCATCGCTGCGGCCGCCTGGGACATCCCGACCCAGGCGCTCCTGCGCGGTGCGCCGAGCGCGCTCGATACCGCCCTCGATCCGCTCACCTGGGTGGCGCCGGCCGCCCTGCCGCTGGCCTGGGCCCTCGTGGTGATCGGCGCCTCCTGGGCGGCGGCCGGCTCGATCGCGGCATGGCGGGGTCAAAAGCCCGGGTTCTGGGCCGGCCTCGCCGTCGCGGTGCCGCTGGCGGCGCTCGGCGTCGCCTTCTGGCGGCTCGCCGGGCCCGCGCCGAGCCCGCCCCTCGTCTGGGCCGCGCTCGCCCTCGCCGCCCTCGACCTCGGTCTGGCCGAGCGGGCGGCGCGGCGCCCCCCGCTCCGGCCGGCGCTGGCCGCCTACGCGGTCGGCGTGGTCGGTGCCCTGGCGCTCGGCGCCGCGATCATTCTCGAGGCGGGCTGGCTCACCCTGGCGCTGGCCGCCGAGCTTCCGGCCATGGCCTGGGTGGCGCTGCGACTTCGAGCTTTTCGAGCTTCGCCGGCCCGCGCGCTGGCTCGCGACCCTCGTCCTGGTCCGCGCCGGCCTCGGCCTCGATCCGGGACTTCTCGACACCGGGCGGGGCGCCCTCGCCGCCCTTTGGACCTGCGGCGGCCCCATGCTGCTGATGGGGCTGGCGGCCCGGCTGTTCCGTCGCCAGCGGGAGGACGGGCTCGTGGCGCTGCTCGAGGGCGGCGCCTTGCTGTTCTGGCTGCTGCTGATCCTCCGGGTCACCCGGGCGCTGCTGGGCGATCCGCAGCGAACGGTGCCGAGCCTCCTCGAATCGAGCGCCCAGGCGGTGGCCTGGCTCGCGACCGGGATCGCCCTGCTGCGCCAGCACCGGCGGGAGCCGGCACGCCTGATCCCGCGGCTGGGATGGCCGCTGCTGCTCGCTCTCGGCACCGCGCAGACCCTGATGGTGAACCTCGGGGCGCTCAATCCGGCGTTCACGGGCGAGCCGGTGGGCGCGCTGCCGGTCCTCAATCTGCTGCTTCCGGCCTACGGGCTGCCGGCGCTGCTCGCCTGGCCGGTCGCCCGGGCAGCGCCGGGGGAAAAGCTCGCGGGTGCCGCCCGATGCCTCGGCCTGCTGCTGGCGCTCGTCTGGCTCACGCTCGAGATCCGGCACCTCTTCCAGGGTCCCGTGCTGACCGGGGCGACGACGGAGGCCGAATGGCTCGCCTACTCGGTCGGCTGGCTCGCCTTCGCCGGGCTGCTGCTGGCCCTGGGCATCCGGCTCGACAGGCGCATGCTCCGGGCGGCCGCCTTGGCCGTGGCCGGTGTCGCCGTCCTCAAGACCTTTCTCTTCGACCTCGGCGAGCTGGAGGGCCTGTACCGCGCCGCCTCGTTCCTGGGCCTCGGCCTCTGCCTCATCGCCATCGGCTGGCTCTACCGCCGCTTCGTCGTGCCGCCGCCGGCCGGAGCACCCCCCTGAGGCGGGACGAGCGACCGCGCCGGGCGCGTCCCGTCGATCCGGAACCTCTCCGGCCGACGAGGATTGACGACCAGGAGACCCGCCGGGACCGCGGCGGAGCTCGCTCGAACCTCCTCAGCGGCGAGAGATGGTCCCTTACTGGCTTCACGTTCTGGCGATCCTGTCGGTCCTCCTGGCGATCGGCTGCGCCCTCGTGGCGGCGGTCGACGTCGCGCGTCATCCGCAGCAGATGTGGATCATGAACCTCGTCTGGCCGGTGACCGCGCTCTACGCCAGCGTGCTCGGCCTCTGGGCCTACTATCGTTTCGGGCGACTGGCGACGCGGCAGAGGGCGCAGGCGGCGATGGCCCGGCACGAGGAGATGCCGAGCCAGCGGCTCACCCCTTTTCCGGCGAAGGTCGGTAAAGGCACGCTCCATTGCGGCAGCGGCTGCACGCTGGGGGACATCTGCGCCGAATGGCTGGCCTTCTTCGTGCCCGCGGTCGCGACCTGGCTCGGCTGGCACTGGCTGTTCGGCGAGAAGATGTTCGCGGTGTGGATCCTCGATTTTCTTTTCGCCTTCGGCTTCGGCATCGCCTTTCAGTATTTCACCCTCAAGCCGATGCGGGACCTCTCCGTGCGCGACGGGCTGGTCGCGGCGGTCAAGGCCGACACGCTGTCGCTGGCGGCGTGGCAGGTGGGAATGTACGGCTTCATGGCCCTGGCCGCCTTCTGGATCTTCCGATCCGTGCTCGGCACGAGGCTGGAGACCGCTTCCTTCGAGTTCTGGCTGATGATGCAGATCGCCATGCTCTGCGGCTTCGTGACTGCCTACCCGGTCAATCTGTGGCTCATCCGCAAGGGCCTGAAGGAAGCGATGTAGGCACGCCTCACCGCCCGGGCCGCAGCGGGCGGGGAGAGCCGTCGGGAGCGGCCGCGCAGCTCACGGAGCCCGCTCAGCCGGCTCCATCCGGCGCCGGATGCCTTCTCCGGCTTCCCGGCGCACCACCAGGGTTCCGGCGACGCGGTCGCCGAGACGCTGGCGCCTGGGCGACCGCCAGACGAGCAGGGCCGCCACGACATAGAAAAAGAGGCCATCGACGATGCGGAGGACCGTGCGGACCAGGGCTCTCCTCGCGCCGATCGGCGCTCCGGCCCCGGTGACCACCCAGAGCCCGACGAGAAGCTTGCCCAGCGTGGCGCCGAGCCAAGCCTCCATGAGGACGTAGTAGGCCAGAAGGACGAGGAGGCCGAGGAGGAGCGGCGGCCCCGTGAGATCGAATCCGCCGGCGGTGGCGCAGCCGCTGACGATCGCGACCAGATAGAGCAGGACGAGGAGCACGGGCAGATCGAGGATCGTGGCGACGGCCCGGACGCCGACGCCCGTGCCGACCAGGGTCCGCGCCTCCCCCGCGCCCGCGCCGACATCGCCGGCGAGCCGGAGGCCATCGCGGCTGGCCCGGCGGCGGAGCAGGGTTCTCGTCCCGAGGGCCACGCCGGAGCCTACGCCCAGAGCGCCGATGCCGATGCCGGACAGCGTGAGGAGAAAGACCGCGCCGACCAAGCCGTGCGCGATCGCCAGAACCGCCTCCGGGCCGGGGCGGTGGTCGGGGTAGCGGGCATGAAGCCGGTAGAGGCCCGGGCCGGGTATCCTCACCTGCAGGATCGCGACGCCGGCGTGACCGTGAAGGGCGAATCGGGACGCCACGGGCGGGATGGCGATCGCCAGCGGCGGGCCTCCGGCCGCCGCCGTGACGCGGATCACGAGCCCGTCGACGGTCGGCGACTGATAGAGGTGCCCGTTCAGGACGCTCCGCGGCTCGTGGAAGACCGTCCAGGTGCCCGGCTCGCCGAGGGCCAGCACCACGTCGCCCGGCACCACGACCCGAACGACCCGCCCGGCGATGGCACCGTTCTGGGTCAGGACCAGCAGCGCCCCGGCGCCGAGCCCCAGAAGGGCCAGCAGCAGGGCCACCAGATAGGGGCCGCGGCCCGGCATGGGCCGAGCTCCCGCCGCCGGCGGCCGATCCGCGACGCCGGGGCCGGCTCGATGCTCCACGGCCGGACGGCCCATCGACACCTCCCCAGACGGCGCCGCCGGAGCCCATCGAAGCGGCAGGCGGCACGCGTGACGCATGTGCCGCCCCGAAGGCACCGCCGCGAGTTTCTATACCCCGCCGACGCGCCGCCTCTCCGGACGGCACCTCGTAGCGACCGCTGTCGATCGCCGAGCCTGTCCTGTCGCGCCCTCGCCAGCCCGCGCCCGCGGCTATCCGAAGGCGAGCCACTCTCCAGGCCTCTCCTAGCCCATAGGTGTATACGATGCTACGCGCACCGGCGACAGATTTCCCGTGGCCGTCCCGAGCCGCCGTCAGGGCCGGTCGCCATGCCTCCGCAGATCCCGACATAGGGAGGCGGCCGGGGCCTGCCGGCGGATCTCCGCCACGGCCGGCTCTTGGAAGGGTGGCCGTGGCCCGCGCCGACGGACTCAGACGCCGAGCTGCTCCAGGAGCACCCCACGGAGACCGGCCTTGCGCTCGATGCCGATGCCGGGCGTGTCGTGGGGCCGGACCTGCCCGTCCTCGACCCGGATGTCGTCGCAGAAGCCGCCGAAGGGCTGGAAGATGCCGGGATAGCTCTCGTTGCCGCCCAGATGCAGGCCGGCCGCGATGTTGAGCGACATCTGGTGGCCGCCATGCGGGACGACGCGGCGCGTGGACCAGCCATGGGCCTCGAGCATGGCGAGCGTGCGCCGATATTCGACGAGGCCGTAAGAGAGCGCGCAGTCGAACTGCAAGAAATCCCGGTCGGGGCGCATGCCGCCGTAGCGGATCAGGTTGCGGGCATCCTGCATCGAGAACAGGTTCTCGCCGGTCGCCATGGGTGGGCCGTAGTGGGGGGCGAGCCCCGCCTGGAGCGCGTAGTCCAGCGGGTCGCCCGCCTCCTCGTACCAAAGCAGGCCGTAGGGCTCGAGTGCCCGGGCGTAGGCGATGGCGGTGTCGGGATCGAAGCGGCCATTGGCGTCGACCGCGACGCGCTTCGGGTCGCCCACGACATCGATCACGGCGTCCAGGCGGCGAAGATCCTCGTCGAGGGGAGCCCCCCCGATCTTCATCTTCACCTCGCGATAGCCGAGGTCCAGGTAGCCGCGCATCTCGTCCTGGAGGGCGTCCAGGCCCTTGCCCGGATAATAGTAGCCGCCCGCGGCATAGACCCAGACGCGCTCGTCGGCGACGCCCTCCCGGTAGCGGTCGGCCAGGAGCCGCCAGAGCGGCTTCCGCTCGATCTTGGCGAGAGCGTCCCAGACCGCCATGTCGAGGACACCCATGGCGACCGAGCGCTCGCCGTGCCCGCCCGGCTTCTCGTTCCGCATCGCAGCGGCCCAGATCCGCTCGGGATCGAGCCCGCCTGTCGCGGCGTCCAAAAGCTCGTCGGGCGGCGCCTCCAGGACTCTCGGGATCAGCCGCTCGCGGAGGATGGCGCCCGCGGCGTAGCGGCCGTTCGAGCTGAAGCCGAAACCCGTGACCGGCCGGCCGCCCTGCACCACGTCGGTGACGACCGCGCAGATGCTGCAGGTCATCCGGCTGAAGTCGATGAAGGCGTTGCGGATCGCCGAGGCGATCGGGGCGGCGGCCTCGCGGATCTCGACGATGCGCATCCCTGGGAGTCCTCCCTCCGCCTGCGGGCGTTCGGCCTGCCCGAGCCGTGCCCTGTCCCCCGCCGGCCTTCGGCCCGCACGAGGCCGGCGCGATCGGGCTAGGGCCTCTCGTCGAGCCGCTTCATGGCCTCGCTTTCGGGCAGGTCGAGACCGAGATAGACACGGTAGCTCGGCCCTAGGGCGGGCGTCACCCCCTTGATCGTCTGCTGGAGGGCGTCGCGCACGAAGACCGGACCCCGGCCGGGGCCCTCCGGCACGTCGACGCTGAAGACCTGCTTGGAGATGATCGTGCCCTTGGGGTCGGCGACGGCGACGAAGTAGGGGACCGTCATCGGGCCGCCAGCGAAGCCCGGGCCGGGCGTCGCCGAGAGATCGACATTGAGCTTCAGGTCGACGTCGCCGCCCGAGTAGCTGCAGCCGCCGCTGAAGCCGACGAGCGCCGAGCGGAACCGGATGGAGGCGGGCTCCTCGGCGGCACCGGGCTTGTACTCGGTGTTGGTCGACAGGCGATCGACGATGCCCGGCCGGGGGCAGGGCGGAGGCGGCGCCTTCGAGGCGCAGGCGGCGAGCAGGGCCGGAAGCGCCAGCCCCGCGAGACCGGCCAGCCCCCGGTAGCGCCTCAGAGCGCCGCGTGGCTGCCGTCGCACAGCGGCGGGCCTCCGGCGTGCTCGCAGCCGCAGAAGAAGAGAGCGCCGTCCTGCCCGGCCTCGTGCTCGACGGGCGTGAGGCTGGTCCCCTGGTGGGAGCCGTCGCAGAAGGGCCGTCGGGCGCTTCGGCCGCAGGCGCACCACCAGGAGGCCCGGCCGGCCGCCACCTCTGTCCTGAACGGCGCCTTCTGCGCCACGACCGGCTCCGTCATCCGCGCGCTCTCCGGGTGCAGGCGCCCTGCCGGGCGGCACCGACGCTCGCGCAAGGGGTTACCAACCGCCGGCTGTCCCGGCAAGGGCCGGCCGGGCGGTCGGCCCGTGCCTGATGCTTGCGTGCAACCGTCCCTTCATTACTATCCCCTCATCGTCCTCCAACCGACACAGCGCTCACCGACAACCGTCATGGACTTGCTCGTCGCCGAGACCCTGATCGACCTGTCGGCCGCGGGGCTGGGCCCGGGCAGCCGTCTGGCGGCGCTCGATCTCGGAACGAACAATTGCCGCCTGCTGGTCGCCGAGATCACCGAGGACGGCCTCGCGATCGTCGACAGCTTCTCGCGCATCGTCCGGCTCGGCGAGGGTCTGGCACGGACCAACCGGCTGAGCGACCCGGCGATGGCCCGGACCCTGGCCGCCCTCAAGATCTGTGCCCGGATCATCGCCCGGCATCGGGTCGCGGGCGCCCGCTGCGTCGCCACCGAGGCCTGCCGGCGCGCCACCAACGGCGCCGACTTCATCCGCCGGGTCCGACGCGTGACCGGGCTCGTGCTCGAGGTGCTGGGGCAGGAGGAGGAGGCGCGCCTGGCGATGCTGGGCTGCCTGCCGCTCGCCGACCCCGAGGCCGATCAGATCATGATGGTCGACATCGGCGGCGGCAGCACCGAGATCCTGTGGCTCGACCGCGGCACGACGCGGGAAGGCGAGGAGCCGGGCTCCGCCATCTCGCTGCCGCTCGGCGTCGTCACCCTCTCCGAGACCTTCGCCGATGCCGTCGACGGCGTGGCCTACGGGCGGATGGTCGACCAGGTGTCCGGCCAGCTCGAGCGGGAGGCCGGCCAGGGGCCCGGCCGCCTGCCTGCCGCGGCGGCCTGCGGCACGCCGCTCGGCCTGCAGATGCTCGGGACGTCCGGCACCGTGACGACGCTCGCGGCCGTTCATCTCGGGCTGCGCCGCTACGACCGCCGCAAGGTCGACGGGCTGGCGATGCGCTTCGCGGACGTGCAGGAGGTCTCGGAGCGGCTGCGCGCGCTCGACGATGCCGCCCGGGCCGCGCATCCCTGCATCGGCCACGGCCGCGCCGACCTCATCGTCGCCGGCTGCGCCATCCTCGACGCCGTGCATCGCCGCTGGCCGGTCGAATGGCTGAGGGTCGCCGACCGCGGCGTCCGCGAGGGCATCCTCAGCACGCTCATGGGCTGGTCGCTCAGCCGGGCGCTGGCCGACGGGCCGGCCTTCGGGTAGCGCCAGCCGCATGGTGACGGACACCCGGCTCACGGTGCGGGTCAAGACGGCGAAGCGGCGGAGCGCCGGCTCCACCGCCTGGCTGAAGCGCCAGCTCAACGACGGCTATGTGCACGCCGCCAAGGCCAAAGGCTTCCGCGCCCGCTCGGTGTTCAAGCTCCAGGAGATCGACGAGCGCTTCGGCCTGATCCGCCGCGGCAGCCGGGTCGTCGACCTGGGGGCCGCACCCGGCAGCTGGACCCAGTACGCCACCGGCCGGCGGGCCCGCGTCGTGGCCGTCGATCTCCTGCCCATGGCGCCGGTCGCCGATGCCGTGATCCTCGAGGGCGACTTTCTCCTGGCGGACGTCCAGGCGACGATCCTGGATCGGCTGGGCGGGCCCGCCGATCTCGTGCTGAGCGACATCGCCAGCCCCTCGACCGGCCAGCGCGCCGTCGACCGGCTGCGGGCCGAGGGCGTCGCCGAGGCGGTGCTGGACTTCGCCGGCCGGGCGCTGCGGCCCGGCGGCATCTGCCTGGTCAAGCTCCTCAAGGGCGCCGAGGCCGCTCTGCTGCCGCTGGTGCAGACCCGGTTCACGGGCTACCGGCTGCTCCGGCCGAAGGCGACCCGCGCAGAGAGCTCGGAGCTCTTTCTGCTGGCGACCGGCCGGCGGGAGGCTGCGGGTGAGGAGGAGCGTTCGCCCTAAGAGGTGGCTTCCGCAGCCGCTCTTGGTCGAAGTTGCTGCAGGAGCCGTTCCTGACCGCCCCCGCAACGGTCGCGTTGGGCAGAGACCGGCCTTCCGCCCTTCAGGCGAGAGCACCGCAGAGGCGGCCGCTTCCTCGGCAGGGTCGATGCAGCGTTATCCCGGCCCTCCGTCTCGGCCTGCCGCCGCGAGCGCGTTCTCGAGGTCCGCGATCAGGTCGCCCACGTCCTCCGCCCCTGCCGACAGCCGCAGCAGGTTGGGCGGTGCTGGCGAGCCCGAGCCCTCGATCGAGGCGCGATGCTCCAGGAGGCTCTCCACGCCGCCGAGGGAGGTGGCACGCTTCCAGAGGCGGACATTGGCGGCCGTCGCGACGGCCGCGCGCTCGCCGCCCCGGACCAGGATCGAGAGCATCCCGCCGAAGCCGCCCCGCATCTGGCGGGCGGCTAGGGTATGGCCCTTGTGGGTCGGCAGGCCGGGGTAGAGGACGCGCTCGACCGCGGGATGGTGCTGGAGGTGGGCCGCGAGGTGCATGGCGTTGCCGCAGGAAGCCTGCACGCGCAGGTGGAGCGTGCGCAGGCCGCGCGTGAGGAGCCACGCCTCGAACGGGCCGAGGATGGCACCCTGGTCGTGCCGGATGGCACGGACGCGCAACCAGAGCTCATCGTCGGCCTGCCTGGCGACCAGCGCGCCCGCGAGCACGTCGCTGTGGCCGTTCAGGTATTTGGTCGCGGAGTGCATGACGATGTCGGCGCCGAGCTCCAGCGGCCGGGTGAGCAGCGGCGTGGGCACGGTGTTGTCGACGGCGACCTGGGCCCCGGCCTCGTGCGCGAGGCCGGAGAGGAGAGCGATGTCGCTCACCGCCCAGGTCGGGTTCGCCGGCGTCTCGAGCCAGAGGAGGCGCGTGCGGCCGGGGCGCAGGGCGGCACGCACGGCCTCGGGCTCGGTCGTGTCGACCAGCTCCACCTCCAGTCCCCAGGACGTGGCGGTCTCGAGCAGCCACTTGCGCAGGCCCCAGTAGATCACAGCGGGCGCCACCAGGTGGTCGCCGGGCCGCAGCGCCTGGAAGACCGCCGTCGCTGCCGCCATGCCGGAGGAGAACAGCAGCGCCTCGGCCCCGCCCTCGAGCGCCGCGAGCACGGCCTCGGCCGGCGCGTAGGTCGGATTGCGGTCGCGGGCATAGTCGAAGCCGCGGCGGTACGCGTTGTCGGGGTCGCGCAGGAAGGTCGTGCTCGGCTGGAGGGGCGGGATGACGCCGCCGGTGGCGGGATCCTCGATGCCGGCGGCCTGGGCCAGCACTGTCTCGGGCCTGAGCCCCGTCATGATCGTCTCTCCTGTGTGGCCGTGGAGACCGGCGGATGGTGCCCGGCTCCGCCGGTGGCGGGATCAGAGCGGGATCAGCTCTGCCACGGCGCGATCGGAGGCCCGGTCGCTCGCCCCGAGCCCGGCGGCCACGCCCGCCCGATCGGCGGCGCTCCGGTTCTGGCTCAGCTTGCGCTTGCCCTCGAGGCGCCCGATCGGCAGGCGCAGGCCGACGATCCCCTTGAGCTGTGCCTGAATGAAGGCCGCCGGCGCATCGGTCACGGCCCAGGGCTCGGCGCCGGATCGCTCGTGCAGGTCGGTCAGCCGCGTGACGAGCTCGAGCAGGCGGTCCGGATCCTCGAAGAACTCGACCGGGCCGTAGGCGTGAACGGCAACGTAGTTCCAGGTCGGCACGACCTTCTGGTGCTCCCGTTTCGATGGATACCAGGAAGGGCTGACATAGGCATCCGGCCCCATGAACATGGCCATGGCGTCGCCTGTGGGCGGCTGCGTCCATTGCGGGTTCGCGCGGGCCACATGGCCGTGGAGCGTGCCGTACCGGCCTTCCTCCGGCGCCAGGAAAAGCGGCAGGGGCGTCGCGACCAACCCCTCGGCGGTCGCGGTGACGAGGCTCGCCAGACGCGCCTCCCGCATGATCCCGTGCAGGGCGGCCAGGTCATCCTCACGAAATGCAGGCGGCACATACATAGGCGCAACTCCGAGATTGGCCCTGACCATGCCCCCGGAACCGGTCGACGAGGAACGTCCATTCTCCGTCAATACCACCGGGCCAGTCTGTTGCCATGATACCGGCGAGCGACTCGTCGAGGCTCTGCGCAGGTGGCGAGACGGCCGGTGGCGTCAGTCCCGGACCGCCGTCATCATGTAGTTGACCGAAGGGTCGCGGGTCGGGCGGAAGCCGTCGCGGGCGGGGTCCCAGGCGACGCCCTGTACGTCGACGACGCGCAGGCCGGCCGCGCGGCAGTGGCGGGCGAGCTCGGACGGGCGGAGGAAGCGTCGCCAGGCATGGGTGCCGGGGGGCAGCCAGCGCAGGAGATACTCGGCACCCAGGATGGCCATCGCATAGGCCTTGGCGGTGCGGCTCAGGGTGGCCAGGACGACGAGGCCGCCCGGGCGGGTCGCCAGGGCGAGCCAGCGGACGAGCTCGGCGGGCTCCGGAACGTGCTCGACCACCTCGAGCGCCAGGACGAGGTCGAAGCACCGCCCGGCAGCCACCAGGTCCTCCACCGGCAGGGCCTCGTAGGCGATGTCCAGGCCGGCCAGGGCGGCGTGGCGGCGGGCGACCTCGAGGCTGCCGGGCTCGGGCTCGATGCCGGTGACGGCGGCGCCGAGCCGGGCCAGGGGCTCGGCCAGAAGGCCCCCGCCGCAGCCGACGTCGAGGACCCGCCGGCCGGCCAGCGGCGGGCCGCCCTCCGGGCGGCCGAGCCGCTCGCCGGCCCGGTCGACGATGTAGCGGAGACGGACCGGATTGAGCCGGTGGAGCGGGCGCATCGGCCCGTCGGGATCCCACCAGCGCTCCCCCAGGCGCTGGAACTTGCGGAGCTCCTCGCCGTCGATGCCCGGGGAAGCCGGCGTCCTGGCCGCCGGAATGGTGTCGCCCTTGCTCATAGCTCGACCAATCATTAAAGAGTGCGGCGTTTTTTCGAGAGAGCGGACCTCGGCGGGCAACCGCGCGCCCGGGCGCTATGCCACTGTTCCTGCATGCGAGTCCTGGCGTGACGCTGGTCGTCCAGAAATATGGCGGCACCTCGGTTGCCGATCTAGAGCGCATCCGCAGCGTCGCCGCCCGCATCAGGCGGCACGCCCTGGCCGGCGAGCGGCTGGCCGTGGTGGTGTCGGCGATGGCCGGCACGACCAACCGGCTGGTCGGCTGGGTGCACGAGCTGGATGCGGCCGGCTTCGATCCCGCCGAGTACGATCAGGTCGTCGCCACCGGCGAGCAGGTGACGGTGGGCCTTCTCGCCATCGCCCTCCAGACGCTCGGCGTGCCGGCCCGCTCGTTCCTGGGCTGGCAGGCGGGCCTCAGGACCGATTCCGGACACGGCCGGGCGCGGATCGTGGAGATCGACCCGGGCCCCGTGACCGCCTGCCTCGACGAGGGCAAGGTCGCGATCGTCGCGGGGTTCCAGGGTCAGGGCCCGGACGGCCGCATCACCACGCTCGGGCGCGGCGGCTCCGACACCTCGGCGGTGGCCCTGGCGGCGGCGCTGGGCGCCAGCCGCTGCGACATCTTCACGGATGTCGACGGCGTCTACACCTCCGACCCCCGCATCGTCGCCAAGGCCCGCAAGCTCGAGCGCGTCACGTACGAGGAGATGCTCGAGATGGCGTCGCTGGGCGCCAGGATCCTCGAGACGCGCTCCGTCGCACTGGCCATGCGCCATGGCGTGCGTGTTCAGGTATTGTCGTCCTTCGAGGACAGGCCCGGCACCCTCGTCGTGGATGAGGATGAGATCGTGGAAACCCAGATCGTCAGCGGCATCGCCTACTCGCGCAACGAGGCGCGGATCACGATCCAGCAGGTGCGGGACAGGCCGGGCGTGGCCGCCGCGGTGTTCGGCCCGCTGGCCGAGGCCAACATCAACGTCGACATGATCGTCCAGTCGGTGTCCCGCGACGGCAAGCACGCCAACATGACCTTCACGGTCAGCAAGGCCGACATGCCCCGGACCCTGGCGGTCCTCGAGAAGGCCAAGCCCCAGATCGGGCACGAGCGGGTCGCGGCGGACGCCGACGTGGTCAAGATCTCGGTGATCGGCGTCGGCATGCGCAGCCATGCCGGCATCGCCCACAAGATGTTCCAGACGCTGGCGGCCAAGGGCATCAACATCCAGGCGATCGCCACCTCGGAGATCAAGGTCAGCGTCCTGGTGGCCGACGACTATACGGAGCTGGCGCTCCGCGCCCTGCACACCGCCTACGGGCTCGATGCGGCCTGAGCCCGTGCCGGTCCGGCCGGGCCACGATCGCCTCGACGCCTGGTGGGAGCGCGGCCGCCGCTTCCTCGGCAGCGAGCTCGCGGTGCTGGGCGGCGCCATGACCTGGGTGTCGGAGCGCAACCTCGTGGCCGCGATCTCGGAGGCCGGCGGCTTCGGCGTGATCGCCTGCGGCTCGATGTCGCCCGACCTCCTGGCCGAGGAGATCGGGGCCACCCGGGCCCTGACCGGCCGGCCGTTCGGCGTCAATCTCATCGTGCTCCACCCCGACCTCGACAGGCTGGTGGGGGTCTGTATCGAGCAGGGCGTCGGCCATGTCGTGCTGGCCGGCGGCCTGCCGCCGCGGGGCACGGTCGAGCGCCTCAAGGCCGGCGGGGCCAGGACCCTCTGCTTCGCGCCGAGCCTCGCCGTCGCCAGGAAGCTCGTGCGCGTCGGGGTCGACGCGCTGATCATCGAGGGCCACGAGGCGGGCGGTCACGTCGGGCCCGTCTCGACCTCGGTCCTGGCCCAGGAGATCCTGCCCGCGATGGCCGACGTGCCGGTGTTCGTCGCCGGCGGCATCGGCCATGGCGAGGCGATCGCCGCCTATCTGCGGATGGGCG
The DNA here is from genome assembly GCA_963828215.1 of uncultured Alphaproteobacteria bacterium. Classification (GTDB taxonomy): domain Bacteria; phylum Pseudomonadota; class Alphaproteobacteria; order Geminicoccales; family Geminicoccaceae; genus CAVTJL01. Next base: position 541,549 of record CAWHFO010000060.1, on the reverse strand, counting down.
CCGCGGGCGTGCAGATGGGCACGGTCTTCGTCTGCGCGGACGAATTGATCGCCCATCCCGCGTTCAAGCAGGCCTTCATCCGGGCCGCCGCGCGGGACGCGGTCGTCTCGACCCAGCTGGACCCGGAGTTCAAGGTGATCCCGGTGCGGGCGCTGGCCAACGCCGGCACGGCCCGCTTCGCGCAGACGCAGCTCGAGGTGATCCGCCGCTACCGCCAGGGCGAGCTGACCCACGAGGCGGCCTCGCTCGCCATCGAGCACTACTGGGCCGGCGCCCTCCGCCGCGCGGTCGTCGACGGCGACGTCGAGAGCGGCTCGCTGATGGCCGGCCAGAGCGTCGGGCTGGTGCGGCGCACCCAGCCGACGCGCGCCATTCTGGAGGAGCTCATCGGGCAGGCCGAGGCGGCCCTGGCCCGGACGGATGCCGGCGGCCCGGCGACGGCCGTCCCGAGGTGAGCCCCACGGTCGGCTGGGGGCCGGCCGACCCGGCCGCCGAGGAGCGCCGCGCCGGGGAGTTCTCGGGCGCCCGGCGGCTGCTGCGGCGCCTGATCGAGGTCGTGGCGCAGCCCACCAGCCCGCAGCAGCGCCTCGACCAGATCGTGCGCATGATCGCCGCCAACCTGGTGGCCGAGGTCTGCTCACTCTATGTCCAGCGCGCCGGCGACCTGCTCGAGCTCTTCGCCACCGAGGGCCTGGCCGGCGAGGCGGTGCACCGCACGCGGATGCGGATCGGCGAGGGCCTGGTCGGCACCATCGCCGCCACCGGCGAGGTGATCAGCACCGCCGCCGCCCAGCAGCATCCGAACTTCCGCTACTTCCCGGAGACCCGGGAAGAGGTCTACCGCTCCTTCCTGGGCGTGCCGATCCTCCGCTCGGGGCGGGTCGCGGGCGTGCTGACGGTGCAGAACCGGGCCGCCCGCTCCTACGCCGAGGAGGAGATCGAGGCGCTGCAGATCATCGCCTCGGTGCTGGCCGAGATGGTGGTCTCGAGCGGCATCGTCGACCGCAGCCAGTACGGCGATCTCTTCGGCCTGGGTGCCGAGCCGCGGCGCCTGGACGGGCTCCGCCTGGTCGAGGGCATCGGCATCGGCCACGCCGTGCTGCACGAGCCCCGGATCGAGGTGCGGCGCCTCCTGGCCGAGAGCCCGGCCGAGGAGCTGGCCCGCATCGAGGACGCGGTGGGCAAGCTCCGGACGGAGCTGGACAGCCTGCTCGACCGTCCCGATCTCGCCGCGGGCGAGCATCGGGAGGTGCTCGAGGCCTACCGGATGCTGGCCCGGGACGGCGGCTGGCTGCGCCGCATCCGCGAGGCGATCGACACAGGGCTCAGCGCCGAGGCGGCGGTGCACCGGGTGCAGCAGGAGACCCAGCTCCGGATCGGCCATGCCAGCGATCCCTATCTCAGGGAGCGGCTGCTCGACCTGGACGACCTCGCCAACCGGCTGCTCCGCCACCTCTCCGGCGACGCCGCCGGACCGGCCCCGGCGGCGCTGCCCGACGACGTCGTTCTGGTCGCCCGCAACCTCTCGGCCGCCGAGCTCATCGAGTACGACCGGCAGCGCCTGCGCGGCGTCATCCTCGAGGAGGGCTCGCGCACGGCGCACGTGACCATCGTCGCACGGGCCCTCGACGTGCCGCTGATCGGCCGGGTCGAGGGCGCCATGTCGGCGATCGAGCCGGGCGACGTGATCGCCATCGACGGCGAGCACGGCCACGCCTTCATCCGGCCCGGCGACGACGTCCTGCAGGCCTTCGCCCAGACGGTCCACGCCCGTGCCGAGCGCCGCCGCCAGCTCATGGCGCTGAAGGACGAGCCGAGCACGACCCGGGACGGCATCGCCGTCGGCCTGTCGATCAACGCCGCGTTCCTGGCCGACCTCGCCGAGATCGAGGCGACCGGCGCCTCCGGCTGCGGCCTGTTCCGCACCGAGCTCGGCCTGATGACCCGCGGCAGCTACCCGGACGTGGACTCGCAGGCGGCCCACTACGGCCGGGTGCTGGAGCTCGCGGGCGGCAAGCCGGTGGTGTTCCGCACGCTCGACATCGGCAGCGACAAGCAGGTGCCGTTCTGGCGCATGCCGGCCGAGGAGAACCCGGCGCTGGGCTGGCGGGCGCTCCGCCTGACCCTCGACCGGCCGGCGGTGCTGCGCGTCCAGCTGCGCGCCCTGATCCGGGCCGCGGCCGGGAAGGAGCTGAGCCTGATGTTCCCGATGGTCGCCGAGGTCGCCGAGCTCGTCGCCGCCCGCCGGCTGCTCGACCTCGAGCTGGCCCGGGCCGAGGCGCGGGGCGCCCCGCTGCCGGCCCGGCTGCAGGTCGGTGCCATGATCGAGGTGCCGGCGCTGGTCTGGCAGCTCGAGGCGCTGCTCGAGCGCGTCGACTTCGTCTCGGTCGGGACCAACGACCTCGTGCAGTTCCTCTTCGCCTGCGACCGCGGTGCCCCGCAGCTCGCCGAGCGCTACGACGCCCTCGCGCCGGCACCGCTCAGCCTGGTGCGGGACCTCGTCGAGCGCTGCCGCAGCCGAGGCGTGCGCCTGGCGCTGTGCGGCGAGATGGCGAGCCGGCCGCTCGAGGCCATGGCCCTCGTGGCGCTCGGCGTCCGCCATCTGTCGCTGGTCGCCTCCGAGGTCGCCACGATCAAGGCGATGATCCGCAGCCTCGAGGCCGCCCGGCTGAAGGTCTTCCTCGACGGGCTTCTCAACCTGCCGGATCATAGCCTGCGCGGGCGGCTGCAGGCCTATGCCAAGGACCACGGCATCGTGTTGCCGCCGGGCGTCTACCGACCTTTTTAACGATTCGGGTTCAGGATGGTGGCGGATGGGGTTTGGAAGACAACCCTAAAGTTGCTATCTTCGTAATGAGTGACACGGCCGACATGCATTCCTTCCAGGTTCTGGCCCGACCGACTATGAGCAAACCTACCGAGCATTCCGCGGGCCTCGGGCCCGAGGCTGCGGAAGCGGACCTGCAAGATCTTGGTCGCCTTCTGCGCGAGAGCCGCCAGGCGCGAGGCGAGGATCTCTACGACGTCGCGGAGTTTCTGCGCATCAAGCCGTCCTATCTCCTCGCCCTCGAGGAGGGCGATCTGGCGCAGACGCCCGGGCGCGTCTATGCGCTGGGCTTCCTGCGCAGCTATGGCGAGCATCTCGGCTACGACGGCGAGGAGCTGGTGCGCTACGCCAAGCAGGCGCTGAGCGGCGCCGGGGCGCGCCCCGAGCTCAGCTACAGGGTGCCGTTGGCCGAGAGCCGACGGCCGAGCAGCATCTTCATCGCCGCCTCGATCCTGGTCGTCGGCCTCGTCTATGGCGGCTGGCGGCTCCTTGCGGGCGACCAGCCGGCGCTCGACCGCGTCGCGGCCGTGCCGGGCACCGTCGGGCGCGTCGCATCGGAGGTCTTCACGCTCGGCAGCGACCGGGAGCCGGGCCGCCCGGCGGTCCCCCCGGGCGACCCCCAGCCTGCGGCGACCAGCGCCACGGCGGCGACGCCCCGGCCCGACGATCAGGCCGCGGTCGCGGCCGAGGGCCTGCCCGCTCCCGTCCTGCCGGAAGCCGGCCTCGCCGAAGTCTCGGCCCCGCCGCTCCCGGCCGTCTCGGCTGCCGGCCCCGGCGGCGGCACGCCGCCCGGCGGATCGCCGGAGGAGGCGGTCGCCGCACCCCTGGCCACGGCCGCCGTGCCGGCCCTGGCGCTCGCCGTGACGGAGGCCCAGCCGGCCGGCCCGGTCACGGCCCCGCCCTCGGATCGGGAGGGGGCTCTCTCGACCGGCGAGGTGCCCGGTCAATCGGCCTCGGGCGCCGTCCCGCAGGCGCAGGCGCTCCCGCCCGCCGCGGCAGCCGCCGACGGGCGAGGCGCCCGCGCGCTCCTGGCTTCGCTCGGGAGCGGGGGCGCCCAGGCGGCCGTCCCCGCGGCGGCCACAGCCGCGGCCCCGCCCGACGCCGTCGGCCGGATCGCTCTCGTGGCCAGCGAGGAGAGCTGGGTCCAGGTCCGCAGCGAGGATCGCCAGTTCATCCGCACCAGGACGCTCCAGCCCGGCGACCGCTTCGACCTGCCCGATCGCAGCGACCTCGCCCTCTGGACCGGCAATGCCGGCGGCATCACCGTCATCGTCGACGGCCAGAGCCTGGGCGCGCTCGGCACGAGCGGCCACGTGGTCCGGGACGTCCCGCTGACCCCGGAAGCCCTCAAGGCCCGCCTCACGGCGAGCCGCTAGGTCGAGCCCGGTCGAGGCGCGCGCGGCAATCGGCACCGGTCGCCGGCCCTCGGGATGACCGATCGTGCTGGGATAGGTGCGACGGCCTCGGCCCGACCGTCCCTGCCCGTTGGCGCAAGGCTCGTGGCCTGCTCGGCGCGGTCTCGTCGCTCGACGGCGATCCTCCGGCCCGACGAGTCCCCGCTTGCCGACTCCCGGCGGCGCGCCCGAAGCGGCCCCATCGCCCGGCCGCCTCCGGCCTGCCGCGGGGCGGCGACCTCGCCCCATGATCTTGGGCCTGCTGGCAGGGGCTGGAGGCCGGGCGGATTTCGGCCCCGTGAAGGAAACCTCGATGCCCGATGGCGGTCGCGCGCTCGAGGCGCCCCTTGTGTCCGGCCGCTTCGGGGGCTCCTCGGGCGGTGCCGCTGGCCGAGGATCGCGGGGGTGCCCCGGTCGGCGATCTGGCCCGTTGGCGGTCGGGGCGCTCGAGGTGGTTCCGTCGCTCGGCCGCCGTGGGCCGACTTGGGTGGTGCCGCCGCCCGGGAATTCGGGCTCGCCCGGCGTGGCGACTTGGCCCGGTGACTGCGGGCTTGCCGGAGCTGGCTCGAGGCCCGATCGACCTCGGCCTCTGGAGGAGGCCCGGCTGCCCGTTGGCGGTGGGCCCGCTCGGGGTGGTTCCGTCGTCCGGCGGCGCGGGGCCGGGGCGGGTCCGCTTCGGGCCCGGTGGGAATGCCCACTCGGGCCAAAGAGCGCTTGCTGCGGCGCGAGCCCTGATCCATGTGGGGCCGGTGGACCCTTGCTGAGGCAGGAAGACGGCAGGATGGTTGCGCTTTCGGAGATCCGGCGGCATCGGACGGTGCCGGTGCGGGTGGGCGAGGTCGTGATCGGCGGCGGCGCTCCGGTCGTCGTCCAGTCGATGACCAACACGGACACGGCCGATGCCGTCGCCACCGCCGGGCAGGCGCTCGAGCTGGCCAGGGCCGGCTCGGAGATCGTGCGCATCACCGTCGACACCCCAGCGGCGGCCAGGGCCGTGCCGGCGATCCGCGAGCGGCTCGACGCCCAGGGCTGCGACGTGCCGCTGGTCGGCGATTTTCACTACAACGGCCACCGCCTGCTGACCGAGGTTCCGGAGCTCGGGCAGGCCCTGGCCAAGCTCCGCATCAACCCGGGCAATGTCGGATTCGGGGACAAGCGCGACCGCCAGTTCGAGACGATGATCGAGGCGGCGCTGCGCCACGAGCGGCCGGTGCGCATCGGCGTCAACTGGGGCTCGCTCGACCAGGACCTCGCCGCCCGGCTGATGGACGAGAACGGCCGCCGGGCGGACCCGCAGCCGGCCGACCACGTGCTGCGCGAGGCGCTGGTGCGCTCGGCCCTCGAGAGCGCCGGCGCGGCCGAGCGGCAGGGCCTCGGCGCCGAGCGGATCGTCATCTCGGCCAAGGTCAGCCGCGTCCAGGACATGGTTTCCGTCTATCGCGAGCTGGCGCGCCGCTCGCGCTATGCCCTCCATCTCGGCCTGACCGAGGCCGGCATGGGCATCAAGGGCGTGGTCGCGACCACGGCGGCCCTCACCCTCCTTCTCCAGGAGGGCATCGGCGACACGATCCGCGCCTCGCTGACGCCCGGCCCGACCGAGCCCCGGACGAACGAGGTGCTGGCCTGCCAGCAGGTGCTCCAGGCGCTGGGGCTGCGCTCCTTCCTGCCCCAGGTGGCCGCCTGCCCGGGCTGCGGCCGGACCACGAGCACGGTCTTCCAGGAGCTGGCCCAGAAGATAGAAGGGTTCATGCACGAGCCAGATGCCGGTCTGGAAGACCCGCTATCCGGGCGTCGAGACGCTGAACGTCGCCGTCATGGGCTGCATCGTCAACGGGCCGGGCGAGAGCAAGCACGCCGATATCGGCATCAGCCTGCCCGGCACCGGCGAGAGCCCCACGGCCCCGGTCTTCATCGACGGCAAGAAGGCGAAGACGCTGCGCGGCGAGCGCATCGCCGAAGAGTTCCAGGAGCTGGTGGAGGCCTATGTCGAGCGGCGCTGGGGCCGGGCCCCGGTCGACGCCTGAGCCGTCGGGCCGGGCATGAGCAGCGAGGCGAGGCTGGTCCGCGGCACGCACGACATCCTGGGCGCGGAGATCCGCCGTCACCGCACGGTCGGCCGAGACGGCGCGAGCGCGTGGCCGGGCTCTACGGCTATGGCGAGATCGAGACGCCGATCTTCGAGTTCACCGAGGTGTTCGCCCGCAGCCTCGGCGACACCAGCGACGTCGTCACCAAGGAGATGTACACCTTCGAGGACCGGGGCGGCGACAGCCTGACGCTCCGCCCCGAGAACACGGCCGGCATCGTCCGGGCCGTCATCACCGGCGGCCTGACCCAGCAGCTGCCGCTCAAGCTCTTCTACTGTGGCCCGATGTTCCGCTACGAGCGGCCGCAGAAGGGCCGCCTTCGCCAGTTCCACCAGATCGGCGTCGAGCTGATCGGCGTGGCCGAGCCCATGGCCGATGTCGAGGTCATCGCGCGTCGGCGCCCACATCCTGGAGGCGCTCGGCCTCGTTTCCGACCGGGTGACCCTCGAGCTCAACACGCTGGGCGATCAGGCGAGCCGGCTCGGCCTATCGCGAGGCCCTGGTCGCGCTATCTGGAAGGCCACAAGAGCCGGCTCTCCGAGGACAGCCTGGCCCGCCTCGCGCGCAACCCGCTGCGCATCCTGGACAGCAAGGACGAGGGCGACCGGGCCGTGCTGGCCGAGGCGCCGCTGCTCGAAGCGTCACCTCAATGCCGGAGAGCCGCGACTTCTACGAGCGGGTGCGGGACGGGCCTGGGCGGCTCGGCATCGCCTTCCGGGAGAGCCCGAGGCTGGTCCGCGGCCTCGACTACTATGCCCACACCGCCTTCGAGTTCACGACCACGACGCTGGGCGCCCAGGGCACGGTGATGGCGGGCGGCCGCTATGACGGCCTGATGCGCACGATGGGCGGCCCCGACGTGCCGGGCGTCGGCTGGGCCGCCGGGGTCGAGCGGCTGGCGCTGATGCTCGAGGACGGCCCGCCGGCCGAGGGCCCGGTCGCCATCGTCCCGATCGGGCCGGCCGCCGAGGCCGCGGCCTGGGGCTTGGCCCGGACGCTCCGCCGGGCCGGCATCCCGACCGACCTCGCCTTCCGCGGCAAGCCCGGCCAGCGCATGAAGCGGGCCGACCGCCTGGGCGCCCGCCGGGCCCTGTCGCTCGGCGACGAGGAGCTGAGCCGGGGCGTCGTGCGCCTGCGCGATCTCGCCAGCGGCGCCGAGGAGGAGGTGCCTCGGGACAGCCTGCTCGAGCGCCTGCGCCGCTCGGACTGAGGCCGGGCACTCGCGCGACTTCGCGATATTACGCGGCAGTGATATACATTTTTGGTTGCTAACCGCGACACCGCCGGCGTCGGGCTGTCGCTTGGCGCCGAGCGGGCTCCGGGCGCGCGCGGCCGAGGCGGCCTCTGATGGAACGATGCCGGCTGCAGGCGCGTTGGGCGGCCATTGAGCTCAATGTGACGGTTCCGTGACAAATCTTTGACGGCGCGGGCCGCCGGCGGTAGCACGGAATCCGCGCCATCAGCAGCCCGGTCCGGGCCGCACCGCGACCCGCCGGGCCTGATCCGAGGGAGACCCTGAGACGGAGATCCTGCTCGACGTCGCCGGTGGGGTGGCCCTGCTTCTCTGGGGCGTGCGCATGGTGCGCACCGGCATCACCCGCGCCTACGGCGCCGATCTCCGTCGCGTGATCGGCGCCTGGTCGCGACGCCGCCTCTCGGCCTTCGCCGCCGGCCTCGGCGTGACCGCCATCCTGCAGAGCAGCACCGCCACCTCGCTGATGGTCTCGTCCTTCGCCGGGCGCGGCCTGATCCCGACCGTGCCGGCGCTGGCCGTGATGCTCGGCGCCAATGTCGGCACGACGCTGGTGGCCCAGGTCCTGGCGTTCCGCCCCTGGTGGCTGGCGCCGGCGTTGCTGGTGCTGGGCGTGGGCCTCTTCCTCCTCACCTCGGGGTCGAGGCCGCGCCATCTCGGCCGGGTCGCCATCGGCCTCGGCCTGATGCTCGTGGCCCTCGAGATGACCGTCGACGCAACCGCGCCGCTCCGCGACGGGCCGGCTCTGCCCCTGCTGCTCGGCGACCTCGCCGGCTCGCCGCTTCTGGCCTTTTTTCTCGCGGCGCTGCTGACTTGGCTGGCCCATTCGAGCTTGGCCATCGTGCTGCTCGTGATGTCGCTCGCCAGCAACCATCTGGTCGGCCCCACGCTGGCGATTGCGCTGGTGCTGGGCGCCAATGTGGGCGGCGCGATCGGGCCCGTGGCCATCACGGCCGGCGCCGATGCACCGGCGCGGCGGGCCCAGGTCGGCAACCTGCTGATGCGGCTGATGGTGGCGCTGCCGCTGCTGCTTCTCCTACCGGAGCTGGCCGGGCTGCTGCGGCTTCTGACCGGGGATCCGGCCCGCCAGGTGGTGAATGCCCATACCGCCTTCAACCTGTTGGCCGCGGTCGTCATGCTGCCCCTGCTCGATCCGGTCGCCCGCCTCTGCGCCCGGCTGCTGCCCGACCGGGCGGTTGCCGAGGACGCCCGGCGGCCGCGCCATCTCGACCGCGATGCCCTCGACACTCCGGCCGAGGCCCTGGCCGGCGCCGCCCGCGAGGCGCTCCGCATGGGCGACATCGTCGAGGGCATGCTGCGCCGTGCGATCCTGGTCTTCCAGAGCGACGACCCCAGGCTCGCCAAGGCCGTCGAGGCCGAGGACGACGTCATCGATTCGCTGCACGAGGCCGTGAAGCTCTACCTGACCGAGGTGTCGCGCGAGGACCTGGACGCCCTGGAAAGCGGCCGCTGCCTCGAGATCCTGACCTTCACGACCAACCTCGAGCATGTGGGCGACATCATCGACCGCAACCTGATGGAGCTGGCCGCGAAGAAGATGAAGCACCGGCTCAAGTTCTCGCCGGCCGGCTTCGCCGAGATCCAGGCCTTCCACGAGCGCGTGATGGGCGACATGCGCCTGGCGCTCAACGTCTTCCTGTCGCGCGACGTGGGCCTCGCCCGAGAGCTGGTGCGCCGCAAGTCGGCGCTCCGCGATGCCGAGCGCCGGGCGACCGAGCAGCATCTGGCTCGCCTCGGGACCGGCCGCACCGATACCCTCGAGACCAGCAGCCTGCATCTCGACGTGATCCGCGACCTGAAGCGGATCAACTCCCACCTGACCGCCGTCGCCTATCCCATCCTCGAGGCGGCAGGCGAGCTGATCGCGACCCGCCTCAGGACCCCGGAGCCTGAGCCCGGGAGGGTGCTCGCGGACCATCACCCTTAGCGCAGCCGTGGGGAATCACGCAGCGGCCGCCGCGGCCCGCGCGATGGCCGGTCGCCAATCGGGAGCGACCGGCAGGCCGAACGTCTCGACGAGGGCCTGCTCGATTCGGGTGGCATCGAGGACGCGGCGATCGACCTGTCCTTCGACCGTGCGGACGGTGAGCCGGCCGTCGAGAAGCGTGGAGCGTGCGTCGGGTGTCACCCGCGATACGATCAGCCGGTGGCGGAAGTGCGACCGCGGATGGGTCGACGTGAACCAGTTGGGCAGCTCGTAGTCCACGTCCTGCTGGGGCTCGGGCGAGAGCTCATAGAGAGAGATCCACCGGCCCTCGAGGCTGGCCTGGACGAGCAGGGCGTCGCCGAAGGGCAGGACGCGGAAGGCCTCGTGGCGGGTCGCCTGCGGCTCCGCCCTGTCCATGCGCAGGGGCGCGGTCGGCACGCACCCCCCGAAGCCGACGTCCGCGAGCCAGGGCGCGCCGTCGACCCTGACCCGCAGGGCCATGTGGGTGCGGGGTCGCGGCGCAGCGCCCGGCGGCGCCTGCCAGCGCACGCGCCCGACCAGTCCCTGGACCTCGAAGCCGATGGCTCGGAGCACCCGGAGAAAAAGGCTGTTCTGCTCGTAGCAGTAGCCACCGCGGCGGCTGCCGATCAGCTTGGCGTCGACCGCGGCCGGCGAGAGATCGATCCCTCGATCCAGCAGGACGTCGATGGCCTCGAAGACGATGGCGGCCGGATGGCGCTCGACCAGGGCCCGGAGCGTCTCGAGCGTCGGGGTCAGAGGGCCCTTGTAGCCGATCCGAGCGCAGTAGGCGTCGAGATCGACCGGCAGCCGCTCGCTCTCCCCGCTGAGCGCGGCCACGACCCGGTGGACCGCCTGGGGGGCACAGGTATCGAGAAAGCGCACGTCGGGGCTCTGCCGGGCGAAGGCGCGCCTGAGGCGCTGGCCAACCGGGCCGATGAGGCCTCCGCCGAAGACGATCAGGTCGAGCGCGCTCGCGTCGAACCGCTCGGCCGCGTGCTCCGCGTCGACGGAGCCCTCGACGGCGATGCCGAGCTCGGCAAGCTCCTGCATCACGGTCTCCAGCACCTCGGGTGAGCGGCCGAGAACGAGAACCCGCGCTCGCGCCACGCCCGCCTCCCCGGTGTCGGAACGGCTCACGCCACGGCCTCCGGATAGATGCGGGCATCGCGCGCGTCGCTCAGCGCCTGCGCCCACCAGGCGAGACGCGCCAGCATCGTCGCCATGGCTTTTTGCGCCGGCTCGGGGCTCCCCAGCCGACCCTCGGCGTCGAACTGCTGGCGGGCGTTGGCGAAGCTCGACGCCGTCGCGGATTCCGACGGCGTGCAGCTCGGCGAAGACGAGGCGGAGATGCTCGACCGCCCGGAGGCCGCCCGAGACGCCGCCATAGGAGACGAAGGCGACGGGTTTGGCCCGCCACTCCGCATGCACCGAATCGATCAGCGCCTTGAGCGGCGCCGGATAGGAGTGGTTGTACTCGGGCGTCACGACGACGAACGCCTCCGCCCGATCGATGCGCCGCTTGAGGTCGAGCCTTTCCTCGGTCGAGGCGAGGCCCACCCTGGCCGGGTCGATGAGATCCGGGACGAGCCCGGCCAGGGCCTCGATCTGCGAGCGGACCCATGGGCCGACCGTGTCGCAGAAACGCCCCTCGCGCGTGCTGCCATAGATCAGGGCAAGCTCGATCTTCCTCGTCATGGGCTCCGCACTCTCGTCTTGTCCCTCTACGAGGAGCACGGCATAGAACCTCAAGTCAAGTTGAGGTCAAGCCGGATGAGCGAGCCCGGTCCTCGGGACCTTGCGAGGGAGCTGTCGGTCGGCGAGGTGGCCGGCCGGAGCGGCCTTGCCGTCTCGACGATCCACTTCTACGAGGCCAAGGGCCTGATCCGCAGCCGGCGGAGCCCTGGCAATCAGCGCCGCTATTCCCGCGAGGTGCTGCGCCGCGTTTCGGTCATCAAGGTGGCCCAGCGGCTGGGTATCCCGCTGGCCATCGTCGGCGATGCCCTGGCCGCCCTCCCGGACGGTCGCACGCCCACGGCCGCGGACTGGCGCGGGCTTTCCAGCCGATGGCGGGCCGAGCTCGACGCGAGACTAAAAAAGCTCACGCGGCTCCGGGACGAGCTCGACGGCTGCATCGGCTGCGGCTGCCTGTCGATGAAGGACTGCCCGCTCCGCAATCCGCGGGACGTGCTCTCGGAGCAGGGCCCCGGCCCGAGGCTCCTGGAGCCGCCCCCCAGCGAGACCGCTTGACCCTGCCGGGGCACCCCGGCAGGTATTTGCGCCATCATGAGCACCAGTGCCTTCGACCAGAAGCTCGACGCCATCCTGGCGCGCCAGCAGGAGCTGACCGCCCTCCTGGCGACGGCCAGCGCTGCCGACTATGGGCGCCTGGGCCGGGAGCTGGCGGAGCTGGAGCCGATCGTCGCCGGGATCGAGGCGCTCCGCGCGGCTCAGCTCGAGGAGCGGGATCTCTCGGCCCTGATGCGGGACAGCGGCGGCGACGCCGAGATGCGCGAGCTGGCCCAGGCCGAGCGGGCGGAGCTGGCGGAACGGCTGCCGGCGCTGCAGCAGCGGCTGCGGGTGCTGCTGCTGCCTCGGGACGCGGCGGACGAGAAGAGCGCCATCCTCGAGATCCGCGCCGGCACCGGCGGCGAGGAGGCGGCGCTCTTCGCCGGGGACCTGCTCCGCATGTACCAGCGCCACGCGGATCTGCGGGGCTGGCGGTTCGAGATCCTGGCGCTGAGCGAGACCGATCTCGGCGGGATCAGGGAGGCGACAGCCAGCGTCGAGGGGAAGGGCGTCTTCGCCCATCTCAAGTTCGAGGCAGGGCGTCCATCGGGTCCAGCGGGTGCCCGTCACCGAGGGCGGCGGCCGCATCCACACCTCGGCCGCGACCGTGGCGGTGCTGCCCGAGGCGGAGGAGGTCGACATCGAGATCGACGAGAAGGAGGATCTGCGGATCGACGTCTACCGCGCCTCCGGCGCCGGCGGCCAGCACGTCAACCGGACCGAGAGCGCCGTCCGCATCACCCACCTGCCGACCGGCCTCGTCGTCGCGATCCAGGACGAAAAATCCCAGCACAAGAACCGCGCCAAGGCGATGAAGATCCTGCGCGCACGTCTCTACGAGGCGGAGCGCTCGGCGCGGGATGCCGAGCGCTCCCTGAGCCGGCGCGGCCAGGTCGGCTCCGGCGACCGGTCGGAGCGCATCCGCACCTACAACTTCCGCAGAACCGGGTCACCGACCACCGCATCAACCTGACCCTCTACAAGCTCGAGCAGGTGCTCTCGGGCGAGGCGCTGGGCGAGCTGACCGGGGCGCTGATCGCCGAGGAGCAGGCGGCCCGCCTTGCCGACGTCGACTGAGCCGGGCCTGACCCTGGGCAGGGCACTCCGGGAGGCCCGGGCGCGGCTCCGCGCCGCCGGCATCCCGGGCGCCGACCTCGAGGCGCGCCTTCTGCTGCAGCGCGCGACGGGCCTTACCCGCGAGCGTCAGCTGGCCCTGGCCCGAGCGCCTCCTGACCGCGCCCGAGCAGGCCGGCCTGGACCTGCTGGTCGAGCGCCGCCTGCGCCGCGAGCCGCTCGCCTATCTGGTGGGCGAGCGCGAGTTTTTCGGCCTTTTGTTCGCGGTCTCGCCGGCCGTCCTGGTGCCGCGCCCGGAGACCGAGCTCTTGATCGAGGAGGCGTCGAGGGCCAAGCCCGACCGCAGCGCCCCCCTCCGCATCCTCGATCTCGGCACCGGCTCCGGCTGTCTCCTGGTCACGGCCCTCACCCTCTGGCCGGCGGCCAGGGGCATCGGCGTCGACCGCTCGGAGGCGGCCCTGAGGGTGGCCGCCCTCAATGCCCGGCGGCACGGCGTCCTGGGCCGCCTGGGGCTGGTCGGCGGCCATTGGGCGACGGCGCTTCAGGGCCGCTTCGACCTCGTCCTCGCCAATCCGCCCTATGTGGCCCTGGGGGCGCTGGAGGGGCTGGAGCCGGAGGTGGCCGCCTTCGAGCCGCGCCTGGCGCTGGCCGGCGGCCTCGACGGTCTCGACGCCTACCGCGAGATCCTGCCGGCGCTGCCCGCCCTCCTTGCCGAGGACGGCCTGGCCCTGCTGGAGCTGGGCGTCGGCCAAGCCGATGCCCTGGCGGGCCTGGCCGAGGCGCAGGGGCTCGAGGTCAGCTTCGCCCGGGATCTGGCGGGCGTGGCGCGCTGCGCTCGCCTTCGGGCTCGCCCGGCTCGGGCGGCCTCGCCAGACACCGCCTGACCGCGGCGGCGATCTCGGGCTCGGGCAGGTGCGCCCAGAGGGCGGCCACCTCGGCGGTCGCCGCGGAGGCCAGCGCCTCGCCCTCCAGCCCCTCCTGCGCCAGCCGATCCAGCACGCGCCGCGCGGCGTGCTCGAGATCGCCCGGCCGCGCCTCGCACATCATCGACATCGCAACAACTCCCGCCGGCCGATCGGGCCCTATTCGGCTGCCTGCGGCTCCGGCCGGGTCATCTCGATCGCGCGCTGCGCCACCGCCGAGGTCGCCGCACCGGCATCGCCGCCGGCGACCGTGACGGTCGGGAACGCGAAGTGGATGCCATTCAGGGCGAAGTGCTTCTTCAGCTTGTCGTAGATCACCCGGCGGACCGCGAACTGCTCGCCCGGCTTGGTCTTTATTTTCATTCGGATCTGGATGGCGAAGTCGCCCATCTCCGCCACACCCTGCGACTTCAGCGGCTCGAGGATGATGGCGGCGAGCTCCGGGTCCTCCATGACCTCCTTGCTGACCTGCCGAATGACCTTCTTCACCTTGTCCAGGTCGGTATCGTAGGTCACGCCGACCATCAGCTTGTCGATGACCCAGTCGCGGGACAGGTTCTGGATGGCGCCGAGGGAGCCGAAGGGCACGGTGAAGAGCGGGCCGCGGTGGTGGCGCAGCTTCACCGAGCGCAGCGAGAACGACTCGACCGTGCCCTTGACGCTGCCGCTGACGATGTACTCGCCGACCCGGAAGGCGTCGTCGAGGAGGAAGAACATGCCGGCGATGATGTCCTTGACGAGCGTCTGGGCGCCGAAGCCGATGGCGACGCCGACCACGCCGGCGCCGGCCAGCAGCGGGCCGATCTGCACCCCCAGCGACGCCAGCGCCATGAGGGCCGCCATCACCAGGAGCACGACGAACGCGATGTTGCGGAGGATCGGCAGAAGAGTCCTGAGCCGGGCCTGCCGGCTGGCCTCCACGCCTTCGGCGTGCGGGGTGCTGTCGGCGCTGGAGAGTTGGCGGTCGATGAAGGCGCGGAGCAGATGCCAGGCGAAGTCGGCGAGCAGGAAGATGATAACGGCGTTGAGGGCGCCGCCCAGGAGGCGCATGCCCATGGTGTTGCCGCTGGTGATCTGGCCGAGGTCGAGGCCCCAGGCCCAGGCCAGCTCGAGCGCCGCGCCGATGATGAGGAGCGCTCGGATGCCGCGCTCCACGGCGGCGACCAGCACGCTCGGCGGCGGAGGTTGACCGGTCGCCTCCTCCGTGGGGCGGAGAAGGTGCCTGACCGTTCGTCGCGCGGCTCCGAGCAGCGGGGGCAGGGCCAGGAGGACCACGAGGAGCCAGAATAGGCGCATGATGCCGGCCACCCAGAGGCCCCACATCAGGACGGCCACGGCGGTGAGCAGGATGGGAACGAGCTTGCCGAAATGGGTGGCGGAGGCGGTGTCGGCCGGCCGCTCCGCCACTCTGAGCGCGTGAATGCTCCAGATCATCCACAAGATGATGGCGAGCAGACCGAGCCCCAGCACATAAGCGACGAGGCGGCGGCCCTCGACCGGGAAGCCCAGCAGCGCCAGCGCCCCGATCGTGACCCAGCCGAAGGCGAACCAGCCGACGAAGGTTTCGATGCCCCGTGTCCAGATTCGGGCACTGGGCGTGCTCACCGGCACGAGGCGGAACCGCTCGGCGCCTGGCGCGAAGAGAAAGCGCGCCACGACGTACGCCATGCGGATGACTAGAAAGACCATCAGGTAGCCGAGCACGAGCTCGCGCAGCAGTGGCGGCCAGGTGAGCAGGAGGAAGGCGCCGACGCTGCCGATGGCGAAGGCGAGGACCCACGCCACGGCGAAGCCGAGCCGCATCACGGTGCTGATCAGGCGCTGGCGGACCGACGTGAGCGGCGTGTCGACGATGCGCGCCCGCAGGCCGGCGCTGGCCCGCCAGAAGATCCACTCGAGCAGGAAGCCCATGCCCACGAAGAGGGCGACCAGGGTCGCCGCCCCCAGCAGGCCGCCCTGCGAGAGCGACGCCATGACCACGTCGTGCGCCCGGCTGAAGTCGCCGGGCAGGCGCGGCACCTCCGCCGCCACGCCCTTCAGATGCTCGCGGATGGCGCTCAGCCGCTCACCGACCTGCTCCTGCAGGCCCATGGCACCGCCCATGCCCGCCATGTCGCCGCCACTCGCCGCCGTACCGCTCGCCGCCGTACCGCTCGCCGCCGTGCCGCTCACTGCCGGGGCGGCCTCGCCCGACGGTGCGGCGGCCCGGCGCTCGGCGAGCCACTCCTGGACGGCGGGATCGGCCAGGAGCTTCAGCAGCTCCTGGACCTGAGCCGGGGCCGCCGCCGGCTCGTGAGCGGCTGCGGGCGCGACTTCGGCGGCTGCGACAGGCAGGGCCGGAAGCCCGCACGCGAGCAGGAGCCCGAGCAGCCCGAACCGGAAATGCGTCCTGGCCCCGCCGACGGCACGGTCGGTGGCACGAAGGGACGGACTTGGCGACATCAGCGGAGTCCTCAGCAAGCCGAGCGACGGTTTGTCATTTGGAGCCATGCTAGCAGGCCCTCGGGCTCAATGCACGGCCGAGCCCGTGCCACGGCTTCACGCCGCGGCCGATCCGACGCATCCTCGGCAGCGACACCGCCGGCCCTGCCCGAGGAGCGCAACCATGCCGCACATCGACGGCGATCGTCTGCTCGCGGACCTCCGTCGCCTCGCTCTGTTCGGGCGCTACGAGACCGGCGTCCACCGGCCGACCTACTCGGCCGAGGACATGGCGGCCAGGGAATGGCTGGCGGAACGCCTCCAGGAGACTGGTCGGGAGGTCGTGATCGACGGCATCGGCAACGTGCTGGGCCGCCACAAGGGGGACGGCCGGCGGCTGCTGGTCGGCTCCCATGTCGAGAGCCAGAACCATGCCGGCTGGCTGGACGGCGCCTTGGGAACCGTCTACGGCCTCGAGGTGGCCCGGGCCCTCGGGTCCGACCCCGACACCGCCGGGCTCGCCGTGGACGTCGTCGGCATCGCCGACGAGGAGGGGCACTACGGCTCCTTCACCGGCAGCCGCTCGCTCTGCGGCCTGCTGCCCGACGACGAGATCGACGGGCTGACCAACCGTTACGACGCGACGCCGCTCCGGGTGGCGCTGGAGCGCGCGGGCCTCGCCGGCCGGCCGCGCGAGCAGCTCGACCCGGCCCGCTATGCGGGCTTCCTCGAGGCCCATATCGAGCAGGGCGACACGCTCGAGAGCAGCGGCCTCAAGCTCGGCATCGTGACCAGCATCGTCGCGATCTGGCAGTACCGGATCCTCTTCGAGGGCGCCCAGAACCATGCGGGGACGACCCGCATGGCGATCCGCAAGGATGCGGGGCTGGCCCTCGTGCGACTGGCCGCCGCGATCGACCGCCGCTTTCCCCAGGTGGCCGGGCCGCGAACCGTCTGGACCACGGGCCGCATCACGCTCGATCCGGGCGCCCCCAGCATCATCCCCGGCGGCGCCGAGATGCTTTTTCAGTTCCGCGACGCCGATCCGGCACGGCTCCTGCTTCTGCAGCGCACGCTCGAGGAGCTGGTCGCCGAGGCCGATCGCGCGGGCCCCTGCGGATGCAGCCTCGAGGCCCTCTCCCGCTCCGAGCCCAAGGTCATGGCCGAGCCGTTCCAGGAGGCGTTGGAGCGCGCCGCCGAGCGGCATGCGCCCGGCCTCCATGTCCGGATGCCGAGCGGGGCCGGCCACGATGCGCAGATCTTCGCCAGGATCATGCCCGCCGGCATGCTGTTCGTGCCGAGCATCGGCGGGATCAGCCATCATTGGACGGAGAACACGGCGGACGAGGACATCGTCCTCGGCTGCCAGGCCATGGCCACGGCGGTCGAGGCCATCCTCCGCGGCTGACCGTTCGGAAGAGGCTGGATCGGATCGTCGGGGCAGGCTAAGCCTGGATCATCCATATCCGGGAGGCCCCTCGATGAAACGGCTGAGCCTGCTCCTCGCCGCCACCGCTGTCTCTGCGTTGTCCGTGCCCGCCTTCGCCGAGATGTCCGACAATGTCGTCAAGATCGGCATCCTGAACGACCAGTCGGGCGTCTATGCCGATTTCGGCGGCAAATGGTCGGTCGAGGCCGCGAAGATGGCGGTCGAGGACTTCGGCGGAAAGGTTCTGGACACGCCGATCGAGGTCATCAGCGCGGACCACCAGAACAAGCCCGATATCGCGTCGAGCATCGCCCGGCAGTGGTACGACGTCGACAAGGTCGACTCGATCATGGAGCTGACCACCTCCTCGGTGGCGCTGGCCGTCCAGCAGCTCTCCAAGGACAAGAAGAAGATCGACATCGTCACGGGGGCCGCGACCACCGCGCTCACCGGCAAGCAGTGCTCGCCCTACGGCTTCCACTGGGTCTACGACACGCATGCGCTGGCGGTCGGCACCGGCGGCGCCCTGGTGAAGGCGGGCGGCGACACCTGGTTCTTCCTGACCGCCGACTACGCCTTCGGCTACCAGCTCGAGGCCGACACCTCGGCGATCGTCAAGGAGGAGGGCGGCAAGGTCCTGGGCTCGGTCCGCCACCCCCTGAGCACCACCGACTTCTCCTCGTTCCTCCTGCAGGCGCAGGGCTCGGGGGCCAAGGTCGTCGGCCTCGCCAATGCCGGCCTCGACACCGCGAACGCGATCAAGCAGGCGTCGGATTTCGGCATCGTCCAGGGCGGCCAGCGCATGGCGGCGCTGCTGTTCACGCTCTCCGAGGTGCACGGGCTCGGCCTGCAGGCGGCGCAGGGCCTGGTCCTGACCGAGGGCTATTATTGGGATCGCGACGACGCCAGCCGCGCCTTCGCGGAGCGCTTCATGAAGCGGGCCGGCCGCATGCCGAACATGGTCCAGGCCGGCACCTACTCGGCGGTGACGCAGTACCTCAAGGCCATCAAGGCCGCCGGCACCGACGCCACCGAGCCGGTCGCCGAGGAGCTGCACAAGATGCCGGTCGACGACTTCTTCGCCGGGCACGGCACGGTCCAGCCGACCGGCCTGATGGTGCACGACATGTATCTCTTCGAGGTCAAGAAGCCCTCCGAGAGCAAGGGTCCCTGGGACGCCTACAAGCAGCTCGCCACGGTCCCGGGCGAGAAGGCGTACATCGCCGCCAAGGACAGCGGCTGCCCCCTGGTCCAGTGACGGGGATGGCCATGGCCTCCCCGGCCACGGCAGCGGCCTTCCCCGGGGCGGCCGGCGCCGTGGCGCTCGCCGCACGCGGGCTCACGAAGGAGTTCAAGGGCTTCGTTGCCGTGAAGAATGTCGACCTCGAGGTCCAGGAGGGCACGATCCACGCGCTGATCGGGCCGAACGGCGCCGGCAAGACGACCGTGTTCAATCTCCTGACCAAGTTCCTCGAGCCGACCCGGGGCCAGATCCTGTTCCGCGGGCAGGACATCACCCGCCTGCCGCCGGCGGCGGTGGCCCGGCTCGGTCTGGTCCGCTCCTTCCAGATCTCGGCGGTGTTCCCGCATCTGACGGTGCTGGACAATCTGCGGATAGCGCTGCAGCGGCCGGGCGGCCTCGCGACCCAGTTCTGGCGCTCGACCCGGGCGCTCGATGTGCTGGACGCCCGCGCCCATGGGCTGATCCAGGCGGTCAACCTCCAGGAATTCGCCCGGGTCCCAGCCGCCGAGCTCGCCTATGGCCGCAAGCGCGCGCTCGAGATCGCGACGACGCTGGCCCTGGATCCGACCGTGCTGCTGCTCGACGAGCCGATGGCCGGCCTCGGCCACGAGGACATCGGCAGGATCGCGGGTCTCGTCCGGACGGCGGCGGAGAGCCGCACCGTTCTCATGGTCGAGCACAATCTCTCGGTGGTGGCCGACCTCTGCCACCGCGTGACCGTGCTGGCGCGGGGCGAGATCCTGGCCGAGGGCAGCTACGAGG
Source organism: uncultured Alphaproteobacteria bacterium (assembly GCA_963828215.1). GTDB lineage: Bacteria > Pseudomonadota > Alphaproteobacteria > Geminicoccales > Geminicoccaceae > CAVTJL01. The sequence goes on along the minus strand of CAWHFO010000060.1, from coordinate 521,882 downwards.
AGGTCAGCGCCGATCCCGGCGTGCGCGAGGCCTACATGGGCACCGAGCATGACTGAGGCGCCGCTCCTCGAGGTACGGGGCCTCCAGGCCTGGTACGGCGAGAGCCACGTGCTGCACGGCGTCGACCTCGAGGTGCGCGAGGGCGAGACGGTGACCATGCTGGGGCGCAACGGCGCCGGCAAGACGACGACGCTGCGGGCGATCATGGGCATCGTCCGGAAGCGAGGGGGCTCCGTCCACCTCCGGGGCGAGGATCTCCTGAGGCTCCCGCTGCATCAGGTGGCGCGCCGCGGGCTCGGCTACGTGCCGGAGGAGCGGGGCATCTTCGCCGGCCTGGACGTCCTGGAGAATCTGCTGCTGCCGCCCGACGTGGCCGAGGGCGGCTTCACGATCGACGAGATCTATCGGCTCTTTCCCAATCTCCTCGAGCGCCGGACGAGCCAGGGCACCAAGCTGTCGGGCGGCGAGCAGCAGATGCTGGCGATCGCGCGCATCCTCCGGACCGGCGCCCGGCTCCTCCTTCTCGACGAGCCGACGGAGGGGCTGGCCCCGGTGATCGTCCAGCGCATCGGCGAGGTGATCCGGACCCTCAAGGAGCGGGGCATGACGATCCTTCTGGTCGAGCAGAACTTTCGATTTGCCCGGCGGGTCGCCGACCGCTTCTACGTGATGGAGGACGGCCGCATGGTCGATGCCTTCCCGGCGGCCCAGCTCGAGGCGCGCATGGACTTCCTCCACGAGACGCTGGGCGTCTGAGGGCCGACGGCCATGACGATGGTCCTCGGCTATCCGCTGCCGGTGCTGCTGGGGCAGCTCCTGCTCGGGCTGATCAACGGCTCGTTCTACGCCCTGCTGAGCCTCGGCCTCGCCGTCATCTTCGGCATGCTCCGGGTGATCAACTTCGCCCATGGCGCCCAGTACATGCTGGGCGCGTTCGCGGCCTTTCTCCTGTTGAGCTGGACCGGCATCGGCTTCTGGCCGGCGCTGGTCATCGGTCCGCTCCTGATCGCCGCCTCCGGCGTCGTCGTCGAGAAGCTTTTCCTCGCCCGGCTCTACAGCCTCGACCCGCTCTACGGCCTGCTCCTGACCTTCGGCCTGGCCCTCGTGCTGGAGGGGCTCTTTCGCTACTGGTTCGGCACCTCGGGCAATCCCTACGCCGCACCGGCGGCGCTGACCGGCGCCGTCAATCTCGGCTTCATGGTGCTGCCGATCTACCGGGGCTTCGTGGTGGTGGCCTCGCTGGTCGTCTGCCTCGGCACCTGGCTCGTGATCGAGAAGACGCGATTCGGCGCCTATCTGCGGGCGGCGACCGAGAACCCGACGCTGGTGCAGGCCTTCGGCGTCAATGTCCCGAGGCTGCTCACCCTGACCTACGCGCTGGGTGCCGGGCTGGCCGGGCTCGCGGGTGTGCTGGCGGCACCGGTCTACCAGGTGAGCCCGCTCATGGGGCAGAACCTCATCATCGTGGTCTTCGCCGTCGTGGTCATCGGCGGGATGGGCTCGATCCTCGGCGCCATCGTCTCGGGCTACCTGCTGGGCCTCCTCGAGGGCCTGACCAAGGTGTTCTATCCCGAGGCCTCGAACATCGTCGTCTTCGTCATCATGGCCGTGGTGCTGATGATCCGGCCCGCCGGCCTGTTCGGGAAGGAGTGAGCCATGGCGACCGGAGCCGGCACACTCGGCGGGCGGGCCCGGGCGGGCGGCATGGCCGTCCCGCTGCTCGTGGCCCTGGGCCTGGCGCTCCTGATCGTCGCCCCGTTTTTCTTCTATCCCGTCTTCCTGATGGGCGTCTTGTGCTTCGCCCTCTTCGCCTGCGCCTTCAACCTGCTGATCGGCTATGTGGGCCTCTTGTCGTTCGGCCATGCCGCCTTCTTCGGCGGTGGCGCCTACGTGACCGCGCACGCGGTGAAGGTCTGGGGGCTGACGCCCGAGATCGGCGTCCTGCTCGGCGTGGCGTTCGCGGCCCTGCTGGGCCTCGTGTTCGGCTATCTGGCGATCCGCCGTCAGGGCATCTACTTCGCGATGATCACCCTCGCCCTGGCCCAGATGTTCTTCTTCGTCTGCCTGCAGTCGCCGATCACCCACGGCGAGGACGGCATCCAGGGCGTGCCGCGGGGCCACCTCTTCGGGCTCGTCGACCTCGATCAGTCGCTCGCCATGTACTACTTCGTGGCGGCGGTTTTCGTCTTCGGCTTCTTCGCGGTCTGGCGCATCGTCAACTCACCCTTCGGCAACATCCTGAAGGCGATCCGCGAGAACGAGCCGCGCGCCATCTCCCTCGGCTACCGGGTCGAGCGCTACAAGCTCGGCGCCTTCGTCATGTCGGCGGCGCTGGCCGGTCTCGCCGGGGGCACCAAGGCGCTGGTCTACCAGCTGGCCTCGCTGACCGACGTGCAGTGGCAGATGTCGGGCGAGGTGATCCTCATGACCCTCCTGGGCGGCATCGGCACCATGTTCGGCCCCGTTGTGGGCGCCGCCCTCGTCGTCAGCCTCCAGACCTATCTCGCCACCTGGGAGTTTCCGGTGACCGTCCTGATCGGCGCGGTCTTCGTGGTCTGCGTGCTGCTGTTCCGCAGGGGAATCGTCGGCGAGCTTCTGGCCCGGCTGCCTCGGGGCACACGCGCGGGCTGAGCGCGCACGAGCCCGAGACGCGGCGATGGCCAGGGAGAGCGCCGGCCTGCTGATCTGGCGACGTCGGCCGGCGGGCCTCGAGGTGCTGCTGGGCCACATGGGCGGGCCTTACTGGGCCAGAAAGGACGCCGGTGCCTGGACCCTGTTCAAGGGCGAGATCGAGCCGGGCGAGACGCCGCTCGCCGCGGCCCGGCGCGAGGCCCTGGAGGAGACCGGCCTGGCGATAGAGGGGCCGCTGGTGCCGCTCGGCACGACCCGTCAGGCCGGCGGCAAGCTGGTCCACGCCTTCGCGGCCGAGGCCGACATCGACCCCGTCGCCGTGCGCAGCAACAGCTTCGAGATCGAGTGGCCGCCCCGCTCCGGCCGGCGCCAGGCCTTTCCCGAGATCGACCGGGCCGCCTGGCTCGGGCTGGGCGAGGCACGAGGAAAGCTCGTCAAGGCGCAGGCGGCCTTTCTCGACCGGCTCGAAGGAGCGGTCGACGCCGCCGGCTGAGCCCCGGCGTCAGGCGAGCGGGCGGGCGGTCTCGGCGACCGGAGCGGCCGAGCGGCCGGTCCGGACGGTCAGCATCACGATGCCGGCGAGCAGCAGGGAGCCGCCGAGGAAAAGGCTCGTCCCGAAGAAGCTGCCGCCGCTCCTGTCCTGGAGCCAGCCGCCGACGGAGGGGCCGAGATAGCCGCCGAGATTGCCCAGGGCGTTGATGAGGCCCATGGCAGCGCCCACCACCGCGGCCGGCAGCACGGTCGACCCGGCGGCCCAGAACGGCCCGTCATAGCCGAGCGCACCGCCCATCGCGAGGCAGAGGAAGGCTATCGAGAGGACGATGTGGGTCTTGGCCACGACGATCGAGAGCACGAGGCAGACCGCCGCCACCGCCATGGCGATGAAGACGTGGAGCCCGTAGCGACGCGTGCGGTCGGCGGCCCAGCCGTTGAGCCAGAGAAAGGCGATGGCCACGACATAGGGAAGGGCCGCGATCAGCCCGACCGCGCCGAAGCCGGCCTGGGTCACGCTCTTGAGCAGCGTCGGCAGCCAGAGGTTGAGCCCATAGAAGCCGACCTGGACCAGGAAGTAGACGAGCACGAGCTGCCAGACCACACCGGTGCTGAAGGCGCGCGACAGCGGCACATGCTCCGGCTCGCCGGCCCGGTCCTTGGCGGTCTCTCTGGTGATCCACGCCCGCTCGCTCTCGGATAGCCAAGCCGCGTCGGCAGGCCTGTCCTTGACGAAGGTCCACCAGATCGGCGCCGCCACGACGAACGGCAGGATGCCTTCGATGATGAAGAGCCAGCGCCAGGTCGTGTGGGCGACGATGAAGCCCGAGAGCGGCTGGGTGATGATCGAGGCGATGGCGAGGTTGGTCATCCAGAAGCCATAGGCCCGCGCCCGCTCGCTGCGTGGGAACCAGTGGCTGATGAGCACGAGCATGGCCGGCCAGATGCCGCCCTCGGCGACGCCCAGGAAGAAGCGGGCGGCCAGAAGCTGGCCGAAGCTGGTGGCGAGGCCGCAGAGGATCGCGAACACGCCCCAGACCAGGATCATGATGCCGATGAACTTCTTGGCGCTCCACCGCTCGGCGAGCTGCCCGCCCGGGATCTGCAGAAGCACGTAGCCGATGAAAAAGATGCCGCCGGCCAGCCCTTGCTGGGCCTTGTCGATGTGAAAATCCTGGGCGAGGCCGTCGAAGGCGTAGCCGATGTTCGTACGGTCCATGAAGGAGATGATGTAGACCAGCATCGCCACCGGCATGAGCCGGGTCCAGCGGGCGATGCCCACGCCCCCGCCGGTCGACGGAACGACTGCCGACGCCTGCATGACTGACTGAACCTCCCGATCGAATCGCCCTTCGAGCGTTGGAGCGTTTCGGACTCTGGCGCAGGCGGGCGGCCTGAGAAACATCTAAGACGGTGCGCGGTTCCGCCAAGCCTGCTCCAGCCGACCGGCGATAGCCCACTCGTCACGCGGCGTTGAGGTCGGCCACGCTCTGGGCGAGCTCGCGGAGGCGGGTCCGCAGCTCGACCGGCTCCAGGACCTCGACATGGGCGGCGAGGCCGAGGAGCTGGTCGGCGGCGGTGTCCAGGCGCTCGATCGGCAGGGTGACCTCCTGGAGGCCGTCGTCCCGGACGGGCGCGAAGCTCGCCCTGGCCAGCGCGGCCGCGCCCAGCCGAAGCAGCCGGGCCACACCTTCGGCCGTCAGGCGCAGCCTCGCCGTCCCGGTCAGCAGGCCGGCCTCGAAGCGGGCCACGGCCTTGGACCATTCGGCCGGCAGGTCGAAGCCCGGGGGCCGCGCGAAGGTTTCGTCCAGCACTCTTACTTGCGAGATGTTTCGGGCCTTGTAGGTCCGGACCTCCCCGGCGCTGCGCCCGACGAGGTACCAGTCGCCGGTCTTCAGCACGAGGCCCAGCGGCTCGATCTCGCGCTCGGTCGTCCCCAGCCGGCCGGGGTAGAGCAGGACGATCCGCCTCTGCTCCCAGACGGCGTCGGCGATCAGCGGCAAGTCGGGCACCGGGCGGGGCCGCCGGAACCATTCGATCGGATCGACGTGCAGCCGGGCGCCGATGCGCGAGCCTTCCGGCCGGGCCTCGGGGAGCGCCGCGAGCAGCTTGAGCTGGGCCGCGTGCAGGCGCTCGGCCAGGCCGAGCTCGGCCGCCGGCCCGCCGAGGCCGGCGATCGACAGGGTCTCGACCTCGGCCGCGGTCATCCCCGTCAGCCGCGTCCGATACCCGTCGAGAAGCGCAAAGCCGCCCCCGGGGCCGCGCTCGGCATAGACCGGGACGCCGGCGGCGCTGAGGTCGTCGACATCACGGTACACGGTGCGCACGGAGACCTCGAACTCCTCGGCCAACGCCTGCGCGGTGACGCGGCCCTTGGCCTGCAGCAGCAGCAGCATCGAGAGAAGGCGGCTCGCCCGCATTTTTGTCGGTCGCCCGAGAAAGCTGACAGAGGATGTCAGGTACACCTCGTTAGTGTCGGCCATCAAGGGGTCGGGGCCAGGTCGGGCCCTCGACCCGGGCTTGGAGAGGGGGCCGGTCCCCCGAGGAGACGGGTCATGATCGACACGGCCGAGCTGGTGAGCCGCTACGTGGCGCTCTGGAACGAGGCGGACCCGGAGAGGCGGCGGGAGGCCATTGCCGGCCTCTGGGCCAAGGAGGCGGTCCATCGAACCCGCTCGCTCGAGGCGCGCGGTCACGAGGCGCTGGAGCAGCGCATCGGCGATGCCCATGCCCGCTTCGTCCGCCCCGGCGATTTTTCCTTTGCCCCGGCCGGGGACGTCGACGGCCACCATGACGGGGTCAAGTTCCACTGGCAGATGGTGCGGACCCTCGACGGTGCCGTCGTGTCGGTCGGCTTCGACTTTCTGCTCCTCGACGGGGACGGGCGAATCAGGGCCGACTATCAGTTCATCGAGCAGTAGCCCCGAGGCGGCTCGCCCGCCGGAGGCTCAGGCCGGGCGGCGGCGGGCGAGCACCAGGGCCACGCCACCCGCGCCGACCAGCAGGCCCAGGAGGGCGAGGCCGGTCATGGTCTCGCCGAGCAGCAGCCAGGCCAGCAGGGCGGCGCCGCCCGGCACGAGGTAGAGCAGGCTCGTGACGCGGGCGGCCTCGCCCTTGCGGATCATCAGGTTGAGCAGGCTGATGGCGACGACCGAGTTGCCGAGCACGAGATAGGCCAGCGCCACCCCGAAGGCGGGCGTCCAGGCGATCTCCGGCGCCTCGAGCAGGAGGGCCGCCGGCACCGCGAAGGCGGCAGCGGCCAGGAACTGGACGACCCCGCCGGTCCAGAGATCGAAGACCGGGCAGAAGCGCTTCTGGAAGAGCGTGCCGGCCGTGATCGCGACGAGCGCCACGCTGGCCCAGGCGACGGCCGCGGGCGTGCCCACCCCGGCCGCGAGCTTGGTGCCGAGCACCAGGGCCACGCCGAGCAGGCCCAGCACGAGGCCCAGCCACTGGCGTGGGCCGACGCGCTCGCCCAGGAGCGGAGCGGCGACGCAGGCGGTGAGCACGGGTTGCAGCGCCAGGAGCAAGGCCATCGGGCCCGCCGCCATGCCCCGCGCGAAGGAGAGATAGGTCCCGGTGAAATAGAAGCCCTGGATGAGAAGCCCCGAGACGGCGATCGGCAGGACGTCCCGCCAGCGCCGCGGCCAGGGCGCCCGGAGCGCCAGCGCGAGGCCGAGAAAGATCAAAAGGGTGATGACGAAGCGGACGGCGACCAGGGTGATCGGCGGGCAGAAATGGACGGCGATCCTGGCCGCGACGTAGCCGCCCGACCAGAGGCAGAGAAACAGAAGGGGTGCGGCCCGCTCGGGCGCCGCGCCCGTCCAGCCGCGCCGCCGCGATGGAGGGTGCTGGATCATCGGGTTGCGCCTCAACGGCGCCGCGCGAGATGTCTTCCGAGCGCGAGGAGCCCGAGCGGGAAGCCGGGGTCCATGGCGAAGGCCAGGGCGAGGAGCGGAACCGCCGGATAGACCACCCACCAGTCCGGGCTGCCGGTGGCGAGATTGATGGCCGCCAGGAGAAGAACGACCAAAACGAGCTGCACGGCGCGGTGGCGTCGCTTCGGCAGCCCGGCCCGCACGACGGCGCCGCTGAGCGCTGCGAAACCGATGGCGATCGCCGGCCAGACGAGCCAGCTCAGGCCCGTGATCGGGGCCGCGACGAGCAGAGCGATGGCGAAGAGCCCGAGCCGTAGCAGCCGGCCCTCGTGCCAGGCGCTGGCGGTCGTCCCGCGTGGCCCGACCGGGGCGGGCGGCTCCGGTGGCGGAGGATCGGCTCGGGGAGCGTGCGGCTCCATCGCGACGTCTGCCGCGCCCTCGCCGCCCAGGCGGATACGCCAGATGGGAATCTCCCGGTCGATATTCTTGACCTGTCGGGCGCCCAGCCAGTCGTAGCCGATGTCGAGCTTGCCGCGGACGAGGTCGTGGACGGTGCCGGAGATCAGGATGCCGCCGGGCGGGGCCATCGCCTGCAGGCGGGCCGCCACGTTGACGCCCTCGCCGAAGAGATCGCCGCCCTCGACCATCACGTCGCCGAGGTTGAGGCCGATGCGGAAGGCCATCCGGCGGTCGCCGGGCAGGCCCTCATTCCGGGCACCCAGCTCCTGCTGGATCTCGACCGCGCAGCGGACCGCCTCGACGACGCTCCGGAACTCGGCCAGCACGCCGTCGCCGGCGGTGTTGGCGATCCGGCCGCGATGGCGATCGACGAGCCCGCCGAGGAGCCGGCGGCAGTCGCGCAGGCGCTCGAGCGTGCCGGCCTCGTCCCGCTCCATGAGGCGGCTGTAGCCGGCGATGTCGGCGGCGAGGATGGTCGTGAGCTTGCGCTCGATGCCGGCCCCGGCCTCGCGTTCCGTCATGCCTTAACCGTCCTTCCTCCGAGGCACCTGCCCCGGACCGGGGGTCGCGTGACGTGCCCGGGGCTTCTACAACGTCCCGGTGCGGCGGTGCCACCTCCGGGTGGCACGTCGTCAGCGCCGGCACCATCCCGGCGCCCAGGACAAGGAGCCCCTCATGGACGACACCCCTCCCGACTGGCGCACCCAGGGGGTGCGCGTGATCCGCGCCGGCGAGCTCGACACCAACACGCCCCAGAGCCCGGGCATGAGCCGCGCCGCCGCCATCACGGCGGCCAAGGCGGGCGCCCGGAAGATCTGGGCCGGCACGGTGACGATCCATCCCGACGCCAAGACCGGCGCCCACCATCACGGTGCCCTCGAGAGCGTGATCTACGTGCTCAAGGGCAAGGCGCGCATGCGCTGGGGCGACCGTCTCGAATATGTCGCGGAGGCCGGCCCCGGCGATTTCATCTTCGTGCCGCCGTACGTGCCGCACCAGGAGATCAACGCCTCGGCCGGCGAGCCGCTCGAATGCGTGGTGGTGCGCAGCGACCAGGAAGCGGTCGTCGTCAATCTCGACATCGAGCCCGTCGAGAGGCCGGAATCCGTCTTCTGGACCGACCCGATCCACAAGCACCCCTGAGCGACCTCGATCGGCGCGAAAGACGCCGCGGCGCCCATTGGGCGTGAAGGCCCCGCGGGCGAGCCGCCCCGCCGCCATGAGCTGCGCGACCCGACGGTCGGCCGGCCAAGCCATGCGTGGCGCCGGGACGGCAGCACGATGGACCACGGTCACTATCTGCGGTAGAGAGACGATTCGGGGCAAGTCGGTTGGCGCGAGGCCATGCGAGCGATCTGGGCAGGCACCGAGGCCGGGACTATCATCGGGCTCGCGCTGCGGAATACGGCGCCAAGGGGAAACCGCCTGCAGTGCCGTTCCGACGCTCCCCGAAACCAGGAGACTAGAATGCGAGACAGCCCTCGCGCCGGCCGGCGGCAGGTGCAGGTCACCTTGCTGTCGTCCCTGTTCGCCGTTCTGGCCCTGACCCTGGCCGTTCTCGGCCTGGCACCGCGCACGGTGCTGGCCGAGGAGCAGCGCACGATCCTGACGGTGACCGGAGACATCACCGCCGGCGGTGCCGACCACACCGTGACGTTCACGCTCGCCGGCCTGGAGAAGCTGGGCACCACCGACCTCGTCACCAAGACGCCGTTCACGCCGGCCCCCGTCCACTTTACGGGCGTCCTCCTGCGGACGGTGCTCCAGGCGGTCGGTGCGAAGGGCACGTCCCTGCATGCGGTGGCCCTCAACGACTATGCGATCGACCTGCCGGTCGTCGACGCGAAGGACTACGAGGTGCTGCTCGCCACCCGCATCGACGGCGAGCCGATGCGGGTTCGCGAGAAGGGGCCGCTCTGGATCATCTATCCCTGGAGCCAGCATGCCGAGCTGGCCGGCCCGGTCTACGAGTCGCGATCGATCTGGCAGCTCCGCTCGCTCGACGTGCGCTGACGGGGCGGCCCGGCCGTGGCGCGACTCCTCTCACGGTTCCTGCGGCGCGGCGGGCTCGCCGCCAGCCTCGCACCCTACGCCGTGCTGGGAGTCGCGATCACCGTCTTCATCGTCGCCGGCCTCGCCAACCTGGCACGGGTCGCGACCGAGGGGAGCCTGAAGCACGAGGCCGAGACGGCGGGCGAGTGGAACCTCCTGCAGGGGCTGCAGCAGCTGCAGAAGTTCACCACCGACCTCGAGCGCTACATGCGCCCGGACGGCGGCCTCGCCCACGACGACCTGGTCGAGCAGTTCGAGGTGCTGTGGAGCCGCCTGCCGCTGTTCCTGAACAACCCGCAGAACGGCCAGCTCTTCACCAGCATCGCGCAGTTCGTGCCGCGCGCCAAGGCGCTCGAGGCCGCCTTCACCGCGCTCGAGCCGACCGTGCTGGCGTTGAGGCCCGGCGATCAGGCCGGCTACCAACGCATCGACGGCGTGCTCAGCGACCTCCATCGCTGGCTCGTCGACGTCGAGGCCAAGGTTCACGCCGAGCGCGTCGAGAAGAACGCCGCACGCGCCCACGAGGTCGACAAGATCTACCGGGACGCCCTGGGCCTGTTCCTGCTGATGCTGCTCAGCACGGCCGTGCTCATCCTGCAGCTGCTCATGTCGATCCGCCGTGCCAACCTGGCGCTCGGGCAGGCCCAGGTCGCGAAGACCGAGGCGCAGGCGGTCGGCCAGCGGCTTCAGGCCGTGATCGACGCCGTCCCGACCATGATCATCGCCTGGGACCTCGAGGGGCGCCGGCTGTTCGCCAACCGGCTCTATCTCGACTTCTTCCGGTCGACCGAGCCTCCCTGGCTGCATCAGGCGGAATGGACCGCCGGGTCCGAGGACGAGTCGGGGATCGGGCCGGGAATCGGGGTGCCGCTGCGGCCGGGCGTCCCGATCTTCTCCTTCGAGCACGCCGCTCGGGACGCCCGCGACCGGGAGCGCATGCTTCTCACCACGCGCGTTCCCGTGCACGGCGACGACGGCCGGGTCAGTGGCGTCGTCGACGTGTCCCTCGACATCACCGAGCGTACGCAACGCGAGGCGGCCCTGGCCGAGACCCGCAAGCGGCTCGAGGTCCAGGCCGAGGAGATGCGCCACCTCGCGGCCAGCGCTCAGCGGGCGAACGTCGCCAAGTCCGAGTTCCTGGCGATGATGAGCCACGAGATCCGCACGCCCATGAACGCGATCCTGGGCTTCGCCGATCTGCTCTCCCGGACCATCGAGGACCCCGGCCAGCGCCGCCATGTCGAGATCATCCGCGGGACCGGCCGCCAGCTCTTGATGCTGCTCAACGATCTCTTGGACTTCAGCAAGCTCGAGGCCAACAAGATCGAGGTCGAGCGGCTGCCGTTCCGGCTGCGCGACATCGTCCGCGACCTGCGGACGACGACCGAGATGCTGGTCGCGGAGAAGGCGGTCGAGCTGTCGGTCAGCGTCGACCCGCAGCTGCCCTCCTGGCTGCGTGGCGATGCGGTCAGGCTGCGGCAGGTGCTGAGCAATCTTCTCTCGAACGCCGCGAAGTTCACCGACCGCGGCAGCATCCGCCTGACGATCGACCAGACGACCCGGCCGGACGGGTCGAGGTGGCTGCGCTCGGCGGTCTCGGACACCGGCATCGGGATCTCCGACGATCAGCAGAAGGGCCTGTTCCAGGTCTTTCACCAGGCCGATTCGAGCACCACCCGCCGCTATGGCGGGACCGGGCTGGGCCTCGCCATCTGCAAGCAGCTGATGGAGCTCATGGGCGGCACGATCGGCGCCCACAGCGAGCCCGGCAGGGGCAGCACCTTCTGGTTCGAGCTTCCGCTGGAGCCCGTCGACGAGTCCGCGCTGCCGATCGCCCTGCCGTCCCTGGGCGAGGTCAACACGCGCTCGCTGAGCGTCCTGGTGGTGGACGATGTCGAGACCAATCGCGAGCTGATCGAGGCCCTGCTGACGCTGCGCGGCCACCGCGTGAGCCTCGCCGAGGACGGTCGCGAGGCGATCGCCGCCGTCCAACGCGCGACCTTCGATCTCGTGCTGATGGACATCAACATGCCCGACCTCAACGGGCTCGAGGCGACGCGGCGCATTCGCAGCCTGCCGGGACCCGCTGCCGGCGTGCCGATCATCGCCATGACGGCGCACGTGTTCGCCTCCGACGTGGCGGCATCACGCGAGGCCGGGATGAACGGCCATCTCGCCAAGCCGATCGAGGCGAGCCTGCTCTTCGCGATGCTGGCCCGGTTCGCCGCCGGCCGGCCCCCGGCCGAGGAGACATCGGCGCCAGACGCGCCGGCCGAGGGCGCCGAGGCCACCGACGGTTGGGCCACGGCCGGCTCGCCGATCGACGCGCAGCTGCTCGCCCGCCTCGACGAGCGCATCGGCCACGAGCGAGTGAAGCTCCTGGTGTGCCGGATGCTCGACAATGCCGGCCGCGACATCGGCGCCGTGCGCCGTGCGCTGGCGGAGGGCGATCGGGGCGCGGTGCGCAGCATGGCGCACCGCCTGGCGGGTCAGGGAGCGAGCTTCGGCGTGCCGGGCATCACGGAGATCGCCCGGCGGCTCGAGCGCGCCGCCCCGGAGGCGAGCGACGCCGCGATCGAGGAGCTGCTCGCAGCCCTGGCCCGGGTCCGGGACGCCGCCCTCGAGGCCTTCGCCCTGCTGTCCGAGCCCGAGCCCCAACCCCTGCGGGCCGAGAGCGGCGGACGGCGCTGACCGGGCGAGGCGCCCTCGTCACGAGCGAAGGAGCCGTCCCGCCGCCGACCCGCCGCCCGGGCCGCGGCCGGCGGCGACGGGACCGACGGACCTCAGCGGTGGAACCACCAGGGCCGATGGTCCCACCAGGGGCCGCCCGGCCGGCCGCCATCGTTTCGCTCGGCATAGCGCCGGTAGTCGCCGTCGTGGCCCGGAGCACGCTGCCAGCGGGTGTCGTGGCGCCAGTAGGAATGCTGCGGCCCCGGATGCTGCGGCCCGGGACCCTGCGCCCAGGGCGGATGGCCCCGATCGTCCCTGCCGTCGTGACGATGGTCGTGCCGCCACGGAGCGGACCAGGACGGCCCGTGGTCCCCGTCGGCCAGCGCCGGGGACCCGGTGGCAGCGAGCCCGGCCAGGGCCACGACGACGGGCAGACCCAGAAGAAGCTTGCGCACGGTCATGGATCCCACTCCCTTGACCTGCCGGCATCATGGCAGGAATGGAACGAAACGGTATCGTTGCATATACTCCGATGGCCCGCGGCGTCAAGCGGGTAGAGGACGATCGGGCATGCAGGAGACGAAGTCGCGGCAGGTCCCGCACCGGGGCGGGCGCGGCGGCCGGCCGAAGCGGGACGAGGTGGCGCTCCGCGAGGCGCGGCTGCTCGAGGTGGCGACGGCCATGTTCATCGAGCGCGGCTTCGATGCGACCACGATCGACGCCGTGGCCGAGGCGGCCGGCATCGCCAAGCGCACGCTCTATGCGCGCTACAGCGACAAGGCGGCCCTCTTCGCCGCGGTCCTGCGCCAGCTCATCGAGCGCTGGCTCGTTCCCTTCAGCACCTACGAGGCGGACGAGACGATGCCGCTCGAGGCGGCGCTCGGCGGGCTGGCCCGCCACATCCTGGAGGCCTCGCTCAAGCCCGAGGCGATCGCCGTGCAGCGGATCCTCTCGGCGCAGGCGCCTCGCTTCCCCGAGCTGGCCAGGCTGGGCTTCGAGGAGGGCGGGCTGAAGGCGGTGCAGGCGACGGCGGCGCTCATCAGGCGGCACGCCGAGCGGGGCACGATCCGCGTGGAGAGCCCCGAGCTCGCCGCCGAGCAGTTCCTGAGCCTCGTGACCGGCAGCAGCTTTCGCCGGGCGCTCCTCGGCATGCCGCCCGACCGGGACGAGATCGAGCGGCGCATCAGGAGCGGGGTCCGACTTTTCCTCGATGGCGCGCGTCGGCGGCCGACCGACGAGCCGCGACCGGAGTAGGCGGGCCGAGGCCGAGGCTGATCGCGACGATTCCTTCATATCTGTGCCAAGTGTCACAGCCGGCGATACGATTTCAGAGGCAGACCTACGATGCGAGCCTCTTAATCGTCAGCTCGCCTAGTGGAGGAAACCAGAATGAACATCATGGAGAAGTATCTCGGTATTTCTACGATCGCCCTGTCTCTGCTGGTGGGAGCCCCGGCTCGTGCCGATGTCATCTATCTCGACGGTGCGGACGAGAGCGCCGGCGCCGTGTCGGGGTTCGCGGGTCAGACCCGGGAGGTCGGCGCTTCGGGCACGTATTTCGGCGTGATCAGGCTGCAGCTCGGCGAGCGCGGCGATCGCGGCTGCTTCCTCAGGGTCGATTCGGCCCACGTGCAGGATCGCAGCGAGGATCTCCTCACCCGGCAGCTGGATCTGTGCGGCCAGCGCGGGCCGACGGATCGCAGCACGAAGTTCGTGCCGCTCACCAGCCCGGAGGACACCTTCATCTACGGTGTCGGCGTGTGCACGTCCAAGACCGGCAACTCCGAGCGCCTCAAGGGTGTGCAGGCGTACCGGGTCAAGATCAACGCGGACGGGACCATGGAGAAGCTGAGCCAGCTCTCCACCCTCGAGAGGCCCAACTGCCATGCGGACGGCGGCGGCCGGACGGGTAGCTGGCACACGCCAGCACTCTGCGACGACGGCTGGATCGCCACCCAGGTGGTCGTGAACTTCAAGATGGACAACGGTGACGAGGTGTTCACCGGGCTCAATCTGAGCTGCCAGCAGGTCAAGGTGAAGTCCGCTTCCGGCTAGCCAGGGACGCTTCGCACCGGCGCTGCCATGGCCGCCGCGCATGCCGTCCTCAGCATGCGCGGCATCGCAGCATGGCGCCCGGCAGTCGGACAGAGCTAGGGTGAGCCGGCCAACGGGGGAGGCGAAGGATGACGGTCGAGGTGATCGGGGCCGGGTTCGGCCGCACGGGGACGCTGTCGCTCAAGCTCGCACTCGACCGGCTGGGCCTGGGGCCCTGCTATCACATGGTCGAGGTCTTCGAGCACGCGGACCACATCCCCCTTTGGGAAGAGGCGGCCGACGACCCGGGCTTCGACTGGCGACGGCTGCTCGCCGGCTACCGCTCGGTCGTCGACTGGCCCGCCTGTCATTTCTGGCGCGAGCTCGCGGCCGCCTACCCCGCCGCCAAGGTCGTCCTGACGGCGCGCGATCCCGAGGCCTGGTACAAGAGCGCCTGGTCCACGATCTTCCAGCTCGTCGTCCGCCCGACGCCGGCCGAGCTGCCGCGCGTGTTTCACGACCAGGCGCGGATGTGCCAAAAAATCATCGTCCAGCGGGACATGGGCGGCCGCGTCGACGACCGCGAGCAGGCGATCGCCTGCTATCTCCGCCATGTGGACGAGGTGAAGCGGACCATCCCGCCCGCTCGCCTTCTCGTCTGGAACGTCGCCGAAGGCTGGGCGCCGCTCTGCGGCTTCCTGGGCGTGCCGGTTCCGAGCGAGGACTTTCCGCGCGCCAATCGCGGCGAGGACTTTCCCGCCAAGCTGAAGGAGATCATGGAGGCCCACGCCGCCAAGGCCTGAGGGCTCAGCCCCCTCCGCCGTCGAGCAACGCTTGGGCCAGCTCGGCGAACCCGAAGCCGCCCGGCTTCTCCGTCACGTAGGTCGGGCGGGCATCGAGGAGGTCGAGAAAGCGCAGGAGATTGGCCACGCCGACCGAGGGCCTGAAGAAGGCGAACATCGGCGCGTCGTTGGGCGAGTTGCCGGCGAAGACGAAGCGGCCCTTGTCCTGCTCGATGTCGATGCCGAAGCACTCGGCCATGAAGGTGCGGGTCATGCCGAGCTTGTCGTAGCGCCCGAACCAGCCATTGACGTGGATCGAGCTGCACTTTCGCCGTGGCCCCCGCCTCCTCGAACAGGCGCACGATCCGCAGCACCTCGCTGCGCGGGAGGGCGGGCACGTCCTCGCGGAAGTCGATGGCGAGATCGGCCTCGCGGTAGAGCTGGTCCGAAGCAAGCGCCGTGCCGGGAACCTCGGCCAGGATGTGCCGGCCCAGCGCCTCGAGCCGCACCCGGTTGGCCCGCCGCGTCGCCTCGTCGTCGCGAAAGCGGCGGATCAGCCTCTTGGCCTCGGGGTCGTGGCGGAACCAGAAGGCGCCGTTCTCGCCCACCACCCCGTCGACCGGCCACATCCGGGCGATGTGGTCGCACCAGCCGGCCGGCCGGCCGGTGATCGGCACGACCTTCCTGCCGGACTCCCGAAGCCGCTCCATGGCTGCATAGGCGACGGCCGGCAGCCGGCCGTCGAGCGTGAGCGTGTCGTCGATGTCGGTGAGCACCACCTCGACGCGGCGCCGCTCCGCCAGCGGCCAGTCGGCGAGCGGCGCCAGACCCGGATCGCTCATGCCGATTTTTTCTTCTTTCCCTTCCCCGTCACCCCTTCCTCGTCATTGGCGGCGCCGGACTTGGGCCTGGGGCCGTAGGACTTGAAGCGCTCCTTGACGTGCTCGATCTCGGCGTCGGAGAGCAGCACCGGGCCGCCGATGCCGAGGGAAAGATAATATTGCCGGGCGATGGTCTCGAGCTCGATCGCCAGCCACATCGCCTTGTCGAGCGTGGCACCGGTGGCGATCATGCCGTGATTGGCGAGGAGGCAGCAGGTGCGGCCCTCGAGCGCCGCCAGCGCCTCCGTCGAGAGCTCCTTCGTGCCGTAGGTGGCATAGCCGGCGCAGCGGATCGAGGGGCCGCCCGCCGCGGCGATCATGTAGTGGCAGGCCGGGATCTCTTTTCGGGCGATCGCCAGGGTGGTGGCGTAGGTCGAGTGCGCATGCACGATCGCCCCCACCTCGGGCCGCGCCCGCATGATGTCGAGATGGAAGCGCCACTCCGAGGACGGCGCCAGCGGGCCCTGCCAGGACCCGTACTCGCCCGAGAGCGGCATGGCCGCCACGTCCTCGGACGCCATCTCGTCATAGGGGACACCCGTGGGCGTGATCAGCATCAGCTCGCCGAGCCTGGCGCTGACATTGCCCGACGTGCCCTGGTTGAGGCCCGACGCGTTCATCCGCCGGCAGGTCTCGACGATCCCCCGCCGCAGCCGCTTCTCGTCGCTCATCGCATCCTCCCCGGAGAGCCTCGCCCACTCGGCCGGGACCGGCCGCCTCGTCTGGAGGCTTGACAGTCCAGGGGTGCGGCCTTAGGCCTGATCACATGTAAACTCGCTACAACAAATGTTCGCCCGCGGCAATCGGCGGCATGATCGCGGGACCTTAGGGAGGCTTCTCGTCGATGCAGGTGGTGGCCCCGTCGCCAGCGCGATCGGATCGGGGGCGGCAGACGCTCCTGCCCCGCTGGATGACGGCCGAGCATCCGCTGCCCTGGCTCCTGCCGGCCACGGCGCTGACCCTGGCCTTCGGCATCTATCCGCTCGCCTACAGCATCTGGCTGAGCTTCCACAAACAGAACTTCTTCACCCGCCGGCTCGACTTCATCGGCCTGCAGGGCTGGAGCGACCGTCTGCACGACGGGCGGATGTGGCACTCGCTCTGGGTCACGACGCTGCTACACGGCCGTCTGCCTCGTCGTGCAGCTCGTGCTCGGCCTCGCCATCGCGCTGCTGCTCGATACCGACCGGCGCGGCTACGGCCTCCTGCGGGCGCTGATGACGCTGCCGCTGGTGGTGCCGCCGGCCGTGACCGGGCATCATGTTCCTGCTGATGGAGGACGCGCAGTTCGGCGTCCTCGCCCACTATCCTCGGCGCCTTCGGCCTCATCGATCCGAACAAGCCGATCCTGGGCACCCCGGCACTGGCGCTGATCGGCGTCATGATCGACCGACATCTGGCAGTGGACGCCCTTCATGGTGCTGATCATCCATGGCCGGCGCTCAGGGCGCTGCCGCAAGGAGCCCTTCGAGGCCGCGGCGATCGACGGCGCCTCGGCGCTCGCAGCTGCTGCGCTACCTGACCCTGCCGATGCTGGGCCGGGTGATCGCCCTGGCGGTGCTGATCCGCTCGATCGATCTCTTCCGCATCTACGACTACATCTATGTCATGACCGCCGGCGGGCCCGGGCACGGAGACCGAGACCCTGAGCTTCTATGCCGGCAAGCTCTTCGGCCTCGCCAATTTCGCCTATGCCGCGATCCTCAGCCTCATCACCCTCATCGTCCTCAACCTCGCCGCGACCGCCTTCATCAAGCTCGCCCGGGTCAGGTTCTGATGCAGGGACTCGCCTCTCTCCCGCGGCGCTCGCGACGCCCTGGCCGTCCTCGTCGTCCTGGTCTTCCTCTTCCCGCTCGCCTGGTGGGTGCTCGCCTCCTTCAAGCCCTACACCGCGATCTTCACGCATGACCCCCATCTTCTTCGATTTCACCCGACGCTCGACAACTACAAGGTCACGCTCCTGGGCATGGCGCGGCTCAATGATCGAGCAGGGCGGGGGCGGGGCCGCCGGCGGCTCCAACAGCTACAACTCGCTGCCCTGATCCTGCAGAGCCTGATCGTCGCGATCGGATCGACCGTGCTGGCGACTGCGCTGGCGACGCTCGCCGCCTATGGCCTCTCGCGCTTCACCTTCAAGGGCAAGCAGAACTACGTCTTCTTCATCCTGGCGCAGCGGATGATGCCGCCCATCGCCGTGGCGATCCCGCTGTTCTTCATCTTCCGCGATCTCGGCCTCAGGGACACGCTGAGCGGCCTCATCCTCGCCCATGCGCTGATCAACCTGCCGCTCGCCATCCTGCTCCTGAAGAGCTTCATGGACGACGTGCCCAGGGATCTCGACAACTCCGCGATGATCGACGGGGCGACCAGGCTGCAGACCTTCCGCCTCGTCGTGCTGCCGCTGATGCAGCGGCGGGCTCGCGGCGACGGCGGTGCTCTGCTTCATCTTCTCCTGGACCGAGTTCCTGATCTCCCTTCAGCTCACCACGAGCATCCGGACGGTTCCGGTCAAGATCACGACCTTCGTCACCTCGACCGGCACCGAATGGGGCTTACATCACCGCGCTCGGCAGTGCGGCCATGGTGCCCAGCTTCATCTTCATCCTGCTCGTCCAACGGCATCTGGTCCGTGGCCTGACGCTCGGCTCCCTCAAGGACTGAGCGCAGCCACGGACGAGCGGACGATCCGCAACCTAAGGGAGGTGACTGGGACGAATGAGCCTTCAAAGAATCACGATCGGACGACCTTCATCGCCGACTCCGCCCGCGCCTTCAGCCGAGCGGCGGATCAGCAAGCGCGAGTTCCTGCGGCGCCTGTCGCTCGCCGGGCTCGGCCTCTCGGGCTTCGCCACGACCTTCCTCGGCCGGGGCCGGCCGTTCGGCGGGCTGACCAACCTCAACACGGCGCTGGCCCAGGAGCAGACGCCCGACGACATCAAGAAGTGGCTGAAGGACGTCGGCGGCAAGTTCAAGGGCACGACGATCCGCTACACCTCGGAGGCGACGCCCGCCCACCATCGTCGCCAACCAGATCGCCAAGGACGAGTTCACCGCCGTCACCGGCATCAATGTCGAGATCGAGATCGTGCCGCTGGAGCAGGTGCTGCAGAAGGCGACCCTCGACGTGCAGGGCCAGCTCGGCACCTATGACCTCTACTATCTCGACCAGTCCTGGACCGCGACCTTCATCAACGACTGCGTCGACCCGCGCGAGAAGTACAAGAAAGAAGGAGCTGGCGATGCCCGGCTTCGACTTCGCCGACTTCTCGAAGCCCCTGGTCGACGGCATCTGCATGTACGGCGACCAGATGATCGGCGTGCCGTTCGACATCCCGATCTTCATCATGATGTACAGGAAGGACCTGTTCGACAAGCACGGCCTCAAGGCCCCCACGACCATGGACGAGTACATGAACGTGGTGAAGGCCATCGACGAGGCCGAGCGCAAGAACGGCACCTTCGGCACCACCGGCCAGCTCAAGTCCGGCCACTACTCGCTGGAGTGCGACTGGACGGCCTGGGTGTGGTCGATGGGCGGCTCGGTCTTCGGCAAGGACCAGATGTTCTCGGGCGGCGACGCCGAAGGCATCGAGGGGCTCGAGTACATGCTCGAGCTGGTCAAGCACATGCCGCCGGCCGCCACCACCTGGACCTGGGACGGCGAAGGCCAGTCGGCCGCCCAGGGCACTGGCCGGCATCCTGCTTTCCTGGGGCGAGTTCTTCCCCAGCTACGACGATCCCAAGAACTCGAAGGTCGTCGGCCTCTTCGAGGCGGCCAACCCGCCCACGGAGAAGAAGCTCCGGACGCCGGGCGAGGCGGGCTTCAACGAGATCCCGCATATCGGCCACCAGGGCGGCTCGTCGATCGCGCTGTCGAAATATTCGAAGAACCCGGACGCCGCCTGGATCTTCATGCAATGGGTCACCTCGAAGGACGTGGTGGCGCGCTCCTGCACGCTGGGCGGCGGCGCCTCGCCGGTGCGCGAATTCGGCGTTCAGCGACCCCAGGGTCAAGGCCGCCGCCAAGGTCGGGCCCGGCACAACGCGGCACTTCCCGGCCATCCAATGGACGATCAACAACGCCATGGGCTCGGAGCCGGACCTGCCCGTCCTGGGCGGAGATGGCGAACAACGTGATCCCGGTCGAGCTCGGCAAGCTGCTGGCCGGTCAGTACGGCAGTGCCAAGGAGTGCATGGCGGCGATCAAGCCGCAGGCCGACCAGCTGGCGCAGCCTTTCCGCAAGTCCTGAGCGCGCGGAGAGGCGGGACCCTCCCGCCTCTCCCTCGCGCCGAGCCGGAGCCGTCGCACCGCCTGATCATGAACCTCGTTCTGGGCATCGACAGCAGCACGACCGCCACCAAGGCCATCGCCTGGGACCGGGACGGCCGTGCGGTTGCCGAAGGGCGCGCCGCCGTGCCGATGGCGACGCCCAGGGCCGGCTGGTTCGAGCAGAGCCCGGAGGACTGGTGGCGCTCGCTCGCCCTGGCGCTCCAGGATCTCGCCCGGCAGGTCGAGCTCGACGACGTCGAGGCCCTGGCCATCTCGAACCAGCGCGAGACCGTGGGCTTCCTGGACGCCGACTACCGGGAGGTCCGGCCGAGCATCCTCTGGCTCGACGAGCGCGGCCGGGAAGACATCGAGGCGGTGGTCGCCGAGGTCGGTCGCGACCGCCTGCTGGCGCTGAGCGGCAAGGCGCCGGACCCGACGCCCGCGATCTACAGCATCCACTGGCTGCGCCGCCGCGAGCCCGACGCCTGGCGACGCGATCGCTCACGTCGTCGACGTCCATGGCTATCTCGTACGGCGTCTGACGGGTGCCCGCGTGACCAGCCGGGGCAGCGCCGACCCGCACGGCCTCCTCGATCTCGCGGCCGGGGCCTACGCGCCGGAGCTGCTTCGCGCCGTAGGCCTCGACGAGAAGCAGCTGTTCCCGGCGGTGGCACCGGGCTCGCCGCTCGGCCGGCTGACCCCCGAGGCTGCCCTGGCGACGGGCCTGCCGCCCGGCACGCTCGTCGCGGCCGGCGGCGGCGACGGCCAGGCCTCGGGGCTGGGCACGGCCACGCTCGGGCCCGGCCGCGCCTATCTCAACCTCGGCACGGCCGCGGTGAGCGGCGTCTGGGGCAAGCGACTACCGGACCGACGCCGCCTTCCGCACCCTGACCAGCCTCTCGACCGACGGCTTTATCTTCGAGCTCTGCCTGCGGACCGGCTCGTTCCTGACCGACTGGATGGTGGGCCGGCTCTTCGGGGTGGACCCCCAGGCCGATCCCGGGATCTACGAGCGGCTCGAGGCCGAGGCCGCTGCCGTGCCGCGCGGCAGCGACGGCCTCCTGCTCCTGCCCTACTGGAGCGGCGCGATGCCGCCCTTCTGGGATCCGGATGCCCGCGGCCTCATCGTGGGCCTGGGCGTCGGCCACGGCCGGGGCCACGTCTACCGCGCGCTCATGGAGGGCGTCGCCCTCGACCTCGCCATGGGCTACGCGGCCATCGAGGCGCTGACCGGCGAGCCGGTCCTGGAGCTGGTGGCGATCGGCGGCGGTGCGAAAAGCCCGCTCTGGCGCCAGATCGTGGCCGACGCGACCGGCAAGCGCGTCGGCGTCTCGGCCACGGTCGAGGCCAGCTGCCTGGGTGCCGGGATGCTGGCCGCCTTCGCGGCCGGCTGGCACCCCTCGATCGAGGCCGCCTCACGGGCGATGCAGGGGGCGATCGGCGCGGTGACGGAGCCGGAGCCCGAAGGCGCCCGGCTCTACGGGCAGCTCCTGCCGATCTACAAGGACCTCTATCCGGCGATGCGGACGACGTTCGCCCGCCTCGCCCTCATCCGCAACGGGACGGAGAGGCCGTGACCCTGCCCCAGCCGATCGTCGACCGGGAGCCGATCATCGACGATGTCGTGGCCGGCCGCTACATGGCGCCCGAGCTGGGCCGGCCGCTGCGGAGCACGATCCGCAGCCTGGTCATCGCCCCGACCCTCGATGGCCGCGAGGAGGAGCTGGTGGCCGGCCTCGGGCTCGGCCGCAGCATCGCCGTCGTGGCCGACGAGACCACCCAGGAGGTGCTGGGCCGCCGCCTGGCCAGGGCCCTGGGCGACGCCCCGAGCATCGTGCTCGACCATCCGAAGGCCGACGAGGCGACGGCCGCGGCTCTCGAGGAGCGCAGCCGTCACGTCGAGGCGCTGATCGCCGTGGGCTCGGGCACGATCAACGACCTCTGCAAATACGTCGCCCACCGCACGGGCCGCAGCTGCGCCGTCTTCGGCACCGCACCCTCGATGGACGGCTACGTCACGAGCACGGTCTCGATCACGCGCGAGGGCTTCAAGCTCAGCCTGCCGGCACAGTCGCCCAAGGGCGTGTTCCTCGACCTCGGTGTGCTGGCGGCGGCGCCGCGGCGGATGATCCAGGCGGGGCTCGGCGACACGGTTTGCCGGACCACGGCCCAGGTCGACTGGCTGCTCTCGCATCTCCTGCTGGACACGGTCTATGCCGAGACGCCCTACGACCTGATGCGGGCCGACGAGCCGCTGCTCTATGCGCAGGCCGACCGGCTGCTCGACGGCGACCTGGACGCCATGCGGCTGCTGGCCCGGATGCTCGTGCTCTCGGGCCTGGGCGTGCTCGTCACCCACACCAGCCACTGCGGCTCGATGGCCGAGCATGCGATCAGCCATTTCATCGACATGCTGGCCGACCCGCATCCGGGCACGCTGCACGGCCAGCAGGTCGGCATCGCCACCTGGAGCGTGGCCCGCCTGCAGGCGGCCATGCTGGAGCAGGCGGCGCCGCCGTCGCTCCGCGCCCTGGACCTCGACCCGGCCGGTTTCCGCGCCCGCTATGGACGTTTCGCGGAGAGCTGCCTCGCTGCCGCCGGGAAGAAGCCGCTGGATCAAGCCGGCACGCGAGCGCTGCAGGCGCGGCTCGACCGGGATTGGCCGGCGATGCGCGAGCGCCTGCTGGCCGCCATGCTGCCGCTGGCCGAGCTCGAGCGGGTGATGGACGCGGCCGGGCTGCCCAAGACGGCGGCGGAACTCGGCGTCGATCCCTCCTTCTACCGGCGCGCCGTCGGCCGGGCGCACGAGATCCGCGACCGCTACAGCATCCTCGATCTCGCCGCCCAGTCGGGCCGGCTCGAAGGCTTCGCCGCGGGCGAAGGCTGAATGGGCGAGGCCGGGACGGACGAGGCGCCGACCCCGAGCAGCACGGGCTCGCTCGCCGACGTCGTCCTGGACGTGCTGGCCAGCGACGAGCAGCGGCGGACCCGCATCGCCTGGCTCTACCATGTCGAGGGCAAGACCCAGGGCGAGATCGCGCTCCGGCTCGGGGTCAGCCGGGTCAAGGTGAACCGCGAGCTGGCGCTGTGCCGCGAGAGCGGCATGGTGCAGATCCGTATCAACGGCCGGCTGGCTTCCTGCGTGGCGCTCGAGCGCCGGCTGGAGCGCCAGTTCGGCCTCGTCGAGGCGATCGTGGTGCCCTGCCCGGAGCGGGCCGAGGACATCGCGGCCGTGCTCGGGATCGCCGTCGGCGCCTATGTCGGCGAGCGGCTGGCGGAAGGCCAGACGGTGGCGATCGGCTGGGGTCGCACGCTCCGTTGGAGCGTTCGAGCGATGCGCCGCCAGCGCATCGAGCGGGTCACCGTGGTCTCGCTACTGGGCGGCCTCGGGCGCGGCTCGGAGATCAACACCTACGAGACGGCGGCCCGCCTCGCCGACGTGCTGGGAGCCCAGTGCTACTATCTGGCGGCACCGACCTTCGTCAGCACACCCGAGCTGCGCGACATGCTCCTGGCCCAGCCCGAGCTGCGCCAGATCCTGGAGCGGGCCCGAAGCGCCGACCTCGCCGTGGTCAGCGTCGGCTCGCTCGGCGCCGAGAGCACGAACCGGCAACTGGGCCTGCTGACCGCGGAGGACAGCGCCTCGCTGGCGGCGGCGGGGGCGGTGGGCGACCTCTTGGGCCACCTGCTCGACAGGCAGGGCCGGATCGTCGACCATCCGCTGAACCGCCGCGTGGTCGGGCTGCCGCCCGCCGACCTCCGGCCCATCCCGATCAGCGTCCTGGCCTCGGGCGGGGTCGAGAAGGTGCCGATCATCGGCGGCGTGCTGCGCGGGGGCTATGTGAACCGGCTCATCACCGACGAGCGGACGGCCGGGCTGCTGGCGGCGGGAGAGGCCGGCTGAGGACCCCAGGGCTCAGCCGCGGCGGTGCTTGCGGTCGAGCTGATCCAGGACGTGGCGCGAGACCATGCTGGAGACGTCGCCGCCCAGATGATCGATCTCCTTGACGAAGCGCGAGGAGATGAACTGGGCGCTCTCCGAGGCCATGAGGAAGACCGTCTCGAGCTTGGGATGGAGCCGCTTGTTGTTGAGCGCCATCTGGAACTCGTACTCGAAGTCGGAGACGGCCCTCAGGCCGCGGATGACGAGGTCCGCCCCCTGGTCGGCGGCGAACCGCATCAGCAGGGTCTCGAACGGCAGGACCTCGACGACGGCACCGTTCATGGCGTTGCCGGCATTGAGGGCATTGAGGTCCGTCTCGACCATCCGGACCCGCTCGTCGAGGCTGAAGAGCGGGTCCTTGCCGGCATTGATCGCGACCGCGACGATGAGCTTGTCGACGAGCAGGGTCGCCCGCCGGATGACGTCGACATGACCGTTGTGGATCGGGTCGAACGTGCCCGGATACACACCGATGCGGTTCCGTGCCATGGCCCTGTTTCCGCTGCGCCGGCCCGGAACCACGGCCGACGGGCCCGGCGTCCGGCGCACGGGGGATGATAGCGCCTCCGGGCCGGCCTGACGATGCTGCGCTGCAACAGATGCCCAGGATCTGGCGTCAGGGCCCTTCGTCCGGAGCGGGCGGCTCCGCTGCCGAGGGCTCCCCGTCCGCGGCCGGCTCGTCGGTCTCCTCGTCGGAGTCGTTGGCGCTCTCGACCTCGCTGAGCCGGGCCGCCGAGACGATCGTCTCGCCGTCCCCGGTCTGGAAGAGGCGCACGCCCTGGGTGTTGCGCGCGGCGATGCGGATGTCCCCGACCGGGATGCGGATGACCTGGCCGCCGTCGGTGGTCAGCATCACCTGGTCGCCCCGGGCCACCGGGAAGGTCGCGACCACGCCGCCGTTGCGGCCCTCGGTGAGGATGTTGATGATCCCCTGCCCGCCCCGGTTGGTGATGCGGTACTCGTAGGCCGAGGTCCGCTTGCCGTAGCCGTTGGCGGTGATGGCGAGGAGGAGATCCTCCGTGGCCTCGAGCTCGGCCAGCCGCTCCGGCGAGAGCCTCGGCTCGTAGGGCTCGGCCGCCTCCTCGTCCTCGCCATTGCCATTGGCCTGCCCACTGCCGACGGCGCGCC
Organism: uncultured Alphaproteobacteria bacterium; assembly: GCA_963828215.1. Taxonomy (GTDB): domain Bacteria; phylum Pseudomonadota; class Alphaproteobacteria; order Geminicoccales; family Geminicoccaceae; genus CAVTJL01. Next base: position 496,662 of record CAWHFO010000060.1, on the reverse strand, counting down.
GTCGGGCACCACTCCAGCGCAGGAAATCCTCGCGGTCCTCGATCGAGAGATCGACGTGCCGCAGGACCGACATCGACATGACCTCGTCGCCGTCGGCGAGGTCCATGCCCCACACCCCCTCGGAGGTGCGCGAGCGGAAGACGCGCACGCTCTCGACCGGGAAGCGGATGGCCTTGCCGGCGGCAGAGGCGAGCAGGATGTCGTTGCCCGCATCGCACACATCGGCGCCGACCAGCCGGTCGCCCTCGTCGAGGCCCATGGCGATCTTGCCGTTGCCGGGGACGCGGACGAAATCGGCGAGCTCGTTGCGCCGGACTTTGCCCCGGGCGGTGCCGAAAAAGACGCTCAGCCGCTCCCAGACGGCCTCGTCCTCGGGCAGCGGCATGAGGGCGGTGATCGTCTCGTTCGCCTCGAGCGACGGGAAGAGGTTGATCATGGCCCGGCCGCGCGCCTGCGGCGTCCCGAGCGGCAGCTTGTAGACCTTGAGCTTGTACACCCGCCCGCGGCTCGAGAAGAACAGCATCGGCGTGTGGGTGCTGGCGACGAAGAGGCGGGTCACGACGTCGTCGTCGTGGGTGCGCATGCCGGCCCGGCCGCGGCCGCCGCGGCGCTGCGAGCGGAAGGTCGAGAGCGGCACCCGCTTGATGTAGCCCTTGAGGGTGACGGTGACGACCATGTCCTCGCGCTGGATGAGGTCCTCGATGTCCTGGTCGGGCTCGGCCAGGAGGTCGATCTCGGTGCGCCGCGGGGTGGCGAGCTGCTCCTTCAGCGCCAGCAGCTCGCCCCGGATCACCTCCAAGAGACGCTCCCGCGAGCGGACGACCAGCAGCAGCTCCCTGATCCTGACCGCGATCTCCTCGAGCTCCTTGGCGATCTTGTCGCGCTCGAGGGCGGTCAGCCGCTGCAGGCGCAGCTCCAGGATCGCCGTCGCCTGGCGCTCGCTGAGCCGGAAGGTCAGGGGATCGACCGGCTCGACTCCCTCCTCGGGCTCGATCAGCCGGACATAGGGCGTGATCTGGTCGGTCGGCCAGGCCCGCTCCATGAGCTCGTCCTTGGCCGTCTGCGGATCGGGGGCGGCCCGGATCAGGGCGATGACCCGGTCGAGATCGGCCACCGCCGCCGCCAGCCCGACCAGGACATGGGCCCGGTCGCGGGCCTTGCCGAGATCGAAGACGGTGCGCCGGATCACCGTCTCCTCGCGGAACTCGAGGAAGTGCTCGAGAACCTCCTTGAGCGTCAGGGTGACCGGCCGGCCGTTCGACAGGGCCACCATGTTGATGCCGAAGCTGGTCTGCAGCGGCGTGAACTTGAAGAGCTGGTTGAGAACGACCTCGGGGTCGGCCTCGCGCTTGATCTCGACCACGACGCGGACGCCGTGCCGGTCGCTCTCGTCCCGGAGGTCGGCGATGCCCTCGACCCGCTTCTCGCGCACGACCTCGGCGATCCGCTCGACCATCCGGGCCTTGTTGACCTGGAAGGGCACCTCCGAGACGATGATCGCCTGCCGCTCCTTGCGGACCTCCTCGATGTGGGTGCGGCCACGGACGATGATCGAGCCGCGGCCGGTCGTGTAGGCCTGCTGGATGCCGGCGCGGCCGAGGATGATGGCGCCGGTGGGGAAATCCGGGCCCAGGACGATGCCCATGAGCTGGGCCAGGTCGAGCCCCGGATCGGCGATCAGGGCCACGCAGGCGTCGATCAGCTCGCCCAGATTGTGGGGCGGGATGTTGGTCGCCATGCCGACCGCGATGCCGCCGGCACCGTTGACCAGAAGGTTCGGGAACTGCGCCGGCAGGACGACGGGCTCCCTGAAGCTCTCGTCGTAGTTCGGCCGGAAGTCGACCGTGTCCTTGTCGATGTCGGCGAGGAGGGCATCGGCCGCCCGGGCCAGCCTGGCCTCGGTGTAGCGCATGGCCGCCGGCGGATCGTTGTCCAGCGAGCCGAAATTGCCCTGCCCGTCGATCAGCGGCAGCCGCATGCTGAAGTCCTGCGCCATGCGGACCATGGCGTCGTAGATCGCCGAGTTGCCGTGCGGGTGGTACTTGCCCATCACCTCGCCGACGATGCGCGCCGACTTCCGGTGCGGCCGGCCATAGTCGAAGCCCGACTCGCTCATCGAGTAGAAGATGCGCCGCTGCACCGGCTTCAGGCCGTCCCGGACATCGGGCAGCGCCCGGCTCACGATGACGCTCATCGCGTAGTCGAGGTAGGAGCGTCTCATCTCCTCCTCGATCGGCACCACTTCCGAGGGGCGCGGCGGCAGATTGCTGGCCACGGATCGGGAACTCGCATTGTCGCGGTACGGGCGCGTGCCGAGGGTGTCCCGCACGCGCGCAGGGTTTAGCAGATGGCGCCTGAGCCTACAAGTTGGGCACCCGGCGGCGCCCCGCCGCTCTCTCCTCCGCCTCCAGCACCGCCGCCAGCCTCGCCGCCTCGCGCGGTGCGGCGCCGGGCAGGATGTTGGTGAAGCCGAGCAGCAGGCCCGGGGCCGCAGGATGCGACACGGCGCAACGGGAGAGCGGAAGGACGGCCAGCCCCGCGGCCTCGGCCCGGGCCGCTACGGCCTCGTCGTCGGCGCCCTCCGGCAGGCGGGTCATGAGGTGCATGCCGCCCGCCCGACGGACGATGCTCAGCCGATCGCCGCAGGCGGCCTCGAGCGCCGCCGCCAGCGCCCCGCGCCGCTCGCCATAGAGGGCACGCATGCGGCGGATGTGTCGGGCGAAGTGGCCCTCCGCCATGAAGGCGGCGACGCAGTCCTGGACCGAGGCCGGAGGGCCCGGCTGGAGCAGCTCGGCGACCTCGTGAAGCCGCCCCGCCAGATCGGGCGGCGCCACGAGATAGGCGAGCCGGAGGCCCGGGAACAGGACCTTGCTGAAGGTGCCGACATAGAGGACGCGCCCCCGGCGATCCAGGCTCCCGAGCGGGGGCAGCGGCCGGCCGCTATAGCGGAACTCGCTGTCATAGTCGTCCTCGACGATCCAGCTGCCGGCGGAGGCGGCCCAGTCGAGGAGGGCCAGCCGTCGGGCGAGGCTCAGCGCCACGCCGGTCGGGAACTGCTGCGAGGGCGTCACCAGGGCGAGCCGGGCATCGGGTGCCAGCGCCTTGCCGGCCTCGATCACCATTCCGCTCTCGTCGACCGGCACGCCCACCAGCCGGGCGCCCACCATGGCCAACGCCGCCCGCCCCAGGGGCCAGCCCGGGTTCTCGAGCCAGACCGGGTCGCCCGGGCGGAGCAGAGCCCGGGCGATCAGGCCGAGAGCGCCCTGGAAGCCCGCCGTCACCAGGATCTCGTCGGCATGGCAGGCGATGCCGCGGGCGATGCCGAGATAGCGGGCGATCTCGTGCCTCAGCCCGGGCTCGCCGGCCGTCGGCCGATAGGCCAGCCGCCCGCTCGACAAAACCCTGGCCGCGCGCGTCGCCAGCCGGGCCCAGGCCTTGCGCGGAAAGCAGTCGAGCGCCGGCAGCCCCATCTGGAAAGGCAGGAGGCTCATCGAGACGAGGGGCGCCGTGCCGATCGGACCGGTCGGCGGAGGCGGAGCCGCCAGGGCCGCCAAATCGAGGTCCGGGTCGACGACGGTGCCGGCCGCCCCCCGGCCGATCACGTAACCCTCGGCAGCGAGGTGCCCGTAGGCGAGGTCGACCGTGCCGCGGGCCACGCCGAGCAGGCTCGCGAGGCTGCGGGCCGAGGGCAGCCGCGCGCCGGGTCGCAGCCGGCCGTCGAGAATGGCGTCCCGGATGCTCCGATAGAGTTGGCGATAGACTGGCGCACCGGCCTTCCGATCCAGCTCGATGCCCGCGAGGCCGTCGCCCCCCTGTGCCCTCATGGCCCAGTCATCCTGACGAATCTCGGCTCTACCGCCCATGCCATCACGAGCCTAGCTCCAGAGGGACAGGGCGAGGAAGCCCCTGGCGCAAACCTCTGAAGGAGACCCCCGATGCACCCCCGAACTCGATCCGAGCGTTCTCTTCGAGGCCATGCCGAAGGTCCGCAAGGCCCTGCTCGACATCACCGCAGCGGTCGCCGAGAGCGGCCTCGAGCCGCTGCTCGTCGAGCTCGTCAAGGTCCGTACCTCGCAGATCAACGGCTGCGCCTATTGCATCAACATGCACTCCAAGGACGCGAGGAAGTTGGGCGAGCGCGACGAGCGCCTCCTTCTCCTCGACGCCTGGCGCGAGGCGCCCTGCTACACGGAGCGCGAGCGGGCGGCGCTGGCCTGGACCGAGGCGCTGACGCTCGTCACCGAAGGCCATGTGCCGGACGCGGTTCATGCCGAGGCGTCCGCCAAATTCAGCGACGTCGAGCTCGCCCATCTGACGGGTGCGATCGTGGCGATCAACGCCTGGAATTGGATCAGCATCGCCTATCGGCTGATACCCCCGGTGCGCGCTGCCAGCGCCTAGGCCCTACCCTGCCTGCCCACGGGATCGGCCCGGCGAGGCTGGCCGATCCCGTTTCAGCCTAAATATCACCATCAAGATGTAGAAAAGATTCTCTATACGTTTTGTCTTGTGAAATAGGCGGGTCTGATTATCTTCCGGGATGGCTGACGGCGCCTCCCAGCTGAAGAGCAGGTCCGACCGATGATCCAAGCCGAGACGAAAGCATGGCCCACGGCCGCGGCGGCGGGACCGGCGTGGCTGCTGACGCCCGACCAGACCGGTCAGCTCGAGCGGCTGGCCGCCGGGCTGAGCGCCGAGCAGGCCATCTGGGTCAGCGGCTACCTCGCCGGCTTCGGCGCCCGCCCGCGGCCGTCGATAGCGCCGGCGCCGGTGGCTGCGACCGATGAGCGCGTCACGGTGCTGTTCGCCTCCGAGACCGGCAATGCCGGCAGGCTCGCCCGCCAGCTCGGCGAAAGGCTGCGCGAGCAGGGGCTCGTCAACCGCGTGATCGATGCCGCCGATTACAAGCTCAAGGAGCTCAAGGACGAGCGCTTTCTCGTCCTGATCACGAGCACGCACGGCGAGGGCGATCCGCCCGAGCCGGCCGCGGGCTTCTACGAGTTCCTGTTCGGGCGCAGGGCGCCGCGGCTGGAGCGCACCCGCTTCGCGGTGCTCGGGCTCGGCGAATTCGACCTACGAGCATTTCTGCAAGACCGCGCAGGAGACCGACCGGCGGCTCGAGGAGCTGGGGGCTACGCGCCTCGCCGCGCGGATCGACTGCGACGTCGATTTCGAGACCGATGCCGCCGCCTGGTCCGAGACGGTCCTCGGGCGGCTGGGCGAGGAGATCGAGGCGCCGGCGGTCGACGACAAGGTCACGCGTCTCGTTCTGCCCGGCCGGCAGACGGCCGCTCCCCTCGTCCACGACCGCGCCAATCCCTTCCTGGCGCCGGTCCTCGAGAACCAGGCGATCACCGGCCGGGGCTCCAGCAAGGAGACCCGGCACGTCGAGATCGCGCTGGAGGGCTCGGGCCTCGTCTACGAGCCGGGCGATGCGCTGGGCGTGGTGCCGCAGAACGATCCGCGGCTGGTCGAGGAGCTGATCGGCAGCCTGGGCCTCGACGCCGAGGAGCCGATCGCCGCGGCGGGCGGCCTGCCGCTGCGCCGCGCCCTCACCGAGACCTTCGAGATCACCGCCCTGACCTCGCGCTCCATCGCCGGCTGGGCGGATCTCAGCCAGTCGAAGAAGCTGCGCAAGCTCCTGAAGCGCGACGACGGCGCCTGGCGCGGCTACGCCGACGGGCGCCAGCTCATCGATCTCGTGACCGACTTCCCGGTCAGGGGCCTCAAGGGTGCCGAGCTGGTGGCGCCGCTGCGCAAGCTGCAGCCGCGGCTCTACTCGATCGCCTCCAGCCTCGCCGCGGCGCCCGAGGAGGCGCATCTCTGCGTCTCGATCGTGCGCTACGCGACCCACGGCCGCGAGCGCACCGGCGTCGCCTCCGGCTGGCTCGCCGCGCATGCCGTGCCCGACGCCACCCTGCCGGTCTATGTCCAGGCCAATCCGCATTTCCGCCTGCCGGCCGATCCCGCCACGCCGATCGTGATGATCGGTGCCGGCACCGGCATCGCGCCCTACCGCGCCTTCATGCAGGAGCGCGAGGAGCGGGGCGCGACGGGAAAAAGCTGGCTCTTCTTCGGCGACCGCAACTTCCGCACCGATTTTCTCTACCAGCTCGAATGGCAGCGCTGGCTGAAGGACGGGACGCTGGGCCGCATCGATCTCGCCTTCTCGCGGGATCAGGCGGAGAAGATCTACGTTCAGCATCGCCTGCTCGAGCGCGGGGCCGAGCTCTATCGCTGGCTCCAGGACGGGGCGCGTGTCTATCTGTGCGGCGATTCCGAGCACCTCGCCCCGGACGTCCAGGCGGCGCTTGAGACGATCGTCGCCGAGGCGTCGGGCGTGAGTGGCGAGAAGGCGGCCGAGTATCTGAAGACCCTGCAGCGCGAGGGCCGCTTCCAGCGCGACGTCTATTGATCCGAGGAAGGCCATGACGATGGACCGCAGCCGCGACCGGTCCCAGCCGCTCGAGACGCTGCACGCCAATGAGCGCCTGAAGGCCGGGAGTGACCATCTCCGCGGCGACATCGCGGAAGGGCTGGCCGATCCCGTCACCGGCGGGATCTCCGAGGGCGCCCAGCAGCTCCTCAAGTTCCACGGCAGCTATCAGCAGGACGACCGCGACCTCAGGGAGGAGCGGCGCCGCCAGAAGCTCGAGCCCGCCTATCAGTTCATGGTGCGGGTCCGGCTGCCCGGCGGCGTCTGCACGCCCGCGCAATGGACCGGCCTCGACGATCTCGCCCGCCGTCATGCCAACGGGACGTTGCGCCTCACCACCCGCCAGACCTTCCAGTTCCACGGCATTCTGAAGCGTGGCCTCAAGGAGACCATCCAGGGGATGGACCGGGCGCTGCTCGACTCGATCGCCGCCTGCGGCGACGTCAATCGGGGCGTCATGTGCGCGGTCAACCCGCACCTCTCGGCCCTGCACGCCGCGGTCTACGAGACGGCGCGGAGCATCAGCGAGCTGCTGCTGCCGAAAACCCGCGCCTATCACGAGATCTGGCTGGACCAGGAGAAGGTCGCGGGCGGTGAGACGGAGCCAATCTACGGCGACACCTATCTGCCCCGAAAATTCAAGATCGGCGTCGTCGTGCCGCCCGACAACGATGTGGACGTCTTCACGCAGGACCTGGGCTTCATCGCCGATGTGGCGGGTGGCGAGCTCAAGGGCTTCAACGTCACGGTGGGCGGCGGGATGGGCCGGACCGACGGCGAGGACGCCACCTATCCGCGCCTCGGCGACGTCATCGGCTTCTGCCGGCCCGAGCAGGTGCTGGCCGTCACCGAGGCCGTGGTCACGATCCAGCGCGACTTCGGCGACCGCGTCGATCGCAGGCACGCCCGCTTCAAGTACACGATCGACGACCGCGGCCTCGACTGGCTCGAGGAGGAACTGGCCCGCCGCACGGGCTTCGCCCTCGAGGCGCCGCGCCCCTTCCTCTTCACGACCAACGGCGACCGCTATGGCTGGGCGCAGGGCGACGACGGCTCCTGGCACTTTTTGCTCTTCGTCGAGAACGGCCGGGTCCGGGACAGCGACGAGCTGCCCATGATGACCGGCCTTCGCGAGATCGCGACCGTCCACGAGGGGGAGCTTCGCCTGACCCCGAACCAGAACCTCGTCATCAGCCGGATCCCGGACGGGCGCCGCGCCCGGATCGAGGGCATCATCGAGGCCCACGGCATCGACACGACGCTGCGCCAGAGCGTGCTGCGCCGCAACTCCATGGCCTGCGTGGCGCTGCCGACCTGCGGGCTCGCCATGGCCGAGAGCGAGCGCTACCTGCCCGACCTCGTGACCAAGCTCGACGCCGTCATCGCCGAGAACGGGCTCTCGGAGACGCCGATCACGGTCAGGATGAGCGGCTGCCCCAACGGCTGCTCCAGGCCCTACGTCGCCGAGATCGCCTTCAGCGGCCGCGCTCCCGGCAGGTACAATGTTTATCTGGGCGGCGGCTTCTGGGGCCAGCGGCTCAACCGCATGGTGCTCGAGAATGTGGGCGAGACGGCGATCCTCGAGCACCTGACGCCCATCATCGCAGGCTATGCCAAGGATCGGCTGCCGGACGAGCCCTTCGGCGACTATGTGATCCGCGCCGGCCACGTCCGCGAGGTGACCTCGGGCCGGGACTTCAACAGTCGGGGCTGACCCTGCGCCTACCGCCCCCTCGCCGGCCAAGTTACAAAACGGGCCGGTGAAGGCCCAGCGGAGGCTCGCATGCTCTTCCGGACGCTCGACGCTGACGCAGTCCTCGGCATCCCCCAGCCGAGCCATGCCTGGCTCAGCGGCCAGCTCCTGCGCGCCTGGGGCAATGCCCGCTTCGGCGTGGTGAGGCCGCGCGAGGAGGCGTGCCTTGGCGCCGAGCAGCACGATATCGCTTGGCTCGAATGGGAGAAGACGCCGGGCCTCGACCCCGAGACGGGCCGGCCAATGACTTTTCTCAGGGTGCCCGTGGAGCTGCGCCTCCGGCACTGGTCGCTGGGCGTCGAGAGGGCGATGGCCTACGGCCGGTACGTGGCCCTGCTCGTCTCGCTGCACGGCACCGGGATCTACAGCACCATCGGCGCCAAGGGCCTCGGCGAGGAGGACTTGGCCCGCGTGCGCGTCTTTCTCGACCAACAGAAAAAAGTGCAGGCGGGGCTGATCGCATCGCTTGCGAGCGATCCGCGTCATGCCGGCACAGCGGACTTGGCCACCATCGAGCGCAACCGGCTGCTCGTGCGCACGGTCGACCTCATGTCGCTCGCGATCTGCGGCGGCGTTCGCGAGCGGGTGACCATCCCGGGCGTCCCCACGGCCGGTGAGCCTGTCGATCTCACCCTCAACATCGTGGATGGCGATCTCGCCCGGATCACGGTCGACCCCTGGCCGTTCGCGGCCGAGACGGTCGAGGTCGTGGCCGAGGGCATCGTCATGCGCTTCCGCGCGAAGGATCAGGACGAGCTGCATCCGCGCGCTCGCCACGGCGGAGCGGCGGACGATCACGGCGCGGCTGATGCCCGGCTGAGGCGGCGACCCTCAGACTGCGGTCGGATCGGCGGCAAGCAGGGCTCGGCTGAAAGCTCAGGAGATCGTCGAGGCGATGCTCGATGATCGCTCGCACCCTGGCGAGGTCGAGCTCCTGATACTCATGGACGGCAATATTCCGGAACCCGACCATCCGCTCCATCGTCACGCCGATCGCCGGGATCGAGAACGCCGGCCTCGGCCATGATCCGGAAGGACTCCTTGCTGTCCTTGGGATAGCGCAATCGAAGCAGCTTGATGAGCCTGTTGGTCATGTCGATGGCGGCCTCACAGGCCCGCTGAAGGTTCAGGACAATCGCGTCCTGCCGCGTGAAGTCGGTCTCGAACGCATCCTCGTGCCCGACATAGTCCTCCCTCACACGCTCGATACAACGGCGATGCTCGCGGCCTTCTTGACCAGCACCTCGTCAGACATGGCCGAGCAGGCGCTCCCGGAACGCCTCCAGCACCTCGCGGCGCTCGACGTTGAGGCGCTGGTAGGCGGAGATCGCCGTCGTCTCGAAGAAGTCGCAGGCGACGGGGTCGCGGGCGGCGATCCGGATGCCGTCGGAAAAAACCTCGAACTTGAGGACGGGCGGCGCCGTGCGGAGATCGACCAGGTCCACGAGGCGCCCGAAGCGCATGGAGAGGCGGCCCAGCTTCTCGAGATAGTCCTCGTCCTGCTCGATCGGATGCCCGGGCAGGATGGCGATGTCGACATCGCTGTCGGGGCGCGCGCGGCCGTCGGCGAAGCTGCCGAAGAGCCAGACGCCCAGCAGGTCGGGAAAGAGCTCCAGGACCGCCCGTGCCACCAGATCGGGATCGAGGGTGGGGCGGTCGTCGGGGTCGCGCCGTCGGGTCATCGCGTCTCGTCCAAGGTCGCAGCGCCGTAATAGTGCCAGAGAAGGAGCGCCGCCGCACCGCGCCAGGGGCGCCAGGGTTCGAGCTGGAGGCGCAGCGCCTTGCCCGTCGGCCGCGCCTCGAGCCTTTTCAGGCGCTGGTAGGCGATCTGGAGCGCCAGGTCGTCGGCGGGGAAGGTGTCGACCCGGCCGAGCGCGAACAGAAGATAAATCTCGGCGCTCCACCGACCGAAACCCTTCATGGCCGTCAGCGCCTCGACGATAGCCTCATCCTCGAGCTCGGCGAAGCGCTCGACGGGAAGGCTGCCGTCGAGGACCGCCCGGGCCAGTGCCCGGCCATACTCGGCCTTGCGGAGGCTGAAGCCGGTGGTCCGCAAGGAGGCCTCGTCGAGAGTAAGGAAGCCCTCGGCGGTGACGGTGCCGCCGAGGCTGGCCTCGAGACGGCCCCAGATCGCGGCCGCGGAGCGGGTCGAGAGCTGCTGGGCCGTGACGATGCGGAGCAAGGTGGCGAAGCCGGGGTCGCGCACGCGGGGAGCGGGATAGCCGATCCGCGCCAAGGCCAGGCGGACATCGGCATCGGTCTCGGCGAGGCGGTCCAAGGCCTCCTTCACACGCTCCGCATCGAGCGGCATCGTCATCCTCGGCACCCCGTCGGCGCGGCCCGTGCGCTCGGCTAGGCTTCTGGCAGACTCGAGAAGGCCTCGATGTGACCACAGACAAAAGACCGCGTCGACCGCCCGTCTGGTTTCGCCTGCCGTTCCTGGCAGTCTGGTGCCTGCTGGCCGCCGCCGGGGTCGCCCGGCTGGTCACGGGCGAGCAGGCGGCCGAGACGCGGCGGGTGGCGCTCGCCGAGATCGGCGAGAAAGTGACAGAAGTCGATCCCCGGGCGCCCCCGCAGCAGAGCGAGGGGCCCGTCCACGTCGTGGGACGGGCGAGCGCCGCGGCTCCGCTCGAGGATCCGCGCTTCGGCGTCCGGGTGCAGGCGCTGCGGCTCGACCGCGAGGTCGAGATGTATCAGTGGCAGGAAAGGCAGGAGGGCGACGCGCAGGGTACCGACGATCGCTATCAACGGACCTGGAGCGGCCGGCCGATCCGCTCGTCGAGCTTCGGCCGGCCGATCGGCCACCAGAATCCGGCCGCCTTCCCGGTGCCGCCCGCGAGCACCGTCGCGGGCGACGCGCGTATCGGCCGGGCTGGCGCTCGATGCCGCAGTCGTGGCCGCGCTTCCTGCCTCCTCGGGGCTCGAGCCGCCGGCCGGCGCCGGCCTGACCGACCGCGGCGGATGGCTCTATTCCCGTGACCCCGCGAGCCCCCAGGTCGGCGACCTGCGCATGCGCTTCCGCTACGTGCCGGCAGGAGAGATCAGCGCCATCGGCGCGGTCGAGGGCGGCAGGCTCGGTCCGTACCGCGCGGCCAATGGCGAGACCGTGGCGCTGGCAGCACCCGGGCAGCTCTCGGCCCGGGCGCTGATCGCCCAGGCGACGCCGGGGCCGCTCGACATCTGGTGGCGACGGCTGCCGGCGATCCTGATGATCCTTCTGGGCACCATCGGCGCCTCGGCCTTTTTCCTTCTCACCCGTCGGCGCGAGGAGCGCGCGTAGCCCTGGGCGGCCTCGCGTGATATCCCGCGCGGGCGCAGGGCGCTCCTGGGCCACGCCGAGAGCCGAAGAAAAAATAGCCGGAGAGAGGCATGGAACGTGAAGCGATGGAGTTCGACGTGGTCGTCGTCGGCGCGGGACCGAGCGGGCTCGCGGCCGCGATCCGCCTGAAGCAGCTCGCCGCCGAGCAGGATCGCGAGCTCTCCGTCTGCGTGATCGAGAAGGGCTCGGAGGTGGGCGCCCACATCCTCTCCGGTGCCGTGCTCGAGCCCCGCGCGCTGAACGAGCTTCTTCCCGGACTGGCAGGAACGCGGAGCACCCGTCGAGACCCCGGTCAGCGAAGATCATTTTCTTTTTCTCACGGCGACGCGCTCGATCAGGCTGCCCACCCCGCCGCAGATGGAGAACCACGGCAACTTCATCATCAGCCTCGGCAATGTCTGCCGCTGGCTGGCCGAGCAGGCGGAGGCGCTGGGCGTCGAGGTCTATCCCGGCTTCGCCGCGGCCGAGGTGCTCTATGACGAGGCGGGCGAGGTCGCGGGCGTCGCCACGGGCGACATGGGCATCGGCAAGGACGGCGAGCCCGGCCCCAACCATCAGCCCGGCGTCGAGCTGCGGGCACGCCTCACGCTCTTCGCCGAGGGCTGCCGCGGCTCGCTGACGAAGACGCTGTTCGAGCGCTTCGACCTCCGGGACGGCGTGCAGCCGCAGACCTACGGCCTCGGCATCAAGGAGCTGTGGGAGCTGGCGCCGGAGCAGCACGTCAAGGGCAAGGTCGTGCACACGATCGGCTGGCCCATGGACAGCCGGACCTATGGCGGCTCCTGGATGTACATGTTCGGCGAGAGCATGCTGTCCGTGGGCTTCGTCGTCGGGCTCGACTACTGGAACCCCTGGATGGCGCCCTTCGAGGAGATGCAGCGCTTCAAGACCCATCCGGCGATCCGGCCGATCTTCGAGGGCGGCCGCCGCGTCGCCTACGGCGCCCGGGCGCTGTCGGAAGGCGGGTTCCAGTCGATCCCGAAGCTCGTCTTCCCCGGCGGCGCCATCATCGGCGATGCCGCGGGCTTCCTGAACGTGCCGAAGATCAAGGGCACGCACACGGCGATGAAGTCCGGCATGGTCTGCGCCGAGGCGGCCTTCGAGGCGCTGGGCGACGGCGCCGCGCATCCGACCCTCGACAGCTATCCGGATCGACTGAAAAAGAGCTGGCTATGGGACGAGCTCTACCGGGTGCGCAACATCCGCCCGGCCTTCCATTTCGGCCTGTGGCCGGCGCTCGCCTACTCGGCGCTCGATACCTACGTGCTGCGCGGCAAGGCGCCCTGGACGATGGGCCACCACGCCGACAATGCCTCGCTCGTCAAGGCCTCGGACGCGCCCCGCATCGACTACCAGAAGCCCGACGGCAAGCTCACCTTCGACCGGCTCTCCTCGGTGTTCGTCAGCAACACCAACCACGAGGAGGACCAGCCCAGCCATCTCAGGCTGAAGGACCCGTCGATCCCGACCGCGGTCAACCTCGCCGGACTATGCGGGCCCCGAGCAGCGTTACTGCCCGGCCGGCGTCTACGAGTTCGTCGAGGACGGCGAGGGCGGGCAGCGCCTGCAGATCAACGCCCAGAACTGCGTCCACTGCAAGACCTGCGACATCAAGGACCCGCTGCAGAACATCGACTGGGTCGTGCCAGAGGGCGGCGGGGGGCCGAACTATCCCGGCATGTGACCTGCCGTGCCCAGCACGGGGAGGACGGATAGGTGCTGCCCATCCACGAGCTGCCGGTGCCGGGCGTTCCCGGCCTCATCGGGCTCAGCCGATGCCCCGGCCTCCGAAGCGCGCCGGACGGGTCGAGCGATCCGGCAGGGCAACCGGGCGTCGACCTCGAGCGGATCGCCCGCTGGGGCGCCTCGGCCATCCTCACCCTCGTCGAGTTCCTGGGAGCTGAGAGCCCTGGGCGTCGCCGGCCTCGGTGAGGCAGCGGGCAGCCAGGGCCTGCTCTGGCATCACCTCCCGATCAGGGACCACGATGTCCCCGGCGCCGACTTCGAGGCTGCTTGGCGGACGACCGGCCCCGAGCTGCGGCGGTGCCTCGCCGAGGGCGGGCGCGTCCTCGTCCACTGCCGGGCCGGGCTGGGCCGGACCGGGACGGTGGCGGCGAGGCTGCTCGTCGAGCACGGGATGGCACCGGCGGACGCGATCCTCGGCGTCCGGCAGGTCCGGCCGGCGGCGATCGAGACCCTCGGCCAGGAAGCCTATGTGCTCGGCCTGGCAGCGCCCTGAGCCTCGCGGCTGCCCTGGACAGCGGCCGCCGGGCCGGCGAGAATGACCAGGGTAGAAGAGGAGGGTCGCAATGACCGGACCGGTCGCATCGGCGAAGGATGGTGCTTGGCCCCAAGCCGCGGCCTGGCGGGGCCGGGTCTACGACAGCATCGTCGACACGATCGGTGCCACCCCGCTCGTGCGGCTCGACAAGCTCGCCGCCGAGGCCGGCGTGACCGCCAGGCTCCTCGGCAAGTGCGAGTTCTTCAACCCGCTGGCCTCTGTCAAGGACCGCATCGCCGTCTCGATGATCGAGGCGGCCGAGCGCGCCGGCCGGCTGCGGCCGACGACGGTGATCGTCGAGCCGACCTCCGGCAATACCGGCATCGGCCTCGCCTTCGTCTGCGCCGCCAGAGGCTACCGCCTCATCCTGACCATGCCGGACAGCATGTCGATCGAGCGGCGCAAGATGCTGGCGCTTCTGGGTGCCGAGCTCGAGCTGACGCCCGCCGCCGAGGGCATCAAGCGGGCGATCGCGCGCGCGGACGAGATCGCGGCCAGCCTGCCGGACGCCATCATCCTCGACCAGTTCGCCAACCCGGCCAACCCCGAGGTCCATCGGCGCACCACGGCCGAGGAGATCTGGGCCGACACCGGCGGCGAGGTCGACATCATCGTGAGCGGTGTCGGCACCGGCGGGACGCTGACGGGTCTGGGCGACGTCCTGAAGCCGCGGCGGCCGGGCCTGCGCATGGTGGCGGTGGAGCCCACCGACAGCGCCGTGATCTCCGGCGGCCCGCCCGGCCCCCACAAGATCCAGGGCATCGGCGCCGGGATGATCCCCGAGAACCTCGACACGCGGCTCATCGACGAGATCGTGCAGGTGACGAACGATGCGGCGTTCGAGACCGCCCGTCGCGTGGCCCGGCTCGAGGGCCTGCCGGTCGGGATCTCGGGCGGCGCCGCGCTCTGGGCAGCGCTCGAGGTGGCAAGGCGCCCGGACTTGGCCGGCCGCACGATCATCGTCATCCTGCCGAGCTTTGCCGAGCGCTACATCTCGACGGCGCTCTTCGACGGTCTTTGACCCGACGTCGCCGGGCAAGGCTCGAGGCCGGAGGTCCGACATGGAGCGAAGGCTGGCCGCCATCGCAGCCCTCGACGTCGTCGGCTACAGCCGGCTCATCGGCCGCGACGACACAGGGACCGTAGCCCTCATCGGCGAGCTCAACGCCCGCATCATCGAGCCGGCGGTGGCGGCGCATGGCGGGCGCGTCGTCAAGCGCATGGGCGACGGCCTGCTGCTCGAGTTCGCCAGCGCCGTCGAGGCGGTCGAGAGCGTCGTCAGGATCCAGCGCGCCATGCGGGCACGCCAGGGCGAGGCGCCGGGCGACGCCGCGGTCCAGCTGCGCATCGGCCTCAATGTCGGCGACGTCATCTCCGAGGCGGGTGACGTTTTCGGCGAGGGCGTGAACGTGGCCGCCCGGCTCGAGGCGCTGGCGGAGCCGGGCGGGATCTGCCTCTCCCGGGCCGCCCACGACCAGGTGCGGGACAGGGTTTCCTACAAGCTCGAGGCGCGAGGCGAGCGCGAGCTCAAGAACATCGCCCGGCCGGTCGAGATTTTTCGGCTCGTCCTCGACGCCGAGCGGTCCGCATCGGCGCCCGACTCCGCCCTGGCCTTCACGGCCCGCCGGGCGGTGGCCGTCCTGCCCTTCGCCAACATGAGCGGCGATCCGGGCGAGGACTATTTCGCCGACGGCCTCTCGGAGGACATCATCACCGCTCTCTCCTACTGGCGATGGTTCCCGGTGATCGCCCGCAACTCGACCTTCGCCTACAAGAACAAGCCGACGAACGCCATCGAGATCGGCCGCGAGCTCAATGCGGCCTATCTCGTCGAGGGCAGCGCCCGTCGGGCCGGCGGGCGCGTGCGGATCACGGCCCAGCTCATCGACACGAGCACCGGCCAGCATCTCTGGGCCGAGCGCTACGACCGCGAGATGGCCGACGTGTTCGCGGTGCAGGAGGAGATCGCCGCCCGCGTCGTCGCCAGCCTCGAGCCCGAGATCCACCGGGCGGAGGAGCAGCGCGCGGCGCGCAAGCATCCCGAGCATCTGGGCGCCTGGGACCAGGCGCTGCGGGCGCTGTCGCTGCAGGAGCGGATGAGCCGCACGAGCCACGCCGACGCCCGGGCGCTGCTGGAGCAGGCGCTCGCCACCGATCCGGGCTTCGCCTATGCGTGGTCGCTGCTGGCGCTCTGCCACTATCACGAGGGTATTCTCGGCTGGGCGGCCGACCGCCGCACCGCGCTGGAGGCCTCGCGCGCCGCCGCCGACAAGGCGGTCCTGCTGGACGAGCGCGACTGGCTGGCCCAGGGCCTCAGCGGCATGGGCCTGCTGTGGATCGAGCGGGATCACGATGGGGCTCTCGAGCGCCAGGAGCGGGCGGTGTCGCTCAACCCCAGCGCGCCGCTTGCCCGGCATTTCCTGGCCTGCATGCACGAGTTCGGCGGGCGCCCGGCCGAGGCCATCCCCCACCTTCACGACGTGCTGCGGCTCGACCCGCGCTATCGCTTCGCCTCGCTGGCGCATGCCGACGAGAGCCTCTGCAACCTCCTGCTCGGGGACGCCGAGCGTGCCCGGGCCTGCGCCGAGAAGGGCGTCCGCCTGCAGTCGGGCAACGTCCGGGCCCGCCAGCGCCTCGTCGCCGCCCTGGCGGTGCTGGGCCGTGAGGACGAGGCCCGGGCCGAGGCCGCCGAGCTGCTCCGGCTGCAGCCGGACCTCGGGATCGACTATTGGACACGACCTATCCGTTCCGCCGGCCGGAGGAGAGAGCCTTGTTCCTGGATGCGCTCCGCCGCGCCGGTCTGACCCTGAGCGAGAAGACGGCCGTGACCTCTCCGGCACCGCAAGCCCCTTCGACGGGCCTGCCCTAGCGTAAGAACTTACTTACGGTAGGTGAATGTTGACCGATGGCGTCACGCCCTCGGCAGGGGGCGAGCCTGCGGCGTGTGCCCCGAGCATCTGGGCGCCTATTTCTTCCGGGGCACGCCCGACGGGAGCCCCGACCGCGAGGTCATCGACCGGGCCCTGCCCAACGTGGAGCGTCACCTCGCGGTGCTCGATGCGTGCCGTGACTCGCGGCCGAGCTGGGCGATGACGCCTTCACCTCCGGCCGTGCGCCTGCCTGGCGGGACGGCGACGCCGCGGCCGGCTCGGGCATCGGCCGGGCGCTCGCCCTCGGGCGTCGGGCGGGCTCGCCCATGGGAGCGGCGTGTCCGAGAAGGATCGGCCGCACGAGGTCGCTCATGAAGGGTGGGCCTGCCATCAGCCCCGTCATCTGGCGCCGCCGCTCACCCGGCGTGAAGGGGGAGCTACCAGAAAAAATCGCATGACAGAGGCTGAGAGCACGGCTGATTGCGGTGGGCATCGCTGGAAATCCCTTGTCGATGCCCATATAGATGGCTTGGCAGTGCGCGTCGGACAAACGCATCTTTCTCGCGCCATCTGTTAGAAAATCTTGTGGATCGGCCATGGGACGGCATCTACCCTCGCTGCGCGGCATGCGGGCCTTCGAGGCAGCCGCGCGGCTCGGCAGCCTCACGCGGGCTGCAGCCGAGCTGAACGTCACGCATGCGGCGATCAGCCATCAGATCCGGGCGCTCGAGGCCGAGCTCGGCCAGCCGCTCTTCGTCCGCCGAGCGCGCGGCGTCGGGCTGACCGCACCCGCCGAGCGCTACCTCCCGTCGCTCAGCCAAGCCCTGGACCTGATGGACCGGGCGTCGTCCGAGCTGCGCCAGCAGGACCGGCGCCGGCCGCTCGTCGTCTCCCTGAGCCAGGGCATCGCCGCCCGCTGGCTGATGCCGCGCCTGCACCGCTTCCGCCTCGCTTTTCCCGAGATCCCGCTCGCCCTGATGCCGTCGGCGCGCGCGGTCGATCTCCGCCGGGACGAGGCCGATATCGGCCTGCGCTATGGCGACGGCGGCTGGCCCGATCTCCAGGTCGACCTCCTGCTGCGGCCGCGGATCACCCCTGTCGTCGGCAAGCGGCTCCTCGAGCAGGGGCCGCCCCTGCGCGATCCGGCCGACCTCGCGGCCCACACCCTCATTCACACCGAGCGCGACCCCGATTGGGAACGTTGGCTCGCGGCCGCGCGCGTGGGCGGCCTCAGCCCCGTCTCCAACCTCTATTTCAGCGATTGCAGCCTGACGCTCGCCGCCGCCTCCGAGGGGCTGGGCGTCGCCATGGGGTATAGCGGCTTCATCGAGCTCGACCTGGCGGCCGGCGTCCTGGTCCAGCCCTTCAGGTTGAGCCTCGCCGCCGATCATGCCTATTTCGTGGTGACCCGGCCCGAGAAGGCCCAGGACACACGGGTCGTCCGCTTCCGGGACTGGCTGCGGGCCGAGGTCGAGGCGACCCCGGGCGTGGCACGGGAGCCGGAGCGTCAGACCGGGTAGGGCGGCTTCTCGTAGCCGGCGGGCGAGAGGGTGAAGACCTCGACGCCGCCCTCGGTGACGCCCACCGTATGCTCGAACTGGGCCGAGAGGGAGCGGTCGCGCGTCACCGTGGTCCAGCCGTCGGCCAGGATCTTCACCTCGTGCCGTCCGGCGTTGATCATGGGCTCGATCGTGAAGATCATGCCCGGCGCCAGGACCAGGCCCTCGCCGCGGTTGCCGAAATGCTTGACCTCGGGCGCGTCGTGGAAGACCCGGCCCACGCCATGGCCCACGAAGTCGCGGACGACCGAGAAGCGGTTGCCCTCGGCCACGGTCTGGATGGCGTGCCCCACATCGCCGAGCGTGGCGCCCGGGCGGACGGCGTGGATGCCCGCCCACATCGCCTCGAAGGTCACGTCCATCAGCTTCTGCGCCTTGACCGACACCCGGTCGCCGACGGCGTACATGCGGCTGGTGTCGCCGTGCCAGCCGTCCAGGATCACCGTGACATCGACGTTGAGGATGTCGCCCGAGACGAGCTTCTTGTCGTCGCTCGGGATGCCGTGGTTGACGACGTGGTTGACCGAGATGCAGGAGGCCTTGGGGTAGCCGCGATAGCCGATGGTCGCGGACACGCCGCCATGCTCGTGCATGAACGCCTCGATGATCCGGTCGAGCTCGCCGGTCGCGACCCCGACCTGCACGAAGGGCGTGAGATGGTCGAGCGTCATGGCCGCGAGCCGGCCGGCGCGCCGCATCGCGGCGAACGCCTCCTCGCCGTGAATGGGAACGGGCCGGCCGGTGCCGGCCTGGTCGAGGATCGTCGTGGCCATGGCCTGGGTGAATCGCGCAGAACCATCCGCCCGGGCGCCTAGCACCGGCCTCCGGGGCTGTCAAACCGTGGCGGCCGGACGTCCCGCCTTCAGCACCTCGGGATTGAGCACGAGCCCGCTGCCGGGGTCCTCGCCGCGCAGCACGGTGAGGATGCTCTCGACGGCCCGGCGCGTCATCGAGCCGATCGACCACTCGCTCGAGCCCGCGACGTGCGGGGTCATGACGACGTTGGGCAGCCGGCGCAGGGACGAGTCGGCGGGCAGCGGCTCGGCCGCGAACACATCGAGCCCGGCGCCCGCGAGCCGTCCGCCCTCGAGCGCTGCCACCAGGGCCGCCTCGTCGACCAGGCCGCCCCGGGCCGTGTTGATGAGCACGGCATGCGGCTGCATCAGGGCGAGGTGGCGTCCGTCGATCAGCCGCGCCGTCTCGGGCGTCAGCGGCGCGTGCAAGGAGACGATGTCGGCGCTCGCCAGAAGCTCCTCGAGCGGCAGCAGCCTGCAGCCGAGCCGGGCCACGGTATCGGCGTCCATCACCGGATCGGCGACCAGGATCTCCATGTTGAAGCCCTGGCAGCGCTTGGCCACCGCCCGGCCGATCCGGCCGAAGCCGACGATGCCGATCGTGGTGCCGTGCAGGCGGCCGTGGAACAGCGGCCCCCAGGCCCCGGTCTCGACCCGCCGGTGATAGTCGAGCAGGCGGTGGGTGACGGCCGACATCAGCGTGAAGGCCATGTCGGCGACCGGCTCGTGGTTGGTGCCGAAGGCCATCGCGACGGCCACGCCGTGGCGCGTCGCCGCGCGCAGGTCGATGGCATCGTGGCCGACGCCCAGGCGTGCCACCACGCGGAGGTCGGGAGCCTGGGAGAGAACCGCCTCGGTGTAGGGCTCGCTGCCGGCCAGTGTCGCGACCACGCCCGGGAGGAGCCCCGCGAGCTCGGCGGCGCTCAGGGTCCGCTCGAAGGGGTTGAGGACGAGCTCGAGGCCGGCCGTCCCGAGCGGCCTCAGGAGCTCCGGCCGGTGCGCAAGGTGCGCGGGGGCCACCAGGACCTTGCCGGCGGTGGCGGCGGTGCTGCGGGTCTTCTCCGGGTGGCTCAGCCGTGCCAGCTTCCGCAGGGAGCGGCTCAGGACGAGATCGGCCGTGGCCTCGAGCACGCGGGCGAGATAGGGCGTTTCCCCATGGGCCGCGAAGGCGGCCTCGTCGGCATAGACCTCATAGAGAAAAATGCTGTTCGGGTCGCCGGGGTCCTCGACGACGTCGAACTGGAGGCAGCCGGGCTCGCTCTCGAGCGTCGTCCGTGCGTGACGCGTGATGGCCTCGAGGAAGGCCGGCATGGAGCCGGGCTTGATCTTGAACTCGACGACGATGACGAGACCCTGATGCTTGCTCATGCGCGATCCGACGGAAGAATTGCCAAAGACTGCTTGACCCGATGCTCGCGCCAGACGGCGTAGATCCCGGCGCCCGCCACCACCAGCACGCCGATGACGGTGAAGCGGTCGGGCAGGTCGCCGAAGACAAGATAGCCGATGACCACCTCCCACAGCAAAAGCGTGTAGGTGAATGGCTGCACCACGACAACCGGCGCCAGCGTCAGGGCCCGGACGAGACAATAGTGGCCGAGCGCCCCCAAGGCCGCGAGCCCCGAGACGAGCAGCCACTGGAACGCCGACAGGGGCGCCCAGTAGAACGGCCCCACCAGGGTCAGGATCCCGGCCGCGATCAGGATCTGGAGGGTGAAGCTGGTCTCCGCCGTGTCGACGCGCACCACCCGGCGCGTCAGCACGTTGTAGAGCGCGTACATGACGGCACAGAGCAGCACGAGCAGCGCCAGCGGATGAACGGTGGTGAGCCCCGGCCGGAGCATGACGAGCACGCCGGCGAAGCCGACGACGACGGCGAGCCAGCGCCGCCAGCCGACCCGCTCGCCCAGGACGGGCACCGAGAGCGCCGTGACGACGAGCGGCGTCACCGCGAGGATCGCCTGCACGTCGGCGAGCGGCATCCGGCGGAAGGCGACGAGCACGAGGCCCATCTCGACGGCCAGGATCGTTGCGCGCAGGAGCTGCAGGAACGGCGCCCGGCTGACCAGCCGACGGCGCAGCGGTGTGCGCCGCCCGAGCAGCAGCAGGACGATCGGCACCGCCAGCAGGTGGCGCAGCCAGAGGACCAGGGGTGCCGGATAGTGCTGGACCAGCACCTTGCTGATGCCGTCCATCGAGCCGAAGCAGCCCATGGCGAAGAGCGTGAGGAGGATGCCCCGGACCTCGGGCGTGAGGCCGGCCCGGGCATAGGTGGCCATCGGGCGGGCGGCGCGCACCGGGTCACCCCGGATGCGGGCGCCGCCTCGTCCAGCCGCTGGCCTGCTCGAAGGCGTGCGCCGCCTGGAGCAGCCGGCCTTCGGCGAAGGGCCGCCCGACGAGCTGCAGGCCCACCGGCATCCCGTTGCCGTCGAAGCCCATCGGCACGCTCAACGCCGGCAGCCCCAGATAGTTGAAAGGTCCGACCAGCGCCCCCATGGCATTCGCCACGGCGACGAAGCGCGCATCGCCGCCCGTATCGGTCTCGGCGATCGTCGGTGCCGGAACGGGGCAGCTCGGCAACGCCAGGATGTCGACAGTGCCGAAAACATCCCGGCAGAACGCCCGCAGGAGCGGGCCGCGCGCCGCCGTCGCGGCCAGATAGTCGTCGGCCGAGAGCGCGAAGCCCGGCTCCATGCGGTTGAGGGTCTCCGGATTGTACTCGGCTCCGCCGCCTCCGGATCAGCTCGCGATGGAAGGTCGTGGCCTCGGCCAGCATCACCACCCGGCGCGCCGCGTTCAGGGGGTCGAGAGGCGGGAGCGGCCGCTCCTCGGTCCTGGCACCGAGCGAGCGGAGGGCCGCCATCGCCTCGCCCATCAGACGATCGATGGCGGCGTCGATGGCCTGCTCGCCGGCGAAGCGGGCAATGCCGATCCTGACGCCGGGCAGGCTCGGTCCCAAGGCCCGACCATAGTCGGGAACGGCGCGGGCGCTGGTCGAGCGGTCGTTCGGGTCCTGGCCGGCGATCACGCCCAGGATCAGGGCGCAGTCCTCGGCCGAGCGCGCCAGCGGCCCGATATGGTCGAGCGAGGAGGAGAGCGGCATGCAGCCCCAGCGGCTCACCCGGCCATAGGTGGCCTTGATGCCGACGAGGTTGCAGAGGCTGGAGGGGATCCGGATCGAGCCGCCGGTATCGGAGCCGAGCGTGGCGAAGGCGAGGCGCGCCGCCACCGAGGTGGCCCCGCCGCTGGTCGAGCCGCCGGTCACGCGAGCTTCCGGCCCCAGGCATTGCGCGGATGGCCCGTGTGCGGGTTGTGGCCGGTGATGCCGAGCGCGAACTCCACCATGTTGAGGCGGCCGATGTCGATGGCACCCGCCCGGTCGAGCCGTTGCAGCACAGTCGCCGTCACCGTCGACACATGGCCCTTGAAGATGGTCGTGCCCATCTCGCTCAGCCGGCCGGCGCGATGGAACATGTCCTTGTGGGCGAGCGGGACCCCGTGCAGCGGCCCCCGCAGCATGCCGGCACGGCGCTCGGCATCGGCGGCAGCGGCTTCCCTCAGGGCCTCCTCGCGATGGAGGCGGACGACCGCGTTGAGACCCGGGCCGCGGCCCTCCAGCGCGTCGAGGCTCGCCGTCGTGGCCGCCACCGAGGTGACGTCGCCCTCGCGGATGCGGCGCGCCAGATCGGCCACGCCGAGCTCGAGGATCTCGGCCGGCGTCACGGCCCTTCCTCCGCGTCGGCTTCGCCCTCCGCCTCGAGGGCGGTCATGAAGTCCAGGGGCTCCGTGCCGAAAGGCAGGGTCTCCGCCAGCGCTCGGACCTTGCGCGCCAGGGCCTCGGCCGCCTCCTGCGAGGCGGGGGCGATCCCGACGCCGCCCACCGTGTCCCGCCGCTCCTCGCTCATGGCACGCTCCGCCCCCTGTTCGTCCGACCCTTACCATCGCCGGCAGACGCGATGAAGGCCGCTTCACGTGACCTTCCCCTGCCGAGGCTTGCATGGCGGCGGCGATGGAGCTAGATCGAATTCCGAATTCGGAATGTCGTAACGGACCCGATGCTGCCTCTGACGCCCCAACCCGCCTTGATCGACGCCGTCCACGAGCGGCTGCTCGAGGCGATCATCGACGGCGCGCTGCCGGCCGGGCGGCCCGTGCGGCAGGAGGCGCTGGCCCAGCGGCTGGGGGTCTCGAGGCAGCCGGTGAGCCACGCGCTCCAGCTCCTCAAGCGCCAGGGCCTTCTGGTCGAGAGCGGCAAGCGCGGCCTCGAGGTGGCGCCTATCCGGGCCAGCCGCGTGCGCCAGCTCTATCAGGTCCGCACGGCGCTCGAGGGGCTGGCGGCGGAACTGGCTGCTGCTCGGGTCGCCGACGGGACGGCGGAGGAGCCGGAGCGGCGGGCAGCGCTCGATGCCCTGGCGGCCGGGCAGATGCTGGGTCAGGGGGACGGTGTGGCCGCGTTCGTGCGCGCCGACGTGGCCTTCCATGCTGCCATCCACCGGCTCTCCGGCAATCCGGCCATCGAGGAGACGGTGCATGCGCAGTGGCCGCACCTGATGCGGGCGATGGCGGCCTCGCTGAGTGACGGGCGCACGCGATCCCGGGTGTGGGCCGAGCACGCCTTCATTCTCGAGCGGATCCTCGCCGGTGACGCCGCCGATGCCGCGGCCGCAGCACGCAGGCACACCGAGCAGGCAGGAGAGGAAACCGCGCGCCGACTGGAGGCTGCGGCAGCCGCTGCCTGAGGCGCAGCCCGACATCCAGCAGCAAGGAGGCTGACGATGCTTCTTTCACCCGAGCAGCTCCGCGAGTTCGACGAGCAGGGCTTTCTGTTCATGCCCGGCTGCTTCGCCGAGGACGAGGTGGAGATCCTCAGGAGCGAGGCGGAGACGATCTACGGGACGAGCCGGGAAGAGGTCTGGCGGGAGAAGTCCGGCGCACCGCGCACCGCCTTCGCCGCGCACACCTACAACGAGGCTTTCGGCATTCTCGGGCGCGACCCCCGCCTGATCCTGCCGGTGCAGCAGCTCTTCGGCGAGCCCGTCTACATGCACCAGTTCAAGATCAACGCGAAGGCGGCGTTCGACGGCGAGCTCTGGCAGTGGCACCAGGACTACGGCACCTGGGCCAGGGACGACGGCATGCCCGAGCCCCGGGCCATGAACATCGCGGTCTTCCTCGACGAGGTCATGGCCGTCAACGGGCCCCTCATGTTCATCCCGAAGAGCCACAAGCAGGGGGTCCTCGCCGCCGGCCACGATCTGGCCACGACCTCCTACCCGCTCTGGACCCTCGACAACGACACCATCACCGGCCTCGTCCACAAGGGCGGCATCGTGGCCCCGACCGGCCGGCCCGGCTCGGTGCTGATGTTCCACGGCAATCTCGTCCACGCCTCGCCGCCGAACATGACCCCCTACCCCCGGAAGATCGTCTATCTGACGCTCAACGCCTGCTCGAACCACATCAGGAAGCCGACCCGGCCGGCCTGGATCGCGCACCAGGACTTCACCCCGATCGAGCCGGGCGCCGGGGACGGCCTTTTGCGCTACGCACGCGCGCACCGGCTGGCAGCGGAGTAGCTGCCGAAGGGAGGCGGATAGCCACGGCGTTGACGGCTGCCCGGCGATAGGCTATCAGAATGATAGCAGTGTCGAGCGAGGAATGGCCATGGCAACCCTGATTGTTCGACAGGTCGATGACAAGCTTGTTCAGGACCTGAAGGAGCGCGCCAAGCGTCATGGCCGCTCCGCCGAGGCAGAGCATCGTCTTATCCTCGAGAGCGCTCTCCATGGGCCCGTTCCGTCGGCCTCCGAGCTTCTCACGTTCTTCCGTCGGGGTGGTGAGCTCGGGCTGGCCGACATCGATCTCGAAGGCGGGGTTCGAAGTGGCCCGGTAAGGCCGATCGACCTCGGCGAGTAGCGGTGATCATCATCGACACCAATGTCGTCTCGGAGCTGGTGAAGCGCCGACCGAGCCCTGCTGTCGTCGAGTGGTTCGCGACACAGGATCCGGCGGCGCTCTATCTCACCAGCATCGGCCTCGGCGAGATCGACCTTGGTGCCCATGCCTGTCCCGAGCCCGCCCTGCGCGAGCGGCTGCTCACCTGGTGCGACGAGCTGGAGGATGTAATGTTCAAGGACCGCATCCTCGCGTTCGACGCTCGCTGCGCCCGTGCCTGGGGCCGCCTCGGGATGACGGCGCGAGAGCGCAAGAGGACGATCGAGTGGCGCGACTCGCAGATCGCCAGCATCGCCGTGCGTTTCGGCGCGCGCCTGGCGACGCGGAACGTCCGACACTTTCAGGAGCTGGGTATCGATCTCATCAACCCGTTCGAGACCGATGCGCCGCCGCTATCATGACAGGGAGCTGATTCCATGAGCCTGATGGCGAAGCTGGCCGCTCGGGCGGCGATGGATCGGCCGGTCGGCGTGGGGCTGATCGGGGCCGGGAAATTCGGCTCGATGTTCCTGGCCCAGGTGCCGACGATCCCCGGCCTCGAGGTCAGGGTGATCGCCGATCTCGATCCCGATCGCGCACGCTCCCAGTGCCGCTCCGTCGGCTGGGACGCGGCGCGGGTCGCGGCCACCCGCTTCGTCCCGAGCGGCAGGGAGGCCTGCGCCGACGAGCGGGTCGAGGTGGTGATCGAGGCCACGGGCAACCCGGCCGCCGGCATCGCCCATGCCGAGGCGGGCATCGCGGCCGGCAAGCACATGGTCATGGTCAATGTCGAGGCCGACGTGCTGGCCGGCCCCCTGCTCGCTGCCAAGGCGCGGGAGAAGGGTGTCGTCTACTCGATGGCCTATGGCGACCAGCCGGCGCTGGTGGCCGAGATGGTCGACTGGGCGCGAGCCACGGGATTCACGGTCGCGGCCGCCGGCAAGGGCACCAAATACCTGCCGCTCTTTCACAGCGTGACGCCGGACGATGTCTGGACGCACTACGGCCTGACGTCCGAGGAGGCGAAACGGGCGGGCATGAACCCGCAGATGTTCAACTCCTTTCTCGACGGCACCAAGTCGGCGATCGAGATGGCGGCCATCGCCAACGCCTGCGCCCTGGAGGTGCCCGAGGACGGCCTCGCCTTCCCGCCCTGCGGCGTCGACGATCTGGCGCAGATCCTCCGTCCGCGCAGCGTCGGCGGCACGCTCGAGCATCGGGGCCAGGTCGAGGTTGTCTCCTCGATCGAGCGCGACGGCCGGCCGGTCTTCAAGGACCTCCGCTGGGGCGTCTATGTCGTGCTCGAGGCGCCGAGCGACTATGCCGCCGCCTGCTTCAGGCAATATGGGCTCAAGACCGATGCGACGGGCCGCTTCGCCTCGATGTACAAGCCTTTTCACCTGATCGGCCTCGAGCTCTCGATCTCGGTGCTCAACGCGGCGCTGAGGGGCGAGGCCACGGGCGCCTCGCAGGCCTGGCGAGGCGACGTCGCCGCGGTGGCCAAGCGCCCGCTGCGGGCCGGCGAGATGCTGGACGGGGAGGGGGGCTACACCGTCTGGGGCAGGCTGATGCCGGCCGTGCGGAGCCAGGCGCTGGGCGCCCTCCCGATCGGCCTCGCGCACGGCGTGCCGCTGCTGCGCGACATCGCCGCCGGCGAGGTGCTGGGCTATGCGGACGTGCGCCTCGACGAGACGAGCGCGGCGCTCGCCGCCCGCCGGGCCATGGAGCGCATGACCGCGTAGCCGATCGCCCGCCGCCGGGGCCAGAGTCGGGGTTCTGCGCGACCGGGAGACGCTGGGACCTGCGGCTGCATCGGCCGATGGCCCGGCCGGCTGAGTCCGAAGGCATCGGGCCTTGTAGCCCCGACCAGCCGCGCGGACGACCGTCCATGCCACGAGCGCCCTTTTTCTTCAGTTGTGGCAGCTCGTGCTGGACGTCAGCGACCCGCTGTTGGCGCCCGTGGCGGCGCTACTGGTTCCACTACAGGTCATCTTGCTGAGATCAGGCTCAGAGGAGCCGGACCTGCTCTGCTCTACCTGATCCCTCTGGTGCTGCTGGTACGCCGCGCGCTGTTGAGCGTCGGTGTCGCTCTGCGGAGTTCGGATCGGCATAGGTCTTGTCGTTGAACGGCGAGGTCGAGCCCGGCGCCGCTTGCGGCGTCAGCGGGATGTCCCAGACGTGATGCTCACGGTTCCATTCCTCCTGCTCGGGGGTCAGCGTGCATCCGCAGAACATGACGAGAAGAGGGGGCAACAGCAGCGCCGTCCTCATGGCTGTCCTCATTTGTCTGACGTGGACTGACATTGTTTCCACCACCGGGAATCATCCGCGAAGAAGAACGTCGAATTGTTACATCCCGTCGACTTGCGGGGAGCCCAACCTACGCCCTCGACATATCGCCTCAGCCGCCGACCGGCTAGCGCGCGTCGCAGGTCGCCTCGTCGCCGGTGCCGCTGCATACCATGCCGGGAATCGCCGCGGCGCTCGGCAGAGGCGCTGACGAGGATTCCGAAGGGGATGAGGTGGTCGATCTCGAGTAGGAGGACGAATATTTGCCCTGGCCTGTTTTCCTGTCCCAGGCGTCCTGGTCGGCGGCATCGGCAGCAGCCTTTGCGGCGTCCTTCGCCCGTTGGTCCGCAGCGGCCTGCGCCGCGGCCGCCCGACAGTCGGCGGCCGCCTGGGCTTCGCGCTGGGTCGGGATCTGCATCATGCAGCGGGCGAAGGCGTCGGTGCCGGGCGTGAAGCCGAAGCCCGCGCATTTGCCCTGATCGCTGGCTCGCTGCGCCGCCGCCATTTCCGCCTGCTCCTCCGCTGTCGGGCCGCAGCCCGCCAGCAGCGCCAAGCCCAGCCCGACGACGAGCGACGCGCTCGGCCTCATGACACCTGGCCCTCCGTTGCCCGGCCGAATAGAAGGCGATTTTTCGACCTTTGAGAGGTTGGATCGGGAACGGTCCGGCAGCTTTTTCTGCGGATACCTTCTCCGGACCATCGGCGGCGGCCATCCGGATCGGGGTCGGCGGCGCCATGCGATCTCGGTCGAGCTCACCGCCGGTCGACCTCGCCCGCGCGGCGGGACGGGATGCACAGGCGGAACGAGCCTGCCGAGCTGCAGGCGATGTCAGGGCCCGCTCCTCGCGGCGCTGATGGCCGGCCTGCCCACGCTCCTGGTCGATCTATTGAGCTTCGCCAATGTGGGCATTTTCTGGAACAATCATCATCCTATGCTGCAGGCCACCGAGCGCGTGGACGGCAGAGCGCTGCGGGCCGATCTATTCTCGTTGTTCTGGATCTCGCTCGCGCCCTTCGTGATCCGTTGGATGGACGACACCGAGCCCGGCGCGCTGCCGACCGCAGCTTGCGGTCTGGTGCTGGCGATGGCCTGGAAATGCCATGTGCGCCTATTTTTCGGAACGACAGTGACGCGTGGCACTCGAATTCCGCCCCTCAGCGTGCAGCGCTCGCGCACTCCACCTGTGGCCCAGCCCCGTATTTGTCCTTGGCGCGGCCGGCCAGTAACGGTATGTGCTTTTCTACTGCGGCGTGACAGCGATGCCATTTTCGGATCTTCGCAGGCGCCGCGACAGAGCAGGGATGTCCTATGGCGAAAATCCGTGTCGGCGAGGACGGCTGGCTGGCCTTGCCCGCGAGCGTGCGTCGGATACTCGGCCTGAAGCCGGGATCGGATGTCGATGTCGAGGTGAAAGGCGGAGCGCTGATCCTGCGTCCGGCGGACAAGGCATTGCGGTCCACGTCCGAGCCCGAGGTAGCCGAGGACATGGCCGAGCCTGCAGCGGCGCCGGTGGAGAGCCCCCCGCCTCGCAAGCGCGGCCGACCGAGGAAGGTCGTTGCAGCGGCTCCGGCACCCGAGCCGATAAAGGCCCGCGGTCGTCGGAAAAGCACCAAGGGCTGACCGTCCCGGGCGGCGCCCCGGTTCCGAGCAGCCGTCTCTGCCCGGCGACGCTGTTCCGTCCAAGGTCGCCGATCTCGAGGAGATCATCTCCGAAGTATTGGTCTCGATAGCGACAGTAGCCGGCGCGGCGCTGGGCGCCGGTCTTCACCGGGAGGGGCTTGCCCTCGAGCTTGCCGCGGACGAGGTCCGCCAGCGCAGCCCGCCAGCGCATGCAGCAGGAATTCGACCGGGTTGGCTCCTTCGTTGTCGCCGAGCAGGACCGGCGGCTCGCCATTGGTGAACTCGAATGCAGAAGTCCGCGATGTGTCCTTCTGACCGGCGACGTAGAAGTCGCGGATGGTCGAGCGGTTCTCGCCGTCACTGATCCACCTGTTGCGGACCCGGAACCGGAGCTCGGCGAGACGCTTGTCCGCCCTGATCGCCGCGATCGTCCCGGCCGCAGCGCTGCCGTCCCGGCCATTGATGGGAGCCGCATGCCGTCGCGGCCGTCGTCAGGGCGTGCGAGCATCCCCGAGCGCAGCCTGAAGCGACGGTTCAAGACCGCGACGGACGTCTGCTACGACAATCCGGCCTTCTTCCGCCGGCTGTTCAAACGCTGCACCGGTTTGACGCCCGGCGCCTACCGCCGGATGTTCAAGCCGATCTCGGACCTCCCGGCGCCGCACGCTGGTGGACGAGGGGAGGCGCCCGCCCCCTACCCGACCCGGTCCGGACTGCGCGCCTTAGCGTTCGTCGCCTCGGCGGTTGCCCGCCCGGGCCCGATCCGGGACGTCGTGGTCTTCCCGTCGCCCGCCGGTCACTCCCAACGCTCCCGATAGCGCCTGTAGACGAGCGACCAGAGCCCGCTGACCAGGGCCGGAGGCAGCAGGACCAGCGCCGCGGCGATGACGAAGGAACAGCCGACGAGGCTCTGCACGGCCGTGACATCGCCGAAATCCGTGTGTCTCGCGGCGCTGGAGATCACGAACAGGGCAAGAGCGGCGCCGGCCAGCGCGCCGAGCTTCATGGCAGCGCGGAACCTCATCCTGACAGCGAAGGAGAGATGGTGCTTCTCGCGCAAGCGGGGCGTCCTGCCGAGTGTGCTCGGGGCGATCTCGAATGCTTCGGCCATGCTTTCCGCAGCAGGTCGAGCCGGGGCTTTTTCTTCGGCAGAGGCCCTCGAGCCGCCATCGCGTTCTGGCGATGACGGTGTCGAGGAAGCCGCCAAAAAGGTCTTACTGAGCCACCGCCGTCGCAGGGGTCGGCTGAGCCTCTGCCGTCGCCGCGACTGGGATCTCGAGGAGAGCCAGCTTGTCGGCACAGAGCCTCGCAGCCCCGTCGCCGGCGTCGACCTTGCCGGGCATCGTCGCCCAGCCGCCCTTTTCGATGAAGCCGCTACGGCTCCAGCTGTCGAGCTTCTTGAGCGCGACCAGCTGGGCGGGAGCATCGCTCGATGCCTTGAAGCGATCGACGCAGACGGCCGCCGCCAGCTCCGAACGCCCGCCGGATTCCGCATCCTGGGCCATCGTGCGGGCCGTGCCGCCCGTCACCCAGCCGCCCCAGGCGAAGCCGACGACGATCGTCGCAACTGCGCATCCGGCGCACGACCAGAACAGAAGGGTCTTCGTCGGCCGATAGCTCTCCCAGCGCTGCCCGATGGATTGCTTGGTACTCATCTCTCGTCTCCGTGGCTGCCGCCCCGACCGTTTCGAGGCAGTCTCTTCGACTCCGACGCGCCTCACTCCCAAAGCCCGCTCGTTGATCGAGGTCTCGGGTCGCCCGTCGATAAAGAAACGGCGTCGCCGCTGGGCATCGCGACCGGCCGATCGGCCGCCGCAAAGCATTCTGCGCCACGGCGTTCCTCAGATGGCGTCCAGTCGCTCTCGACCTGCCTTGGTCGAGAGGCGAGACCTCGCGATCCTCGTCGGCGAGTACCGGACTCCGGCGCGTCCCACGCCACCGCTTGCCCTTGTCGTCGCCAACTTGTAGGATGCGCTTGGAAAAATCGACCGATGGCCGGGCGGTGCCAAATTCTTGCCCGACCCGGCTACCTCAACTTTCTATATTGAGAACTTTGCCCATTCTTTGTCAATGTGGATTTTTTTTGAGCAAGCTCTTGAATTTAGGCCACCGTGTTTCAAAATATAAAGGACTATTGACCATGTCGCGAAGTTGCGGACGGAGGGGCCGATCGAGGGCTGAGACGATCCGCGCCCTCGTGGTCGGTCAGCGTCGCGGGGGACCGTTGCAGACACGAGGCGGATGATCGCCTCGGCAGACGATGAAGCTCAGTCGAGAGGTGCGTGATGGCTCTATCCGTGCAAGACAACGTCCTTCGCTGCCTCAAGAAGTTCGGCGACAAGGCCAACAGCCGTAACGCATCGTCGCGCGTGAAATGGAAGGCCCCCTATCGGTCCGACCCCAAGGCGCGGCGTCCCGAGGACGGCAAGGTGGAGGGCGCCAAGGAGGCGCAGTGACGGGCTCCCGTTCCTGCCCAGGGCCTATCCTTCCCCGATGTCGAGATGGCCGAGCGGCAGCGGCGAGGTCGGCTTGACGCGCCGCACCGCAAAGCTGGTGCGCACGTCCTTGACACCCGGAATCTTCAGAAGCCGCCCGAGCAGCAGGCGCTCATAGGCGGCGAGGTCCGGCAGCACCACCTCCAGCAGCAGATCGCTCTCGCCCGAGACGAGGTGGCAGGAGACGACCTCCGGGATCGCCCGGATCGCCGTCTCGACCGCGCGCTCGCGCTCCTCCTGATGCAGGTCGATCCGGATGCTGACGAAGGCGGTGAGCCCGAGGCCGAGGCGCTGCCGGTCGAGGGTCGCCCGGTAGCCCTGGATGACGCCCGACTCCTCGAGTCGGCGCACCCGTCTCAGGCAGGGCGAGGGCGAGAGGCCGACGCGGTCGGCGAGCTCGACATTGGTCAGCCGTCCGTCGTCCTGGAGCGCCGCCAGGATCTTCCGGTCGATCCGATCGAGATCCAGCACGATTCCGCCCTCCAACGCGCCCGTCGAGGCACGATATTGCGTCGGGTGCCCGAACGCCAACGCACTTCGCAAGGACATGCCCTGCCTTCCCGGGCGATCATGCGGCCCATCGAGAAGGGAGCATGTCCATGTCGTCCGACCCGCAGCTCGGCTTCGCCACGCGCGCCATCCACGAGGGCTATGACCCCCTCGCCCACCAGGGCGCCCTGACCCCGCCGGTCTACCTCACCTCCACCTTCGCCTTTCCCGACGCAGCCAGCGGCGGCCGCCGCTTCGGCGGCACCGAGGAGGGCTATGTCTATACGCGGCTCGGCAACCCGACGCTGGCGCTGCTCGAGGGCCGGCTCGCCAGCCTCGAGGGCGGCGAGGCGGCCCTCGCCACCGCCTCCGGCATGGGCGCCATCAGCGCGGCCATGTGGAGCCTGGTCGAGCCCGGCGACGAGATCCTCGTCGACCATACGCTCTATGGCTGCACCTTCGCCTTCTTCCATCACGGCCTGGCGCGGTTCGGCGTCGTCGTGCGCCACGTCGACATGACAAGGCCGGAAAACGTCGCCGCCGCCATCGGCCCCAAGACCCGCCTGATCTATTTCGAGACGCCGGCCAACCCCAACATGCGCCTCGTCGACATCGAGGCGGTGAGCCGCATCGCCCACGCGGCCGGCGCTCTCGTCATGGTCGACAACACCTACGCCACACCCGTCCTCCAGCGGCCGCTTCTGCTCGGTGCCGACCTCGTCGTCCACTCGGCCACCAAATATCTGGGCGGCCACGGCGACCTGATGGCGGGTGCCGTGATCGGCTCGGCCGGCCTCATCGCCCGCATCCGCTCGATCGGGCTCAAGGACATGACGGGCGCGGTGCTGTCGCCGCTCGACGCCTTCCTCGTGATGCGCGGCCTGAAGACCCTGGAGCTGCGGATGGCCCGGCATTCGGAGAGCGCCATGGCGGTGGCCAGCCAGCTCGAGCAGCACCCCGCCGTGGTCTCCGTCCTCTATCCCGGCCTCGCTTCCTTCCCGCAGCACGAGCTGGCGTGCCGGCAGATGGCGGGCTTCGGCGGCATGATCGCCTTCGAGCTCGAGGGCGGCGTGGCGGCCGGCCGCGCCTTCATGGACGCGCTCACGCTCGTCGCCCGCGCCGTCAGCCTGGGCGACGCCGAGACCCTGGTCCAGCACCCGGCCAGCATGACCCACTCGACCTACTCGGCCGAGGAGCGCTCCCGCTTCGGCATCACGGACGGCCTCGTCCGGCTCTCGGTCGGCCTCGAGACGCTCGCCGACATTCAGGCGGACATTGGCCGAGCGCTCGACGCGGCGTACATCACGGAGGAGGACTTGGCAGCCTAGAGGGAGGCGTCGATGGCGGAGACCCTGCAGCGGACGTCGGTCGCGGCGCAGGATCGGCTGGCCATGCTCGAGGCGATCGAGCGCAAGCTCCTGTGGCTCGCCTGCTGGACCATCCACAACGCCAATCATCTCCGCCCCTCGCGGGACAAGCTCAAGGTGGGCGGCCACCAGGCCTCCTGCGCCTCCGTCGCCACCATCCTCACGGCCCTCTTCTTCGACGTGATGCGGCCGGGCGACCGGATCGCGGTCAAGCCGCACGCGAGCCCGATCTACCACGCCGCCATGTATCTGCTCGGCCGCCAGACGCGCGAGCGGCTGGAGCGATTCCGGGCGCTCGGCGGCGCCCAGTCCTACCCGTCGCGCACCAAGGATGCGACCGGCGTCGACTTCTCGACCGGCTCGGTCGGCCTCGGCGCCGCCATGACGCTCTTCGCCTCGCTGACCCAGGACCTCGTCCGCGCCAGGGGGCTGGTGCCCGAGGAGAGCCCCGAAGGCCGCATGATCGCCATCGTCGGCGACGCCGAGCTCGACGAGGGCAACATCTACGAGGCCCTGCTCGAGGGCTGGAAATACGACGTCCGCAATCTCTGGTGGGTCATCGACTACAATCGCCAGAGCCTCGACCGGGTCGTGCCCGAGAAGCTGTTCGCCAAGATCGAGCAGTTCTTCGGCGCGGTGGGCTGGACCGTCGTCACGATCAAATACGGAAAGAAACTGCAGGCGGCCTTCGCCCGGCCGGGCGGCGAGGCGCTCAGGGACTGGATCGACGCCTGCCCGAACGACCTCTACGCCGCCCTCACCTTCAAGGGCGGTGCCGCCTGGCGGGCGCATCTCGAGAGCGACCTCGGCCGCAACGCGGCGATCCGGGAGATCCTGGAGAGCCACGACGACGCGTCCCTGGCCCAGCTCATGACCAATCTCGGCGGCCACGACATCCAGGCCGTGCTCGAGGCCTTCCGGGGCGTCCGGGACGACCGCCCGCACTGCTTCATCGCGTACACGGTCAAGGGCTGGGGCCTGCCCTTCGCCGGCCACAAGGACAATCACGCCGGCCTCATGAACGTCGAGCAGATGGCGACCTTCCGCGCCGCCCACGGCATCGCCGAGGGCCAGGAATGGTCGAAGGTGGCGGGCCTCGATCTCGGCATCGAGACGCTCGAGCGGTTCATCGAGCGCGTGCCCTACAGGACCCGCACCGAGCGCTTCCGGCCGGAGACCGTGCCCGTTCCGGCGGCCCTGTCGGCCGGGAGGAAGGTCGCCCAGGCCTCGACCCAGGAGACCTTCGGGCGGATCATGGGCGAGCTCGGCAAGAGCGACCTCCCGCTGGCCGAGCGGATCGTCACGACCTCGCCCGACGTCACCGTCTCGACCAATCTCGGCGGCTGGGTCAGCCGGCGCGCCGTCTTCAACCGGCTCGACCACGAGGACGTCTTCCGCGCCGAGCAGGTGACCTCGCCCACGATCTGGCGGCAGAGCCGCACCGGC
The DNA here is from genome assembly GCA_963828215.1 of uncultured Alphaproteobacteria bacterium. Classification (GTDB taxonomy): domain Bacteria; phylum Pseudomonadota; class Alphaproteobacteria; order Geminicoccales; family Geminicoccaceae; genus CAVTJL01. The sequence goes on along the minus strand of CAWHFO010000060.1, from coordinate 462,009 downwards.
CAGCATCTCGAGCTCGGCATCGCCGAGAACAATCTTTTTCTCGTTCTCGCCAGCCTCGGCCTCGCCGGCGACCTGTTCGGCGCGCGGCTGCTGCCGGTGGGCACGCTCTACGATCCCTTCATCGCCCGCGGCCTCGATGCGCTGACCTATGCCTGCTACCAGGACGCCCGCTTTCTCCTGGTGGCGACGCCCTCGGGGATCACGCTGGCGCCCGAGGGCGGCGCCCATCAGTCGATCAATGCGCCGCTGATCGGCATGTCCCAGCCCGGCCTCACGAGCTTCGAGCCGACCTTCGCCGACGAGGTCGCGGTGACCATGCGCTGGGCCTTCGCCCACCTCCAGGACCCGGAAGGCGGCTCGGTCTATCTGCGCCTCTCGACGCGGGTCTTGGCCCAGCCCGAGCGGGAGATGACGGCCCGGCTCGAGGCCGAGATCCTGCGTGGCGCCTACTGGCTGCGCCGCCCCGCTCCCGGCTGCAGCCTCGCCCTCGCCTTCGCCGGCGCCGTGGCGCCCGAGGCGCTGGCGGCCCACGAGGCGCTGCTCGAGGACATCCCCGAGGCGGGCCTCCTGGCCGTCACCTCGGCCGACCGGCTCCACGCCGACTGGCGCCTCAACGGAGCCCGGAGCCACGCGGCCGGGCTGCTGGCATCGCTGGCCCCGGACGCGGCGCTCGTGACCGTGCTCGACGGCCACCCGGCGACCCTTTCCTGGCTGGGCGCGGTGCGCGGTCAGCGCGTGCGGCCGCTGGGCGTCGACCGCTTCGGCCAGTCGGCCGACATCCCCGACCTCTACGCCCTCCACCGCATCGACACCGACGCGATCCTCGACGCCTGCGCCGCCGCCTGCCTCGGGCGGTGAGGGTCAGGGCAGGCTGACGATCTCGACCCAGTTGGGGTTCCGGCCGACTCCGATGCCGGCGGCCTCGGCCAGCTCGCCGCTCCTCGGGTCGATCCGGTAGCAGGTCAGGTGGTCGGAGAGCTGGCCCACCGCCAGAAGATGGCGGCCGGCGGGGTCGATGGCGAAGCCGCGCGGCTTTTCCTCGGTCGGGTAGCTGGCGACGGGCGTCAGGGTCCCGCCCGCCGGCTCGACCGCGAAGGCGCGCAGCGTCGAGGTGGTGCGCTCCGTGCCGTAGAGAAAGCGGCCGTCCGGCGTGAGGTGGATGTCCGCGGCCGAGGGCGTGCCGGAAAAGCCCGGGGGCAGCACGCTCGCGACCTGCTTCGAGCTCAGCCCGCCGGTCGCGGCGTCGTAGTCGAAGACGGTGATCGAGCCGTCCAGCTCGCCGATCACATAAAGGTGTCGGCCGCTCGGATCGAAGACCAAGTGCCGCGGGCCGGCGCCGGCCTGGACCCGGGTCGAGGGTGGCGTGCCGGGCGAGAGCGTGCCGGTCGCCGGATCGAGGCGGCTTTGGATGACGATGTCGCCGCCGAGGCTGGTCGCGAGCACGAAGCGGTTGGCGGGGTCGGGGATGATGGCATGGGCCTTGGGCTCGGTCGGGACGACCTGCTGCGGCGGGCCGACGAGGCCCTGCGGGCCGATCGGGTTGACGGCGATCTTGTTGCCGCCATAGGAGGCGCTGAACAGGAACCGGCCGCTGCGGTCGGTCGCGATGGAGGCCATGCTGTCGGCCAGGGGCGCGGACCCGAGATAGGAGAGCCTCCCGGTCAGCGCGTCGATTCCCAGGGTCGCGACCACGAGCGGCTCGCCCCTGAGCCCGGCATAGAGAAAGCGCCGATCCGGGCTCACTGCCAGCGGCATGGAGCTGCCGCCCTTGACGATGCCCGGCACCGTCACCTGCTGCACGGCGCGGAGGTCACCGGTCGCCGGGTCGAGCCCGAGAACGTGGATGTCGCTGTCCTCGCCGTGGCCGACATAGGCGACGGTGGCAGGGCCTGCGGGCGAGGGCGCGCTCACGGCACGATCTCGGCCACCGAGGCCAGGACCCGCGTCGGCCGGTAGGGCCAGCGCTCGACCTGGTCCTCGCGGGTGACCCCCGTCAGGACGAGCGTCGTCTCCATGCCGGCCTCGGTGCCGCCCACGATGTCCGTATCCATCCGGTCGCCGACCATCACCGCGTCCGCCGCACGGACCCCCAGCTGATCCAGCGCCTCCCGCATCATCAGGGGGTTGGGCTTGCCGACGAAGTAGGGCTTGACGCCGGCGGCCGCGGCGATCGTCTGGGCGAAGGCGCCGCAGCCGGGCACGATGCCGGTCTCGGTCGGGCCGTTGACGTCGGGGTTGGTCGCGATGAACCGGGCGCCGGCCATCACCATGCGGACGGCCTGGGTCAGCGCCTCGAAGCTCAGGGTATCGGTCTCGCCCAGCACGACATAGTCGGGGGCCTTGTCCACCCGACGGAGCCCGAACTCCTCGAGCGCCCGGAAAAGGCCGGGCTCCCCGATGGCGAAGACCGAGGCGCCCCGGCGCTGCTGGCGGAGGAAGCGGGCCGTGGCGAGCGCCGCCGTGAAGATCTCGTTCTCCCGGATGTCGATGCCGACCTCGTTGAGGCGCGTCGCGTGGTCCCGGGGCGTCAGGCGCGAATTGTTGGTGAGCAGCAGGAAGGGCGCTCCCGCGGCACGCAGCCGCTCGATGAAGGCTCCCGCCCCCGGAATCGGGCGCCGGCCATGCACCAGGACGCCGTCCATGTCGATCAGATGGGCCTTGACGATGGCTGTTCTCCTTTGCCGACGCGCGGCCGATCCGGTTATCCGCCACCCGGCCCCGGCTGTCCACGGGCGCGGCCATGCCGTCCTTGCCGGTCGCCGCCGCAGCGTGTAGAGGCCGGGAAACGGCGGGAGACTGGAACCCGAGGCCGGTTGCTCAACGAGCGGGGAGACACCTCATGGACATGACGGGCGAGTACCGCATCCCAGCACCCCGCCAGCGGGTCTGGGAGGCGCTCAACGATCCGGCGATCCTGAAGCAGGCGATCCCGGGCTGCGAGACGCTCGACAAGGTCTCGGACACCGAGCTCGAGGCGACGGTGCGCGCCAAGGTCGGGCCGGTGAGCGCCAGGTTCCAGGGCAAGGTGACACTGGGCGACCTCAACCCGCCGGAGAGCTACACCATCAGCGGCGAAGGCAAGGGGGGTGCGGCAGGCTTCGCCAAGGGCGGCGCCACCGTGCGCCTCACCGAGGAAGAAGGCGGCATCACGCTCCTCCGCTACGAGGCCAAGGCCGACGTCGGCGGCAAGCTGGCCCAGATCGGCTCCCGCCTCGTCCAGGGCACCTCCAAGAAGATGGCCGACGACTTCTTCGGGCGCTTTTCCGAGATCGTGGGCGGAGCGGCAATCCCGGTCGCAGCGCCCGTGGCACCCGAGCTCGAGCCGACGGTGGCGGCCGAGACGCCGGCAGCCCCGGACGCGGTGGGAGCAGTCGCCGCTGAGATGCCGCTGTCCGTGCCATCGTCCGGGATGCCGGCGCCACCGCCCGAGGCGGTCATCCCTCCGGGCATCATGGCCGGGGCGGCACAGCCCCCACGGCCGTCCCAGCCCCCGCCATCGGCCGGGCGGGGCGGCCTGTCCCAGAACCCGCTGGTGTGGGTCGGGACGATCGTGGTCCTCATCGTCGTCCTGTTCGGCCTGCTGCGGGCCTGCGCCTGACACACGGATGGCCGGGGCCGGCGGCCCCGGGCTCGCGTTGACGGGGTGTCGGCCCTCACCTAGGTTCTCGCGACGTCGGAATTGACGCGTCGCGCTGCAAGTCGAGGGCTCGCCGGGGCACGGCGAGGCCGGGATCAGCCGCTGGCGCTGGGAGGTGCTGTACCATGAAGGTGTCGATGACGGTCAACGGCAAGCAGGTCGGCGGCGAGGTCGAGTCGCGCACCCTGCTGGTCGAGTTCCTGCGCTATCAGCTCGGTCTCACCGGGACTCATGTCGGCTGCGACACCAGCCAGTGCGGCTGCTGCGTCGTCCATGTCGACGGCAACTCGGTCAAGTCCTGCACCATGCTCGCCGTCCAGGCGGACGGTGCCACGGTCAAGACGATCGAGGGCATGAGCGACGGCGCCCAGCTCCACCCGATCCAGGAGGCGTTCCGCGAGCATCACGGCCTGCAGTGCGGCTTCTGCACGCCCGGCATGATCATGAGCGCCGCCGACCTGCTGCAGAAGCACCCGGACCCGAGCGAGCACGAGGTTCGCGAGTGGCTCGAGGGCAATCTCTGCCGGTGCACGGGCTACCACAACATCGTCAAGGCGATCCTGGCGGCGTCCGCCAACATGCGGGGCGTCGCCAAGGCAGCCGAATAAGGAACCAGGGAGGCCTGAACATGGCCGAGAAAGGCATTGGCGCCCGCGTCGTCCGCAAGGAGGACCAGCGCTTCATCACGGGCCGGGGCCACTATACCGACGACATCAACCAGCCCGGCCAGACCTACGCCTGCTTCGTGCGCTCGCCGCACGCGCATGCCCGCATCAAGGGCATCAACAAGGCGTCGGCGACGGGGCTGCCGGGGGTCCTGGCCGTCCTGACCGGCGAGGACGTGGCGGCCGACAAGCTGGGCAATCTCGTCTGCGGCTGGCTGGTCAAGTCCAAGGACGGCTCGCCCATGAAGATGGGCCCGCATCCGCTGCTGGCCCAGGGCAAGGCCCGCTATGTGGGCGACCGCGTCGCGGTCGTCGTGGCCGAGACCTATGCCCAGGCCAAGGACGCGGCCGAGGCCCTCGAGGTCGACTACGAGGAGCTGCCGGCGGTGGTCGCCCTCGGTGATGCGCACGACGCCTCGGCGCTGGTCCACGACGAGGTGGCGAACAACCTGATCTATGACTGGGAGCTCGGCGACAAGGCGGCCACCGACGCGGCCTTCGCCAAGGCGGCGCATGTCACGCGCATGGATCTGGTCAACAACCGCCTGGTTCCCAACGCGATGGAGCCGCGCGCCGCCACCGGCCACTACGACAGCGGCATGGAAGCCTACACGCTCTATGTCACGAGCCAGAACCCGCATGTGGCCCGGCTGGTGATCTCGGCCTTCGTCGGCGTGGCGCCGGAGCACAAGCTGCGGGTCATCGCTCCCGACGTGGGCGGCGGCTTCGGCTCCAAGATCTTCATCTATGGCGAGGAATGCGTCGTCCTCTGGGCCTCGAAGAAGATCGGCGGCCGGCCGGTCAAGTGGACGGCCGAGCGCTCCGAGAGCTTCCTTTCCGACTGCCATGGCCGGGACCATGTGAGCCATGCCGAGCTGGCGCTCGACGAGGCGGGCAACTTCCTGGCGATGCGGGTGAACACCAAGGCCAATCTCGGCGCCTACATGTCCACCTTCTCGTCCTGCGTGCCGACCTATCTCTACGCCACGTTGCTGGCCGGCCAATACAAGGCGCCGGCGATCTACTGCGACGTGCAGGCCTACTACACCAACACGGCCCCGGTGGACGCCTATCGCGGCGCCGGCCGGCCCGAGGCGTCGTTCCTGATCGAGACCCTGGTCGAGCAGGCGGCCCATGAGATCGGCAAGGACCCGGCGGAGTTCCGGCGTCAGAACTTCATCCCGAAGACGGCCTTCCCCTACCAGACGCCGGTGGCGCTCCATGTACGACACGGGCGACTACGAGGCGACGCTGGATGCCGCGCTCAAGCTCGACGACTATGCGGGCTTCGCGCAGCGCCGGGCGCAGTCCGAGAGCCGGGGCAAGCTCCGCGGCATCGGCATCTCCTGCTACATCGAGGCCTGCGGCATCGCCCCCTCGGCGGTGGTCGGCTCCCTGGGCGCCGGCGTCGGCCTCTGGGAGAGCGCCAAGGTCCGCTTCAGCCATACCGGCAAGGTGCAGGTCCTGACCGGCACGCACAGCCACGGGCAGGGCCACGAGACGACGTTCAGCCAGCTCATCGCGGAGAAGCTCGGCGTGCCCTACGAGGACGTCGACGTGATCCACGGCGACACGGAGAAGACGCCGGTCGGCATGGGCACCTATGGCTCCCGCTCGCTGGCGGTCGGCGGCGAGGCGATCGTGAAGTCCTGTGACAAGCTCATCGCCAAGGGCAAGAAGATCGCGGCCCACCTGCTCGAGGCGTCCGAGGGCGACATCGAGTTCAAGGACGGCAAGTTCACCGTCGCCGGCACCGACCGGCTGAAGACGATCGGCGAGGTGGTGTTCGCCGCCTACGTGCCGCACAACTATCCGGCCGATCTCGAGCCGGGGATGGAGGAAGGCGCCTTCTTCGATCCGCCGAACTTCACCTTCCCCGCCGGCACCTACATCTGCGAGGTCGAGGTCGATCAGGCGACGGGGGTCGTCGACATCGTGCGGTTCGTGGCCGTCGGACGATTTCGGCAATGTCGTCAACCCGATGATCGTCGAGGGTCAGGTTCACGGCGGTATCGCGCAGGGCGTAGGCCAGGCGCTGCTCGAGGAGGCGATCTACGACAAGGGCGGCCAGCTCCTGACCGGGTCCTACATGGACTACTGCATGCCGCGCGCCAACAACGTGCCGATGTTCGAGGTCGTCACGGCGAGCGGCACCGCCTGCACGTCGAACTCGATGGGGGTCAAGGGCTGCGGCGAGGCCGGGGCCATCGGCGCGCCGGCGGCCATCATCAATGCGCTCACCAACGCGATCGGCAGCCGGGTCGAGATGCCGGCCACGCCCGAGAAGGTGTGGCGGGCGCTCCAGACGGCACCTGCGGCCAAGGCCGCGGAGTAAGGGAAGGCAGAGCGATGTACGACTTCGAGTATCACAAGCCCGCCTCGCTCGCCGAGGCGGCGAAGCTTCTGGCCGGCAACGCCGACGCGAAGCTGATGGCCGGCGGCCAGACCTACATCCCGACCCTGAAGCAGCGCCTGGCCCAGCCGAGCGCCGTGGTCGACCTCGGCGGCATCGCCGAGCTCAAGGGCATCAAGGAGGAGGCCGGCGGCCTGACCATCGGGGCCATGACCAGGCACGGCGAGGTCGCGGCGTCGGCCGTCGTCAAGCGCGTCATCCCGGCCCTCGCCCAGCTGGCCGACATGATCGGCGACCCGCAGGTCCGCAATCGCGGCACCATCGGCGGCTCGATCAGCAACAACGATCCTGCCGCCGACTATCCGGGCGCCCTGCTGGCGCTCGGCGCCACGGTCCGCACCAACAAGCGCGAGATCAAGGCCGACGACTTCTTCACCGGCATGTTCGAGACGGCGCTGGCCGAGGGCGAGATCGTCACCGCCGTCCACTTCCCGAAGCCCGAGAAGGCCGCCTACGCCAAGTTCCGCAACCCGGCCAGCCGCTACGCCATCGTGGGCGTGTTCGTCGCCAAGGGCGCGGGCGGCGTGCGGGTCGCCGTGACCGGTGCCGCCCCGTGCGCGTTCCGCTCCAAGGAGCTGGAGCAGGCGCTGGCCTCCGGCCTGTCGGCGGGCGCCGTCGACGGCGTCTCGATCCCGGCCGACGGCCTGAACAGCGACATCCACGCCAGCGCCGACTACCGCGCCCACCTCGTCAAGGTGATGGCCAAGCGGGCGGTGGAGGCGGCCGGCTGAGCCGACCCGCCCGGACGGCATCGCGCGGGAAGGGGGCCAGGAGCCCCCTTCTCCGTCTCAGGGCACCGTCGCGGCCACGCGTGCGATCCGGCGGCGCCGACTCCGGGCCAGCCGGCAGAGGAGCCAGGTGATCGCGAAGCCGGTCCCGGAGCCGGCGACGTTGATGGCCCAGTCATGCAGCGACGGGGTCCGCCCGACCGAGAGGAACTGCAGCACCTCGCCGATGCCGGAGGCGAGGACGAGGATGCCCAGCTGGAGCGCCGGCGGGCTGCGCGGGGTCGAGAGCCGCAGCAGGCTGGCGACGACCGCGAAGATCAGGAAGTGGCCGAGCTTCGCGACGAGCTCGCGCGGCAGGAGCCCGTCGAGCGCCTGCGCCGACCAGCCGATGACCAGGTCGCGGACGACGTGCGGTGCCACGAACAGCACGAGCCCGATGACACCGGCGACGGCGAGGCCGCCGAACAGCGGCCGGCTGTCGGCCCGCCGCGCCAGGAGCACGCCGCCCCAGAGGATCACCGCCGTCCAGCAGAGGGACATCACCGCCGCCAGCACCTTGAAGGGCGGCGACAGGCCGAGGCCCACGAGGCTGACCCGGCGCACCTCGACCACGCCGGGCGTCCGGTGCAGGCGAATGATGACCGTCGCCTCGGTCGCCTCGCCGGGCGACGGCACCGTGCCGGCATAGCTGGCCCAGCCGGTCGTTCCGGAGACACGCACGAGGTCCCCCTGGGGATCCGCGAGGTAGGCGCCATCCGCCTGCCGCCCGAGCAGATAGGCGCGAGCCCGCTGCCAGCTCTCGGGCCCCGCCGCCACGCCGATCGTGCGCATCTCGACCACCAGCCGCCAGGCGATCTCGCCGCCCCGGATCGGCACCGTCTGGCGGACGCTGACGCTCGGATGCGCCGGGCGTCCCCTCGAGCACCAGGACGCCGTTCTCGACCCGGACCTGATCCGGCCGATCGACCTCCCAGCCGACCGGCGCCCCTTCGCCCGACCCGGCGAACGTGCCGTCGACCAGACGCTCCCCGCCGAGCCTGACATAGTGGTCCGGCCAGGTGAAGAGGGCGATGGTGACCACCGCGAGCAGCACTGCCGCGACCGGCCAGGACCAGCCGACCGCGACGCTCGCAGCGCCCGGCGCGCCCCTCAGGGCGAGGCACCCGCCGGCCGGATGACCCGGAGCCCGCCCCGCAGCAGCGAGCCCGTGCCGATCCCGACCAGCACGCCGGCGCTGTTCCTGAGCCAGTCGCTGATCTGGGCGGAGCGGTCGTCCGTCATGAGCTGGACCGCCTCGAACAGCGCCGCGAGGCAGACGAGGATCAAAAAGGCCTGCCAGCGCCGCTCGCGCCGCGCGCCAAAGGCGGTGATGGTGCTCATGATCACGAAAAGGGTGAAATGGCCCCAGTCGGCCACCGCCTCCGGGTCGACGTCCCGCAGATGGAGGAGCCAGCTCACGAGGCCGAGAAACGCCTCGCGAGGCACCGCAGACATCAACAGCAGGACGACGCTGCCCGTGACGGCGGCGACGAGAAGACCGGCGAGCCAGCGACTCCGGAGGGTCGCGACCAGCAGCCAGCCGCCGCCGAGGATGACCAGGACCCAGCCGAGCGCCAGCGGCAGGTAGCCCAGCCGGTAGACCGGGGAGGTGTGCCCCGCCCTCATGGAGAGGCCGCTCACGGTCATCTGGCCGGTCGTGTCGATCAGCATGGCGTAGAGCGTGACGCTCTGGATCGGCTCGGCGAACGCGAAGAGGTCGGCATAGCGCTGCGGCGCCCGCGTCCCGCAGCCCCAGAACAGCGTGTAGGGGTCGGGATAGACCTTGGCACCCGACGCGGTGCGCCCGACGAGATAGACCATCGCATGCTGCCAGCCGGGGTCGGGCCCGGGCACGACGTTCCGGCAGCCTACGACGGCCTCGAGATAGAAGCTCCGCACGCCCGGCGGCACCGCCAGCTGCTGCGCCAGCCCGACGGTCTTCTTCGGATCGGCATTCTCGAGCACCAGCGCCCCGTCGACGAGGCGGGGCGCCCCTCGCACCTCCCAGCCGGCGAAGGGCTGGCCGTCCTGTCCGGCCGCGAGCGTCGGGTTCCGGAGGAACTGGCCGCCCTCCGGGGCGAAGCGGACCGCATGGCTGGTGAGCGCCAGGGTGGCGGCCAGCACGAGAAGGCTGAGCGCCAGCCACGGGCGCATGCGGCGCCAATGGGCCGGGTCCGCGCGCAGCAGTGCGAGCGCGACCTTCAGGCGCATGAGCACGATCCAGGGCGATGGGCGCATGGCGATCGACATGACATCACCTAGCTTCCTAACGAAGCCTGGATCACGAGCACCACCCGCCGCCTGCCGCCGGCGCATCGGAAGGCGCCCCGCGTGCCCCGGCTTGCGTCGCCGGGCCCGCTCGTGCTTGATCCCGCCGTTCCGCCCGGGGCGCCGATCGTCCCGCCTGATCCCCGGAGCCCCATGACCGAGATTCCTGCCTCCATCGACGCGACCCTGGAGCTTCTGTCCAGGGGAAGCTATGTCGCCGACCGGCCGCTGGCCACCGCCTTGTTCCTGGCCCTCTCCCTCGGCCGGCCGCTCTTTCTCGAGGGCGAGGCCGGCGTGGGCAAGACCGAGATCGCCAAGGTGCTGGCAGAGACGCTCGGCCGGCGGCTGATCCGCCTCCAGTGCTACGAGGGGCTGGACGTGGCCTCGGCCGTCTACGAGTGGAACTATCCCCGCCAGATGCTCGAGATCCGCCTGGCGGAGGCGAGTGGCGACGCCGACCGCAAGGCTCTGGCCCAGGACATCTTCACCCGGGAGTTCCTGATCGAGCGGCCGCTGCTGCAGGCCCTCGAGCCGTCGCCCGGCGGCGCTCCGATCCTGCTCATCGACGAGCTCGATCGGACCGACGAGCCGTTCGAGGCGTTCCTGCTGGAGGTCCTCTCGGACTTCCAGATCACCATCCCCGAGATCGGCACGATCCGGGCCGAGCAGCCGCCGATCGTGGTCGTGACCTCGAACCGCACGCGCGAGATCCACGACGCCCTCAAGCGCCGCTGCTTCTACCACTGGGTCGACTATCCGACCGCCGAGCGCGAGCTCGAGATCGTCCGCGTCCGCCTGCCCGGCATCGAGGAGCGCCTGTCGCGACAGATCGTCGCCTTCGTGCACGCGCTCCGCGGCCAGGACCTCTTCAAGCTGCCGGGTGTGGCCGAGACCCTCGACTGGACACGCGCCCTCAACACGCTCGACTGCGCTCGAGCTGTCGCCCGAGGTCATCAACGACACGTTGGGCACGCTGCTGAAGTACCAGGACGACATCGCCAAGATCAGGGGCTCGGAGGCGGCCAAGATCCTGGCCGAGATCAACATGAGGCTCGATCACGTCCGCCACTGAGATCCCCATGGACGCTGGCCCGGGCGGCGGCAAGCTCGCCCGCAACGTCATGCATTTCGCGAGAGCCCTCCGGGCGGCCGGCCTGCCGGTCGGCCCCGGCCGGCTGGTCGACGCGCTGAAGGCGGTCGAGACGGTGGGGGTCGGCCGGCGCGCCGACCTCTATTGGACGCTCTTCGCCGTGTTCGTGAGCCGCCGGGACCAGCGCGAGCTGTTCGACCAGTGCTTCCACGTCTTCTGGCGCGACCCGAAGATCCTCGAGCGGATGATGGGCCTGCTCCTTCCGCAGCTCGAGGCGGAGGCCCCGCCCGGCCCGGAGCAGGAGGTGAGCCGGCGCGTGGGCGAGGCCCTCGGCCCCGAACGGACGCCGGGCGAGGGCGAGGCGGAGGACGAGGAGCCGCCCCTCGAGCTCGACGCCGTGCTCACCTGGTCGGCCAAGGAGCTGCTCCAGGGCAAGGACTTCGAGCAGATGTCGGCCGACGAGCTCTCGGCCGCCAAGCGGGAGATCCAGAAGCTGCGCCTGCCGATCATGGAGGTGCCGACCCGCCGCTTCGTGCCGGAGGCGCATGGCCGCCGGATCGACATGCGGCGCACGCTCCGCCAGTCGCTCCGGGACGGCGGCGGCGCCGTCGAGCTGATGCGCAAGACGCGGCTGCGCCGTCATCCGCCGCTCGTGATCCTCTGCGACATCTCGGGCTCGATGAGCCGCTATTCGCGCATGCTGCTGCTGTTCATGCACGCGGTGACCAACGACCGGGACCGCGTGTCGAGCTTCCTCTTCGGCACCCGGCTCACCAACGTCACGCGCCATCTCCGCCACCGCGACATCGACATCGCCCTCGACAAGGTGGGCGAGGCCGTCCGGGACTGGTCGGGCGGCACGCGCATCGGCCACTGCCTCGAGGAGTTCAACCGCGTCTGGTCGCGGCGCGTGCTCGGCCAGGGGGCGGTCGTCCTGCTCATCACCGACGGTCTCGACCGCGACGCCGGGGACGGCCTGGCCCAGGAGATGGAGCGTCTGCACAAGAGCTGCCGGCGCCTCGTCTGGCTCAATCCCTTGTTGCGCTACGACGGCTACAGCCCCATCTCGTCGGGGGCCCGGGCGATGATCCGACACGTCGATGACTTCCGCACGGTGCACAATCTGCAGAGCCTCGAGGAGCTGACCCAGGTGCTCTCCGAGGCGGGCGGGCGCCGCGCCGAGGGCCTCTCCGAGTGGGTCGCGGCGGCCCAGGAAAGGAAAGCCGGATGAGTACCACGACCTTTCAGGACGATCAGCTCCTCGACCGGGCCGCGGCCTGGCGGGCCGAGGGCCGCAAGGTGGCGATCGCCACCGTCGTCCACACCTGGGGCTCCTCGCCGCGCCAGGCGGGCAGCCAGCTCGTCGTCGACGAGCAGGGCAACATGCTGGGCTCGGTGTCCGGCGGCTGCATCGAGGGCGCCGTCGTCAAGGAGGCGCTCGAGATCATGAACGGGGCGCCCCCCAAGGTGCTGGATTTCGGCGTCAGCAACGAGCAGGCCTGGGAGGTCGGCCTCGCCTGCGGCGGCAAGGTCGAGGTCTATATCGAGGCGCTGCAGTGAGGCAGGACCTCCTCCTGGCGCTCAACGAGGCCCGCGCCGCCAAGCGGCGCGCCTGCCTCGTCCGCCTGCTCGACACCCACGAGGAGAGCCTCGTGGTCGAGGGGGAGGTCGTCCTGGGCATCCCTCTGGCGCCGGAGCTCCTGGCCGCCGTCGCCGACGCCCATCGCCGCGACAAGAGCCACATGGTCGAGAGCCCTTCGGGGCCGGCGTTCCTCCAGGTCTTCAACCCGCCGCTCCGCCTCGTCATCGTCGGCGCCGTGCACATCGCCCAGGCCCTGGCGCCGATGGCGGCGATGGCCGGCTACGCGGTGACCGTGGTCGACCCGCGCGGCTCCTTCGCCTCCGACAGCCGCTTTCCGGACGTGGCGCTCGAGGACGACTGGCCGGACGAGGCCATGGAGGCGCTCGCCCCCGACCGGCGGACGGCGGTCGTGACGCTCACCCACGATCCCAAGCTCGACGATCCGGCGCTCGACGTGGCCCTGAGATCGGAGGCCTTCTACATCGGTGCCCTGGGCTCCAGGCGCACCCATGCGGGGCGGCTCGAGCGATTGGGCGCGCTCGGCCACGACGGGGCCGCCCTCGCCCGCATCCACGGGCCGGCCGGGCTCGACATCGGCGCGATCAGCCCGGCCGAGATCGCCATCTCGGTCATGGCGGAGATGACGCGGGCACTGCGCCGCAAGGACTGAGCGCGGCAAGGCGGGATCGGCCGCCCGGGGCGGCGCTCAGATCGGGATCGTGTCGGGTGCCCAGTCCGGGCCCTTGTAGTCGAACGCCAGCTGCTTGGGCGTCAGGCCGAAGCAGTTCATGTCGTCCGGATCGGTCGACTTCCAGATGGTGACGTCGAGGAGGTCGCGCCTGTGCAGCTCGTTCAGCATCCGGTCGCGGAGGAACTCGAGATAGATCGGCGCGAAGGCGCTGCGGCAGATGTAGCCCTTGCCGAAGCCGCAGAGAAAGAGCGTCAGCTCGCCTTTCCAGCGCTCCAGGAAAGCGAAGGTCGCCATGGTGATCTGCGGGTAGGACGAGACCATGAAATCGTCGAGGCAGATGATGCCCTCGGGTGCCAGGAGCATCTCGCCGATCGCGAGATCGTTGGCGACGGCGCGGCCGCTGTGCTCGCCGTCGATGTGAATCCAGCGGAAGGTGCCGGCGAGGGAGACCAGCTCGGCGTCGCCGCGGATCTGCTGCGACATCTGGCGGTAGTAGAGATTGCCCTTGGGGCGGATGATCTCGATCACGTCCGTGGCCTCCTTGCGGAGGGCCGGATCCACGAACACGCAGGTGTCCTCGGGACGGGCATGGAGGGCCAGGAGGGCCGCGGACTTGCCCTTGAGCACGCCGATCTCCATGAGGTTGCCTTCGACGGCCTGCGCGCGCTGCAGGCTGAGAAGGCAGTCCCAGGAGGCGATCGCCTCGTCGCTGAACCAGCCGCCGAGGTCGCCGAACTCGGTCTTGTAGCGGCGAAAGGGGGCCAGATCGCTGCCGTCCGCCGGGACCGCGACCGGCGCCGGCCGCCCACCCTTGACGACCTGCCGCCGTGCCACATACGCCGCATCGACGAGCTTCGTCGCAATGCCCAGGGTCAGGCGGTTGGTCCAGGCCAAGCGCTTTAGCCGCTGGGTCATCGAGAAGACGGCATTGCTCATCCGCGAGGCCCTTCCGTAGAGCGGGCAGGCGAGAGGGGGGATGGAACAGGATCGACTTGGCGGCCTCTCACGGGTCTGATACCCGCGCTTGGCGCGCCCTGTCACGGCTGATTTGGGGCCGATCGGCGAGACTGCGATACCGGAAGCGCAGCCTGGATGGCCTCCACGAGCTTCCGGCTCGGGGCTCCGACTCGGGGGCGGGGCCGGGGGCCGGCGCAAGGATCGAGGATGACGGACGAGCCGAAAATCGACGCCCTGATCGATGCGCGTGGGCTGGCCTGTCCCATGCCGCTGATCAAGACCCGCCAGGCGCTCATGGTCCTGCCGGTGGGCGCCGTGGTCCGCGTCCTGGCCACCGACCCGGCGGCGCCCAGGGACTTCGAGGACTTCGCCGAGGCGACCGGCCACACCCTTCTCGACCAGCGCGAGGCGGGCGGCGTTTTCGCCATCCTCCTGGCCAAGGCGCGCTGACCCCGGTGCGGCGGCCGGCCTCGCAGAGGCCCGACGCGAGGCCTATATCCGAGCGACGACGATGGCGGCGACACGAGGTGGCGGCGGCGATCCATGTGGTTCGGTGAGATGGCGATCGACGACGCGTGCGGCGCCTCGCTCGCGCACGGCGTCCGCGGGCCCGGGACGATGTTCCGGAAGGGCCGGACGCTCAGCGGTGACGATATCGCGGCCTTGCGGGCGGCGGGCATCGAGCGGGTGACCGTGACTCGGCTCGAGGAGGGCGACGTCGCCGAGGACGAGGCGGCGGCGCTCCTCGCCCGGGCGGCGGCCGGCGCAGGGACGAGCGTCGCCGACGCGTTCACGGGGCGGGCCAACCTCCACGCCGGGACGCGGGGCGTCCTGGTCCTCGACGAGGCGCGCATCCATCGCTTCAACCTCCTGGACGAGGCCATCACCTTCGCGACCCTGCAGCCCTACGCCGTCGTCGACCCCCGGGAGATGGTGGCGACCGTCAAGATCATCCCGTTCGCGGCCCCGGCCGCGGCGGTGGCGCGCTGCCTGGACCTGCTGGCGGAAGGACCGCTGCTCCGCGTCGCCCCCTTCCGACCGTTGCGCTACCGCCTGATCCAGACCGAGCTCGACGGCACGAGCGCCAAGATGCTCGACAAGACGGTGCGGGTGACCGCCGACCGCGTCGCCCGGGTGGGCGGCGAGCTGGTGGGTGAGACACGCTGCGCGCACCGTGCCGAAGCGCTGGCCCCGGCGATCTGCGAGGCGGAGGCCGCCGGCTTCGACATGCTGCTGATCGCCGGCGCGTCGGCGATCACCGATCGCCGCGACGTGCTGCCGGCCGGTGTCGTTCTGGCCGGCGGCGGCATCGAGCATTTCGGCATGCCGGTCGACCCGGGCAATCTCCTGCTGCTGGCCCGGCTGGGCGACCGCCCGGTGCTGGGCCTGCCGGGCTGCTGCCGGTCGCCCCGGCTCAACGGCTTCGACTGGGTCCTGGAACGCCTCGCCGCCGGGATCGGCGTGGGCCGGGAAGACATCATGCGCATGGGCATCGGCGGGCTGCTCATGGAGATCGCCTCCCGGCCGCAGCCGCGAGAGGGATCGCCGGCCGCCCGCGGAACGCCGCCGAAGGTCGCGGCATTGGTCCTGGCGGCCGGCCAGTCGCGGCGGATGGGCGGCCCGAACAAGCTTTTGGCCGTGGTCGACGGCAAGCCGCTGGTGCGGCACGCGGTCGATGCGGCGCTCGCGGCCCGGACAGCGCAGGTGGTCGTCGTGGTCGGCCACCAGCAGCACGAGGTCCGGAAGGCGCTGCGCGCCTGCAAGGTGCGCTTCGTCACCAACGACGACTTCGCGGCGGGGCTCTCCACCTCGCTCAAGGCCGGCATCGCGGCGCTCGGGCAGGATGTGGACGGCGCGGTCGTCTGCCTGGGCGACATGCCGCGCATCTCGGCCGCGCACGTCGATCGCCTGGTCGCCGCCTTCAATCCGATCGAGGGCCGGACGATCGTGGTGCCCACCTGGCAGGGCAAGCGCGGCAACCCGGTCCTCTGGGGCCGCGCCCATTTCCAGGAGTTTTCCGATCTCGCCGGCGACGTGGGGGCCCGCCATCTCATCGGCAAGCATGCCGACGAGGTCGTCGAGGTGGCGATGGAGGACGGGGCCAGCCAGATCGACGTGGACACGCCCGAGGCCCTGGCCGCGTTGACGGGGGTCCCGGCGTGACGGTCGATACCGCCGGCCTGCGCGCCGAGTTTCCCATCTTCGGGCGGCGGCCGGCGCCGTTCCACTATCTGGACAATGCCGCGACCGCCCAGATCTGCCGGGCGGCCGCCGACGCGCTCATCGCCTACGAGACCGCCGGCCGGGCGAACGTCAAGCGCGGCGTCTACCGAATGGCCGACGAGGCGACCGCGGCCTTCCAGAGGGCACGCGGCGAGATCGCGGCCTGGCTCGGCGCCGCCCACGCCGACGAGGTGATCCTCACGAGCGGCACGACGCTCGGCCTCAACATCGCGGCACACGCCCTGGCGAGCCGTCTGCGCCCGGGCGACGAGATTCTTCTCTCCCTCCTCGAGCATCACAGCAACATCGTCCCCTGGCAGCTCGCGGCGGAGCGGGTCGGTGCCGTGATCCGGGCGATCCCGGTCACCGAGGAGGGCCGGCTCGATCTCGACCGGCTCGGCGAGGTGCTGGCCGGGCGCACCCGCATCATCGCCGTCACCCACGCCTCGAACGTCACCGGCGCCATCAGCGATCTCGGCCGCCTCAAGGAGGCCGCCGTCGCCGTGGGCGCCCTCCTCGTCGTCGACGGCGCGCAGCGGGCGGCTCACGGGCCGCTCGACGTCCAGGCGATCGGCTGCGACGCCTATGCCTGCTCGGGCCACAAGATGTTCGGGGCTACCGGCGCGGGGGCCCTCTGGGTCCGAAAGGCCCTTCTGGCCGAGCTGCCGCCCTTCCTCGGCGGCGGCGAGATGATCCGCGAGGTGACGATCGAGCGCACCACCTATGCGGCACCGCCGCACCGCTTCGAGGCCGGCACCCCGCCGATCGGCCCGGCGCTCGCCATGGGCGCGGCCGCCGGCTGGCTCGCCACCCAGGACTGGGCGGATCTCGGGGCGCACGAGATGGGGCTGACCGAGCGCCTGCTCGGCGGGCTCGGTGCCATTCCGGGCGTCCGCGTCGTCGGGCCCAAGGGCCTGCAGGGCCGCCTCGGCGTCGTCGCCTTCGACGTGGACGGCGTTCACGCCCACGATGTCTGCCAGATGCTCGACGGGTTCGGCGTCTGCCTGCGCGGCGGCCACCACTGCGCGCAGCCCCTGATGGAGCGCTTCGGCCTCGACGCCACCGCGCGCGCCAGCCTCGCCCCCTACAACGACGCGGCCGACATCGACGCGCTCCTGAACGGCCTCGAGGCGACGATCGGGAAGCTGCGGTGACGGGACCGGCCCGCCAGCGCGGACTCGAGGAAAAGGACGGATAAGGCCGCCATGTCCGATGCCATCTACAACGAGGCCATCATCGCCGAGGCCAAGGCCAAGGTCGGCGCGGGCGAGCTGCTCGATCCCGACGTCCGCCTGCGCCGCGACAATCCGCTGTGCGGCGACCGGGTGATCCTCGATCTCGGGCTCGAGGGCGGCCATGTGGCGTCCGTCGCCCACAAGACGCGCGGCTGCCTGCTGACCCAGGCCGCCGCCTCGATCCTGGCCCGCCACGCGGTCGGCGCCGACGCCGCCCTGGCGCACAAGGTCAAGGGCGAGGTCGAGGCGCTCCTGGCCGGCCGGGAGGGGACGCCGTCCTGGCCCGAGCTCGCCATGTTCGAGCCGGTGCGTGCGGTCCGCAGCCGCCACGAGTGCGTGCTTCTGCCGTTCGAGGCGCTCGAGGAGGCTCTGGCAGGGAGTGCCGGGGACGGCTGAGGGCCGCGCGCGATGCGCGTCTACGACATCTCGCAGCTGCTGCGGCCGGGCATCCCGGTCTATCCGGGCGACGCGCCTTTCGAGGCCCGCTGGACGGCGCGGATCGGCGACGCGTCGCCGGTCAATGTCGGCGCCATCTCCATGACGACCCACTGCGGCACGCATCTCGACGCCCCGCTGCACTACGACCCGGCCGGCGCCCCGATCGACGGGCTCGACCTTCCCCTCCTCGTCGGTCCCTGCCGCGTGCTCGATCTCCGCGCTCCGCGCCCGATGCCGTGTCGGCCTCGATGCTGCCCGAGAGCGCCCTCCCGTCGCGGGTCCTGCTGCATACGCGGGACGGCGCCTCGGCCGAGCGCTGGAGCCCCGACTACCCGGCCGTCGAGCCGCAAGCGATGGAGCGCCTCGCCGCCGCCGGTGTCCGTCTCGTCGGCATCGACACGCCCTCGGTCGATCCCGCGGACGACGAGGCGCTGCCGGCGCACAGGGCGGCGCGGCGCCTGGGCCTGGTGCTGCTCGAGGGCCTCGTGCTCGACGCCGTGCCGGCCGGCGGCTACGAGCTGATCGCGCTGCCGCTCCGGCTCGTGGGCATGGACGCCTCGCCGGTGCGAGCGATCCTCCGGGAGACGCCCGGGTGAGCTGGACCAGGGCCGAGCTCGAGCGTCTCGATCGGGACGACCCGCTGGCCGCCTTCCGCGATCGCTTTGTTCTTCCCGAAGGCATCCTCTATCTCGACGGCAACTCGCTGGGCGCCCTGCCCCGCGCCACGGAGGCGGCCGTGGCCCGAGCCGTCGGCGACCAGTGGGGCCGGGACCTCATCCAGAGCTGGAACCTGCACGACTGGATCGGCCTGCCGCAACGCATCGCCGCCGCGCTTGCGCCGATCATCGGAGCCCGGCCCGAGGAGGTCGCCGTCTGCGATTCCACCTCCGTCGATCTGTTCAAGCTGCTGGCGACGGCGGTGGCCCTGCGGCCGGGTCGGCGGGTCCTCGTTTCCGAGCGGCGGAACTTCCCGACCGATCTCTATGTGGCCCAGGGCTTGGCCGCCCTTCTCGGGGGCGGCCTCGAGCTCCGTCTCGTCGACAGCGACGAGGAGATCGAGGCGGCACTCGGCCCGGACGTGGCCTGCCTGATGCTGACGGAGGTCGACTATCGCTCAGGGCGCCTGCACGACATGGTCGGGCTCTCGGACGCGGCGCACGCCGCCGGGGCCCTGGCGCTCTGGGATCTCGCCCACAGCGCCGGCGCGCTCCCTGTCGATCTCCGCGGCAGCGGCGCCGATCTCGCCGTCGGCTGCGGCTACAAATATCTGAACGGCGGCCCGGGCGCGCCGGCCTTCCTGTTCGTGGCCGAGCGCCATCAGGCGGCGGCGCGCCAGCCGATCGCCGGCTGGATGGGCCATGGCCGGCCCTTTGCGTTCGTGCCGGACTACGAGCCCGCGGCGGGTATCGACCGGTTCCTCGCCGGCACGCCGCCGATCCTCTCCATGGTCGCCCTCGAGGTCGGCGTGCGCCTGACCGCGGAAGCCGACATCGGCCTGGTCCGCGAGAAGTCCCGCCGCATGGGCGACATACTGACGGCCCTGGTCGAGGAGCGGCTCGCCGGCTTCGGGTTCGCGCTGGCGAGCCCGCGGGACGGCCGTCGCCGCGGCTCCCAGGTCGCGTTGGCCCATCCCCAGGGCTACGCCATCACGCAGGCGCTCATCGCCCGGGGCGTGATCGGCGACTTCCGCGATCCCGACATTCTCCGATTCGGCCTCACCCCGCTCTACGGCCGCTACCAGGACCTTCTGCTCGCGGTGGAGGCGCTCGAGGCGATCATGAAGGAGGGCGCATGGGACGACCCACGCTTCAGGACGCGGGCCCGGGTGACCTGAGCCCTGACGAGCTCGAGGACGGCATCCTCACCGAGTTCGGGGATGCCCTCACCTACGGGGCCTATCTGCGGCTCGACGACCTGCTGGCCTGCCAGCGCCCCGTCTCGACGAGCCACGACGAGCTTTTGTTCATCGTCATCCACCAGGCGACCGAGCTCTGGCTCAAGCTCGTGATCCACGAGCTGGACGCCGCCCGGGCCTGCATCGCAGCGGACGATCTCGGGCCCTCCTTCAAGATGATGGCGCGCGTCTCGCGCATCCAGGCCCAGCTCATCCAGTCCTGGGACGTTCTCTCGACGCTGACCCCGGCCGACTATCTCGGCTTTCGCCATTTGCTGGGGCCGGCCTCGGGCTTCCAGTCGGCGCAGTATCGCCGGCTGGAGCTGATCCTCGGCAACAGGAACGCGGCCAAGCTGCGCGCCTTCCAGGAGGCGCCCGGGACGCTGGCCGAGCTCGAGGCCGAGCTGGCTCGGCCCACCCTCTACGACGAGGCGATCGGCCTCCTCGCCCGCCGCGGCTTGGGGATCGCCGAGAGCGTGCTCCAGCGCGACCGGCGGCGGCCCCACGCGCCGGACCCAACGGTCGCCGCCGCCTGGGGCGCCGTCTACAGGGCCAGCGCCCGCCACTGGGAGCTCTACGAGCTGGCCGAGAAGCTGGTCGACCTCGAGGACTGGTTCCGGCAGTGGCGCTTCCGCCACGTCACCACGGTCGAGCGGATCATCGGCTTCAAGCGCGGCACGGGCGGGACCTCGGGCGTCGGCTACCTGAGAAAAGCGCTCGACTATGTTCTCTTCCCGGAGCTGTGGCAGGCGCGCACCGCCCTCTGACACGACCGTCGAGGAACCCGTCGACACTCCTCCCGTTGTTTGATCGCTCTGCTGGGGCGATCGCCGCGGCCCCGAGGAAAGCCGGTCGCCGGCCCTCCGGGCGCATCGTCCTTAATCGCCGCGGTTGACCAGACTGTCGCATTGGTGTCGCATTCTTGGCCTCGTCCCGCCGGAGCCGATCGACTGAAAGCGGTTTATCGTTGCGATCGCATCGTTTTAGCCGCGATAATTCAACATAGAGGTGATCGGCCCCATAGCCCGTGCTCCAGCCGCACGGGACGAGCTCAAGCCGAAACCCGGAGGAAATCGAGGGTGGAAAAGCCCATTCTGTGCTTCGACCTCGGCAGTCTCCTCGACATGCCGGGGTGCGTCGACCCGTCCGGGCCCGCAGGCGCGGCAGGGCGTGCCAACGAGCTGCTCGGCGGCATCCCGGAGGCGCTCAAGGCCTATCGGGTCGTGATCGTTCCCGGCGAGAGCGCCTCGGACGGCGACGTCGACCGGCTGCGCCGCCAAGTGCGATCGCACCTCTGCGACCGCTACGGCCTCCAGCGCGGCTATCTGATGTTCAGCCTGCTGCAGTTCTCGACCCGGCGGCGCCTCGGCGCATCCGCCAAGAGAGGTCGGCGCCTCGGCCCGGACGAGCCGCGGCTCCGTCTCGACGGGTGGGTCCGGGCCTAGCGATCCGCCCGTCTCCCGGCACGATCGCTCGGGCGGCGACCCTATCTGCCGGTTCGGCGGATCGCCTGGATCGCCGTGTCGAGCGCCGACAGGAAGCGCGAGCGATCCTGCTTGCCGAACGACCGGCCGCTGCCGCGGATCTCGCCTGTGTCCCTCAGCACGGTCAGGAGGTTGCGAGTGGCGAGATCGCTGCCGATCGAGCTCGGGGTGAAGGGCCGGCCGGTAGGTGCCAGCACCCGGGCCCCGCGCTTCACGCACCGGTCCGCCAGAGGCACGTCCGCTGTCACGGCGACGTCGCCCGGGCCGATACGCTCGGCGATCCAGTCGTCGGCCCGGTCGAGCCCCTCGGTGACGATCACCAGCTCGACGAGCGGCGCTGCCGGCACCCGTAGCCAGCCGTTCGTCACCACGAGCACCTTCAGCCCGTAGCGGCCGGCGACACGGTAGACCTCGTCCTTCACGGGGCAGGCGTCGGCGTCGACATAGATCTCCAGCACGGAACCTCCCCTCAGGCCGGGGGAGCCCGCTGGGCCAGGAATGCGGCCCGGGCGGGCGCCAGCGCCTCGAGCATGGCCGCATGGAGCGCCGGCGGGGCGGCGAGGAGCCCCTCGTGGCGAATGTCGGGCCGGTTCAGGGCGATGCCCAGGCCGTCGGCGTCCGTGGTGCGCACGCCCGCCTCGGCCAGCAGCAGCACGGCCGCCGCGATGTCCCAGTCGTGGCTGCGGCGCCAGGAGAGATAGCCCGCGAAGCGGCCGGCCGCGACCAGCGCCAGCTTGTAGGCCAGCGAGCCGATGGTCGTGACCTCGGCCGTCGGCAGGAGCGCCTTGAAGTTCCGCCGCCGGTTCTCGGTGCTGCTGCAGAGGATCCGGGCCCCGACGAGCTCGGTCCGGCTGCTGCCCCGGACGGCGGCGCCGTTGAGGGAGGCGCCCGTCCCCCGGGCCGCCTCGAACAGCTCGCCGGTGGCCGGGTTGAGGACGAAGCCGAGCTCGGGCAGCCCGCCCTCGAGGAGCGCCACGCTGATCGTGAACTCGGGCACGCCAAGGGCGAAGGACCGGGTGCCGTCGATCGGGTCGACGATCCAGACGCGGCGCCGCTCGAGCCGCAGCCGGTCGTCCGGGGTCTCCTCGGACAGCCACGCGGCCTCCGGCACCAGCCCCAGCAGCCTCGTCTTGAGGAGCCCGTCGACGGCGAGGTCGGCCTCGGTGACGATCTGCCCCGGCCCCTTCTCCCAGCGGCCGTGATCGGTGCGGAAGTAGCGCATCGCCAGCCGGCCGGCCTCCAGCACGGCCTGCCGGGCGCCGTCACGCCAGGCCAGGGCCGTCACGCGGGATCGCCCTTGGCCCCGGGCCAGATCGGGCGGCCGGAGCCCGGCAGGCCGTACTCGCCCCAGCGCGACGTCACGCGCTCGACGATCGCCTCGCTCATGCTGAGCTTCCGGCCCCACTCGCGCCGCGTCTCGGGCGGCCACTTGTCGGTGGCGTCGATGCCGAGCTTGCCGCCGAGGCCGGCCTCCGGCGAGGCGAAGTCCAGATAGTCGATGGGCGTGCCCTCGATCACGACGAGATCACGGCCGGGATCGACCCGCGTGCTGATCGCCCAGACCACATCGGTCCAGCTCCGGGCGTCGATGTCGTCGTCCACGACGATCACGATCTTCGTGTACATGAACTGGCGGAGATAGGACCAGACGCCCATCATCACGCGGCGCGCATGGCCCGGATAGGCCTTCCTGATGGAGACGACCGCGATCCGGTAGGAGCAGCCCTCGGGCGGCAGCCAGAAATCGACGACCTCGGGGAACTGCTGCTGGAACAGAGGGAGGAAGACGTCGTTCAGCGCCTCGCCCAGGACCGAGGGCTCGTCCGGCGGCCTGCCGGTGAAGGTCGAGAGGTAGATCGGCTCCCGGCGCCGGGTGATGGCGCTGAGCGTGAAGACCGGGAACGGCTCGACCGCGTTGTAGTAGCCGGTGTGGTCGCCATAGGGCCCCTCGTCGCCCTGCTCGTCCAGGCTGACATGGCCCTCGAGCACGATCTCGGCCGTGGCCGGCACCTTGAGCGGCACCGTCACGCAGTCGACCAGCTCCACCCGCCTGCCCCTGAGCAGACCCGCGAACTGGTACTCCGACATGGTGTCGGGCACGGGCGTCACGGCGGCCAGGGTCGTGCCCGGATCGGCGCCGATCACGGCCGCGGCCGGCAGCGGCTCCTGCCGGTCCCGCTTCCATCGCCGATGGTGCTGGGCACCGCCCCGATGCCTGAGCCAGCGCATCAGGGTCCGGTCGCGGCCCAGCACCTGCATCCTGTAGATGCCGAGGTTGAAGGCATCCTCGCGCGCCTTGCCCGGCCCCCTGGTCACGACCAGCGGCCAGGTGATGAGGGGTGCCGGCTCGCCCGGCCAGCAGCCCTGGATCGGCAGGTGCCCGAGATCGATCTCGTCGCCTCTCAGCACCACCTCCTGGCAGGGGCCGCGGCCGACGGTCTTGGGCTTCATGCTGAGCGCCGCCTTCATCAGGGGCAGCATCTCCATGGCCTGGCCGAAGCTCTCGGGCGGCTGCGGCTGCTTGAAGAAGGCCAGCATCTCGCCCAGCGCCCTGAGCTCGGAGGGCTCCCGGCCCATCCCCCAGGCGACGCGCTCGACCGTGCCGAAGAGGTTGGTGAGCAGCGGCATGGAAAAGCCCCGGACGTTCTCGAACAGCACCGCCGGGCCCTTCTCGGCCAGCAGCCGGGTGTGGATCTCGGTGATCTCGAGCTCGGCCGAGACCGGCGCCCCGACCCGCACGAGGCGGCCGCGCGCCTCGAGATGGGCGATGAAGGAGCGGAGCGAGTCGAAGGGCACGGCATCTGCCTCGGCATGCGGGGTCCGGATGTGCCAACCTGAAGCGCCGGGCCCGGCCCGGCAAGGGCGCGACGTGCGTCCGGCCCGGCCCTCGCCAAAGGCCTTTCACCCGGCTGGCGCTTGCACGTAGCTGATTTATTGCTCTATCGGGATAATCTCGAAACCGCGAGGCATCGCCATCGCGATCCCCCGCACGGACGTCAGGCGGACCGCGGCGATCGCGGCGCGCGGCGTCTCGGGCTCGGCCCGACCGCCGGGAGGGCCGTCGGAGCCCGCAGCCCGGCTCCGGCGGTGATCTGCCCCACGCTCACCCTCCTGGAGAAGCCGGGCTGCCTCTGGGCCGCCTCCGAGGGGGTCACGCGAGCTCCTCGGGATCGTGGCCGAGAGCGAGGCGGCGCCGGCCGCGGACCGGCCGACGGTCGATGCGATCCTCGCCCGACTGGCCGGCGCCCTCAGGCGGGGTGTCTCCACTTGATCGAGCAGCCCATCGACGGGATCTGGTCGGCCGGGCCGTGGCCGGTCTCGGCGACCTGCCGCATCGCCAGGACGAGATCGCGCCGGGCGTTCGGCACGAGGCTGGTCCGCGAGGCGTCGAGACGGCCGCGATACTGCAGGCCGAGGTCGGCGTCGTAGCCGAAGAAGTCGGGCGTGCAAACGGCGCCGTAGGCCTTCGCCACGGCCTGGCTCGCATCGTGCAGATAGGGGAACGGAAAGCCGTTGGCCGATGCGAAGCGCTTCATGTTCTCGAAGCTGTCGGCCGGATAGGCCTGGGCGTCGTTGGCGCAGATGGCGACCGTCGCGATGCCGAGCTTGTCGAGCTCCCGGGCGTCCTCGACGAGCCGGCCGATGACCGTCTTCACGTAGGGGCAGTGGTTGCAGATGAAAACGACGACGGTGCCTCTCGGGCCTTTGAGGTCGGCCAGGCGATGGGTCCGGCCGTCGGTTCCCGGCAGCTCGAAGTCGGGAGCCTCGGCACCGAAGGCGCAGATCGGCGGCGTCGCGGCCATGGACAGTCTCCCCTGCCTGAGATTGCGAAGGAGCCGATCGAGCTTGCGGACCAAGGCACACCTCCGCTACGCGCTCGTCCTGGCCAGCCAACTTGGGACGGCGCCCGCCCGATGCAAGCTCTTCCGGGATGACCCGGCCGCCGGCAGGCTACGCGACGTCCGGCCGGCTCCTCGCCTGGGCACTCTGGGACTGCGCCTGCTCGCCCTTCTTCTCGGTCGTCCTCACCTTCGTCTTCGCCACCTACGTGACCAGGGCCGTGGCCCCCGACGAGGTCGCCGGCACGGCCGCCTGGGGCTTCATGATCACCCTGAGCGCGATCGCGATCGCGCTCGCGAGCCCGATCCTCGGCGCCCTGGCCGATGCCGGAGGCAGGCGCAAGCCCTGGCTCGCCGCCCTGACGCTGCTCGGCGCCTGTGCCACCGCGCTCCTCTGGCTCGTGACACCCTCGCCGAGCCGGCTGACGCTCGCCCTCTCGCTCGTCTTCCTCGGCAACCTGGCTCTCGAGACGGCCCAGACCTTCTACAACGCGATGCTCCCGGACCTGGCGGAGCCGAGACGGCTCGGGCAATGGTCCGGCTGGGGCTGGGGGCTGGGCTACCTCGCCGGCATCGTGGTGCTCGTCCTCCTGCTCTACGGCGTGATCCTGCCGAAGCCGCCGCCCTTCGGGCTCGACCCCGCGACCAGCCAGAACGTGCGGCTGGCCGGTCCGGTCGTGGCGCTGTGGCTGCTGGTCTTCAGCCTGCCGCTCTTCCTCCTCGTACCGGACAGGCCGCGCATCGGCCGGCGCCCCGGGGCGGCGATCCGCCTCGGCGCCACGGCCCTCCGGGCCAGCCTCGCAAGGCTGGCCCAGGTCGACGACACGAGCCGCTTCCTCGTCGCGCGGATGGTCTACAATGACGGGCTCAACACGCTCTTCGCCTTCGGCGGGATCTATGCGGCCGGGACCTTCGGCCTCGACGTGGCCGAGGTGATCGAGCTGGGTATCGCCCTCAACGTCGCCGGCGGGCTCGGCGCCTTCGCGATGGGCCGGCTCGACGACCGGATCGGCCCCAAGCGCGTGATCCTGGTAGCGCTCGGCGGTCTCCTGCTGGCCGGGGCGACCACGCTCCTCGCCACCGATCGTGCCGTCTTCTGGGGTGCCGCCGTGACGCTCGGCCTGTTCGTGGGCCCGGCCCAGTCCTCGAGCCGCTCGCTGATGGCCCGCCTGACCCGGCCCGAGAACCGCGCCCAGATGTTCGGCATCTACGCCCTCAGCGGCAAGCTCACGGCGTTCCTGGGCCCGTTCCTCCTGGGCGTCGTGACCCTCTGGGCCGGCAGCCAGCGGGCCGGCATGGCCGTGATCCTGGTGCTCCTGGCGGTGGGCGCCGTGCTGCTGCTGCCGGTCAGGGAGCCGGGCCGCGAGGCGCCCGCCCCGGATCAGGAGACGCCGCCTCAGCCCTCCGCCGGCGCGGCCGGGACGGCGGCGGTCGCCCCGAGCCAGGCGACGAGCTCCGCCGAGTCCATCGGTCTGGCCAGGGAATAGCCCTGCAGCTGGTCGCAGTGCAGGCTGGCCAGCCAGTCCGCCGTGTCGGGCGCATCGATGCCCGTGCCGACGACGCGCAGCCCGAGGCCGTGGGCCAGCTTGACGATCGAGCGGACGATCACCGCGCTGTTGTGGTCGTCGGCCATCCGGGCGATGAGGGAGCGGTCGATCTTGAGCTCGCTGAGCGGCAGGCGGGGGAGATGGACGAGGGGCGAGAATCCGGTGCCGAAGCCGTCGAGCGACAGCTCGCAGCCGAGCGCCGCGATCGCCAGCAGCTGGGCCATGGTTCCCTCGAGCCCGCTCATGATCGCGCCTTCGGCGAGCTCGAGCACGAGGTCGCCCGGCCGCACCTCCCAGGTGTCCAGGGCCAGCCGCAGCATCTTGGGCGCGCTCGGGTCCCGGAGCCAGGCGGCCGTGAGGTTGACCGAGACCGGCAGGTCGAGCCCGGCCAGACGCCAGCCGCGGTGCTCCTTGAGAGCGGCGTTGAGCGTCCAGAGGGTGAGCTGATCGGCCAGCCCCGTCTGCTCGGCGACGGCGAGGAAGTCCTTGGGCTCCAGCAGCCCCAGCTCCGGATGGGCCCAGCGCACCAGGACCTCGACGCCGACGGGCCGGCGGCTCCCCGCGGCGAGCTTGGGCTGGAACAGGAGGACGAGCTCCTCCCGCTGGATGGCGCCCCGGAGCTCGCGCTGCATGACGAGGCGACGGTGATAGGCGCTCGGCTCCTCCTCGTCGAACACGACGAACCCCAGCCCCTCGCGCTTGGCCTTGTACATGGCGCTGTCGCCACGCTGGAGCAGCGCCTCGAGGTCGACGCCGTGGTCGGGCGAGAGGGCGACGCCGATGCTGACGCCCACCTCGAGCCGCATGCCCTCGACGAGGAAGGGCTCGGCCAGCTGCTCGACCAGTCGCTCCGCGACCTGGCAGGCGACCTCGCGCGTCGTCGGTGCCGGCAGCAGCACGGCGAACTCGTCGCCGCCCAGCCGTGCCAGCGTGTCGGTGCGGCGGAGCGGCGTCGCCAGCCGGGGCCCGAGCTCCCTGAGCAGCAGGTCGCCCACATGGTGGCCCAGCGTGTCGTTGACCTCCTTGAAGCGGTCGAGATCGAGGATCATCAGCGCCAGCGGCTCGCCGCTCCGCTCGGCGGCGCGCAGCGCCTGCCGAACCCGGTCGTTGAGCAGCAGCCGGTTGGGCAGCTCGGTCAGCGCGTCGTGCAGGGCGAGCCGCTCGAGCGACCGCTCGCGGGCGCGCCGCGAGGAGACGTCGGTGACCCGGACGATCGAGAGAGGGCGCCCGCCGTCGGGGCGGCGGCTGACCATGATCTCGCCCGCGAAGCTTCGGCTCGAACTCGTGGTGCACCTCGGCATCCGCCGGGCAGCCGTCGGCGATCAGGGCGGCCAGCCCCTCGCGGTCGCGGAGCAGGGGCAGGTAGCGGCCGACGTCGCGGCCGAGCAGCGGGTAGCCGAGCAGGGCCACGGCCGCCTCGTTGGCCCAGACGATCTTTCCGCCCGCGACGAAGGCGAGATAGGCCTCGCTCAGGGACTCCAGGCCGCGCAGGCGACGGTCGCCCCCGCCGGCGGCCGCCTTGAACCAGCGGCCCAGCCGCAGCCGTGCGGCGAAGGAGCTGGCCGCGAGCACCAGGCCGGTCGCCAGGGCCGCCTCGACGACCACGCCGCTCCGCGCCAAGAGCGGGGTGGCGAGCAGGGTCAGGAGGCCCACGCCGAGCACGACGTGCGGCGGCACCTCGTAGGAGCGCTTGAGGCGCAGGACGACGGCCGCCATCGCCGGCACGGCGACGGCGAGAGCCGGCCCGCCGAAGCGCGCGGCGCCCGAGGGATCGCCATGCCAGCCCAGGAGGTGGCTCAGCGGGGCCAGCAGCGGCACGAACGCCGCCAACAGGCCGTAGGCGGCGATGAGGCACAGGCCGACGTCGGACGGCAGCAGACGGTTCACGGTCGCTCCGCGCGAGCGGGCCGGTCGAGGTCGGCCCGGAACGGTCACGGCGACACCGGTGCGGCGGCGCCACGACCGACCCTAAGCGGCGCGGGTTAAGGGGACATGAACGGGGGTGATACCGGCCCTCAGCCTTCCTGCCGGTAGTTGGGTGCCTCGCGGGTGATCGCCACGTCGTGGACATGGCCCTCGCGGACACCCGCCTGCGTCACCCGGATGAACCGACAGCGCCGCTGCATGGCGGCGATCTCGGCATGGCCCGTGTAGCCCATCGCGGCGCGGAGCCCGCCGACCAGCTGATGGATGATGGTGGCGGCGGCGCCGCGATAGGGCACCCGTCCCTCGATCCCCTCCGGCACCAGCTTCAGGGTGTCCTTGATCTCCTGCTGGAAGTAGCGGTCGGCCGAGCCGCGCGCCATGGCGCCCAGCGACCCCATCCCCCGGTAGGCCTTGTACGACCGCCCCTGATAGAGAAAAACCTCGCCCGGCGCCTCGTCGGTGCCGGCCAGCATCGAGCCCAGCATGGCGCAGTCGGCGCCGGCGGCGATCGCCTTGGCGAGGTCGCCGGAGGCGCGGATGCCGCCGTCCGCGATGACCGGCACGCCGGCCCGGCGGCAGCGCTCGACGACATTCAGGATCGCGGTGAGCTGCGGCACCCCGACCCCGGCGACGACCCGCGTGGTGCAGATCGAGCCCGGGCCGATCCCGACCTTGACGGCATCGGCGCCGGCATCGACCAGCGCCTGGGCGGCATCCCCCGTGGCGACGTTGCCGGCCACGATCTGGGTCGCGTTGGAGAGCCTGCGGATGCGCGCCACGGCGTCGATGACGCCCTGCGAATGGCCGTGCGCCGTGTCGACCACGATGACGTCGGCGCCGGCCTCGACGAGCCGCCCGGCCCGGGCCCAGCCGGCCTCGCCCGTGCCGGTCGCGGCCCCGACCCGCAGCCGGCCCAGCTCGTCCTTGCAGGCGCTCGGGAAGCGCTGCGCCTTGTCGATGTCCTTGACGGTCACGAGGCCGATCAGGCGGTAGTCGTCGTCGACGATCAGGAGCTTCTCGATCCGGTGGCGATGGAGCAGCTCCATGGCCTCGGCCCGGGTGACCCCCTCCCGCGCCGTGACGAGGCGCTCCGAGGTCATGAGCTCGCTCACCGGCCGGGCGCTCGGCGGGACGAACCGGACGTCGCGGTTGGTAAGGATGCCGACCAGGCGGCCCTTCGGCCCCTCGACCACCGGCAGGCCCGAGATCCCGGCGCGGGCCATCAGGTCGAGGGCCGTGGAGAGAGGCGTCTCGGGGCCGACGGTCAGCGGATTGACCACCATGCCGGCCTCGAACTTCTTCACCTGGAGGACCTGCGCCGCCTGCTCCTCGACCTGCATGTTCTTGTGGATGACGCCGAGGCCGCCGTGCTGGGCCATGGCGATCGCCATCGGCGCCTCGGTGACCGTGTCCATGGCCGCCGAGATGAGCGGGATGCCGAGCTCGATCTTGCGGGTCAGCCGCGTGCGGACGTCGGCCTGACCGGGAAGCACCTCGGAATAGCTCGGCTCGAGCAGCACATCGTCGAAGGTGAGCGCCTCGGGGAGGGCGCCGTGCCCGCTCGTCTCCATCGCAACCTCGGCTCATTTTCGGGTTGCACGGCCTTATAGATGCCGGGCCGCTCGCGGGGAAGAGCGGGCTCGCCCGGCCCGGGGGCCGCATCCTTGCCCGGACCGTCCGGCGGCCGCATCGCAAAAACGTTTGCGAAGCCCGGCGGGGCGATGCAGTGTCCCGCCAGGGAGGCAAACGAGATGGTCCGGGCGTGCTGGTGACGATGCGGGACGTGGCACGGATGGCGGGGGTGTCCATCTCCACCGTCTCCCACGTGCTGAACGAGACGCGTGCCGTGCCGGCGCAGACGCGCGGGCGCGTCCTCGCGGCGATCCGCGATTCGGGCTACATGCCCAACACGCTGGCCCGGTCGCTGAAGCGCGCCGAGACGAGGACCTTCGGCCTCGTGATCGGCGACATCGGCAATCCCTACTTCACGGCGGTCGTCAGCGCCCTCGAGGCCGCCGCCGCCGGCGCCGGCTACGCGGTGATCCTGAGCGACATCGGCGAGGACGCCGAGCGCGAGATGGCGGCCGTCCGGCTGCTGCTCGGCCGGCGCGTCGACGGGCTCGTCCTGGCACCGTCGGCAGCCGGCGGCGCCGAGGCCGTGGCCTACGCGCGGCGGCACGGCGTCCCGGTCGTGCAGATCGACCGGGTGGCCGCGACGGACTGCGACTATGTGGTGGCCCAGAACGGCCCGGACATGCGCCGCGTGGTGCGCCATCTGGCGTCGCTCGGCCATCGGCGGATCGGCATGCTGACCGGCATTCCGGGGCTGAGCTCGACGCACGAGCGGATCAACGGCTTCGAGGCGGGCATGCGCGACGCCGGCCTCGTCGTGGACCAGGGGCTGATGGTCTCGGGCGAGTTCCGCTCGGCCCCGGCCCGGGTCGCAACTCGGAGGCTCATGAGCCTCGCCGAGCGTCCGACCGCCCTCGTCTCCGGCAACAATCTGATGGCGTTGGGCGCCATGCGGGCGCTGCAGGAGCTGGGCCTGCGGGTGCCGGCCGACGTGGCGCTGGTCTCGTTCGACGATTTCGACTGGGCGGACCTTTTCCAGCCGCGCCTGACGACCATCGAGCAGCCCTGCCGCCGCATCGGCGAGCTGGCGGTCCGGCTGCTGCGGGAGCGGATCGCAGCGCCCGACGCGCCGCCCCAGCACCTGCGCCTGCCGACGACCCTGCACCATCGCCAGTCCTGCGGC
This sequence comes from uncultured Alphaproteobacteria bacterium, assembly GCA_963828215.1. Classification (GTDB taxonomy): domain Bacteria; phylum Pseudomonadota; class Alphaproteobacteria; order Geminicoccales; family Geminicoccaceae; genus CAVTJL01. The sequence goes on along the minus strand of CAWHFO010000060.1, from coordinate 430,598 downwards.
TGCCCGGCGGATGCGGGACCTCTGCCGTGAGCCGGCAGGTGCTCGGCATGCGCGGCATCGAGAAGCATTTCGGCGGCGTCTACGCCCTGCACGGGGTCGACTTCGATCTCGCCGCCGGCGAGGTGCACGTCCTGCTCGGCGAGAACGGGGCCGGCAAGTCGACCCTGATGAACATCCTCTCGGGTGTCCTGGCGCCCGACGCGGGCAGCGTCGAGGTCGACGGCGCCCCGGTGCGCTTCGCCAGCCCGCGCGACGCCCAGGCCGCCGGCATCGCGATGATCCATCAGGAGCTCGACCTCGTCCCCGGGCTCGACATCGCCGCGAACCTCTTCCTCGGCCACGAGGCCCTGACGGTCGCCGGCACCCTCGACCGTCGGCGGATGCTGCGCCTGGCCCGGGCCCGGCTCGACGCCGCCGGCGTCACGCTCGACGCGGCACTCCTGGTCGGCGACCTCCGGATCGGCGAGCGCCAGCTCGTCGCCATCACCAAGGCGCTCGCCGCCGACGCCCGCATCCTCGTGATGGACGAGCCGACGGCGGCGCTGTCGGCGGCCGAGGCCGAGCATCTCTTCGGCGTCGTGCGCCAGCTGCGCGGCCGCGGCGTCGGTGTCGTCTACATCTCCCATCGCCTCGAGGAGGTGGCCCGGGTCGCCGACCGCGTCACGGTGCTCAGGGACGGCCAGGTCGTGGGCGAATGCGGTCCCGACGCGCCCCAGGCCGAGCTGGTGCGCATGCTGGTCGGCCGGCGCTTCGAGGATCTCTTTCCGCCGCGGGCAGCGACCCGGGGCCCGGAGCTGCTGCGCCTCGACCATGTGGGCTTCGTGCCGCGCCGGGAGCGGGCCGGCTGGCAGACGCCGGTCGATGTCAGCCTCGTCGTCCGGGCCGGCGAGATCGTGGGCCTCGCGGGCCTCATGGGTGCCGGGCGGACGGAGCTCCTGGCCTCGCTCTATGGCGCCGGCCCGCGCGGCAGGTGGCGGGGCGATCTCCGCATCGAGGGTCAGCCCGCCCGGCTTCTCTCGATCGCCGATGCGCGGCGGGTCGGGATCGCCTTCGTGACCGACGACCGGCGGGGCAGCGGCCTCGTGCTTCGCCACACGGTGGCCTGGAACGTCGTCATGTCGTCGCTGGCGCGGGTGACGCCGATGGGGCTGGTCAGGCCGAAGCTCGAGGCCGGAGCCGTCGCCCGGTCGATCGAGGCCTTCGACGTGCGCCCGCGGCGCGGCGATCTTCCGGTGCGGAACCTCTCGGGAGGCAATCAGCAGAAGGTGGTCTTCGCCAAGGAGCTGCTCACCGAGCCCCGGCTCCTGCTGCTCGACGAGCCGACCCGCGGCGTCGACGTGGGCGCCAAGAGCGAGATCTACTACCGGCTGCGCGAGCTCGCGGCGACGGGCCTGGGCGTGCTCGTCGCCTCCTCCGAGCTGCCGGAGCTGACGGGGCTCTGCGACCGCATCGTCGTGATGCGCGGCGGTCATAGCGTGGCCGAGTTCCCGGGCGGCGTCGACGAGGCCCGGCTGCAGGCGGCGAGCGCTGGAGAGAGGGAGGCGGCATGAGCACGGAAGCGACCGTGCCGGTGCGGGCTCCGGGCAGGACGGGGCGGCGGCATCTGCTCGCCTACCTCGTCAGGTTCCAGAGCCTGCTCGGGCTCGTCATCGTCCTGGCCGGCGGGGTCGTGTTCTCGCCCCGCCGGCACGGCCATATCCTCTTCCTGTCGCCCGACAACATCGCGAACATCATCCGCTCGATCTCCGAGACGGGGATCATCGCCCTGGGCATGACCTTCGTGATCATCGCCGCCGGCATCGACCTCTCGGTCGGGGCGGTGCTGGGGCTCTCGAGCGTGCTGACCGCCTCGCTGCTGATCAATCACGGCTGGGGCATCGCCCCGACCCTCGTCACGGTCGTCGTCGCCGGCACGCTCTTCGGCGCCGTCCAGGGCGCCATCATCACGCGCTTCCGGCTCCAGGCCTTCATCGTGACGCTCGCCGGCCTCCAGGCCGCGCGCGGGCTCGCCTACATCGCCTCCAACAACCAGTTCATCAACGTGTCCTATGGCGAGGGCCCCGGGCTGGCCCCGCCCGCCTTCGGCATCCTCGGCCAGCGCCTCTTCGACAATGTCTTCCCGGTGGCGACCCTCGTCTTTCTCATCCTCGCCGTGATCGCCGCCCTGGTTCTCAACACCACGCGTTTCGGCCGCTACGTCTACGCCGTCGGCGGCAACGAGCGGGCAGCCAGGCTCTCGGGCATCCCGGTCAACCGGGTCAAGATCGCCGTCTATGCCATCACCGGCTTGGCCGCGGCCGCCGCCGGCATCGTCCACGCCGGCCAGTTCAGCTTCGGCAGCCCCAACGACGGTGCCGGCTACGAGCTGACGGCGATCGCCGCGGTCGTGATCGGCGGCACCGACCTCTTCGGCGGCGCCGGGTCGATGATCGGCACGATCGCCGGCAGCATCATGCTGGGTGCCCTGGCCAACATCCTTCAGCTCAACGATGTGAGCGCCGCCATGCAGCTTCTGGCCACGGGGGCGATCATCGTCGCCGCGGCGGCGCTCCAGACCTTCGTCGGCCGCCGCGACGGCGAGGCGCTGCGCTGATCCGCCCGTCGAGGGCCGGCGCGCGGCGACAGGAGACAGGCTCCGAGCGGATACGGGAACCTTTGAGGGAGGTGGATCGATGGCAAGGAAGAGACTGCGGAGGATGCTCGAGACGGGAGCGGCGATCCTGGCGCTCGGGGTCGCAGCGCCCCTGGCGCTCTCGGCCGGCGCGGCCCACGCCGCGGACGCCAAGCCCATCGCCAAGGACTGCGGGCCGAACGGCAGCTATGTGATCGGCTTCTCGCAGGTCGACTTCACCGAGCCCTATCGGCAGCATGTCGACCATCAGATGGAGGAGCTCGTCAAGAAGTACCCGCAGTTCAAGCTGGTGATCGCCGACGGTCAGGCGAGCGACAACACGCAGACCTCGCAGGTCGAGAACTTCATCACGCAGCAGGTCGACATCCTCTTCATCTCGCCCTACGAGTCGGCGCCGCTGACGCCCGTGGTGAGCCGCGCCTACAAGGCCGGCATCCCGGTGGTCACGCTCGACCGGAAGACGGTCGGCGACGACTACACGACCTTCATCGGCGGCGACAATTACCAGATCGCCAAGGAAGCCGGCGAGTACGCGGCCACGACGCTGCTGCCGGACGGCGGCAACGTCGCCATCCTCGAGGGCCTGCCCAGCTCCTCGCCGGCGATCGAGCGTCTGAACGGCTTCAAGGACGGCATCAAGGGCAATCCGAAGATCAACCTCGTGGCCGTGCAGCCGGTCGACTGGATGGAGGACAAGGCCGTCACCGTGTTCTCGGCGATGCTCCAGGCCCATCCCGACATCAAGCTCGTCTACACCAGCAACGACCTCGCCGCCGCCGGCGCCTACATCGCCACCAAGAACGCCGGCAAGGAGGGCCAGGTGCAGATCATCGGCACCGACGGCCTGCCCGGAACCGCCGGGGGCATCCGGTCCGTGGCCGAGGGGCAGTGGGCCGCCACCTACGTCTATCCCACCGGCGCTGCCGAGGCCCTCGACATCGCCAAGAAGATCCTGATCGACTGCGCGACCTCCGTGCCGAAGTCCATCACCGTCCCGACGCAGCGCATCGACAAGGAGAACGCGAAGGATCTCTACGAGAAGCTCAAGTTCTGAGGAGCGGGCCGGGTCCCGCGATCCGGCCCCAGGGCCCTTGCCGGGGCCGTCCTTGACGGCCCCGGCATTCGGGAGTTCAAAGCCCGCGGCGGCGCTCGAGGTCTGGGGAGGATTCGCATGGCTGGCGACACGAAGCGGCGGCTACGGTCGCAGGACTGGTGGCTCGACTATGCCGACGTCGACATGACGGCGCTCTATCTCGAGCGCTATCTCAATTACGGCCTGACCCGCGACGAGCTGCAATCCGGCCGGCCGATCATCGGCATCGCCCAGACCGGCTCCGACCTGGCACCCTGCAACCGCCACCATCTCGATCTCGCCGACCGGGTGCGGGCCGGGATCCGCGACATGGGCGGCATCCCGATCGAGTTCCCGGTCCACCCGATCCAGGAGACCGGCAAGCGTCCGACGGCGATGCTCGACCGCAACCTCCAGTACCTATCCTGCGTCGAGGTGCTCTACGGCTATCCCATCGACGGCGTCGTGCTGACGACCGGCTGCGACAAGACCACCCCTGCCATGATCATGGCCGCCGCCACGGTCGACATCCCGGCCATCGTCCTCTCGGGCGGGCCGATGCTGAACGGCTACTACAAGGGCGGCCTCGCCGGCTCCGGCACCATCGTCTGGCACGCCCGCCAGCTCCTCGCCAAGGGCGAGATCGACGTCGAGCAGTTCATGGACATGACCTGCGCCTCCGCACCCTCGGTCGGCCACTGCAACACCATGGGCACGGCCAGCTCGATGAACGCCATGGCCGAGGCGCTGGGCATGTCGCTGACCGGCTGCTCGGCGATCCCGGCACCCTATCGCGAGCGGCCGCAGATGGCCTATCTCACCGGCCGCCGGATCGTCGACATGGTCCGGGAGGACCTGAAGCCGTCGATGATCCTGACGCGCAAGGCCTTCGAGAACGCGATCTCGGTGGCCGCCGCGGCCGGCTGCTCGACCAACTGCCCGCCGCACGTCATCGCCATCGCCCGCCATATCGGCGTCGAGCTCGACATCAAGGATTGGGAGAAGGGCCACGACATCCCGCTCCTGGTCAACATGCAGCCGGCCGGCGAGTATCTGGGCGAGGAGTTCTATCGCGCGGGCGGCGTGCCGGCGGTGATCAAGGAGCTGATCAAGGCCGGGCGCTTCCACGCCGACGCGCTCACCGTCACCGGCCGGACCATGGCCGAGAACCACGAGGCGGTGGAGTTCTCGCCCGACCGACGGGTGATCCGCCCCTACGAGGACCCGCTCATGCCCGAGGCCGGCTTCGTCATCATCAGCGGCAACATCTTCGATGCCGCCGTGATGAAGACCTCGGTGGTGACGCCGGAGTTCCGCAAGCACTACCTCGAGCATCCCGACCATCCGGGCCTGTTCGAGGGCCGGGCGATCGTGTTCGAGGGCCCGGAAGACTATCACCACAGGATCGACGACCCGGCGCTCGACATCGACGAGGACTGCTTTCTCTTCATCCGCAATTGCGGGCCGGTCGGCTATCCGGGGGCGCCCGAGGTCGTCAACATGCGGCCGCCGACGCGGCTGATCGAGAAAGGCATCCGCGCCCTCCCGACGGTGGGCGATGGCCGCCAGTCCGGCACGTCGGAAAGCCCGTCGATCCTCAATGCCTCGCCGGAATCGGCGGTGGGCGGCAATCTCGCCATTGTCAAGACCGGTGACCGCGTGCGCCTCGACCTCGAGCGCCGCCGCCTCGATCTGTTGCTCACGCAGGAGGAGATCGCCCAGCGTCAGGCCGAGCTGAAGAGGAATCCACCGAGAATTCCGCCCTCGCAGACCCCATGGCAGGACATCTATCGTCGAAATGTCGGCCAGCTTTCAACCGGGGCCTGCCTCGAGCCTGCAGTTCTTCACCTCAAGGTAGTGGAGACCTATGGCAGCCCGCGCCGCAACCACTGAGGTATCGGCCCATGGACTATTGTAGAATTCCCACAGGCCGCGTGCCAAAAGCACAGGGAGGGTGGCATTGGCCACGCGGCGCTTTTCAAAATTCGCGATGTCGGGGTATGTGACCCCGGAGAGGGCGTCACACCTTGGATGCGGGGGGATGTGACCCCGGAGAGGGCGTCACACCTTGGGAGCACTGTTATGAGATCCACCTTGCGTGCTTTGGCTCTCGTCGGCGGCCTCGGGCTGTTGGCGGGCTGCACCGGCAGCCACCCGCCGGGCTACACCACCATCGTTGGCCACATGTTCGACGCCGGTCCGGCCGGGCGGGTGATGCGGGAGGCACGCGCCACGACGCCGTCGAGCGATGCCTATCACAACGCCCTCTACACCGACCTGATGAAGTACGCCGAATACGAATACGGGCCGATGGAGGACTACCGCCACGCCACTTGGCACGCGCAGAACGCGATGACGGCGGCCGGGGGCGGGGACGTTCAGCCGGCCGTGCTGAGCGAGTGGCAGCTCCCCGAGGACAAGATTGGCGAGCTGACGAGCGCCCGTGAGCGCTTGGTGGCAGCTCTGGCCGCTGGCTCCCCCCAGACCAAGCCCGAGGCGTCGGCCCAGGCGCTGGCGAGCTTCAATTGCTGGGTCGAGCAGCAGCGCGAGAACTTCCAGCCGCAGGATATCGCGGACTGCCGCAACTCCTTCGAGACCGCGCTCGCCGAGATCGAGGTGAAGCAGACCGAGGTCCCCGAGACCATGGTGCTCTCCGCCGACGTCCTCTTCGAGTTCGGCAAGGCGGATCTCAAGCCCGAGTTCGAGCCGCAGCTCGACAAGATCGCCGAGATGCTCGTCTCGAACACCGAGGCGCGGATCCTCATCGTCGGCCACACCGACACGATGGGCCCGAAGGACTACAATCAGGGCCTGTCGGAGCGGCGCGCCAAGACCGTTGCGAACTATCTGATGACGAAGGGTGTCACGGCCGATCGGATGACGGTCACCGGCGTCGGCGAGACGCAGCTGATCGTTCCCACCCCCGATCAGACCCCCGAGCCCAGGAACCGGGCGGTCGTGATCAGCAAGCGGTAGAACCTCCGCCTCGATCACCATCATCGAGGGAGGGCGCGGCTTCGGCCGCGCCCTCTTCGTTTGTGCAGCGATCTCGTGAGGATGGTGGGCCCGGCAGGATTCGAACCTGCGACCAGACCGTTATGAGCGGCCAGCTCTAACCCCTGAGCTACGGGCCCGGCGGGCGGATATAGGCATGCGCGGCGCCGGCTGCCAAGGCGGGCCGCCCGCCCCGCCAAGCCTCCATCGTGAGCCCTGGGCTTTGCAGGGCTTGGCCAGCGCCATGGCGTGCCGGGCGGCTGTCGGTCCAGGATCTTATGGGCCCCGGCGACGTCCCCGGGGCCGGGCGGGCGCCCCGGCCTCAGGTGTCGAGGAAGCTCCGGAGCTTTCGGGAGCGGCTCGGGTGCTTGAGCTTCCGGAGCGCCTTGGCCTCGATCTGGCGGATGCGCTCGCGCGTGACGCTGAACTGCTGGCCGACCTCCTCGAGGGTGTGGTCGGTGTTCATGCCGATGCCGAAGCGCATCCGCAGGACGCGCTCCTCGCGCGGCGTCAGCGTGGCGAGCACCCGGGTCGTGGCCTCGCGGAGATTGGCGAGCGTCGCCGCCTCGAGCGGCTGGACCGCGTTCTTGTCCTCGATGAAGTCGCCCAGATGCGAGTCTTCCTCGTCGCCGATCGGCGTCTCGAGGGAGATCGGCTCCTTGGCGATCTTCAGGACCTTCCTGACCTTGTCCGAGCGGCATGTTGAGCTTGTGGGCGAGCTCCTCGGGCGTGGGCTCGCGGCCGTACTCGTGGAGCATCTGCCGGGAGGCGCGCACCAGCTTGTTGATCGTCTCGATCATGTGCACCGGGATGCGGATCGTCCTCGCCTGATCGGCGATCGAGCGGGTGATCGCCTGGCGGATCCACCAGGTGGCGTAGGTCGAGAACTTGTAGCCGCGCCGGTACTCGAACTTGTCGACGGCCTTCATCAGGCCGATGTTGCCCTCCTGGATCAGGTCCAGGAACTGCAGCCCGCGGTTCGTGTATTTCTTGGCGATCGAGATGACGAGGCGGAGATTGGCCTCGACCATCTCCGTCTTGGCTTGGCTGGCCTCGCGCTCGCCCTTCTGGACGGCGTGGACGATGCGGCGGAACTCGCTGATCTGCAGGCCGGTCTCGTCGGCGATGGCGCCGATGTCGGCCCTGAGCGATTCGATCTCCTCGGAGTGCTTGCGGGCGAAGTCGGCCCAGCCCCGCTCCTTGAGCACGGCGACCCGGTCGAGCCAGCCGGGCTCGAGCTCGCGGCTGTAGTAGTGGCCGAGAAAGCTCTCCCGCGTCACTCGCGCCGAGACGGCCAGCCGCAGCAGCTTCCCCTCCAGGCTCTGCAGCAGCTTGTTCATGTCGAAGAGCTGCTCGACCAGCGCCTCGACCCGGTTCTGGTTGAGATGAACCTGGGCCATCAGCTCGACGATGCTGCCGCGCGCCGCCTGATAGCGCTTGTCCAGCTCGCGCGGCAGGGGCGCGCTGCCCTGGATCAGCGCCAGCCGCTCGTCCTGAAGCTCGCGCAGTCGGCCATAGGACTCGGCGATCGTGTCGAAGGTGGCGAGCACGCCGTCCTTGAGCTTGCTCTCCAGCGCGGCCAGGGAGAGCGTGTCCTCGTCGTAGTCCTCCTCCTCGGGCTCGGCCGCGACGACGGCCCCGTCAGCCGGCTCCCCGTCGGTCTCGCCCTCGCCATCGCTCTCGCCTTCGGCCGCCTCGCCGTCGGCGGCGTCCTCCTCGTCGGCAGCGTCCTCGTCGTCGCCCGCCGCCGCCGCGGCCTGTCGCGGCCGCCGCCGGTGCCGCAGCCCCGTTGCCCGGCCGCTCCGCCGCGGCCTTCTCCTTCTCGGCGGGCACGATCGCCGCCTGCGCCGCCTCGACGCCCATCGCGAGGACGGCATCGCCCAGCGTCACGGCCGTCTCCGCGGCGGGACCCCGCTCCTGGGTCGCCTCGAGGTCGATGATGTCGCGGAGGAGGACCCGGCCGTCGCGGATCGCGTCCCGCCAGCCGATCACGGCACGCATGGTCAGCGGGCTCTCGCAGAGCGCCTCCAGGACCATGTTGCGGCCGGCCTCGATGCGCTTGGCGATCTCGATCTCGCCCTCGCGGGAGAGCAGCTCGATCGTGCCCATCTCGCGGAGATACATGCGCACCGGGTCGTCGGTCCGGCCGAGATCCTCGTCGACGACGGGGGCGCCCTCCTCGACCTCCTCGGCCTCCTCGGCCGCCGGCTCCGCCGCTTCCTCGGCCTCGCCCTCGCTCGCGGCCGGCTCCGCCTCGCTCTCCGCGATCGCGTCGCCGCGGACCACGCCGATGCCCATGCCCTCGATGCGGGTGATCAGCTCGTCGAGCTTCTCGCCGGGAAAGCCGACCGGCAGGACCGCGTTGAGCTGATCATAGTTGATCGAGCCCTTCTCCTTGGCCTGGGCCAGCAGCCGACGCAGGGGCGCCGCCCCCGCCAGAAAGGCCTCGAAGCTCTCGACGGGGCGTGGCTTGGGCGCACTCTTCGGCTTGCCGACCTGCACCACGGTCCTCGCCAGCTGGCTCTTGGCCATACAGCTATCTCCTGAGTTCCCGAACGAGAGCACGGCACCGGCCCGGCGGCACCGATCGGCCCGACCCCCGCCATGCGCGGCCCGGACCGTCAGTCGGTCGCCGGATCGGGTCGGGAAGCGGCATCATCGGCATCGTCGTTCCGCGCATTGAGCAGGCGGTCGAGGCCCCCGAGCCGCGGCCCGTGATCCTCGCCCTCGGCCGGCCGGCCGCCCGCGAGCGCCCGCCTCGCCCCACCCCCGCGGAAGGCCTGAAGGCTGGCACGCCAATGTTGACGGGCCTCCGCATCGAGGCGCTCCGCAAGAGCCGCGACGACGAAGGGCCTGTCCGCGAGCAATTGATCCACGAGCCCGGCAAAACCGTATCGGCTCAAGTGGTTCCGTAGCGATCCGGCGTCAAGGTCGCCGCCCTGGGCATACCAAGTGAGCATTTCCGCGCGCAGCTGGTCGAGGCGGCGATCCGGCAGCTCGATGGCGGCCAGATCCTCCTCGGCCTCGACGAGCAGACTCGGGGTCGCGCAGGACCTGCTCGAGCAGACGGCGCTGCTGGGCGAGGGCCGGGTCCATGGCGCGCAGGGCCAAGCTGGCCGGCTCGGATGTCCAGCCGCGGCCGCGTTCCGGCCCGCCGGCCTGGCCTCGATGGGCCCGGTCGGGAGCCCCGGCGAGCCGGCCACAGAGCCTGCAGCCGCTCGCGAAAGGCTGCATCATAGTGCCGCCTGACCTCGCCGTCGCCGACCTGCCGGACCAGATCGCGCAGCCGCCTGGCCAAGTCCGCCCGCCGCTCCGGCGTGTCGATCGGCAGGGCATCGTGCTCCGTTTGCCACAGGAAGTCGACCAGCGCCCAGGGCTTCTCGAGGACGGCGCGCAGCGCCTCCGCCCCCGCCCGGCCAGGAGGCTGTCCGGATCCTCGCCGGCCGGCAGAAGGGAGATCCTGAGCGACCGTCCGGCACGGAGCAGGGGCAGCGCCCGGAGGGCCGCCCGAAGCGCCGCCCTCTGCCCGGCCGCGTCGCCGTCGAGGCACAGGATCGGCTCGGGCACGAGCTTCCAGGCCGCCTCGAGCTGGGCCTCGGTGATCGCCGTGCCCAGGGGTGCGGCCGCCCCTTCGACGCCGGCTCGCACCAGGGCGATGACGTCCAGATAGCCCTCGGCCAGCACCAGCGTCCCGGTCTCGCGGGCCGGGCGGGTCGCGGCCGCCAGATTGTAGAGCAGGCTCCCCTTGTGGAAGAGCTCGGTGTCGGCGGTGTTGAGGTATTTGGCCTTGGCCTCGCCGAGCGCCCGTCCGCCGAACCCGACCGGCCGACCGCGCGCGTCCTCGATCGGGAACATCAGGCGCTGGCGGAAGCGGTCGAAGCTCTCGCGGCCGTCCTCGCTCGTCGCCAGCAGCCCGGCCGCCACCAGCTGGGCCTCCGAAAAGCCCTGGGCGACGAGCGCCGCCTTCAGCGCCGTCCGCTCCGGTGGCGCATGGCCCAGCCGGAAGCGGCGCGCGGTCGCCTGATCGAGGCCGCGCCGCTCGAGATAGGCCCGGGCCTCCTGCCCTCCCTCGCCCCAGAGGCGCCGCTCGAACCAGAGAAGGGCCGCGGCATTGGCGTCGTAGAGGGTGCGGTCGACCCTGGGCGCGGCGCCGCCGTCCCGCCGCGGCGCCGGGATGCCGGTCAGCTCCGCCAGCCGCTCCAGGGCGGCGGCGAAGTCGAGGCCCTCCAGGGCCATGACGAAGTCGATGGCGTTGCCGTGCGCCCCACAGCCGAAGCAGTGATAGAAGCCCTTGTCCTCCGACACGGTGAAGGAGGGCGATTTTTCCTTGTGGAACGGGCAGAGGCCCGTGTGCTCGCGCCCGCGGCGCACGAGGCGGACACGGCGCGCCACGATCTCGACCAGGGGCAGGCGCGCCTTGAACTCCTCGAGCGACGGCGTCGCGGCGCTCGTCGTCACCGGACCTCTCCCTCAGCGCAGGAGGGCCGCCGCCCGGCGCTGGCCAAGCGGCCCGGCCACCCTCCGGGCCGGGCGTCAGTGCAGCCGCTCGCTCAGCAGCCGCTTCGCCCGGCCGAAGTCCATCTGGCCGTTGAAGCGCTCCTTCAGCGTGGCGATCACCCGCCCGGTATCCTTGAGACGGGTGGCGCCGAGGTCCCGGATCGCGGTCTCGACGGCGGCGGCGATCTCCCTGTCGCTCATCGGCGAGGGCAGGAAGCGCTCGAGAACGCCGATCTCCTCGGCCTCCTTCTCGGCGAGGTCGAGCCGGGCACAGCATTCGCAGCGCCCGATCTCCGCCCGTCGCTGCTCCACCATGTCGCGGAGCATGGCCTGAAGATCCTCCTCGGCGACGCCCTCCGCATGCCCCGCCGAGCGGGTGCAATGATCGCGCTCCTTGAGCGCGGTCAGCACCAGCCTGAGAGTCGCCGCGGCCCGCTCGTCGCCGCGCTCGGTGGCATCCTTGAAGGCCGCATGTAGACGTTCACGCAGCAAAGCTACTACTCCCGATCGGCCGGCGCGCGACCCCATCGCCTCTCGCGGGCGACCGTGGCCGCCGGCCCCGTCCCAACTCGCCTCGACCATCGGGCCTCGCTTGACGGCGAAGCCCACGATGTTACAACCCAGCCCGGCCTGCGCCGGGCGCAGGCCTGCTGCACCTTCTCGGTCGCATCATCTCCAGCTTTCTCGGAAAAGACATCCGTGGTGCATGTACGAGCCAAGCGCTCCCCAACGGCGGCGCTCGCCCTTGCGGACGGCACGATCTGCCTTGGCTCCGGCCTCGGCCGGCCGGGACTCCACGTCGGTGAGCTGGTCTTTAACACCGCCATGACCGGCTACCAAGAGATTCTGACCGACCCGTCCTACGCTGGCCAGATCGTCACATTCACCTTTCCTCACATCGGGAATGTGGGTGCGAACCACGAGGATATCGAGGCCTCGTCGCCGGTCGCACGGGGCCTCGTGGTGCGCGCCGACGTCACCTCGCCCTCGAGCTGGCGGGCGGCGCAACCGCTCGGCCGCTGGCTGGAGAGCCACGGCATCGCCGGGATCGCGGGGGTCGATACGCGGCGCATCACCCGCCGTCTCCGCGACAAGGGAGCGCAGGGTGCCGCCCTCCTCTTCGTCCCCGAGGGCAGGCTCGATCCCGAGCAGGCCCTCGGGGCGGCCAGGGAGTTCCCGGGGCTGGAGGGCATGGACCTCGTCCCCGAGGTCACCTCCCGCCAGCGCTACGACTGGCGGGAGAGCGTCTGGGAGCTCGGCCGGGGCTACGGGGAGGGAACGGCCGACGGGCCGCACGTCGTGGCCGTCGACTACGGCATCAAGCGCAATATCCTCCGCAATCTCTGCGCGGCCGGCTGCCGGGTGACCGTCGTCCCGGCATCGGCCACGGCGGAGGAGATCCTGGCCTTGCGGCCCGATGGCGTCTTTCTCTCGAACGGGCCGGGCGACCCGGCCGCCACGGGGGTCTATGCCGTGCCCGAGATCAGGAGGCTGGTCCTGTCCGGCACGCCGATCTTCGGCATCTGCCTCGGCCACCAGATGCTGGCCATCGCCGCAGGGGCCCGGACCGAGAAGATGCCCTTCGGCCATCACGGCGCCAACCACCCGGTCAAGGACCTCCTGACCGGCCAGGTCGAGATCACCAGCCAGAACCACGGCTTCGCGGTGGCCGAGGAGGGCCTGCCGCCGGCGGTCGAGGTGACCCACCGCTCGCTGTTCGACGGCACGATCCAGGGGCTCCGGCTCAGGGACCGGCCGGCCTTCTCCGTCCAGTACCACCCCGAGGCCTCGCCCGGCCCCATGGACAGCCACTATCTCTTCCGCCGCTTCCTCGACCTGATCCAGGAGGCCCGCCCGACCTGAGCAGGGGGCGCCGCCTCCCGTCGATCGGGCCCCGCCCCCTCCCTATTGGCTCCTCGCCCGACGACCGGCCCTGCCCCGCGGCAGCCCGGGCCGGAGCGGCGGGCGCAGAGAAAGACGACGACAGCCCCATGCCCAAGCGCACCGACATCCGCTCGATCCTGGTCATCGGCGCGGGGCCCATCATCATCGGCCAGGGCTGCGAGTTCGACTATTCCGGCACGCAGGCCTGCAAGGCGCTCCGCGCCGAGGGCTACCGGGTCGTCCTGGTCAACTCGAACCCGGCGACGATCATGACCGACCCGGAGACGGCCGACGCCACCTATGTCGAGCCGATCACGCCGGCCTTCGTGCGGCGGATCATCGAGACGGAGCGGCCCGACGCCCTGCTGCCGACCATGGGCGGCCAGACGGCCCTGAACACGGCGATGGCGCTGGCCCGCGACGGCAGCCTCGAGGCGCTGGGCGTGGAGCTGATCGGGGCCTCGCCCGAGGCGATCGACAAGGCCGAGGACCGCCTGCTGTTCCGCGAGGCGATGGCGCGGATCGGCCTCGACCTGCCGCGGAGCCGGGTCGTCCGCTCGCTGGGCGAGGTGCGGGACGCGCTGGCGGAGATCGGCCTGCCCGCCATCGTCCGCCCCTCCTTCACGCTCGGCGGCACCGGCGGCGGCATCGCCTACAATCGGGACGAGCTCGAGGAGACCGTGAGGGGCGGCCTCGAGGCCTCGCCGATCTCCGAGGTGCTGATCGAGGAATCGGTGCTGGGGTGGAAGGAGTTCGAGATGGAGGTGGTCCGCGACCGCGCGGACAACTGCATCATCGTCTGCTCGATCGAGAACATCGATCCCATGGGCATCCACACCGGGGACAGCATGACCGTGGCCCCGGCGCTGACGCTGACCGACAAGGAATATCAGCGGATGCGGAACGCCTCGATCGCCTGCCTCAGGGAGATCGGCGTCGACACCGGCGGCTCCAACGTCCAGTTCGCCATCAGCCCGGCCGACGGGCGGATGGTCGTCATCGAGATGAATCCCCGCGTCTCGAGGAGCTCGGCGCTGGCCTCCAAGGCCACCGGCTTCCCGATCGCCAAGGTCGCGGCCAAGCTCGCCGTCGGCTACACGCTTGGACGAGGTCAAGAACGACATCACCGGGGTGACGCCCGCCTCCTTCGAGCCGTCGATCGACTATGTCGTCGTCAAGGTCCCGCGGTTCACCTTCGAGAAGTTCCCCGAGACCGAGCCCCTGCTCACCACCTCGATGAAGTCGGTGGGCGAGGCGATGGCGATCGGCCGGACGTTCAAGGAAGCGCTGCAGAAGGCGCTCCGCTCCCTCGAGACCGGCCTCACGGGGCTGGACGAGATCGAGATCCCGGGCCTCGACGGTGCCGACCGCCGCCAGGACGTCGTCCTGGCGGCGCTGGCCCGGCCCACGCCGGACCGCCTGCGGCTGTCTGCCCAGGCCTTTCGCGAGGGGCTGTCGCTGGCGGAGATCCACCAGGCGACCCGCTACGATCCCTGGTTCCTGGCCCAGATCGAGGAGATCGTGAGCACCGAGGCCCAGGTCCGGCAGGATGGCCTGCCCGACGATGCCGACGGCTTCCTGGCGCTCAAGGCCATGGGCTTCTCCGACGCCCGGCTCGGCCGCCTGACCGGCCAGGACGAGGCTTCGGTGCGCCGGCGTCGGACGGCTCTCGGCGTTCGCCCGGTCTACAAGCGGATCGACACCTGCGCTGCCGAGTTCGAGGCCAGAACGCCTTACATGTACAGCTGCTACGAGGCGGGCCTGATCGGCCAGGACGCCGAGGACGAGAGCCGGCCGTCCGACCGGCGGAAGGTCGTGATCCTGGGCGGCGGGCCGAACCGGATCGGGCAGGGCATCGAGTTCGACTATTGCTGCGTCCATGCCGCCTTCGGGCTCGCCGAGGCGGGCATCGAGACGATCATGGTGAACTGCAACCCGGAGACGGTCTCGACCGATCCGGACACCTCCGACCGCCTCTATTTCGAGCCGTTGACGGCCGAGGACGTCCTGGAGATCGTCCGGGCCGAGCGGGCCGCCGGCGAGCTTCTGGGGGTGATCGTCCAGCTGGGCGGCCAGACGCCGCTGAAGCTCGCCCGCAGCCTCGAGCGGGCCGGCGTGCCGATCCTCGGCACGTCGCCGGACATGATCGACCTGGCCGAGGATCGCGACCTCTTCCAGAAGCTGCTCTCCCGCCTCGGCCTCCGGCAGCCCGCCAACGCCATCGCGACCACCGAGGGAGAGGCGCTGGCCAAGGCCGAGGCGCTCGGGCTGCCGCTCGTCATGCGACCCTCCTACGTCCTCGGCGGCCGGGCCATGCGGATCATCTACAGCCTGGAGGAGCTCAAGAGCTTCTTCGCCGAGGCGCGTGCCGCCTCGGAACAGGGGCCGGTGCTGCTCGACCGCTATCTGGCCGATGCGATCGAGATCGACGTCGACGTGCTGGCGGACGGCCGGGACGTCTTCGTCGCGGGAATCATGGAGCATATCGAGGAGGCGGGCATCCACTCGGGCGACAGCGCCTGCTCGCTGCCCCCCTACTCGCTGGCGGCGCCCAT
Organism: uncultured Alphaproteobacteria bacterium; assembly: GCA_963828215.1. Lineage (GTDB taxonomy): Bacteria > Pseudomonadota > Alphaproteobacteria > Geminicoccales > Geminicoccaceae > CAVTJL01. Next base: position 414,964 of record CAWHFO010000060.1, on the reverse strand, counting down.
CATCCTGGAGATCGAGGGCCAGGCGGTGGCGCTCGCCCGGGCGCTCGAGGTCAAGGGCCTGATGAACGTCCAGCTCGCGGTCAAGGACGGCGGGATCTACATCCTCGAGGTCAACCCGCGGGCCAGCCGGACGGTGCCCTTCGTGGCCAAGGCCGTCGGCAGGCCCATCGCCAAGATCGCCGCCCGGATCATGGCGGGCGAGCCGCTCGCGTCCTTCGGGCTCGAGAAGGTCCGGCTCGGCCATGTCGCGGTCAAGGAGGCCGTCTTCCCGTTCGCCCGCTTCCCCGGCGTCGACCTCCTGCTCGGCCCCGAGATGAAGTCGACCGGCGAGGTCATGGGCCTCGGCCGGGACTTCGGCACGGCCTTCGCCAAGTCGCAGATCGCGGCCGGCGTCGACCTGCCGTCTTCCGGGCTGGTCTTCATCTCGGTGCGCGACGCCGACAAGGCGGCCGCCGTCGAGCTCGCCCGGGCGCTGGTCGGCCTCGGCTTCGAGCTCTGCGCCTCGCGCGGCACGGCCCGGGCGATCGAGGCCGCGGAGGTGCCGGTGCGCACGGTCAACAAGGTCCACGAGGGCCGGCCGCACATCGTCGACCTGATCAAGGACGGTGCCCTGGCCCTGGTGATCAACACGACGGACGGCCACCAGGCCGTGCGGGACAGCTACCAGCTCCGCCGTGCCGCCCTGATGGCGCGCCTGCCCTACTACACCACCAAGGCGGGTGCGCGCGCGGTGGTTGAGGCGCTGCGGCGGATGGCCCGCGGCAATCTTGAAGTGAAGGCGCTCCAAACCTATGTTGGCGAGGTTTGTTGAGATCCGCCGGTGGTAAGGGACGGCCGCCGGGCGGAGCTTTTTTCGTCAACTCCAGGATAGCCATCGATCATGTCGAACCGCATCCCGATGACGCCCGAGGGTCATAGCCGTCTCACGGTCGAGCTCAAGCGTCTGAAGACGGTCGAGCGGCCGGCGGTCATCAAGGCGATCGCGGCGGCACGCGAGCACGGCGACCTCTCCGAGAACGCCGAGTACCACGCCGCGCGCGAGCGGCAGGGCTTCATCGAAGGTCGCGTCATGGAGCTCGAGGACAAGCTGTCCCGCGCCGAGGTCATCGACATCAACGGTCTCGCCGGCTCGAAGGTCATGTTCGGGGCCCGGGTCGAGATCGTCGACGAGGAGACCGACGAGCAGCAGGCGTTCCAGATCGTGGGCCCCGAGGAGGCCGAGATAGCGAACGGCCTCCTGTCGATCCAGTCGCCCCTGGCCCAGGCCATGCTCGGCAAGGAGGCCGGCGACTCGATCGAGGTCACGACCCCGCGCGGCGTCCGTTACTTCGAGATCCTCACCGTCACCTTCGGCTGATCGCCGGCGCGGGCGGAGCCTGCGCCTCCCGGCGATCGATCGCCGCCCAACCCGAGGCTCGCTCATGCCGGCCGAACGTCACGTGCGTCTCGTCATCCTGGGCGCCGGGCCTGCCGGCTACACGGCCGCGGTCTACGCCGCGCGCGCCAATCTCGCCCCTGTGCTGATCCAGGGCCTGCAGCCGGGCGGCCAGCTCGCGATCACGACAGACGTCGAGAACTATCCCGGGTTCGCCGACCCGATCCAGGGACCTTGGCTCATGGAGCAGATGGCGGCGCAGGCCGCGCACTGCGGAGCCGAGCTGGTCTTCGACGTCGCGCACGAGGTCGACCTCCACGTCCGGCCGTTCCGCCTCGAGTGCGACAGCGGCCAGGTGTTCCTGGCGGACGCGCTGATCATCGCGACCGGTGCCAAGGCCCGCTGGCTGGGCCTGCCGAGCGAGCGGCATTTCCAGGGCTTCGGCGTCTCGGCCTGCGCCACCTGTGACGGCTTCTTCTTCCGCGGCAAGGAGGTCGCGGTCGTCGGAGGCGGCAACACGGCCTCGGAAGAGGCGCTCTATCTCGCCCAGATGTGCCCGAAGGTCTATCTCGTCCACCGGCGCGACGCGCTGCGGTCCGAGAAGATCCTGCAGGATCGGCTCTTCAGGAATCCCAGGATCGAGCTGATCTGGGACAGCGTCGTCGAGGAGGTGCGGGGCACGAGCGAGCCCAAGGGCGTCACCGACCTCCTGGTCCGGAACCTGCATACCGGCAAGGTGCGCGAGCTGCCCGTCCACGGCCTCTTCGTGGCGATCGGGCACGACCCGGCGACGAGCCTCTTCAAGGGCCAGCTTGCCATGGATGGCGAAGGCTATATCGTCACCGAGCCCGACAGCACGCGGACCGACGTGGCGGGCGCCTTCGCGGCGGGCGACGTCCAGGACAAGGTCTTCCGGCAGGCCGTGACGGCGGCCGGCACGGGGTGCATGGCGGCACTCGAGGCCGAGCGGTATCTGGCGGCGATCGACAGCGCCACGCGCTGAGCCGGCGCCCGACGGGGGCGGGCCGGCGAGAAGAAAAGAAGAAGGTCCGGCATGCTCGACTGGGATCGCGTTCGCATCTTCCACACCGTGGCCGAGGCCGGCAGCTTCACCCGCGCGGCCGACCGCCTCGGCCTCAGCCAGTCGGCGATCAGCCGGCAGATCGGCGCGCTCGAGGAGGATCTGGGCTCGCCGCTCTTCCACCGCCACGCGCGCGGCCTCGTCCTGACCGAGCAGGGCGAGATCCTGCTCGAGACGGCGCGGGAGCTGGCCAGGCGCATGGCGGCTGTGCAGACCGCGCTCCGCGAGAGCCGCGACGTCCCCGCCGGCCTCCTGCGCGTCAGCACGACCGTCGGGGTCGGGACCCTCTGGCTCACCTCGCATCTGGGCGAGTTTCTGGATCGCTACCCCGAGATCGCGCTCTCGCTCATCGTCTCCGACACCGAGATGGACCTCAGCATGCGGGAAGCCGACGTGGCGGTCCGCCTGCACCGCCCGACCCAGGCGGATCTCATCCAGCGTCGGCTGATGACGGTCCACACCCACATCTACGGGTCGCCCGACTATCTGGCCAAGCACGGCGAGCCGAAGACGGCGATGGACCTCGATCGGCATCGCCTGATCACCTATGGCGACAGCGCGCCGCCGCCGGTCACCTCGCTGAACTGGATCCTCCACGCCGGCCGCGAGGACGACGAGCACATCGAGCCGCGCCGCCCCTCGCTCACCATCAACAATGTCTACGGCATGCTTCGGGCGACCGAGACGGGTCTCGGGCTCGGCTCGCTGCCCGACTATCTGACGACGCCGGGGCCCCGGCTGGTGCGGGTGCTGCCGGAGATCGAGGGCCCGTCCTTCACCGCCTATTTCGTCTATCCTGAGGAGCTGCGGACCAGCAAGCGGGTCGCGGTGTTCCGGGACTTCCTGCTCGAGAAGGTCGCCGCCCATCCCGTCTGGTAGGGCATGCGCGAGGCGCAGGGCGCTCACGGAAATTCGGGCTAGCCAAGCCGCCGGCGATGCCCTACATATTGCAGCGCAGCAAGGGCGTGGTTCTGGGTGCCCTGGCTGTCCGAGGGAAGCTCGCTTCCTCCGGTGTCCCGGGCGCAAGGCCCGGGTGTCGTCTCCCAGACGTTTAGCCTCCCTGATCTACTCGGCCGGGTCTCTGACCCGGCCTCTTTTTTTGGCCCACTGCCCCGACGCCGCCTCGGCCGGGTGCCGTACCCCTATGCGCTGGCGCGTCGCCGCTGCTCCGATGCCCCTGGCGGAGCGGGTCTCGTGCCCCTACATGCTGCTATGCGGCACGGGACGGGTATCTGGGCGTCCCTGCCACCCGCCGGAACTTGCTTCCAGCGGCGACCCGGCCGGTTCGGCCGGGTCTTCGTTCCCGGAGATTTAGCCTCCCTGATCTACTCGGCCGGGTCTCTGACCCGGCCTCTTTTTTCGGCCTTCGCGCGCTGAGGCAAACTGTCGCATCGTCGTAGGGCATCCGCCGACGCCCGTCAAGCGGGCTCGCTCCAGGGACCCCCGCACGCGTCTTGGTCTTGCAGCGCAGCATGGACCGACACATCGCCCTCCGCCCCTCGGCATGCACGGCACCCCCGCACGAAACGCATCGACAAGGGCGCCGAGAGGGCTAGCCAAGCCCCGCCGGATCGTCTACATATTGCGTTGCAGCAAGGGCGAGGTTCTGGGACCTCTTGCTGCCCGCGGGAGTTCTCTCCCTCGGAGTCCCGGGCAGCTCGCCCGGGTGTCGTCTCCCGGACGTTTAGCCTCCCTGATCTACTCGGCCGGGTCTCTGACCCGGCCTCTTTTTTGCCCAAGCGCCTGAAAAGCTGGCAGGGCGATGCTAGGAGATCGGTCAGGCGGCGTCAACGCGTGCGACATCTCGCCCGACGAGAATCGGGTGGTTGATGCGGCGCAGCAAATCCACCTAGAGCGGGAGACCGGCCGCCGTCACATGTAGAGCGGCTCGTTCTCGAGCCCCTTGTAGATGCCGGCCACCTGCTCGGCGTAGCCGTTGAAGAGCTGGGTCGGGACGCGCTGGCCGGTGCCGACGATCTCCTCCGTCGCCTGGCTCCAGCGGGGATGCGGCACCTCGGGATTGACGTTGGCCCAAAAGCCGTACTCCGAGCCCTGGATGGTCTGCCAGAAGGTCTTCGGCTGCTTGTCGGTGAAGGTGAAGCGGACGATCGACTTGATCGACTTGAAGCCGTACTTCCAGGGCACCTCGAGCCTGAGCGGCGCCCCGTCCTGCCTCGGCACGGGCTTGCCGTAGAGACCCGTCACCATGAGCGCCAGCTCATTGGTGGCCTCGGCCATCGTGAGGCCCTCGGTATAGGGCCAGGGATACCAGAACTGGCGCTGGCCGGGCGCCATGCCGGAATCCATGAAGGTCGTCATGCCCAGATACTTGGCCGAGCCGAGCGGCCGAGCCATGTCGACCAGCGCCTTGAGCGGAAAGCCCGTGAACGGCACCGCGATCGACCAGGCCTCGACGCAACGGTGCCGGTAGAGGCGCTCCTCGAGCGGCATCTTCCGGATCAGCTCGGCCGCATCCATCTCGATCGGCTTCTCGACCATGCCGTCGATCGTCACCTTCCAGGGCTGCAGCTTCAGGGCCTGGGCCTCCCGCCAGATCTCCTTGTACGAGCCGAACTCGTAGAAGTTGTTGTAGGTGGTGGTGATCTTCTCGGGGGTGATCGGCCGGTCGAGCGTGTAGCGGTCGTCCCGCTTCGCCGGGTAGAGGTCGGCATCGAGCCCCGCCGCCTCCTCGGCCGCCAGCGCCAGCCCCGGCGCGGCCGCCAGGATCGAGCCCGCCGCCACGCCCGCCAGAAGCTCGCGCCTGCGCAGATAGATGCCTTCGGGCGTGGCCTGGCTCTCGGGAATCTCCCAGCCGCGTCGGGACCTCGTCAACATCGCCGCTCTCCTCGTCTGCTCCCCCGAACCTAGGGCCCACCCGAGCCTCCGGCAATTCAAGCACCCGCGATCCGCGGCCTGCCGGCTCGGGGGGCAGGTCGAACGAACGGCAGTCGATCGGAACAGCTTTTTTTCTTTTTCGGCTCCTCGGACCGTCCGAGCGGCTTCTGCCTCTCGCTCCGCGGCCTGCCCTCAGTGCGCCTCGTCCCAGTTGCGGCCGGCGCCGGTATCGACGGTGAGGGGGACGCTGAGGCTGGCCGCGGACTCCATCACCTCGGCGACCAGCTTCCGGGTCGCCTCGAGCTCGGCCTCGGGCACCTCGAGGACGAGCTCGTCGTGGACCTGGAGGAGCAGGCGGGCGCCGGCCCCCTCGCGCTCGAGGCGGCGGGCGACGCGGACCAGGGCGCGGCGCATGATGTCCGCGGCCGAGCCCTGGATCGGGGCGTTGATGGCGGCGCGCTCGGCGTAGGAGCGGCGGTGCGGCACCCGGGCGTTGATCTCCGGGCACGTAGCAGCGCCGGCCGAACAGCGTCCTCACGAAACCCTTGTCGCGGGCCTCGGCCTTGGCCTGCTCCATATAGTCCCGGATGCCCGGATATTGCTGGAAGTAGGCGTCGATATAGGCCTTGGCCTGGGCCTGGGGGATGCCCAGGCGCTGGGCGAGCCCGAAGGCGCCGATGCCGTAGATGATGCCGTAATTGATGGTCTTGGCCGAGCGGCGGAGATCGGGGCCGACCTCGGCCACCGGCTTTCCGAACATCTGCGACGCCGTGACGGCGTGGATGTCGATGTCGTCCGCGAAGGCCTTTTTCAGTGCCTTGATATCGGCCATGTGGGCCAGGACACGAAGCTCGATCTGCGAATAGTCGGCAGACAGAAGAAAAAAACCGGGAGCGGAAAGAAAAGCCTCGCGGATCTTGCGGCCTTCCTCGGTACGGATCGGGATGTTCTGCAGGTTCGGCTCGGTCGAGCTGAGGCGGCCGGTCGAGGTCGAGGCCAGCATGTAGCAGGTGTGGACGCGGCCGGTCGTGGGGCTGATCTCCTCGACCAGCGCGTCGGTGTAGGTGCGGGTGAGCTTTTGCAGTTGCCGCCAGTCGAGGATGACGCGGGGCAGCGCGTGGCCGGCGACGGCCAGCTCCTCCAGCACCTCGGCCCCGGTGGCGTAGGCGCCGGTTTTCGTCTTTCGGCCCTGGCCGCCCAGCGCCATCTCGTCGAACAGGACCTCGCCCAGCTGCTTGGGCGAGCCGAGGTTGAAGGGGCGGCCGGCGAGCTTGATGGCCTCCTCCTCGAGCTGGGCCATGCGCTGGGAGAAGACGCTGGAGAGCTGGTGGAGGCGGCCCTTGTCGACGGTGATGCCGCGCACCTCCATCGCCGCCAGCACCGATGGCAGCGGCCGCTCCAGCGTCTCGTAGACCGTGGCCAGCCGCTCCTCGAGGAGGCGGGGCTTGAGGTGCTGCCAGAGGCGCAGCGTGACGGCGGCATGCTCGCCCGCATGGTCGGTGGCCTTCTCGGGCGGCACCTCGGCGAAGCCGATGCGCGCCGCACCCTTGCCGCACACGGCCTCCCGGGGGGTGGTGTCGTAGTCGAGGAAACGCTTGGCGATCTCGTCCAGGCCATGGCCGTGGCTGGCGCCGTCCAGGACATAGGACAACAGCATCGTGTCCTCGACCGGGGCCAGGGCGACGCCGTGGCCAGCCAGCACGGCCATGGCGTCCTTGATGTTGTGGCCGATCTTGAGGACCGAGGGGTCGACGAGGACGGGCTTCAGTCGGTCCAACACCACCGCTCGGTCGAGCTGACCCTCGAGCCGCCGGCCGAAGGCGTCGACGTGGGCCAGGGGGAGATAGAAGCCCTGGGCGGGGTCGACGGCGAGGCAGAGGCCGACCAGCTCGGCGCGGCTGACGATCAGCGAGGTCCCGAGCGTGTCGAGGGCGAGGCGGCCCGCCTCCAGGGCCTTTTTGATCAGCGCGTCGAGCTCGTGCGAGCGTAGGCGATGGCGTGGCAGGTCGGGCGGTCGGCGCCGGCGGCCAGGGGCGGTTGGCCCTCCGCCACCTCGGCCGCCACCACGCCGACCCGGGCACTCAGGGCGCGAAAGCCGTTCTCCTGAAAGAAGGAAAGGAGGCGGGCGGAGTCGAGGTCCTTGCGGCCGGCCTCCTCGAGGCCGAAGGGCAAGGGTGCTGCCGCATCGAGGCCGACCAGCGTGTAGCTGAGCCGCGCCTTTTCCACATTCTCCTCGAGCGTCTGGCGGCGCTTGGGTTGCTTGATCGAGGCGAGACTCGAAAGAAGCTGCTCGAGCGAGCCGTGCTCGGTGACGAGCTGGGCCGCCGTCTTGACGCCGATGCCGGGCACGCCCGGGACATTGTCGGAGCTGTCCCCGGCGAGCGCCAGAACGTCCCGGACGAGCTCGGGGCCGACGCCGAAGCGCTCCATCACCTCGGCCCGCCCGATCTCTTTCTGCTTGATGGGGTCCCACATGACGACGCCGTCGGCGACGAGCTGCATCAGGTCCTTGTCGGAGGAGACGATGACGACCTCTTCCCCGCGCTCGCGGGCGAGGCGGGCATAGGCCGCGATCAGGTCGTCCGCCTCGAAGCCGGAAACCTCGGCCACGGGCAGGCCGAAGGCCCGGGCCGCGTCCCGGATGAGCGCGAACTGCGGCACCAGCTCCGAGGGCGGCTCGTCGCGATTGGCCTTGTAGGCCTCGTAGAGGTCATTGCGAAAGGTCTTCTGGCCGGCGTCGAAGACGATGACGAGATCGTCGTGCGGCCGCTCCTGCAGGAGCTTCATCAGCATCGAGCAGAAGCCGAACACGGCATTGACCGGCGTCCCGTCCGGCCGCGTCATCGGCGGCAGGGCGAAGAACGCGCGAAAAATGTAGCCCGAGCCGTCGACCAGCAGCAGGCGTTTCTTGGGCGCGTCGCTCATGGCCGGAAGCTAGCGCAGGAGCGCGGCCGGGCCAGCGGCGACGGACCCCGGCGACCTCACCAGGACCGGGAGGTCAGGGGTGGTAGATCTATCGATCTACGGGCAGGGTCGCCGGCTTCGCGGAATGTGGAGCGCAGGGGATGCCGTAAGGCCCACGGCAAGCCCGCAGCTCTTTTCTTTTTTCTGTGACTCTCAGGGCCCGAGGGGCTTCTGCCCCGCGCTCCTCTGGGGCCGGTCGGGCTCGGGCGCGTCCTTGGCCAGCTCGGCCAGGCGCTGCTCGCCGCGGCGGATGAACCAGTCGGCGAAATCGGGAAAATCGTGGGCGAGCCGGGCGATCGGCGAGAGCGGCAGCTCGTCGGGGAGGTCGGGGACGCCCGGGTGGCGGGGCACCCAGACCACGCGGTAGCCGGGGGGTGCGATGGGCTCGCCCGAGGCGGACCAGGACAGGGCGGGAAGAGGCTCGGCGGCGGGAGCGGGCTCGCTCGGGGCGACGGGCGCCTCGGGGCGCTGGCCGCCGCCTCGCGCGCGGCCTCGCGGAGCGCGGCGCGGCCGGCCTCGGCGCCGATGAAGTCGGCGAGGCGGGGGGCTGCGGCATGGGCCGGGCCCAGCGGATGCTGGCCGTAGCCCGCCATCGAGTTCGCGAGGCTGCTCGGGCGGCGCGGTCGACTGCCGGCCGCGTGGCCTTGGGCTCCGTGGCCTGCTCGAAGCTGCGCCGCACGAGCTGGACCAGCCGCTTGGCCGGGCTCCGGCCGCGATTGGCCTCGTAGACGATGAACATCAGGGCGCGGCGGTCGCCCATGTCGACCAGATGCTGGAGATCGGCCATGGCCGTCTCGATCAGCACCCGCTCCTGCTCGTCGAAGGGCAGCTCGCGGGCGGCCCGGTACTGCTCGACGAGCCGGGAGAACTCGCGGTCGGCGATGAACGCCTGGATTTCCTCCTCCGTCGCGGCCTCGACCTCGGCGACCTCGGCCGGGGTGAGCCCGGCGGCGAGGCGCCGGGCCAGCCGGCAGCGGCGGGCACCGGGCAGCGAGACGGGCGAGCGGGAGGGGTAGGGAGCAGGCATTTCTCCTTGTACAAGGAATAGAAACCTTCTGTCAACCGGAAAGTGATTTTTTCTTTTGTCACGCCGCCGTCGAGCCCGATCGCTCGCCCTCGCCTCTTCGCCCGTCGGCCGTTCCCTGGTAGGTTGCGCAGTGAGCGGGCGGTTCGCCGACGTCACTCCGGCGTCGGCTTGGCCCTACCCTTCCCACCACGACAGGGGAGTTGAGTGCACTGTCACCGTAATTCCCGTCAGGAGAATACCAGCCGAACTCACGTCGATCCCTACTTATCCAAAGACACGGTATCTAGCGCGCTCGCGAACGCGCTATACGCATTTATTCTCCTTAGCCCGGCCCTAACTATGCCTCTATCATTATCAGTGACGGTCGTGTTCTTGCTCCCGTCCGCGTAGGTAGTCTTCAACGCGTCTGTCGCCTTTGTTATATTTGCCAACCGCGACTTCAAGGCGTCAAACGCGATCTCCTTACCTCCCGCGACAAAAGCCTCTAGATCCCGCATGCTCAGGTCCGCCAGCGCATCCATGTACGCCGAGGCGGCTTCGTCTCCTGCCTCCCGACCTCCGAATTGTTTGCCCCGTCCATCAACAGCGCCATGACCGCGCGCGCCTTTTGCAAACTCCTCTAGCGGCCTCGTCAGCGCCTCCCTTTTTGTCGCCAATAATTCACGAAACATCTGCCGTTGAAAGTCCGCTATCTGTACAAGACCCGGATAGGAATTACCCTTTCCCCGTTCCTTTTCCAATGCGCGGAACTGATTTGCGCAAGCAACAAAATCCTCTTCCTCCTTACAGCTTCGCGACTTTGCCACCTCTTCCGCTGTCAATAGCGCTTGTCCCGCTAGGCTGACGCGGTGCCCGTAGCCTTCAGCCTCGTCCGGACCCTGCGGTAAGAACGGAAGCATCCCAACGCTCGCCTTGAGGCGCGTGTATGTGAATGAATAAATTTGTTCCGCAATCCCGTCGAGGCCCCAATTGCTGCATCAGGCAATCTTAAGGGTGGAATCAGCGTCTTCTTCGCGAACTCAATCAAAGCTCCGAGAAGCGTCGAGCCTACAAATGGTTCTTGCCATTGGCCGGCCTTTTTTTCCTTCCAGTCGTTTCTTAGAACGCTCGCTGAAGCCATCACCTCCAGCGAAGTGTCCGTAATGATAACAGGAACCTGTCCTTTCTTCCCGGAGTAGTAAACTTCTGGCGCCGACGGACCTTCCGCACGCTTTAAATAAGAAAAGTATGATGGTTGGGGGGAAGAAGTCTAGCTCCCAAAACAGGGATTGATCCGCACTGGCCGGGGCCCCCTGCCATTGAACATAGGGCACGGGTATGGAATACCGGAGCATCTTAACGGTATAGAGCGCGTTCTTTGACTCGCAGTTACTTAGCAAAGACCCGGCACAAGCCAATCAATTACGCCGCTATGAGTTTCAACTTCTGCTTTCCCACGCTTGACCGAAATAGACGGCGCATTGCCCGCAAGCCAGCGGATGACATCGAGGTTGTCTCCCCACCATGACAATTGGTCCCCGGACGGCGATAGGAGGAGAGCGTCGCATTTGTCTAGAGCAAGTGCTGGGCTTTGTTTCTTGCAATAGGCTGTGGCCACGGCGCTGACTGCATCGACCGCCGAATGGGCAGCACCGAGCAGCGTGTCAGCAGCCTTCGCGATAGTCGCGGGATCGTTGACGGCGCTCGTCAGTGGCAACAGTCCTTCCCCCATTGACCGCAAGCGCGCCAGGGGGTCTTGCCCGCCTTCAGACTGGATGTCGACGTGAATAGTCGGCCAAGCGAGTTGAAGGCGGACGTATCGTCAAGTCCAAACCGCCACAAGACTGGATCGAACGCATGTATAGATGCCAGCGCCACCTGATCTTTGTAACGCGAAGCCTTCCGCCAGAAAGGAAGCATATTTAGACCAGCTCGGGATCTGTCGACCGCTGTGCCATAGGGTTCCGATACGTTCGTCAAGTTCAAATGGAACTTTATTGGTCCGATCTCCAGCCGTTCTCCACTCAGATTTGGCGTTATTTGTTCCAACGAACATGTAGAATGTCAGGCAGTCAACAAGTTTCGATTTAACGTCTGAAATGGTCTCCGCGTTGCGGAGCCTATTCTCGCACAGCAATGATAATTCACTCTTTATGGACGCGTCTTCGTCCTTTACCTGCTGAGCTAGGCCCCGATAAATCCACCACTGGAATTCATTTCGGAACTGCCGAACGTCATTGGAGACACTCTCAAGGGCCGTTTTGATTTTCTGAATATCACCGCTTAGGCGGTCAAGAGCCGCCTGTAACCGCGTCAGTTGAGAGCTAACCTCTGAGATCTGGGTCTGGATGGCCGCGAGCTGTTGGCGAATAGCTGCCAGAGCGTCCATTATGGCTTCGAAGCGCTGCTGATCAGCCCAGGCCTGGGGTCCCTGCGTGAGCGCAAGGAGCGTGCTCGCAGCTCCCAGCAACTGGCCCGTAGCAGAAAAGCTCCATGGCCCGGGTGCCATGAGGGCCTGGATCGCGACTGCCGCCTGAAGCGTAGCTAGAGCGGCCGTAGCGGCCCGATCCGGCTCGGGATCGCCAGGCGATGCTATCTGCGCAAGTAGGCGATACGCCGCAACGGTAGCTTCTATCTGCTCTACACGGCGCTGCGTGAGGCCAAGCGTTGCTGCATCAGGGGCTCCGCCCCCGCCAGTCTCCTGAGTGGGTGTTGTGCCCGACAAGCCTTTCCCGTCGAGAACCTCGAGTGCCTCCCGCTGCAGGGTGGTGCCGTACATGGGATCCGCGCCAGCCGCATCCTTCATGGCCTCCACTATCAGACCGCGGAGTGCTGCGGTGTCCGACTGCAATTGGGCCGCCTCAGAGAATGGCAGCAGCTTGTTCCTGGCTGCAAGCTTGACGATGAGTTCGTTGGTCGGCGCGTCTTCCAACCACGGGCTCAGGTCGTGCTCACCGTATGCCGGCAACTGACCCTCAGATACCAGCTTCCCATATTCCACGAGAAGCGGATAGCCTTTCGGATCCTGGCTTAGGTCCTTCTCCGACAAGATAAGCTCAGCGCGCCCACTCAGTGTGTGGAGTTCATATCGTGATTGCGGGAACGCCCCTGCATCCGCGCCCGCATGGGCCATGTATTGCTTAGCTAGTGCAGTGACTCCAACGTTTGCTTTGCTCGGTTGACCTTGTCGAGGATGGTGTCGACGGGTTTGGTCCAGACGAACGGCTGGGGATTGGCGTTGTGGTTGGCGAGGTAGTCGTCGACGGCGCGGTGCAGCTCGAGGATCGAGTGGAAGGCGCCGCGCTTCAGGCGCTTGGTGGTGAGCTGGCTGAAGAAGCCCTCGACGGCGTTGGCCCAGGAGGCCGAGGTCGGGGTGAAATGCAGGTGGAAGCGCGGGTGGCGGGCGAGCCAGCGCTTGGCCGCGGGTGCCTTGTGGGCGCCGTAATTGTCGAGAATGAGGTGAAGATCGAGCTCCGGCGGTGTCGCCTGATCGATCCGGCGCAGGAACCGGACGAACTCGATGGCGCGGTGCCTGAGCATGCACTGGCCGATAACCTTGCCGCTCAGCACATCGAGCGCGGCGAACAGGGTCGTGGTGCCATGACGCTTATAGTCGTGGGTCATTGTCCCGGCCTTGCCGCGCTTCATCGGCAGGCCCGGCTGGGTCCGGTCGAGCGCCTGCATCTGCGACTTCTCATCGACCGAAAGGACCAGGGCCCGCTCCGGCGGATCGATGTAGAGCCCGACCACGTCGCGCAGCTTCTCGGTGAAGTGCTGGTCGGTCGAGAGCTTGAAGCGGTGGACGAGGTGCGGCTTCAGCCCGTGCGCCGCCCAGATCTTCTGCACCGCTCCATGGCCGATCCCGACCGCCTTGGCGAGCCGCCTCGCACTCCAGTGGGTGGCGTCCGGCGGCGTCTCGTGCAGCGTCATCGCCACCACCCGCTCGACCACTGCCTTCGCCAGCTTCGGCCGGCCCGGCGGGCGGGTTGCGTCGCGCAACAGGCCGTCGACGCCCTCAGCCGCAAACCGCGCCAGCCAGCGCCGCACCGTCGGCTCCGACTTGCCGACCGCCCGGGCAACCCGCGTCGAGCCCAGCCCCTCGCCCGCCAGCAGGACGATCCGCGCCCGATAGACGTGCTTTTGTCGGCTGTTGCGGTCCGCCACGATCCGCTCCAGCCGTCCCAGGCTCTCCGCCGAAAGCTCCATCCGCGTGTCTCCCCGACCACGCAGAGACTATCACCAATCACTCTCGACGGTAAGCTTTCGTTGGAGTCAGAGCACTAGATATCTTCCTCCCGGTGGAAGCACCTCAGCAATGTCACTCAGTGTTCCGACAACTAGTGGTATCGCTTTCTTTACAATTTGATCCTCGGCGTACCTGATGTCTGGATACGGAGAAGCGTCGTTTACAATTTTCTCCCAGGTGCGAGCTATTGCCGGCTTTTCTCGGAAAATCTTTCCTGATTATCCGTGACACCCATCCGGCTTCGGGGTAGAGTCCATCAGGGTTTCGGGCGTTTCGGAGCGAGCGGATGAGTGCGGAGAGCGGGCTTCGGCGGCGGGTCGGGGGCTCGAGCGAGGCCGAGTTCCGGCAACGGTTCGGCAGCGAGGCGCAGTGCCGGTCGGCGCTGTTTCAGCTCCGCTGGGGCAAGGGCTGGGTCTGCCCGGGCTGCGAGCACGGGGGCTATGCCGAGCTGAAGGGCCGGGCGGTCTACCAGTGCAACCGCTGCAAGCATCAGGTCGGGCTGACCGCGGGCACCGTGTTCCACTGGACCAAGCTGCCCCTGACCATCTGGTTTCTGGCGATCTACCATCTGACCCAGAGCAAGGGCGGGATGTCGTCGGTCGAGCTGGCGCGGCGGCTGGGCACGCGGCAGCCGACCGCGTGGCTGATCAAGCAGAAGCTGATGGCGGCGATGGCCGAGCGCGACGCCGGCAAGCCCAAGCTCGAAGGTCGGGTCGAGGTCGACGACGCCTATCTGGGCGGCGCGCGCTCAGGGGGCAAGCGTGGCCGGGGTGCGGCCGGCAAGACCGCGTTCGTGGCCGCGGTCGAGACGACGGCGGAGCGCAAACCCAGACGGCTGCGGCTGACGGTCGTCAAAGGCTTCCACAAGAAGGAGGTCGAGAAGCTGGCCAAGCGTGACTTCGCCGCCGGCAGCAACGTGGTCACCGACGGCCTGTCGTGCTGGACGGCGGTCACGGCGGCTGGCTGCGACCACTTCCCGATGCTTACCGGCACCGGGCCGCAGGCGGCCAAGTGGGTGCCGTTTCAATGGCTCAACACCGCGCTCGGCAACATCAAGACGGCGCTCGCCGGCACCTATCATCATGTCAGCCCAAAGCACGCCCAACGCTACCTTGCCAGCTTCGCCTGGCGCTTCAACCGCCGTTACCAGCCCGACAGCCTGACGGAGCGCCTCGCCTATGCCTGTGCCCACACCGCGCCTCATCCCTACCGGATCATCATCGCCGGATGAGTATAAAGGATAATCAGGTATTCTTTTAGCGTGCTCCGCCGAAGGTCCGTTATTAGCGTCTCGTATTCATAGGAGCTGCCGCTTGATGCGGCGCGGACCATAGCCCGCTGACGGACTTCTTGATCCACGGGCGTCGGATCCGAGATAATTTGAAGTATGCCAGACTGCTGATCGTTATCTCTGTTCATGTCAAAAAGAAGTTTAGCTTCTTGTTCCGTAATGGCCTTTGCCGGCGTCGGCGTAATATTGCTAAGAGCCAGCGCAGAAATAACTGCTATAAAGGGCGTCTTTCGTAGCATGATACTATCTGCTATCCGCCACGTCGAGTTTTTACTCGATTGGTTGCCTCGGCCAGTCCCCGGTTCGCCACTCGCCACTACCCTTGGTATTGCGCGACAGCTAGTTTCTTTGTCGGACAGCGGTCCCTCGGGTAGAGGAGCATCCTGATGGTAGCTAGAATATCTTCCGAACATGGACGCGACCTTGATCGGGTCATATGGAGCATGGCCGAGGAGGTGGCTTCCGCTTGTTCGTCGGGAGGTAGGTAATGTCAAACATATGACGAACTTTCCCTCTCTCGACCATGCCGAAGCACACTTTTCCTATCGCACCTACAGAGGCAGGTAGCATTGATCTAGATCAAGCACGGAATTTCGGTGATGGCGTAATTGAGTAGCCTCCCTCCTACGCACCGCGACGGTGCGGGCCATGGGCTCGAGGGAGGATGACCGATGACGCTCTATGCGGGGCTGGATGTGGGCGACAAGGCCACGCACCTCTGCGTGGTCGACGGCGAGGGCGGCATCCTGTGGCGCGGTGCCTGTGCCACCGACCCCGAGACGCTCGCCTTCACGCTGAAAAAGCATGCGCCGGGGCTCGTCCGGGCGGTGCTGGAGGCGGGCCCGCTGTCGGCCTTCCTCTTTCACGGGCTGATCGAGCGCGGCCTGCCGGCGGCGTGCATCTGCGCGCGCCATGCCAAGGGTGTCGTGTCGGTGCGCGGCAACAAGAGCGATGCGCACGATGCCGAGGGGCTGGCGCAGAGGATGCGGACGGCCCCGTGGCACGCGGCGGCCCTGTATCTACATGGTCCTTCCGTGCCTGGGAGTCCCCTTGACCCGCCGACCGGCGCGCGGCAGAAGCCGCTCGGGTCGTAAGCCGAAAAAAGAAAAAAGCCTACCCCTCGGCGCCGAGGGCGGTGGCGATGGCGGGGCGGTCGAGGGGGCGGAGGCCGATGAGGACGAGGCTGGAGCGGCGGGGCTCGCCCTGGGCCCAGGGGCGGTCGTAGTAGCCTTCGGCGCGGGTGCCGACGGCCTGGACGACGTGGCGCATCGGGCGGCCGGCAATGGCCAAAAAGCCTTTGGCGCGGAGGATGTCGAAGCGGAGGGCGGCGTCCCGGACGCGGGCGAGAAGAGACGCCGGGTCGGCCTGCTCGGGCAGGGAGATGACGAAGCTCTCGAAGTCGTCGTGGTCGTGGTCGGCCTCGCCGTCGTGGTGGGAGCGGCGGGAGGCGAGGTCGTCCTCGGCCGCCATGCCGAGGCCGAGGGCGACGCGGGGGTCGACGGCGCCGTGGCTGGCCCAGATGGCGCGCACGCCGGGCCGGAGGGTTTGGGCGACCAGCGCCTCGACGGCGGCGCGGCCGGCGGGCTCGATCCGGTCGGCCTTGTTGAGGACCACCATGTCGGCCGCCATTATTTGCTCCTCGAACAGCTCCTCGAGCGGGCTCTCGTGGTCGAGCGAGGGGTCGGCCAGGCGTGCCGCCGCGACGGCGGCCGGGATCGGTGGCGAAGCGGCCGGCCAGGGCGGCCTCGGCGTCGATCACCGCGACCACGCCGTCGACCGTGGCCCGCGTCCGCACCTCCGGCCACGCGAAGGCCTTCAGCAATGGCTTGGGCAAAGCGAGGCCGGAGGTCTCGATGACGATGTGCTCGGGCGGGCGCGGGGCGGTCGAGCAGGAGGCGCATGGTCGGCAGGAAATCGTCGGCGACGGTGCAGCAGATGCAGCCGTTGCTGAGCTCGACCACGTCCTCCTCGGCGCATCCTTCGAGGCCGCAGCCGAGAAGGATCTCGCGGTCGATGCCGAGGTCGCCGAACTCGTTGATGACGAAGGCGAGGCGGCGGCCGCCCGCCCGGCCGACCAGATGGCGGATCAGGCTGGTCTTGCCGGCGCCCAGGAAGCCGGTGACCACCGTCGCCGGTATCTTTTTCATTGTTGGCATGGGGGTCAGATCCTGTGGGGGCGGCGGGGGCGGGGCAGGTCGGCCAGGCGCTCGCGCGGATAGGCCTGGGCCTCGCGCAGGAGGGCGCTGACCCGCCGGCCGAGGCCGCCCCGGCGCGGCAGGTCACGGTAGGCGTGGAGCAGCACGGTGGCGGCGTCGGCGGCGTCGATCTCGACCGGCAGGCGCAGCACCCAGGCGACGAAGAGATCCTCGGCCTGCCCGTCGCCGGGCTCGGCCAGGGCGCCCTTGACCATGGCCTCGGGATCGCACCGCTCGACGGACAGAGGAAAGATCTGGGGAGAGGGAGAGGGAACCAGGGTCAGCATGCGCATCCTCCGCCGGTGCACCCCGCCCGGCTCTTTGGGTTGATCGGATGCGACGGCAGGTCTCCTGGCTCGCGGGTCTGGGCCCGATCCGCCTTCCCGGGCAATGCCCAGTGGCCGAAGGATCGAGGCTCGCCGCCTACAGTTGCGGGGGCAGCTCCGGCATCGGCCGAGGCCTCACCGGATTCCCTTTTCATCCCCTGACCGGGGAGCCGTCGCCCCTTCCTTATGGCACCGCCGGGGGCGGCTTGGCAAACCCGCTCACCGGACGCAGGCCAGCATCGGCCCGAGCTGGTCGATGCGCTGCTCCAGCACCGACGCCCGGCGGCCGATCGCGGCGCTGCCGGGCTTCCAGTCGAGCGGGGCCGGGAGGATGGCCGCGAGGCGCCCGGCCTCTCCTTCGCTCAGCGCCCGGGCGGGCTTGCCGTACCAGTGCCGGGCCGCGGCCTCGGCGCCGTAGATGCCGGGGCCGAGCTCGATCACGTTGAGATAGACCTCGATGATGCGCCGCTTGCCCCAGAAAAGCTCGAGCTGCGGCGCGAGCCACGCCTCGAGCAGCTTGCGGACGGGGTCGCGGCCCGGCCACAGAAAGACGTTCTTGGCGGTCTGCTGGGTGATGGTGCTGGCGCCGCGCGGCCGCTCGCCGTCCAGGGCCGCCCGGATCTGGCCCTCGAGCGCGGCCGTGTCGAAACCCCAGTGCTCGCAGAAAAAATTGTCCTCGGAGGCCACGACGGCGTCCCTGAGATGGACGGAGATCTCGGGCAGGGGCACCCAATGGCGCTCGAGCCCGTAGCCCTCGGCCAGGCGGACCAGCATCAGCGGGGTGACGAGAGGGGGCACGAAGCGGAAAAGGAGAATGAGCAGCGCCGGCCCGAGGAGCAGCACGAGAAGAAGCTCCGCCCGAGCCAGCGCCAGACGGCGCGACGGCGGGTCGGGCGGGCTCTGGCAGCGGTCCGGGCCATGGCGGCCTTGCTAGACGGGGGGCCGACCCTCGGCAAGGCCGGCACCGTCCGCCCCCGGCGGGGGTGGCCGGCGGCAGGCTGCGCGCCACTTGATCCGAAGGAGCCAGCCAACGGGGAGGGGAAGGTGCGATGACCGACAGACCCGGGCTGGGCTTCATCGGTATCGGCATCATGGGGTCAGAGGCGGTGCTGCGGC
The DNA here is from genome assembly GCA_963828215.1 of uncultured Alphaproteobacteria bacterium. Lineage (GTDB taxonomy): Bacteria > Pseudomonadota > Alphaproteobacteria > Geminicoccales > Geminicoccaceae > CAVTJL01. The sequence continues at coordinate 396,529 of CAWHFO010000060.1, read as the reverse complement.
TTCTGGGGCGCGGCTGGGAGGTGGCCGTCTGGAACCTCGAGCCCGAGCGTTTTGCCATTGTCGAGCCGGCGGGGGCGGTGGCGAAGAGCAGCCCGGCCGAGGTGGCCGCCGCCTCCGACATCGTCCTCATGTGCGTCCTCGACGGCCCGGCGGTCGAGCGCTGCTGCCTCGGGCCGGGCGGCCTCGCCGAGGCCCGGGGCGGCGCCGAGCTCCTTGTCGACATGTCCACCATCGACCCCGACACGACCCGGGACCTCGCCGGTCGGCTCGCCGCCCGGAACGGCATGCGCTGGGTCGACGCGCCGGTCTCGGGCGGGCCGCAGGCGGCACGTGCCGGGACCCTGACGATAATGGCGGGCGGTGACCCCGCCGACCTCGAGCGGGCGGCGCCGGTGCTGGCCGACCTCGCCGCCAACGTCACCCGCATGGGCCCGCTCGGCGCCGGGCAAACGACGAAAATCCTGAACCAGGCGATCGTGGGTGCCGGCTACGTACTGATGGCCGAGGCGCTGGCCCTGGCCGAGGCGGCCGGGCTGGATGCCGCGAAGCTGCCGGCCTGCCTCGCCGGCGGCCACGCCGACAGCAGCGTCTTGCAGCGGATCTACCCGCAGATGCAGGCCCGGGACTTCGAGCCGCCCCGCTCCTATGCCCGCCAGCTCGACAAGGACCTGAAGAATGTGAAGGCCTTCGCCAATGGCCTCGGGCTTTCGCTGCCGGTCGTCGAGACGGCGATAGCGCGGTATGCCGCCTATGTCGCCCAGGGCAACGAGATGGCCGATTCCGCCTCGATCGCGCGGCTTTACGGCGAACAGTCCGACTAGCGTGCTCGGCTCTATGGCATACCAAGCCGAGCGGCCGGCTGCTGTCGCGCGGTTGACACCCGGCCTCGTGGCATGCCAAGAGGCGGCCATAAGCCCAGGCTGGACAGAAAACGGGGAGTGCTGGCGATGACGACGAGGCGACAGGCGTTGGCGCTGACGGGGGCGATGACCGGGGCGATGGCCGGCAGCACCCTTCTCCTGGGTGCCGGGAAGGCCTGGGCCGCCGAGCTGCAGTTCGGCACGACCAACCCGCCCGGCGGCCTGCAATATCTCTCCGCCGAGGAGTATGTGAAGCGGGTCAACGCCAGGCTCGGCGACTACGGCCAGATGGTGCTCTACCATTCGGGCCAGCTCGGCAGCGACAAGGAGATGCTGCAGAAGCTCAAGCTCGGCACGCAGGACATCTCGCAGCCCTCGACCATCCTCTCGAGCGTGGTGCCCGAGTTCGGCCTCTTCGACATGCCCTATCTCGTCAAGAGCCGGGCCCACATGGCGTGCATCGCCAAGGAGATCGTCTGGCCGACGCTCGCCCCCAAGCTCGAGGCCAAGGGCTACAGGCTGCTGGGCGTCTGGGAGAACGGCTTCCGGCAGGTCACGCAACAGCAAGCGCCCGATCGACACGCCGGCCGACCTCAAGGGCCTGAAGATCCGCATCCCCGAGGGCATCTGGCGGGCCCGGATGTTCGAGGCCTACGGCGCCGCACCCGTGCCGATGGCGTTCTCGGAGCTGTTCGTCGCCCTCCAGACCGGCGTCGTCGACGGCCAGGAGAACCCCTACGTCAACATCTGGGCGGGGAAATTCCAGGAGGTGCAGAAGTACCTCACCGAGACGAACCACACCTACACGCCCTCCTTCCCGACCGCGAGCCTCGGCAAGTTCAAGGGCTATCCGGAGAACGTGCAGAAGGTGCTGCTCGAGGAGGGTGCTGCGGTCCAGCCCTGGACCTACGAGAAGGCGGCCTCCCTCGACAACGAGGTGAAGAAGAAGCTCATCGACGCGGGCATGGCCTTCAACGCCGCGGATCGCGACTCCTTCGTCGCCGCCAGCAAGCCGGTCTACGACGCCTTCGCCAAGGAGGTGCCGACCGGCGGCGACCTCGTCGAGCATGCGCTGGCGCTGGCCAAGAGCTGCTGATCCCTTGGGCACGGTCGCGCGGCAGGTGGCGGCGGAGGCCGAGGCGGGCCTGCGCCCGGCCCTGCTGCGTTCCGTGGCCCCGCTGCGGGCCGGGCTCGAGCATGTCCTGACCCTCGTCTGCGTGCTGCTGATGGCCGGGCTCGCGGTCCTGGTGCTGGCGGCCGCGATCTTCCGCTCGCTCGGCTCGCCCATCGCCTGGTCGGACGAGGTCGCGTCGGTGGGGCTCGCCTGGGTCACCTATTACGGCTCCTGCCTCGCGGCCCTGAAGCGCGGCCATCTGGGCTTCCCGAGCCTCGTCGCCGCCATGCCGACCGTCCCGCGGCTGCTGGCCCTGCTGGTCGGCGAGGTCCTCGTTCTCGGCTTTCTCGGGCTCGTCGCCTGGTACGGCTACCAGGTTGTCGTTGTCCTCCAGGGCGACACGCTGGTCTCGCTGCCCTGGGTCCCCGTGAGCCTCACCCAGTCCGTGATCCCGGTCGGTGCCGCCCTCTTCATCCTGGCCGAGCTGCTGACCCTGCCCGAGCGGATCGACGAGGCGCTGCGCGGCCTGCCGCCGGGCGGCCACGAGGTCGGGGAGATCGTGCCGTGATCACGCTCGGCCTCTTCCTCGGCATGATCCTCCTGGTCGCGATCGACGTGCCGATCGCCCTGGCGCTGGGCATTGTGGCGCTGGGCGCCACCTGGTGGGCCAAGGGTGCCGATTCCATGCTCTCGGCCGCCGTGACCCTCTTCACCGGCGCCACGAGCTTCCCCCTGCTCGCGATCCCGCTCTTCGTGCTGGCCGGCGCCATCATGAACACGAGCGGCATCTCGCGCCGCCTCATCGCCTTCGCCTCGTCCCTGGTGGGCTTCGTGCGCGGCGGCCTCGCCATGGTCAACATCCTGGCCTCGATGTTCTTCGCCGAGATCTCGGGCTCGGCGGTGGCCGACGTGGCGGCGCTGGGCACCATCATCATGCCGGCCATGCAGCGTCGCGGCTATCCCCGCCCCTTCACGGCCGCCGTCACCTCCTCGGCCGCCTCGCTCGCCGTCATCATCCCGCCCTCCATCCCCATGATCCTCTATGCCGTCATGGCCGACACCTCGGTCGTGAAGCTGTTCGTCGCCGGCATCGTGCCCGGCATCCTGGGCGGGCTCCTGATGATGGCCTTGGCCTACGGGTTCGCCGTGCTGCGCGGCTACCCGGTCGAGGAGGCCTTTCGGATTCGCCGCATCTGGACGACCTTCAAGGAGGCGTTCTGGGCGTTCCTGCTGCCGGTCATCATCCTGGGCGGCATCTTCGGCGGCTTCGTGACCGCGACCGAGGGGGCAGCGCTCGCCGTCGGGGCCGCCCTGCTGGTCGGCGGCATCGCCTACCGCGAGCTGTCGCTCGTCGACATCTGGCACGCCCTCAGGGACGGAGCCGTGCAGACCGCGGTCGTGATGCTCCTGATCGCGACCTCGGCGCTCCTGGGCCAGTACCTGACCGAGCAGCGCATCCCCCAGCTGCTGAGCCAGTCGATCATCGGCCTGACCCACAACACCTACCTGGTCCTGGCGCTCTTCAACGTCTTCTTCTTCATCCTGGGCTTTTTCCTGCACGGGGCCGCGGCCATCATCCTGGTCGTGCCGATCGTCATGCCGATCGTGAACGCGCTGGGCATCGACCCGATCCATTTCGGGCTCATCGTGACGCTCAACATCGCCATCGGCCAGCAGACGCCGCCGGTCGCGAGCGTGCTCGTCACCTGCTGCTCGATCGCCAAGGCCGACATCTGGGAGGTCAGCCGGGTCAATGTGTGGTTCGTGGCCGTGCTGCTCGTCGTGCTCCTCCTCGTGACCTACGTCCCGATCGTCTCGCTCGGTCTCGTCCATCTCTTCTACGGCTAGGAGGCCTTTTATCAGTATGGCCGGCAGCATCCATCGCGAGGATCAGGAGCCCGGCATCGTCCGGGTCGTGATCGACCACCAGGAACGCCTCAACGCCATGAGCAACGCCATGTGGGACGCCATGGCGGCGCTGATGCGGGAGCTCGACGCCGACGAGCGGCTGCGCTGCGTGATCCTCACCGGCGCCGGCGGCAAGGCGTTCGGCGCCGGCGCCGACATCTCCGAGTTCGAGGGTAACCGGAGCACGGTCGAGAAGGCGCGCGCCTACGCCGGGCGGACCCACGCGGCGCTCGAGGCCATCCGCGCCTGCCGCCACCCGGTGGTGGCGGCCATCGAAGGGCTCTGTGTCGGCGGCGGGCTCGAGCTCGCCGCCTGCGCCGATCTCCGCATCTGCGGCCTGGGCTCGCGCTTCGGCATCCCGGTCAAGCGGCTGGGCCTCGTCGTCGCCTATTCCGAGATGCGCGGCCTCATCCAGCTGATCGGCAGGGCGAACGCGCTGCAGATCCTGCTCGAGGGCGAGCTGGTGGGTGCCGCCGAGGCCCTGCGCATGGGGCTCGTCAACCGCGTCGTGGCGGACGGCGAGGTCGCCTCGGCCGGGCTCGCCTCGGCCCGGCGGATCGCCGAGGGCGCCCCGCTCGTGGCCCGCTGGCACAAGAAGTTCGCCAATCGTCTCATGGATCCCCGGCCGCTCGAGCGCCGAGGAGGAGGACGAGAGCTACCACTGCTTCGGCACCGAGGACTTCGCCACTGGCTACCGGGCCTTCCTCGCGAAAGAGAAAAAGCCGGTGTTCGAGGGGCGCTGATGGAGAAGGCGATGGGTGCCTTGTCGGGTCTGAAGGTCGTCGATCTCACCCACGTCATGGCGGGGCCGACCTGCACGATGATGCTGGCCGATCTCGGCGCCGACGTCGTGAAAGTCGAGAAAGTGCCGGGCGGCGACGATTCGCGGCGCAGCATCCCGCCCACGATCGAGGGCGAGTTGGCCGCCTTCATGATGATGAACCGCAACAAGCGGGGCATCGCCCTCGACCTCAAGTCGGAGGGCGGCAAGGCGGTCCTGTGGCGGCTGCTCGACGGGGCCGACGTGCTGGTCGAGAACTACCGGCGCGACACCCTCGAGAAGCTGGGCTTTACCTATGAGGCGGCGCGGGCGCGCAATGCGCGGCTGATCTGGTGCGCCATCTCGGGGTTCGGCCGCACGGGCCCCTATGCCGAGCGCGGCGGCTTCGATCTCGTCGCCCAGGCGATGAGCGGCATCATGAGCATCACCGGGACCCGGCGCGGCGATCCGCCCGTCAAGTGCGGGGCGCCGCTGACCGACATCACGGCCGGGCTCCTGGCCGCCATCGGCATCCTGGCCGCCCTGGCCGAGCGCGGCCGCTCGGGCCTGGGCCAGCTCGTCGACACGTCGCTCTACGAGGCCGGCATCATCCACACCTACTGGCAGTCGGCGATCGCGCTCGCGACCGGCGTGGCGCCGGGGCCGATGGGCTCCGCGCACCCCCTGAGCGCCCCCTACCAGGCCTTCGCCACCGCCGACGGCTGGCTCGTCGTCGGCGGCGCCAACCAGTCGGCCTGGCGGCGCCTCCTCGAGGTCCTGGCGGCGCCCGAGATCGCGGACGACCCGCGCTTCCGCGAGAACAAGGACCGGATGGAGCATCTGGCCGAGCTCGACAGGGCGCTGTCCCCGCACTTCGAGAAAGAAACGACGGCGCACTGGCTGGCCCTGCTCGAGCGGGCGGGCGTTCCGGCCGGCCCCGTCTACGACATCAACGAGATGCACGCCGACCCGCAGACGGCGGCGCGGGAGATGGTGGTCGAGGTGCCGCACAGCCGGCTCGGTCCCGTCCGCACGCTGGGCCTGCCGATCAAGCTGTCCAGGACGCCGGGCGGGCCGCGGCGCGGGGCCCCGGTCTATGGCGAGCAGTCCCGCGAGGTTCTGGGCGAGCTCGGCTACGGCGCAGCGGAGATCGAGGCGCTGGTCGCCTCGGGCGCCGTCCGGGTGCCGGAAGCCGCGTAGGCGATGCGCGCGGCCGCTTCGGTCTCAGGAGGCCGTGGGCACGGCGCCGGCCGACGCCCGCTCGGCCGCCAGGATCTCCAGCATCTTCTCGAAGGCCTCGAGCACATGGGTCTTGAGCAGGGCGGCCGTGGCGGCCGGGTCGCGCCGCCCGAGGGCCTCGAGGATGGCCTCGTGCTCCTTGATGGCGCTCTCCCACCGCTCGGTCTTGAGGTTGCAGACATAGCGGATGCGGTAGACGCGCGCGTTCAGGGTCCGGTGGTGGTCGATCAGGGTCCGGTTGCCGGTCGCCCGCACCAGCGCCAGATGGATGTCCTGGTTGCGCTTGAAATAGCCCAGCCGGTCGCCGCGCGTGTAGGCGGCCAGCATCTCGAGATGCAGCGCCTTGATCTCGCGGATCTCCTCCTCGGTGGCGCTGGCGCAGGCGAGCTCGCCCGCATAGGCCTCGACCACGCCCAGGAGCTGCAGCAGCTCGCGGACCTCCTCGTCGCTCGGATTGGCGACGACGACGCCCCGCCGCGGCGTGTGCTCGACGAGGCCCTCGGCCGTCAGGATCTTGAGCGCCTCCCTGAGCGGGGTGCGCGACACCTGGAGCTGCTCGGCCAGGGCCCGCTCGCGGATCGGCGTGCCCGGCGGCAGCCGGTCCTCGACGATCATCTCGCGGATCAGCTCGGCCACGCGCGCGGGCTTGGAGCCGGGATAGACGCGCGGCGGGCGCGTCGCGACGCGCAGCTGGGTGACCGTGGCCATGACCGATGTTCCTTTCCGAACACCGGCGGCATAGCACGGGCCGGCCTCCCCTTGAAGCGACGAACCCTCGAAAGGACCTGATACCGATGGACAGAAAGCCTCGGCTCGCCCTCGTCCTCGGCGATCCGGCCGGCGTCGGCCCGGAGCTCATGGCAGGGCTCCTGGCCCGCCCGGAGACGCTGGCCGAAGCCGAAGTTCTCGTGATCGGCGATCGCCGTGTCCTGGCGCGCGGCGAGCAGGCCGCAGGCGTCACGCTCGATCTCGAGATCGTGCGCGACCGGGCGGCGGCCCGGCCCGTCGCCGGCCGGATCGTGCTGCTCGACACGGCCGATCTCGACCCGGACCTGGTGCCGCTAGGCGAGGTGAGCGAGACGGGCGGCCGCTCGGCCATCGGCAACTACCGGATCGCGCTCGATCTCGCCAAGGCGGGCGTGGTCGACGCCGTCACCTTCGTGCCCTTCAACAAGCAGGCGATCCGCTGCTCCGTGCCCGGCTACGAGGACGAGCTGAAGTTCGCGGCCGAGCATCTGGGCTATCCGGGCGCCTATGCCGAGTTCAACGTCATGGAGGGCCTCTGGAACGCGCGCGTGACCTCCCACGTCCCGCTCCGCGAGGTTTCTGATCTTATCACCGAGGAGCGCATCCTCGAGCGCCTCGAGCTGACCCTCCGCTCCCTGGCCGAGGCCGGCATCGCGAAGCCGCGCGTCGCCGTGGCGGCGCTCAACCCCCATGCCGGCGACGGCGGCGCCTTCGGCCGCGAGGACATGGACATCATCGCCCCGGCCGTCCGGACGGCACAGAAAAAAGGCCTCGCGGTCGAGGGGCCCTTCCCCTCCGACACGGTCTTCCTGCGCGCCAGGCGCGGCGACTTCGACGCGGTCCTCACCATGTATCACGACCAGGGCCAGATCGCGTTCAAGCTCCTGGGCTTCGATACCGGCGTCACGGTCCTGGGCGGCCTGCCGATGCCGATCACCACCCCCGCCCACGGCACCGCCTACGACATCGCCGGCAAGGGCATCGCCAACCTCGTGCCCACCATCCGCGCCTTCGAGATCGCCTGCTGCATGGCCGAGGCCCGGCAGTAGCCGCGCCTCCGGTCCCTCGTCCGGCAGCCCGCGGCACGGCAGCGTCGCCCCGAGCCAACCAAGATCGTCCGGAAGTAAGTCCTTCCGGCTCGGGGCAGCGAGCGGCTGGAGCAACTCCAGGTCCTGTGCGCCTGCACCGTGCGGAAGTAACGATTTCTGCACCACTCCAGCATGCTGGCGCTATCCAATACGGGCCGGCTTGTTCAGTGCGCCTGGGAATGTTCGTCGAGGACCGGTTCAGCTGCCTCTGACTTCTGGAGCCGCTCTCCCCAATCGCGCATGCTCAACAAGACAGGCTCGAGCGACCGACCGAGCTCGGTCAGCTCGTATTCTACCCTCGGAGGAACTTCGGGGAACACGGTTCGCCTCACCATTCCATCCGCTTCAAGCTCGCGCAGCTGCAAGGTGATCATTCGCGGTGTGGCCGAGGGCGTGACGCGACACAGGGCGTTGAAGCGCAACTTGCCCTGCAGCAGATGAAACACCAGGACCGGCTTCCAGACGCCGCCGATCACGGAAAGCGTCGCTTCTACCGCGCAGCCGGTACGACCGGCCTTCCGCTGCCTCGATCGGCGGTCAGCACGATCATTCATGATAGTACATGTCCTATTTGTGCGTACTCCCTGTCTCCAAGGTAGGCCACCAGATTCCGTTCGGAAAGGGCACGCTCCGTGGGCGATCGCGGATGCCCGCGGCTCAGGAGACTCGCCGTGGACAGCATTGAATATGTGGGCCTTGTGGCCAGCACGCTGGCAACCGTCGCGTTCCTGCCGCAGGTCGTGAGGACCTGGCGGAGCCGCAGCGCGGATGACTTCAGCCTGGTCACACTTCTCATGCTCGAGGCCGGAGTAGGCCTCTGGGTCTTTTACGGCGTGTGGCGGGGTGCTCCGGCGATCTGGCTCGGCAACGGCGTCACGCTGGCGCTCGTGGGCTTCATCCTATGGCTGAAAACAGGAAATATTCTGTCCTATCATAAAATTGCGGCATGATAGACGAATAGCCGATCCTTGCTGCCCGGTATGGTGGAAGAATGTCGACCTTGAAGACCGTCAAAACCAAGGCCTTGGCAATCGCCTTTCTCGATGAGGGCCCAGCAGCGGGGTGGCCGGTCATCCTGGCGCACGGCTTCCCCTATGATGTCCATGCCTATGATGAGGTCGTGCCTCGACTGACTCGAGCGGGAGCGCGGGTGATCGTGCCCTATCTGCGCGGCTTTGGTCCCACCAGCTTTCTGCCTGGAGGCACGATGCGCAGCGGGCAGCAGGCTGCGCTTGGGCGTGACATTGTCGATCTGCTCGATGGTCTCGGTATCCAATGCGCCATTCCGGCCGGCTATGATTGGGGCGGCCTGGCGTCCTGCGTTGCATCCGCTCTGTGGCCGGAACGCGTCACCGGCCTCGTCTCTTATGCCGGTTACGACATCATCGATGTGGAGCGGCTCAAGCACCCCTTTGCACCGTCTTTGGAGCAGGTGCTCTGGTATCAGAGCTTATTTCAGTTGGAACGAGGACGGGAGTGCCTGACACAGCATCGTCGCGAGTTGTGCCGCATCTTTTGGACGCAGTGGTCACCCAGCTGGAAGTTCGACGACGCCACCTTCGAGAGGACGGCGTCCTCCTTCGACAATCCGGACTTCGTCGATGTGGTGATCCACTGCTATCGCTTCAATTTTGGTTCGGCGGCAGGTGATCCTGCTCTCTCATCACTGGAATATCGCTTGGCGGATAGACCGAGGATCGGCATTCCCACGATCACTCTGGATGGCGCGCAGGACCCGCTCAAGCCCGGTGGTACGGCGAGCCACGCCACGATGTTCACTGCGCGTTACGAGCATCGCGTTGTGGACTGCGGCCACAATCTGCCATGGGAAGCGCCCCATGACTTTGCTGATGCAATTCTGACTGTTCGAGCATGGACAGCCGAAGTCTGAGAAGCGTCTCGGCAGTGGCCGTCCTTTTCCTCGATTCCGAGACGCTCGCGGTCGAGAGGAGGATCTTCGTCCGCGACGATGCGGGCCCCGTCGGCTTCCTGAACGAGTTCGAGCCGGCCCGGGGCAAGCTCTACGCCAATGTGTGGCAGACCGACCTCATCGCCATCATCGACCCCACGACCGGCAAGGTCACCGGCTGGATCGACCCCGGCCCCGAGCGCCGGCACGCCGTTGCGCGAGGCGGCCGCGGCGCTCAGCCCTGCGCCCTGGCCTTGGCCCGGCCGGGATACCAGCCGGTGAACTTGACGGCGCCCAACAGCGCCAGGACGATGACGATGATGCCGACCCGTGGCGGGAAGCCCGGGAGGTAGAGCAGCGCCGGCTCGGCCGCCACCATCGCCGCGAAGGCCGCGCCCCAGACGGCGGTGATGACATAGTTGATGCGGATGAAAGCCGGCTCGCTCCAGTGCTCCGGCGGCACCTGCTCGCGCGCATATTGGAGCGTGAATGGGCGGCCGAACGCCATCGAGACAGGACGCTCGCAGCAGCCCCGCATCGACCACGACCCTGACGCCGATCACCGACCAGCTCGGGCGGCCCAGGACGGCACAGAGCGCCAGTGCGCCGAACAGCAGCATCGTGCCGATCTCGAGGATCTTGGGCGTCCGCCCCGCGGTCATCCAGTCGCGCCCGAGCAGGGCCGCCGCGACGAGCGCCCCCGCCACCAGCCCCTCGGTCGGCCCGACCAGCCTGTCGACCAGAGCGAAGGCGATGAAGGGCGCGAAGGCCAGGAGGATTCCCATCGTCGGGCGCGTCCCTTCAGGGCTTGGGCGTAGGTGCCGGCAGGGCGGGCTGCCAAGCCGCGAGGAAGGCCATGACCGTGGCCGCCGAGTTGTCGGCGGCGAGCTGAAAGAAGGTCGGCAGCTCGTTCTCGCCCGGGCCGCCGCCGGCCAGATCGGACAGGCTGCGGAAGGCGATGAAGGGCACGCGGTTGCGCCAGGCGACCGCGGCGACGGCGGCGCTCTCCATGTCCAGCACCTCGGCCTTGAACGTGGAGAAAGCCCAGTCGCGGAAGGCGGCGTTGTCGACGAAGGCGGCGCCCGAGACGCCATTGCCGCCGACCTCGAGCCTGGGCGGCTGGTCGAGGCAGGCGCCCGCCGCCGTGCAGCGGGCGAGCTTGGGGGTGATGTCCAGCTTCCTCGCCGCCTCGAGCATCCCCGGATCGACCTCGAGCCAGAAGCGCTTCTGCGCCTGGTCCTCGCCGGCGCGCTGCAGGCTGACGGGCTGAGGGAAGATCATCCCGAAATGGCCGTGGTCGGCGGTGTCCCGGTCCGGCAGCCGATAGTCCTTGCCGACCTCGCGGGCGAAGACGGCCTCCAGATACTGGGCCCAGCGCTCGGGCACGACGACGTCGCCCACATGCAGGCCCGGATCGACGCCGCCGGCGATGCCGCTGAAGACGATGCCGGCGGGTGCCATGCGGTCGATCGCCAGCTGCGCCGTCATCGCCGCGTTGACCATGCTGACGCCGCTCATGAACAGCACGACCTCGTGGCCCGCCAGCTTGCCGAGCGTGAAGGTCACGCCCGCCGCGGATGTCGTGCGCTCGACCGTGGTGTGCGCCAGCAGCACCTTCATCTCCGGCGCGAAGGCCGACATCACCGCGAGGCGAGGGCCGGCTGCCGGCGCCTCGGCGCGCGCCTGTCCGGCGGCCATGACGAGGAAGGCCGTCAGGAGGCAGGCCCCGAGGCCGCGGCCGGGCGGGCGTTCCATCATCGCGTGTCCCCTCCGTCGTCGGCGCCGGCCGTCAGGTCGAGCCGATAGAAAGCCGCGGCGTTGCGGCGGAAGAAGCGGTCCCGGTCGTCGGGCGAGAGCCCTCCCAGAATGTCCATCATGCCCGTGACGATGGTGCGGTAGCTGGCGCGCAGCCCCGCCACCGGGAAGTTCGAGGCGAACATGCAGCGCTCGATCCCGAAGATCTCGATGGCGTCGAGGACGACCCGGCGGTTCTCCTCGAGGTCCCAGGGCCGGTCCTCGAGGCCGAATTCCGAGACCTTCAGCCACACCTGCGGCGCCTGGGCGATGATGCGCATGGCCTCGCGCCACCGGGCGAGGCCGGCCTCGCTCCGATCCCAGGGAAATCCCGTGTGGTTCAGCACCATGGGCGTCTCGGGAAAAAGAGAGGCAATCTCGGCCGCCTCCCCGAGATGCCAGTAGGGCACCCGCAGATCGTAGCTCATGCCGAAGCGCTGGAGCATCGCGAAGCCGCGACGCCAGGCCGGGTCCTGCATGGTCCCTGGAGCACCCCTCTCGATCCGCTCGGGCGAGAGCGCGGTTTTTGGTTTCGAGCGGACACCGCGCATCAGCGGATGGCGGGCATGGCCCTCGAGCACCCGCTCGCAGTCGTCCCGCGCCAGCCAGACATGCCCGACGATCGCGTTCGGCATCCCATAGCGCTGCGGCCATCGTCGGAGAGCCAACGGGTCTCGCCGACCTGATCCTCGCGGTCCCACTCCGCCTCGCAATGCACCGTGGCGACCACGTCGAAGCCCGCCGCGTCCCGGCGGTAGTCGTCGGGGAGATAATTCTTCTTGAGCGCGCCGTAGTCCCCGAGAAAAAAGTGCTCCTCGGGGCGATCGCTGAGCCAGGGATAGTAGTTCCGGTCGAGGTTCCAGAGATGATGGTGCGCATCGACGATTCTGGGCCCGGCCATGAGCGGCCTCCTTTCTCTCGCATGCCTCGGCCAAGGCGGTCCTGGACGGACCGAAGCAAAGCCTGCTTCGTCGGCGCTTCGTGCTCGAGCTTCAGCTGTTCTCCGGCGTCGGTGACGTCAATTCGGCCGATCGCGAGGGCCCCTCCCACTCGACCGCGCTGACGCCGGGCCGGCGGCTGGCACTCCGCCTCGACGGGCGAGCGTGCCGCCAGGGCCCGGGCTCCGCGCGCCCGCATCCGACCGCGGCAGCGGCGCGTCGGCCGGGCGCTGCGGAGCCCGTCGCCGTCACTTCTTCTTGCAGCTGTCGATCGTGTCCTGGGTGCAGACATCGAGGCCCACGGTGATCGGGTCGGCCGGCTGCTTGCCTTCGGTCATGTCCTTGAGGACGTACATGGCGCGATAGCCCATCTCGAAGGGCCGCTGGCCGATCTGGCCGTCGCTCAGGCCCTCGCGCAGGAAGCCCATCTGCACGTCCATGGTCTCGACGAAGACCAGAACGAGGTCGTGGCTCTTGATCCGCTGCTCGTACTGGCTCGTCACCTGCTTGTAGGCCTCGGGCAGCATCTCCGGGGCGCCGCCGGTGTTGAGGTAGGCGTCGAGCTTCGGATACTTGGCCAACGTGTCCTGCATCAGGGAGATCGAAAGTGGAAAATCGTCGTTGTTGTATTGCGGGCAGCCCGCCACCTGTTTCCACTTGTCGGCCGGCAGGGTCTCGACCATGCCCTTGATGCGCTCGTTGTGGTTGACCGCGGCCGGGCCGCCGCTCTGGATGCAGTAGGTGCCGCCCCCGGGCTTCAAGGCGATGACGCGCTTGGCGACCTCGATGCCGATCTGCTCGTTGACCGTGCCGATATAGGTGGCGCGCAGCGCCTTGTCCGTGTCGAGCAGGTCGCTGTCCCAGGTGATGAAGGGGATGTTCGCGGCCTGGGCGGCCTTGGCCGCCTGGGCCATCGCCGCGGCGTTGGCGGCCGAGATGGCGAGGCCGTCGACGTGCTTGGCGATCAGGTCCTGGACGACCTGGAGCTGCTCGTCGCCGCCGCCATGCTCGCCCGGGCCGATATAGTAGCATTCGATGCCGCCGATCTCGGCCGCGGCCTTCTTGCAGCCGTCCCGCGCCGCATCGAAGAACGGGTTGTTCATGGCCTTGGGCACCAGCGCGAAAACCAGATCCTTGGCCTGAACGGCACCGGCAGCACCAGCCAGCGCCATGGCCGATGCCAGGACGACGAGAGTCCGCTTCATTGGTCTGCTTCTCCCCGATCCGCCGGACCCAGGCGGCCCCTCGCAGAAGCCGTTTCCTCCACCTGCCCGGCGACGCAGCGGTAGCACCGCCTCCCGAGGCCGGCAAGCGATGCTCCGGAGCTTCTCGGTCGAGGCGATCCCGGGCCGAACGGCGAGGCTGGCGCCGGAGGTGGCGTGCATGGCAGAAGGTCCGGCCATGCCGGCCGCCCGCCGCCCGCTCCGCCTCGTGCCGCCCTGCCGCGCCCTGCTCGGCGGCTATGCCGACGCGCTCGCCCGCGGCTGGTCGCCCAATACCGAGCAGGATGTGAGCCGCCAGGAGCTGGCATCGCTGCGCCGCGATCCCGGCGCCTTCGTCGCCGACCTCGTGAGCCAGGAGGGGTCGATCGTGCTGGGCGACGGGCGGATCGTGCCGCGCCTGCCGTTTCGGCTCTTCTGGATCCACGACGGCGCCTTCGTCGGCTCGATCAATTTCCGCTACCGCCCGGGCACCGAGGCGCTGCCCGACTACTGCTCGGGCCATATCGGCTATGCCGTCGTGCCCTGGAAGCGGCGCCGCGGCTACGCCACCTGGGCGCTGGGTGCCGTCCTCGCCATGGCGCCCGAGATCGGGCTGCCGGGCGTGATCGTCACCTGCGACGAGGACAACGACGCCTCGCGCCGGGTGATCGAGGCGAACGGCGGCCGCCTCGTCGAGCTCAGGCCGCATCCCAGGGACGCCGGCCGCCAGAAGCTCGTCTTCCGCATCAGCCTCCGGGCTCGCCGAGGGCCGCTCGAGAGCCCCGGTTGAGGCGGCTCGCCGGCGACGAGAGGCATCCGTTGCGCAGGGTGCGACGTCGCCCCCACGCCCCGGCCCGGCTCCCGGACGCTTGCCGAAAACAGTGCATCGGCGCACTGTTGAGGTTGGAATGCGGCTATCCGGAAAATCCCGGATGCGGCGTGAGCCGGTGGTCGGCTCCGATGGACGGTGGGATCGGGCGCGTTGCGGGTCTTCCCGGCTGCGCACGTCGCTCCGTCGCCGAGGGGAGGGGACGGGATGAGACTGCGCAAGCGATTCTGGGCCGAGACGGTGCTGGGGCTCGCGGCTGGCCTGCTGGCGGTCGTCACGCTGCTCTGGGAGGATTGGATCGAGACTCTGTTCGGCGAGAGCCCCGACAATGGCAGCGGCGCCACCGAGTGGTCGATCGTCGTCGGCTTGGCCGTGATCGCGGTCGTCTGCGCGCTGCTCGCCCGGCAGGAATATGCCGCCAGCCGGGTCCCCGAGGCCTGACGTGGCGGCAGGCGGCGACGACGGGCCCGGGCCCGACGACGGCGCCGGAGGCCGGGACGCGCTCCGCCACGGTGCCAAGCGGCCGAGCCGATCCGAGGGTGCGCCGTGGCCGCCGGCGGAGAGCCGCAGCGACGGGCCGGAGCGCCCGGGCCGCAGAGTGCCGACGGCGCCCGACACCGACCAACACGACCTGACCGCACCGCCGAAGGCGACGCGGCTGAAGAAGGATGGCGGGGATGCGTGAGACCTTGCTCGACTGCGGGCCGGCGTGAAGGCATACGGGTCGAGGGCGCGAGGTTCCCGCCGGCGCGGCGCGAGCCGAAGTCGGAGCGGCAGGTCCGCAAGCGGCTGAAGGTCAAGGTGTCCAAGACGCCGCGGGCGCTCAGGGAGCCGAGCCGCCCGGCGCTCCTAGCACGGGCCGACGACAGGGATCCGAACCGGAACCCCGACCCGGTCGTCTTCCACGAGTACGCCCCGTCGACCGGCCTGACCAAGGCGCTCACCAACGCCGCCGACATGAGCGGTGCCGACACCGAGCCCGACGTGATCATGATGTCGGGCAACTGGTACTGCGACGTCAGCACCGACGGCGGCGGGACCTGGAAGCGGCTCGACCCGACCACGATCTTCCCGAACACTTTCGCCGGCGGGTTCTGCTGCGACCAGATCGTCACCTACGTGCCGAGCATCGACCGGTTCGTCTGGTTCCTGCAATACGCAAAGGACTCCGGCGGCCAGGGCGCCTTCCGGCTCGCGGTCGCCTCGTCCGGATCGGTGAAGAGCGACCCGACGGCCTGGACCTATTGGGACTTCGTCGCCGGCGACTTCGGCTTCGCCACCAGCGACATGGACTACCCGGACCTGGCCGCGTCGCGGACATTTCTCTATTTGTCGACCGACGTCTTTTCAGCGGGCGGGCGACTCGTCGTGCGCATCCCGCTGCAGGAGCTGCAGGGCGGCGGCACCATCAACTACGGCTACACCGACCCGGCCAAGTCGACCACCGCGTGGGGCGCGCACCTGGTGCAGCAGACCCGCTCGCAGGCCGTGTGGTGCGGGCAGCAGGACAACTCGACCGTCGAGGTGTTCACCATGCCGGACGCCGGCAACACCTATTCGTCGTTCACCGTCAAGGTCGCCGCGTGGCCCAACAAGACGATGTCCTCGACCGGCCCGGACGGCAACGACTGGCTGACCAAGCTGCGCAGCTTTCCGTCGTTCGCCGTGACCGGCGGCGTGGAGAAGGACGACGGGCACATCGTGATCTCCTGGTCGGCGAGCAACGGCAAGGGTACCTCGGGCGGCTTCGACTTCCCCAACACCCACGCCCGGGTGGCCGAGCTGGATCTCTCCGCCCAGAGCGTCGTCAGCGAGATGCAGGTGTGGAACCCGGACTACGCCTTCGCCTACCCGGTGCTGGCCGCCAACGCGAAGGACGACATCGGCATCCTGCTCGGCTGGGGCGGCAAGAGCGACCATGCCAACTGTGCCATGGGCATCATCGGCGATTTCGTGGTCTGGTTCCGGGACGGCAGCACCCGCACGGTGCAGCGGTTCGGCGACTACCTGACCACCCGGCCGGCGCAGCGCAACCGCAGCCTGTTCGCGGCATTCGGCTACTACGTCACCTCGGTGACCGGCGATCCGGCGTCCTGCCAGTACAATCCCTTCTATGCACGGTACGGCCGCGCCAGCGCCTGAACAGGCGGCCGCCTCGGGATGCGCCCGGCCCGCATGGTCCGAATCCGCGGGCCGCGACCAAGCGCGAATGCGCCCCGGGCCAGCACGCGACCGCTCCGAACCCTGCCCCGCCACCGAACGGGCTGCCGGCGGATGAGCGTTGAAGGCGGCACCGCATGAGACGGATTTTTTTCGCCCTCGCTGCCTTTGGAGCGCTGGCCGGCGCGGTCGCCTACATGGCCCCCGCATCCGGACAGGCCGATGGCGAGGCCGCGCCGATCTACGGAGTAAAAATCCCGTCCGGATACCGCGACTGGAGGTTGATCTCCGTGGCCCACGAGGAAGGCAAGCTCGACGATCTGCGCGCCATTCTGGGCAACGACGTAGCGATCGTGGCCTCCCGGGAAGGGAAGCTTCCGTACCCGGACGGCACCATCATTGCCCGGCTGGCCTGGAGCTACGACCCGTTGGAGGAAAGCAGCAAGGCCTTTGGCCATCCCCAATCCTTCGTGGCCGGGCCACCCAGGAACGGGGTACAGTTCATGGTCAAGGAACTCGAGAAGATACGCCTCGACCGGCGGCTGGGGGTTCGCTCAGTTCGACGACGGCAAACCCGCCGGCGAGGCGGTGCACGACACCTGCTTTCCCTGCCATGCGATCGCCAAAGCTCGCGACTTCGTCTTCAACCGTTATGCACCTTGAAGGCCGAACGTGGAGAGGAGCAGTCAGCTTGGACATGAAACTGGAAGTCCTGGTCATTCCTGTTTCCGATGTCGACCGGGCCAAGGCATTCTACGAGAAGCTGGGGTTCCGGCTGGATATCGACTACGTCGCGAACGAGGACTACCGGATACTACAGCTCACTCCGCCGGGCTCGGAGGCATCGATCATCTTCGGCAAGGGGATCACCTCCGCCCGGCCGGGCTCGATCGACCGCCTGGTCCTGGCGGTGCACGACATCGACGCGGCCCGGGGCGAGCTTCTGTCGCACGGCGTCGAGGTCGGCGAGGTGTTTCACGACGCCGGGGGTGGCCTCGCCGGCGGCTTTCACGCAGGTACCGAGGCACGCGCTCCGGGCCCGGATCCCCAAGGCCGTTCCTACGCCTCGTATGCCTCGTTCAGCGATCCCGACGGCAACGCCTGGCTGCTGCAGGAGATCAGGGAGCGGCTCCCCGGAAGGACGCGCCACGAGCCGGTCGGCGGCACGATGACCGACATCCTGCTGGAGGCGCTCAAGAGTGCGGCAGCCGCGCACGGAGCTCACGAGAAGGAGCTCGGCAGGCCCGATCCCGACTGGCCACGGTGGTACGCCGAGCACATGACCCGCACGCTGGGCGGCACCGGGTACCGCCTCACCGGACCTGCCGCCTGACGGATTTGTCCCGCATGCCCCAGATGCGGTGAGCCGCAACCGACGTTCCGCGCCGGTTCCGCAATGGAGATCAGAGACGTAGCGGCGGCCTGGCGGGTGCGGGATGGCGGACGCGCGCGAGTTCCACGGCGCGAGGATCACCTCCGACGGCGGCCTGCTCGCCTGCCGCGGGGTGGACGATGCGCTGTTACTTCCGCCCTGCCGCGGCGCCGCCACAGGCGATGGATTGCCCCGAGCTTGCCGCGCCGCGCTTTCCGCAGCGGACCGCTCGATCCCGGCCCGCGCCTTCTACTTCCCGGCCTGCTCCGCGGCTTCCTCGATGAGCGCCGGCCCAGCGCTACTCGAGAACAGCAGCCAGCTTTCGCAGGGGCTCTTTGCAGCCCGTCTCGTCGTCCTCGGGCCGAGTGCCTGCCGGTATGCACCGGCACAGGATCGAGACCTCCGTTCCCTCGTCGGTGTCGGCGAGGCTCGTGTCGTCTTCCGGCGGTCGCCCCGCCGGTGCCTCCGCTACTGGTCGTCCAGCCGGCAGCCGTCGCGCGTGCTCATGTGCTTGGCGACGCGGCCGACGCCTAGAACAGAAGCCTCGACGCGGCGGGCGGCCGTGTCGACGTCGACGCTCGCGAACGGGACCCACGAGCTGGCATAGCTCTTGCAGTAGGCGTCGGTCTGGCCGATCACGAAGCGGCAGGAGCAGGTCTCCTTGGCGAGGTAGGCCGGCAGGATCGCCGGGACGCTGACGAGGTTGGCCCAGCCCGTCACGATCCAGAAGACGACCGCGATGAGGGCGAGGCCGACGAGGAGGCGGAGGATCAGGCGCATCAGGAGCTCCGTCCGCGGGCCGCGAAGGCCTTGATGGCGAGCTGCAGGAAGGTCGCGTCCGAGAAGCTGCGGTCCTGATCGTCGGCGGTCCGGACGATCACCAGCCCGAGCGAGGGGATGACGTAGAGCCGCTGGCCGTTCTGGCCGATCGCGATCAGGGTGTCGGTCGGGGCCGTGGTCATGGGCGGGCTGGCCCCCTCCCCGAGCGGCACGTTCAGCCACCAGAGCGCCCCGAAGCTGGCCCGCCGGGCGCCGTCATTGTCGCCCAGCAGCGGTGCCGCCGGGGTGCCCGCGAGCTTGACCCAGCCGTCGGGCAGCAGGCGCTGCCCCGCCCAACAGCCGTCCATCAGGTAGAGGAGGCCGAGCCTGGCGAGGTCGCGCGGGGTCGCGTAGAGATAGGAGGAGCCGACGAAGGTGCCGCTGCCGTCCCGCTCCCAGACGACCGAGCGCATGCCCAGGGGATCGAACAGCGCGGTCCAGGGATAGCCGCCATAGGCCGCCTCGCCGACCAGGGGGCGCATGGCCGCCATCAGCAGCGTCGGATCGCCGCCGCTGAGGCTCCAGCGCGTGCCGGGCTTGGCATCCAGCGGCTGGCCGGCGACGAAGGCCGCCATGTCCCGATGACCGCGCGTGTAGAGCATGCTCAGGAGGGTCGACCCGAAGGGCGCGTTGTCGAAGCGGTCGTCGAACCGGAGGCCCGACGTCATGGTGAGGAGCTGGCGCACCGTGATCGCCTGCTTGTCCGGGCTGTCGAGCGACGGCAGCAGGCGGCCGACCGGCGTGTCGAGGTCGAGATGCTTCTCCAGCGTCAGGCGGCCATAGAGGGCCTGGACGACGCTGTAGGTGATGCCCCAGGTGGCTGCCGGCATATCCTGGCGGAAGCCCTGCTCGTAGCGCTCGAAGACGATCGTGCCGCCCTGCGCCACGAGGAGCGCGTCGGTCTGGAGATTGGAGGGGGACGCGTTGGGCTGGTCTTCCGGGAAGGCGTAGGTGGTGAAGGCCGCCAGGGCATCCGGGGGAGCCTCCGGCTTGGCCGTCGTCCAGCCGTCGGCCGGCCAGCTCACGAGCTGGGCGCTGGCGGCGCAGTCGGCGGCACCGGCCGGGGACGCGCCGGCGAGGCCGGCGAGAGCGAGACAGCCTGCGACGGCCATGCAGGCACGCGTGACGGGCATCCGACCTCCTGGAGCTGGGTCCTTGCGCAGCGGCGGGGCGAGTCTTAGCACGCTTCTAAGGATACCGTGGAAGAGGGAGGATGGGCCATGGGCGGGGTTTGCGTGATCACCGGCGGCAGCCGGGGCATCGGCCGGGCGACGGCCGGGCTGGCGGCCGCGGCCGGCCATGCCGTGGCGGTCAACTACCGGAACGACGAGGCCGCCGCCGCGGCGGTCGTCCAGGGCATCGAGCGGGCCGGCGGCAGGGCCGTGGCGATCCGGGCCGATGTCGCGAGCCCGTCCGATATCGTCCGCCTGTTCGAGGAGGCCGAGCGGGCGCTCGGGCCGGTCACGGCGCTCGTCAACTCGGCCGGCATCAGCCACCACGGCCGGGTCGCCGAGCTCGAGGCCGAGGGGCTGCGGCGACTCATGGCGGTCAACGTGGTGGGCCTCATGCTCTGCTGCCGGGAGGCCGTGCGGCGCATGTCGACCGCAGCCGGCGGCACGGGCGGGGCCATCGTCAACGTCTCCTCCATGGCCGCCACCATCGGCGGCCGGCCGGGCGCCTCCGCCTACGCGGCCTCGAAGGCCGCCGTCGACGCCTTCACGACCGGCCTCGCCAAGGAGGTCGCGGCCGAGGGCATCCGGGTCAACGTCGTCCGCCCCGGCGTCACCCTGACCGACATGACCAGCGCCGTCCGCGACGACCCGGAGCTGCGCCGGTCCATCGCCGCCTCGATCGCCATGCAGCGGGTGGCCGAGCCCGAGGAGGTCGCCGAGGCGATCGTCTGGCTGCTCTCGGACAAGGCCTCCTTCGTCGCCGGCAGCCACCTCAACGTCGGCGGCGGCGGCTTCCTGGTCCACCCGGCCATGCGCTAGGAGGAGGGGGGAAATGCCGCCTCGGCCCCATTGACCGGCCGGGGCGCCGCTCCATCTCGACCTCAGGTGGCGGCTGGGATTCGGGCAGGAGATCCCAGCCGACACCGCGTTCCGCCGGCGCCGGCCCGCTGCGTCCTATCCGCGCAGCACCCTCCGATCAGACGATCTTGGCCGGATCGCCCGTGAAATCGGGCGAGCAGAAGCCGCCGCCCTGCCGCTCGTTGTCGAGGGCGTTCCCGAAGGTCTTGCCGACCAGCCTGTCCGCGAAGCGCTCGGCATCGTCCACCGGCCGATAGCCCAGCCGCGCGGCATTGCCGTTGTCCCACCAGCTCCGCGTGTTGGCCGAGACCCCGTAGACGATCTCGTACACATAGTCGGCGGCGAGCCCGGCATCGATCATCCGGCAGAAATCCGGCAGGCTCTGCCAGGTGCTGAGCATGCGCTGGTCCACCGGCTCTGCCCGGGCCGAGCCGATCCGCATGCACAGCGCCGAGATGCCGTGCTTGTTGGCGTAGTAGAGCGCCAGATCCTCGCCGAACGCCTTGCTCAGGCCGTAGCGCGAAATCGGGCCGCGCCGGCGTCTCGTGGTCGAGCCGCTTCGTAACCGGCTGGAAGCCGATCGCGTGGTTCGAGCTGGCGAAGAGGATGCGCCTGGTCCCGGCCTTCCGCGCCGCCTCGAACACGTTGACGAGCCCCACGATGTTGGCGTTCAGCACGGTCGGCCAGTCCGCCTCGACCGACTGCCCGCCCAGATGGACACAGGCGTCGACACCCTGGAACACCCGGTCGACGGCCGCCGCATCGCCGAGCTCGGCCGGCATCAGCTCCTCGCCCGCGGCCGCCGTGCCGAGATCGGCCCGGTCGGACAGGCGCAGCGCCCCGTAGCGGCCCTGGACATGCGCCCTCAGCGCCCGGCCCAGGGCACCCGCGGCCCCCGTGATCAACAGACGCTCGATCCTCATGGCTCCCCTCCCGCCGACGCCGCCGCCCGCTTAGAGCACAAGCCCCGGGCCCTGAGAACCCGCCCCGCTTGATCTGGATCAGCGTCCGCTCCAGCATGCGCCCCTAAGGCAGGGGCCGATGTGCGCAGGAGGGGACTCGAGAAAGATGGCGGACGCGGGGACGACGGGAACGGGCAGCCGCGAGGCCGTGGCGGTCATGGAGGACTGGTCGACGCTCGAGGCGGCCTTCGACGCGCTCCGGGCCAGCGGCGTCGCCGCCGACGACATCAGCCTCCTCGCCGGCCACGCCACCGTCGAGGAGAAGCTCGGCCACATGTACCAGCGGATCGAGGAGATGGAGGACGACCCCGAGGCGCCCCGCACCGCCTTCGTCTCCAGCAAGGGCATCGGCCGCCGCGAGGACCTCGTCACCAGCTCCCTCACCGTCCTGCCGCCCCTCATCGCCGCCGGCATCGTCGTCGCCTCGGCCGGCGCCGTCGCCGCCGCCATCGCCGGCACGGCCGTCATCGGCGCCTCCCTCGCCACCGTGCTCGCCCGCTGGATGGACCGCCGCCACGCCGACTGGCTCCAGGAGCAGCTCGACCGCGGCGGCATCCTCCTCTGGGTGAAAACCCCCGACGAGGCCAGCGAGCGCCGCGCCCTCGACATCCTGACCCGCCACTCGGGCCACGACGTCCACATCCACACGATCCCGCTGCCCAGATAGTCAGCCCAAGGCTTTTTTTCTTTTTCTGGTCTTTTGGCGGGCGGGCCCGGAACGGCGCTCGCTGCTCGGGGAAGTCCCGGGCTAGCTGATGTGGGTGATCACGCTGCCTTCGGTCACCTGCGGTGCCGAGACCTTGAGGTCCCCCGCATTCGCCCGCACCCACTCCGCCGCCGTCCGCACGCTCGCATCGGCGCCCGCCTTGTCGGCACACACCGTCACCGAGATGCAGCCGTCGGCCGTGCGGATCAGCGAATAGGCCTTGAACCCCGCCACCCCGCGCATCACCCCCTCGACATCACTCTTGCGCTTCTCCAGCAGATCGGCCAGCGCTTTCGCACCCCCGCCCGAATATGTTCTCATGACGGCATGCATGAAGGCTCTCCCTTTTTGTTCCTCGACGACTGTCGGTCGAGGTAAGCTGTCGATGCTGCGCTTTCGCCGTCCGCGCGTCAAGGGAGTGCCCGGCGCCACGGCAGCGACGCCGACCCTTGCTCACTGGCCACCAGTGACCAAGATCAGAGCCCCGCACCTCACCGCCCGGCCCGACCTATGGTAGTGTCCTCGCCGGGAAGGGAGGCTCATGCGCGTGCTCCGGTCATTCCTCGCCAAGAGCGGCCTTCGCGTCGCCCATGTGGGCGAGGTGCCAGAGCTCCTCGAACGCGGCATCGATCAGCAGCCGCTCGCGCTCGTCCTCGGGCAGCTCGTCCTGGAGACGGTACATCTCAACGAGCTCTTGGAAGCCCCGGTCCGCGAGAAGTGACAAAAGCTCGGTCTCGTCCATCCCCTCGCTGGCGGCGACCTCGCCTTGCGTCATGCCGCCGGCGAGCCTTCGCGCCAGCCGCATGCGGCGGGCACCGGACATCGAGGCGGGAGACCGCGCCAGGTAGGGATAGGGCCCAGCTCACACCATGCTCAGTTGCAAGCCCTCGTATCTGGACCGGTTGGACAAGATCTGAGCGATTGTCGGGACGAGATGCCTGATCCCCGGCAGCTGCCGGGGATCAGGCGGCGGGCGGGACGCCGAGGAGACCCTGGTCCTGGCAGATCGCGGGTCAGCGCGGTGCCCGTCCGCTTCCTCGACTGAAGCCGAACAGTCGATCGGGCGGGAAGCCCGCGCATAGGAGAGCCTGCCCTCCGGCCCGCAAGCGGGACCGGGGGGATGGTTATGCCCAAGCGCCTCGGACAGCCGCAAGTCTTCATTGGCGTCGATGTCAGCGAGCAGCGACTCGACGCTCACCTATTGCCAGGGAGCGAGAGCCTCAGCCTGACGCATGACGCGCGCGGTATCGGTCGTCTCGTCGCGTGGCTCGCCAGCAAGGCCGGGCCCTTCGTGGTCCTGGAAGCCACCGGCGGTCTCGAGCAACGGCTGGCTCGCGCCCTTGGCCAGGCTGGCATCGTCGTCGCCGTGGTGAACCCATCGCGCGCAGCAGGCGCGGCGATCCGTCCATGAAGTGGCCGGCGCCAGCAGGCGCCGGAGGGGCAGATCCGTGACTTCGCCCGATCGGGAGCGCCGCTCCCGATCCGGGCTGCTGGCGAAGCATGCCCTCGGGCGGCCCGAGGCCGACCCGGGGGACCGACCGGCTCGATGCCCGGTGCCTCGCGCTCTTCGCCGAGCGGATGCGACCCGAGCCTCGAGCCGCACGGACGCCCGAGGACGAGGCGCTCGCGGCTATTGTGCTGCGCCGCCGCCAGCTGGTCCTGATCCGCGAGGCCGAGCGCAACCGCCGGCGGCGGGCCGGCGATCCGGTCCTCATGGGCTCCCTGGACGCGCATCTCGACTGGCTCGACACGGAGATCGACCGGCTGGGCGCGGTCATCGCCGAGCGGATCGAGCGGACCGAGAGCCACCGCAGCCGTGCCCGCCTCCTGGCCTCGGTGCCCGGGCTCGGCCCGATCACGATCGCCGGCTTGCTGGCCTTGCTGCCCGAGCTCGGCGGGCTCGACGGCAAGGCCGTCGCCAGCCTGGCCGGCCTGGCGCCGTTCGCCCGCGACAGCGGGCTGATGAAGGGCCGCCGCACCATCCGGGGCGGTCGCGCATCAGTCCGGACCGGGCTCTACATGGCAGCCCTGGTCGCCACGCGCCACAACCCCAAGATCAAAGCCTTCTACCAGCGCCTCGTCGCCGCCGGAAAGCCGAAGAAGCTCGCGCTCACCGCCGCCATGCGCAAGCTCCTCGTCATTCTCAACGCCATGCTCAGGAGCAACACCCCCTGGATGCCCACGCAGACAGCTTGACACATCAAGACAGTCGCTGACCCCAAGCCACGCGCCTCATGCGCCGTGCTGCGCTGCACTGACCATCTTGTCGAACTGTACCAGCAGATCGGGTGTCGCGGCCAAGGCCCGCCGCGCCTTGTCCTCGAACTTGGCGATGACCACCAGCTGCACGAAGGTCGCGGGCTCCCGGGTCATGGCCTGGACGAAGTCATCGCCCGCGAGCAGGCGGGCGAAGCGGTCGAGCGAGGCCCAGGTCGCGATCGCCACGTAGCTCCGCATCATGGCGATCTCGGGCATGAAGGGTCCGAAATCGTAGGACGCCTCGAGCATGGCGATGGCGCTCGCGGCGTCACCGAGGTCCGTGTAGGCCTGGGCGAGATAGCACCAGGCATAGGGGTCCGCCGGCGACTTGCGCAGCGTGGCGCGGAAGTCCTTTATGGCCTCACGGAGCAACGTCGTGCGACTGCTCGGATCGGCAGCCTGCCTGGAAGCACCGTACGCGGCAAGGCCGAGGTCATAGTCGATCGGCGGCTCATCGAGCCAGCGCCGAGCCGCCTCTCGACTGTCGAACACCCTCGCGAGAGTATCCGCCGACAGGAACTGCCCCTGGCCCAGCAGATCGACGCCCTGATTGCCCGGCAGCTTGGCGAGGCTCGCGCCCAGCCGAGGGAGCGCCAGGACGAGAAGGCCAATCGCCAGAACCAGCGTCGCGAGCCCGCATGAGCGTTCACGCAACACCGCCAACTTCCATCCCCGAAGCCGCGATGGACGCCCGTCGGGGCGACCATCGCTTCAAGACCGAAGGAAACCGTCTCAGCAGGGGCTGGCGTGGATCTTGAAGATATACAGGAGGTGAGCGTACAAAAGCGCCAGTTTAGCGCGAATGTCATCCCCCTGCCAAAGCATGTGATCCTTGCCGTCAAAAACCAGGCCCGTGCCACTGTCCTTCACGCCGATTCCCGGAATCAACAGCGGTTTGGCGCCCGGATTGGTGAAGTTCGGGCCGGACATGGCCGAGGAGCTGCTGCTCGGCAACCCGCCCTTATAGTGCGTCAGCGGCCCGTTCATCGGGGACTGGTCGCCCTGACTTGCGGAATGACGCTCCGTCTGCCACTGCTGCCGGAGCATCGTACGCTGATCTTGGCCGAGACCGTGCCAAGCCTCCTCGTCGACCGGAAGCTGGCTCTGCCACGACACGTCAACCACCGGTGAGGCACCCAGGCCGGCATTGGCTCCCGCGCCGAAGACACCGGCGCTGGCCGCGAGAGGGATAATTGCGGCACCGAGAGCGAAGCCGCCAGCCAAAACGAACGTCGAGCTGCATCGCATTGAAATTCCTCCTAATCAACGCAGGAGAGAGCATAATGTCTACCGTTCAACCGATACCGTAGCAATCACCGACCAGGCGTTCAAGGGGAATCTTAACCAGCGTCTCATCTACTTTGCAGCGCCGCAACCCTAAAGCGATTGGTCTCCGTACAAATCACCTCCCCCGTCCATATTCTCCTTTAGATTGAGAGTGCCCTCGAGCTGCTCAGCCGCAAAAGCCTGCGGGCGCGGCGAGCCCTCAGCGCGGCGTGTGTGATCCATATCGATGCGTGCCATGTTGATGCAGGAGTACGATGAAGGAGCGTAGCTGCCGCGGGTAGCGTCCCTGGACGTGGTGGAAATTCGGAGGCTGTGAGGGCGTACAGTTACGGTGACAACAGTGCACTCAGCTCCTCTTTGCCTGCCTCGGAGCGGAGAAGCCCGACGATGGTAGCGTCCCCCGGTCTGGCGGTCGAGATCGAGCGCCAGGACGATGGCCGATGGTTGGCCGAGGTGCCGGCGGTGCCGGGGTGCCCTGGTCTGTGGCCGGACACCGGAGGAGGCTGTGGCCAAGGCCGAAGCCCCGGCACGGAGCACCTTGGCCGAGCGGGCGACCGGGCTTGGGGCGGACGTTCTCCAGGAGCTTGCTCCCTGCACTCATCGTCGCTGACCCTCGCGTCTCGGGGCCTCGACTCCACCGATTTGCCGGGAAACAGGCCGGGCGAATTATGGCTTGACGAGGGGCTTTAAGTCTTATATAGAGGAGAAATGCCTGCACCCTACCCCTCCCGCTCGCCCGTCTCGCTGCCCGGTGCCCGCCGCTGCCGGCTGGCGCGGCGCCTCGCCGCCGGGCTCACCCCGGCCGAGGTCGCCGAGGTCGAGGCCACGACCGAGGAGGAAATCCAGGCGTTCATCGCCGACCGCGAGTTCTCTCGTCTCGTCGCGCAGTACCGGGCCGCCCGCGAGCTGCCCTTCGACGAGCAGGAGCGGCTGCTGATCGAGACGGCCATGGCCGATCTCCAGCATCTGGTCGACATGGGCGACCGCCGCGCCCTGATGTTCATCGTCTACGAGGCCAACCGCGGCCGGAGCCCGGCCAGGCGGCTGGTCCAGCTCGTGCGGCGCACCTTCGAGCAGGCGACGGAGCCCAGGGCCACGCGGCCGGAGCCGACCGCCCCGCCCGAGCAGCCTCGCGACTCGATGGCGGGCTACGGCCAGCATCCGCTGGGCCCGGCCCATGCCGCCGCCCCCCGCCTCGCCGACTTCATCGGCGCCGAGGCCGGCCGCGCCGCGCTCCGCGAGGCGGCGCGCGAGGCGGCGGCCGCCGTCCCGAGGCGCCCGTCGCCCCGAGCGAGCCCGCTCCCGCCGCCGAGCCTCTTCCCGCCCTGTCCTGGTCCGCCTCGGGCGAGCCCATCGCACCGCCCGGCTACCGCATCGTCTGGGTGCCCCGCCACCCCGGCGTCCCCGACCTCCCCGACGAGCTGCCGCTCTCCCCGATCGCCCAGCTCGCCCACGATTTTCCCGACTTCGCCGACTGGTTCCTCCGCCGCGGCGAGCAGCGCCTGGCCGAGCTGGCCGAAGGCCGCGCCCGAGCCGGACCCGACCGGCCCCAGAAGAGCGCGGGGCGGAAGCCCCTCGGGCCGTAGAAGAAGAGCACAGTCCTTTCCTCTTTTTGTCACCCTCGGACTTGATCCGAGGGCCCATGGCACAGCCCGGCGCGGTGTCGCGAGCGTGGGCATGGATCCTCGGATCAGGTCCGAGGGTGACGGAGGAGGGGCGTGACGTCGCGACGCCCCGCGGGGCGGAAGACGGTCGGGGCGTAAGAAGAAAAAAAGAAGAAAAACCTGAAGCGTTTCGTGGGCCTGGCGGGCGTCCCTGACCCTGGCGGCGTTCTGCGGGCGCCGGTAGGCTCCTCGTGCGAACCAGCGTGGGGGGACTTGCATGGCGCGGACACACGAGCTCGAGGCGCGGCCGGAGACGGTCGTCTGGGGGTCGATCGACGCGGCGACGCCGCCGGTGCTCGAGATCGACTCGGGCGACACCGTTGTTCTTCATGCGGTGCCGGCCGGCGGGCTCCGACCGTCTGCCGCCGGACGCGGGCCTCGTGACGCCGGCCCATCGCCTGATCCTCGACAAGGTGACGCAGGGGCCCGGCGCCCACATCCTGACCGGCCCCACCTTCGTGCGCGGGGCCGAGCCCGGCGACGTGCTGCAGGTCGACATCCTGGACGTTCAGGTCAACCAGGACTGGGGCTTCGTGGCCGTGATGCCGCTGCTGGGCACGCTGCCCGACGAGTTCACCGACTATGAGACCATCCATCCCAGGATCGACCGGGCGCGCGGGGTCACCACCCTGCCCTGGGGCACGGAGCTGGCGCTCGAGCCCTTTTTCGGCGTCATGTCGGTGGCGCCGCCCAAGGCCTGGGGGCGCTGCATCTCGAACGTGCCCCGCGCCTTCGGCGGCAACATGGACAACAAGGAGCTGAAGGCCGGCACGACCCTCTATCTCCCCGTCCTGACCGAGGGTGCCCTGTTCCTCGCCGGCGACGGCCACGGGGTGCAGGGGGACGGCGAGGTCTGCATCACGGCCCTCGAGACCGGGCTTACCGGCAGCTTCCGCCTGACGGTCCGCAGCGACCTCGGGCTCGAGCGGCCCTTCGCCGAGAGCGCCGACCCACCTGATCTCGATCGGCATCGACGAGGACCTGGACGATGCGGCCAAGCAGGCGGTGCGCGAGATGGTCCGGGAGATCACCCGGCGCACCAACCTGTCGCGCAACCAGGCCTACATGCTCTGCTCGCTGGCCGGCGACCTGCGCGTCACCCAGACGGTGGACGGCAACAAGGGCTGCCACATGATGCTGCCCAAGACAGCGCTTTGAGGCCGCTGGCCGCCCGTCGCGTGACGGCGGCGGGCGGGTCTGCTATCGGTGCCGGCCCGAGCGGGTGGGCCAGGAGCCATGGCGACGGTCATCAAGGACGATCTCGAGGCGCGGATGCAGGGGCTGGGCCGGGCGGCCCGGGCGGCCGCCCATCGGCTGGCGACCGTGCCGCGCGCGCGCAAGGACGAGGCCCTTCTGGCCGCCGCGGCGCTGATCGGCTCGCGCGAACCCGAGATCCTCGCGGCCAATGCCCGGGACATGAAGGCCGCCCGGGAGAAGGACCTCACGCCGGCCCTGCTCGACCGCCTGCGGCTCGATCCCAAGCGGGTGGCGGCGATGGCCGAGGGGCTCCTGACGATAGCGGGCCTGCCCGATCCGGTCGGCACCGAGCTCGCGCGCTGGACCCGCCCCAACGGGCTCGACATCGCCCGGGTGCGGGTTCCGCTGGGCGTGATCGGCATCATCTACGAGAGCCGCCCCAACGTCACCGCCGACGCGGGCGGCCTCTGCCTCAAGGCCGGCAACGCCGCCATCCTCCGCGGCGGCTCCGAATCCTTCCATTCGAGCGGGGCGATCCTGGCCTGCCTGCAGGAGGGCTTGGCCGAGGCCGGCCTGCCCGGGGCGGCGATCCAGATGCTGCCGACCACGGATCGGGCGGCCGTCGGCATCATGCTCGGGATGAGCGAGCAGATCGACGTGATCGTGCCCCGCGGCGGCCGCTCGCTGATCGAGCGGGTGCAGCGGGAGAGCCGCATCCCGGTCCTCGCCCATCTCGACGGCAACTGCCACCTCTATCTGCACGCGAGCGCCGATCCGGCGATGGCGGTCCGGCTCGCCGTCAACGCCAAGATGCGCCGCACCGGCGTCTGCGGCGCCGCCGAGACTCTTCTTTGCGACCGCTCGGTGGCGGAGACCCTGCTGCCGCCCGTCCTGGCGGCGCTGATCGAGGCCGGCTGCGCCATCCGCGGCGACGCCGCCGTGCAAAGGCTCGAGCCCCGCGCCACCCCCGCCACCGACAAGGACTGGGCGACGGAGTATCTGGACGCGATCATCGCCGTGAAGGTCGTGGACGGGATCGAGCAAGCGATCGGGCATATCGAGGCCTGGGGCTCGCACCACACCGACGCGATCGTCGCGGGCGATCGGGCCGCGGCGGATCGCTTCCTCGCCGAGGTCGACAGCGCCATCGTGCTGCACAACGCCTCGACCCAGTTCGCGGACGGCGGCGAGTTCGGCATGGGGGCGGAGATCGGCATCGCCACCGGCCGGCTGCACGCGCGCGGCCCGGTCGGCGTCGAGCAGCTGACGAGCTTCAAGTACGTGGTGCGGGGCAGCGGCCAGATCCGGCCCGTATGACCGACGATCCGACCGGCGGTCTCAGGCGGCGGGTCCGCCTGCTGCTGCCGGCCCTGGAGCCGGAGCCCGACCCGCGGTCCGGCCGCCCGCTCAGGATCGGCGTCCTCGGCGGCTCCTTCAATCCCGCCCATGCCGGCCACCGCTATCTCAGCGTCGAGGCCCTGCGCCGCCTCGGCCTCGACCGGGTGTGGTGGCTCGTGACGCCGCAGAACCCGCTGAAGCCGGTCCAGGGCATGCTGCCGCTCGCCGAGCGCCTGGCTCGGGCCCGGGCGGTCGCCCGCCATCCGCGGATCCTGGTCACCGGGCTGGAGGCACGGCTCGGCACCCGCTACACGGCCGACACGCTCCGCCGCCTCGGCGATCGCCACGACCTCAGGGTCGTGTTCCTGCTCGGCGCCGACAATCTCGTCCAGCTGCCGCGCTGGCACAGGTGGACCGATATCATGGAGCGCTCGGCCATTGCGGTGTTCGAGCGCCATCCCTATTCTTATGCGGCCCTGGCGGGAGAGGCGGCAACGCGCTTCGCCGGAGCCCGGTTGAGCGAGGGGCGCGCCAGGGAGCTGGCCGATCTCGACCCGCCGGCTTGGGTGTTCCTGCGTCTGCGGCCGCACCCCGCGTCGAGCACCCGGATCCGACTCCGTGGCGCGGACAGAGCGGGTGGGGCCCCGGACCAACCGGAGTCGGACAGATAGGCACGGATCAGCAGCCCTCGTCCCAGCCTGCCTCCATTCTCGACATCGTCACCCGCTCGCTCGACGACGACAAGGCCATCGAGCCCGCGGTCATCGACCTGCAAGGGAAGACGACCGTGGCGGACTACATGGTCGTCGCGACCGGCACCTCACAGCGCCACATCGCGGCCATGGCCGAGAAGCTGCTGGCCCGCCTGAAGGAGGCCGGCCATCCGACGGTCGGCGCCGAAGGGCTGGGCGACAGCAGCTGGGTGCTCATCGACGCCGGCGAGGTCATCGTCCACCTGTTCCGCGCCGAGACGCGCGACTTCTACGCCATCGAGAAGCTGTGGTCGGTGACGCCGGCGACCCGGCCCGCACGCCTTGCTGCGGGCGGCGGCGGTTGAGTGGAGCTTCGGCTCCGCGCCATCGGCCGCTCGCGTGATCCGGCGATCGAGGCGCTCGTCGCCCGCTATCGGCAGCGCTGCCCCTGGACGATCGCGATCGAGGAGCTGCAGCTCCGCGGCACCGTGCCGGCGGCTAAGCGACGGCATGCCGAGGCGGCGCTCCTGCTCGAGGACGTGCCCGCCGATGCGGTCGTCCTGACCCTCGACGAAAGGGGTCGGGCGCTGACCAGCGAGGCCTTCGCCCAGCGCCTCGGCCAATGGCGGGACGAGGGGCGCCGGACCATCTTTTTCCTCGTCGGTGGCGCCGATGGCCACGGCCCAGCGGCCCGCGAGCGCGCCGATCTCGTCCTAGCCCTCGGGCCGATGACCTGGCCGCACGAGCTGGTGCGCGTCCTGCTCCTCGAGCAGATCTATCGTGCCGGCACCATTCTGGCCGGCCATCCCTACCATCGCGCGTGAGCGGCCCGCAACGAGCCCCTGGCGACATCCCTTGGAGATCCTCTAAGAAGCCGGGCAGAGGAGACACCGTCATGCGCGACTTCCATCAGCCCGGCCGGTCGACCGCCTACGGCGCCAACGGCATGGCCGCCACCTCGCATCCGCTGGCGACGCTCGCCGCGGTCGACATCCTGAGGGACGGCGGCAACGCCATCGACGCCGCCATCGCCGCCGTCGCGGTGCAGTGCGTCGTCGAGCCGGGCATGACCGGCATCGGCGGCGACTGTTTTGCTCTTTACGCGCCGGCCTCTGGCGGGGTGATCGCCCTCAACGGCTCGGGTGCGGCACCTGCCGGGGCCTCGGTCGAGCGCCTGCGGGAGCAGGGCGTCACGACGCTGGCGGGCGGCAGCCCGCACGCCGTGACGGTGCCCGGTGCCGTCGCCGCCTGGGAGCTGCTCCTCGGCGCCCATGGCACACGGTCGCTCGGCGATCTGCTCGGGCCGGCGATCCGCTGTGCCGAGGGCGGATTCGCCGTCGCGCCGCGGGTCGCCTTCGACTGGCGCCGCGCCGCCGACACCCTTCGGCGCAGCCCCGGGGCCGAGGCCTTCTATCTGCCCGGCGGACGGGCGCCGGGCGCCGGGCGGATCATGCACTTCCCGGCGTTGGCCCGCACCCTGCGGCGCATCGCCGAAGGCGGCGCCAAGGCCTTCTACGAGGGCGAGGTCGCGGCGGCGATGTGCGCCACGCTCAAGAGCTTCGGCGGCCTGCACGAGGAGGCCGACTTCGCGGCGGCCGCGGCCGAGTTCGTCGAGCCCGTTCACAGCGGCTACCGGGACGCCCGCATCTATCAGTGCCCACCCAACGGCCAGGGGGTCGTGGCCCTGCTCCTCCTCAACATCCTCGAGGGCTACGATCTGGCCAAGCTCGACATGCAGTCGGGCGAGCGCCTGCACTATCTGGCCGAGGCCACCAAGCTCGCCTTCCGCGACCGCGACGCCTTCCTGGCCGACCCCGCCCAGGCCACGGTGCCGGTCGAGCGCCTGCTCGACAAGGCCTATGCCATCAAGCTCAGGGAGCAGATCAGCGCCGAGCGGGTGCTGGCGGATCTGCCGCCGCCGCTCCTGGAGCCGCATCCGGACACGGTCTACCTCACGGTCGTCGACCGCGACCTCAACGCCGTGTCGTTCATCAACTCCGTCTACGACACCTTCGGGTCCGGGCTCGTCTGCGAGAAGACCGGCGTGCTGTTCCACAATCGCGGCCGCGCCTTCCGGCTCGATCCCGCCCACCCGAACTGCATCGCCCCCGGCAAGCGGCCGATGCACACGATCATCCCGGGCCTGGCCTTCCGCAACGGCGAGCTCTGGCTGAGCTACGGGGTCATGGGCGGCGACTATCAGCCCGTCGGCCACGCCCAGGTGATCAGCGCCCTGATCGATCACGGCCTCGACCCGCAGGAGGCGCTGGACGCGCCGCGCCTCATGTCCTACCCGGTCGATCTCCTGGTCGAGCGTGGCGTGCCGGCACGGGCGCGGGCCGACCTCGCGGCCCGGGGGCATCAGCTGATCGAGCCCGAGAGCCCGCTCGGCGGCGGTCAGGCGATCCTAGTCGACCGTCGGCGGGGCGTCCTGATCGGCGGCTCCGATCAGCGCAAGGACGGGATGGCTCTCGGCATCTGAGCGGCCGGCGGCAGTCCTGCAGCCGAGGCGCCCAGGCAGGGAAAGGATCCGCACTCGTGGCCACCGTGCGCAACCGGCTGACCACGCCGGAGCCCGTCAGGCGGCTGATCCAGCCGGTCGAGGAGCTGCTCGCCACCGAGAGCGCGTCCGGCGTCATCCTGATCGTCGCCGCCCTCGTCGCCTTCGCCTGGGCGAACTCGCCCTTCGCCCACAGCTACGAGGCGATGCGCATGGCCCCGGCCGGCGTGGCGCTCGGCTCCTTCAGCCTGCAGAAGCCGCTCGAGCTCTGGGTCAACGACCTGCTGATGGCCATTTTTTTCTTTCTGGTGGGGCTCGAGATCAAGCGCGAGGTGCTGGTCGGTGAGCTGGCCGGCGTCAGCAAGGCCGTGCTACCGATCGCCGGCGCGCTCGGCGGAATGGTCGTCCCGGCCCTGATCTATGTAGGCTTCAACGCCGGGACCCCCTACGCCTCGGGCTGGGGCGTGCCGATGGCGACGGACATCGCCTTCGCCGTCGGCGTGCTGTCCCTGCTCGGCAAGCGCGTGCCGCTCGGCGCGAAGGTTTTCCTCCTCGCGCTGGCGATCGTCGACGATCTCGGCGCGGTGCTGGTGATAGCGCTCTTCTACACCGACGACCTCGACCTCATGGCGCTCGGGATCTCGCTCGCGGTCTGGGTGGCGGCCTTGGGCTACGGGAGGATGGGCGGCAGTCGGCCGCTGGTCTTCCTGCTGCTCGGTGCCGTCGTCTGGTACTTCATGCTGAAGTCCGGCGTGCATGCGACCATCGCCGGTGTGCTCATGGCGATGAGCGTGCCCGTCCTCCATCGCCTCTCGCCCGAGGAGCTGAAGCAGGAGCTCGCCGCCGAGGTCGGCCAGGGCCCGCTCGAGCAGTGCCAGGTCGAGATCAGCCATCTCGAGGGCGTCCTCTCCCGGGCGCAGAGCCCTCTGCACCGCTTCGAGCATGCCCTGGCGCCGTTCGTGGCGTTTCTCATCATGCCGGTCTTCGCCCTCTTCAATGCCGGGGTGCCGGTCCTTCACTCGAGCGAGGCGCAGCTCCTCAGCACGGCCACGCTCGGCACCTTCTTCGGCCTGCTGATGGGCAAGCCGCTCGGCATCGTCGGCTTCGTGGCGCTGGCCCGGCTCCTCGGCCTCACCCGGCTGCCCAGCGATTCGAGCTGGGGCACGATCGTGGGCGTCGGCTGCGTCGCGGGCATCGGCTTCACCATGGCGCTCTTCATCGCCAATCTCGGCTTCAAGGACGTGGTCGCCCTCGACCAGGCCAAGATCGGCGTGCTGGCCGCCTCGGTCGTGGCGGCGGTCCTGGGCCTCCTCGTGCTCCATCGTGTGCTGCCGCGGGGCGACGCCTCGGAGGGCTGACCTGGCCCGGCCTCGCCCCGATCTGGCACTCGGGCGCGCGGCCCATCCTGTGCGCGCGATGGTCGGGGGGACGGTCGGCCGGCCGTGCCGGCACGGGTGTCGGGGATGATCGCTCGGAGGCCGTGGACAGGCA
This sequence comes from uncultured Alphaproteobacteria bacterium, assembly GCA_963828215.1. Classification (GTDB taxonomy): domain Bacteria; phylum Pseudomonadota; class Alphaproteobacteria; order Geminicoccales; family Geminicoccaceae; genus CAVTJL01. Next base: position 361,664 of record CAWHFO010000060.1, on the reverse strand, counting down.
GAGGGGCCGCTCCTCGGTGGAGGAGTGGAGGAGTGGAGGAAGGTATGGCGAGCCTGGCGTCCCCGGATTCGCAGCTGTCATTGAGACGGCTGCAACCGCGGACGGCGAGCGCGCGCATGGCCCGCGCGTGGCCGGCAAGGGCGGCCTCGTCTACACGGCCGACGCGGGCTATACCGGCTCGGACGGCTTCTTCTATCAGATCGCCGACAAGAGCGCCGGCCTGGCCACCGCCCACGGCAGCATTGCCGCGACTGCGGCCCAGTCGACGGCGCTCCAAGTGAGCGACCTCCTCAGGAGCTCGCTCGCCGCCCGTCGGCTCGGCCCCCCGAAGCCCGCCGCGCCCGGGGCTGCCCAGCTCCGGAGCGGGCTGCCGCCAAGCAGAAGTCTCGCCGCGCGAAGCACAATCGGGAAGCGACGCGCACCGCTCCATGTTTCATGAAACAGGTGTCCGCTGAAGCCACAATGCTCGGCGGATGCCGGTCCGCTTAGCGCTACCGCAACGTCGTTACTTCAGTCGGTAAGCATATTGGTTGCGACGCTGGTGGCAAGCGACTAGACAGAGGGAGCCGGCGTGCCCTCGCCGCTACGCAGGATGGAATTCTCGCGGTGGGCAAGTCGGAAGCGCGGTCGATCGACAGCGGCAGGAAGAACCGGTCGCGCTGCCCGTCCATAGACGGGGCGCGGCGCAGTCTACAGTTCAGGAGTGGCCCGGGCATCGACCCGGCCCCTTAGGGAGAGAACGATGGCTGAGCTTGTTTCCGAGATCTCTGATCTGTCGCTGGTCGCGGCGGCGGCGACCGGGCCGCTGACCGTCAAATGACGACAGCTTCAGGGTTCAAGGCGCGACACCGAGAGGGACCTCAACGTCCTCAGGAACGACAGGCCCCACGGCGGCCTTACGGTCACGACACGCCGACCGATCTCCGCAGCACGGCACCGTCGACGTCAACGACGACGGCACCATCATCTACACGCCCGACCCCGGCCTTCAAGGGGGAGGACAGCTTCACCTACACGGCGACGGACGGCAACGGCGAACGACCGGCAACGGCGACGGTGAGCTCGACGTCCGCGGTACCGGTGTCGGGCAGACGTTGACCGTCAACGAGGACAGCTTCAGGGTCAGGGGCGGCCACGACAGTGACCTCAACGTCCTCAGGAACGACTTGCCCCACGGGGGCGTCACGGTCGACGTCGGCACCGATCCCTAGCGCACGGCTCCTCAAGGTCGCCGACGACGGCAGCACATCACCTACACGCCCGACCCAGGGCTACACCGGGCCGGACCGCTTCAGCTACACGGCGACCGACGGCAACGGGAACACCGGCACGGCCAACGTCGACCTCACCGTCAAGGGTGGTGGCGGCGGTGGCGGCGGGCAGACGCTGAAGGTCCACGACGACCACTTCAAGGTTCCGGGCGACAGCGACACGGACCTCAACGTCCTCAGGAACGACAGGCCCCAGGGGACCTTACGGTCACGAGGCGAGCAACTAGCGAGCACGGCGGCACCGTCGACGGTCGACGCGGACGGCACCGTCACCTACACGCCCGCGACCCGGCTTCACCGGCAAGGACACCTTCAGCTACACGGCCGACGGACGGCAACGGCGACCAGCGGAGGCGACCGTGAAGCTCACCGTCAAGGGCGCCGGCGGTGGCGGTGACGCTGAAGGTCAACAACGACCACTTCAAGGTTCCGGGCGACAACGACACGGACCTCAACGTCCTCAGGAACGACAGGCCCCATGGGGCCCTTACGGTCACGGCTGTGACCGATGGCGAGCACGGCCTCGTCGCGATCAACTCGGACGGCACCGCAGTCACCTACTCCCCCGACGACCCGACCTTCACCGGCAAGGACCAGTTCACCTACACGGCCGAGGACGACAGCGGCAACAGTGATACCGCGACGGTGAAGGTCACCATCAAGGGCACCGGCTGCGCCGCCCTCAGCCTGAGCGACGTGCTCTCTTCCGACCACGGCGTGGGCGGCGGCGGATCGAGCCACGCGGCCGCCAGCGTCAGCATGGCGAGCAGCAGCATCGACATCGACACGCTGGTTCACCACGCCCAGCACCACGTGGGCTGAGGCAGGGCCGAGGCCCGTTTCCCACCGCGCCCGGCCGACCAAGCTCGGCCGGGCGCTTTTTTGTCTTCAGCGGCCGGTCAGCCTGATCTCGATCCGTCGGTTGATCTGGCGCGCCTCGTCGGAGTGATCGCGCGCCAAAGGCTCGGTGTCCGCGAGGCCGGCCACGATCAGATGCTGCCTCGGAATGCCCCGCTCGGCCAGATACTGGGCGACCGAGCTGGCGCGGGCGGCGGAGAGCTCCCAGTTCGAGCGGTAGCGGCCTCCGACGACGGGCAGGTCGTCGGAGTGCCCGTCGATCTGCAGCGCCCAGGGAACACCCTTGGGAATGCTGGCGATGGCGTCCTCGAGACGCGGCACCACGCCGTCGAGCGCCGTCATGCCCTCGTCGGTCAGCTTGGCACTTCCCGAGGGAAAGAGCAGGCTCGCCCCCAGAACCACGCCGTCCGGCTCGACATAGTCGATGTCCTGGGCACCCGGCAGGTTGGCCTTCACATCGCCCACGAGCAAGGCTTGGCGGTTCTCGGCGCCTCTGCGTCCGCTGGGCCAGGGTCGGCCCGGCCGGGCGCAGGCTGGCGCCGAGCTGCCGCGTGATCTCGGCCAGGACCGCGGCGTCGGCCACGCGCTGGTGGCCGTCCGCGCCCTGCGCCTTCAGGGCCTGCGCCGCCGCCTGCGCCTGGTCGAGCTGGCTGCCCAGGGCATCCGTCCGGGCACGGAGATCGGCGATCTCCTGGTCGCGCTGGCCGATCTCCCGGCGCAGCCCCGCCGCCGTGTCGGCCGAGGCCGACCGGCCGCGAGCGAGGTCGTCCTGCGCCGCCGCCAGCGCCACCTGGAGCTCCGTAGCTTTCTTCTCCGCGGCCGCCCGCCCGGTGGTGGCCGACTTCGAGCGCTCCCTCGGCCGGCGCCAGCTTGGCCTGTGCCTGGTCCAGGGCAGTCTGAAGAGATGCGAGCCGTGTCGCCTGCTGGTCGTCGGTGACGGCCAGTCGATCCCGCTCCTGCTTCAGGGTGTCCACCTGCCCCTGGAGCGCCTCGACCCGGCCGCTGGCCTGCTCGGCCGACGCCGCCAGCGCCGCCCTGGCCTGCTCGACCTCGGCGACTTTCTGGAGCGCAGCGTCGAGCGCGCCCTGCAGCCCGGCGATCTGGTTGGCCCGTGCGGAGCTGGTCGCGGCGAGCGCCTCGTGCTCCGTCTTCAAGGTCGCGAGCTGGGCTGCCAGCGCCTGGGCCTGGGCCTTCTCCTGGTCGCGGTCCGCCTCCGCCGCCTTCAGCCCGCCCTCGGCCGGCGCGAGCTTGGCCTGCGTCTCGTCCAGAGCCGATCGCAGCGAGGCCAGCTGACCCTCGAGCGCCTTGACCCGGTCGGCCGCCGCCGCGCCCGACGTCGCCAGCGCCCCTCTCGCCTGCTCGGCCGCGGCGAGCCTGGCGAGGGCGGCATCGAGGGCGCCCTGCAGCCGGCCCTGCTGGTCGCCGAGCGCGGCGACCTGGGCCAGCAGCGCCGTTTGCCTGCTGCTCAGATCGTCGCGCTGCTGCTGAAGCTCCGCGGCCGCCGCCTTGGCATCGGTCAGCGCCAGCTCCTGGCGTTGGGCCGCGACCTGGAGCGTGCCGACCTGGGCGGCCAGCTGATCGCGCTGGGCGGTCGCGGCCTCGGCCTGGGTCCGCAGGACCTGGACCTTCTGGACATCGGGGGTGGCGGCGATGGCGCCCTCGAGCTTGCTTACCTTCTCCGTCGCATCGGCCAATCGGCCCTGGAGGTCGCTCGCCGTCGTCGTGCTGGCCTGCAGCCGTGTCGCCAGCCGCTCGCGCTCGGCGGTGAGAGAAGCGATCTCGGCCGTCGCCGCCGCGAGCTTCTGTTTCTCGTCGCTCGCGGACTGCTGGAGCTCCTCCTGCCCGGCGGCCAGGGTCTCGACCTGCTTGGCGACGTCCCGCGCCGCCGCCTGCTGCGCCGACAGCTGCCGCGCGAGCGTATCCCTGGCCTGGGTCAGCCGGGCGACCGTGCTGGCGCTCGTCGCGAGCGCCGCCTTCTGCTGCTCGTCGGTCGTCGCTAGCGCCTGGGTCAGCCGATCGCGCTCGGCCGTCAGGGACGCGATCTCGGCCGTCGCCTGCGCCAGCTTCTGGTCCTCCGCGGCTGCCGCCTTCTGGAGCTCGCCCTGCTCGGTGCTCAGGGTCTCGACCTGCTTGGCGACGTCGCGGCCGGCGGCCTGTTGCGCGGCCAGCCTGCGCTCGAGGTCGCCCCGTGTCCGGGTCAGATCCGCGATGCTCTGGCCCTGCGCCGCGAGCTCCGCCGTCTGCTGGCCGACAGTATGCTCGAGCGCGGCCTTGGAGGTCTGGAGCAGGGCCAGCTCGGCCTGCAGCCGCTCGCGCGCGGCGTTGGCGTCGGCCGCCTCCTTGGTGAGCCCCTCGAGCCGTGCCGACAGGGCGTCGCGCGCCTGCGTCAGCGTGGCGAGGCTGGCATCCCGCTCCTCCAACGTATGCGTCTGCTGCTGATCGACCTTCCGGGCATCGGCCAAGGCCGCCTGGCTCTTGCCGAGATCGCCAGCGGTCGCCTCGAGCTTGGCCCGCGTCTGGTCGAGCTCGCCGGTGGCCTTCGCGAGCGACTTCTTCGCCTCCTCGAGCTTTTCGGGCAGCGCTCGCAGGCCAGTGACCTCGTCCTTGAGCGCGCTCAGCCGCTCGAGCTCACCCGTCACGCCGGGTGCCGGAGCGGGCGGTGCATCCACCGCATCGAGCGCCGTCTTGAGCCCGCCCTCGACCCGAGCGGCCCGATCCTGCGCGTACCAGGCGAACCCGCCCGCGGCCAGGATCGGCACGAGCGCCGCGAGCCCGATCTTGGTGGCGCTGATGCCCCGCTGCGGGTACCCGCCGCTGCCCTGCGGCCCGGGGGATCGGCTCTGGTCGGCCATCTCAGGCTCCCGATGCTGACCGCTGCGGGGCGGCATGCGCCTCGCGGGGAAGCGAGGAGGCGATCAACGACGAGCCGACCCGCCGTCGGAGCGTCGGGCGCGCCGATGATGGCGGCGTCGTTCATGCGAATCCCCCCGATGTGGCGCCGGTTGAGACACCACCTGTCCGCTCTACTTTCGCCACCCTGCCAGGCAAATGCAACAGGGTGTGTCCAATCTGCCGTACGCGGGGTCAGCGCGTGGTCAGCTTGATCTCAATTCGCCGGTTGCGACGATACGCATCCTCGTTATCCGCCTGATCGAGCGGCTGGAACTCCCCGAAGCCGCGGGCCGCCAGCCGGTCGGGCGGGATGCCCTGCGAGACGAGGAACTTCACGACCGAGATGGCGCGCGCGGTCGACAGCTCCCAGTTCGACGAGAACTGGCTGTTGCTGATCGGCCGGCGGTCGGTATGGCCATCGACCTGCAGGACCCAGGGCAGGTCGGGCGGGATCTCCTTGGCGATGTCCTTGAGCGAGGCGGCGAGCTTGGCGAGCTGATCGCGCCCGCTGGGGTTGATGTCGGCTTCGCCCGAGCCGAACAGCACCTCCGATTGGAAAACGAAGCGGTCGCCGACGATCCGGACATCGTCGCGGGTGCCCAGCACCTGGCGCAGCTTGCCGAAGAAGTCCGAGCGATAGCGGGACAGCTCCTCGACCTTGTTGGCGAGCGCAATGTTCAGCCGCTGGCCGAGGTCGGCGATGGTGGCGTTCTGTCGGTCGATCTCGGACTGCTTGGCGCCGAGCGCCGCATCGAGCTGGCTCAGCTGGACGCTCAGCGTCTGGAGCCGCTCGTCGAGCTGCTGGACCTGCTGTAGGGCCGCCGTCTTGTCGCTCTCGGCACTCTCCTTGGCGCTCTCGAGCGTGGCGGCGCTCTTGAGCAGATCCTCGATCCGCAGGTCGCGCGCCGCGATGTCCTTCTGGGCCAGCATCGTCTTCTGCTGCTGGTCGGCGAGCCGGGCCTCGAGCGCCTGGCCCTGGTCGCGTGCCGTCCCGAGCTGGGCCTGAAGCTGCTGCTGCTGCTCCTTCGAGAGCTGGACGGTTGCCGAGAGGCCCGCCACCTGACCCTCGAGGTCGGCGCGGACCTTGGTCAGCGCGTCGATGTCGCGCCGCAGCTGGACGAGCTGGCCGAGCTGCACCGTGAGCTTGTCCTTGTCCGCCGCCATGCTCTGGCGTGCCTGGTCCAGATCCTTCTGCAGCGAGCCGATCTGGGCCTTGGCGGTGTCCTGGTCGATGCGCATCTCGTCGAGCGTGCGCTGCAGGTTGACGCGCTCGCTCGACCCCTGGGCCAGACGGTCCTCCAGGGCGGCACGATCCGACTCGCTCTGCTTCAGCTGGGCACCGAGGTCCTCGCGGTCGGCGGAGGCCGACTGCAGCTCCGACGACAGCCGCTGGACGTTGCGCTGCAGATCGGCCGCCATGTCCTGCTCGAGCCCGAGCTTCTGGTTCAGCTCGTGAACGGTGGCCCTCAGGCGGTCGAGCGTCTCGGTGCGGCCCTGCAGCACCTGGCTCAGGAAGAACTGCCCGAGGACGAAGACGACCAGCAGGAAGATGACCGACAGAAGCAGCGTGGAGAGGGCGTCGACGAAGCCCGGCCAGATGTCGACCTGACGGACGTCGCGGCGCGAGCGTGCCATCGCCTAGTCCCTGACCAGCTGCGGCTCGCCGGCGGCGACCGCGATGGTTCGCGCGACCAGCCTGATCTCGCCGCGCAGCTCGCGGGCGAGATCGCCCTGACCGCGGCCGATCTCCTCGAGCACGCGGCCGAGCTGGGCGTCGATATTGTGGAGATGCTGCCGGGTCGCCTGGTCGAGCAGCGGCGCGCTGTCGCGGCGCTCCAGCTGCTCGGCCAGCGCCCTCTGGCCGTCCGCCAGACGGTCGAGCGCCTGCTGCTCGCCGCCCAGGCGCTCGCCCAGGGTCGCCAAACGGTCGTTGAGGCCGTGGAGCATCGTGTTGAGCTGTGCCCGCTGGTCCTCGCCCCGGGCGACGACGCTGTGCAGCCGGTCGAGATTCTCGGCGGTCTGCTGGAGCATCGCCTGCACGTAGACGGGGAGGCTCGGGCCGACCGGGACCTCGCTGGCCGGCCCCTCGCCGACGCTGTGCCGGGTCATGCCCGAGAGAAACTCCTCGAGGTCATTGTAGAAGCTGTTCTGCGCCTGCGTGGCCTGGAGATCGAGGAAGCCCAGGACCAGCGAGCCGGCGAGGCCGAACAGCGAGGCGCTGAACGCCGTGCCCATGCCGGCCAGGGGGCGGGCGAGGCCGGCCCTCATCTCGTTGAAGAGCGAGAGGGCGTCGCTGCCGGTGGCGGAGAAGCCGGAGAGCACGCCGCCGACCGCGTTGATCGACTGGAGAAGGCCCCAGAAGGTGCCGAGCAGCCCGAGGAAGATCAGGAGCCCCGTCAGGTAGCGGGCGATGTCGCGGCTCTCGTCGAGGCGGGCGCTGATGCTGTCCAAAAGGTAGCGCATCGACATGGCCGAGAGGGAGCCCCGGCCGCGGCGGTCCCGCTCGCCCAGGACGGCGGCGATGGGGGCGATCAGGCGGGGGGCCTCCTGGAGGGAGAAGCCGGGCGCGCCGGTCCGGAAGGCCTCGATCCAGCGCGTCTCGGCCTTGAGCAGGAAGATGCGGCGCAGATTGTAGGCGATGCCGATGAGGAGGACGCAGATGATGAGGCCGTTCAGCGCCGGATTGTGGAGGAACGCCCCCCAGACGATCTGCGACAGCAGGCCGACCACCACGACCGCGAAGATCAGGAAGACGATCACGCGATTGACGAAGCGTTGCGGATTGGTCATCGGCGAACGGCCACACCTTCAATTGAAGAGATGCTGCCAATCTAGCGCCTAAAGCCGCGTCCGGCACTTGGAATGTCGCGAATCGTCGCGAGCGCTCAATCGTTTATCCGCCTGCGTGACGCCATCGCTTCACTTGTCGCAGGCGTGGCGTCTCGGGGTGCCACCCATCGGGCGGCTTCGGAGGCCGGCCCCGCTTGGCGGGCGCCGGTGTCCGCGCCCCGGCTCCGCCGGCGCTGCGACGGTCAGGCCGCGCGGTCGAGGTCGAACTGGAGCGCGGCCAGCCGGGCATAGAGCCCGCCCCGGGCGACCAGCTCCTCATGGTGACCCTGGTCGATGATCCGACCGCCCTCCATCACGACGATGCGGTCGGCCTTGCGGACGGTGGCGAGCCGATGGGCGATCACGAGACAGGTGCGCCCCCGGCGCAGCCGCTCGAGCGCGCCCTGGACCAGCCGCTCGCTCTCGGCGTCGAGCGCGCTGGTCGCCTCGTCGAGGAGCAGGAGCGAGGGATCGCGCAGGATGGCCCTGGCGATGGCGACGCGCTGGCGCTGGCCGCCGGACAGGCGCACGCCCTTCTCGCCCAGAAAGCTGTCGAAGCCGTCGGGCAGCGCGTCCAGGAACTCGGTCGCCGCGGCGGCCTCGGCCGCCGCACGCACGGCGTCGTCGTCCGCATCGCTTTTGCCGTAGCGGATGTTGGTCCAGGCGTCGGCCGAGAAGATCACGGAATCCTGCGGCACGAGCCCGAGGCGGGACCGCAGCTCGGCCGGGTCGAGCTCCTTGAGGTCGATGCCGTCGAACAGCACCCGCCCCTCCTGCGGGTCGTAGAAGCGCATGACGAGCTGGAAGACGCTGGTCTTGCCGGCCCCCGAGGGGCCCACCAGCGCCACCGTCTCGCCGGCGCGGAGCTCCAGGCTGAAGTCGTGGAGGATCGGCCGGTCGGGCAGCGAGGGATAGGCGAAGGTCACCCGCTCGAAGCGCAACGTGCCGCGCTGGACCGCCGGCAGGGGCCGGGGCGATGCCGGCGCCGTCACCATCGGCTCGGTGTCGAGCAGCTCGAACAGGCGCTCGGCCGCGCCCGAGGCGCGCTGCAGGTCGCCGACGATGTCGCTGAGCCCGCCGACGGAGCTGGCGACCACCGTCGCGTAGAAGACGAAAGAGGCGAGCTCGCCCGGCGAGATGCGGCCGGCCAGCACGTCGTTGCCGCCGATCCAGAGGACGACGACGACGGCACCGAAGACGAGCCCGATCACCGTGCCCGCCAGCACGCCGCGCGCCGCCGCGTAGCGCGCCGCGGCCCGGAAGGCCCGCTCCGAGAGATCGGCGAAGCGGGCGCTCTCGTGCGGCTCCTGGGCGAAGGACTGGACGGCGCGCACCGCGTTCAGCGTCTCCTCGGCATGGCCGCTGACATCGGCCACGCGATCCTGCGTGGCCCGCGAGTAGACCCGGACCCGGCGGCCGATGAGGATGATGGGCAGGACGACGAGCGGCACGACCACGAGAATGAGGCCGGTGAGGCGCGGGTTGGTCACGACCAGCAGGACGAGGCCGCCCACCAGCATCAGCAGGTTGCGCAACGCCTGCGTGACGCTCGCGCCGATCACCGCCTGGATGACGCTGGTGTCGGTGGTCAGCCGCGAGATCACCTCGCCCGTGCGGGTGACCTCGAAGAAGCCCGGCGAGAGGCGGATGACGTGGGCGTAGATCTGTCGTCGGAGATCGGCGACGACCCGCTCGCCGAGCCAGGTCACCAGATAGGAGCGGAGGAAGGTCGCGACGGCCAGCGCCGCGACGACGATCAGCACCGCCGCGAGCGCATGGTCGAGGGCGGCCGAGCGTCCCATGCCGAAGCCGCGGTCGACCAGATAGCGGACGCCGACGCCCAGGGACAGGACGGCCGAGGCGGCGAGCGCGAGGGCCAGAGCGCTGCCCGCGACCCGCCAGCCATAGGGGCGGAGATAGGTGGCGAGGCGCTTCAAGGGGCCGAGGTCGCGCCGGCTGGGGCGATCGCTGCGGCGAAGGATCGTACGGGCGTTTGCCGCCATGAGCTGGCCTCTTCTGCTGGGGCTATCCCGGATGGGGCGCTTCCGCGTGGACGCAGCACGAGAGGCCCGCGCCGCCTTGCGCTCGGCACGATAGGCCGCTATGTACCCGGCGCCCGTGCCGAAGGAAAGTGCCGTGAAGCCCGATATCCACCCCGACTACCACGAGATCACGGTCGCGATGACCGATGGCTCGACCTTCAAGACGCGCACCACCTGGGGCAAGGAAGGCGACACGATGACGCTGGACGTGGATCCGAAGTCGCATCCGGCCTGGACCGGCGGATCCGTTCAGGTGATCGAGCGCGGTCAGGTCGAGAAGTTCAATCGCCGCTTCCAGAGCTTTCGGCGGAAGAAGTAGCTCGGGACGCGAGGGAGTCCACCCATGAAGATCCGCAACTCGCTGAAGACGGCGAAGACCCGCCACAAGGACTGCCGCCTCGTGCGCCGCAAGGGCCGCGTCTACATCATCAACAAGACCAACCCCCGCTTCAAGGCGCGCCAGGGCTAGACCCGCCCGCCGCCGATCGGTCAGGAAGGGCCGGGGTCCCGAGGGGTCCCGGCCCTTTTCGCGTGGGGGCGTAAGTGTGCCGAGGCTAGCGCACGCGCGTGCCGGCCGCGGCGTCCCATGCAGCGGCTTGTCCGACCTGGGCAGCAGCGCCTCCGGCACCTGCCCGACGCTGACGCCGTGGGGCCAGTCGGGCGGGCATATCGCCACGTAGCTCGCATAGCCGCCCGTGCCGCCCTGGAGGCGCGGGAAGCCGATCGCGATCAGGGCGCCGGCCTCCGGCACCTGGTCGAGGTGGGCGACGCCTTCGGCCTGGGTGTAGCCGTGGTGCATGAGCCAGGCCTCGCCCTCGAGCGTGGGCGTATTGTCCGTGTCGAGCGGCTCATGGCCATGGAACAGGATGTGGCGCTGCTCGTGCAGGAACTTGAGGGCGTCGAGCGAGACGGACGGGAACGGGGTCCTGGTCGAGAGCGCGGGATCGGGCCAGTCCTTCGACCAGTCGGAGCGGACGAAGACGACCGAGCCCTCGGGAATCTTGCCGTGCACCTTCTCCCAGGCGAGCACGTCGCCCACGGTGAGCCCGTAGCCGGGATCCTTCTTGACCTGATCGACGATCGAGATGACGACCAGGGGACGGAGGGTGTAGGTCGCCGGCAGCTCGGCGATCGAGGGATATTCGGGTGCCCAGTGGGCCGGCGGGTCGAGCTGGGTACCCAGCTGATCGGTCGACAGGATGTACTGGGTCGCCTCGAAGCCGTCCTTCTCGTAGGTGTAGGGCTTGCCCGTCTGGGGGTCGACCGTGGGCTCGAACTTGGACGGCCCGAAGCCGTGCCAGACGGGGACGTCGGGCGTGATGATGTGGGACAGCAGGACGTATTTGGCACCCTTCAGCTGCTGCTCGTAGACGTCCCACAGATGCGTGTCGTCGGCCGCATGGGCGCTGCCGGCGACGGCGGCGAGCGACACCAAGGCGGCAGCCGCGAGCCTTTCCAGACGATTGATCGACATGGGTCTGCTTCTCTCCGTGAGGTTATCGAGACAGGCTGTCGTTCAGCGCCCGCCTGCGGCGTCGACGCTATGCTGCCGTCCCCATTGCGGCAACCGCTTGGTCCGCGGTCGCCAGAACGGTTGACCGCGTCGCCCTTCGAGCCATCATCTGGGCCAGCCTCAGCGCGCACCGCCCAGGGAAGAGCCGCCATGCTGATGCCCGAGCCGGACCAGGACTCCCTCGCCAAGCGGGGGCGGATCGTCGCGGGGCTGCGGCGGATCGTGCCCGGCGAGGGGGTGATCGCGGCCGAGGACGAGCTCCGCGCCTACGAGTGCGACGGCCTCTCGGCCTACCGCGCCGTGCCCATGGCCGTGGTCCTGCCGAGCACGGTCGACCAGGTCTCGGCCGTGCTGCGGCTCTGCAACGAGGAGCGAATAAAGGTCGTGCCGCGCGGCGCCGGCACGTCGCTCTCGGGCGGCGCCCTGCCGCTGGTCGACGGCATCGTCCTCGGCATGGGCAAGTTCAACCGCATCCTCGAGGTCGACTACGAGAACCGCACGGTCACGGCGCAGCCCGGGGTCACCAATCTCGGCATCACCCGGGCGGTCGAGGAGCGGGGTTTCTATTACGCGCCCGACCCGTCCTCGCAGATCGCCTGCTCGATCGGCGGCAACATCGCCGAGAACTCGGGCGGCGTGCACTGCCTCAAATACGGCCTCACGACCAACAATGTGCTCGGCCTCGAGATGGTGCTGCCGAGCGGCGAGGTGGTCCGCCTGGGCGGCAAGCATCTCGACAGCGAGGGCTACGACCTCATGGGCGTGATGACCGGCTCCGAGGGCCTCTTGGGCGTCGTCACCGAGGTCACGGTGCGCATCCTGGCCAAGCCGGAGACGGCCCGGGCCGTGCTGATGGGCTTCCCCTCGAACGAGAAGGGCGGCGACACCGTCGCCTCGATCATCGCCGCCGGCATCATACCGGGCGGCCTCGAGATGATGGACCGGCCGGCCATCCACGCCGCCGAGGATTTCTGTCAGGCCGGCTATCCGCGCGACGTCGAGGCGCTCCTCATCTGCGAGCTGGACGGGCCGGCGGCCGAGGTGGACCATCTGATCGGCATCGTCACCGCCATCGCCCGCCAGCACGCGGCCACCTACATCAAGGCCTCGGAGAGCGAGGAGGAGCGCAACCGCTTCTGGCTCGGCCGCAAGGCCGCCTTCCCCGCCGTCGGCCGCATCTCGCCCGACTATTACTGCATGGACGGGACGATCCCGAGGAAGCAGCTGGCCTTCGTGCTGCGCCGCATCGAGGAGCTGTCCGCCGCGTGCGGCCTGCGCGTCGCCAACGTGTTCCACGCCGGCGACGGCAACCTCCATCCGCTCATCCTCTTCGACGCCAACAAGCCGGACGAGCTCGAGAAGGCCGAGCGGTTCGGCGCCGACATCCTCAAGCTCTGCGTCGAGGTCGGCGGCGTGCTCACCGGCGAGCATGGCGTGGGCGTGGAGAAGCGGGACCTGATGCCCGCCATGTTCACCGAGGACGACCTGAACCAGCAGCAGCGCCTCAAATGCGCCTTCGATCCGACCCAGATCCTCAATCCCGGCAAGGTCTTTCCGGAGCTGCACCGCTGCGCCGAGCTGGGCCGCATGCACATCCACAAAGGCCAGATCCCCTTCCCCGACCTCCCGCGGTTCTAGGGGCGGCGGAAGCGGTCGATGGCGAACGGTCGGAGAATGGGGTCGAGCTCTCCGGTCGACAGATAGCCGCTCATCAGGTCGGCCGTGGCCGGCGTCATCAGGATGCCGTTGTGGCCGTGGCCGGTGGCGAGGACGAGCCCGTCGAGACCGGAAGGGCCGAGGATCGGCGCATGGTCGGGCGAGCCGGGGCGGAAGCCGACCCAGGTTTCCTCGATCTCGAGATCGGCGGAGGCGGGCAGGGCGGTGCGGGCCGTGGCCAGGAGCGAGAGGAGGTTGCCGGCGGTCTGGCGCGCATCGAACCCGCGATGCTCGGTGGTGGCGCCGACGACGAGGCGGCCGTCCTCGCGTGGCACGAGATAGCCGCCGCCGGCCCAGAGGACGTGCCGGAGCAGCGGCGCCTCGGGGTCCATCCGGAGCGCCAGCATCTGTCCCTTGACCGGATGTACCGGCGGCAGCGCCTCGGGCGGCACCCCTTCGATCCGTCCGGACCAGGCGCCGGCCGCGAGGACGACCGTTCCGGCTCGCTGGAAGCCCTCCTCCGTCTCGACGCCGACGACGCCTCCGGCCTCGACGCGCAGCCGGCGCACGGCGACACGCTCGCGGAGCACCCCGCCGGCCCGGGTGAACGCCAGGCCGAGCGCCGTCGCGACGGCCCGGTTGTCGACCTGATGGTCGGAGGCGCTGAGGAGGCCGCCGGGCCCGTCCAGGGGGAGATGGGGCTCGCGCTCGCGCAGCGCGCCGGCGTCGAGCCAGACCAATCCCTCGTCGCGACCGGCCCGCGCCAGCTGGCGGAGCTGGGCCGCTTCCGCCTCGCCCTCCGCCAGGACGATGGTTCCTTCGCGCCGATAGCCGACCGCGGGCGCCGGAGGCCGCCTCGAGCTCGGCCGCAAAGCCCGGCCAGAGATCCTGACTGAGCCTCTGGAAGCGCGAGAGCGGATCGCCGGTGCCCTGCAGCCGCGCCGCGAGAATTCCGGCCGCCGCCCAGACGGCGCCCCGCCCGGCCCTGCCGGCCTCGAGCACGGTGACCGCCCGGCCGGCGGCGGCGAGGCGCCAGCCGATCGAGAGGCCCATCGCCCCGCCACCGACGATGACGATCGGCTCGGGCGCCGCGCGCTTCATGGTGCCTGCTCCGTGCCGCTGGTCCGTTCGGCCCGTCGCCGCTAGCTTAGGCAGCCTTGCCGTCGTCGTCAGCCGAGGTCGCGATCGTCATGCCGTCCTATCGACCGACCAGCCTCAAGGAGCTCGAGCAGCTGGTGGCATGGGCGGTGTCCGAGGAGCGCCTGCTCCGGGTCGAGGGCGCCGGCAGCAAGCGGGGCTTCGGCCGTCCGGTCGAGGCCCTGGACGTGCTGTCGACCCTGGGCCTCGCCGGCATCGCGATGTACGAGCCCGAGGAGCTGGTGATGTCGGCCGGCGCCGGCACGCCGCTCGTGGAGATCGAGGCGGCCCTCGCCGAGCGCCGGCAGGAGCTGGCCTTCGAGCCCGCCGACTATGGCGCCATCCTGGGCGGCGAGGCGGGCCGGCAGACCATCGGCGGCGTGATCGCCTGCAATCTCGCCGGTCCGACGGCGGCTCAAGGCCGGTGCCGCGCGCGACCATCTCCTGGGCGTGCAGTGCGTCACCGGCCAGGGCCATGCCATCAAGACGGGCGGGCGGGTCGTCAAGAACGTCACGGGCTATGATCTCTGCAAGCTGCTGACCGGCTCCTTCGGCACGCTGGCGGTCCTCAGCCTCGTCACCTTCAAGGTCATGCCGGCCGGCGAGGACACGGCCACCCTGCTCCTCGCGGGCGATGACGGGGCGGCGCTGCTCGGGGCGCTCAGGGCGGCGACCGGCACGCCGCACGACGTCTCGGGTGCTGCCATGCTGCCCGCGGCGGCCGGCGCCCGCTCGGCGGTGCCGGCCGTCGCCGCCGCCGGCCGGCAGGTCGCCTGTCTCAGGCTCGAGGGGGCCGGGCCGTCGGTCGCCTACCGCCTGGGCGCCCTGCGTCAGGCCCTGGCCCGGCCCGGGCTCGAGGCCCAGGCGCTCGATCGGGCGGACTCGCTGCGTCTGTGGCGCGAGATACGGGACTGTCGCCTGCTCGACCCGGAGCGGCCGATCCTGTGGCGCCTGTCCTGCCCGCCGACCGCCGCAGCCGGGATAGCGGAGGCGTTGGCATCGCTGGCGCCGGAGGTTCTTTTCGATTGGGCAGGGGGGCTCGTCTGGATCGCCCTCGATTCGCTGCCCGATGCCGGCGCTCCGACCGTCCGCGCCGCCCTTGGTGGCAACGGGCACGCGACGCTGGTGCGGGCACCCGAGGCGACGCGGCGCGAGGTCCCTGTGTTCGAGCCGCAGCCGGCCTCGCTCGCCGCCCTCGCCCGCCGCGTCAAGGCGAGCTTCGACCCCAAGGGCATTCTCTCCCCGGGCCGCCTCTATCCGGACCATTGACCGATGCAGACCACCTTCACCGCCGAGCAGCTCCGGGATCCGGATACCCGGGAGTCCGAGACGATCCTCCGGAAGTGTGTCCACTGCGGCTTCTGCACCGCCACCTGCCCGACCTTCGTTCTCCTGGGCGACGAGCTCGACAGCCCGCGGGGGCGGATCTACCTCATCAAGGACATGCTGGAGAACGACCGCCCGGCGACCCAGCGGGTGGTGAAGCACATCGACCGCTGCCTCTCCTGCCTCGCCTGCATGACGACCTGCCCCTCGGGCGTGAACTACATGCATCTCGTCGATCACGCCCGCAGGCATATCGAGGAGACCTACCGCCGGCCGCTGGTCGACCGGGCGCTGCGCTCGCTGCTCGCGAAGGTGCTGCCGAGCCCCGAGCTGTTCCGACCGGCGCTGATCGGCGCCTGGCTGGTCCGGCCGCTGGCCGCCGTCCTGCCCGGACCGCTCGGTGCGATGCTGCGGCTGGTGCCTCGGCATCTCCCCACGCCCTCCCCCGTCGACCGGCCGCAGGTCTTCCTCGCGAGGGGGCAGCGCCGTGCCCGGGTGGCCCTTCTGTCGGGCTGCGCCCAGCAGGTGCTGGCGCCCGAGATCAACGAGGCGACGATCCGTCTCCTGACCCGTCACGGCGTCGAGGTGATCGTGGCACCCGGCGTCGGCTGCTGCGGTGCGCTCGCCCACCACATGGGCAAGGAGGAGCCGGCGCTGCGCGCCGCCAGGGCCAACATCGACGCCTGGACGCGCGAGATCGGGCATGGCGGGCTCGACGCCGTGGTCATCAACGCGTCCGGCTGCGGCACGACGGTCAAGGACTATGGCTTCATGCTGCGCGAGGACCGGGCCTATGCGGCAAAGGCCGCGTGCGTCGCAGCGCTCGCCAAGGACATCACCGAGGTGATGGACGGGATCGGCCTGATGCCGGCGGTGCGGGACGTCGACCTCACGGTCGCCTACCACTCGGCCTGCTCGATGCAGCACGGCCAGCGGATCACGGCCCAGCCCAAGCGGCTGCTGGCGGCCGCCGGCTTCACCGTCAAGGAGGTGCCCGAGGGCCATCTCTGCTGCGGCTCGGCCGGCACCTACAACCTCCTCCAGCCCGAGATCGCGACCCGGCTTCGCGACCGCAAGGTGGCGAACATCGAGCGGACGGAGCCCGACCTCGTCGCCACCGGCAATATCGGCTGCATCACCCAGATCGGAGGCGGCACGGCGCTGCCCGTCCTGCACACGGTCGAGCTGCTCGACTGGGCCACGGGCGGCCCCGAGCCGCGCGCGCTTTTGTCGGTTGGCTCACGACGATCCGGAGCGCCCGTCGCCGCGGAAGCCGGGTAGCATCCGGCGGAGCACATCGTCGCCTTCGAGATGGTGCTTCACCGCCGCCACGATGTGGAGGACGAGCACGACCGCGAGGAGGTTGGTCAGCGATTCGTGCAGGGCGGAGAAGAAGCTCGTGGCCGCTGGGCTGGATGAGAGGAGCGCCGGCAGCGGCCAGCGCCCGAGAAAGGGGACAGGCGGCATGTCCGGCGCCGTCTGGACCCGGATGAACCCGGTGATCGGCAGTAGCAGGATCAGGAGGTAGAGCGCCGCGTGGCTGGTGCGTGCCAGCACGCGTTCCGGCCGCAGCAGGGAGCCGGGAAGGCTCGGCGTCGGGTTCATCAGCCGCCAGGCCAGCCGGACGAGGGCAAGGGCGAAGATCGTGAGCCCGATCGTCTCGTGAAGGGCGTAGAGCCGCCCCCGCGAGGCGCTCGTGTGCAGCCCGGTCATGTAGGTGCCGAGCAGCCAGAGGCCGATGACGAGCACCGCCGTCAGCCAGTGCAGCCCCTGGGCCGCGAAGCCCCAGGAATGGTTCGTGTTACGAAAAGGCATCACGCATTCGCCGCCGGGCGGCCGATGCCGGCGCCGTGGGATCGCGTCGCTCCATCACTGCCTCTTCGGGTCGGCCGAAGGCCTCCTGCCACCTATCCGAGGGATGTGGGGCAGGGCGCCCCGCGCCTGCTGCGACGGGTGGCCGCGTCTCAGCCCAATCTCGAGGAGCGGATCTTCGCGGTCGGGACAGCAGGCAGCATCCCGCCGATCGCCTTGGCCGTCGCCTCCGCGGCCGTCATCATGCCCTGCTGCGACCAGTGGGGGTTATCGGCTCGGAGGTACATACGCTCGGCACCGGCAGCGGCGAAGACGTCCCAGAGACCGAGATAGCGGCTGTGCTGCAGTCCGAGCATCGCGACGATGCTGTCGTAGAGGCGGCGGCGGTCGTAGCCCGGATCCTGCGCCAGGGTCTGGTGGTTGACGGCGAGATTCGTCGTCATGTCGATCGAGGAGGGCTCGACCAGAAACAATATCGCCTGGCCCTGCTCTGTCGCGTATTGCTGCGCCGCGGCGAGCACCGCCTGCATCAGCGCCAGCTTGAGCTTCGCGGAGTCGCTCTCGGGACGGAGCGCCAGGTCGAAGTCGTAATGATCGTCGAGCCAGCCCGAGTGCCCGCCCTGCTGGTAGATCGAATATTCGCTCGCGCATTCGGCAAGGCCGCGCTCGGCCGACATCACCGGCGGCTCGTCCGCTACCAAGCCCAGCCGCGTCGCCACGCCCATGATCGCCCGAACGGTCAGAAACCGTGATTCGAGGTCATTGGCCTCACTGAATGCCGGGTCATCGGGCGCTCGATTCGTCGCCACCAGCTTGCCGCTCTCGAGCCTGAACAGGTTGTTCCGCACCAGATCGCCATAGTCGTTGTCGGCGAATATCTGGAAGACGACGAGCGCCGGATGGAGCCTCGCCAGCTCGGCGCGCATCCGCAGATAGCTCTGGTCCGGGCCATAGCCGTCGACACCGGCGTTGACGACGGCATAGGCGCCGCCGAGCGCCTTCCCGAGCTGAGCCGGATAGGTGTCGGCCGTCGCCGCGAAGCGCGCGAGGACGTTGGAATCGCCGTAGACGAGGATCGACGGGCGGGTGCCGTCGAGCTGACCGTCGTCGCGATACCCGGCGGCGTCGCTGCGGATGCGGATCCGCGTCATCGATCCACCGACCGCGCTTGCGACGTCGGTGTCGAGGTTCGAGGCCAGGGTCCGATGCGGTCTCGGTCGGGCACGAAGAGCGCCTCGGGGTTCCGGTCGCCCGTGAGAAGCCGGAGAGTGAGCTCACCGAGGGCCGCTATCCCGACGAGGACCATGATCAAGGCACCAGCGCTGACCAGCCAAAGAGCCACTCGACGCATGTGTTGTTGCCTTCCCTGTCGCCGGCCCGACCACTTGTCGCTGCGACCCCACGGACATGTGAAAGCACAACCGCACGTTACGCGGGCTTAGCGTGCTTGACGGACCCTTTCCCGGATGAGACCGTCGAGGCGCTACATGCTAGCGAGCGCCTCAAGGACGTTCCATGTCATTGTTGATAGTGACGGGCGGGGAGCGACCATGAAGGTCGCCCTGATCAACTTTCCCGGCCAGCCGATGCGCCGCGGGCCGGGACAGCACGGCTCGGCTGCCATCGTCCACTGGCAGCTGGCACAGCGCCTGAGTGCCAACCACGAGGTGACTGTGTACGCGCCGGGCGAGCCCGGCCAGCCTGTCGAGGAACAGGATGAAGGCTTTCTGATCCGGCGCATCGCTGGCACTTGGCCACGGTCCCACAAGGCGGTCGGCTTGGTCCACGCTCTGACGCCCGGCGCCCCCCCATACCTGATGTCGCCGCTCTTCGGCCGCGAGTATGTCGCAGCCGTGCTCGCCCATCTCCGCGCCGACCGGCCCGATGTCGTCCATCTGCCGGCCCTGGCGCAGTACGGCCGGCTCCTGCGGGCGACGCTTCCCGGAGCCAAGATCGTTCTTCAGGTTCACGACATCGCGTTCCTCGTCCTCCCGCAGAGCTGGGAGCGGCGGCTGGCCCACTTCGATTCGATCGTCACCGTGGCCGCGCACATCACGCGCGGCATGCGCGCCCGCTTTCCGGCTCTGGCCGGGCGGATCGAGACGATCGGCAACGGTGTCGATCTCGAGCTCTTCCGGCCTCGTCCGAAGCGGCCGGCGGGGGGCGTCGGCGAACGGATCGTCTATGTCGGCCGCCGCTCGCCGGAAAAAGGCGTCCATGCCCTGGTCGACGCCTTCGACCAGCTGGCCCGGCGTCGCCGGGACGTCTCGCTGTCGCTCGTCGGCGCCGGCGGCCTGTTGCCGTTCGACTGGGTGCGGATCTTCATGAAGGACGGGCCAATGGCGCCGATCGCAGCGTTCTATGGCCGCGGCCCGATCGACCGCCTGCGGCGCCAGCTTCTCGGCGGTCGCGGGGGGTTCGATCGCGAGCTCTTGGCGCGCCTCTCCCCCGAGGCCGCGTCACGCGTGACCCTCGAGAGCGAGATCCTCCACGAGGAGCTGGTCGGGATCTACAACGAGGCCACCATCGCGGTGATGCCCTCGCTCTGCCGCGAGGGTTTCGGGCTGCCGGTGGCGGAAGCGATGGCCTGTGGCCTGCCGGTGATCGTCTCGAGGAGCGGCGCTCTGCCCGATCTGGTCCAGGACGGCCGGACAGGGCTCGTGGTCGAGCGCGGCGACGCCGACGGCCTCGCCCGGGCGATCGAGATCCTCCTCGACGATCCGGATCGGCGGGTGGCGATGGGCCGGGCGGCGCGCGAGCGGGTCGCGGCGCTCTTCGGCTGGGACGACGTGGTGCGGCGCCTCGGCGCCGTCTATCGGGGGGCTGCCGCGACAGCCGACGCGTCGGCTGGCGTGGCGTCGCTCGACCGGTCGGCAAGCGTCGGCAGCGCGGCCAACTGACCCCCGAAGAGCAGTGCGACCGATGGCCCCAAAAGATGGGCGGACGGTTCAAGTCGGCCAGGTCTTGGTGCACTAAGGATCATCGAGGAGGCAACGGGGTCGGTTGCCTCGCGGTCGAGGAGTGAGCCATGCCTTCGCTCGATCCGCTGATCCTGGCGCGGGTCCAGTTCGCCTTCACCGTGTCCTTCCACATCCTCTTCCCTGCCTTCACCATCGGCCTCGCGAGCTACCTCGCGGTGCTGGAGGGGCTGTGGCTCTGGACCAAGCGCGACGAGTACCGCGAGCTCTACCGGTTCTGGGTCAAGCTCTTCGCCGTGTCGTTCGGCATGGGCGTCGTCTCCGGAGTCGTGATGAGCTACCAGTTCGGCCTGAACTGGAGCCGCTTCTCCGACGGCGGTGGCGCGGTCCTGGGCCCGCTCCTGGCCTACGAGGTGCTGACCGCCTTCTTCCTCGAGGCGGGCTTCCTGGGCATCATGCTGTTCGGCTGGAACAAGGTCGGCCGCGGCCTGCACTTCTTCGCCACCTGCATGGTGGCCATCGGCACGCTGGTCTCGGCCTTCTGGATCCTCTCGGCCAACAGCTGGATGCAGACGCCGCAGGGCTATGCGATCGTCAACGGCCGCTTCGAGCCGGCCGACTGGCTGGAGATCATCTTCAACCCGTCCTTTCCCTACCGGCTCGTCCACATGACCCTGGCCGCCTATCTCAGCACCGCCTTCGCGGTCGGTGGCGTGGCCGCCTGGCACCTCCTGCGCGGACGGCGCGACCCGGCGGTGCGGCGGATGTTCTCGATGGCGATGTGGATGGCGGCGATCGTGGCCCCGATCCAAATCCTCGCCGGCGACTCGCACGGCCTGAACACCCTCGAGCATCAGCCGGCCAAGGTCGCCGCCATGGAAGGCGACTTCGACACGAGGGCCGGCCAGCCGCTGATCCTCTTCGGCATGCCCGACATGGAGACCCTGACGACCAGGTGGGCCGTCGAGATCCCCAAGCTCGGCAGCCTGATCCTGACCCATTCCTTCGATGGCGAGGTCAAGGGCCTGAAGGACTTCCCGCCCGGCGACCGGCCCTACGCGCCGATCGTCTTCTGGAGCTTCCGGATCATGGTCGGGCTGGCCGTGCTGATGGCGCTCACCGGCTTCGCCTCGCTGTGGCTGCGCTACAAGGGCGAGCTCCATCACACGCGCTGGTTTCACCGACTTGCCCTCGCGATGGGGCCGTCCGGGTTCGTCGCCATCCTCGCCGGCTGGGTGACGACGGAGGTCGGCCGCCAGCCCTGGGTGGTCTACGGCCTCGTCAGGACCGCCGACGCGACCAGCCCCGTCCTCGCCCCGAGCATCGGCTTCTCGCTGGCCCTCTTCGTCGTGACCTACCTCGTGATCTTCGTGATGGGGCTCTACTACATGCTCCGGCTCGCCGGGATCGGTCCCACCGCCGAGACCTGGACACCGCCCGAGGGCGGCGGCAACCGGCCCCTCGCCGCGGTCGACGAGGCCATCGAGCCAGCGGAGTAAGCACGCGATGTATCTCGACCTGCCGCTGTTCTGGGCCTGCATCATCGCCTTCGGCGTGTTCGTCTACGTCGTCCTCGACGGCTTCGACCTCGGCATCGGGATTCTGTTCCCGTTCGCGCCCGACGATGCGGCCCGTGACAAGCTGATGAACTCGGTGGCGCCGATCTGGGACGGCAACGAGACTTGGCTCATCCTGGGCGGTGCGGCGCTTCTGGGCGCCTTTCCGCTCGCCTACGCGGTGCTGCTGTCGGCCTTCTATCTGCCGCTGATCGTCATGCTGATCGCGCTGATCTTCCGCGGCGTCGCTTTCGAGTTCCGCTTCAAGGCGCGCACCAGCCGCTATGTCTGGGACCACGCCTTCGCCTGGGGCTCGACGGTCGCGACCTTCGCTCAGGGGATGGTGCTCGGCACGTTCATCCAGGGCGTGCCGATGGACGGGCGCGATTTCGCCGGCGGCCCGCTTTTCTGGCTTTCGCCCTTCAGCATCCTGACGGGCCTCGCCCTCGTCGTCGGCTATGCCCTGCTCGGTGCCGGCTGGCTCGCCATGAAGACCGAGGGTACGCTCCAGGCCTGGGCCTTCAGGCACATCCGGCCTCTTCTGCTGGCCCTCCTGGTCGGGATCGGCGCGGTCTCCCTGTGGACGCCGTTCCTCGACCACACCATTCTCGAGCGCTGGTTCTCCCTGCCCAACCTTCTCTATTTCTCGCCGGTGCCGATCCTGGTCCTGCTCTCGGCCCTCGGCATCTGGCATGCGGTCGAGCGGCGGGTGGAGCGGGCGCCCTTCTTCCTCACGCTCTTCCTGTTCCTGCTTTCCTATACCGGCCTGGCGATCAGCCTCTGGCCGAACATCATCCCGCCGTCGATCTCGATCTGGCAGGCGGCCTCGCCGGTGGCGAGCCAGAAATTCATGCTGGTGGGCGTGCTGATCATGGTTCCGATCATTCTCGCCTACACCGGCTACACCTATTGGACCTTCCGCGGAAAGGTGAGCGATGCCGGCTATCACCACTGACGGCGCCGGCGCCAGGCGTGCGCGACGCCTCGCCTGGTTCGTCGGTCTCTACATAGCCGGGGTCGCCGTGGTCAGCGGCGTGGCTTGGCTCATCCGCCTCGCCATCGTCCCGACCTGATCGGCCTGCCCCCGCTCAGCCTGCCACGGTCACGCGCCGGCCGCTGCTCGAGGAGTCCAGCAGCGCGTCGATGAGCCGGTGGACGACGAGCCCCTCGCGGCCGCTCACACGCGGCTGCCGGCCCTGCTCGATGGCGTCGAGGAAATCCTCGATGACAGCTTGGTGCCAGCCATGGGGAAAGGCCATGGGATCGGCCCCGCCGCCGCTCGGCGCCGGCTCGCCCAGGCGCTCTTCCCGGCCATCCTGGAAGCGCAGCAGGAGCTCGCCCCGGGTGAGAACGGCGCTGCCCTTGGTGCCGGTGATCGCGATCGCTTCGGGGTGGCCCGGATACTGGGCGGTGGTGGCCATGACGGCGCCCGAAGGCGCCGTTGGCGAAGCGCAGGCCTGCGCCGACGGCGTCCTCGGTCTCCATCCGATGCATGCCCGTCGTCCCGGCGATGGCCGCCACCTCGGCGACGGGGCCGGTGAGGCTCAGCAGCAGGTCGAGCGTGTGGATCGCCTGGCTCAGCAGCACGCCGCCGCCGTCGCGGGCGAGCGTGCCGCGGCCGGGCTCGTCATAGTAGGCCTGCGGCCGCCACCAGGGGACGACGGCGTGGATGAAGGTCGGATCGCCGAGCGCCTCGTCGCGCATCAGGCGGGCCAGCGTTTCGGAGCCCTCGCGGAAGCGGTGCTGGAAGACGATGCCGAGCAGGACACCGGCCCGCTCGCAGATCCCGACGAGGCGCTGGCCCGCCTCGGTCGTCCGCTCGACCGGCTTTTCCATGAGGATGTGCTTGCCGCGGGCCGCCAGCCGCTCGACGATCTCGACCCGCGCATCCGGCGGCGTCAGCAGCAGCACGGCATCGACGGTGGGGTCATCGGTCAGGGCGGCGAGGTCGTCGACGACGGGCAGGCCGTACCGGGCGGCGAATTCGGCCCGCCGCTCGGCGCTGCGGCTGTAGCCGCCTGCCACCTCGACCCTCGGGGCCAGATCCAGGAGGCTCAGCGCATGGGGCCTGACCGCCATCCCGAGCCCGATGATCCCGACCCGATACCGCTTCGCCTGCGCCATGCCGCGCTCCCCGTGAACCGCCCGAGGGGCGCCTTAGGCCGGCGGGCCGGAGAGAGCAAGCGGCGAGCGGCTCAGGGCGTGATCGCGACCTTCAGCACGCCGTCCCGCTGATGGGCGAAAAGGTCGTAGGCCGCCTCGATCTGATCGAGCTTGAACCGATGGGTGACGAGCGGCCCGAGGTCGACGCGGCCGGAGGCGACGACGTTCATCAGCCGGCGCATCCGCTCCTTGCCGCCGGGGCAGAGGGTCGTCACGATCTTGTTGTCGCCGAGGCCCGCCGAGAAGGCGCCGAGCGGGATCTTGAGATCGGTCGAGTAGACGCCGAGGCTCGAGAGCGTGCCGCCCGGCCGGAGCACGCGGAGCGCCGATTCGAAGGTCTGCTGCGTGCCGAGCGCCTCGATCGCGACGTCGACGCCGCGACCGTCGGTGAGCCGCATGATCTCGTCCACCGGGTCGAGCTTCTTGAAGTCGACCGTGAGGTCGGCACCCATCCGGCGCGCCATCTCGAGCCGGGCCGGCACGGCGTCGACGACGATGATCCGCGTCGCCCCCTTGAGCTTGGCGCCGGCGGTGGCACACAGGCCGATCGGGCCCTGGGCGAAGATGGCCACGACGTCGCCGATGCGGATCTGGCCGCTCTCGGCCCCCGAGAAGCCGGTCGACATGATGTCGGGGCACATCAGCACCTGCTCGTCGGACAGGCCCTCGGGCACCGGCGCCAGGTTCGCCATGGCGTCGGGAACGAGGACGTACTCGGCCTGGCACCCGTCGATGGTGTTGCCGAACCGCCAGCCGCCCATCGCCTTGAAGCCGTGCTTGGTGCCGGCGCCGCACTGCGAGCCGCAGCCGTCGAGCGAGGCGTAGCTGTGGCCCGACGGCGTGATGGCGCCGGCGATGACCCGCTGCCCCTCCCTGTAGCCGCTCACCGCCGAGCCCAGCTTCTCGATCACGCCGACGGGCTCGTGACCGATGGTCAGGCCCTTGGCGACGGGATACTCGCCCTTGAGGATATGGACGTCGGTGCCGCAGATCGTGGTCGTGGTGACGCGGATCAGCGCGTCGAGCGCCCCCACGTCCGGGATCGGCTTCTGGTCCAGGACGATGCGCCCGGGCTCGACGAAGATGGCGGCTTTCATCTTGGCCATGGTACGACTCTCCGGCTTGGGTTGTGGGGGCCGGCGGAGGCAAAGGGTCCCGTCCGCTGCGTTGTTGCGCCCCGCCTCAACCGACCGCCCGGGACGGCGGCCCGCATTGACCTGGGTCAAGCCCGCCCGGTGACGCTTGCGACCTTTCGTTCCTTCAGGCTTTAAAGGACGAGGATACGGCGCCGCACAGCGCGCCGGCCATGGGAATCCCCGATGCTCCGCCTCTACCACACGCCGCTCTGCCCCTATTGCCGGAAAATCCGGATCGCCATTCGCGAGAAGGGCCTGACGGCCGAGCTGGTCGAGGTCCAGCCCTGGGAGCACACCGACGACTTCCTGCGCCTCAACCCCGCGAGCGAGGCGCCGGTGCTGGTCGACGACGATCTCGTGATCTGCGACAGCCAGGCGATCGGCGAGTATCTCGAGGAGGCCTATCCGGACGCGACCCTGTTCGGAAAGACGCTCGAGCAGCGCAGCGAGACGCGGCGCCTCGTCGCTTGGTTCGATTCGAAGATGGCGCGCGAGGTCACCGACCTCCTGTGGCGGGAGAAGGTCCTGAAGCGCTTGAAGCGCAAGGGCTTCCCGCGCTCCGACGCGATGCGCGAGGCGGCGGAGAGCATCCGCTTCCATCTCGCCTACATCGACTATCTCTTCAACCGGCGCAAATGGCTGGCCGGCGATGCGCTCAGCATGGCCGACATCGCCGCCGCCGGGCACGTCTCGGTCCTCGACTATATGGGCGACGTGCCCTGGGACCATGCCGGGCTGGCGCGCGACTGGTACGCCAAGATGAAGTCCCGGCCCTCGCTGCGCCCGATCCTGATGGAGCGGATCACGGGCATGAAGCCGCCGGAGCACTACGACGATCCCGACTTCTGACCTCGCAGGGGCGCTCAGGGCGCGGGCCCGGGATCTCGGGATCGACGAGCTGAGGATCGGCAGGGCGCGCACGCGGGACTCGGCGCAGGAGCGCTACCGGCGCTTCCTGGCGCTGGGCCGGCACGGCACCATGGATTGGCTGGCCCGGACGCCGGAGCGCCGTGCGGCGCCGGAGAGGCTGTGGCCGGCGGCGCAAAGCGCCATCGTCTGCGCCATGAGCTATGGCCCGGGGACCGACCCGCTGCCCGAGCTCGGCAGGCGGTCCCGGGGCTACCTCTCGGTCTATGCCCGGAACCGCGACTATCACGATGTGCTCAAAGGCCGCCTCAAGCAGCTCGGCCAATGGCTGCACCGCCGGAGCGGGGCCGGCGTCAAGGTGTTCGTCGACACGGCGCCGCTGCTCGAGAAGCCGCTGGCGGAGGCCGCGGGCGTGGGCTGGCAGGGCAAGCACACCAACCTCGTCTCCCGACGCCACGGCTCCTGGCTTTTCCTGGGCGAGATCCTGACCGATCTCGACCTGCCGCCGGACGAGGCCGAGAGCGACCATTGCGGCCGCTGCCGGCGCTGCCTCGATGTCTGCCCGACCGATGCCTTCCCGGCCCCCTATCAGCTCGATGCGCGTCGCTGCATCAGCTACCTCACCATCGAGCACCGAGGGCAGATACCGCGTCGAGCTGCGCGGCGCCATGGGCAACCGGATCTATGGCTGCGACGACTGCCTCGCGGTCTGCCCCTGGAACAAGTTCGCCCGGGCGGCGAGCGAGGCGAAGCTCCAGGCCCGCGCCGACCTCGTGACCCCCGACCTCGGCGAGCTGGCGGCACTCGACGATGCCGGCTTTCGGCAGCGGTTCGCCGGCTCGCCGGTCAAGCGGGTCGGCCGCGACCGCTTCGTCCGCAACGTCCTGGTCGCGATCGGCAACAGCGGCGACGCGGCCCTGGCACCGGCCGCCGCAGCGAGGCTCGACGACCACTCGCCGCTGGTCCGCGGCATGGCCGTCTGGGCGCTCGCCCGGCTGCTCCCGCCGAGCGGCTGCGCGAGATCGCCGGCAGCCGGTCCGAGGCCGATGTCGAGGTCCGGGCGGAATGGCGGGCGGCGGGAATTGCATGATGGCCGGCAGCGACGCCCTTTTCTGCTTCGGGCTCGGCTATTCGGCTCGGGTCCTGGCCTCCAGGCTGCTCGCGCACGGGATGGACGTGCGCGGCACGACCCGAAGCGAGACCAGGCGGGCCGCCCTCGAGGCGGACGGCATACGGGCTTTCGTCTTCTCCCGCGCGCGGCCGCTCGCCCTGCCGGAGGCTGCGCTCGAAGGCGTCACGCATGTCCTGACCTCGATCGCACCGGACGCCCTGGGCGATCCCGTCCTCGACCGCCACCTCGAGGACCTGCGCCGCGTGCCGACGCTCCGCTGGGTCGGCTATCTCGGTACCACCGCCGTCTATGGCGACCGTCAGGGCGGCTGGGTCGACGAGGCGACCCCGATCGAGCCGACCCTCGCCCGCGCCGACCGCCGCGCCCGGGCCGAGGCCGCCTGGCTGGCGAGCGGCCTCCCCGTCCATATTTTTCGGCTTGCCGGCATCTATGGGCCCGGACGCAACGCGCTGGTGAGCCTCCGCGAGGGCACCGCCCGGCGGATCGTCAAGCCGGGCCAGGTCTTCTCGCGCATTCATGTGGAGGACATCGCCACCGTCCTCGAGGCCTCGATGGCCCGGCCGAGGCCCGGTGCCGTCTACAATGTCTGCGACGACGAGCCGGCGCCGCCGCAGGACGTCGTGGCCTTTGCCGCAGCCCTCCTCGGCATCGAGCCGCCACCCGAGCAGCCTTACGAGACAGCCGAGCTCTCGCCGATGGCGCGGACCTTCTACAAGGACAGCCGCCGCGTCCGGAACGCGCTGATCAAGCAGGAGCTGGGCGTCCGCCTCGCCTACCCGACCTACCGCGAGGGCCTGCGGGCGCTTCTGGGAGCGGAACTCGATCCCGGCACCGGTCGGCCCTAGACCGGCACGGACTCCTGCCAGGTCGCGTCGTCGACGATGAGATCGGCGAGGGAGCGCGCGGCGATATCCAGGAGCTTCTCGCCTTTCTCGGGCGTGGCGGCGCTGGGCACGCCCAGGGCCCCGCTCGGCGTCAGCTCGGGAAAGCTGTGCCACCGGTAGGCACGGCTCTCGGCGGCGTTGCCGTCCCGGGCGTCGGGGTAATCGGCCTCGGCGAGGCGCGACCGGTCGACCAGCTCGGGCGCTATGGCCATCACCATCGAGGTCTCGGCCTCGCAGGCGTGGCGGATGCCCTTCTGCCGCTCCAGGATCGGTGCCAGCTCGGCCGCCGCCTGCAGCCAGTAGGTCGTCGAAACGACGGGGATCTGGAGCTCGAAGGTCAGCTCGTCGGTGATCGTCTTGAGCGCGGCCACGTTGCCGCCGTGCGCGTTGACCAGCAGCACGCGCCGGAAGCCGTGCCGGGTCAGCGAGCGGACGATGCCCCGGATCACCGCCTGGAAGGTCCTGAAGTCGAGCGTGATGGTGCCGCCGAAGGCCATGTGGTGCTCGGAG
This sequence comes from uncultured Alphaproteobacteria bacterium, assembly GCA_963828215.1. Taxonomy (GTDB): domain Bacteria; phylum Pseudomonadota; class Alphaproteobacteria; order Geminicoccales; family Geminicoccaceae; genus CAVTJL01. The sequence continues at coordinate 333,162 of CAWHFO010000060.1, read as the reverse complement.
AGGCCGGTCCAGACGCAATCGGTCACGACGGTGGGGCGGCGGGCCGTCGCAAGCTCGGCGGCGCGCCGCGCCACCTCGTTGCCGAGCAGCGTGTCGGTCGAGGTCGGCAGATGCGGGCCATGCTGCTCCATGGCTGCCACCGGGACCACCACCACGGCACCACGCTGGGCCATGCCGCGCAGCGCCTCGGCCGTCAGCCTGCCCCACAAGACCTCGCTCATGCCGATCCTCCCTGGCTCCGGCGGTCGCCCGCGGGCCCCGACCGCCTATCTGTCCCCTCGTCTGCCCGACAAGGACGAGGGTCGATGCTCAAAGCCGTGCGATTCCTGAGCCTGCTCTGCACGACGGCAGCGCTCGCCCTGACGCTCTGCCACGTGCTGGAGATGCGAGGCAAGCTCGCTCTCTCGGGCGATGTCTGGCTCGCCGTCCAGCATCGTCTCTATGGCGCCTTCGCCTGGGTGGGCGCGATCGGCGAGATCGGCGCCATCGTCTTTTCCATCTGGCTCTTCGTCCTCCTGCGCGGACGGCGCCCGGCCGGCCCCCTCGCCCTTCTCGCCGCCCTCTGCAGTCTCGCCGGCCTCGTGAGCTGGTTTCTGATCGTTGCGCCGCTCAACGAGGTCATCGTCGCCTCGACGGCGGCGAGCTTGCCCGCAGATTGGCAGGCGGTGCGGCTGCACTGGGAGTTGGGCCACGCCCTGGCCGCCGTCCTCTTCGCCATGGCCTGGACCGCGCTCGTCCTGGGTCTGCTCGTCGACAGCGACGGCCGCCGCTAGCCCGCCTGCTCGAGAACGCGGTCGAGGGCGGCCGCGAGGCGCCGCAGGTCGCCGTCGCGCGACAGCCGATGGTCGCCGTCCTTGATCAGCTCGACGGTGATCCGGCCGCCCTCCAGGCGGGCGGCGAGATCGAGGGCGGTGGTCCAGGGCACGTCGCAATCCTTCTGACCGTGCAGGAGATGGATCGGGCAATGGAGCGGGATGGGGGCTCGCAGGACCAGGTGGCGGGCTCCCTCCTCGATCAGCCGACGGGTGATGGGCAGCGGCTCGCCATAGGCCGAGGGCAGGTGCAGCATGCCCCGGGTCTCGAGCGCGGCCCGTTGCTCGTCCGTGAGACGGGCGCGGACCAGATCCTCCGTGAAATCGGGTGCCGCGGCCACCAGCACGAGCCCGGCCACACGGTCCGGCCGGGCCAGCCCGGCCAGGAGCGCCAGCCACCCGCCCAGGCTCGAGCCGACCAGGACCAGCCGACCCTCGGTCGCGCCGTCGAGCACGGCCAACGTGTCGTCGAGCCAGTCGCCGACGCAGCTCGTCTCGAGCCGGCCGCCCGACTCCCCGTGTCCCCGATAGTCGAACCGGAGGTAGGCGCGCCCGTGGGCCCGGCAATAAGTCTCGAGAAAGGTCGCCTTGGTGCCGGTCATGGCCGAGCGGAGACCGCCCAGGAAGACCACCGTGGGGCTGCGGCCGGCGGTCGTCCGGAGCCGCAGCGTGATGCCGTCGGCGGTCCGCAGCGAGCGGTCCGTGTCCTCCATGCGCAGTGCTCCCGGCTTGCGTTCCCACCGATCCATGCTAGCAGGGCTGCCATCCGGCCGGTCCGCGCGGAATGTCGGACGGGCGCGGCGGCCGCGGAAGGGGTCGAGCAGAAAGCGGATGTGGCAGAGAGAATTGTCCGGCCGCGACGGCCCTTGCGTGCTGCAGGTTCTGCCCCGACTCGACCGCGACGATGTCATCGAGACCGTCCTCGACCTCACCCGTGCGATCGGACGGCAGGGCTGGCGCACGGTGATCGCCTCGCCCGGTGGTCCGCTCGCGCGGGAGGCCCACGCCGCCGGAGCGGCGCTGGAGGTGGTGCCGCTCGACGAGCGGGGGCCGCTCGCGGGATGGCGCAGCATCGCGCGGCTCGTCGCCGCGGGCAAACGCCACGGCGTCCGCGTCGTGCACGCCCATGCGCCGACGTCGCTCCCGGCCGCGGGAGCCGCCGCCGGCCGCCTGGGCGTGGGCCTCCTGAGGACGGTGCACCGCCCCGAGGACTGGCGGACCGCCGGGCGGCGGCGCCTCGGCCGGCGCGAGGGGATCGTGGCGCAGGGCGACCGCCTCATCGCCGTCTCCGGGCACCTGGCCCGACAGCTCGAGACGATGCCCGGCGGCGACCCCGGGCGGATGCGAACGATACCGCCGGGGATCGACCTCGTGGAGCTCGACCCGGACCGGGTCCGCGGGCATCGGGTTGCGGCGCTGGCCGAGCGCTGGAACCTGGGGGCCGAGTCGCGGGTCCTGCTGCTGCCGGGCCCGCTCGCTGCCGGCTACGGCCAGGATCTTCTGCTCGAGGCGGTGGCCCGCCTCCGCCGCCCCGGCCTTCTGATCCTCTTCCTCGGCGCCGAGCGGCGCGGCAGCGGCTATCTGACGACGCTGCGGTCCACGATGCGCCGGCTGGGCGTGGAGGACCAGGTCCGCTTCGGAAACGATTGCCCGGACGTGCCGGCGGCGATGCAGCTGGCCGATCTCATCGTGCTTCCCGCGACCGAGCCGCTCCCGGCAGCCCGCCTGGTGGTCGCGGCACAGGCCATGGGCAAGCCGGTGATCGTGAGCGATGTCGGTGCACTGCCCGAGCTGATGATGCCCGACAGCTCTGGCTGGCTCGTGCCGGCCGGCGACGTGGCCGAGCTGGCGGCGGCGCTCGAGCGCGTGCTGACGCTCGACGACTCGGCGCGGGAGCATCTTCGCCACCGGGCCAGAGAGTTCGCGCGGGCAGCGTACAGCCTCGAGCATATGGCTGCCCGCACGATAGAGCTCTACGAGGAGCTGGCCCGCTCGAGGTCGGTCGAAGCGCTGCCTCGGGCCAGCCCGGACGTCGTCGAGCCCGCGGCCGATTGACGGGGGAGCCGGCCGAAGGCACGGTTGCGCCGCAACAAGACGGGCCCACATTTCTGTCTCCCGAGCAGGTCGGGAAGTGAGAGCAGCATGCCGAGCGTCGTCCAGTCCTCCGAAGCGGTCGCGCGTTCGGGCGGGGTGAGCATCACCCTGCCGGACGGATCGACGCGGAGCTTCGCCGGACCGGTCACCGGTGCCGAGCTCGCCCTTTCGATCGGCAAGGGGCTGGCCAAGGCGGCGCTCGCCGTCGAGGTCGACGGGGCGCTGCAGGACCTGGATCGGCCGATCGCGCACGACGCCAGGGTCAGGATCGTGCGGGCCGAGGACCCGGCGGCACTGCCGCTGATCCGCCACGACTGCGCCCATGTCATGGCGGAAGCCGTCCAGGACCTCTTCCCCGGGACGCAGGTGACGATCGGCCCGCCGATCGAGAACGGCTTCTACTACGACTTCTTCAGGAACGAGCCGTTCTCGAGCGAGGACCTGGCCCGGATCGAGCAGCGCATGGGCGAGATCGTCGCCGCGGACCGGGGCTTCGTGCGCGAGGAGGTCTCGCGCGAGGAGGCGCATCGGCGCTTCGCGGCGATGGGAGAGCGCTTCAAGCTCGAGCTCCTGGACGCCATTCCGGAGGGCGAGCCGGTCACGATCTACCACCAGGGCGGCTGGTTCGACCTCTGCCGTGGCCCGCACGGGCCGTCGACGGGCCGCGTCGGCGCCTTCAAGCTCATGAAGGTCGCGGGGGCCTATTGGCGGGGCGATGCCACCAAGCCGCAGCTCCAGCGCATCTACGGCACGGCCTTTCCGAGCAGGAAGGACCTGGACGCCTATATCCTGAGCCTCGAGGAGGCGGAGCGGCGCGACCATCGCCGGCTGGGCCGCGAGATGGACCTCTTCCACGTCCAGGAGGAGGCGCCGGGCGCCGTCTTCTGGCATCCCAAGGGCTGGATCCTCTGGCGTGCCGTCGAGGACTATGTCCGTCGCCGCCTGGACGCCGTCGGCTATCGGGAGGTGAGGACGCCGCAGCTGGTCGACAAGGTGCTCTGGGAGCGCTCCGGCCACGCCGCCATGTTCGCCTCGGACATGTACTTTCTCGAGTCCGAGAAGCGCACCTTCGCCGTCAAGCCGATGAACTGCCCCTGCCACGTGCAGATCTTCAACCAGAGCCTGCATTCCTACAGGGACCTGCCGCTCCGGCTGGCCGAGTTCGGCTCCTGCCACAGGAACGAGCCCTCGGGGGCCCTGCACGGCATCATGCGCGTGCGGGCCTTCACGCAGGACGACGCCCATATCTTCTGCACGCCCGAGCAGATCACGGCCGAAAGCGTGGCCTTCTGCGACCTGCTGATGAGCGTCTACGAGGATTTCGGCTTCACCGACGTGCGCGTGAAATACTCCGATCGCCCGTCGGCCCGGGCCGGCGAGGACGCGATCTGGGACCAGGCGGAACGGGCACTCTGGGATGCCGTGACGGCCGCCGGCCTCGAGGTGACGGTCAATCCCGGCGAGGGGGCGTTCTACGGGCCGAAGCTGGAGTTCGTGCTCAGGGACGCGATCGGGCGAGACTGGCAGTGCGGGACGCTGCAGGTCGACTTCGTCATGCCCGAGCGGCTCGATGCCAGCTATGTGGGCGCCGACGGCGCCAAGCATCGGCCGGTCATGCTGCACCGGGCCATCCTGGGCTCGCTCGAGCGTTTCATCGGGGTGCTGATCGAGCACTATGCCGGCCGCCTGCCGCTCTGGCTGGCCCCCGTGCAGGTCGTCGTCGCGACGGTCACCAACGAGGCCGACGCCTACGCGATCGAGGTCCAGGGCCGGCTGCGGGCCGCCGGCCTACGTGCCGAGGCGGACACGCGGAGCGACAAGATCGGCTACAAGGTGCGCGAGCATTCGCTCGCCAAGGTGCCGCTCATCATGGCGGTGGGCGGCAGGGAGGCGGCGGAGCGGACGGTCAGTCTCAGGCGCCTGGGCGGCAAGGCCCAGGAGAGCCTCGCGCTTGACGCGGCCGTGGCATTGTGTCAGCGGGAGTCGCTTGCGCCGGACCGGGCCCAGGGCTGAGGACAGCCTTCTCGGCCCGGCGTCGGCGAGGGTCGCGCGGGACAAGCCCGGCGCGGCCCATTGTATTGGCAAGATGGAGGAAGCACGGCGCCTATGGCGACCACGACACGCGAGGAAGAGTACCGCATCAACCGGATGATCGAGACTCAAGAGGTCCGGCTGGTCGACGAGGCCGGCAATATGGTGGGAGTGGTGCCGACACGGGAGGCGCTGGCGCGGGCCGACGAGGCCGGCCTGGACCTCGTCGAGGTCTCACCGACGGCCAGCCCGCCCGTCTGCAAGATCCTCGACTACGGCAAGTTCAAGTACGAATCGCAGAAGAAGGCGGCGCAGGCCAGGAAGAGGCAGAGGGTCATCGAGGTCAAGGAGATCAAGATGCGCCCCGGCATCGACGACAACGACTACGGCATCAAGATGAAGAAGGTCCGGGAGTTCCTGGACGAGGGCGACAAGGTGAAGGTGACGATGCGGTTCCGTGGGCGCGAGATGGCGCATCAGGAGATCGCCATGGGAATCCTGAACAAGGTTCGGGACGAGATGGCGGATCTGGCCAAGGTCGAGCAGTTCCCGCGGCTCGAGGGGCGCCAGATGGTCATGGTGATGGCCCCCCTGAAGTGAGCCCGCCGCGGGCCGAGCGGCTGCGGGCGCTCCGGCATCGGCTCCAGGAGCAGGGCGTCGACGGCTTCTTCCTGCCCCGCACCGACGAGCACGGCAGCGAGTACCTTCCGGACGACGCCCAGCGCGTCGCCTGGCTGACCGGATTCACCGGATCGGCGGCCCAGGTCCTCGTGCTGATGGAGAAGGCCGCGGTCTTCACGGACGGGCGCTATACCGTGCAGATCGCGGCGGAGGTCGACGAGGCGCTGTTCGAGCGCCGGCACGTCACCGAGCATCCGCCGGGCCGATGGCTCGAGGAGCAGCTGCCAGAGGGCGGCCGCCTCGGCTTCGATCCTTTCCTCGTGCGCCGCCCGGAGCGGGATCGTCTGGCCAAGGCCGTTGCCGGGAAGGGCGGGACGATGGTCCCGCTGAGCCCCGACCCCGTCGACCTGGTGTGGGCCGACCGCCCGCCGCCCGCGATCTCCACGGTCTCGCGACTCGACGAGCGTCATGCCGGCGAAAGCAGCGCGCGCAAGCGCGACCGGATCGCCACGGAGATCGCGCGCAAGGGCGCCGACTGGCTTCTCCTCACCGGCGCCGATTTCGATCGCCTGGCTGCTCAACATCCGCGGGCACGACATTCCCTACAACCCGCTCTGCCTGAGCTTCGTGCTGATGCGCGCCGACGGCACCTGCCGCTGGTTCGTCGATCCGCGGAAGGTCCCGGACGGCCTCGGCCTCGACAACGCCGTCGCCATCGAGCCCGCCGACGCTCTCCTGCCGGCTCTCGACGGCCTGAGCGGCGCCCGGGTGCTCGCGGACCCGCAGGAGACGCATCTCGGGTTCCTGGAGCGGCTGGAGGCGGCGGGCGCCCGCCTCGTCGAGGCCGACAATCCCGTGCTGGTCGCCAAGGCCGTCAAGAACGAGGTCGAGATTCAGGGGGCGGTCGACGCCCAGCGGCGCGACGGCGCGGCGGTGGCGCGGTTTCTCGCCTGGCTCGACGGCCAGCCCGCCGGCAGCGTCGACGAGCTCGGGGCGGTCGAGCGGCTCGATCGCGAGCGGGCCGCGGACCCGCTCTTTCAGGGCCCGAGCTTTCCCACCATCTCGGCGCACGGGCCGAACGCGGCCCTGCCGCACTACCGGTCGGTGCCGGAGACCAATCGCCGCCTGTCGGGCGACACGGTCTATCTCGTCGACTCGGGGGGCAATATCTCGACGCCACGACGGATATCACCCGTACCGTGGCGCTCGGCGACCCGGCGCCGGAGATCCGCGAGCGCTTCACCCTCGTGCTCAAAGGCCACATCGCCATCGCCCGGGCCGTCTTTCCCGAGGGCAGCACGGGCAGCCAGCTGGATACGCTGGCCCGGCTGGCGCTCTGGCATCGCGGCCTCGACTTCGACCACGGCACCGGCCACGGCATCGGCAGCTTCCTTTGCGTCCACGAGGGCCCGCAGAGGATCAGCAAGGCCGGCGGCGGTGCCGCTCTCCGGCCCGGCATGATCGTGAGCAACGAGCCCGGCTACTACAAGGTCGGCGCCTACGGCATCCGGATCGAGAACCTGGTCGTGGTCGAGCGGCGGGCGAAGCCGGCGGGCGGCGAGCGGGAGCTTCTGGGCTTCCGGACCCTCACCCTCTGCCCGATCGACCGCCGCCTCGTCGACGAGACCCTCCTCGACGCCGAGGAGCGAGCCTGGCTGGATGCCTATCACGCCAGAGTCGAGGAGGAGCTGGGACCCCTCGTGACCGGCGGGGCGGCCGCCTGGCTCGCCCGCGCCTGCCGGCCCCTCTGATCGAGCGGCCCGACGATCAGCGGGCCTTCTCGGTGGTGGTGAAGAGTGCGGCGATGCGCCAGCCCGCCGGGGTCTCGACGCCGAGCACGCTGACCAGGAAGCGGAGATGGTCCGGCCGCGACGCGGAGCCGATCGTCAGCTCCAGCGGGAGGTGGAGATAGGCCACCTGCGGGCCGACCTCGACCGGCACGGCCCGGGCGAGATCGGGGTCGACGTGCCAGACCTCCGCCTTCTGGAAAAGCGCCATCCGCTCCAGGACGGCATCCGGCCCCCACACCGAGATGCCGTCGCTGACCCAGAGGAACCTGTCCGAAGTCGAGAAGGACCGGCCGCACCCGGGCGAGGTCCCGCGCATTCTGGGCTTCCAGGAACCTCAGATAGAGGGCGCGCACCTCGTCGCCTGGCTCGGCCCGAGCCGCAGGGCCCGCCACGACCGCCGCGACCAGCGCCAATCCCGTCATCAGCGTCTTCAACGGAGTCTTCATTGTCCACCTCGCCTCTCGCCCGTCCCGGGCCTCCACGGTCGCCGTGCCGGCCGTCCCGCCCCGACCGAGGGTCGACCCGGCCTCGGCAAAAGGATGCCGCGAGGCGCCGGACCGGGCCAATGCCGGCCTCCTATGGGCACGATAGCCGACGGATGGGGGAGGCCGGTCGGGCGGCAGCCGGTGGCGCCCGGGCGACGCGCCTCCGCGACGGCCGTGTCGGACATCTGGGCCGGCGTGGCCGGACCGCGGCTAGCGCCGCTCGCTGTGAAGGGCGTCGATCATCCGGCCGGCGGCGAAGTCGAAGCCGCAGCGCAGCACATCGCGCAGCGCCGCCACCGTGTCGGTCCTGCAGGCGAGGACGCGGATGCCGGCCGAGGCCAGGAGGTGGAGCTGCCGCTCGACCAGCGCCGCGGTGGGCAGGTCGATCAGGCCGTCGCTCGTCGGGCTCACCAGAACATGCGTGACGCCGGCGAGCCCGAGGGAAAGCCTGTCGTAGGGCCGGAGGTCGGCGATCTCGATCCCGAGGCCTGTGCCGGCCGGCAGGTCGCGGCGGGCGCGGCGGGCGTCCTGCAACGGGTCGCCGGTGCCGCGCAGGACGAAGACGAGGGGTGCCCCGGGATCCAGGGCATCGCATTCGAGCGCGATCGCCCGCCGCAGGCGACGCCGCCGCAGCGCCCGGGCCGGGAACGGCACCAGCACGGCCAGAGCGAGCTCGTTGGACGAGGCTGCGTTGGCCGCGGCGATCGCCCGCCGGAGCACGACGCGGTCGAGCCCGTCCTCGGCCAGCGCCGAGCGCCTGCCGTCGAGATCGAAGAGGAGCATCGCCGGGCGCATCTCGAGAACCGAGCAGACCACGCGGGCGTCCACCGCCTCGCTCGGCACGACGGCAGGAAGCTGCGCCGAACGGGCGCGGCGGAGACGCAGGCGCCCGAGGTCGGCCAACCGGCCGGGTCCCGCGCGCCACAGCTCGCGCAGGCGCCCTGCCGGCCGCCGTGCCGTGAGGGACGACTCGAGCCCCTCGCGGCGAGGCAGCGGAAGTCCCAAGCGGAGCAGGATCTCGAGCATCGGGGCCTGGGCGCTCGTGGAACGCGGCGAGGGCCCATCCGTGTCGGCGGCCCCGATCGCCTGCCCGTCGCAGAAGCACGACTGTGGGTGGCGGCGCAAGGGCGGCCAGCGATCGAGACGGCGGACCCTGCAGGTGCGGGACATCGCGGCCACGGGACCGGCGCGTCTTCCCCGGCCCGCGTCCGTACGCCTAAGGTCGCCAATCTGGACCGCCGCCTGGTCGAGCCGGGCGCGGTCGCCGAGGATCGGGAGGAGCCATGTCGACACGGAAACCAGCGCCCGGTCTCGCCGGCGCCGCCTTCCTCGCGGCCGCGACCGCGCTCGCAGCGGGGCCGGCCGAGGCCGTCTATCCCGAGCCCGTGCAGGCCCGGGACGGCATGGTCGTCACGGCCCAGCATCTCGCGACCGACGTCGGCGTCGCCATCCTGAAGCAGGGAGGCAACGCGATCGATGCGGCGGTCGCCGTCGGCTACGCGCTGGCCGTCGTCCATCCCTGCTGCGGCAATCTCGGTGGCGGCGGCTTCATGACCATCCACTTCGCCGACGGCCATGAGACTTTTGTCAATTTTCGCGAGAAGGCGCCGGGGCGGGCGACGCCCGGCATGTATCTGGATGCCAAGGGCGACGTCGTGCCCGGGCTCAGCCTGGACGGCTACCTGGCGGTGGGCGTGCCCGGCACGGTCATGGGACTCGATACGGCGTTGAAGAAATATGGGACCATGAGCCGCGAGGCCGTGATGGCGCCGGCCATCGGGCTGGCCAGCGAAGGCTATGTCCTGACGCCCGGCGACGCCGCGATCCTGGACAGCAAGGTCCCGGCCTTCCAGGCGCAACCCAACGTCGCCGCCATCTTCCTCGAGGACGGGAAGCCGCTCGCGGCCGGCGACCGGCTGGTCCAGGGCGACCTCGCCAGAACCCTCCAGGCGATCGCCAAGGACGGGCCCGACGCCTTCTACAAGGGCCCGATCGCCAAGGCGATCGTGGCGGCGAGCGAGGCCCATGGCGGCATCCTCTCGCTGCAGGACTTCGAGAGCTACACGGCCGAGGAGCTGAAGCCGGTCGAGTGCGCCTATCGGGGCTATCGCGTCGTCTCCTCGCCGCCGCCGAGCTCGGGCGGCACCACCATCTGCGAGACCCTGGCCATCCTCGAGGGCTATCCGATGGGCTTTCTGGGATTCCACTCGGCCGCCGGCGTCCACTACCTGATCGAGGCGCTGCGCCACGCCTTCCTCGACCGCAACACGGAGCTGGGCGACCCGGATTTCGTCGAGAACCCGCTGGATCGCCTGCTCTCGGACGACTATGCGGCCAGGATCAGGGCGACGATCGATCCCTACAGGGCGACGCCCTCGGCCGAGCTGAAGCCGGGCACGGCGCCGCACGAGGGAACCCAGACGACCCACTACTCGATCGTCGACAAGGCCGGCAACGCGGTGGCCGTGACCTACACGATCAACGCCTATTTCGGGGCCAAGGTGATCGCGGGCGACACGGGCTTCTTCCTCAACGACGAGATGGACGACTTCACCTCCAAGCCGGGCGTGGCCAACATGTTCGGCCTGGTCCAGGGCCAGGCCAACGCGATCGCCCCCGGCAAGCGGCCGCTGAGCTCGATGAGCCCCACCATCGTCACCAGGGACGGCAAGGTTTTTCTCGTTGTCGGCAGCCCCGGCGGGTCGCGGATCATCACGATCACCCTCGAGGCGATCCTGAACGCCGTCGACTACGGCATGGACATCCAGGCCGCGGTCGACGCGCCCCGCATCCACCACCAGTGGCTGCCCGACAAGGTCTATGTCGAGCCGCAGGCGCTCTCGCCCGATACCGAAAGGGTCCTCACCGGGATGGGCTACACGATCGTCGAGCAGACCCCCTGGGGTGCGGCCGAGGCGATCATGGTCGGCCGCGAGAACGAGGGCAAAAAGCTCGCCGCGGGCGGCGGCGACGACACGATGCACGCCGGCAACGCCCTGCCCGGCCTCCTCTACGGCGCCAACGACGACCGCCGCCCGGCGGGCAAGGCGGCGGGGTTCTGAGAGCTTGACCCTCGATACCCCACGAGCCTTGCCAGGCTGAGCCTGCCGGTCCTTACTGGCCGGCACAATCGCGGGTCGGAGCGGGGCCGTGGCGGAGGCTGCCGTCGTCCGGGCTTTTCTGTCGTATGCGCACGAGGACCATGCGTGGCGCGACAGAGTGCTCGATCATCTGGGCTGGCTCAGGCACAGCGGGCGACTCGTGGTGTTCGACGACCGGGAGACGAAACCGGGGGAAGAGTGGGACCCGCGCATCAAGGCCGAGCTCGAGGCGGCGGACATCGTCGTCCTGCTCGTGACGCCGAGCTTCATGGGCTCGCGCTACTGCACGGTGGAGGAGCTGGTGCGGGCGGTCGAGCGCCGCCGCGCCGGGGAGGCCGAGCTGGTCGCGATCGTCTGCGACCATGTCGATCTCGGCGCCCTGCCGCTCGCCCGCCACCAATGCCTCCCGCATGACGAGGCGAACGATCTGCTGCCGCTCTGCGAGTGGAAGAATCCCAACAAGCCGCTCGCCGTCATTGCGGCCAAGGTCCGTGGGATTCTCGAGGAGCTGGAGAAGCGTCCTGCCCGGGCGCAGGGCGCTGGCGATGGCGCTCCCCTGGCGGCGGATGGGGACGGAAGCTGGCAGCTTCCGGCGCCGCCGGTGCGCTGCCTCGGCCGCGAGACGGACACCGAGCGCCTCGTCCAGCTCGTGCTCGCCGAGCCGCCTCGGCCGATCTGCGTGCTGGGTGGCGGCGGGATGGGGAAGACGACGCTCACCCTCGAGGCGGCCTGCCATCCAGATGTCGTCGGCCGGTACGGGGCGCGTCGCTGCTTCGTGGCCCTGGAGAAGGTGGCGGAGGCGGATGGGCTCATCGCCGCCGTCGGCGAGGCGCTCGGCCTTCGGGGCAGCGGGGCGCCCTGGCCGCCTATCGAGACGGCGTTGCGCGGCGCGCCGGCCGTCCTGGTGCTGGACAATCTGGAGACGCCCTGGGCCGGCGGCGAGCGCGCGACCGAGGAGGCCCTGACCCGTCTGGCGCAGATCCCCGGCACGCGGCTCCTGGCCTCGCTTCGCGCCGGGCATGCCCCGCTCCGGCCCCGCTGGCAGACGCTGGAGGTCGAGCGCCTGATGCCGCCGCACGACGCGGCCCTGGTGCGCGACATCGCCCCCGACATTCCGGCCGACGATCCGCTGCTGCCGCAGGTGCTGGCGGCTCTGGACGGTCTGCCGCTCGCCATCGAGCTTTTCGCCGGCGAGGCTGCCGGCACGGGCTCGCTCGCCCCGGCCTGGGCGCGCTGGCAGGCGGAGCGCACGGCGATGCTGCATCGCGGCGCCGACGCCGACCGGCTCTCCAGCCTCGATGTCTCGATCCAGGCCTCGCTCGCCTCGCCGCGGATGAGCGAGCCGGCTCTCCGGCTCTACGCCCTGCTCGGCCGCCTGCCCGACGGCCTGGCCTTGGCGGATGCCGATGCGCTGGTGCCGGGCTCCGGGGCGGACGCCGCCTCGCGCCTGCTCAAGGCGCGCCTCGCCCGCCAGGAGGCGGGCCGTCTGCGTATGCTGGCGCCGGTGCGCGAGCATGCCGCCCTACGATCTCTGAGTGAGGAGGACCGCGAGCGGCTTGTCCAGCATTTCGGCGGCCTCGCCGACGCGCTGCCCTATGGCGAAGAGCAGCCCGCCGATCCGGCTCGCGCTGCAACCGCTCGGGCGGAGCTCGCGAATCTCGAGGCGATCGTCGAAATGCCCGGCTCGCCCGGCGCCGGACGGGCCGGCCGGCGATGGCTACGTATTGCGAGCGCGCGAGAAGTTCTGGGGAATCTCGCCCTTGCGGCTCGCGCGTCCGCACGTGCGGAAGCGATCTTCCGATCTGCCGCCGCCGCCGAGCCGGACAATCCGACATTGCAGCGCGACCTCTCGGTCTCGCACGAGCAAGGTCGGCGACGTGCAGGTGGCCCAGGGCGACCTGCCGGCGGCGCTGACGAGCTTCCGCGCCTCGCTCGCGATCAGGGAGCGGCTGGCCCGGGCGGACCCCGGCAACGCCGGCTGGCAGCGCGACCTCTCGGTCTCGCACGAGAAGATCGGCGACGTGCAGGTGGCCCAGGGCGACCTGCCGGCGGCGCTGACGAGCTTCAGGGCCTCGCTCGCGATCGGGAGCGGCTGGCCCGGGCGGACCCCGGCAATGCCGGCTGGCAGCGCGACCTCTCGGTCTCGCACGAGAAGATCGGCGACGTGCAGGTGGCCCAGGGCGACCTGCCGGCGGCGCTGACGAGCTTCCGGGCCTCGCTCGCGATCAGGGACCGGCTGGCCCGGGCGGACCCCGGCAATGCCGGCTGGCAGCGCGACCTCTGGGTCTCCTGGTGGAAGCTCGCGGACGTGGCCGAGCAGCAAGGCGACAAGGCGGCGGCCGTCGACCACTTCCGGACGGCGCTCGGCGTCATGAAAGGCCTCGACGAGGCCGGCCGCCTCCTGCCCACCGATCGAGGCTATCTGCAGCAGGTCGAGCAACGTCTCGCGGCGCTCGCGAGGCTCGCCGGACCGGCCTGATCGCGCGGAGCCGTTCGAGGCTCGGTCGCTGAGGGCGGCTACCGGTCGGCGCGGCGACTCGCGAGCATTCGCCAGCCATGCGGAAGAACGAGCAAAAGACAAAAAAGAGCGAGGAGCGAAAGGGACACCCCCCAGGGGAGGTGGCCCATCCGGTCGCCCATGACGGTCATGAGGACGATGACGGGGAGGATGCCGAGGGCGGTGGTCCAGGCGAAGGTCGGCCAGCCGACCGGGGTGAGGCCGGCGCCCCAGTTGACGAGGTTGAAGGCGATGAGGGGGAGGAGGCGGGCGACGAGGAGCGCCCGCCAGCCGACCCGCGCCGTCACGCGGTCGAGGCGCTCGAGCCGGCGGGGCGGCAGGAGGCGGGCGACGAAGGGCCGGCCGAGGCGGCGGGCGAGGCCGAAGGCCGTGACGGCGCCCGCCATCGCGCCGATCCAGGTGACGACGGTGCCCCAGAAGGCGCCGAAGCACATGCCGTTGGCCAGCGCCACGAGCTCGCCCGGGAACGGCACGAAGGAGTGGAGCACGAGCAGGGCGACCGAGGCGACGACGGCCCAGGGGCCCAGCCGGTCGAGCAGGGCTTCCATCTGTCCCACGGTGAGGCCGCCGCTCAGGAGCAGCGCCAGCGCGGCGCCGGCGGCGAGCAGCATGAGCAGGGCGATGCCGGCCAGGAGCCAGGCGAGGCCACCGGGCCTGCGGTCGGCCGTCGCCTGCCCGGCCGGGGCGCGGCCGGCGCCAGGCTCCGTCTCCCCAGCCGCTCCCATCGACGACACCGGTCCTCTCCCGCGTGGCCCGACGAGCGGCCCGCAGTCTCCTCAACGGTATGGTGCGGCCGGCGGTCGCCGTCGAGCGCCGCGTGAGCGGGCGGGAGACCGCGGCTCCCGTCAGGGCCTCTCCCAGCCGCCGCGCTCGGCGGAGCGGAGCACCGCGTCGATGACCCGCATGTTCAGGAGGCTGTCCTCGAGCGGCACGGGCTGCGGCGTATCGTCGAGGATCGAGCGGGCGAAGGCGTCGGCCATCACGCCGTACTGATCGCAGGTCGGGATCTCGATCGTCTCGGCGACGTGCATGCCCAGGTCGGCCTCGTCGTAGACGAAGAGCCGGCAGGGCCTGTCCACGGGCGCGTTGAAGGGCACCTCGACCTCGAGCCGGCCCTTGGTGCCGATGAACTGCATGCTCTGGCGGGGGTCAGCTGCGTCGACCAGGTGAAGATCGCCTGGACGCTTCCGAGGTCGAGCAGCGCCGAGCCCAGACGATCGATGCCCATCGCGGGGTCGCGCTCGATCAGGGCGGCCACCCGTGCCGGCTCGGCGCCGGTGACGAAGCGCGTGGTGGTGATGGGATAGCAGCCGATGTCGAGAAGGCCGCCGCCGCCGATGTCGGCCATGTTGCGGATGTTGGTCGGGTCCGCGTTGAAGTAGCTGTAGTGGCCGTTGACGGCGCGGAGCTCGCCGATCCGTCCGCCCCGGACCAGCTCCCTGGCCTTCAGCCACTGCGGGTGGGTGCGGACCATGAAGGCTTCCTGGATGCGCCGGCCGGTCCTGTCCCGGACCCGGATCAGCTCCTCCGCGGCGGCGGCGGTGATGCCGATCGGCTTCTCGCAGAGCACGTGCTTGCCCGCCTCGGCGGCGCGCCTGCTCCACTCCACGTGGAGATGGTTGGGCAGCGGGTTGTAGACGACGTCGATGTCGGGGTCGGCGAGAAGCGCCTCGTAGGAGCCGTAGGCCTTGGCGATGCCGAGCCGGCCCGCCAGCTCGCGGGCGCGCGCCTCGTCGCGCGAGGCGATCGCCCCGACCTCGCAGAGCCCGGCCCGCTGGATCGGCGGGATCACCTTCTCGCGCGCGATCTTGGCGGTGCTCAAGACGCCGAAGCGCAGCTTGCGCATGATTTTCCTCCCTTGTCCGGGGCGTCCGGCCGAGCGGCGATCGGACGCCGAACGTCGCTCCTTCCCGATGCGAGCCACAAAGCGCGTCGGCGGCCCCATGGCGAGTTCGAAACGTCGTCCGGCGGACGCCGAACGCCTCCAGGTTCACGGCCAGCGCCCGCTCGCAGGCCCGGCCCCCGCGTCGAGCGATTGACAGTTGGCAGGGCGCCATCGAAGCTGAGGAAGATCGGGGCGGATGACCCCGGAGGATGGATGCCGGGAGGCCTCAATGATTCGCACGACGCGACGGTTTCTGATCGGCGCTGCCGGGGCAGCGCTTCTGGCGCTCCAGGCGGCGCCCGCCCATGCCGACGACATCGTCATCCTGACCTCGGGCCCGAGCCTCGCCTTTCCCTTCTTCGTGCACATGATGAAGGAGCTGAAGGCGGAGGCCGACAAGCTCGGCGTCAAGACCATCGAGAGCGACGGGCAGAACAGCGCCACCAAGCAGACGGCCGACATCGAGGCGGCGGTGGTGCAGGGCGTGAGCGGCATCGTCATCAGCCCGCTCGACGTCAACGCGCTGGCGCCCGCCATCAAGACCGCGATCGACAATGGCGTGCCGGTCGTCACGATCGACCGGCGGGTGGAGGGGGTCGACGGCATCATCGCCCATGTCGGCGCGGACAATGTCAAAGGGGGCGAGGCTCAGGGCGACTGGGTCCTGAAGACCTTCCCCAATGGCGCCACCATCATCAACCTGCAGGGTCAGCCCGGCGCCTCGCCCGCCATCGACCGCAACAAGGGCCTGCACAACGTCCTCGACCAGCACAAGGACAAGTACAAGTTCGTGGCCGAGCAGACGGCCAACTTCGCCCGCGACCAGGGCCTGTCGGTCACCGAGAGCCTGCTCGCCGGGATGGGCACGCCGCCCGACGTGATCGTCGCCGCCAACGACGACATGGCGCTGGGTGCCCTCGAGGCGGTGAAGGCGCGCAACCTTCAGGACAAGATCAAGATCATCGGCTTCGATGCCCTGCCCGAGGCCCTGGGATCGATCCGCGACGGCGGCGAGGCGGCCACCATCGAGCAGTTCCCGGGCGGGCAGTCGCGCAAGGCCATGGACATCATGGTCGAGTACCTGCAGACCAAGAAACTGCCGGAACAGCGTCTGGTGCTGCTGACCCCGGTCGCCATCACCAAGGACAATCTGAACCAGGCCGAGCGGCTCGACGAGCTCAAGTAGTCGTGCGCGACGCAGGCCGCCCTCTCCCGCTCGGCCGGGAGGGGGCGGGAGCCCGCCGATGACCGAGCCTCTCCTCCGCATGACCGGGATCGGCAAGAGCTTTCCGGGCGTGCAGGCGCTCGATGGCGTCGACCTCGAGGTGGGTCCGGGCGAGGTGCATGCGCTCCTCGGCGAGAACGGCGCCGGCAAGTCGACCCTGCTCAAGATCCTGGCCGGCGCCGAGAAGCCGGACGCGGGCCGGATCACCTTCGCCGGCGGAACGCTCGAGCTCACGAGCCCCAGCGAGGCCCAGCGGCAGGGCATCCTGACGATCTATCAGGAGTTCACGCTCCTCCCGCATCTGGGCGTTGCCGAGAACATCTTCATCGGCCGCGAGCCGACCCGGGGCGGGTTCGTCGCCTGGCGGGAGCTGGCCCGGCGTGCGCGCGCGATCATGGCGGAGGTCGGCCTCGACGTCGATCCGATGCGGCTGGTCTCGGATCTCTCGGTCGCCGAGCAGCAGATGGTCGAGATCGCGCGGGCCCTCTCCATGGACGCGAGGCTCGTGGTGATGGACGAGCCGACCTCGGCCCTCTCCGAGCACGAGGTCGTCAAGCTCTTCGGGATCATCCGCAGCCTCAAGGCACGCGGCATCAGCGTCATCTTCGTCACGCACCGTCTCGACGAGGTGATGCAGATCTGCGACCGCTTCACCGTGCTGCGCGACGGCCGCCGCGTCGGCGGCGGCGCCATCGCCGACACCTCGGTCGAGGAGATCATCCGCCTGATGGTCGGTCGCGAGGTCGAGCGGCTGTTCCGCCATCGGGCCGCGGCGGCGCTGGGCTCGGTAGCGCTGCGCATCGAAGGGCTGGCGCGGGTCCGGGATCCCGCCAATCCGCACGCGACGGTGGTCGAGGACGCGACCCTCGAGGTCCGCCGGGGCGAGATCCTGGGGCTGGCGGGGCTGGTCGGCGCCGGCCGGACCGAGCTCGCCCGGGCGATCTTCGGCGCCGATCCGGTGGCCCGCGGGCGGATCCTGATCGACGGGCGGGAGGTGAGGATCCGATCGCCGCTCGACGCGATCCGGGCCGGGATCGGCCTCGTGCCCGAGGACCGCAAGCAGCAGGCCCTGTTCCTGGCGCTGGCGGTGCGCAGCAACGTCTCGATCGCGGCGCTGGGCCAGCTCTGCCGTGTCCTCGGTCTCGTCGATGGCACCGCCGAGGATCGGCTGGTGGAGGACTATCGCCGGAAGCTCAACATCAAGATGGCGGGCGCCGGCCAGTCGGTGGCGAACCTCTCGGGCGGCAATCAGCAGAAGGTGGTGCTCGCCCGGTGGCTGGCGCTTCAGCCCAAGGTGCTGATCGTCGACGAGCCGACCCGCGGCATCGACGTGGCGGCCAAGGCCGAGGTGCATCAGCTGCTCTACCAGCTCGCCGACAGTGGGGTGGCGGTGATCGCGATCTCCTCCGAGCTGCCCGAGGTGCTGACCGTCAGCGACCGGATCGTCGCCATGTGCGAGGGTCGGATCACCGGCGAGCTCGCCGCGTCCGAGGCGGGCGAGGAACGACTGATGCGGCTCATGACCAGGGGCTCGTCGCGCGCCGCATGAGGGTCATCTCCGTGACGGTCGTTCGGTCCGGCGAGCGGGTTCCGGCTGTCGCCGGGCGGCACGGCGGCCCTTGACCGTCGATCCGATCCAGGGTCCTCATCGCGCGTCGAACAGGGAGCGGGAACGGCGGAAGATGAGCACCAAGGTGGAGACGGAGGCCCGCCCCGACGGCTTCGACCTGTTCGGCTTCCTGGCCTCCTATGCGCCCCTCATCTTCCTCCTGGTGCTGATGGGCGGCTTCGCCATTCTCGACCCGAGGTTCCTCCGGCCGCTCAATCTCTTCAATGTGATGCGGCAGGTCTCGATCTACGGGATCCTGGCGATCGGCATGACCTTCGTCATCCTGACGCGCGGCATCGACCTCTCGATCGGCTCGGTCGTGGCTTTCGCCGGGCTGGCCGCCGCCGCGGTCGCCAAGGGCGGCCTTCAATACCGCTTCACGGCCGGCGCCGACGCCGAGGCGCATGGCTATGGCTGGCCGCTCGCCGTGCTCGCGGCGCTGGCCGCCGGCACGGCGGCCGGCTGGCTCCAGGGCGTCGCCATCACCAAGCTCAAGGTGCCGCCCTTCGTCGTCACCCTGGGCGGCATGTCGGCCTTCCGCGGCGTCGCCCTGCTGTTCGCGGGCGGCGGGCCGATCAGCGGCTTCGACGACGCCTATCGCTGGTGGGGGCAGGGCTATGTGGGGCCCGTGCCGGTGCCTGTGATCCTCTTCCTGCTGCTCGCGGTGATCGCGCACATCGTGCTGCGCGCAACCCGCTACGGGCGCCACGTCTATGCGATCGGCAGCAATCCCGAGGCAGCGCGGCTTTCCGGCCTCAACGTCGATCGTCTGACGCTGTCGGTTTACGTGATCATCGGCTTTCTCGCCGGGCTCGGCGGCTTCGTGCTGTCGTCGCGGCTCAACTCCGCGGAGGCCGTGGCCGGCATCGGCTACGAGCTCACCGTCATCGCCTCGGTCGTGATCGGCGGCACCTCGCTGTTCGGCGGCCTCGGCACCATCTTCGGCACGGTCATCGGGACGGTGCTGATCGGCGTGCTGCTCAACGGCCTCGTGCTCAACAATGTCAGCTCCTACGTGCAGCAGATCATCATCGGCGTCATCATCGTGCTGGCCGTCGCCTTCGACACCTTCGCCAAGTCCCGTCGGCGACGCGCCTGAGGGTCTGCCGACGTTTCGGCGGCCCGCGTTGGTCATATGTCGGTACCCGCTGCCCTGCGCCCGCTCTCCTCGGGGCATTGTTCCGCGACAGTGCCTCGGCTATCACCTCCTCGGGCATCGATCGCCTCCATAGGGACGCCTCGCATGGGCCGTACGGACGGTTGGCGCGGGTGTGTCGTTCGCCACTCCGGCTCGGGGCAGGCCGGCTGCCGGCGGCTCGCGGAAGCGAACGGGGTCGGCGCTCGGGTCGAGGTGCAGGGCACCTTCCGGGGCGAGGATTTCTCAGGGTTCGCAGGCCAGCGTTGCCTCGTCTTCTGCGACATCGAGGGTGCCGAGGCGGATCTGCTCGACCCCGACCGCTTCCCGGCGCTTCGCCACCTCGACGTCACCGTCGAGCTCCACGAGTTGCTGGTGCCCCACGTCACGGACAGCCTCGCCCAGCGCTTCGCCCCGAGCCACGAGATCCGCATCATCGAGCCCGAGCGCCATGCCGTCCGGCTGCCCGAGATGTTCGACCACATGAGCGAGTTCTTCCGGTTCCTCGCCATCTGCGAATGGCGGGCCGGCCTCACCCGCTGGGCGATCATGCGCACCCGCACCCAGGGCCTTTCCGCCAGTCCGGCCCTCCACTGAGGGCATCGTTTCGCCGGCGGCGGCCCTTAGGCACTCGGGGTGTGACGATGGTGACATTGCGCCCCGGGGCCTGGACTTGTATGAGGCCCCCTTCTGAACGAAGGCCGTCCACCGGAAGCCGTTGATGCTCGCCGTCGTCCGTCCGGCGCTGTCCAGCGCCTCGAAGAGGCTGCAGCGCTGGGCCGTGCTCACCCCCCTCTTCTTCCTGCCGGCCGAGCGGAAGATCCGCCTCGAGCGCTGGATCAGGGGCCGCGAGCAGGCGGACAAGCTGCGCCGTGCCGACGTCACCGTCGTGTCGTTCGGCAAGAGTGGCCGCACCTGGCTCCGGGTGATGCTTTCCCGGGCCTTCCAGGTTAGGCACGGGCTCAGCGACCGCCTCCTGATCGGCTTCGACAATTTTCACCTGCGCAATTCCGCCATCCCCCGCATCTTCTTCACCCACGACAACTATCTCAAGGACTACACCGGCCATATCGACACCAAGGAGGACTATCGGAACACCAAGGTGATCCTGCTCGCCCGCCATCCAGCCGACGTCGCGGTCTCGCAGTTCCACCAGTGGCAGTTCCGGATGCGGCCGCACAAGAAGACGATCAACGACTATCCCGAGCACGGCCAGGACGTTTCCGTTTTCGAGTTCGTGGCCCGCCACGAGGCCGGCCTCGCCAAGGTCGTCGACTTCATGAACGGCTGGGCCCGGGCGCTGCCGCTTCTGCCCAGGGCCCTGCTCGTGCGCTACGAGGACATGAAGGCCGACCCCGAGCGGGAGCTCCGGCGGATGCTGGACTTCATGGGCACGCCCGGGACGGCCGAGCAGATCGGGGAAGCCGTGCGCTTCGCCTCGTTCGACAATATGCGCAAGCTCGAGGAGCGGCGGGCCTTCTGGTTCTCCGGGGGGCGGATGGTCGCCAAGGACCGGAAGAACCCCGACTCGTTCAAGACACGGCGAGGCAAGGTCGGCGGCTGGCGCGACTATTTCAGCGCCGAGGAGGCCGCGGCGATCGAGGCGATGGTCGAGGACCGGCTCGATCCCGTCTTCGGCTATGGCGAGCCGAGCCAGGCCGACGCGCCCGTTGCCGCAGGAGCCTAGCGGACGAGGCCGCCCCACCCTACCTTGAGGGGCGCGGCGCAACCACAGAGAGCGGGCAGACTGTCGTGAAGGACACGGTCTTCATCCACACCAACCATCGCCAGATGTTGGGCGCGCTGGTGTCGGAATACTCGATGCGGCGCAACAGCAGGAACGCCGACAAGCTCGACGTGCGGATCATCCACACGAAGGACTTTCCGTTCCTCGCGGCCAAGGAAGGCCAGATCTACCTGCGCGACAAGCTCAAGCGCGAATGGCTCATGGAGGACCTCCAGTCCTTCACCCCGCTCCGCTTCACGCCGCCAGAGCTCATGGGCTACGAGGGCCGGGCCGTCGTCGTCGACCCGGACGTGTTCGCGGTCGGCGACGTGTGGGAGCTGCTCCGCCGCGACATGCAGGGCAAGGCCGTGATGTGCCGCCCACGCGGCATCTCGGGCAAGGCCTTCGCCACCTCGGTCATGCTGCTCGACTGCGCCAGGCTCACGCACTGGAGGTGCGAGGAGCAGTTCAACGAGATGTTCGAGCTCCAGCGCGACTACATGCAGTGGATCTCGCTCGAGCTCGAGCCGGTCGAGACGGTCGGCCTCCTCGAGAAGGAGTGGAACGACTTCGACCGGCTGACGCCGCAGACGAAGCTCCTCCACAACACCAAGCGCTGGACCCAGCCCTGGAAGACGGGCCTTCCGGTCGACTTCACGCCCTCGACCAAGCGCGGGACCATCCCGCTGCTCGGCCTCTACCGGCGCGCCCGCGAATCCCTGCTCGGCCGTTATGGCGGGCTCGGCGCCTACAAGCGCCATCCCGACCCGAACCAGGAGCGCTTTTTCTTCGGCCTGCTCAAGGAATGCGTCGAGAAGGGCATCGTGTCGGAGGAGATGCTCCGCGAGGAGATGCGCCGGAACCATGTCCGTCACGATGCCTTCGAGGTGATGGAGCGCATCCAGCCCCTGCCCGCCGCGGCCTGAGCGAGCGCGCCGACTGTCGACTGCATCCTCGTAGGGGGTCGCCCGGCCGGGCTGCCGACATCCCGGGTCGGGGCTCCGGTGATCGCTCATCGCGTGGCGCTCGGTCTGACGGCCTCGCTCGCCGTCGGGAACAGGTCCATCTGTCCGTCCAGACGCGGCGGGCGGAAGAGGTCGGTGCGCTGGGGGTAGCGGCGGCCGGACAGGCCGTGGCGCATGGCGGCCCGCCGCATGCGGTCGCGGATCAGGTCGGCGATCGGGCCCGTGCCCTTCATGCGCGTCCCGAACTCCGACTCGTAGAGGCGGCCGCCGCGGCATTGGCGCACGAGCGAGAGGACGCGGTCGGCGCGATCGGGGAAATGCTCCTCGAGCCAGGCGCCGAAGAGGTCCTTGAGCTCGTGGGGAAGCCTGAGCAGCACGTGCGAGACACCGACGGCGCCGGCGGAGGCCACGCGGGCGACGATGCGCTCGATCTCCATGTCGTTGATCCCGGGGATGATCGGCGCCACGTTGACCCCGACCGGTATGCCTGCCGAGGCCAGCTGCTCGACCGCCATCAGCCGGCGATACGGGGCCGAGGCGCGCGGCTCCATCACCCGCGCCAGATCGGGATCGAGCGTCGTCACCGAGACGAACACCCGCACGAGGGACAGCCGGTTGAGCTCGGTCAGGAGATCGAGATCCCGGAGCACCAGGGCCGACTTGGTGACGATGCCGAAGGGATGACGGGCCTCGAGCAGCACCTCGAGGATGCTGCGGGTGATGCCGAGTCGCTTCTCGATCGGCTGATAGGGATCCGTGTTGGCGCCCAGCGCGATGACCTTGACGGCATAGCCGGGCCTGGCCAGCTCGGCGCGCAGCAGGGCCGCGGCGTCGTGCTTGGCGAAAAGCTTGGTCTCGAAGTCGAGCCCGGGCGAGAGCCCGAGATAGCTGTGGCTCGGGCGGGCGTAGCAGTAGATGCAGCCGTGCTCGCAGCCGCGATAGGGGTTGATCGACTGGTCGAAGGGAATGTCGGGGCTGTCGTTGCGCGCGATGACGGTGCGCGAGGTATCGCGGAAGATTTCCGTGCGGGGTGCCGGATCCAGGCTCAGCGCATCGAGCCCGCCCCAGCCATCGTCCTCCAGCGCCCGACGCGCCCGCTCGAAGCGGCCGTCGGGGTTGAGCGTGGCGCCGCGACCCTTGAAGGTGGTGAGGGACATGGCCGAGCCCTCCTGATGAGAACGAAACGGGAACGCTTGGTAGCATGCCGGAGCGCCCTCGTCGAGGCCCGGCGACGTGCCATCTCCGGGAAGCGTGACATGCCATGGGAGGACGGAGCTTGAGTAACCGGAGCCGCCGCGCAGCACCCTACGGAACCTGGCGCTCGCCGATCGGCGCCGAGCTCGTGACCGCCGGTCAGGTCGGCCTGAGCGCACCCTGGCGGACGGGCGGAACCACCTACTGGTGCGAGAGCCGCCCCCAGGAGGGCGGGCGCGTGGCTCTGATGCGGCAGCGTCCCTGCGGCGCCCGCGAGGAGGTGACGCAGGCGCCCTTCAACCTGCGGACCCGAGTCCAGGAATATGGCGGCGTCGCCTATGTCGCCGAGGGCGACCTCGTCCTCGGCGTCGGGTTCGTGGACCAGCGGATCTGGCGCCTCGGCGGGGAGGCACCGGTGGCGCTCACGCCCGAGAGCGGCGGCAAGCTGCGCTACGGCGACCTCGTCCTCGACAGGGAGCGCCGCCGTGTGCTCGCGGTCCGGGAGGATCATCGGGCGGGCGGCGAGCCCCGGACGACGCTCGTGGCCGTGCCTCTCGAAGGCGAGCCCGACGAGGGCACGATCCTGGCCGAGGGCCACGACTTCTTCGCCTATCCGCGGCCGAGCCCCGACGGTCGGCGGCTCGCCTGGCTGACCTGGGACCATCCCGCGATGCCCTGGGACGGTACCACCCTCTGGCTCGCCGACCTCGATGCCGAGGGCCGCCCGGGGGAGCCCAGGGCGGTGGCCGGCGGCCCCGAGGAGGCGGTGCTGCAGCCCGAATGGGGTCCCGACGGCCGGCTCTACTTCCTCTCCGATCGGGCCGGACGGTGGAGCCTCTATCGGCTCGGTGACGGCACCGTCGAGGCCGTGGCGACACCACCGGGCGAGATGGGCGGCCCCCTCTGGCAGCTCGGCGCGCGGTGGTACGGCTTCGTCGACACCGATACGGTGGTCGGCACGGTGACGGAGGCAGGCTTTTCCCGGCTGTGGATAGTGCGCACGGACGGGCGCGAGGCGAGGTCGTTCGACCTGCCCTACTCGGACATGGGCGGCGTCGCCTGCGATGCCGGCCGGGTCGTCCTCATCGCGGGCTCGTCCGCGGCGCCGGCGGCCCTGGTCGAGGTCGAGCCCCGGACTGGTGCCGCGACCGTCATCGCCACTGCCGGCGCGCTCTCCCTCGAATTCGACCTGGATCGCGGAGCCG
Organism: uncultured Alphaproteobacteria bacterium; assembly: GCA_963828215.1. Taxonomy (GTDB): domain Bacteria; phylum Pseudomonadota; class Alphaproteobacteria; order Geminicoccales; family Geminicoccaceae; genus CAVTJL01. The sequence goes on along the minus strand of CAWHFO010000060.1, from coordinate 308,766 downwards.
CGAGCCATCAGCTTCGCCACCGCCGGGGGCCAGACGGCCCACGCCTTCTACTATCCGCCGACGAGCCCCGAGCAGGAGGCGCCGGCCGACGAGCGGCCGCCGCTCATCGTCCGCAGCCATGGCGGGCCGACCAGCGCCGCCTCGCCCTCCCTGCGCCTCGCCTACCAGTTCTGGACCAGCCGCGGCTTCGCCATCGTCGACGTCGACTATCGGGGCAGCTCCGGCTACGGGCGCGCCTACCGACGCGCCCTGGACGGCGCCTGGGGCATCGCCGACGTCGAGGACTGCGTCGCCGCCGCCCGCCATCTGGTCGAGGAGGGCCTGGCCGATCCGGCCCGCCTCGTGATCGCGGGCGGCAGCGCAGGCGGGTACACCACCCTTTGTGCCTTGACCTTCACCGATGTGTTCAAGGCAGGTGCCAGCTACTACGGGATCGGCGACCTCGAGGCGCTGGCCCGGGACACCCACAAGTTCGAGAGCCGCTATCTCGACCGGCTGATCGGGCCCTATCCCGGCCGTGCCGATCTCTATCGCGAGCGTTCGCCGATCCACTTCACCGAGCGCCTGTCTTGTCCCGCGATCTTCCTGCAGGGCCTGGACGACAAGGTGGTGCCGCCGAACCAGGCCGAGGCGATGGTCGCGGCGCTGCGCCGGAAGGGCCTGCCGGTCGCCTACCTCGCCTTTCCCGGGGAGGGCCACGGCTTCAGGAAGGCCGAGACGATCCAGAAGGCGCTCCTGGCCGAGCTCGCCTTCTATTGCCGGGTCTTCGGGATCGATCCGGCCGAGCCCCTGCCGCCTCTGACGATCGAGAACCTGCCGTAGCGGAGGTGCCCCGCCGGCCCGCCTAGCTTCCCGGGAACAGCGCGTAGCGGACCCGGTCGCCCGTTCGGATGCCGAGCCGGGCGCTCTCGCCGGCGCCGATCTCGAGCACCGCCCGCACGGGCCCCTGGGAGGGGATGATCGTCTCCGATTCCGGCACCGTGTCCGCGGCGATGCTCGTGATCAGCCCCGCCCGGTCGATGAAGATCATGTCGAGCGGCAGCTTGGTGTTCTTCATCCACATCGCCACCGGGCGGGTCGTGCCGAAGTCGAACAGCATGCCGTGCAGGGGGGCGAGATGCTCGCGAAACATCAGGCCCTGCTGCCGCGCTTCCGGCGTCGCCGCGATCTCGACGACGAACGTCACGGGCGCCTTCGCGGCGTCGATGACGAGCTGCTCCGTCGGTGCGGCGGCGTGCGCCGCGTAAGCGAGCGCCGCTGCCGCGAGCGCGACGACCAGAAACCATGACCGCAAGCACCGCATGGACGATGGCACGTATCGCATCGAGCGTCTCCGAAGACCGACGGCCGGGCGATCTTGCACGGCTGCGGTCCGGCGTCGAGGCCGGCTCAGGCGCTGCGGCCGAGGGTGGCGCTGGTCGGCGGCGCGGTCCGCAGGGTCTGCAGCACGACGCAGTAGCGCTCGGTGAGACGCAGCAGCGTCTGCAGCTGGTCCTCGGCGGCGTCCGTGTCGAGCTCGAAGGCGAGCCGGATGTCCCGAAAGCCCACGGGCGCCGCCTTGTCGACGCCGAGGGTCCCGCGGAAGTCGAGATCGCCCTCGGCCCGCACGGTGCCGCCCCGGACCTCGATGCCGAGCGCCGTGGCCACGGCCGAGAGGGTCACCCCGGCGCAGGCGACGAGCGCCTCGAGCAGCATGTCGCCCGAGCAGGCCTGCAGACCCGAGCCGCCCGTCGCCGGATGAAGCCCGGCCTCGACGAGCGCCCGCCCGGTCTGCACCTTGCAGACGAGGTCGCCGCTGCCGACGGCGCCGCTCGCACGCAGCGTCACGAGCCCGGCCGAGGGATCGGCTCGGTAGCGCTCCTTGAGGGGCGCCTGGAGGGTGCGCAGACTGTCGGCATCCATGATCCGGCTTCCTTGGCTCAGGGTAGGCGCAGCAGGAGGCGGACGAGCCCCCGCGTCCGCTCGCTGAAGAGCTTCGGCGCAAAATAGCTCCCGGCGACCTTCTTGTTGATCTCGCCGAGCGTCGGATAGGGGAGAATCATCTGGGCGACATGGGAGAGCCTGACCCGTTCCCGGATCGCGAGGCCCCAGATCTGGATGAGCTCGCCGGCTCGCGGGCCGACGACCGTCGCCCCCGCCACGCGGCCGCGCCGATCGACCAGGATCTTGGCGAAGCCGAGCGTCTCCCCCTCCGTGCGGGCGCGGTCGATCTCCGTGAAGTCGGCGCGAGCCGTCTCGACGGCGATGCCTCGATCGGCCGCCATCGCCGTGGTGATCCCGACCTGCGCCAGCTCCGGATCGGTATAGGTGACCCAGGGCACCGCCCGCATGTCGACCTTCGAGGGCAGCCTGAACAGGATGTTGCGGACGACGACGCTCGCGTGGTGAGCGGCCATGTGGGTGAACTGGAACTGGCCGGTGACGTCGCCGATCGCATAGACCTTGGGGTTGCTGGTCCTGAGGCGGGCGTCGACTCCGACGCCCTTGGCCGAATAGGCGACGCCCGCGGCCTCGAGATCGAGGCCCTCGACATTGGCTCTGCGACCGGCCGCGACGAGCAGATGGCTGCCGACCGTGCGGGCCTCGCTGCCGTCGCCCGCGCGGTAGCGGACGGCGACGCCATTGCCTTCGGCGCCGACCTCGCTGATCTCCGCCCGCTCGATCAGCTGCACGCCCTCGTCGACGATGGCCTTGCGGATGACGCCGACCGCGTCGGTATCGTCCTTGGGCATGATGCAAAAGCGCTCGAGCAGCGTGACCCGGGCGCCGAGGCGACGATGGGCCTGGGCCAGCTCGACGCCGATCGGGCCGCCGCCGATGACGATCAGATGCTCGGGCCTGTCGGCCAGCTCGAAGATGGTCTCGTTGGTGAGGTAGGGAACCTCCTCGATCCCCGGGATGGGCGGCACGGCGGGCCTCGAGCCCGTGGCGACGACGATCCGCCTGGCCCGGAGCCGCTCGCCGTCGGCCTCGACCTCGGTGGGCCCGACGAAGCGGGCCGCGGCACGGACCACCCGCACGCCCAGGCCCCTGAAGCGCTCCTCGCTGTCCTGGGGGGCTATCCCCTCGATCACGCTCCGGACGTGCTGGCGCACGCCCAGATAGTCGACCCTCGGCTCGTGACCGTTGACGCCGAAGCGGGCGCCGCCTCGCACCAGATGGGCGATCTCGGCCGCCCGGATCATCGATTTCGAGGGCACGCAGCCATAGTTCAGGCAGTCGCCGCCCATCCTGGCCATCTCGCAGAGGACGACGCGCGCTCCGAGCTGGACCGCGCCCGCGGCGACGCTGAGCCCGCCCGACCCCGCGCCGATGACGAGAACGTCCGTGTCGATCATCTGCCCGATGCCCATCTCCCGCGACGCCGTTCCCCGAGACGTGGGTTCGGGGTCCGGCTCCCGGCGATCATGTGGCCGATGGGGTCGCCGGTGGAAGGGTCCGGACGTTCACGACCCCGATACGATCGTCCAGGGCTCAGGCGCCGGGCGGGGCGGACGCCGCGCGGATCCGGTCGTCGAGGCGGGCATCCTCGAGCCCCGCGGGCTCCTGGTGGATGATGATCTCGGCGTCCGCGAAGAGGCGGCCGAGCTCGTCCTCGAGCGCGTCGGTGACGTCGTGGGCCGCGCGGACGGTCATGGCGCCGTCCAGCTCGATATGGCACTCGATGAAGCGCGTCCCCGAGGCCTCGCGCGTCCTGAGGTCGTGCAGGTCGTGCACCTCGGCGTGACCGCGGATGACGGCTGCGATCCGCTCGCGGTCCGCCGCCGGCAGCTCGTGGTCCATCAGCGTGGCGATGGCACCCGCGACGATCGAGAAGGCGCTCTTGAGCAGGTAGAGGGCGATCGCGGCACCGACGAGCGGGTCGATCCACAGCGCGTCCAGCCAGCGGGAGGCGAGGAGCGAGACGATCACGCCGAGGTTGGTGAAGAGGTCGCTCAGATAGTGCAGACGGTCGGCGCCGATGGCCTGCGAGCCCGTTCGCCGCACGACGTGGCGCTGGAACAGGACGAGGCCCATGGTCACCAGGGTCGCGAATACCATCACGGCGAGGCCGATGCCGGTCGAAGTCGACCCGCTCCGGGATCAGCAGATGCCGGCCGGCGCCGATCAGGACGAAGAGGCCGGAGCCGGCGACGAGGGCCCCCTGGGCGAGCGCGCTCAGCGCCTCGGCCTTGCCGTGGCCGTAGCGGTGCCGGCGGTCGGGCGGCTGCAGCGCGACCCGGATGCTGAGGAAGGTGATCGCGGAGGCGCCGACGTCGGCGATGCTGTCGACGAGCGAGCTCAGGACCGCGACCGAGCCCGTGAGCAGGGCAGCCACCAGCTTGAGCAGGACGAGGACGACCGCCACCGAGAGGCTCGCGACCGCGGCCAGGCGGCGCAGGCGAGCGTTCTCGCTCGTCGTCGGATCGGGGATCGCCATCGGCGCCATGGTCCGTTCGGCAGAGGGAAAGGGCCGAGCCGCATCGGAGAGATGTCGAGAGGCTCGTGACGTCAAGATGACAGTTTATCCACAGATTCGTGGACAGTCCTGTTGAGGCCGGTGTGGATCGCGGCGCCGCACCTCGGCCAAGCCCTACGTCCGATGGACGAATCCACGGCGCCCCCGGCCGGACGCTGCGGCCATCCGACGCTGCGGAGGACCGGAAGCTTAGGTCGAGGACCTCGCCACACGGCTCGCCAGCCCTTCTCCTTCCTGGCATGCTGGGGCCGAGTCGGTGTCCAAGAGCCACAGAGGCCGTCCCATGCAGACGATCGCGTTCGACGTCCAGTCGGTTGCCGAGGCGCTGCTCGTCCAGCTGCGCCTGCGCGGTGTCGACTATCTCCTGACCAACGCCGGCACGGACTGCGCGCCGCTGATCGAGGGCCTGACGCGTGGCGCTGCGGCCGGGCTGGCGATGCCCGAGGCGGTGGTCGTGCCCCACGAGACCGCGGCGGTCGCCATGGCGCACGGCTACTGGCTCGTCACCGGCCGGCCGCAGGCGGTCATGATGCACGTCAATGTCGGGCTGGCCAACGCGCTGATGGGCATCATCAACGCCGCCCGCGAGAACGTGCCGATGCTCGTCCTCTCCGGACGGACGCCTCTGACCGAGAGCGGGCATCTGGGCTCGCGCGATCTGGGCATCCATTGGGGCCAGGAGATGCGCGACCAGGCCGGCATGCTGCGCGAGGTCGTGAAATGGGACTACGAGCTGCGGCTCGGGGACCAGATCCCGTTGCTCGTCGACCGGGCGCTGGCGATCGCCTCGAGCGCGCCCATCGGCCCCGTCTATATGAGCCTGCCGCGCGAGGTGCTGTGCGCGCCGCTGGCCGGCCTGTCCCTGCCGGAGCGGCCGCTGCAGGTCGTCGTCGGCGACATGGCACCCGGCACGGCATCGCTCGAGGCGGCGGCCGAGATCCTGGCCGAGGCCGAGCGCCCTATGATCGTCACGGCCCGGGCCGGGCGCGGGGGCGAAGGCTTCGGCGCGCTCGCCGCCTTCGCCGAGCGCTTCGCCATCCCGGTCGTCGAGTTCTGGGCGTCCCGCATCGCCTTGCCGAGCGCCCATCCGATGCACGCGGGCTTCGATCCCGGCCGGCTGCTCGCCGAGGCCGATGCCGTTCTCGTGCTCGACGCGCTCGTGCCCTGGATTCCCCAGCGCCAGGCGCCGCGGCCCGGCTGCCGCATCATCCAGGCGGGGCCGGACCCGCTCTTCGCCGCGATCCCGGTGCGCGGCTTCCCGGCCGACGTGACGCTGCAGGGCGACGTGGCGACGATCCTCGAGGCGCTGAGCGGCCCGCTCGCGGCGCGGCTCACCGGCTACGAGTCGGCGATCGCGACACGCCGCGAGCGTATCGCCCGCGCCAACGGCGAGGCTCGCGCGGCACGTCTCGACGCTGCGGCCAAGGGCGGCGGACGGCCCATGTCGGCGGCGTTCGTGAGCCGCACCATCGCGGACCGGATCGGCAAGGACGCGGTCGTCTTCAACGAGCTCGCCTGCGATCCCTCGGTGATGGCCTTCGAGCGGGCCGGAACCCTCTTCGGCCACTCGCTCGCCGGCGGGCTGGGCTGGGGCCTGCCGGCGGCGCTCGGCGCCCAGCTCGCCGACCGCGATCGCCTCGTTCTGGCCTGCGTCGGCGACGGCTCCTACTTGTTCGCCAACCCCGTCGCCTGCCACCAGCTGGCCGAGGCGCTGGGCCTGCCGGTGCTGACGGTCGTCTTCAACAACGGCGTCTGGGACGCGGTGCGGAAATCGACCACGGCGGTCTATCCCGACGGTCACGCCGTGCGGGCCAACCGCATGCCGCTGACCTCGCTGGCGCCGGCCCCCGACTATGCGATGATCGCCCGCGCCAGCCGCGCCCACGCCGAGCGGGTCGAGAGCGGCGCCGAGCTGGAGGGCGCTCTCGGCCGGGCGCTCGAGGCGGTCCGCCGCGAGCGGCGCCCGGCCCTTCTCGATGTCGCCGTGGCGCCGGGCTGACCCCGCCTACTTCCGGGCGACGAGATCGATCAGCGCCGACATGCCCTTGTGCCCACGACCCTCGGCGACGACCGAGTCGTGCTCCCGGAGCTGGAGGATCTCGAGCGCGCCGAAGGCCGTGCGGAGCATGTCGCTCGTGTAGAGATTCTCGACGAAGGGCGGGCCGCCCGTGCCGTAGGCGAGCTGCTCCGGCCGGTAGCCCTGCAGGAAGAGGTGGCCGCCGGGCCTCAGGGCACGGACCATGCCGGCGAAGATCCGCTGGCGCACCGGCGGCTTCGCGAACTGGATATAGATGGCGGCGATCACGTCGAAGCGCTCGGCGCCCCACTCCCAGACGGCGAGATCGGCCCGCTCGGTGCGGATCGCGATACCGCGGGCCGCGGCGAGCGCGCGGGCTTTGTCCAGCGCCGGCTCGGAGAAGTCGATCGACAGGACCTCGAGGCCCTGCTCGGCCAGCCAGACGCCGTTCCGGCCCTCGCCGTCGGCCACGGCGAGCGCGCTGCCGCCCTCGACGAGCAGCGAGCGGTGCGCGACCAGCAGAGGGCTCGGCCGGGTGCCGAAATAGTAGTCGCTGCCCGAGAAGCGCTCGTTCCAGCGGGACAGCTCGGGATCGTCGCTCACGAGGAGGTCTCCGGGGGCGGCACTCGCGCCGGGGGCGGGGCAGCCTCAGGCATAGTGCCGAAGGACGAGCATCATCGCGAGGCCGATCAGGATGCGGTACCAGCCGAAGACGACGAAGGTGTGGCGCTGGAGAAAGGCCACGAAGGCGCGGACGACGATCACCGCCGAGACGAAGGCGACGACGAAGCCGACCGCGATGACCTCGTAGTCGTGGCCCGTCAGCGCGGCCCGGCCCTTGTAGAGGTCGAGGACGGTGGCGCCCAGCATCGTCGGGATCGCCAGAAAGAAGGAAAATTCGGCCGCGGCCCGGCGGTCGACCCCGAGCAGCATGGCGCCGAGGATCGTGGCCGCCGAGCGCGAGACCCCGGGGATCATCGCGAGGCACTGGAAGAAGCCGACGCCGACCGACGTGCCGATCGGCAGCGCGTCGAACTCGTGATGCCGCAGCCGCAGCGTCAGGCGCTCGATCAGCAGGATGGCGACGCCGCCCACCACGAGCATCGTCGCGACGATCCAGGGGGAGAACAGCACGCGCTTGATATAGTCGTGCAGGGCCGCGCCGATGACCGCCGCCGGCAGGAAGGCCAGGACGACCGACAGGGCGAAGTGGCGCGACCTGGCGCTGCTCGGCAAGGTGACCGCCGCACCCCAGAGCCTGCCCCAGTAGAGCACCACGACGGCGAGGATGGCGCCCAGCTGGATCACCACCTCGAAGATCTTGCCCAGCGGGTCCGGAAGGCCGACGAAATAGTTGGCGAGGATGAGATGCCCGGTCGACGAGACCGGAAGGAACTCGGTCACCCCCTCGACGACGCCGAGGAGCACGGCCTGCGCCATGACGGAAGGATCGGCCAAATCTCATCTCCCCCGTGCGCACGCCATCCGCGGTCCCGGCGCTGGCCGCGACGGCGCGGGCTGCGGCCGGCGCCACTCGAGGTCCGCATCCGGCTGCGGCGGCGCGGATGCTGGTCGGGGGCTCACCGCGAGTCAACCTGATGCTGCGCTGCGAAACCTTAAAGGATCGTAAGCAGCGACCGGGGTCGGGGAGGGTGGCCGGCAGGGGTCCGCGAGGCCGGACGGCGGTGCCCGGCGCCCGACCCAGGCGAGGATGTCGTCCCATACGAGCTGCCGATCATGGTCGCGGAGCAGGAGGTGCCAACCGTTCGGATAGGCCGCGACCGTGCATCGGCTGGCGCCGATCTTGCGCACGAAGGTCCATTGCGCCGCCGGCGGGATGATCTGGTCCTGCTCGCCGATCAGCACGAAGGTCGGCGTCTCGAGGTCGGGGGCCCTGGACCGCGCCTCGTCCATGAGCCGCACCAGCCCGTCGATGGCCTCGACCCGCGTCGCCTTGATGAACAGGGGGTCCAGGCCGAGGGTCATCAGCATGGCGGCGTTGTCCGAGGCCTGGACGCCCAGGCCCTGACCGGTGAGCTGGAGGCCCGGCGCGATGGTGCCGATGATGCGGAGCAGCACCCGGTAGAGCGGGCTCAGGGTGGTGCCGCCCCAGACGGCCGGTGCAGCGAGGATGACGCCGTCGACCTGCGGGGCGTTCGCGGGGGTCAGGGCCGTCACCGCCACGGCCGCGCCCATGCTCTCGCCCAGGACGAAGAGGGGCACCCCCGGTGCCTCGATCCGCGCCCGACGGATCTGGACCGCCAGCGCCTCGTCGAGGGCCGCCGTGCCCGGCCACGAGCCCCGGTCGGGCTGCTCCCCGAATCCCGGCTGGTCGTAGGCGATCACCCGCACACCCTGCCGCGCCGCATAGGGGCCGAACCCCGCGAAGGCGCTCTTGAGGTCGTTGAATCCGTGCAGCGCGATAACGATGGCTGAGGGCCGGCCCTTCGGACCCCAAGTCTCGGAGGGGGCCGTCGCGATCGCGGGCGGCGGGGGCGCCGAGGCGCAGCCGACCGCCGACAGGAGAAGGAGCAGCCCGAGCAGCCGGCGGATCACCAGCCGGCGGGCACCGGTGCCGGCAGCTCGAGGCCGATCATCCTCCAGACGTCGTCCGGCGTGCGGCGGCTGTCCCGGAGGTGGCGGACCGTCACGGCGCGGTTGCGCTTCGAGAGGCGCGCCCCGCCGCTGTCGGCCACGAGATTGTGGTGATAGTAGCTGGGCGTCGGCAGCTCCAGCAGCGCCTGGAGCAGGCGGTGCACATGGGTGGCCTGGAAGAGATCCTCGCCGCGGGTCACCAGGGTGACGCCCTGCGCCGCATCGTCGACGGTGACGGCCAGATGATAGCTCGTCGGCGTGTCCTTCCGGGCGATCACCACGTCGCCGTGCGATGCCGGATCGGCGGCGACCCAGCCGCCCCGGATATCGTACCACCAGAGCGGTCCGGTCAGGCCGAGGGCCCGGCCGACGTCGAGCCGCCAGGCGAACGGCTCGCCGTGCGCCCGGCGATAGTCGCGCTCCGCCTGATCCAGGCGGCGGCAGATGCCCGGATAGACGAGCTCGCCGGCCGGCCCGTGCGGGGCCCGGCCCGCCTCCTCGACCTCGGCTCTGATCTGCTTTCTGGAGCAGAAGCAGGGATAGACGAGGCCGAGCTCGAAGAGCCGGCCGAGGGCCGCCGCATAGACCGGCATTCGGTCGGACTGGCGCATCGCCGTGCCGGCCCAGCCGAGGCCCAGCCAGCGCAGATCCTCGAGGATCGCGTGCTCGAACTCGGGGCGGCAGCGCTGCGCGTCGATGTCCTCGATCCGCAGGTGAAAGGCGCCGCCCGACGCGCGGGCGGCCTCATAGGCGAAGAGGGCCGCGTAGGCGTGGCCGATATGGAGGTAGCCGGTCGGGCTCGGGGCGAAACGGGTCTCATGGCCGGCTGCCCCGTCGTCCGGCAACGGCACGAAATCGCGGCCGGCGAGGGACGGCGACGGCGTCGTCGAAAAGCTCACGAGGGTCCATCCACGCACGGATTGAGGTCGAGGCTCGCGCGGATCATTATGCGCCGCCGGCAACGGCGCAAGTGTCACCGCCGCAAGCAGGGACGACGGCATGCTGCACGGCCCATCGACGCCACCCCGGGCGGGCGGCCCGCCCCGGGAGCTCGTCGTGCTCCTCCATGGCCTCGGCGCGGACGGGCAGGACCTGATCGGCTTGGCGCCGATGCTCGCCGAGATCCTGCCCCACGCCGCCTTCCTCGCCCCCGACGCGCCGCAGCCCTGCGACATGGCGCCCTACGGCCGGCAATGGTTCAGCGTCCAGGATCGCTCGCCGGCGCGGATGCTGGCCGGTGCGCGCCGAGCGGCGGCACCGCTCGACGCCTATCTGGACGCGCTCCTCGAGCGCCATGGCCTGCCGCCCTCGCGGCTGGCGCTGCTGGGCTTCTCGCAAGGCACGATGATGGCGCTCCACGTGGCTCCGCGACGCTCCCGGCCGATCGGCGCCGTGCTCGGCTTCTCGGGGCGGCCTCATCGGGCCGGAGACGCTGACCGCGGAGATCCGCTCCCGACCGCCCGTCATGCTCGTCCACGGCGACGCCGACGATGTCGTGCCGGTCGACTCGCTGCCGCTCGCGGTGAGCGCTCTTCAGGCCGAGGGCGTTCCGGTGCAGTGGATCGTGCGGCCCGGCCTGCCGCACAGCATGGATCCGTTCGGCATCGCCGAAGGCGGCAAGTTCCTGCGCGCGATGCTGGCGGCGGCGGAGCAACCCTCCGCCGGCCACGTCACATCCGGATGAACGGGTTGAAGAACCGTCCGATGGGGCCGGTGAGGCGCAGCGGCGCGTCGGTCACGGCGAGGCAGAGACAGTCCTGGCCCTCGTCGGCCACCGGCCGATGGTCCACCGTGCCGTCGGCGATCGCGAGATCGCCCCGACCATAGTGGCCCGTTCCGTCGGTGAAGGCGCCTTCGAGCACCAGGGTCAGCTCGCTGCCGCCATGCGTGTGGCGCGGGATGCCCCGTCCGGCCTTGAGGCGGATGAGGCGGGTCCGGTAGCCGGGCCCGTCGATCGCGAGATCGGCCTCGGACGCCGGCCCGTAGTGCCGCCATTTCATCGCGTCCAGGCCCCCGGGAACATAGTCCGAGAGCGGCCTCGGCAGCCGGGTCGCGGCCACCGGCCCCGGCGCCGCCGGCGGCGCGTCGGGCTCGCCCAGACGCGCCACCAGCCGATCCCAGGCCCCGGGACCCGGATCCTCCCCTGGCAGGGCGTCGAGCAGCACGCCGCCCGCCGCCTCGTACCCGGCATAGCGTCGGCGGCTGGTCGGCGAGAGCGACAGGTGCGTCGCGATGACCAGCGCCACGGGCTCGGCCAGCTTTCCAGCGGCATGGGCGATCAGGAGATCGTCCAGCGAGATATCCAGGGTCATTCCTCGACCCCCCTCATGACCAGGCGGAGCTTGGCCAGCGCCAGCCTCAGGCGCGACTTCACCGTGCCGAGCGGCAGGCCGAGCTCCTCGGCGATGGTGCTGTGCGTCTTCTCCTCGAAATAGAAGATCGTCAGAAGCCGGCTCTGCTCTTCCGGCAGCGTTCGGACCGCCTTCATCATCGCCCGTGACAGCTGCGCCACCTCGGCGTAGCGATCGCCGCGCGGCGCCGTGTCCGGCTCGATCAGAGGATCCTCGAGATCGATCTCGGGTCGCCGCTCCCGGCGGATCGCGTCGATCCGCTTGTTGCGGGCGATGGTGAAGACCCAGGTGCTGAGGGCGGCTTTGGCCGGGTCGAACTGATGGGCCCGCCGCCAGATCGTCAGCATCACTTCCTGCATCAGTTCCTCGGCCACCTCCTCGCTGGCACCGAGGCGCTTCAGATAGGACTTCACGCGCGGCGCATAGTGATTGAACAGCCGACGGAAGGCCTCGCCGTCCCGATGCTCGGCGGTCGCCCGGGCGTCGGCCTCGAGAGACCGTTCCCGACTGTCGTCGGCTATGCTCATTTGCCCACTGAAACGCCGTCGCTGGCGGGGCACAATAGACCATAACGCGGTTCCGGGCGCCTCGAACGAGCAGACCTGTGCCATTGAGGCCCTCTTGCCATTCGCTCCCTATACGGTTGCAGGGCGTCCGCAGATCAGGTGCGGAGCCCGGGGGCCAGCCGAGCCTTCGACAGCCCGATGTCGGTGGATCGGCCGAGCGATTTGGAGATCGGCGCGCTACCGTCTCATTTCGTCGAGTTCTGGCGCAGCATGGCGATGATGCCGGCGCCGAGCGCCACCAGAAGGGCGGAGGCGATCCCGGTCGCCAGCGCGGAGACGAAGCGCGCCTTGGCGGCCTCCCAGCCGCGCGCGAGCCGGACGGCCAGGCGGACGCCCTCGGTGTCGTCGAAGCCCAGCCGGGCCATGAGCTGATCGACCGCCCGCGACACCACCGTCTCCGCCGCCTGGATCGCCACCTTCTCGATCTCGGCCATGATCTGCATCCGCTGGGTCGCGATGATGCGGTTGAAGCTGCGCTGCTGCTCGGCCAGGGCGCGCAGCAGCACGATCTCCTCCGGCGCCCCGATCGGCGCCATGTCCGCCAGCAGGCCCCGTTGGCGACCCAGCGCGTCGATGAGCCCGGCGGCGCTGAGCAGGATCGGGATCTCCGGCACCGTGGCCCTCAGGCTCTCGAGGTCGGCGGCCGATTCGCCGTCGTCCCGGCCCGGATCGACCACGATGACGTCCGGCCGCCACTCGTCGGTGACGAGCCGGCGGAGCCCGTCGCGGAGCCCGGAGATCGTCCGGACATCGTGGTGGGGTCCGAGCGCCTCCTCGAGGAGAAGAGCGTCCGCCACGTCATTCTCGACCAGCAGCACGCGCACGTCCGCGGGTTCCTTCGCGGTTGAGCGCCGAGACCGCGGTGGCGCATCTCAGGAACGATAACGCAGCGCATGCGAAAAGTAAAGATAAAATTCCTATGGAGAGCGAAGGCTAGAGACCCGTGGCACCCTCGTCGCCGAGCCGCACGACCAGGAACCCCAGGGCATCCAGGGCGGCGGCGATCTCATGGGCATGGGCGGCGTTGCGTGTCTCCATCGTCACGTCGATGTCGGCCTGCTTCACCGAGCGGCGGGCGAAGGCCCGCTGATGGGCCACATCGACCACATTGCCGCCCTGATCGGCGATGGCGACGGTCAGCCGGGCCAGGCTGCCCGGGCTGTCCGGAACGGTGATCCTGAAGCGCACCAGCCGCTCCGAGCGGACCAGCCCGCGCAGGATCACCGCCGACAGCAGCCGGCTGTCGATGTTGCCGCCCGAGAGCACGAGGGCGACGCGGCGCCCGCGGAAGCGCTCCGGGTCGCCGCGCACCGCCGCGAGCCCGACCGCGCCCGCCCCCTCGACCACCGTCTTCTCGATCTCGAGGAGCTGCAGGACGGCGGCCTCGATCTCCGGCTCGTCGACGAGCAGGACGTCGTCGACCAGCCTTTCGATGATCGCCAGGGTGAGGGCGCCAGGATGCTTGACCGCGATGCCGTCGGCCATGGTCGGGCCGCCCTGCGCCGCCGGCTCGCCACGCAGCCGCCGGGCCACCGAGGGGAAAAGCGCCGCCTCGACGCCGATCACCGCCACGGTCGGGCGAAGGGCCTTGGCCGCCGTCGCGATGCCGCTCACCAGCCCGCCGCCGCCGACCGGCACGACGATGACGTCGAGGTCGGGGACGTCCTCGAGCATCTCCAGCGCCACCGTGCCCTGGCCGGCGATGATCTCCGGATCGTCGAACGGGTGGATGAAGGTGAGCCCCTGCTCCGCGACCAGCGCCCGGGCATGCGCCGCGGCGTCGTCCACCGTCTCGCCCCGCAGCACGACCTCGGCGCCCAGCTTGCGGGTGTTCTCGATCTTCACGAAGGGCGTGGTCTCGGGCATGACGATCACGGCCCGGATGCCGAGCCGCCGGGCGTGGTACGCCACCCCCTGGGCATGATTGCCGGCCGACATCGCCGCCACGCCCCCGGCCCGCTGTCCGGGCGAGAGCTGGGCCAGCCGGTTGAGGGCGCCGCGCTCCTTGAACGACGCCGTGTACTGGAGATTCTCGAACTTGAGCCAGAGCTCGGCGCCGGTGATCTCCGAGAGCGTGCGGGAATGGAGAAAGGGCGTGCGCTCGATCTGGCCCGCGAGTTGTCCGGCCGCGGCCCGGATGTCGGCGAGCTCGACCGGGCGTCTGCCTCCCGCGCTCAGGGCCGGCCTCCCGCGCTCAGGGAAAGAGGGCGCGCTGGCCGAGGCCCAGCCTCTCGTCGAGGCCGAGCATGGCGTTCATGTTCTGGATGGCCTGTCCCGAGGCACCTTTGACGAGATTGTCCGTCACGCTGACGAGGATCGCCTGGCCGGGCACACGGCTCGGATGGACGCCGATCAGGCAGAGATTGGTGCCGCGCACGTGACGCGTCGCCGGCAGCGTCTTGAAGGGCAGCACGCGGACGAACGGCTCCTCCGCATAGCTCCGCTCCAGGCAGGCCTGGAGGTCGCCGGGCCCGGCCCCCGCGACGAGCCGGACATAGATCGTGGCGAGGATGCCGCGGCTCATCGGCATGAGGTGTGGCGTGAACGTCACGGTCAGCGGCCTGCCGGCGAAGTCGCCCAGACATTGCTCGATCTCGGGCGTGTGCCGGTGCGTGGCGACCCCGTAGGCGTGCACGCCTTCGGTCACCTCGGTGAAGAGGCTTCCCTGCTTGGCGTCGCGCCCGGCGCCGCTGACGCCCGATTTGGCGTCGATGATCAGGGCATCGGGGTCGATCAGCCGCTCCTTGAGGAGCGGGCCGAGCGGCAGCTCGGCCGTCGTCGTGTAGCAGCCCGGATTGGCGACGAGCCAGGTCCTCCGGATCGCCTCCCGATAATGCTCGGTCAGGCCGTAGACGGCATCGGCCTGCGCCTCGAGGGCCTGATGCGGATGGCCATAGGTCGCCTCGTAGGCAGCCGGATCGCGCAGTCGGAAGTCGGCTGAAAGATCGACGACCTTGGGGCCCCTCGGCAGCGCCTTGATGATCGTCTGCGTCGTGCCGTGCGGCAGGCAGCAGAAGACGACGTCCAGCGCGGTGACGTCGATCTCCTCGATCCGGCTGAGCCGCGGCAGATCGTAGACGGCGAGCTGAGGAAACACCTCGCCGATCGCCTTGCCCGCCTGACGCTCTGCCGTGAGGGCACGGATCTCCGCGCGCGGGTGGTCGCCCAGCAGGCGGAGCAGCTCCGCGCCGGTGTAGCCACTTGCACCCAGAATGCCGATCCGCGCCATCTCGCTCATCGAGCGCTCTCCGGAGAAAGGGCGAAGGTGGTTGATGTGCCCACGGGCGACAGGATAGCAACTGGCGCGACTTTAGGACACGTCATGATGGGAGGGTCCGGAGCGTGGCACTCGACGGCGCGGCGGCCTTCGGAATTCCGTCGGGGAGCGATGCCGAATGAAGACGCTCGTCGTCGGCGGTGGGGCACGCGAGCATGCGCTCTGCTGGGCCCTCGCCGCCTCGCCGCTGGTGAGCGAGCTCCTGTGCGCGCCCGGCAATGCCGGGATCGCCCGCGACGCGCGGCTGGTCGGCATCGCCGCCGGCGATATCGAGGGGCTGGTCGCCTTCTGCCGCGACGAGGGCGTGGAGCTCGTGGTCGTCGGCCCCGAGCAGCCGCTCGTCCTGGGCTTGGTCGACCGGCTCGGGCAGGCCGGCATCCGGGCCTTCGGCCCGTCGGCCGCGGCCGCGCGACTCGAAGGATCGAAGGTCTTCGCCAAGGCCTTCTGCGCGCGTCATGGCATTCCGACCGCCGGCTTCGCCGTGTTCCGGCAGGCCGAGCGCGATGCCGCCCTTCGCCATGTGGAGCGGCAGGGCGCTCCGATCGTCGTCAAGGCCGACGGCCTCGCCGCCGGCAAGGGCGTGGTCGTCGCCCTGAGCGTCGCCGAGGCCAGGCAGGCGGTCGATTCGGCCTTCGACGGCGCCTTCGGCGAGGCCGGTGCGAGCGTCGTGATCGAGGAGTTCATGGAGGGCGAGGAGGCGAGCCTGTTCGCGCTCTGCGACGGCCTGCACGCCCTCGAGATCGGCACCGCCCAGGACCACAAGCGGGCCTTCGACGGCGATCTCGGGCCCAACACCGGCGGCATGGGCGCCTACGCGCCGGCGCCGATCCTCGATGCGGCCATGGTGGCCCGCGCCATGCGGGAGATCGTCCGGCCGACGCTGGAGGGCATGGCGAGCGAAGGGACGCCCTTCCGCGGCTTTCTCTATTGCGGACTGATGCTGACGCAGGCCGGGCCGCGGCTCGTCGAGTACAATGTCCGCTTCGGCGATCCCGAGTGCCAGGCCGTGCTGCCGCGCCTGATGACCGATCTCGGCCAGCTCCTTCTGGGCGCGCTCGATGGCTCCCTCGCGCATATGAGCCTGCGCTGGTACCCGAGGCACGCATTGACCGTCGTCATGGCCAGCCGCGGCTATCCCGACGCCTACGTCCGCGGCACCGAGATCCGCGGCCTGGAGGGGCTGGAGGGCGATGACGACCTTCTCCTCTTCCATGGTGCGACGCGCCGGGAGGGTGGGCGCTGGCTCGCCGATGGCGGCCGGGTGCTGAGCGTGACGGGCCTCGGCGCCAGCCTGGAGGGGGCCCGCGACCGCGCCTACGCGGCCGTCGATCGGCTCGACTGGCCGAACGGCTTCTGCCGCCGCGACATCGGCTGGCGTGCCCTGGGCTCGGCCGAGCGCGGGCTTGCCGCCGTGGAGGGCCGCAACCTATGATGGCGCCTCGCCCAGTCAGGGTTGGAAGGGGAGCCATGGCCTCGCTGCCGTCGACACCGCCGTTCGTCACCGTCGCCTGGCCCGTGCGCACGCGCGGCGCCCGTCTCCTGCGCGACCTCAGCCTCGTCGTGGCCGGCTCTCTCCTTCTGACCCTCTCGGCGAAGATCCATGTGCCGTTCTACCCGGTGCCGATGACGCTGCAGACGGCGGCCGTGTTCGTTCTGGGCATCGCCTATGGCTGGCGGCTCGCGGTGAGCACGGTCCTTTTCTATCTGGCCCAGGGCGCCGTCGGTCTGCCGGTCTTCTCGGGCACGCCCCAGCTCGGATTGGGACTCGCCTATATGGCGGGCCCCACCGGGGGCTATCTGGCGGGCTTCGTCGTGGCGGCGGGGATCACCGGCCTGCCGGTCTTTCGCGCTCGCGGTATGGTCAGGACCGCGCTCGGCATCGCGCTCGCGACGGCGGCGGTCTACCTCCTCGGCGCCGGTTGGCTGGCCACGCTCATCGGCCCGGCCAAGGCCATTGCCCTCGGCGTCAAGCCCTTCCTGCTCGGCGATGCCTTCAAGCTCCTGCTCGTCACCGCCCTCACCGAGGTCGGCCGGGACGCCCTCAGGCGGCGGCTCGACGCCAGGGGCTGACCCCATGCCGCAGCCGCTGGCGCCGACCCCCGAGGCCGTGGGGCGGGCGGCGGCGCTGGTGCGTGACGGCCGGCTCGTCGCCTTTCCGACCGAGACGGTCTATGGCCTCGGCGGCGACGCCACGAGCGATGCCGCGGTCGGCTCGATCTATCGGGCCAAGGGCCGCCCGGCCCGCAATCCGCTCATCGTGCATGTCGCGAGCCTCGAGGCGGCAAGGGCCTTGGCTAATCTCGACGAGCGCGCCGAGCGCCTGGCCCACCATTTCTGGCCGGGGCCGCTGACCCTCGTCCTCGAGCGCCGGGGCGACAGCCGGATCTCGCCTCTCGCCACGGCCGGGCTGACGACGCTCGCCCTGCGCGTGCCGTCGCACCCGGTTGCCCGGGCGTTGCTCGCCGAGGCGCGGCTGCCCATCGCGGCGCCGAGCGCCAATCCCTCCGGACGCGTCAGCCCGACCACGGCCCGGCACGTCGCCGACGATCTCGGCGACGCCGTGGATCTGGTGCTCGACGGGGGCGCCTGCCCGGTCGGGCTCGAGAGCACCGTCGTCGACCTCTCCGAGGCGGGCCCAGCCCGGCTGCTCCGCCCTGGCGGCCTCGCGCGCACGGCCATCGAGGCCATTGCCGGGCCGCTGATGGCGACGGCCGACGCAGCAGCGCCCAGAGCGCCGGGCCAGCTCCTCAGCCACTACGCGCCACGCCTGCCCGTCCGCCTCGATGCCATCGAGGTGTCGGCCGACGAGGCTCTGCTCGCGTTCGGCGCGGCCGTCCCGGCCGGCGCGCGCGCCGCCCTCAATCTCAGCCCGACAGGCGATCTCGAGGAGGCCGCCCGCAATCTCTTCGAGATGCTGCGCCGGCTCGACCTGTCCGGCTCCTCGCGCATCGCGGTCATGCCCATACCGGCGACCGGGCTCGGCGAGGCGATTCTCGATCGCCTCCGCCGGGCCGCGGCACCGCGTGGCTGACCGCTGCTGCCGCGGGGCGGGCTCAGTCACGCCAGAAGGGCTTGCTCGCCTCGCGATGGGCCTCGTAGCGCGACACGCCGATATCCTTCAGGAGCGCATCGTTGAGCTCGAGGAGGGCGTGGCGCTGCCGGCGCCGCTCCAGCCAGACATCCAGCAGCCCGACGATCCGCGACAGCCGGCTGCCGACGCTCGGGCGCGAGCTCTCCACCCGGGCCCTCGGAAAGAACAGTGCGTCGCTGCGTGTCATCTCACCCTCCGTCCGCGCTGAAGATCGCGCAGTCATCAGGTAGGGATAGAAAAGCTAGCGAACAAACGATAAGATCTGGCCCTATGGATAAGGCCAGCTTAGCCTCGAGATGCCCGAGCGCCTGCCTCCGCTGACCGCTCTTCGCGCCTTCGAGGCGGCGGCCCGCCACGCCAGCTTCGTCAAGGCGGCCGACGAGCTGGCGGTGACCCCGGCGGCGATCAGCCAGCAGGTCAGGCAGCTCGAGGCCGTTCTCGGCATCACCCTTTTCCGCCGGCTGACGCGGGGCCTGGAGCTCACGGAGGCGGCCCGGGCCTGCATGCCGGAGCTGCGGCGGGGCTTCGCGCATCTGGCGCGGGCCGTGGAGGACATGCGCGGCGGCGGCCTGTCGGGCCGCCTCGCCGTGACCATCATCCCCTCCTTCGGGACGCGCTGGCTGGTTCCGCGGCTCGGCAGCTTCGTCGAGGCCTATCCCGACATCGACGTGACGGTCATCGCCGAGCTCCGCAATGCCGACTTCACGCGCGAGGACGTCGATGTCGGGCTGCGCTACGGCAAGGGCATCTATCCGGGGTTGGCGACGACCCTGGTCCTCACCGAGGACGTCTTCCCGGTCTGCGCGCCGAGCCTCCTGAACGGCCCGAAGCCGCTCCGCCGGCTCGCCGACCTCCGCCACCACACACTCCTGCACGACCGCCAGCTCTCGGGCGAGGAGCCGTCCTTGCACTGGCGGCAGTGGCTGCGGGACGCCGGGCTGGCCGACATGGACCCGGAGCGAGGCCCGGGCTTCAGCGACTCGGTCATGATGATGGAGGCCGCGGTGCGGGGCATGGGCATCGCCCTCGGCCGCAGCGCGCTGGTGGCCGACGACCTGGCCGCGGGCCGGCTCGTGCGTCCGCTGCCGGTGTCGCGGCCGGCCGACTACGCCTACTACGCCGTGACCCTGGAGGGCCGGGAGCGCAGCCCGCGGGTGCGGGCGTTCCTGGCCTGGCTCGAGACCCAGGCCACGGCCTCGCGGGCGGTCATCACGGGCGGCTGACCGGCTGCGCGAAGCCCGTTGCATTTGTGAGGCGGCCGCCTAGGCTGGCCCGAGCGCAACCGGCTATGGGGCCCCGGACATGAAACGAACCCTCGGCGCCGCCCTGCTGGCGGGCCTGCTGGCGGCCGGCGCGGCCGCCGCTGCAGAGTTCCAGCCCGCCATCATCTTCGACATGGGCGGCAAGTTCGACGGCAGCTTCAACGAGGCCGCCTATCACGGCGCCGAGAGGTTCAAGAAAGAGTCCGGCATCGGCTATCTCGAGTTCGAGGTCACCAACGAGAGCCAGCGCGACCAGGCGCTGAGCCGCATGGCGCGCCGCGGCGCCAATGTCGTCGTCGCCGTGGGCTTCGCCTTCGCCACCCCGCTCGAGAAGCTGGCCACGGAGTATCCCAAGACCGACTTCACCATCATCGACTCGGTGGTCGACAAGCCGAACGTGCAGTCCGTCGTCTTCAAGGAGCACGAGGGCTCGTTCCTGGTGGGCATGGCGGCGGCCATGGCCAGCAAGACGGGCAAGGTCGGCTTCGTCGGCGGGATGGACATCCCGCTGATCCGCAATTTCCAGGTCGGCTACGAGCAGGGCGTCAAATACGTCGACCCGAAGGCCGAGGTGCTGGTCAACTACACCGGCGACACGCCGGCCGCCTGGAACGATCCGGCCAAGGGCTACGAGCTCGCCGTGAGCCAGTTCGACCGCGGCGCCGACGTCGTCTACCACGCCGCCGGTGGGACCGGCCGTGGCGTGCTGCAGGCCGCCGCCGACAAGGGCAAGCTCGGCATCGGGGTCGACAGCGACCAGAACTGTCTCTTTCCGGGCCACGTCCTGACCTCGATGATGAAACGCGTCGATGTCGCAGTCTACAAGTCGTTCAAGGCCGGTGACGACGGCGACTGGAAGGCCGGTCAACTGAGCCTGGGCTTGGCCGACGATGGCGTCGACTTCGCGGTCGACAAGTGCAACAAGGACCTGCTGACCACGGCCATGCAGGACAAGATGAACGCGGCGAAGGCCGAGATCATCGCCGGCAAGCTTCAGGTGAAGGACTACGACTCCACCCAGAAGTAGCGAGGCGGCCCGGTGCCCGCCTGACGCATGAGCGCCGCCGTCGAGCGCGGCCTGCTGCCGCCGGCCGTCGAGCTTCGCGGCATCAGCAAGCGCTTCGGCGCCGTCCAGGCCAACAAGGCCGTCGACCTCGTCGTCGAGGCCGGCACGATCCACGGGATCGTCGGCGAGAACGGCGCCGGCAAGTCGACGCTGATGAACATCCTCTACGGCTACTATCAGGCCGACGAGGGCACCATCCTGATCGACGGCGAGCCCCGGCGGATCGGCCGGCCGGAGGACGCGATCCGCGCCGGCATCGGCATGGTGCACCAGCACTTCATGCTCATCGAGCCGTTCACGGTGATCGAGAACCTGCTGCTCGGCGCCGAGGGCGGCATGACGCTGAAGGCGGGCGTGGCCCGCGCCCGGCGCGAGATCGAGGCGCTCGAGCGCGACTACGGCCTGGCCGTCGACCTCGACGCCAGGGTCGGCGACCTGCCCGTCGGCGTGCAGCAGCGCGTCGAGATCCTGAAGGCGCTGTTCCGTGGCGCCCATGTCCTCGTCCTGGACGAGCCGACCGGCGTCCTGACGCCCCAGGAGGCCGACTATCTCTTCCGGATCCTGGCCGGTCTCAAGGCGCAGGGCCGCACGATCCTCCTCATCACCCACAAGCTCCGCGAGATCATGGCGATCACCGACAAGGTGAGCGTCATGCGGCAGGGCCGGATGGTGGCGCACCGGCCGACGGCCGAGACGAGCAGGGAGGAGCTGGCCGAGCTCATGGTCGGCCGCAAGGTCCTGCTGCGCGTCGACAAGCCGCCCTGCCGGCCCAAGGAGCCGGTGCTCGAGGTCGCCGACCTCGAGGTCGCCGACGACAGGGGCATTCCGCGCGTCAGGGGCATCGGCTTCTCGGTCCGGGCGGGCGAGATCGTCGGCATTGCCGGTGTCGCCGGCAACGGTCAGAGCGAGCTGCTCGAGGCGATCGCGGGCATCCGCCGGCCCACGCGGGGCCGCATCCTGCTGCGCGGCCAGGCGATCGAGGATGCCCGCCGCGCCCGCGTGCGCGGGCTCGGCCACGTGCCGGAGGACCGCCTGCTGATGGGCCTGGTCCCGGGCTTTCCCGCCTACGAGAACGCGATTCTCGGCTACGAGGGCCAGGCGAGCTACACCCGGCTCGGCTTCCTCAGGCGCGGCAGCATCATCGCCGCCTGCCGCCGCTGGCTCGACGGCTACGACGTCCGGCCGCGCGAGCCGCTGCTCCAGGCGCTCTCCTTCTCCGGCGGCAACCAGCAGAAGCTCGTCCTCGCCCGGGAGATGGAGCACGACCCGGATCTTCTTCTGGTCGGCCAGCCGACGCGCGGCGTCGACATCGGCGCCATCGAGTTCATCCACCGCCGGCTCGTCGCCATGCGCGACGCCGGCAAGGCCGTGCTCCTCGTCTCGGTCGAGCTCGACGAGATCCTTTCCCTCGCCGACCGCATCCTGGTCATGTTCGACGGCCGGATCACCGGCGAGATCGCCGGAGGGGACGCGGACGAGCGGCAGATAGGGCTCCTGATGGCCGGCGTGACGAAGGAAGCGGCCTGATGGCCCGGAGCTCCCGGCTCCCCGCCTGGGTCGATTTCGGGGTGATCCCGCTCCTCAACCTCGCTCTGGCCTTCCTCGTCTCCGGTCTCGTCGTGATCCTGCTCGGCGAGAGCCCGCTCGAGGCCGTGAGGCTCCTGATCTACGGCGCCTTCGGCTATGGCGAGGCGATCGGCTACACGCTCTTCTACGCGACGAATTTCATCTTCACCGGCCTCGCCGTGGCCGTGGCCTTCCATGCCGGGCTCTTCAACATCGGCGGCGAGGGGCAGGCCTATCTGGGCGGGCTCGGCGCCGGTCTCGTCGGCATCTATCTGGGCTTTCTGCCGGGGCCCATCTCGCTGCCCCTGGCGGTGCTAGGGGCCGCCCTCTTCGGCGGCGTCTGGGGCCTCATCCCGGGCTGGCTCCAGGCCAGGCGCGGCAGCCATGTCGTCATCACGACGATCATGCTGAACTTCATCGCCGCCTCGATCATGACCTATCTTCTCGTCAACATCCTGATCAAGCCCGGCCAGTCCTCGCCGGAGAGCGTCGGCTTTCCCCAATCGGTCTGGCTGCCCCAGCTGGCCGACCTGCTCCGGCCGCTCGGCATCGACCTGGGCGCGGCACCCGCCAACCTCTCCATCCTCATCGCGCTCGCCTGCTGCGTGCTGGTCTGGCTCTTCGTCTGGAAGACGCGGCTGGGCTACCAGCTCCGGGTCGTGGGCCAGAGCGAGCCCGCGGCCGTCTATGGCGGCATCTCGCCAGCCTGGATCACGATCCTCGCGATGACCCTCTCGGGCGCTCTGGCCGGCCTGATGAGCCTTAACGAGCTCTTGGGCTCGGAGCATCGCCTGCTCCTCAACTTCACCAGCGGCTACGGCTTCGTCGGCATCGCCGTGGCGCTCATGGGCCGCAACCACCCGCTCGGGATCGTCCTCGCGGCGCTCCTGTTCGGGGCCCTCTACCAGGGTGGCTCGGAGATCGCCTTCGACATGCCGCGCGTCAGCCGCGACATGGTCGTGGTCATCGAGGGCTTGGTGATCCTCTTCGCCGGCGCGCTCGAGCACCTCTTCCGCCCGTGGCTCGAGAGCCTCTTTGCCCCCGCCCGGCCGCAGCTCGCCTGATGGCCGACCTCTACCTCCAGGCGGTCCTCCTCCTCGACAGCACGATCCGGCTCGCCACCCCGCTCGTCCTGGCGGCCCTGGCCGGCCTCTTCTCCGAGCGGAGCGGGGTCGTCGACATCGGACTCGAGGGCAAGATGCTGGGTGCCGCCTTCGCCGCTGCGGCCGCCGCCCAGACCACCGGCTCCGCCTGGATCGGCCTCGGAGCCGCCATGGCCTTCTCCTGGGGGTTGGCCATGGTCCACGGCTTCGCCGTCATCACCCATCGGGGCGACCAGGTCGTCTCGGGCATGGCCATCAACATCGCTGTGGCCGGCCTCGGGCCGACCCTGGCCGAGGCCTGGTTCGACCAGGGCGGCCGCGTGCCGGTGACCGGCGCTGGCGCCCGCTTCGCGCCCATCACCTTGCCCGGCGCGGAGGCGCTGCGCTCCGTCCCGATCGTCGGCACGCTCTATTACGATGCGATCAGCGGCCACAACATCATCGTCTACCTGGCCGTGCTGATCGTGCCGCTGGTCGCCTGGGTCCTCTACCGCACCCGGTTCGGGCTCCGGCTCCGCGCCGTCGGCGAGAACCCCGCCGCGGTCGACACCGCCGGCATCGCCGTCGAGGGCCTGCGCTACCGGGCCCTCATGGTCACGGGCCTGCTCTGCGGCATCGCCGGCGCCTATCTGTCCATCGGCCAGAACGCCGGCTTCATCCGCGACATGACCGCCGGCAAGGGCTATCTCGCCCTGGCGGCCCTGATCTTCGGCAAGTGGCGGCCGGTGCCGGCCATGCTGGCCTGTCTGCTCTTCGCGCTGGCCGACGCCAGCCAGGCCCGCCTCCAGGGCGTGACCCTGCCGCTGGTCGGCCAGGTGCCGACGCAGGCAATCCAGGCGCTGCCCTATCTCCTGACCATCCTGCTGCTCGCCGGCTTCGTCGGGCGCTCGGTTGCGCCGAAGGCCATCGGCCGGCCCTACATCAAGGAACGGTGATCGGCTCCGGCCGGGGTGCTATCCAGGCGCTATGAACGATCTCCTCACCGCTGCCCAGGTCGCGCGCGCGCACGCCTACGCGCCCTACTCGGGCTTTCATGTCGGTGCCGCGATCCGCGGGGCGAGCGGGCGCGTCTATGCCGGCTGCAATGTCGAGAACGCCGCCTATCCGCTCGGGCAGCTGCGCCGAGGCCGGCGCCATCGCCGCCATGGTCCAGGCCGGCGAGCGCCGCATCACCGAGATTCTCGTGCTCGGCGGCGGCGAGCGGCCCTGCACGCCCTGCGGCGGCTGCCGCCAGCGCCTGGCCGAGTTCGCCGGCCCGGAAACCCCCGTCCACGTAGTCGGCCCCGAAGGTCCACGCCTCGAGACCAGGCTCGGCGATCTGCTGCCGCATGGCTTCACGCTGAGCGCGCCGCCGACCCGGTCGCCCGCAGACGATCGGCCGGAGACGAGCCCATGACACCCGCTGATCCGCGGACCTTGATCGAGCAGGCCCGCGACGCTGTCGCCGACCGTGCGACCGCTGTCCGAGCCATCGGCCTCGTCGATCTCACGAGCCTCACGGGCGAGGAGGACGAGCGGGCGATCGAGACCCTTTGCGGCCGGGCCATCGAGCACCGCGTTGCCGCCGTCTGCATCTACCCGACCCATCTCCGCCTCGCCCGCGGGCTGCTCGGCGGGCAGCGGCGTGCGCCTTGCGGCGGTCGCCAACTTCCCGCACGGCGGCGACGATCTCGCGCGCACCGCCGACGAGGCTGGGGCCGCCGTGGCGGATGGAGCCGACGAGGTCGACGTGGTGGCGCCCATCCAGGCCATCCGTGACGGCGACGTCAGCCTCGTCGGCGAGCTGGTCGAGGCCTGCCGGGCGACGGTGGCGCCCTCGACGCGGTTGAAGCTGATCCTCGAGACGGGCGTTCTCGTCGAGCCGGCCCTGATCGCCGCCGCCGCGCGGGCCGCGGTGATGGCCGGCGTCGACTTCCTGAAGACCTCGACCGGCAAGACACCCGTGAGTGCGACCCTCGAGGCGGCGGCCATTCTCCTTGCCGTCATCGTCGAGGCGAACGGGCGGGTCGGCTTCAAGGCGGCTGGCGGCATCCGCACGACGGCCGATGCCGCGGGCTATCTCCATCTCGCCGATGCGATGCTGGGTCCCGGCTGGGCCACCGCCGACCGCTTCCGCCTCGGCGCGTCGAGCCTGCTCGACGATCTGCTCCGCGTTGCCAGTGGCGCGGCCGGCCCACGGCCCGGCGATTCCAACTACTGAGCGGCGTGCTGCGCTCGACCGCACCAAGCTCGGGCCGCCCTTGCCGATCGGCTCGAGCGGTCGCTAAGTGGGCCTCGGCGGTCGGGCGCGCCAGCGCCTCCGACCACCGTCGCCGCATGGGAGCGCCGCTCTGTCCGTGGAACCCGAGGTCCCGCTGTCGCCCGTCGTCTCCGACGAGGTCGTCTGCAGCACCTGCTACATGTGCGCCTGCCGCTGCGGGATCAGGGTGCACCTCAAGGACGGCCGTCTCCGCTACATCGAAGGCAACCGCGCCCATCCGGTGAACCGGGGCGTGCTCTGCGCCAAGGGCTCGGCCGGCATCATGCAGCAGGAGTTGCCCGCCAAGCTCAGGAAGCCGCTGAAGCGGGTCGGCGAGCGAGGCCGGGACCAGCTGGTCGAGATCGAGTGGGAGGAGGCGCTCGGGCTGGCGACCGGCTGGCTCGGCCAGATCCGCGCGAGCGATCCCAAGAAGCTCGCCTTCTTCACCGGCCGCGACCAGAGCCAGGCACTGACCGGCTTCTTCGCCAGCCAGTTCGGCACCTGCAACTACGCGGCGCATGGCGGCTTCTGCTCGGTCAACATGGCGGCCGCCGGCATGTACACGATCGGCGGCAGCTTCTGGGAGTTCGGCGAGCCGGACTGGGAGCGGGCCCGCTACCTCGTCCTCTTCGGCGTGGCCGAGGACCACGACAGCAACCCCATCAAGCTCGGCCTCGCCAAGCTGAAGGAGCACGGCGCCAAGATCCTGTCCCTCAACCCGATACGGACGGGATACTCGGCCATCGCCGACGAGTGGCTGGGCATCCGGCCCGGCACCGACGGCCTCTTCGTCATGGCGCTCTGCCACGAGCTGCTCCAGGCGGGCCGGATCGATCTCGACTATCTCTGCCGCTACACCAACGCCCCCTGGCTGGTGATCGAGGCCCCGGGCACGGCCGAGGACGGGCTGTTCGCCCGCGACAGCGAAGGCCGTCCCCTCGCCCTCGACCGGCAGAGCGGCGAGATCCTGCCGATGGTGCCGGGGGCGCTGGCTCCCGCCCTTCACGGCACCCTGACGCTCCGGGACGGACGGCGCGCGGTCCCGGTGTTCGAGATCCTCGCGCGCCGCTGCCTCGATCCCGCCTATGCGCCGGCTGCGGTCGCCGAGCGGACGGGCATCCCCGCCGCAACCATCCGCAGAATCGCCGCCGAGCTCGCTCATGCCGCCTTCGAGGAGCAGGTGGTGGTCGAGCAGCCCTGGACCGACTGGACCGGGCAGCGCCACGCGCGCATGGTCGGCCGGCCTGTGGCCATGCACGCGATGCGCGGCATCTCGGCCCACGCGAACGGCTTTCACACCTGCCGCGCCATTCATATCCTGCAGATCCTGCTTGGGCACCATCGATGCGCCGGGCGGCTACCGGTACAAGGCACCCTATCCCCGTGGCACGCCGCCGGGGCCGCGACCGGCCGGACGGCCGGATCAGATGCAGGCGGGGGCGCCCCTGGCCGGCACGCCGCTCGGCTATCCTCTGGGACCGGAGGATCTGATCCTCGAGCCCGACGGCTCGCCCCGGCGCCTCGACAAGGCCCTGTCCTGGGACGCCCCGCTCGGCGTTCACGGCATGCTGCACAGCGTGATCGGCAACGCCTGGCGCGGCGATCCCTACCCGGTCGATCTGCTCTTCCTCTACATGGCCAACATGGCCTGGAACTCGGCCATGAACACGGCCGAGACGATCCGCATGCTGACCGACCGCGACCCGGCCACCGGCGAGTATCGGATTCCCAAGATCATCTATGCCGACGCCTACTACTCCGAGATGGTCGCCTACGCGGACCTCGTGCTGCCCGACACGACCTACCTGGAGCGCTACGACTGCATCTCGCTGCTCGACCGGCCGATCTCCTCGGCCGATGCGGTGGCGGACGCGATCCGCCAGCCGGTCCTGCAGCCGGACCGCGATGTCCGGCCCTTCCAGGACGTCCTGATCGACCTGGGCAGCCGGCTCGCGCTGCCGGGCTTTGTCCAAGGCGACGGCACGCCTCGGTATCCCGGTGGCTACGCGGACTACATGGTCAATCACGAGCGCAGGCCCGGCATCGGTCCGCTCGCGGGCTGGCGCGGCGTCGATGGCGACGAGGTCGGCCGGGGCGAGCCGAACCCGGGCCAGCTCGAGCGCTACATCGCCAACGGCTGCTTCTTCGAGCACGAGCTGCCGCCCGAGGCCCGCTTCTTCAAGCACGCCAACCGCGACTATCTCGAGCACGCGACGGCGATCGGCCTCATCGACGGGCCCGAGCCGACCGTCCTTCAGCTCTACAGCGAGATCCTGCAGCGCTTCCGCCTCGCCGCCGGCGGCCACGGCGACCTTCAGCCGCCCGAGCCGCAGCGCGGCCGTATCCTGACCTATTTCGATCCGCTGCCGATGTGGCACCCTCCCATGGAGGAGGAGACCGACGGCGAGGTCGCGTTCCCGCTCCACGCCGTGACCCAGCGGCCCATGGCCATGTATCACAGCTGGCACTCCCAGAACGCCTGGCTGCGGCAGATCCACGGTCAGAACAGGCTCTACATGAGCCGCGCCCGAGCAGCGGTCCTGGGCCTCGAGGACGACGACTGGGTCTGGATCACCAGCCGTCAGGGCCGGGTCAAGGCCCGGCTCAGGCTGATGGAAGGGGTCAACGAGGATACCGTCTGGACCTGGAACGCCATCGGGAAGCGAGCCGGCGCCTGGGGGCTCGGGGGCGACGCCGCCGAGAGCCGCAACGGCTTTCTCCTCAATCACCTGATCGACGACCTGCTTCCGGCCCGCGACGGCGGCTATCGCTTCGCCAACGCGGACCCGGTGACGGGCCAGGCCGCGTGGTACGATCTGCGCGTCCGAGTTGAGAAGGCGGCGTCGGCCGAGGCCGGGGAGACCGAGCCTCGGTTCCTCATGCTGCCACGGCTGCCCGGCTCGGCGGAGCCGCCGCGGGAGCTCCGCTACGGAGCCTGGTTCCGCAGCAGGAAGGCCCGCGCATGACGAGCCTCCCGAGCAAGCCACCCGCGAAGCGCCTGGGCCTCGTCATCGACCTCGACACCTGCGTCGGCTGCCAAGCCTGCGTGGTGGCCTGCAAGGAATGGAACACCGGCGGCCATCCGGCGCCGCTCTCGGACGTCCGGCCCTATGGCGCGGAGCCGATGGGCGCCTGGCTGAACCGTGTCCATACCTTCGAGGCCGGCGAAGGCCGTGACGGCCGCACCGTCCACTTCCCCAAATCCTGCCTGCATTGCGAGAGCGCTGCCTGCGTCACCGTCTGTCCGACAGGGGCCTCGTTCAAGCGCCAGGCCGACGGCATCGTTCTCGTCGACGAGAGCAGGTGCATCGGCTGCGGCCTCTGCGCCTGGGCCTGCCCCTACGGCGCCCGCGAGATGGACCCGCTCGAGGGCGTGATGAAGAAGTGCACCCTCTGCGTCGACCGGATCTACAACGAGCATCTGGCGCCCGCGGAGCGCGAGCCGGCCTGCGTCGCCACCTGTCCGGCCCGGGCCCGGCATTTCGGCGACCTGGCCGACCCGGACAGCGCCGTCTCGCAACTCGTGAGCGAGCGGGGCGGCATGGATCTCATGCCCGAGCTGGGCTACCGGCCGACCAACAAATACCTGCCGCCCCGCCCCCGGGCGGATCGGCAGCCGGTCCCGCTGCTGGCGCCGCTCGCAGAGCCGGCGCCGGAAGGCGGCTTCCTCGGCTGGGTCGACCGCCTGCTCGGCGGCTGAGACGCTTCCTGTGCACCCGGCGCTCTCGGTCATCTTCTTCACCACGGCCTCCGGGGCCGGCTACGGCCTCCTCGCCGTGGTCGCGGTCGGCGCCGTCACCGGCCTTTTCCCCGCCGCGCCCTGGCTCGGTGTGATCTCGTGCGGGCCGGCGCTCCTGCTGGTCACGGCGGGCCTCCTCTCGTCGACGGCCCATCTGCGGCATCCGGACCGGGCCTGGCGGGCGGTGAGCCAGTGGCGCTCCTCCTGGCTCTCGCGCGAAGGCGTGGCCGCCCTCCTCACCTACCTCCCGGCGGTGGCGCTCGCTGCCGAGTGGGTGGTCTTCGGGCAGATCTGGCGGCTCGCCGCCGCTCTCGCCGCCGCCGGGGCGGTCGTCACCGTCGCCTGCACGGGTCAGATCTATGCCACGCTCAAGCCCGTCGCCCGCTGGCATCAGCCGCTGACGACCCCTTGCTATCTCCTCTTCGCGCTCGCCAGCGGTGCCGTGGCCGCCGTCCTGGCGCTCCAGGCGACAGGCCGAGCGGCGGGCTGGGCGGGCGGGCTGGCCCTCGTCTGCCTGCCGGCGGCATGGCTCCTCAAGCTGCTCTGGTGGCGGGACGGCGACTCCCGCCCGATCGCGAGCACGCCCGAGAGCGCCACCGGGCTCGGCCATCTGGGCAAGGTCCGCCTGCTCGAGCCGCCGCACACCTCGAGCAACTACCTCCAGGACGAGATGGGCTTTCGCGTGGCCCGGAAGCATGCGGCGAAGCTGCGCCGCGTGGCGGTCGTCCTCGGGGTCGCGGTGCCGCTGCCCCTGGTGGCACTGGCCCTCCTCATCGGCGACGGCGCTCTGGCCGCCCTGTCGACCCTGATCGGGTTCGTCTCGCTTCTCGCCGGGATCCTGGTGGAGCGCTGGCTTTTCTTCGCCGAGGCACGCCACACCGTCACCCTCTTCTACGGAGCGCCCGTGCCCCAGGCCTCGGCGTCGGCTCTGCAGGCCTGATCCGCCAGCGTCGGCGCTGCCGCCCGGGCCGGCGCATGCCGCGCCAGGAAGGCCGTGCAGTCGTCCTCGGGCATCGGCTTGGCGAAAAGGAAGCCCTGCGCCTCGTCGCAGCCCTCGCGCAGCAGGAAGAGGCGCTGCGCCTCCGTCTCGACGCCCTCGGCCAGGACCCGCCGGTCGAAGGTGCGGGCGAGGCCGATGATCGCCCGGACGATGGCGTCGTCGACCGGATCGGTGCCGACATGACGGAGGAAGGACTTGTCGATCTTGATGCGGCTCACGGGCAGCCGCCTGAGATAGCCGAGCGAGGAGTAGCCGGTCCCGAAATCGTCGATCGAGAGGCCCAGGCCCATGGCCGCGAGACCCTCCAGCGAGCGGCGCATCGCCAGCTGGGCCGGATCCACGAACAGGCTCTCGGTGACCTCGAGCTCCAGGGCGTCAGGCTGCATCCCCGTCTGCTCCAGCACCCGGGCCGCCATCGACACCATGTCCTGATGACGGAGCTGGGCCACCGAGACGTTCACCGCCATGCGCAGCTCGTGGCCGGCGTCGCGCCAGCGTCGCGCGGCCCGACAGGCCTCCGCCAGCACCCAGGCGCCGATCGGCCGGATGAGCCCGCTGCTCTCGGCGATCGGGATGAACTGGGCGGGGGGAATCATGCCCTTGTCCGGATGCGCCCAGCGCAGCAGCGCCTCGCAGGCGATCACCTCGCCGGTCCGCAGGTCGAGCTGGGGCTGGTAGTGCAGGGCGAGCCCGCCATGCTCCATCGCATGGCGCAGCTCGCGCTCCATCGCCTTGCGGAGCTTGAGCGAATGATCCATGCGGGGATTGAACAGGCGCCAGCGGCTCCCGCCTGCCCGCTTGGCCTCGTCGACCGCCATCTCGGCGCAGCGCATCAGCTGGTCGAAGCTGCTGCCATGGTCCGGAAAGAGTGCGATGCCGACGCTCGCCGAGGGCGCCACCTCGCTACCCTCCACCTGAAGCCTGCGGCTCAGCCGCTCGAGCGCCCGGTCGGCCAGCCCCTGCGCCTCCTCGGCGCTCGCGAGCCCGGCGGCGACGATGGCGAAACGGTCGCCGTCCATCCGTGCCACGCGCATGCCCTCGCGCCCGAAGGCCGAGAGGCGATGGGCCGCGTGGCGAAGCACCTCGTCGCCCGCGCGGTAGCCGCAGAAGCTGTTGACGTCCTTCAGACGATCCATGTCGAAGGCGAGCAATGCCACCCGCTCGCCGCCGCTCCGCGCCGCCCGGAGGATCGCCTGCGTCTGGAGCTTCAGGCCGTGCCGGCCCAAGAGCCCCGTCAGCTCGTCGCGGTCGGGCCCCGAACGCCTGGCCGCGCCCCGCGGGTCCGCCTCCTCGGGGTCGTCCGGAAAAGGACCGGGGCCGCCTCGCTCTGCCATGACCGGAACGGCATGGGCCCCGCTCGCATCCGGCCGATGGCTCCGATTGCCGACGGACAGGCCCGCCAGAACCCAGCCTATGCCCGCCAGGGCCAACAGCAATGCGCTGATGGGACAGTCCGCATTGGCGCTGCAGGCCAGCATCACCCCCCCAGCGGCGGCGGTGCCGACGCACAAGCCCGGCAGCGCGTATGCCCATCGCACCGATGGGAATGGCGCGCCCAGAACAGCCAAGGGCGCCGTCAGGCCGACCTGGCCCCGGTGGCTTTCCCTGTCAAGCTGCGCTCTGACCCTGCTGAGGAGCCTCGCCTGCATTCTTGAAGTTCCCGGGTGACTTTACCGTCAAGCCCGTTGCCGTCACGTCCTCGACCCGCCCGCCCACCTGGACAGCCGCGATTTCGACTGGCCGCCGCGCCGACGCATGTCGCGCCCAGGATCACTCTCGAGTTGAGAGAATGACATGCGATCGGTATTCCCGGCTTTGTGCGACAGCCCCGCGAGTTTGACAAGTGCTTAGAGCATTCATCTTATGGTTGCGACCAAGTGAGCCCCGGGTGTGACCCCGACGCCCCGGTCGGGTCTTCGTCGAGGCGCGTTTCGCCTCTCGCCACGCCGAGGGTCCCTGTGCCAAGAGGCGTATCGCCGGTCGGCCGCCGAGAGGCGCGTGCGCGTCGGCGAGCGGGCCGACCAGGGAGGCGGAGTCCATGGCAGAGGCGACGAGCGACATAGACATCGCACGGCGTGCCCGGCTCCAGCCGATCGCGGCCATCGCCGAGCGGCTGGGCATTCCGGAGCCGATGCTGCATCCCTATGGCCGTCACATCGCCAAGATCGACCTCGGCTTCATCCGGGATCTGGAGGAGCGGGAGGACGGGCGGCTCGTCCTCGTCACCGCGATGAGCCCGACGCCGGCCGGCGAGGGCAAGACGACCACGACCGTCGGCCTCGGCGACGGGCTGAACCGGATCGGCAAGCGGGCCGTCATCTGCCTCCGGGAGCCGTCGCTGGGCCCCTGCTTCGGGATGAAGGGCGGTGCCGCCGGTGGCGGCCAGGCCCAGGTTCTGCCGATGGAGCAGATCAATCTGCACTTCACCGGCGATTTCCACGCGATCGGCAGCGCCAACAACCTCCTCGCGGCCCTGCTCGACAATCACATCTACTGGGGCAACGGGCTCGGGATCGACGAGCGGCGGACCACGTGGCGCCGGGTGGTCGACATGAACGACCGGGCGCTCCGCCAGATCGTCGCCGGGCTCGGTGGGGTCGCGAACGGCTTTCCACGCGAGGACGGCTTCGACATCACGGTCGCGTCCGAGGTCATGGCCGCCTTCTGCCTGGCCCGGGGGCTGGACGATCTGAAGGCGCGGCTCGCCCGCATGATCGTCGCCTACACGCGCGAGATGCGGCCGGTGACGGCAGGCGACCTCGAGGCGTCGGGGGCCATGGCGGCCCTGCTGCGCGACGCCATCATGCCCAATCTCGTGCAAACCATCGAGGGCGGCCCGGCCTTCGTGCACGGCGGGCCGTTCGCCAACATCGCCCATGGCTGCAACAGCCTGATCGCCACACGGACGGCGCTCAAGCTCGCCGACTATACGGTCACCGAGGCCGGCTTCGGCGCCGACCTCGGCGCCGAGAAGTTCATCGACATCAAATGCCGCAAGGGCGGGCTCACGCCCGCCGCCGCCGTCCTGGTCGCGACCGTCCGGGCGCTCAAGAGCCAAGGCGGCGTGGCGCGCCCGGACCTGGGGCGAGAGAACAGCGAGGCGCTGCGTCGGGGCTTCGCCAATCTCGACCGCCACCTCGCCAATCTCGCCGGCTTCGGCCTGCCGACGGTCGTCGCGATCAACCACTTCACCAGCGATACGCAGGCCGAGCTCGATCTGGTGATCGAGCACTGCCGCGAGCGGCACGGCGTCGACGCCGTCGTCTGCCGCCACTGGGCCCTGGGATCGGCCGGCACCGAGGAGCTGGCGCGCCGCGTGGTCGCCCTGTGCGAGGGCGGCGATGCGGCGCCGGCCGGCCGCTTCCGGTATCTCTACCTCGACGCGATGCCGCTCTGGGAGAAGATGCGGACGATCGCCCGGGAGATCTACGGCGCCGCCGACATCACCGCCACCAAGTCGGTCCGCAGCCGCTTCGACGAGCTGCAGGAGCAGGGCTATGGCGCCTTCCCGATCTGCGTCGCCAAGACGCAGTACAGCTTCTCGGTCGACCCCAATCTCAAGGGCGCTCCCTCCGGCCACACCGTGTCGGTCAGGGAGCTGCGACTGGCTGCCGGCGCCGAGTTCGTGGTCGCCATCTGCGGCGACATCCTGACCATGCCCGGGCTCCCCAAGGTCCCTTCGGCGGCCCACATCGGCGTCGATTCCGACGGCCGGATCGAAGGCCTCTTCTAGCCATGGCCCGAATGGCCTTCCGGGATCGGCCGTCGGGCATGGCCCTCGTGGCGAGACCGCCGGTCCGGCGAGACATCCTCGGGGATGGAGCCCATGAGCGACGACAAGCTGTTCGCGATCGTGCCGCTGCTGGCACTGCTGTTCTGGCTCCTGGCGCGCGAGCAGAGCGTCCCGGCGGCCGTGCGGGGCTGGTTGCGGCTCACGGCCTGGGGCGTTCTCGGGCTGGGCCTCGTCTATGCCCTGATCATGAGCATCCGCTGGGCTCTTGCCCGTTGAGGGAAGCTCCGGAGAGCCTGCCCGGTGGCGAGCTCGCCCCAGCCCCCTGCACGATCGGCCTGGCCAGATACCTGACCGTCTTCCGCCCGCCGTCGAACGTGGCGCGCCCGACCTCCTCGAAGCCGAGCGCCGCGTGGAACGACTCCGACGCGGGATTGGGCGGATCGAGGTTGACCTCGCAGCAGACGGTCTCGAGGTCGGCACGGGCCGCGCGCTCGAGCAGGTCGCCATAGAGCCGGCGCGCAAGGCCACGGCCTCGACTGTCCGGGCTCGTGACGACGCGGTCGACGTAGACGAAGCGGCGGAGCCGGCTGCGGAACCACAGGAAATTCGCGCTGTCGTAGTCGGCACCCTGATCGAACGCGATCAGAAACGCGCACAGGTCCCCGATCCCGGTCGCAAGAAATGCCTCGGAGAGCATCGAGCGGAGCTTCCTGGCCGTCAGCCGGGACGTCTCGACGGCATGCTCGTTGTTGAGGGCGAGCAGCCTCGCCTCCGGCCAGGCGAGCTGCCTGATGCGAGACTCCGTATCGGCGTTCCGCTCGAGCATGGACGGGGTCCTCATCGACGAGTCACAGGGGGCGTCCAGGGGCCCTGGGCAGGCTGCCATCCTGGGCCGTCCGGGCGCCCGCGCCGCTATCCGAGCGCCGGCACGCCGAAGAGCCAGGGGTGGACGATGATCAGCACCACGTAGAGCGTGAGCGCGAGAGCCACCTGGACGAGCGTGATCTCGCCCAGCACGAGCTTTTGCCGGCGCTCGACGATCGCCTGGAACGGCAGGTGCGACGTGCGTTGCAGGAAGACGCCCCAGCCGGGCTGGTTCTCCCGTGTCTTGCGCGCGTCGATCAGGCTGCCTCCCGCCACCCCGAGGACGACGAACGTGCCGAAGAAGACGAGCGAGGCGATGTCGCCGTTGGCCACCATGTGGCCCAGGGCCCAGAGGGAGATGCCCCACATCAGCGGATGGCGGGTGACGCGCAGGATGCCCCGGGCCGGCTCGGTCGCGTCCGCATCGGGCGCCTGGCCCACGGCGGTCGGATTGGGGGCGCTGAGCGCACAGACGGCCAGCAGCAGCGCCAGGGGCATCAGGACCACCGGCAGGTCGGCGGCGAGGCTGCCGGGCGCCTGCCACAGCGGCATCATGGGGGCGGCGCGGTATTCGAGGGCGAGCCAGACCAGCGCCACGAGGGCGACGAGGGAGTAGAGGATGCGATAGGGCCCCTCGCCGATCGAGCCGATCAGCTGACCCCGCAGGCTCGTGCTGGCGATGCCGAAATGCGTTCCCACGAGGAAAACCGCAGCCACCAGGAGGCTGCCCATGCGACCTTCTCCCCCTCTGTCGACCCGATCGCATCCGCGGACGCGACACCGGCGTACTTGGTGAGCGTGTCCCAATGACTGGGGATGGCGACCCGCGGCGACCTTAGGCGTGGCGGGTCGGCCGCGCTATTGTCGGAGCACAGGACGCCCATGATCCAGTCTCTTCTCCGCCTTTTCGCGGCGCTGGCGAGCGTTGCGCCGGGCGAGGTCGGTCCGGCTCCGAACGCTTTTTCCTTCTCCTTCGTCTCGATCGACGGCGAGCCCCTGCCGTTGGCTGCCTATGCCGGCCGTCCCATGCTCGTTGTCAACACGGCCTCGCTCTGCGGCTTCACCTGTCAGTACGCGGCCCTCGAGCGGTTGTGGCGGAGCTATCGCCACCAGGGCCTGGTCCTGATCGGGGTGCCCTCCAACGACTTCGGCGGTCAGGAGCCGGGCACGGCCGCGGAGATAAAGGCCTTCTGCCAGACCACCTACGGCATCGACTTTCCATTGACGCGAAGGGTCGACGTTATCGGCTATGACTCGCATCCGCTGTTCGGCTGGCTGCGCGAGCAGCTCGGCCGCGACGCCGGTCCCGACTGGAACTTCTTCAAATATCTGATCGCACCGGACGGTCGGGCCGTCGCCTTCTGGCCCTCGACGGTGGAGCCCGACGCGCCGGCCGTCACGAGCGCCATCGAGCGCCTGCTGCCGGCGGACTCGTGACGCGCCCGGCCTTGACCAGCAGCTCGAGCGGGCTCTGCCCGATCCAGTAGGCGAGCTCGGCCGGACGGTCGATCCGCCAGACCGCGAGGTCGGCCAGCTTGCCGACCTCGAGCGTGCCCCGATCATCGAGGCCGAGAGCGCGCGCCGCGTTGACCGTCATGCCGCGCAGCGCCTCCTCGGGCGTCAGCCTGAACAGGACGCACGCCATGTTGAGGGCCAGGAGCGGCGAGAGAAGCGGCGAGGAGCCCGGATTGGCGTCGGTCGCCACCGCCATCGGCACGCCGGCGGCCCGGAAAGCTGCGACCGGCGGGCTCTGCCGCTCGCCCAGCACATAGAACGCGCCCGGCAGGAGAACCGCGACGGTGCCGGCCCGGGCCATGGCGCGCACGCCGGCCTCGCTCGCATATTCGACATGGTCCGCGGAGAGCGCGCCCAGGCGACCCGCGAGCTCCGCGCCGCCGCAGTCGGAAAGCTGGTCGGCATGGAGACGCAGGGGAAGGCCCAGAGCTCGCGCCGCCTCGAAGAAGCGCCGGACCTCCTCCGCGCTGAAGGCGATTCCTTCGCAGAAGGCGTCGACGGCGTCCGCTAGGCCCTCGGCCGCCACCGCCTCGAGCATCGGGCCGGAGACGGCGTCCACGAAGGCGGCGCGCCCGATCTCCTCGGCCGGCGGGACCGCATGCAGCCCGAGAAAGCTCGTCACCACGTCGATGTCGGGGCGGCGGCCGAGCGCCCGGGCCACCCGCAGCATCCGGCACTCGGTCTCGAGATCGAGCCCGTAGCCGGACTTTATCTCGACGGTCGTGACGCCACCCGCACGGAGCGCCTCGAGACGGCGGTCCGCCCGGGCCAGCAACAGGGCCTCGCCGGCTTCGCGCGTCGCCCGCACCGTGCTGAGGATGCCGCCCCCCCGCCGCGCGATCTCGGCATAGGGGACGCCGCTCAGCCGCTCCTCGAACTCGGCCGCCCGGTCGCCGCCGAACACGAGATGCGTATGGCAGTCGATGAGACCCGGCGTCACCCAGGCGCCGTCGAGGTCCATGGTCTCGGCCGCCCCCTCCGCCGGCAAGGCGTCACCCGGGCCGGCCCAGGCGATGCGCCCGTCGCTGGCCGCCAGCGCGCCATTCTCGATGACGCCGTACGGTGCCCCGCCGGTTACCATCGTCGCCAGACGGGCATTGACCCAGAGGCTGTCCCACACGACCGTTCTCCTCCGCGGGGCGGGCCGACCGGCCGCAGACGGCACCCGCAGATGCTCTACGATGGACCCGGATCGCCGATGCCCCGATCGCCGGAAACGCCCGCGTGACCGAAAGCCCCATGACGCCCGCCGCAGCTCCGGATGCCTCGGCGGGCCGCGCCAGGGGCTGGGCCCCGCCGCTCGTGCGCCTCCGCCTCGTCACCGGCCTCGTCCTCTTCGTCTATGCCACGACCCACCTCGCCAATCACGCGCTGGGGCTGGTCTCCCTCGCCGCGATGGAGCGGGGCCGCCACACCTTTCTCGCCTTCTGGCGGCTCCCTCCGGTCGAGGTGGCCCTCCTTCTCTCCCTCGTCGGCCACGCCGGGCTCGGCCTCTACCGTCTCTGGGAGCGCCGCAGCCTTCGGCTCGGGCCGCTGGAGGCGGCGCAGCTCGGGCTCGGCCTCATGATCCCGAGCTGGCTCGTCGTCCATATCCTGGGCACCCGCTGGCTCAGCCTCTGCTGCGGGGTCGAGGACAGCTATTCCTACTTTCTCGACCTGGTGTGGCCCGGCGGCGCCCTGCAGCAGGCCGTCATGCTCGTCATCGTCTGGCTGCACGGCTGCATCGGCATCCGCGCCTGGCTGCGCCTCAAGCCCTTCTATCGCGCGCTTCGGCCGTGGCTGGCCGGCGGCGCCGTGCTGCTGCCGACCCTCGCTCTCACGGGCTATCTGGCCGGCGGCCGCGAGGTGG
This sequence comes from uncultured Alphaproteobacteria bacterium, assembly GCA_963828215.1. Taxonomy (GTDB): domain Bacteria; phylum Pseudomonadota; class Alphaproteobacteria; order Geminicoccales; family Geminicoccaceae; genus CAVTJL01. The sequence continues at coordinate 270,474 of CAWHFO010000060.1, read as the reverse complement.
CGTTGCTGCGCGCTGTCGATCCCGCGGCCTGGGCGGCACTCGCCGGAGCCCAGCGCTGGATGTTCGACGAGGCCTTGCGGGAGGCCTGGGTGTACCGGCCGACCCACCTCATCGTCACGGGCTTCCTCGCCCTCGCCCTGCTGATTCTGGCCCTGCGGATCGGCCGTTTCCTGCTGACGCGGCGGCGCACCGTGCGCCTCGTCTATCCGGGCGGCCGCGCCGTCATGGTGCCACGCGGCCTGACCGTGCTCGAAGCCAGCCGCGCGCAGGGCATTCCCCATGCCGCGGTGTGCGGCGGGCGCGGGCGCTGCTCCACCTGCCGGGTGCGTGTGGGCCAGGGTCGCGAGCGCCTGCCGCCGCCGAGCGCGGAGGAGCAGCGGGTGCTGGCGCGCGTCGGCGCCGCCGAGGACGTCCGCCTCGCCTGTCAGATCCGACCGTCGGCGGACCTCGTCGTCACGCCCCTGATGCCGGCCGAGACGGCCGTCGCGGGCGTTCTGCGGCCCATGAACCCGGGCCAGGGCCGCGAGCGCGAGATCGCCGTCATGTTCGCGGACCTCAGGGGGTTCACCCGACTCTCGGAAGGCCGACTGCCCTACGACACGGTGTTCGTCCTGAACCGCTACTTCCAGACCATGGGGGCCGCCATCGACGGCGCCGGCGGCCTGATCGACAAGTTCATCGGCGACGGGATCATGGCGCTGTTCGGCGTCGAGGACGGGGGACCGGCCGGAGCCCGCGCCGCGCTCGCTGCGGCGCGGCGCATGGCCGAGGCGCTCGAGGCCTTGAACCTCGATCTGATGGCCGAGCTGCGCGAGCCGCTGCGAATGGGCGTGGGCCTTCACTTCGGCCAAACCATCGTCGGTGAGATGGGCTATGGGCGAGCGGTCTCGCTCACGGCGATCGGCGACACCGTCAACGTCGCGAGCCGACTCGAGGCTCTCACCAAGGAGCTCGACGTCCAGATGGTCGTCTCCACGGCGGTGCTCCGCCGGGCGGGCGCCGCCCTCGATGGCGTGCCGGTCCGGGAGGTCGACCTGCGCGGCCGCGGCGGGCGCCTGACCGTCTTGGCCTTGGCCGACGCCCGGGCGCTCCCGGAGCATCCGAGCGTTCGGTCCGCGCCGAGTCCCCGCTGGCAGGTCCGGCTCCGGGGCTGGCGCCGGCCGACCGGCGGGAGAGGCTAGATCGCCGCCACGGCCTCGGCCAGCACCAGGCCCAGGCGCCGCAGCGCCGCCTCGCGCGGGTCGCTCCGGCGCCAGACGAGGACGAGCTCGCGCGACGGCCTGAGCCGCTCGAGCGGGCGGAGCACGACGGGGGCGCCCTGGGCGAACGGCCCCTTGCCGGCGAAGGCCGGCAGGATCGCGCAGCCGAGCCCGACGCTCACCATCTGGCGCAGGCTCTCGACGCTCGAGGCCTGCACCTCGAGGTCCGGGTCGAGGCCGATCTCCCGGCAGATCGCCGCCGTCTGGTCGCGCAGGCAATGGCCCTCCTCGAGCGTCAGCACCGTCTCGCCCGCGAGCTCGGCTGCCGTCACGCCCTCGCGGCCGGCGAGCGGATGGTCGGGCGGCAGGGCGATCAGGAACGCCTCCTCGCCGATCGGCGCCACGCCGAGCCCCCGCTGGTCGATCGGCGGCGAAAGGATCGCCGCGTCGAGCTCCGCGCGTTGAAGAAGGTCGATCAGCCGTGCCGTCATGGCCTCGCGCAGTTGCAGCTTCAGCCCCGGGAAGCGGCGGCGCAGGACCGGCAGGAGATGCGGCAGCAGATAGGGGCCGGAGGTCGGGATCACGCCGAGCCGGAGGCGGCCGGCGAGCGGGTCCCGGCGCTCGCCGGCGAGCTCGCGCAGCCGCAGCGCCTGCTCGACCACGACCCGCGCCTGGGCGATCACCGCCTGGCCCGCCTCGGTCGGCACGGCACGCCTCGTGCCCCGCTCGAACAGGACCACCCCGATCTCCGCCTCGAGCTTGCGGATCTGGGTCGACAGCGTCGGCTGGCTGACGTTGCAGCGCGCCGCCGCCTCGCCGAAATGGCCGAGCTCGGCAACCGCCAGGACATAGTCGAGATCGCGAAGGTTCATGCGTCTTGGTAGGCACAGTCTATCGCTTTGATCAAGACCATCGATTTGACCTATGGCCCTTCAGGCAATAGACGGGGTGCACTGAACAGGAAGCGCCTCGGGCGCGGCCCGCTTTTTCGCGTGGGCCGTGGCCCAGGAGGCGGAACGTGCACTGCAAGGGAGCATGACGATGACCGAGCGGAAAACCCTGACCACCCATGCCGGCATTCCGGTGCCGGACAACCAGAACTCCGTCACCGCCGGGCCCGCGCGGGCCGCTCCTGGTCCAGGACTGGCAGCTGTTCGAGAAGCTGGCGCACTTCAACCGCGAGCGCGTGCCGGAGCGGGTCGTCCACGCCAAGGGCAGCGGCGCCTACGGCACGCTCACCATCACCCACGACATCACGCGATACACCAAGGCCAAGATCTTCAGCGAGGTCGGCAAGAAGACCGAGTGCCTCGCCCGCTTCTCGACCGTCGCCGGCGAGCGCGGTGCCGCCGACGCCGAGCGCGACCCGCGCGGCTTCGCCCTGAAGTTCTACACCGAGGAAGGCAACTGGGACCTGGTCGGCAACAACACCCCGGTGTTCTTCGTGCGCGACGCGTACAAGTTCAGCGACTTCATCCACACCCAGAAGCGCGACCCGCGGACCAACATGCGATCGCCCACGATGCAGTGGGACTTCTGGTCGCTGTCGCCGGAGAGCCTGCATCAGGTGACCATCCTGATGAGCGACCGCGGCATCCCCCGCAACTACCGCCACATGAACGGCTACGGCAGCCACACCTACAGCCTGATCAACGCGCGGAACGAGCGCTTCTGGGTCAAGTTCCACTTCAAGACGATGCAGGGCATCGACAACCTGACCAACGCGGAGGCGGCCGAGACCATCGCCGCCGACCGCGAGAGCCACCAGCGCGACCTCTTCGACCCCATCGAGAAGGGCGACTTCCCGAAATGGCGCTTCTGCATCCAGGTCATGCCGGAGAAGGACGCCGCGAGCTTCCGCTGGAACCCGTTCGACCTGACCAAGGTGTGGCCGCACGGCGACTATCCGCTGATCGACGTCGGCGTCATGGAGCTCAACCGCAATCCGGAGAACTACTTCGCCGACATCGAGCAGGCGGCGTTCGAGCCGAGCAACGTCGTGCCCGGCATCGGCCACTCGCCGGACAAGATGCTGCAGGCGCGCATCTTCTCCTATGCCGACGCGCACCGCTATCGCCTCGGCACCAACTACACGGCGCTGCCGGCGAACCGGCCGCGCTGCCCCTACACACCTATCATCGCGACGGCGCCATGCGCTTCGACGGCAATTTCGGCGGCGCCCCCAACTACGAGCCGAACAGCTTTGGCGGGCCGGTCGAGATGCCCGCCGCCAAGGAGCCGCCGCTGCAGATCGCCGGCGCCGCCGACCGCTACAACCACCGCGACGGCAACGACGACTACACCCAGCCCGGCAATCTGTTCCGGCTGATGCCGCCCGACGCGAAGGAGCGCCTGTTCAAGAACATCGCCGCCGCCATGGCGGGCGTGCCCGAGACGATCGTCCAGCGCCAGCTGGTCCACTTCTTCAAGGCCGATCCGGCCTACGGCGCGGGCGTCGCCAAGGCGGTGGGCGTCGCGTTCAAGCCCGAGGCGATGGCCGCCGAGTAGGGCTGCAGCGCATCGATCATCGTGGTGAAAGGCCGGCGACTGGCTGGGTCGCCGGCCTTTTTCACGGGCCGAGCCCGGTCAGGGCCGCGGAATGTCGCCCGAGATCGTCTCGTCGCGGGCCTCGCCGACCCAGCGGTAGACGAGGCCGCCGATGACGGCGCCGAGGATCGGTGCCACCCAGAACATCCAGAGCTGGCTCAGCGCCCAGCCGCCGACGAACAGGGCCTGGCTGGTGCTGCGGGCCGGATTGACCGAGGTGTTGGTGATCGGGATGCTGATCAGGTGGATCAGCGTCAGGCAGAGGCCGATGGCGATCGGAGCGCCGCCGACCGGTGCCTTGCCATGGGTCGCCCCGAGGATCACGAAGAGGAAAAAGAAGGTCATCACGACCTCGGAGACGAACCCGGCCAGGAGCGAGTAGTGGCCGGGCGAATGCTCGCCGTAGCCATTGGCGGCGAAGCCGTCGGCCAGGCTGAAGCCCGGCTGGCCGGCCGGCGCGACCTTGCCGCTGGCGATCAGATAGAGGACGGCCGCGCCCACGATCCCGCCCAGCACCTGGGCCACGATGTAGGGGACGACCTTGCCGGCCTCGAAGCGGCCGCCGACCCAGAGGCCGATGGTCACGGCCGGGTTGAGATGGGCGCCCGAGACATGGCCGATGGCGTAGGCCATGGTCAGCACGGTGAGGCCGAAGGCGAGCGACACGCCCAAGAGCCCGATGCCGACATCGGGAAAGGCCGCGGCGAGGACGGCGCTGCCGCAGCCCCCGAGCACGAGCCAGAACGTCGCGAAAAACTCCGCACCCAGAGCCTTTGACATTACTTCCTGTTCCTATCAGTGCGCTCTTTGGCCGCCTGACCTGGTCCCCGTCCGGTGGCAGGCAGGGGCGTCCTTCCGTTCAGCCGTCGGCGCGCGTCCCCTGGAGCGCGCGCCGGTCGCGCGGACCCTAATGCGGCCCTTCGCGATTTGATATGCGGCCTTTGCTGTCGGATGGCGGCGGCTGGGCGGGAGGGACGGATCGGCCACAGGGGCCGCTCTGCGCCGCAATGCTTGACGGGCCGGCGCGATCAGCCTTTGGTCGGTCGACTGGCCCGCGGGGGTAGGGGACCTCGAGACTGGCGGAAGCGCGCATGACCGAGACGCAGCCGGCGCTGATCGCCGAGGATGTTCACAAGAGCTTCGGCAGCATCGAGGTCCTCAAGGGCGTCTCCGTCGCGGCGCATCAGGGCGACGTGATCGCCATGCTGGGTGCGTCCGGCTCGGGCAAGAGCACGTTTCTCCGCTGCATCAACCTGCTCGAGACCCCCAATCGCGGCCGCATCGTGGTCCAGGGCGAGGAGCTGAGGATGCGGCCCGGGCGCGGCGGCGCTCCGGTGCCCCATGATCGCCGCCAGGTCGAGCGCATCCGGTCCAAGCTCGGCATGGTGTTCCAGCAGTTCAATCTCTGGTCCCACATGACCGTGCTCCAGAACGTCATCGAGGCGCCCGTGCACGTGCTTCGCGTCCCGCGCAAGGAGGCGATCGAGCGGGCGGACGCCCTCCTGGCCAAGGTCGGGATCTGGGAGCGGCGCGACTACTATCCGTCCCATCTGTCCGGCGGCCAGCAGCAGCGGGCGGCCATCGCGCGGGCGCTCGCGATGGAGCCGGCCGTGATGCTGTTCGACGAGCCGACCTCGGCGCTCGACCCCGAGCTGGTCGGCGAGGTCTTGAAGGTCATGCGCGACCTCGCCCTCGAAGGCCGCACGATGGTCGTCGTGACCCACGAGATGGGCTTCGCCCGCGACGTCTCGAGCGAGGTCATCTTCCTTCACGAGGGCCGCATCGAGTGTCAGGGCCCGCCCACGGCCGTGTTCGGCGCACCGCCGAGCGAGCGCTTCCGCCAGTTCCTCGCGGGGAGCCAGCGGCCGGTCTGAGCGCTCGGAAGCTCTTGACGCGGCGGGGCCGTCCAGGCGATCTAGCGCCGCTCTGTCCCCTCAACGCGCGGAGATGCCGATGCGTCGCTGGATGTTGCTGGTCCTGGCCCTGGTGCTGGCCATGTCCGGCTCGGCCAAGGCCGAGACGGTGCTGCGCATCGCGTTCGAGGGCGCCTACCCGCCGTTCAACGAGATCGCGAGCAACGGCAAGCCCGAGGGCTTCGACATCGACGTGGCCCAGGCCCTCTGCGCGCAGATGCGCGTGCGCTGCGAGTTCGTGCAGCGCGACTGGCGCACCATCCAGGAGGCCGTGACCGGCCGGCCGGGCCTGCTCGGCAAGCAGGTCGACGCGATCGTCTCCTCGGTCTCGATCACGCCGTCGCGCGCGCGGACCGCGACCTTCACCAAGCCCTACTACCACGTGCCCGCCCAGTTCGTGGCGCGCAAGGGCACGGTCCGGACGGCCGACGCGGCGGCGCTTCGCGGCAAGCGGATCGGGGTGCAGGCGCGCACCACCCACGACGCGTTCGTCACCTCCCGGTTCGGCGGCATCGCGACGATCGTCCGTTTCGACACCCTGCCCGAGGCGACGGCGGCGTTGGCGCAGGGCCGGATCGACCTCGTCCTGGCCGACGCCCTGGCGCTCGGCCAGAGCTTCCTCAAGACGAGCAAGGGGAAGGATTTCGCCTTCGTGGCGCCGGCCTTCACCGATCCCGAATGGTTCGGCGACGGCGTGGGAATCGTCGTCAAGCCCGGGGACAGCGCGCTTCGGGCCCAGCTCGACAGGGCGATCGACGCGATCCGCGCCGACGGCACCTTTCAGCGGATCTCGGAGCGCTATTTCGCCTTCGACATCGGTGGCTGATAGGCCGAATCCGCAATTCCCTTGACGTCGGTCGCGATAGCGCCCCACCATCGCACAGCAACGCGATAGAGGAGGGCAGGCATGCGAAAGCTTCTCGGACTGGCGATCGTCACGGCCCTGACGATCGGTGCCGGCGGAGTTCATGCCAAGGAATGGACCAAGATCCGGATCGCGACGGAGGGCGCCTACCCACCCTTCAACGAGGTCGGCCCCGACGGCAAGCTCAAGGGCTTCGACGTCGACATCGCCAACGCGCTCTGCGCCGAGATGAACGCGAAGTGCACCATCGTGAAGCAGGAATGGGACGGGATGATCCCGGCCCTCCTGGCCCGTAAGTTCGACGCGATCGTCGCCTCGATGTCGATCACCGAGGAGCGAAAGAAGAAGGTCGACTTCACCGAAAAATACTACCAGACGCCAGCGCGGTTCGTCGAGAAGAAGGGTGCCGCCATCCCGATCACGCCCGAGGGCCTCAAGGGCAAGCGGATCGGCGTGCAGCGCGAGACCATCCACGATCGCTACGCCACCGACAATTACGGTGAGATCGCCACCATCGTCCGCTACGGTACACAGGATGAGGCCAATCTCGACATGGCGTCGGGCCGCCTCGACCTGCTTCTCGCCGACAGCGTGGCGCTCCTGGGCGGCTTCCTCGACACCCCGGCCGGCAAGGGCTTCGAGTTCGTCGGGCCGAACTTGACCGACCCGCGGTGGTTCGGGCCGGGTGCGGGCATTGCCGTGCGCAAGCAGGACACCGACCTTACGAAGCAGTTCAACGAGGCGATCGACGCGATCCGCAAGGACGGCACCTACGACAAGATCGCCAGGAAGTATTTCGACTTCGACATCTACGGCAGCAGCAGCTGATGCCGTAGCGCGGGCGGGCGCGCCGCCGGATCGGCAGGGGAGCAGCCGTGCTGCTCGACCTCCACGGCTACGGGTGGTCGATCATGAGCGGGGCCGGCCTGACCGTTCGGGCGGCGCTGGTCTCGCTCCTGGTCGCGACGGCCCTGGGCATGGTCGGGGCCGGCGCCAAGCTCTCGACGCTGAGCCCGGTGAGGGTCGCGGGCAACGTCTACACGACCCTCATCCGCGGCGTTCCGGACCTCGTCCTGATGCTGCTCATCTACTATGGCGGGCAGACGCTGGTGAACCAGCTGGCGGCCTCGCTCGGCCACGAGGACTATGTCGACGTCGATCCCTTCATCGCCGGCGTCCTGACCCTGGGCTTCATCTACGGCGCCTACATGACCGAGACGTTCCGGGGCGCCATCCTGGCGGTGGCCCGCGGCCAGCTCGAGGCGGGGCGGGCCTTCGGCATGAGCGGCCTGCTCGTCTTCCGCCGGATCCTGCTGCCGCAGATGATGCGCCACGCGCTGCCCGGCTTCGGCAACAACTGGCTCGTCCTCCTGAAGGCCACCGCCCTGATGTCGGTGATCGGCATGGACGACATGCTGCGCAAGGCCGGCCTCGCCGCCGGAGCCACCCACAAGCCCTTCACCTTCTACCTCGCCGTCGGCCTCGCCTACCTGGCCCTCACCAGCATCTCGACGGTCATCCTGGTCTGGGCCGAGCGCCACTACAGCGCCGGCTTCGGGCGCCGCGCATGATCGACTTCGGCATCATCTGGGAGAGTCTGCCGCTCTATTTCCAAGGCCTCGTGACGACCGTCTGGCTCGTCGGCCTCTCGCTGATCCTGGGCCTTCTGCTCGCGGTGCCGCTCGGCATTCTCCGCTGCTCGTCCAACCCCTTCGTCAATTTCCCGGTCTGGCTCTACACCTACTGCTTTCGCGGCACCCCGCTCCTGGTGCAGCTCTTCATCATCTATTACGGCTCCGGCCAGTTCGAGGCGATCCGCGCGAGCTTCCTCTGGCCGCTCCTGCAGCACGCCTGGTTCTGCGCGCTCCTGGCCTTCGTGCTCAACACCGCCGCCTACACGGCCGAGATCGTCCGCGGCGCCATCCTCGCCACGCCGCAGGGCGAGGTCGAGGCCGCACGGGCCTGCGGCATGTCCGCCGCCTTGCGTTACCGGCGCATCATCCTGCCCTCGGCCTTCCGCCGGGCCCTGCCCGCCTACAGCAACGAGGTCATCCTGATGCTGCACGGCAGTGCCGTCGCCAGTGTCGTGACGATCGTCGACATCACCGGCGTGGGCGACCTCGTCAACGCCCGCTACTACGCGCCGTACGAGGCCTTCCTGACGGCCGCCGCCTTCTACATGGCGCTGACCTTCGCCATCGTCGGCGCCTTCCGGCTGCTCGAGCGGAGCTGGTACGCCCACCTCCGGCCGCGGCCCCATTGAGGGGGCCGCAAGCGGAGCTGGCCTCGCCGTTCGCGATTGCTTAAGACCGGCGGCGCACCATCTTCCGTCCGTGCCCGAGACTCCTTGAATGCCGAGCCAGCTCCAGCCCTCCGTCTGCCCCCACGATTGCCCGAGCGTCTGCGCGCTCGAGGTCGAGCTGCGGCCTGACGGCAGGCTCGGCAAGGTCCGCGGCTCGGACCGCAATCCCTTCACCGCCGGGGTGATCTGCGCCAAGGTCGCCCGCTACCACGAGCGCTTTCACCATCCCGATCGCCTCGCCTGGCCCCTGCGGCGCCGTGGCCCGAAAGGCTCGGGCACCTTCGAGCGGATCGGCTGGGAGGCGGCGCTGGACGAGGTCGCCGAGGCGTTCGCCCTGGCGGAGCAGCGGCACGGCGCCCAGGCCGTCTGGCCCTACTGGTATGCGGGCACCATGGGCCTCGTGCAGCGGGACGGCATCCAGCGCCTGACCCACGTCAAGCGCTGGTCGCGCTTCAAGAGCACGATCTGCGTGCGCCTGTCCGACACCGGCTGGAAGGCCGGGCACGGCGCCCGCTGGGGCGTCCCCGCCACCGAGATCGCCACGGACAGCGAGCTGGTCGTCGTCTGGGGCTGCAACCCTGTCGCCACTCACGTCAATTTGATGACCCACATCGCGCGGGCCCGGAAGGAGCGCGGCGCCGGGCTCGTGGTCGTCGATCCCTACCGCTCGCCCACCGCCGAGCAGGCCGACATCCACCTGGCCCTCCGTCCCGGCACCGACGGCGCCCTCGCCTGCGGCGTGATGCACGTCCTCTTCCGCGAAGGCATGGCCGACCGCGCCTACATGGCACGCTACGCCGACGTGCCCGAGGAGCTGGAGCGTCACCTGCAGAGCCGGACGCCCGAGTGGGCGAGCGCCGTCACCGGGCTCACGGTCGCCGAGATCGAGGGCTTCGCCCGGCTCTACGGGCGGACCCGGAGGAGCTACCTCCGGCTCGGCTTCGGCTTCACCCGCTCGCGCAACGGTGCCGCCCAGATGCATGCGGCGAGCTGCCTGCCGGTCGTGACCGGCGCCTGGCAGCATCCGGGCGGCGGCGCCCTCTACGGCATGGGCGACCTCTATCGTCTCGACAAGACGCTGATCGAGGGCCTGGACGCCCGGGACCCGACCGTCCGTGCTCTCGACCAGTCGAGGATCGGGCCGATCCTGACCGGCGATCCGGTCGACCTCGGGGACGGGCCGCCGGTTACCGCGCTCCTCGTCCAGAACACCAATCCGATGGCCGTGGCGCCCGAGCTCGGCAAGGTCCGGGAGGGCTTCGCCCGCGACGATCTCTTCGTCTGCGTGCACGAGCAGTTCCTGACCGAGACCGCGCGCATGGCCGACATCGTCCTGCCGGCCACCATGTTCCTCGAGCACGACGACATCTACACGGCGTCCGCCCACCCCCGCATCCAGATCGCCCGCAAGCTCTTCGAGCCCCATGCGGAATGCCGTCCCAACCACTGGGTGGTGGCCGAGCTGGCGCGGCGGCTGGGCGCGCAGCATCCGGGCTTCGGGATGAGCGAGTGGGCGCTGATCGACGACCTGCTCCGTCGCTCGGGCTGGCCCGACGCGGAGACGGTGTGGCAGGCGGGCGGCTGGGACACCCTGCCGAGCTTCGAGCACGGCCACTTTCTCGGTGGCTTCCCCACGCCGGACGGGCGCTTCCACTTCAAGCCCGACTGGGCGGCGCTGGGCGCCGACCACGCCCGCATGCCGCGGCTTCCCGATCATCTGGCCCTGACCGACGACGTGACGCCGGAGCGGCCCTACCGTCTGGTCGCCGCGCCCTCGCGCCAGTTCCTCAACACGAGCTTCACCGAGATGCCGACCTCACGAGCGCGCGAGGTGCGGCCGACGGCGCTCGCTCCATCCGGCGACCATGGCCCAGCTCGGTCTCGCCGACGGTGACCTCGTCCGTCTCGGGAACCATCGAGGCAGCGTCGCCATTCATGTCATGGCGCGCGAGGGCCAGCATCCCGCGACGGTCGTCGTCGAGAGCATCTGGCCCAACGCCTACTGGTTGGAGGGCATCGGCATCAACTGCCTGATCGGTGCCGACGCGGCGCCGCCCGACGGCGGGGCCGCGTTCCACGATACGGCGGTATGGCTGGAGCCGATGACGGGTGTCGCCCGAAAAGCAATGGTGCAAAGCGTTGTCGCGGGTTGAGGGCGGTAGGGCGAGGCTGGCTGTTGCGGGATGGGATCGGAAGCGTGTAAGGCGATGCCGCAGGACGGTAACTGGCTCGGGCATCATGAGCGGCTCCTCGATATCTCGACCGAGCCGTCGACCGCTGGCATGACGACATCCCGCGAGATCGTGGCCCGGCCGCGGCGTTGGGACCAGGAATAGGCTATGGAGACAACGGTCATCGAGGAGCGTCGCCCGGGCCAGGCGTCCCCTCGGCCCGGGATGGCCCCGACGGACATCCGGAACCCCGACTATTTTCACAAGGTCGTCGATTGCCAATGGGCCTGCCCGGCCCATACGCCCGTGCCGGAATATATCCGGCTGATCGCCGCCGGCCGCTACAGCGACGCCTACATGGTCAACTGGGTGTCCAACGTGTTCCCGGGCGTGCTCGGGCGGACCTGCGACCGGCCCTGCGAGCCGGCCTGCCGCCGCGGGCGTGTCGAGGCCGAGCCCGTGGCGATCTGCCGGCTCAAGCGCGTGGCCGCCGACAACAAGGACGACATCCGGCACCGTCTGCCGCGCCCCGCCACGGTCCGGAACGGCAAGCGCGTCGCGCTGGTCGGCGCCGGGCCGGCCGCGTTGACCGTGGCGCGCGACCTCCTGCCGCTCGGCTATCATGTCGTGCTCTACGATCAGGATCCGCGGGCCGGCGGCATGATGCGCACCCAGATCCCGAAGTTCCGCCTGCCCGAGACCGTCCTCGACGAGGAGGTCGGCTACATCCTCGGCCTCGAGCCCGAGCTGCGGCTGGGCCAGCGGATCGACAGCCTCCAGGGCCTGCTCGACGAAGGCTACGATGCGGTGTTCGTCGGCTCGGGTGCGCCGCGCGGGCGGGAGCTCGACATTCCCGGCCGCAAGGAGGCCGCCCTCAACATCCATATCGGGATCGACTGGCTCGCCAGCGTCTCCTTCGGCCATATCGAGAGGATCGGCCGGCGCGTCATCATCCTCGGCGGCGGCAACACGGCGATGGACTGCTGCCGCACCTCGCGCCGCCTCGGCGGTCAGGACGTGCGGGTGGTGGTCCGCAGCGGCTTCGAGGAGATGAAGGCGTCCCCCTGGGAGAAGGAGGACGCGATGCACGAGGGGATCCCGATCCACAACTACCTCGTGCCCAAGGCCTTTACGCATGCGGCGGGGCGCCTGACCGGCGTGCTGTTCGAGAAGGTCGAGGCCCGCTACGACGCCGACGGCCGGCGCTCGCTGGTGCCGGCCGGCGAGCCCGAGATCCATATGGAGGCCGACGACGTGCTGGTCGCGGTCGGCCAGGAGAATTCCTTCCCCTGGATCGAGCGCGACATCGGCCTCGCGTTCGACCGCCGCGGCATGCCGATCGTCGACCCGGTGACGATGCAGTCGACCGAGCCCCGGGTCTTCTTCGGCGGCGACGCCGCCTTCGGGCCCAAGAACGTCATCTGGGCCGTCGCGCACGGCCACGAGGCGGCGGTCTCGATCGACCGGCACTGCAACGGCCTGGACGTGCACGAGCGGCCGCCGCCGTTGACCAATCTCGTCAGCCAGAAGATGGGCATCCACGAGTGGTCCTACGACAACGACGTGTCGCTCGACCATCGCTTTCGCGTGCCGCAGGTGGCGAGCGAGATCGCGCTCAAGAACCTCAAGCTCGAGGTCGAGCTCGGCCTCGACCAGCGCCACGGCTGGCTCGAGGCCCAGCGCTGCCTCAACTGCGACATCCAGACGGTCTTCAGCGAGCCGCTCTGCATCGAATGCGATGCCTGCGTCGACATCTGCCCGATGGACTGCATCACCTTCACGGTCAATGGGCCGGAAGATGATCTGAGGACCCGGCTGAACGCCCCAGCGATCCATCCGACCCAGGATCTCTACGTCTCCCAGGCCCTCAAGACGGGTCGCATCATGGTCAAGGACGAGGACGTCTGCCTGCATTGCGGCCTCTGCGCCGAGCGGTGCCCGACGGGCGCCTGGGACATGCAGAAGTTCCTCCTCGAAACGACGCAGGCCGGACCCGCATGTCGAAGCCGCTGAAGGCCGTCAACGATTTCGTCGTCAAGTTCGCCAACGTCAACGGCTCGGGCTCGGCCAGCGCCAACCGGCTGTTCGCGAAGTCGATCCTCCGCATGGGCGTGCCGATCGCGTCCCGGAACATCTTTCCCTCCAACATCCAGGGCCTGCCGACCTGGTACGAGGTGCGGGTGACCGAGGCCGGCTGGCTCGGCCGCCGCGGCGGGGTCGACCTGATGGTCGCGATGAACCCCCAGACCTGGGACCAGGACGTCGCCTCGATCGATCCCGGCGGCTATCTCTTCTACGATTCGACGAAGCCGATGCCGCCCGAGAGGTTCCGGAGCGACGTCACGGTGCTGGGCATGCCGCTGACGGCGATCTGCAATGCCGCCTACAAGGATCCGCGCCAGCGCCAGCTCTTCAAGAACATCATCTATGTGGGCGCCCTGGCCGAGCTGCTCGGCATCGACATCGCCGAGGTCGAGACGCTGATCGCCGAGCAGTTCAAGGGCAAGGACAAGCTGATCCCGCCGAACGTGGCGGCCCTCCACATGGGCCGCGACCATGCCCGGGAAGAGCTCGCCGGCCGCTGCGGCCTGCGCATCCGGGCGGCGGACGCGGTCGGCGACCGGATCTTCGTCGACGGCAACGACGCGGCCGCCCTGGGCTGCGTCTATGGCGGCGCCACCGTCGCCGCCTGGTATCCGATCACCCCGTCGACCTCGATGGCTGAGGCGTTCCAGCGTCACTGTCAGCGCTACCGGGTCGACCCCCTGACCGGCAAGAACCGCTTCGCCATCGTCCAGGCCGAGGACGAGCTCGCGGCGATCGGCGTCGTCATCGGGGCCGCCTGGAACGGTGCCCGCGCCTTCACCGCGACCTCGGGACCCGGCATCTCGCTGATGCAGGAGTTCATCGGGCTCGCCTACTTCGCCGAGATCCCGGCCGTGATCTTCGACGTCCAGCGGGGCGGGCCGTCGACGGGCATGCCGACCCGCACCCAGCAGTCCGACATCCTCTCGGCCGCCTACGCCAGCCATGGCGACACCAAGCACGTCATCCTCTTCCCCGAGGACCCGCACGAGTGCTTCGAGTTCGCGGCCACGGCCCTCGACCTCGCCGATCGCCTGCAGACGCCGGTCTTCGTTCTCCAGGACCTCGACATCGGCATGAACGAGTGGCTCTCGAAGCCGTTGACCTGGGACGACTCCCGCCGCCTCGATCGCGGGAAGGTCATGACCTTCGCGGAGCTCGAGGCCGGCAAGGAGTTCGGACGCTATCAGGACGTCGACGGCGACGGCATCCCCTACCGCACCTGGCCCGGCGTGCACCCCACCCGCGGCGCCTACTTCACTCGCGGAACCTCGCGCGACCGCCAGGCCCGCTACACCGAGGAAGGTGCCGTCTACGTCGACAATATGAAGCGGCTGCTCCGGAAGCTCGAGACCGCCAAACGCCTCGTGCCCCCGCCGCTGGTGACCGAGGCCGCCCAGACCGCCCGCTATGGCCTCATCTATATCGGCTCGAGCGCGCCCGCCGTCCGCGAGGCGCATGTTCGCCCTCGAGGAGCGGGGCATCCACCTGGACGTCATGCGCGTCCGCGCCTTCCCGTTCCCCGAGGAGGTGACGGACTTCATCACCCGCCACGACCAGGTGTTCGTCGTCGAGCAGAACCGCGACGCCCAGCTCCGCCTGCTGCTCGTCAACGAGTGCGCGATCGACCCCGCCCGGTTCGTGCCCGTGCTGCACTATGACGGCACGCCGATCACCGCCCGCTTCATCGCCGACGAGGTGATGCGGCGGCTGGCCGCCCTGAACGTCGTGCCCCTCTGGAAGTCCGTGTCGTGACCTATCTCGCCAAGCCCCGGCTCCACCATCCGAGCCTGCCCACCAACAGCCGCGGCTACACGCACCGCGACTACGAGGGCGCGGTCTCCACCCTCTGCGCCGGCTGCGGCCACGATTCGATCAGCGGCGCCATCATCCAGGCCTGCTTCGAGCTCGACATCGAGCCGCACCGGGTGGCCAAGCTCTCGGGCATCGGCTGCAGCTCCAAGACGCCCACCTACTTCCTCGGCAACAGCCACGGCTTCAACAGCGTCCACGGCCGCATGCCGTCGGTGCTGACCGGCGCCAACCTCGCCAACCGCGATCTCATCTATCTGGGCGTCTCGGGCGACGGCGACTCGGCCTCGATCGGCCTCGGCCAGTTCGCGCATTGCCTCAGGCGCGGCGTGAACATGGTCTACATCGTCGAGAACAACGGCGTTTACGGCCTCACCAAGGGCCAGTTCTCGGCCACCGCGGATCGCGGCTCGAAGAGCAAGAAGGGCGCCGCCAACACCGACTCGGCGATCGACCTCGTCAGCATGGCGCTCCTCCTGGGGGCCACCTATGTCGGGCGCAGCTTCTCGGGCGACAAGAAGCAGCTGGTGCCCCTGATCATGGGCGCCATCCGCCACCAGGGCGCCGCCTTCATCGACGTCATCAGCCCTTGCGTCGCCTTCAACAACCACCCCGACTCGACCAAGAGCTACGAGTATGTCCGCGCCCACAACGAGGCGGTGAACCGCCTCGACGTGATGGTCCCGCGCGAGCCCATCGCCGCCGACTACGCGCCGGGCGCGCTGGAGACGGTCACCCAGCACGACGGCTCCCTCCTCCACCTCCGCAAGGTCGCCCGGGACTACGATCCTTGCGACCGTGTCGCCGCCATGGCCTTCCTGCAGGAGCGGCAGGCTGCGGGCGAGATACCGACCGGCCTCTTCTACCTCGACGCCGAGTCCGAGGACCTCCATTCCCATCTCGACACCGTGCCGGTACCCCTGAACGGTCTCGGCGACGCCGAGCTTTGTCCGGGCGCCAAGGGCCTCGACGCCTTCAACGCCGCCCGCCGCTAGCCGCGGGCGCTACGGCAGGGCGCCGAGACCTCGGCTCGCCCCAGCGCCGATAAGAATCGGCGGGGTGCCTGTGGACCAGGGGAGGGGCACATGGAGGCGCAGGCGGCTGTCAGGCCCGCCCCGGCCGGAGGCCACCGCGAGGCGGCCAGGGCCATCGCCCAGGACTTGGCCCGCGAGCGGATCGACCGGCGCGGCGCCCTGACCGCCGGGATCGCGGCCGGGCTCTCGGTCGCATCGCTGAGCGCGCTCGCCGCGGGCCCGCCGGACGAGGCGCCGGGTGCGACGGCCGATGCGGACGCCCTCCCGGACCGGATCGACTATGTCATCGTCGGCGCAGGCTCGGCGGGGTGCGTCCTGGCGCGCCGCCTGTCGGCCGACCCGGATCTCCGGGTGCTCCTGCTCGAGGCCGGCGGCCCGGCCACCCTGCCCGGGATCGCCGTGCCCGCGGACTGGCCGCGGCTCTCCGGCAGCGACGTCGACTGGCGCTACGTCACGACCGCGCAGCCCGCCCTGGGCGGCCGCGCCGTCCCCTATCCGCGCGGCAAGGTGCTGGGCGGGTCGAGCGCCATCAACGCGCTCGCCTACCAGCGGGGCCACCCGTCCGGCTACGACCGCTGGGCCGCCGCCGGCTGCCCCGGCTGGGGCTTTTCCGATCTCTTGCCCTATTTCCGGCGGGCCGAGACCTTCTCGGGCGGCGCCGACGCGTGGCATGGCGGCGAGGGGCCTCAGCATGTCCTGGCGCTGGAGCAGGCACCCGGCCGCAACCCCGTCGCCGAGTCGTTTCTCGCCGCTGCGGTCGGCCAGGGCTTCTCCTCCAATCCCGACATCGGCGGCGAGCGGACGACCGGTGCCGCCTGGAATCAGCTGAGCATCGCCGGCACGCGGCGCGACAGCACGGCCACGGCCTATCTCGACCCGGTCATGGGCCGCCCCAACCTCACGGTTCTGACCGGCGCCCTGGTGCTGCGGCTGGCCATCGAGGCCGGCCGCTGCAGCGGTCTCGCCTTCAGCCACCACGGGCGGACGCGGCGGGTCCGGGCCGAGCGCGAGGTGATCCTCGCCGCCGGTGCCGTCGACTCGCCGAAGCTCCTCCAGCTCTCCGGCATCGGGCCAGCCGACCCGCTGCGCGCGCTCGGCATCCCGGTCGCGATCGACCTGCCGGGCGTCGGCGCAAATCTGCAGGATCACATCCTGGGTGCGGGCGTCGCCTACGCGGCGCGGCGGCCGGTGCCGCTCTCGCGCTACAATCACGGCGAGGGGCTGCTCTACGTCCCGCACGAGCCGGGCCCCGAGATCCTCGTCATGAGCGTCACGCTGCCCTTCGTCCTGCCGAGCGTGGGCGAGGCGCCGAGCCGGGCCTATGTCCTGACGCCCTGCCTCATGCGGCCGCGCAGCCGGGGCAGCGTCCGCCTCGCCACGGCCGACAGCCGGGACCCGCCGCTCATCGACCCGGGCTTCCTGGCGGAGCCCGCCGACGTCGACGTCCTGGCCGACGGCGTGGCGCTGGCCCGCGAGATCGGAGCATCACCCGAGCTCGCCGACTGGTGCCAGCGCGAGGCGTTCCCCGGCCCGGGCGCCATGGACCGCCAGAAGTCTCCGCGACTTCGCCCGGCGCTGCGCCAATTCCTTCCACCATCCCGTCGGCACCTGTCGGATGGGCACGGACGAGGATGCCGTGGTCGATCCGGCGTTGCGCGTGCGCGGCCTGTCGGGCCTGCGCGTGGTCGATGCCTCGGTGATGCCCACCCTGCCCCAGGCGATGGTCAACGCCGCCACGATCGCGATCGCCGAGAAGGCCTCCGACCTGATCCTCGGCCGGGCCTAGGCGGTCGCTCAGCGTTGACCTTGCCGTGCCTCGGCCTCGCCATCGGTGGCGATGCTCTCGTAGATCTCGTCCTCCTGGGCGAAGTGCAGGCGGAGGATGGCCTCGAGACTGTAGAGCGTGCGGCGCAGTGCTGGCAGGTCGTCGGGGCGCGGGCCGTCCGGCGGCAGGTCGGCGACCAGGCGGCCCAGCCGCCGCGCCAGGTGGACGATCTCGCGGTGGGTGCGGCTGATGGCGGCCATCGGGTCGTCGCCACCCAGAAGGCCGGCGATCTCCGGATGGAGCTGCTGCTCGTCGGCCCGCTCATGGGGCAGGACGCGCTCCCTGAGCTCACGGTCGGCGGCGACGAGCTCCTGGCGCAGCCCGGCCCCCTCGGCCCTGCCCAGCCGGTCGGCCAGGCTCCTCAGATCGTCGAGAAGCGGCCGCAGGCTGCGGTGATCGGCCGCGAGCCTCCGCACCTGGGTGGTCGGCAGCCCCGCGACATGACGGCGGCCGTCGCCCACGGCACGGAGGGCATTCAGGATCACCGCCACGTCGATCGCCTCCTGGGCCAGGGCGCCGGCCAGGGGCGGGAGGAGCCCGAGCGCGGCCAGAACCATGCCGAGCGCCGAGAGCCCGATCCCCGCCACCACACTTTCGAGCGCGATCCGCCGCGAGCGGCGTGCCACCGTCACGGCGTCGGCGAGACGGTCCAGCCGGTCGACGAGCAGCACCACGTCGGCGGCCTCGCTCGCCGCCCCGGCGCCACGGGCGCCCATGGCGACCCCCACATCCGCGGCGGCGAGGGCCGGTGCGTCGTTGATGCCATCGCCGACCATCACGGTGACGCCCTCGGCGCGCTCCGCCCGCACCGCGTCGACCTTGTCCGCGGGGCTGCGCTCCGCCAGCACGGTGTCGACCCCGAGCGCTGCGGCCACGGCCTCGGCCACGTCGAGCCGATCGCCGCTCAGCATCACGATCTTCCGGATGCCCGCCCGGTGCAGGGCGCGCAGAGCCCTGGGGGTCTCGCGACGGATCTCGTCGGCGAGCACCAGCGCCCCGGCGAGGGCACCGTCGATCGCGACGAAGACAGAGGAGGCACCGTCCCGCGCCGCCCGGGCGAGGACCCGGTCGGCCCAGTCCGGGACCTCTTCCCCGCCCGAGGCGTAGGCGAGGCTGCCGAGCCGCACCTCGTGGCCCTCGACCCGCCCCGACAGGCCCGTGCCGGGCGCCTCCTGCACATCGGTCGCCACGGTGAGCGCCAGCCCCCGATCCCGGGCCGCCCGGACGATCGCCTCGGCCATGACGTGCTGGGAGGACTGGTCCAGCGCCGCGGCCAGCCTCAGGACATCCTCGGGCGCCCGGCCCGGGCCGGTCTCGATCGCCTCGAGGCGGGCCATGCCGGTCGTCAGCGTTCCGGTCTTGTCGAACATGACGGTGTGGGCGCGAGCGAGGGTCTCGAGCGCGCCACCACCCTTGAAGAGGACGCCACGGCGGGCGGCGGCCGAGATCCCGCCGACGATGGCCACGGGTGCGGCGAGAATGAGCGGGCAGGGTGTAGCCACGACGAGGACCGCGAGGGCTCTGACCGGGTCGGCCGAGATCAGCCAGGCGAGGCCCGCGAGACCGAGCGTCGAGGGCAGCATGATCATGGCCCAGCGGTCCGCGAGGCGCACGAACGGCGCCTTCTCGGCCTGCGCCGCCGCCACGAGCCGAACGATGCCGGCATAGGTGCTCGCGGCGGCCGTGCTCGTCGCGCGCAGGAGAAAGGGCGGGCCGACGGAGGTCGTGCCGCTCCCGATGCGCTCGCCGACCGCCCGCTCGACCGGCAGGGCCTCGCCGCTGAGCGTCGACTTGTCGATCAGCGCCGGCGAGCCCTCGACCCGGCCATCGACCGGGACCAGCTCCCCGCCCTTGACGAGCAGAAGGTCGCCCGGCCGGATCGCCTCGACCGGGACATCCTCGAGCGCGCCGTCCTGGTCGCGGTGGGCCGTGCGCGGCGTACGGTCGAGCAGAGCGGTCAGCTCTCGCGCGGCCCGGCGCTCGGCCACCTCCTCCAGGACGCTGCCACCGGCGACCATCAGCGCGATGACGACGCCCGCGAGATGCTCGCCGAGGAGCAGCGCTCCCGCCATCGAGAGGGCGGCGATGACGTCGACCCCGGCCTCGCCCTTGCGGAGGCTGCGGCCGATGTCGATGGTCAGCAGGACCAGGACCGGAACGATCCCGCCGGCCCAGACCAGAGCTGCCGTGCCGGCAGCGCCCTTCGCCCAGGCCGCGGTGCCGATGACCAACGCTCCACCCGCCCAGACGAGCCCGAGCCGGCTCGGGCTGGGCAGCAGGCGCGGAGCGTCGAGCGTGTCCGCGGCACTCACGGTCGGTGGGCCTCCCGTAGCGGGCTGCATGCGATCGCCCGACCCGGCCCTGAGCTTAGCAAGCGACGGGCGGCGACCGTTAGCGATAGGGCGGCCGCGGCGACCGGGCGCTCCCGGAGGGGCATCGGCCGGCCGGATCGCGCTCCCCCGGCTGTTCCCGGCCGCATCCCTCCGCCTGTCCGGATCGGCGGGTCAGGGCCTCTCGCCGGCCGTCTCGGCGATCTCGCGAAATATCCTGCGGTAGCCGTCGTGGCCGAGGTCCGGGAGCCGGCAGGCCTCGTCGGGCGTGAGCCAGCGGAGGGCCGTGTGCTCGGCGTCCCGGATGACGGGCTCGCCGCCGCTCCAGGCGGTCACGAGGTAGAGGTGATAGGTGCCCGGGCCGTGGCGCTCGGGGTCGGGCTCGGGCACCACCTCGAGGAAGCGGAACGCGGTGGGGACGACCCCGATCTCCTCCCGCATCTCGCGAGCGAGCGCCTCCTCCAGCGTCTCGCCGGGGTCTCGCTTGCCGCCGATCAGGTCCCAGCGGTCCGGGCGGACGTCGCGGTCGGGCGCACGACGGCCGAGGAGTACGCGGCCGTCGCGGATCAGGATGGCCAAGGCGCGCTGGATCATGCGATGGGCGCCTCCGAGCGGGCACGGGATCGCCCTATTGCGATCCTGCCGCGCATCATAGGTCGGATGCCCGTCGCGGTCGCCCCATCGCCTGGCGATGGAGCCGTCGGGCGGCGCCGACGGAGGCGGGCTCTCCTCAGCCCGAGACGCCGATGGCGCGGCGCCAGGCCCGCCAGCCGCCATGGGCCGTGATGTCCTCCGCCCCCTCGAGCCCCACCGGCTCGCAGACGAAGCCCTTGACCCGGCGGCCGTCCGCGAGCTCGAGCGTGCCGATCGCCAGCGGCGGCGGCACGGCGGCGACGAACCGGCCGAAGGCCGCGGCGGAGAGCCGCCAGACCTCGACCTCGATCGTGGCGCCCCCGGCCGTGGTGCGCGCCAGCCCGGGCTTGGCCGGCCGCGTGCCGGACAGGGCGAAGAGCCGGTAGCTGGCGGAGGTGCGCGTGGTCTCGATCAGCCGGGCGCCCAGCGCCTGCAGCTCGGGATTGAGCGGCTCGCCGGTGAGATGGGCGCCGACGACCGCGAGATCGATCCCGTCCGCGGCCTCCGGCAGCGTCGGCTCGGCCGAGTCGAGGCCGGCGCCGGTGGCGCCGAGCGGCAGGCCCAGCGCCCGCTGCCAGCCCTGGCCCAGACGGGCGAGCGCCCGGTCGGTGAAGCCCGGGGCCACGAGCGTGATGCCCGAGGGAAGGCCGTCGGGGCGGAATGCCGCCGGCAGCGCCAGGGCGGCCAGGTCCAGGAGATTCACGAAGTTCGTGTAGGTGCCGAGAGTGCTGTTGAGACGCAGCGGCTCGGCCTCGACCTCGGCCACGCGGTAGATGGTGGGGCTGGTCGGCAGGCAGAGCGCATCGACCGACCGCCAGGTCAGGGCCGCCCGGCGCCGCAGCGCCTCGAGGCGGTACATCGCCTTGAACGTCTCGGTCGCGGTGAGGCCTCCGGCGCCGGCGACGATCGCCCGCGTCACGGGCCAGACATCGTCGGGATGGGCGGCGATGAAATCCCCGACCGCCGCCTGCCGCTCGGCGACCCACGGCCCCTCGTAGAGAAGTGCCGCCGTCTCGGCGAACGGGGAAAAGTCGATCTCGACGACCCTGGCGCCGAGACCTGCCAGCCGGTCGAGCGCGTCGGCGAAAAGCCGCTCGGCGATCGCGTCGCCGCAAAAGACGCGTTGATCCGGCCTCGGCGTGCCGAGGCGCAGCCCCGGCCAGTCGGGGAGCGAAGAAACCTCGCCGCTACGGCTGTAGGGGTCGGCGTCGTCCGGGCCGGCGGCGACTGCCGCGACGGTCGCGGCGTCCGCCGCCGTCAGCGCGAAGACAGAGACGCAGTCGAGCGAGCGGCAGGCCGGCACGACGCCCGTGGTCGGCAGCAGGCCGCGTGTCGGCTTCAGGCCGACGATGTTGTTGAAGCCGGCCGGCACCCGGCCAGAGCCCGCCGTGTCGGTGCCGAGCGCGAAGCTGACGAGCCCGCGGGCCGTGGCGACCGCCGAGCCGGAGCTCGAGCCGCCCGGCAGCCAGTCCGGATCGAAGGGGTTGCGGGCGGTGCCATGGGGCGTGCGGGTGCCGACGAGGCCGGTCGCGAACTGGTCGAGATTGGTCTTGCCGACCATGATCGCCCCGGCGTCGAGGAGCCGCTGGACGACGGTGGCGGAGCGCTCGGGCGTGTAGGCGAAGGCCGGGCAGGCGGCGGTGGTGGGGAAGCCCAGGACGTCGATATTGTCCTTGACGGCGAAGGGCACGCCATAGAGGGGCAGGCCTTCCCGAGAGGCCGGCGGCAGGCTCTCGAGCGCGGCCGCGCGGTCGCGTAGCTGCTCCGCCGAGGCCCGGCTGATCCAGACCGCGTCGGCGTCGCTCGCCTCGAGCAGCGGCAGCAGCGCCTCGATCAGGGCGCCGGGTGCCAGCCCGCCCTCCGCGTAGGCGCGGCGGAGGCGGGTGAGGTCCAGGCACTCGGGCATCGACGGCACGATCGGCTTCTCCCGTCTCTCGGCCATCCGCGAGCCGCAGCAAGGGCCGTGCCGGCATCGGCGGGGATGGCGCCACCCTTCCGCGCTCCACCTCGTGGCTGCGGCGCCGCTCGCCGTCGCTGCCTGCAATCCGGGCAGCCATTGCACCAAGCGCGGGCAGGTCGAGGCGCCTCGGTACCACGATCCGGGCCCCGGGGCGCTGGCACAACGCTTGCCACGGATCGGCTCCAGGCAGCACGGAGACCAGCATGCCCGACGAGCAAGAGCCCGACGAGGCCCTGTGTGGCGCCTTCGTCGACGCCGCGAGCGCCCTTCAGGGGCTGCCGGTCCGCGCCGAGCACCGGCCGGGCGTGATCCGCAACATGATGCTCATCGCCCGCATGGCCCGCCTCGTGGCGGAGCACCCGCTGGAGCCGGGCGACGAGGCCGCGCCGGTGTTCCATCCGTCCGGAGGCGGCCGATGATCGGTCCCTGGACGACCGCGGCCGAGACGGCGAGGCTCGTCCGCTCCGGCGCCGTGAGCGCCGTCGAGGCGGCCGAGGCGGCGCTGGCCCGGATCGAGGCGGGCGACGGCAGGCTCAACGCCTTCACCGACGTCACGGCCGACCGGGCGCTCGCCGAGGCGCGGGCGGTGGACGAGGCCCGGGCGGCCGGCCGCGACCTGCCGCCCCTGGCCGGCGTCCCCTACGCCGTGAAGAACCTTTTCGACGTCGCCGGCCTCGTCACCCTCGCCGGCTCGCGCATCGAGCGGGACCGGCCGGCCGCCGCCGAGGATGCGTTCCTGGTCGAGCGCCTCGCCGGCTCCGGCGCCGTCTGCGTCGGCGCCCTCAACATGGACGAGTACGCCTACGGCTTCACGACCGAGAACGCCCATGACGGGCCGGCCCACAACCCCCACGACCTCCAGCGCTCGGCCGGCGGCTCGTCGGGCGGCTCCTCGGCCGCGGTGGCGGGCGGGCTGGTACCCCTGAGCCTGGGAAGCGACACCAACGGCTCGATCCGCGTGCCCGCCTCGCTCACCGGCATCTTCGGCCTCAAGCCCACCTTCGGCCGTCTGTCGCGCAGCCGCACCTACCCCTTCGTCGCCAGCCTCGATCATCTGGGTCCCTTCGCCAGGAGCACGGCCGATCTGGCCCTGGCCTATGACGCGCTGCAGGGTGCCGATCCCGCAGACCCGGCGCAGACGGCGCGGCCGATCGAGCCCGTGAGCCCGGCTCTCGGCCAGGGCCCGACGGGGCTCCGGCTCGCCGTCGCCGAGGGACATTTCGCCAGGAACGGCCTGCCCGAGGCGTTCGAGGCCGTGGCACGGGTGGCAGAGGCGCTGGGCGTCGAGCGGCGGATCGAGCTGCCCGAGGCGGCCCGCGCGCGGGCGGCCGCCTTCGTCATCACCGCGGCCGAGGGCGGCAATCTCCATGCCCAGGATCTCGCCGCCCGGCCCCAGGACTTCGACCCGGCGACCCGCGACCGTCTTCTGGCCGGTGCCCTGGCCCCGGCCTCCTGGGTGATCCAGGCGCAGCGCTTCCGCGGCTGGTACCGGGCCCGCATGGCCGAGCTCTTCCGCGAGGTCGATATCGTGCTGGCGCCGGCCACCCCCTATGTGGCGCCGCGGCTGGGCCAGCAGATGGCCGTCGTCGAGGGCGTCGAGATCCCGGTCCGGCCCAATCTCGGCGTCTACACCCAGCCGATCTCGTTCATCGGCCTGCCGGTGCTGGTGGTGCCGCTGCCCCGCCCGGGCGGGCTGCCGATCGGCGTCCAGCTCATCGCGGCACCCTGGCGGGAGGATCTTTTGTTCCGGGTCGCGGATGCGCTCGAGCGTGACGGGGTCGCCCGGGCGCCCGTGCCGCCCGGCTTCTGAAGGAGCGAGATCGTGCCCGAGATCAACCATCCCGAGGTCCTGGCCGAGGTCGAGGCCGCGTTCGCCCGCTACGAGCGGGCCCTGGTCGCCAACGACATCGACGTCCTGGACGAGCTCTTCTGGGCGAGCCCGTTGACCCTGCGCTACGGGGTCAACGAGAATCTCTACGGCATCGAGGAGATCCGCGCCTTCCGCGCCGGGCGGCCGGCGGGCGATCTCGATCGCGATCTCACCCGCACCGTCATCACCACCTATGGCCGGGACGTCGCCACCGCCAACACCGAATACCGCCGGAAAGTCTCGGGCCGGCTCGGCCGGCAGAGCCAGACCTGGATCCGCATGGCCGAGGGCTGGCGGATCGTCGCCGCCCATGTGAGCCTCCTGCCCCCCGCGGGCTGACGGCGGGTCGATCGACGGGGCCTGGCCCTCGGACGTCGGTGCCGTGGCGTGCGGAGCTGGCACGATGCTTGCGACGATCCCGCGGTGGGCTGGCACGGGGGTGCCCAGCCGGATGGAGGCAGGGAACCTATGATAAAGCTCGATCGTCGCAGGCTGCTCTCGAGCGTCGGCGCGGGGATGGCGGCCGGCGTCGCCGCGGGCGGGCTCGGCATCCGCCCGGCGCGGGCGGACGACCTCGTCGTCGGCTTCATCTATGTCGGTCCCAAGGACGATTACGGCTACAACCAGGCCCACGCCGAGGGCGCCGCCGTCATCAAGAAGATGAGCGGTGTGCAGGTCGTCGAGGAGGAGAACGTCCCCGAGACGATCAATGTCGAGCAGACCATGGAGAGCATGATCAACCTCGACGGCGCCACGCTGGTCTTCCCGACCTCGTTCGGCTATTTCGACCCCTACATGCTGCACATGGCGAAGAAGTACCCGGCCATCCAGTTCCGGCATTGCGGCGGCCTGTGGAACAAGGACAAGGATCCGATGAATGCCGGATCCTATTTCGGCTATATCGGGATGGGGCAGTATCTGAACGGCATCGTCGCCGGCCACATGAGCAAGTCCAAGAAGCTGGGCTTCGTCGCGGCCAAGCCGATCCCGCAGGTGCTGCTCAACATCAACAGCTTCACGCTCGGCGCCCGGGCGGTCGATCCCTCGATCACGACCCAGGTGATCTTCACCGGCGAGTGGTCGCTGGCGGTCAAGGAGGCCGAGGCCACCAACGCGCTGATCGACCAGGGTGCGGACGTCATCACCTGCCACGTCGACAGCCCCAAGGTCGTGGTCGAGACGACCGAGCGGCGCGGCGCCTACACCTGCGGCTACCACGCCAACCAGGCGCCCCTGGCCCCCAAGGGCTATCTCACCGGGGCCGAGTGGAACTGGCAGGTCGTCTATACGATGTTCGTCGAGAAGGCCCAGAAGGGCGAGCCGCTGCCGAACTTCGTGCGCGGCGGCCTGCAGGAGGCCTTCGTCAAGATGAGCCCCTATGGGCCCGCCGTCACCGATGCGGCCCGCAAGCAGGCCGACGAGGTCAAGGCCGAGATCATGAAGGGCGGCTTCTCCGTCATCAAGGGCCCGCTCAAGGACAACAAGGGCGCCACCGTCGTTCCCGCCGGCACCGCCTACGAGGAGACGGCGATCCAGCTCGAGAGCATGAACTACCTGGTCGAGGGCGTGGCCGGCTCGACCTCCTGAGCAGCGGGGAGAGCGTCCATGCAGGCCGCCATCGAGGAGGCGCCGCTCGCACCGTGGGCGGCGCGTCGCCAGGAGCTTCGGAACTCGTGCGGGCGCTGGGCCGAGGCCGTCCTCATCCCGATCGGCGCCCTTCTCGTCGCCGCCCTCGTCTTCTCGATCTTCCTGCTCGTCGTCGGCAAGTCGCCGCTGCAGTTCTTCGCCCTCATGTACAAGGGCGGCTTCGGCACCTGGTTCTCCCTGCAGAACTCGCTGGAGCGCGCCTCGCCGGTGCTCCTGACCGGCCTCTGCGTCGCCCTGCCGGCGCAGATCGGCCTCGTCATCATCGGCGGCGAGGGGGCCGTGGTCCTGGGCGGCCTCGCCGCCGCCGTCATGGCGCAGCCGCTCCAGTCGCTGCCGCCGTTCGTCGTCATTCCGGCCATGGCCCTGGCCGGGATCGCCGCCGGCGGGATCTGGATCGGCCTCGCGGGGGCGCTTCGCCACTATCGGGGCGTCAACGAGACGATCTCGAGCCTGCTGCTCACCTACATCGCCATCGCGATCATGAACCAGCTCGTCGAGGGCCTGCTGCGCGACCCCGCGAGCCTCAACAAGCCCTCCACCTACGCCGTCGGCGACGCCAACATGATCGGCACCATCCCGGGCATGGAGGTCCACTGGGGGCTCGTCGTCGGCGTCGTCCTCTGCATCCTGCTCTGGGTGCTGATCTTCCGCACCAGCTTCGGCTTCGCCGCCCGGATGACCGGCGGCAATGTCCGGGCCGCCCGCCTGCAGGGCCTGCCCGTCGGCCGGCTGATGGTCACCATCTGCGCCATCGCCGGCGGCTGCGCCGGGCTCGCCGGCATGCTCCAGGTGGCCTCGGTGCTCGGCCGGGCCAACGGCTCGCTCGCCGTCGGCTACGGCTATACCGGCATCCTCATCGCCTTCCTCGCGCGGCACAATCCGCTGGCCATCATCCCGGTGGCCATCCTGATGGGCGGCATCGACGCCAGCGGCGGCCTGATCCAGCGCCGCATGGACCTCCCCGACGCCACGGTGCTGGTGCTCCAGGGCATCATCTTCGTCGTGATCCTGCTCTCCGACACCGCCTATGGCCGGCTGCGCCTGTTCTCGGGAGGGTCCGCCAGATGACCGCGCACGATCTCGGCTGGTGGGGCGTGGCGCTGGCCGTTCTCGGCGGTGCCATCCGGGTCAGCACGCCCTTCATCTTCGTCAGCGTCGGGGAGTGCCTGACCGAGAAGAGCGGCCGCATCAATCTCGGCCTCGAGGGCACCCTCGTGCTGGGCGCCATGTCGGGCTACGGCGCCTCCTATCTCACCGGCTCGCCCTGGCTGGGCGTGCTGGTGGCCGGCCTCGTCGGCGCCGCCTACGGGGCGCTCCACGGCTGGCTCTGCAGCTTCCGGCGGGTCAACGACATCGCCGTCGGCATCGCCATGATGCTCCTGGGCATGGGCCTCGCCTTCTTCTTCGGCAAGCCCTTCATCCAGCCGGCGGCGCCGATGCTCCACTCGATCCCGTTCGGCTTCTGGTCGGACGTGCCGCAGGTCCAGGCTGCGCTCAAGGTCAACGAGCTCTTCATCGTCGGCATCCTCGTCGCCTTCGGCATGTGGTGGGCCTTCCGCTCGACCCGGCTCGGCCTGATCGTCCGCATGGTCGGGGACAGCGCCGATGCCGCCATGGCGATGGGCTACTCGGTCGACCGGGTGCGGCTGCTCGCGACCATGGCGGGCGGCTTCCTGGCCGGCGTCGGCGGCGCCTATCTCTCCCTCTACTATCCCGGGAGCTGGAACGAGCGCATCTCGTCCGGCCAGGGCCTGATGGCGGTGGCGCTCGTCATCTTCGCGCGCTGGAATCCCATCTATTGCCTCCTCGCCGCCCTTCTCTTCGGCGGCGCCGGCGCCCTCGGCCCGGCGCTCCAGTCCGTGGGCGTGAGCGAGGGCTATTATCTCTTCTACGCAGCCCCCTACGTCCTGACCCTGGTCATCATGATCCTCTCCGTCTCGCCCGAGCGCAGCCTCGCCGGCGCCCCAGGCGAGCTCTCGATCACCAAATAGGAGCGAGGCCCGATGGAGCGCCAGGACGTTACCGCGAAGATTCTCTCGGTCAAGCGCCGCAAGGGCCTGAGCTGGGCCGAGATCGCAGCCGGGATCGCGCGGAAACTCCCAGCTCTTCGTCACGGCGGCCCTCTTGGGCCAGATGACGCTAACCAAGGAGCAGGCGGCGAAGGCCGCGGCGATCTTCGGCCTCGACGAGGAGGAGACGCTGCTCCTCTCGGAGGTGCCCTATCGCGGCTCGCTGCCGACCGCTATCCCGACCGATCCCCTGATCTATCGCTTCCACGAGATCATGCAGGTCTACGGCACGACGATAAAAGAGCTGGTCCAGGAGGAGTTCGGCGACGGCATCATGAGCGCCATCGACTTCGACATCGCGGTCGAGCGCCAGCCGGACCCCAAGGGCGATCGGGTGAAGGTCGTGATGTCGGGCAAGTTCCTGCCCTACAAGCGCTTCTGAGGCAGGGCATGAGCGGTCTCGGGGGCCTGAACAAGTCGAGGCACGGGGTCGTCGTCGGCCTCGTCCAGCTCCAGCTTCCGGTCGTCGCCACCAAGGCCGATCTGGAGCGGCAGACCGAGAAAGTCTGCGCCATGGTCGCCAAGGCACGCCGCGGCCTGCCGACCATGGACCTCGTCGTCTTCCCCGAATACGCGCTGCACGGCCTCTCGATGGATACGAGCCCGGCCATCATGTGCCGCCTCGACGGCCCCGAGGTCGCAGCGCTCAGGGCCGCCTGCGCCGAGCACCGTATCTGGGGCTGCTTCTCGCTGATGGAGCAGAACCCGGACGGCAACCCGTACAACTCGGGCATCATCGTGGACGATCAGGGGCGAGATCCGGCTCTACTACCGCAAGCTCCACCCCTGGGTGCCGGTCGAGCCCTGGGAGCCGGGCGACCTCGGCATCCCGGTCTGCGACGGGCCCAACGGCTCGAAAATCGGCCTCGTCATCTGCCACGACGGCATGTTCCCCGAGATGGCGCGCGAGTGCGCCTACAAGGGGGCGGAGATCATGATCCGCACGGCCGGTTACACTGCACCCATCCGCCACTCCTGGCGCGTCACCAACCAGGCCAACGCCTTCTCGAACCTGATGGTCACCGCGAGCGTCTGCATGTGCGGCAGCGACGGTACCTTCAACTCGATGGGCGAGGCGATGATCTGCGATCTCGACGGCACGATCGTCGTCGAGGGCGGCGGCATGCCCGACGAGATCGTCACGGCCGAGGTCCGCCCCGACCTGGTGCGCGAGGCCCGCGCCGGCTGGGGTGTCGAGAACAATATTTATCAGCTGGCCCACCGCGGCTTCACCGCCGTCCAGGGCGGTGCCGGGGACTGCCCCTACACCTACATGCAGGACATGGTGGCCGGCCGCTACCGCCTGCCCTGGGAGGACCAGGTCCTGGTCAAGGACGGCACGAGCTGCGGCTTCCCGGTCCCCAACCGGGCCTACAAGCAGAAGCTGCAGGACTAGGTGCCGGGATAATGGCCCTCGCGCAGCATGACCGAGCCGATCTCGGGCGAGGATGGCCAGCAGCCCTTGCGGCTGCCGTGATGCACGATCAGGCCCTCGAGCGATGCGGGATCGTCGGGGTCCGGCCGGGCGAGGCTCCCGTCCGCGCGGAGCAGGGCGCCGTACTCGAGCGACCGCGGGAGCGCCTTCAGCAGCCGCTCGGCCCGAGCCACGGCGGCGCGGAGCCCGTTATTCAGGTCCGCGGCGGTCAGCGGCTCCATCGCTTGCAGCGAGGCCAGGTGATAGTCCTGATAGCGGGCCTTGAAGCTCAGCTCATTCAGAATGCCTTCCGGCATCCAGCCCGGATCCTTCTCCACCGCGGCCCACGCCACCGCACCAAGCGGCTGGAAGTGTGTGTCGATCCAGAGAACGTCGAAGGCGTCGCGCGCCTCGAAGCGGCCTGCGGCTGCCAGAAGCTTGTTCGTTGCCAAGTCGAGCGGGTGAAGGATGTAGCCGAACTCCGCGTCGGGAATTGTCGGAAAGAAGCGAAAGTCCGAGTCCACAACCCACTCGAGCCTTGTCTCACTACTCGCATCTGTGACGAGTGCGCGGCAGATGCTGGGGCTTCTTCGCTCCCAGGTCAGCGTGAAGCCTGCGGCGGTCAGCGCTGCCTCGTCGATCGCCACGGCACGATCGAGAACGTCCTCGCGATCATTGAAGATGTCGATGTCCTTCGACATTCTGCTGCCGGTGCGGTGGAGCGCTGCACCGCCGGCGACGTACGTCTCAGGATCACGCTGCGCCGAGAGTATCGACAGCACCTTGCTCTGAATCGGGCTCAATGGCATCGGCCAAGTCCTCCAGACGCTCGACGATGCGCCGCGCAGCGGCTGGTGCCTCGCGTCGAAGCGAATAGGCCATCATCCGCGCAGTCCCGGGCACGACCGTCTCCGGCTGTCGCATCCACCACAGGCAGGATGCTCCATACCGGTCGAACGCCTCGCTCACCGCGGCCTCGAGCTCGGCCTGCAGCTCCTCGCGCGATCTCGTTGCGCTCGTCATCACCCGTCTCCCGACTGCAACCCCTATAGCACGGTCCGCCGCATGCCCGAGACCATGATCGCTGCCGACCCCTACCCCTGGCCCTACGACGGCGATCTGCGGCCGGCCAACACCACGCTCATCGTCATCGACATGCAGACCGACTTCTGCGGCGAGGGCGGCTATGTCGACAAGATGGGCTACGATCTGTCGCTCACCAGGGCGCCGATCGGGCCGATCCGCCGCGTGCTCGAGGCCATGCGGCAGAAGGGCTACCACGTCATCCACACGCGCGAGGGCCATCGCCCGGACCTCTCGGACCTGCCCGACAACAAGCGCTGGCGCTCGCGGCGCATCGGCGCCGGCATCGGCGATCCGGGCCCCTGCGGCAAGATCCTGGTCCGCGGCGAGCCCGGCTGGGAGATCATCCCCGAGCTGGCGCCCGAGCCCGGCGAGATCGTCATCGACAAGCCCGGCAAGGGCAGCTTCTGCGCCACCGACCTCGAGCTGATCCTCAGGAGCCGCGGCATCCGCAACATCGTGCTCTCCGGCATCACGACCGATGTCTGCGTCCACACGACCATGCGCGAGGCCAACGATCGCGGCTTCGAATGCCTGCTGCTCGAGGACTGCTGCGGCGCCACCGATCACGGCAACCATCTGGCGGCGATCAAGATGGTCAAGATGCAGGGCGGGGTGTTCGGCGCCGTCGCCGGCTCCGCGGCCTTCGTGGAGGGATTGCCATGAGCACGGGCCCGACCTTCGGCATCGCCGCCTCCGGGATCGGCAAGCGCTTCGGCGGCTTCACGGCCCTCGACGACGTCTCGCTCGCCGTGGCGCCGGGCACGGTCCACGCGCTCCTCGGCGAGAACGGGGCCGGCAAGTCGACGCTCGTCAAGTGCATCATGGGCTACTACCAGGCCGATGCCGGGCGCATCGAGGTCGCCGGCGCGGCGCACACCATGGCCAGCCCGCGCGACGCGCACCGGCTCGGCATCGGCATGGTCTACCAGCACTTCACGCTCGTCCCGGCCATGACCGTGGCCGAGAATCTGGTCATGTCGCGGGCCGAGGTTCCGGCCGTCGTCGATTGGCGGAAGGAGCTGGAGGCGCTCGATGCCTTCATGGCGCGGATGCCGTTCCGCGTGCCGCTGCAGGCGCATGTCCACGAGCTCTCGGCTGGCGAGCGGCAAAAAACGGAAATCCTGAAGCAGCTCTATCTCGAGCACCGCTTCCTGATCCTCGACGAGCCGACCTCGGTCCTGACGCCGGGCGAGGCCGACGAGGTGCTGGGCCTGCTCAAGGGCCTGACCGAGGCCGGCAGGCTCACCATCCTGATGATCAGCCACAAGTTCCGCGAGGTCACGGGCTACGCCGACGAGGTCACGGTGCTGAGGAAGGGCCGGCTCGCCGGCAGCGGCCGCGTCGCCGATCTCAGCCGGGCCGACATGGCGGCCATGATGATCGGCACGGCCGAGCTGCCCGAGGGTGCCGCTCGGATAGGCGCGCCAGGGACCGTGCCGATCCTCGTGGTCGACGGGCTCTCGGCCGCCGACGCGCGCGGCGAGAAGGACATCCGCATCGACCGGCTGGTCGTCAACAAGGGCGAGATCGTCGGCATCGCCGGCATCTCCGGCAACGGCCAGAAGGAGCTCGTCGAGGTCCTGGGCGGCCAGCGCCACGCCAAGGCGGGCAGCATC
This sequence comes from uncultured Alphaproteobacteria bacterium, assembly GCA_963828215.1. GTDB lineage: Bacteria > Pseudomonadota > Alphaproteobacteria > Geminicoccales > Geminicoccaceae > CAVTJL01. The sequence goes on along the minus strand of CAWHFO010000060.1, from coordinate 238,096 downwards.
CTCGTCGAGGGCGAGCTGTTCCATGCGAGCCGCTCCGAGGCCCAGAGCCTGAAGGTCCACACCCTGCCCGAGGAGCCGCTCAAGAACGCCTCCGTCGGGCGGATGTCGGTCGCCGAGAATCTCGCCTTTCGCAGCTTCGATCGGGACAAAGCGGGACAGGCCAGCCTGTGGCTGGACAAGGGCTGGATGGCGGAGCGGGCGCGAGCCCTGATCGGCGCCTACGGCATCAAGACCAGCTCCAAGGACGCGCCCATCGCCACCCTCTCCGGCGGTAACGTCCAGCGCACCGTGCTCGCCCGCGAGCTCTCGGCCGAGGTCCACCTGCTCGTCGTCGCCAACCCCTGCTTCGGCCTCGACTTCGCGGCCGTGGCCGAGATCCGCTCGCAGATCGTCCAGGCCCGCAACCGCGGCACGGCGGTCCTCCTGGTCAGCGAGGACCTGGACGAGATCCTGGAGCTGGCCGACCGCATCCTCGTGATGAGCGACGGCAAGGTCGTCTACGAGACCCCGGCCGCGGCGGCCGACCGCCAGACCATCGGCAGCCACATGGCCGGCCACCACTGAGCCGATGCGCCGGGCGCTCGTCCACCGGCTGGGCGCCGGAGCACCCGACGACACCGCCCCTCTCGAGGCGGCGATCGCCGCTGGCCGGATCGAGCCCGGTGGCATCGTCGCCATCCTCGGCAAGACCGAGGGCAATGGCTGCGTCAACGACTTCAGCCGCGGCCTCGCCGCCCGCGCCCTGAAGGACCTGCTGCTCCGGCACCTTTCCGCCGAGGCGGCGGGCGAGGTGGCGCTCGTGATGTCCGGCGGCACCGAGGGCGGCCTCGCCCCCCACTGGCTCGTCGTCGAGCGCCGCGAGGTGGCCGGGGAGACGGGCGCCGGCGGGGCGCTGGCCGTCGGTCGCGCCCGCACGCCCGACCTGCCGCCTCACGAGCTGGGCCGGCTCGGCCAGGTGGCGGCGGTGGCACGCGCGGTCGAGGCGGCGATGGCCGATGCAGCGATCGAGGCGCCCGGCGACGTCCACTATGTCCAGGTCAAATGCCCGCTTTTGACGGGCGAGCGGATCGACCGCGCCAGGGCTGCGGGCAAATCCGTCGCCACCACCGACACGCTGCGCTCGATGGGCCTCTCGCGGGGCGCCGCGGCTCTGGGCGTGGCCCTGGCGCTGCACGAGGTCGAGGCGGCTGCCGTCACCGAGGCCGCGATCGGCGCCGACTGGGATCTGTGGTCCGGTGTGGCCAGCTGCTCCGCCGGCATCGAGCTTCTCGCCAACGAGGTCGTCGTCATGGGGATGAGCCCGCAGTGGGGCGGTCCCCTGCGGATCGCCCACGCCGTGATGGCCGATGCCCTCGATAGCGAGAGCGTTCGAGGTGCCCTGGCCGATCTGGGCATCGCCGCCTCCGGCCAGCTCGCCCCTGCGGCGCGCCGGCGGCTCGTGGCCCTCCTCGGCAAGGCCGAGCCGTCGCGCAACGGCCGCATCCGCGGCTCCCGCCACACCATGCTCGACGACAGCGACATCTCCGCCACCCGGCATGCCCGGGCGCTGGTGGGCGGCGTGCTCGCCGGCCTGGTCGGCCATACCGAGCTTTTCGTCTCCGGCGGGGCCGAGCATCAGGGGCCGGACGGCGGCGGCCCCGTCGCTCTGATCGTCGACACGAGCCCGAGGAGCCCTTCATGATCGACGTCGACGCCCAGCCCTTCCGCTTCACCTCCCCGCCCGGGCGCCTCGGCCTCGTCGTCATCGACATGCAGCGCGACTTCGTCGAGCCCGGCGGCTTCGGCGCCTCGCTCGGCAACGACGTCGGCCGGCTGCAGGCGATCGTGCCCGACCGTGCGGCGCCTGCTCGACGGCTGCCGCGCGGCGGGGCTGCCGATCATCCACACGCGCGAGTGCCACAAGCCCGACCTCTCGGACTGCCCGCCGGCCAAGCGGCTGCGCGGCGACCCCAGCTCTGCGGATCGGCGACCCGGGCCCGATGGGCCGGGTCCTCGTGGCGGGGCGAGCCCGGCAGCGCCATCGTGCCGGAGCTGGCGCCGCTGCCGGGCGAGATCGTCCTCGACAAGCCGGGCAAGGGCGCCTTCTACGCCACCGACCTCGGCCCGATCCTGGAACGGCTGGGCGTCACGCATCTCGCCTTCGCCGGCGTCACCACCGAGGTCTGCGTGCAGACGACGATGCGCGAGGCCAACGACCGCGGCTACGAATGCCTCCTGATCGAGGACGCGACCGAGAGCTATTTTCCGGAGTTCAAGGCGGCAGCCCTCGCCATGATCCGCGCCCAGGGCGCGATCGTCGGCTGGACCGCCACGACCGACCAGCTTCTCGGCAGCGCTCGCCGCCTGAGGCTCCGGGCGAAGGGTCGGACTGTCCGCGCTCCGATCGAGCGGGGTGCCTCCGTCCGTATCGCCGCCGCGTGTCCGCTCGTCGACGCTCCCGTACGGCACCGGACGCCGACGGCGCCTCAGCTCAGGTGCAGCCGGGTCCGGAGCGCTGCCTCCATGCTGCCGGGCAGGACGGCCACGAGGTCGTTCGCGCCGTCGATGGCCTGCGCCGGTCCCGAGCCGACGGGCACCAGCCGGGGCTCCATCAAGCGGCGCGGCAGAGCGTAGATCTGGTAGCCCAGGCCGCGCAGGACCTCGACGCTCCCGGCGGCCTGCTCTCCGGACGGCGGATTGTGCTCGAACAGGACGAACTCCACGGGTGTCTGCCGAATGAAGTCGACAGCGCCACGCAGCACCTCGCCTTCGACACCCTCGACGTCCAGCTTCAGCAGCCTTACCGACGCCAGCTTCAGCCCCGACATGAAGTCGCCGGACGCCCGGACCGGCACGGTGATCGTCCGGCCCACCGCGTGCTGCCGGACGAGCGAGGCCGCACCGCCATTGTCGGTCGGCACGAACAGCTCGAGCTCGGCGTCGACGGCGCCCAGCGCCAGCTCGTGCACGATGAGGTTGCGGTAGCCGTTGAGCGTCGCTGAGCGTCGCAACAGGGCTGCCAGCCGGGGTTGCGGCTCGACCGCATGGACGGCTCCCTGCTCGCCGACCAGCGCTGCGGCCAGCACCGATACCAGTCCGTGATTTGCGCCCACGTCGACGACGGCATCGCCCGGCCGCAACAGCGCACCGATCAGCCAGCTGAGCTTCGGGTCCAGATCGCCGAAGAAAAAAACGGCGCGGCCGACGAAATCCTGCGGGTCGACGAACAGCCGCACCCCTCGCGGCAATCGCCGATGCAGCGACACGCTCTGCACTTCTGCGCCACGCGCCATGAGGCGGAACAGCGAGCTGTTGGCGATCGCCCCGCAGGCGCTGAACAAAGGATACCGACGACCGAGCAAGGTAGCCATCGACGTCAGCATTTTGTCGTGCCCTGTCCTGGGTTCAGCTTCGTTGGGAAAGTCGCGCCCTGGTCGAGAGTCCCCATCGGCGATCCGGAGCGGCGGGGCTCATGCATGTGCCGGGCTTCGCGCCACCTCGTGCGGCTGCCGGCGCCTCTGGCGCCGGGCCTCGAGGTGCGCCTTCTCGGCCTGCAGCATCAACAGAAAGAACAGGTAGCCGATGCCGTCGCCCGAGCGGAAAAGGTAGCTCTCGAGCAGATTGTTCAAGACGATGCAGATGGCGATACAGAGAAAGCCCGTCAGGGCCACCCGCTCGAAGCGGTCCTCCACGGCGGCGGCGGCGCTCTGCAGCAGATAGAGGCACCGGCCGATCGCGACGAGCCCGAGCCCGAAGCCGACGATGCCGGTCTGGAGGAGCTGATCGAGATAGCCGTCGTGCGCGGTGTTGATCACCTGCGCGTTCATGAAGAACTCGTTCCACGGCGCCCTGAGCGGATTCGTCCGGAGCGCCACGTCCCAGAACGAGCCGAAACCATGGCCGAGCCAGGGCCGCTCCGCGATCGTGCGGACGACGGCTGCCCAGATCGGCGTTCTGAGGCTGAAGGTCAGATCGCCGAAGAGCGCCAGCGTCACGTCCTTCTCGGTGATGCCGCTCGCAGCACCGATGACCGTGGCGCCGAGCGCCAGCGCGATCACGGCCAGCAGCGTCAGCAGTCGCGCGGCCGGGCGCCGGCTCAGCACCAGATAGAGGAGGGGCCCCACCGCCATCATGACGGCGCCGACGCCGATGCTGGTCTTCGACCGGGTCTCGACGAGGAAGTACCACGAGAGCCCGAAGACCAGGACGAGGGCCAGGCGCGTCCACGGGGTCCGCGCCAGGAAGAGCGAGGCGCCGAGCATGACGACCGTCAGCATCGCCATCGTCCCGGCCGAGTTCTTGGCATCGAAGATGCCGCTCTCGCCGATCGGCGTCCAGCTGACGGCGGGCATCGCAACCATGACGAAGATGTTGAGAAGCGTGATCAGCACGAAGGCGAGGGTGAGGGAGCGGAACACCTCGGCGGCCGACCGGGAGACGGCCACCAGGCACAGCAGGGTGACGTAGACCATCAGGAAGGCGACGCCGCGGCGGAACGAGAGGTCCGGGAAGCTGGCCCAGAGATGGCTCAGCAGCGACCAGGCGACGATGAGCCCGCCGACCATCCCCCAAAGCGCGAGCTCGACGACGGCGCCCAGTCGCACCAGCGCCAGCAGCAGGGCCGCGCCGAAGGTGCTGAAGATGATCACCCGGGTCAGGATGCTGCCGCTCTCGGTGGCCGCCGCTTTGTTGACCGCCGTCGTCGCGAACGGATGGTCGCCGATGAGATAGATGGCGAAGAAGACCATCAGGAGCGCTGTCGCGATCCGGGCCGCGAGGGCCTGCTGGGCCTGGAGGCCGAACCGGGGCTCGAGAAGCGGGATGGCCTCGGCGGCCCAGGGCTGGCCGGTGCTCGCCATGCCCGCTCAGCGGAGGCCGGCGATCGTGCCCAGCCGTTCCCGGGGCACGAACCAGACATTGTTGACGTAGAGGCTGTCGTGGGCGTCGCCGACGATGGCGCCGATCGCGACCCCGCCCTGGAGCTCGGCCAGCCTCGCGGCGTCGATCGGCTCCAGCCGGTCCCGCGTCAGGGCCCGCGCCTCGTAGTCACGCTCGGCGAACGCCGCGAAGATGGCCGGAACCGGGGCCCCGTGGCGATACTCGGTCTCGACCATCACGATCGGCCGATGTCGCTCGATCGTCGCGGCACCGCCCATCAGCACGGCGTGCTCGTGCCCCTCGACGTCGATCTTGATGAACCCGACGGCCTCTTCCGCGCCCAGATAGTCGCCGATGACGTCGTCGAGGCGCGCGGTCCGCACGTCGTAGCTCGAGGTGCCGGAGGCCCTCGCGGCGAAGGAGCTGTTCGCCGTCTCGATGGTCCCGAGCCCGGTCACCTCCGCGTCCTCCACCGGCACCCTGAGGGTCGCGGTGCCCGCCCGGTCGGACAGCGCCAGGTCGACGATCTCGCAACGTGGCAGCCCGATCGCGCGCAGATGGGCGAGACAGACCGGGTGCGGCTCGAACGCGATGGCGCGGCTGGCATGGCGCACCAGCACGTCGAGAAAGTCGCCGATATTGGCGCCGATATCGATGGCCACCTTGCCCGGATCGACGAGACGCGGCAGCAGGGCCAGCTCGGGCTCGCCCTTCCCGAGATACCTGACCTCCATCCGCCGCTTCAGATGCTTCATCTTCGGCGTGTAGCAGGGGCCGAGGATGGTCTTCACGAGCTGCTTCATCGGCTTCCCGGGCCTTGGCATCGAAGCCCTCGACGTCATGCCGGCCGCATGGGTTGCCAGGCGATCGAGGTCACCTCCAGGTCACCTGGAGAGCGTACAGTCCCGCCTCCCCCTCCGCCAGGGGCATCGATCGCCGCCATGGCTCTGGCATTTCATCCTAGGATCGGATATTCTCGCCTAGGTAGAACGGACCGCCGGATCATCGCCATGACCAGCTACGCCCGCGCCGCCCAGGCGCGCCTCAATGGTGCCCTGTCGAAGGGGCCCGTCACGCCCGAGGGCAAGGCACGAGCCGCCCTGAACGCCAGCCGCCACGGCCTCGCCGGCGCGCGCTTCGCGCTCCTTCCCGACGAGGACCCGGACGAGTTCCGGGCCTTCGCCGACGCGGTCCTGGCCGATCTGGCGCCGCGCGACGCCCTCGAGGAGGCCGAGGCCCGGGAGGCCGTGCAGGGCCTCTGGCGCCGCCAGCGGGCCGACCGGCTGGAGGCACGCATCGTCGGCGCCATGCTCGAGGAGAGGGAGGACGGATCGCTCCTGCCCGCCACGGACTCGGTCCGGGCGCTCGGCACCCTGCTGCGCTACATCGCGCGCATCCAGCGCGACCTCGACCGGGCGCTGGCCCGCCTCTCCGCCCTGAAGGCAAGGCCGCTCGCCCGGCCGGCGGTCGAGGCCCCGCAGGCGAGCCGGAGCCGGCCGCGCAGCCGAAAGCGCGCCGGCGTCGCCGGAGGAGTCGCCAGACCAAACGAACCCGGCGAAGCGCCGGCCGCAGCCGACCCGACGCCGCTCAACCGCCAGCAGCGGCGGCGTCTCGAGCGCCTGGCGCAGAAGGTGGAGCGGCGAGACCCGCGCGCCGCCTGAGGTCTCGCGGCCTCAGAGCTGCACGCCCTTGGTCAGGGCGCCGTCGATCACGAGGTTCGTGCCGGTCGTGAAGCTCGAGGCCGGGCTCGCGAGGAAGACGGCACCCTTGGCCACCTCCTCGGGCGTGGCCATGCGGCCGGTGGGATTGAGGGCCAGCGCCGCCTTGAAGAAATCGGGCTTGTTCTCCTCGATCCAGGCCCAGATGCCGGGCTTGAAGTAGACGTTGCCCGGCGAGACGCTGTTCACCCGGATCATCTTGGGCGCCAGCTGCACGGCCAGGCCGTGGGCGTAGTGGATCAGCGCGGCCTTGGTGGCGCCGTAGGAGCCGGCGAAGACGTCGACCTCGCGCCCCGAGACGCTCGAGATCACGGTGATCGAGGCGGCCTTCGACTTCTCGAGCCACGGCATCGCCGCATTGGCGGTCCTGACCGTGTGCATGACGTCGACCTCGAACTGCTTCTTCCAGGCCTCCTCGTCGCCCTCGGTGGCGAGCGCGCTGACGTTCGCGACGACGATGTCGAGGCCGCCCAGGGCGTGGGCGCTCGCCTCGACCCAGGCCTCGAGGGCGGGCTTGTCGGCCACGTCGAGGACGCCGCCGAAGGATCTGACGCCTCGTGCCTCGACCGCCTTCACGGTCTCGGCCACCTCGACGGCGTCGCGGGCGCAGAGGCCGACATGGCAGCCCTCGTCCGCCAGCAGGTCGACGATGCGCCGGCCGATGCCCTTGGTGCCGCCGGTGACGATCGCCCGCAAGCCCTTCAGTCCGAGATCCATGGCCTCTTCCTCCCCTGGACCGTCCTATCTTGGCGAGGCCGGGCAGGAGGTCAACCGCCGAGCGGGCCGTCCTTGAGGTTGGCCAGCGGGTAGCGCGCCATCTCCTCGAGCAGCGCCGCGAGGCGGCCCGCCACATGGTCGAGGATCGCCCTGCCGGTCTCGGCCAGCGCGCGGCCGGCGTCGCCGGCGGCTCCCTCCTCGTGCAGATCCTGGGCCTGCCAGCCGAAGCCGGCGGCACCGAGCCCCATCAGGATGGGGAAGTCCTCGCCGGCACGCCTGCTGAGCGGCACGAAGTCCCGGGCCAGCTCCATCCGCACGAGGTCCGGGCGCAGCGCCAGCATCATCGCCGTCTCGATCTCGCCCGCATGGATGCCGTGACGCTGCTCCTCGAGGTCGATCAGCCCGTCGGGCAGGCCGAGCTGCCCCCAGGAGAGGCAGGCGGCGAACATGTCGTGGGCGATCCGGAGCTGGCGGGCGACGATCTGCATCACCTGGATCTGGCCGCCATGGCTGTTCAGGATCAGCAGCTTCCTGACGCCGGCGCGGGCCACCGAGGCGCCGATCTCGAGCCACATCCGTGCGAGGGTCTCGGCCGTGTGGGTGAGGGTGCCGGGATAGTCGACATGCTCCTCGCTGCGCCCGACCCAGCTCATCGGCAGAACCAGCACCGGCAGGGCGGCCGGCATCAGCTCGAGCGCCCGGTCGACGATCCCCTGGTTGATGCAGGCGTCGACCATGACGGGCAGATGCGGCCCGTGCTGCTCGACGGCGCCCACCGGCAGCAGGGCCACCGTGCGCTCGGGGTCGAGGCGGGCGAAGTCGGGGCTCGCGAGCTCGTGCCAATGGCGCTTGGGCGCCGTCATCGCGATCTCCTCGTTTACGGGTATGCTCCTTGCTTAGCAGGTGCCGGGACCACCGCCGAGGCAGCCGATGAACGATCCGCTCGACACGCTGGAAGAGGCCAGCTTCACCCTCGCCCGCGCCAGCGTGCCGGCCTGCCTCGTCGACCCGTCGCCGTCCTCGGCCGCCGACGGCACCGGCGTGGCCCTGCTCGACCTCCTGGTCGAGGACGGGCGCATCGCCAGGATCGCCCCGAGCGGCCAGGAGTTCGACCGGCCTCGACCTCGCCGGGCGGATGGTCTGGCCCTGCCCGGTCGATCTCCACACCCATCTCGACAAGGGCCACATCTGGCCGCGCGCCGCCAATCCCGACGGCACCTTCATGGGCGCCCTCGAGACGGTGCGCGGCGACCGCGTCGCCCGGTGGCGGGCCGCCGACGTCCGCGCCCGGTTCGAGTTCGGCCTGCGCTGCTCCTGGGCCCACGGCACGCGTGCCGTCCGCACCCATCTCGACTCGATCCAGCCCCAGGACGCCATCTCCTGGCCGGTCTTCGCCGAGCTCCGCGAGGCCTGGGCCGGCCGGATCGAGCTGCAGGCCGTGAGCCTCGCCATGCTCGAGCACTATGCGGGCGAGGCCGGGGAGCGCCTCGCCGACCGCGTGGCCGGGCATGGCGGCATCCTCGGCCTCGTGCCGATGATGCAGCCGGGCCTCGACGGCGAGCTCGACCGCTTCTTCCGGCCTCGCCATCGAGCGCGAGCTCGACATCGACTGCCACATCGACGAGACCAGGGATCCCGGCTCCCGCACCCTCCGCCACCTGGCCGAAGCGGCGATCCGCAGCGGCTTCGAGCGGCGGATCGTGGCCGGCCACTGCTGCTCCCTGGCCCGCCAGCCGCCGGACGAGGTCGACCGGACGCTCGATCTCGTGGCCGAGGCCGGCATCGCCGTCGTCTCGCTGCCGATGTGCAACATGTACCTGCAGGACCGGGAGGCCGGCCGCACGCCGCGCTGGCGCGGCGTCACCCTTCTCCACGAGATGAAGGCGCGCGGCATCGAGGTGGCGGTGGCGAGCGACAATTGCCGCGATCCCTTCTTCGCCTATGGCGACCACGACCTTCACGAGGTCTTCCGGGAGGCGGTGCGGATCGCCCAGCTCGACCATCCGCTGGGCGACTGGCCGCGGGCCGTGACGGCCACGCCGGCGGCGATCATGGGGCTGCACGGCATCGGGCGGATCGCCGTGGGTGCGCCCGCCGACCTCGTCGTCTATCGTGGCCGCAGCTACAGCGAGATGCTGTCGCGGCCGGAGAGCGGGCGGGTCGTTCTGCGCGCCGGGCGGCGGATCGGGTCGGCGCTGCCCGACTATGCCGAGCTCGATGGCGTGCTCGGCACGGCGGACGGGGAAAGGCGATGAGCGCGGGCGAAGCCCATGTCGTCGAGGATGTCGAGACGCTCGAGCGGCTCTCGTCCGATTGCGGTCCCCGTCGCAAGCGGCAAGCTGCCGGTCGGCAAGCGACCAGTGTCGGTAGCCCAGCCCTCTTTCTGCGGTGCCCGAGAGCGGTCATAAGTCGGCGTCGACGGATGGAGATGCCGGATGGCCGACCTGATCCTCACCACCTTCGATTGGGTTCCCGAGACGCCGCGGGGCTATGTGCGCGACATACGTGTGCGTTGGGCGCTGGAGGAGGCCGGGTTGCCCTATCGCGTCGAGAGCGTGCCATTTGGCGCTCGAGATGCCGAGCATTTCGCGCACCAACCCTTCGGCCAGGTGCCGTGGTTGACCGATGGAGACATCTCGATCTTCGAGAGTGGCGCGATCCTGCTTCACCTGGGCGAGCGCAGTGACGCGCTGATGCCTGCCGATCCGCGCGGTCGCAGCAAGGCTATGGAATGGCTGTTCGCGGCGCTCAATTCAGTCGAGATGGCGAGCCTGCCCTGGTCCATACTGGCGTTCTCCGGTGACACCGGTGACACGCCGGGATGGAAGCATTTGGACGCGTTCCTCGAGGCTCGGCTCCAGCACCTGGAGCCGGTGTTGGCAGGACGCGAATGGCTGGCCGGGACCTTCTCCGTCGCCGACATACTCATGGCGGATGTGCTGCGCCTCGTCGATCGGTTCGACGGGCTGGCGGGACATCCCGCCTGTCGTGACTATGTCACGCGCGCCACGGCCCGCCCGTCCTTCGTGAAGGCACACGCAGACCAGATGGCGCATTTTGCTGCGGCAGACTGAGCAGCACGGCCGGCATCGTTCTGATAGCCCAGCCGAGCTCGATGGCGTGCTCGGCACGGCGGATGGGGGAAAGCGATGAGCGCGGGCGAAGCCCATGTCGTCGAGGACGTCGAGACGCTGGAGCGGCTCTACGGCACGGCCTCGGGCGGCGCCGTGGCCAAGGAGGTCGACCATATCCATCCGGTCTATCGCGCCCTGATCCTGGCCTCGCCCTTCGTCGTCCTGGCGACCAGCGGCCCCGACGGGCTCGACGCCTCGCCCCGCGGCGACGCCCCGGGATTCGTCGTGGTCGAGACCGAAAGGACCCTGCTGCTGCCGGATCGGCGCGGCAACAACCGGGTCGACAGCCTGCGAAACATCATCGCCGACCCGCGCGTGGCGCTCCTCTTCCTGATCCCGGGTGTGGGCGAGACCCTGAGGGTCAACGGGCGCGCCGTCATCTCCGTCGACCCCATGCTGCTCGAGCGCTTCGCCGTCCAGGGCAAGCCGCCGCGCTCGGTGCTGGTGATCACGGTCGATACGGTCTTCTTCCAGTGCTCGAAGGCCTTGATGCGCTCCGGCCTGTGGAGCTCGGAGAGCCGTGTGCCGCGGAGCGCCCTGCCGAGCGCCGGGACGATCCTGGCCGAGATCACCCGCGAAAAGCTCGGTGGCGCCGACTATGATCGGGCCCAGCCGGAGCGGCTGCGCGAGACGCTCTACTGACGGCAGAGATCGAGACCCGGGGGCCCGCGGCATGGCGATCGATGCCCTGATCAGGGAGCTGGGCGACATCGCGGTCGAGACCCAGCCGCAGCGCGTGCGGCGCCGCTCGCGCGACTTCTACTGGTACAGCCCGATCCTGAAGCGCCGGCTCGACGGCGTCACGGCCGAGGCCGTGGTGACGCCCAGGGGCGAGGCCGAGGTCGTCCGCACGCTGGCGCTGGCGCACGCCCAGGGCGTGCCGGTCACGGTGCGCGGCGGCGGCACGGGCAATTACGGCCAGGCGATGCCGCTCGAGGGCGGCATCGTGCTCGATCTGTCGGAGATGACCGCGATCAAGGCGATCGGGCCCGGCCGCGTCCGCGTCGAGGCCGGGCGCAAGCTCGCCGACCTCGACGCCGCCTGCATCGCCCATTCCTGCCAGGAGCTGCGCCTGCATCCCTCGACCCACAAGACCGGCACCATCGGCGGCTACATCGCCGGCGGCAGCTCGGGCATCGGCTCGATCACCTGGGGGCTGCTCCGCGACCGCGGCAACATCCTGGGCACCCGCGTCGTCACGATGGAGGCCGAGCCGCGCGTGCTCGAGCTCCGCGGCGCCGACATCCAGAAGGTCAACCACGCCTACGGCACCAACGGCGTCATCACCGAGCTCGAGATGCCCCTGGCGCCGGCCTGGCGCTGGGCCGAGCTTTTGCTCGCCTTTCCCGATCTCATGATGGCCGCCCGCTTCGCCGATGCCCTCGCCCGCGAGGATGCGATCCTCAAGAAGCTGGTCACCGTGATCGCGGCCCCGGTTCCGCACGCCTATCTTTTCGGGGACCAGGTGGCGGCCGAGGAGAGCGTCGTCCTCGTCATGGTCGCCGACATCGCGCTCGACGCGCTCCGGGACCTGATGGCAGGCTGGCCGGCGCGCACGGCGCACGAGGGCTTTCTCGACGAGCGGCCGGCGGGCGAGCCGCCGCTCTTCGAGTACAGCTGGAACCACACGACGCTCCATGCGCTGAAGCACGACCGCGCCATCACCTATCTGCAGACCCTTTTCCCGCCGCCCACCCATCTCGAGCGGGTCGAGCACATGCTTCAGACCTTTGGCGACGAGGTGCCGCTGCATCTGGAGTTCGTCCGCTTCGGCGGGCAGGTCGCCTGCTTCGGCCTCCAGCTCGTCCGCTACACGACCGAGGAGCGCCTGCTGGCGATCATCGACTATCACAACAGGAACGGCTGCCCGATCTTCAACCCCCACGACTACACGCTCGAAGGCGGCGGCATGAAGAAAGTCGACGCCGTCCAGCTCGCCTTCAAGCGCGAGGCCGACCCCAAGGGCCTCCTGAACCCCGGCAAGATGATCGGCTGGGACAACCCCGCCTACGACGAGAGCCAGGACAGACGTTTCTTGTACGAGGGCGGGTGAGCGGGGCGAACGGGCTTCGTGCGGGGCACTCCAAGGAGCGCTTGTGTGTAGGTCTATATTCCTTTATCGTCCCCTGCGATTGGTAGCGCTGGGCCGAGGCGATGACAGGCCGCCGCGCTGGCGCTCCGCTTGCGGGAAATCGATGGCGACAACCGAGCTTGACGCGGCGCCATGCATTGCCTTCCTGCCGTGGCTCACGCTGCCGGATCGGGAAACCGTGCGCGACCATATCTTCGTGCCGATGAGCACCGCCTCCATCGCCGACACTCTGGGCCCCGAGCTGGGGCCTTGGGCGGCAGGCGTGGCCGGGAACTATGTCGCCCCGGACGGCAACCCCATCCAGAGCTGGACGATGATCGGCCGCCCCGACGGCACATGGACGTTCACGGGCACGGATATCCCTGATCTCGGCACGGCTTGCGAACTTCTGGGTCTGGCGACGCTCGCCGAACAAGAGTTTCTTTCGAATGGCCCCTACATCAACGCCCGCGTATTCCAAGCGATCTACAAGTTCGGCGTGGGCTTGGACGGCGGTGCCTCCATCGTGCCTCGGCGAGTAGGCGGCCCGTTGCTGAGTGGCTACAGTCATGGGGTGCGCCGCTACCAGGCACCGCCCAACTCGGAGGGGGTGAGCTCACCACAACCCGACTCTTCCTTTTTGGCGTCGCTCGGTCGGGCGTGGGAGGAAAGCGCGCCCTGTTTCGTCGGTCTCGCCGATGCGCTGCCGTTCTGGCTGCTCGCCAATTCGGACGAGCCGGATCTGTTCATGCCGCGCGATGCTCCCGCAGCATTGGCATTCTAGGCTGTCGCCTTTGATCGCCTGCTCGGGCGGAAAAGGGATACCAAAGAACTCTCGAAGGCGTTCGCTGACTGTTTTGACGGCTTTGGCAAACTGACCCTGGAGGACACGAAGCATCTAGAGGACGGAAGGCGTGTAAGGCCAGACCATAAGTACGCAGCCCCCCAACTGGCTTGGTATGTGCACCAGAAGTGGATCAAGGAGCTCTACGAGCTTCGCAGTCGCGCGTTCCATGGCAATGAGCATGACGATCTCTCCTCGAACTGGCCGGTCAACGAGCACTTCCTAGCCCAAGCATTTATTTTTCCTCGCTTAGTTTAAATTCTATTGAAAATGCAGAGGATTTATATCTTTGCCACCAACGACGAGGCTGACTGCAACGTCTTCGACTGTCTCTTAAATGCCGACGACTGGGAGTTCTCTCGGACATCAAGAAACAGTTGGCGAAGGATTCTTGGGAAGGCTCGGAATCGGACCGGATTGCGGAAGCACATGATCGCGGAGATCCTGAAGCTCGGGCAAGCCAAGGGATGAGCCCTTCGGTCGCCGCGCTTTCCGTCGCCGAAGCGGAGGCGCGGGTCCCCGAGCTGGCGGAGATCCTCCTCGACTGTGTCGAGGGCGGGGCCTCGGTCAGCTTCATGTCCCCGTTCACGATGGCGGAGGCGGAGAGGTTCTGGCGGGGCGTGGCGGAGGGGGTCGCGGACGGAAGCGTCGTCCTGCTGGCGGCGCTGGGCCGGGGGCGGGCGGTCGGCACGGTCCATCTTCGCCTCGCCACGCCGCCCAACCAGCCGCACCGCGCGGACGTGGCGAAGCTGCTGGTGCACCGGGCGGCCCGCGGGCGGGGCGTGGCGGCAGCGCTCATGGACCGCCTCGAGGCCGACGCCCGGGCGCACGGTCGCACCCTCCTCACCCTCGACACGATGACCAACTCGGCAGCCGAGCGCCTCTACGAGCGGCTGGGCTGGACGCGGGTCGGCGTCATCGACGGCTATGCACTCTTCCCCGACGGCCGCCTCGGCGCCACGACCATCTTCTTCAAGCGCCTCGCCTGCTGCCGGGCATCCGCCGGCCGCCGGGACGGTCGACCCTCGAACAAGTGGAAAAAAATCAGCCCGCGGCAGGCGTCGATGCCGCCGTCGTCGGCAGGTCGAGGCCGATGCCTTCGAGCGCCGCGAAGAGCTCGCCCACGCGCCGCACGTCCTCGGCCGGCAAGGGCGGGGCGGTGATCGAGGCGATGTTCCTGGCGAGGTGCTCCCTGTCGCCCGTGCCGAACAGCACGACGTCGACGCCCGGCTCGTGCCGGGCATAGCGGTAGGCGGCGTCGATGACGCTCAGGGCCCCGCCGGGGTGGACGAGGAAATCCAGGGGCTCGGCCGCCTCCGCCAGCGCCGCCGGCACCTGGCCCAGGGCCGCCAGCTCCCGCAGGGTCGCCTGCAGCCGGCCCGGCACGCTGAAGAGGCTTCGCACCGCGAACATCAGGAGCGTGCCCACGCCCTGGCGCTGGGTGCGGGGAAAGACGGTCGCCCGCGCGTTCTGGCTCATCATGTGGAAGGCCACCATGGCGACCTCCCATTCCGGGTCGTCGAGCGCCCGCTGCAGCATGAGATGGCGGGCGTCGTTGGGCGGCGTCTCGGTGATGCCCAGATGGCGGACCTTGCCCTGCTGCTTCGCCTTCTGGAGCGCCGGCAGCAGCGACCGGCGCACGCGCTCGTAGTCGTCCGGCCGCACGGCGTGGAGCTGAAGGATGTCGACATGGCCGGTCCGCAGCCGCCGCAGCGACTCCTCGAGGCTGGCCGTCACCTCGGCGGCGGTGGCCAGCGCCTCGCCCTTGCGAACGGTCGCCTTGGTCGCCACGACCACGCTGTCCCGCGGCACCTGCCTCAGCGCCAGGCCGACCGCCGCCTCCGTCCCGTAGGCCGGCGCCGTATCGATCAGGGTCACGCCCAGATCGATGGCCGCGCGCACGATCCCCGCCGCCTCCGCCTCGCTCCCGCCGTGCGCCAGCCCGAGCCGGCTGCTGCCGCCGCAGCCCAGCCCGGCGACGCTGACCCTGAGCCCGGTCCGCCCGAGCATCCGATAGTCCATCGCCCGCCTCCAACCGCCGCCGCACGATCCCATAGCCCAACGCCCCCGCCGGCGATACCACCGGACCCGGGGCAGCAGCCTTGCGACTGGGGGAAGGCCGGATCCGAGCGAGGTTTTTTTATTTTTCTGTTACTATAGGAAGCTGACGGAGACGCTCGTCGACCACGCATCTCGACTGCCGCCATTGACAAAAAGACAGAAGACGTTGTCCGGCCTTGCCCTTCGGCCTATCTTACCTTTCCTTGCGGCCTCCAGCCACGGGCGGGACAGCGGCGATGGCCTTTTCCCTGCGCCCGACGGCGACCGCCATCGGGCTCTACCGGCGCATGAAGGCGAGCCTCTGGTTCACGCCGGCGCTCTGGGTGCTGGGCGGCATCGGGCTCGTCTCGCTGTTCGTCACGGTCGGGCCGCAGCTGCCCGACCCGGTGCTGGGCCTGTTCCCGGCCGCGGAGTCCGACACCGTCCGGGCCATGCTGCAGCTCCTGGCGTCCAGCACGCTCACGGTCGCCACCGTGACCTTCTCCATCCTCATGGTCGTCCTGACCATGACCGCCTCCACCTTCTCGCCCCGGGCCCTCTCGGGCTTCATGCGCGACGGCGTCAACCAGAACACGCTGGGCATCTTCCTCGGCGGCTTCGCCTTCGGCGTCACGGGCATCCTGCTCCTGCGCCTCGCCTCCTACAGCGAGCACTTCCTCGGGCTCTTCGTGCTGGTCGCCATGGCCGTCGCCTTCACCGTGCTGGGCGCCCTCGTCTATTTCATCCACCACACCGCGACCGAGGTGCAGATCACCAATCTGGTCCTCCGCCTCCACAAGGAGGCCGAGGCGGTGCTGACCCGCTTTCTCGCGATGGAGAAGGCCGGGCGGGAGCAGGCGCGGGGCCTGGCGATGCTGCCCTCGGACCCGCCCGGTGCCGTGAACGCCCTGGCCGCCGGCTATGTCGAGGTGCTGGATCAGGATCGGCTGCTGGCGCTCGCCGCCCAGCACGACCTCGTCCTGCGCGTGACCCGCCGTGCGGGCGAGTTCGCCACCGGCGGCATGCCGCTCTGCCACGCCTGGCCCGCGGACCGGCTGACCGAGGCAGCGGCGGACGGCATCCGCAGCGCCTACGCGGTCGGCGCCCAGCGCACCACCGAGAGCGACCCGCTCCTCGGCATGGAGCTCCTGGCCGAGATCGCCGTGCGCGCCCTCTCGCCCGGCATCAACGACCCCAACACCGCCGTCAACTGCCTGAACTATCTTGGCGATCTGCTGGTCCGGATCGCCCGCCACGACCTGCCCCGGCTCGCCATGCACGACGAGGAGGGCCGCCTCCGCCTGGTCATCGCCACCCCCGATTTCCGCGCCTTCCTGGAACGCTCCCTCCTCGGCATCGCCGGCGCCGGCGCCGGCCATGTGCAGGTCGTCTTGGCCCTGCTGGGCGTGCTGCACGACATCGCGACCGTGACGCAGGATCGTGCCCGCCGCACCCTGATCGGCCAGACCGCCCGGGCCATCGCCACCCTCTCCCTGGACCAGCTCGCCCTGGAGCGCGAGCGCGAGCAGCTCCAGGAAGCCCTCGAAACCCTCGAGTCCGTCCTCGCCGCCCGCTCCGACCCCACCGCCCCGTCCCTGAAAGCCGCCTCGGCCGGATGAGCCGAGCGAGCCGGATCCTCATGGGATGTCATCGTAACCCGGCATGGGTGAGTTAAGTGGACTGTCACCGTAATTCGCGGATGAGCCGAGCGAGCCGGATCCTCATGGGATGTCATCGTAACCCGGCATGGGTGAGTTAAGTGGACTGTCACCGTAATTCGGGCCGAAGAAGCCTACGCCCGCGGCTTCCAGCGCCAGCGCCGCGCCGCCGCCCACGAGCTGAAGGCGCTGCGCCCCGACCTGCCCCTCCCCAACTGGCGGGCCCGGGTGGCGCGAACCTGACGCTGCTGGTCGCTCTCGATGATCGACGAAACTGCGGGTAAGCAGCATCCTATACAGGGTGGCGAGCTCGAACAGGACGCGCGCATCCTCTCGGCGAGAAGAGCGACACGACATGCGCAGCGCGAATACGACGAGAGTCAGGCGCCAGAGTGACGGAGCACTGGTCGAGGTCCTCCCGAACGGCGCCACGAGGCCGATAGCAGACGACACCGACTGGCAGCGGCTGCGCACGATGACCGATGCCCGAGATCGAGGCGGCCGCGCTGAGCGATCCCGATGCGCAGCCCCTCACTGATCGATCACTGGCGCGAATGCGGCAGGTGCCGCGCGTAAAGACGCTGCGCCGCGCACTGGGGCTCACGCAGGAGGAGTTCGCGAGGCGCTACCCGATTCCGCTCGGCACGCTCCGCGATTGGGAACAGGCACGGGCTGAGCTCGATCAGTGGGCGCGCGCCTACCTCAAGGCCATTGCAGGCGATCCTGAAGGCGTACAGCGAGCACTACAATCAACAGCGGCGATCTGGCCCCGCGAGAGGCGATGAGCCAAAGCTCGCCGCCGGGTCGACCGCGACCTCCGCGCCCATGACGAGCCCGACCCTGCCGACGCCCTACCTGAACAGTCCCTTACAGCCTCAACCAGTTCCTCGACGACGATTGGCTGCCGGAGAGCCGGAACCGGCTCCCGGACCGAACGTACTGCTGCAGTGCAAACCCGGCATGCTAAAAGCCGCCCGGAATGTGGCCGGCTCTTGCACGGCAGAAGTTGGGTTGGCTGGACTTCGTAACTCCATGGCAGTCGCCGGCGCACACGGTCCTGGCCGCACAAAGCGCTCCGGCCCGCCGAGAGATCCCGGGCTGGCCTGCAGGCCTAACTCTTCGACTGCATCGGATGCTATATGTTGTGAGGGGCTCCCGTCAAACAGCACAAAATGCTGTGCTGATCGAATCTGCCCCCGCTCGTTGCCGCCATCAGGATCCAAGGCGGCGCCTCTCGGTGGCTTCAGCCGCCTGTCTCGACGATCGAGACTGCCACGGCGCTCTTGAGCTGCACTGCGACCCGCTCGCCCGGCCGGCGGGCGGCCGCGAACTCGCGCATGGCGGGGTTGACCACGACCTTCCGGGTCACCCCATCCGGCGTCTTGAAGGTGACGACGCCCGTGGCCGGGTCGTAGGCAACGAATTCGACCACCATGTCGACCATGGCGCCGACAGCACCCGCGGGCTTGCTGCCCTCGGGCGCCCGGGTGGTGACGACGGAGGCCGTGGCAGGGCCGCCGGCCCCCGGCGCGGCCATGCTGGCTGCGACGCTCTCATAGTAGGTCAGCCGCACCACGTCGCCAGCCGACACCTGAGCCAGGTTGCGGACCTCCGGCCCGGCGACGACGGTCAGCTCCTGCCCGTCGGTCGTCCGCAAGCGGACCTCGCGGGTCTTCTGGTCGACCTTCTCGACCACCGCGCTGGTCTGCAGCACCGTTTCGCGCTGCGCCGACTGCGGGCCCGCTGGTGGAGTCTCCTGATGGGTGCAGCCCAGGATCACGAGCAGCCCGGCCAGTGGCCATATCTTGCGCATGGACATGGAGCGTTACCCTTTTTCTTGCGCTGTCGGCACGCGCGATCATGCGGGTTGCGGGGTCCGAACGCAAGTGGATCGCGGCTATCGTTCTCGGTCCGGACCAGCCGCGGAGACTGGTCGCGATCAGTTTCGCTAAGATGTAACATCTCGGAGTTACGGCGACCGGAGATCCGGCCGACCATGAGGCCCCAGTCATCGAACGAAAAGACAAAGATCAATTAGACAACAGTGCACTCAGCTCCCGTCTCGTGGGGGGAAGGGTAGGGCAAAGCCGACGCCGGGCAGTTACGGTGCCATGGCGTACTTGAGCCAGCCTCCCTCGTGCCCACCGCGACGTCGCGGGCCGCGCGCTCGAGGGAGGACGACCGATGGCGCTCTATGCGGGACTGGATGTGGGCGACAAGGTCTCGCACCTCTGCGTGGTCGACGGCGAGGGGGCGATCCTGTGGCGCGGTGCCTGTGCCACCGACCCCGAGGCGCTCCCCTTCACGCTGCGGAAGCGTGCTCCGAACTACGGTGACACTCCACTCAACAGCACTCGCGGCGCCGGCTTCGTCTTCCAATCGCGTGGTGCCTCGCTGCAAGAGGCGTGGTCGCCAGTTGCCGCCGCGCTCCTCACTGGGCGCGCCATGTCGGACGGGAATGTGATGGTCAGCCGCTCGATCCCCGCCATGGCCCCTCTCCAGGCTCATGCCGCTCAACTATATCATCTCGAAATAATCGAGGGCGGCTGGCGATGGGGCGTCGTCATCTGGTCACCAGCCGCGCCAGCACCTCGACCGACCTAGCCCGGATCATTCACCGGACTGCCTTGGATGCGCGAGCGGGACTGCTACGGGCATGGCGGGCCGTGGCGCCGGCGGGCGCGATGATCGGGGCTGGGGGTTTGCGGGGAAGGGCTCGGTCGGGGCACGCCGCCCTGTAACTCAGGGCGGCCTCGCGGCGCAAGCGGCGAGCAGTATGAGGCTGGCGCGGTAGGGACAGGCGGACGGCAGCGCCACCTTGATTCGGGTCGCCATCTCGGTGATCCGGCCGGCCACCTTGATCAGCGCCAAGCGGAGCGTGTCGAACTGGGCGTCGCGCCAGAACGACCGCTTCGGCGCCAGACCGCGCAGGGTGTGCGGGAGCCAATAGGCGGCGGTGTGCAGCACCAGCCGGAATTGGTTGGCGGTGGCTTTGGTGCAGGAGGTGCGGTCGGAGGCGAGGTGGCGCTTGTGCGCCTTGATCAGGTTCTCCGCCTGACCGCGGGCGCAGTAGACGTCCTCGTACAGCCAACGGGGCGCGCCGGCGAGGTTGGTGGCGATGAACCGGCTGTCGCTGCCCCGGTCCGACGCCTCCAGCCGGACGATGACCCGGCGCTCGACGCTCCAGGTCTTGGCGGCGTAGCGGAACTCGTCGTAGCGGCGGACCTTCTCGGCCTCGCCCTCGATCCGACGAAGGGCCGCCTCCTCGGCGAGGGCCGTCACACGGGCGAGCAGGACCTTGTTGCCGGCGAGGCCGAAGGCGTAGGCGACCCGGTTGCGCTCGCACCAGCTCATGGCCTCGTGGCGCCCGTAGTGGCTGTCGCCGCGGACCAGGATGTCGACACGGGGCCAGCGCCGGCGGATGGCGCCAATGACGTGACGCAGGACGAGCGCGACCTCGGCCCCGTCGGGGGTCTTGCCGGGCCGCAGAATCACCGCCACCGGCTTGCCCGTGGTCGCCTCGTAGACGTGGATCGGCAGGAAGCAGCGCTCGTCATGGTAGGTGTGGAAGAGGGAGAGCTGCTGCCGACCGTGGGCGGGATCGCAGGTATCGTCGATGTCGAGCACGATCCGGTTCGGCACCACGGTGAAGCTATCGCAGAACAGCTCGACCATGGCCGCCATCATCCGCTTGAGCGCGATGGCGCCGGGCAAGTTCTCCAGCCGACACATGGTCGGCTGCGAGCACAGATCGTCGCCGCTCTCGGGCAGCCGCCCGACCGCCATCTTGAACGCCGGGTCGAGGCGCAGCGCGTCGCAGTCGTTCGCGTCCGGATAGCCGGCCGCGATCAGCAGCATCCGGAAGCGGATCATGTCGGTGAGCGTGTGCCGCACCCGCTCCGGCGACCGCGGGTCGGTGAGGCAGCGCGCCAAGCGCTGCGCGATCCCGAGCCGACGTTCGGTCTCGGCCAGCAGCAGCACGCCCACGTCCGAGGTCAGCCGACCGCCATCGAAGGTGATGTGCACCGGCTTGCCGCCGACCGGTGACAAGCCGGGGAGGAGCGAGGCATTCTCTGCCATGGCGGGCGCGGTACTCCGTCGAGCCGTGCTGTCTCTGCTTCAGCACCAGAAACATACACGAACTCAGACATTTACGCCGCGCCCGCCGCCTTCCGGCTCAGCCCCAGTGAATTTTTCGGGCTAGCTTCGTCGGCTTGCCACTCGGCCTGCATCGAGATTGTGGCGCGACTGCTGCGGCGAGCATGGCCGAGAAAGGCGGGCTAGGAGGCAGTTCCAGGCGCCGTCCAGGCGCGAACAGTCAGCACGGCCTCGGCAAACGTCCCGGGCGCCTCGTATGGCAGGGCGTGACCCGCGTCGATGGTGCGGTGCTCGTGGCGACCGACGAACATGCGGGCGTGATCGGCCGTGCCGCCGGGTTTCAGCGGATCTTCGGCGCCGTCGAGCGTCACCGCCGGAACGACGATCTTCGGTTTCGCCGCGAGCCTCTTTTCCAGCTCGGCAAGCGCCGAGTCGCCCTCGGCCAGTCCGAAGCAGAAGCGATAGCAGTGAATGACAACGTCGACAAAATCGGGGTTGTCGAAGGACGCCGCCGTCCGGTCGAACGTCGCCGCGTCAAACCTCCAGCCGGGCGACCATTGCTCCCACAGGGTCCGGCACAGCTCGCGGCGATGCCGGTCGAGGCAATCGCGCCCACGCTCGGTCTGGAAGAGATGCTGATACCACATCACGCATTCGAGGCTCGGCGGGAACGCATGGGCCAGCCGGTCGACGTCGACGACGTCGTAGCTGGCGAACGACACGAGGCCGGCGACGCGCTCCGGCCACAGGGCGGTCGCGACGCACGAGGCCACCCCACCCCAGTCGAAGCCGGCGACGATCGCCCTCTCGATCCTCAGCGCGTCGAGCAGGCCGATGAGATCGCGCCCGAGCGCCGCCTGCTGCCCGCTGCGCATCGTCGAGCCCGAGAGGAACCGGGTCGGGCCGAAGCCGCGCAGGTAGGGAACGATCACGTGCGCGCCGCTCGATGCCAGTGCCGGCGCCACCTCGTCATACGCGCGGACGTCGTAGGGAAAGCCGTGAGAGAGGATCACCGGCCAGCCATCGGTCGGGCCGTGTTCATCGAAGGCAATTTCCAGGGTGTCCGTTCGCACCGTCTTCATGTTCACCTCTCCGCCTGTGTCGGACGAGCGGAGCGCAACGCCGTCCAAGGACGAGCAACCCTTAAACGCCCATTCTCAGGCACGTCCAGCATGGTGAACAATGTCCTCGGACAGCTGGCTATTACACTAGCTCTCTTAGAAGAATACCAAGTGCGCCTTGAGCCTGTCTTTCGCCCTGATTCAATTCCTCGTTACGGTGGACAGTTCCCCTCAAGTCCTCACTGTCGTGGTGGGAAGGGTAGGGCCAAGCCGACGCCCGAAGTCGCCTCGGCGGACCGTCCGCTCACTGGGCAGCCTCGCACGAGACGGACGGTGGCGAAAGACGCGAGGGGCCAGCGATCCGTCTCGACGCCGGCACAACAGAAGAAAAGAATCACTTTCCGGTTGACAGAAGGTTCTTTATCCTAGTACAAGGAGAAATGCCTGCTCCCTACCCCTCCCGCTCGCCCGTCTCGCTGCCCGGGGCCCGCCGCTGCCGGCTGGCGCGGCGGCTCGCCGCCGGGCTCACCCCGGCCGAGGTCGCCGAGGTCGAGGCCC
The DNA here is from genome assembly GCA_963828215.1 of uncultured Alphaproteobacteria bacterium. Classification (GTDB taxonomy): domain Bacteria; phylum Pseudomonadota; class Alphaproteobacteria; order Geminicoccales; family Geminicoccaceae; genus CAVTJL01. The sequence continues at coordinate 215,340 of CAWHFO010000060.1, read as the reverse complement.
CGACGGAGGAGGAAATCCAGGCGTTCGTCGCCGACCGCGACTTTTCCCGGCTGGTCGCCCACTACCGCGCCGCCCGCGAGCTGCCCTTCGACGAGCAGGAGCGGGTGCTGATCGAGACGGCGATGGCCGATCTCCAGCATCTGGTCGACATGGGCGACCGCCGCGCGCTGATGTTCATCGTCTACGAGGCGAACCGCGGCCGGAGCCCGGCCAAGCGCCTGGTCCAGCTGGTGCGGCGCACCTTCGAGCAGGCCACCGAGCCCAGGGCCACGCGCCCGGCCGCCACGGCACCGCCCGAGCAGCATCGCAACTCCATGGCGGGCTACGGCCAGCACCCGCTGGGCCCGGCCCATGCCGCCGCCCCGCGTCTCGCCGACTTCATCGGCGCCGAGGCCGGCCGGGCCGCGCTGCGCGAGGCGGCGCGTAACGCAGAGAAAGCCGCCCCCGAGGCGCCCGCCGCCCCGAGCGAGCCCGCTTCCGCTACCGAGCTTCCCGCCCTGTCCTGGTCCGCCTCGGGCGAGCCTATCGCGCCCCCGGGCTACCGCATTGTGTGGGTGCCGCGCCATCCGGGCGTCCCCGACCTCCCCGACGAGCTTCCCCTCTCCCCGATCGCCCAGCTCGCCCACGATTTTCCCGATTTCGCCGACTGGTTCCTCCGCCGCGGCGAGCAGCGCCTGGCCGAGCTGGCCAAAGGCGCGCCCGAGCCCGACCGCCCCCAGAGGAGCGCGGGGCGGAAGCCCCTCGGGCCGTAGAAGAAGAGCTCGGTCTTTTCCTCTTTTTGTCACCCTCGGACTCGATCCGAGGGCCCATGGACCGACCCGGCGCGGTGTCGCGAGCGTGGGCATGGATCCTCGAGTTCGAGCTCGAGGATGACGGAGGAGGGGCGTGACGTCGCGGCGCCCCGCGGGCGGAAGACGCTCGGGCCGTAGAAAAAAAGGCGGCGGAGGCCCTGCCCTCGGCGGCGGCTCAGCGTCCCATCATCACATAGACGGAATGCACCCAGCCCAGGCTCAGCGCCGTGTACCAGGCGATCACGGCGAGGACCAGGACCGCGCACGTGACGGCCCCGGCGGGGCCCATGCGGTGGGTCTCGATGAAGGTGCGCGTCGGGTAGGCGCCGAAAGCCCGCGATTCCATCGACATGGCCATGGTCGAGGCACGGCGCAGGCTGCCGACCAGCACCGGCATGGCGTAGCGCCGCATGTCGCGGATGCGCCCCAGCAGGCCGCGCTGCTGCGCCACGCCGCGCACCCGGTGGGCCGCCCTGATGATCTTTATCTCTTCCTCGATGGCCGGGACGATCCTGAGCGCGATGAAGAAGGCGTACGCGATCCGGTAGGGGATTTTTATCTGGTCGACGAGGGCGATGGCCAGCGCCCGGGGGTCGGTGGTCCGCACGAAGACCAGTGACGCCAGGAGGATCGCATAGATGCGGAGGGCCGCGGCCAGCGCATAGTCGACCGCCTCGGCCATCACCGGATGGCCCCAGATCCTGAAGGCCTCGTGGCTGCCCGGCAGCGTCACCGCCTGAATGAAAAAAAAGCTCGTGCAGGCGATGATGAAGAGCCAGGTGCCGCGCAGCACCTCGAGCGGCGAGATGCCGCCCAGGACGATCGCCGCGAAGAGGATGAAGAGCGTCACGGCGATCTGCACCCAGGCGACGTAGACCCCGAAGGCCAGGAGGGACACGGCCAGGAGCGCCACGAGCTTGGATATCGGGTCCAGCCGGTGGAGGACCGAGCGGCCGGCGCGGAACTGATAGACGAGATTGGCCGCCATGCGCTCAGGCCTCCGCGCCGGCGCTGGCCGCCGTCCGGCCCGGCCTTCCCACCAGCCAGCCGACGAGCTCGCCCACATCGGTCGTGGGCCGCGGCACGGCCGTGGGAAAGCGCTCGGCGAGCGCCCGGCTGAGGCCGTGGATCGGCGGCGCCAGCAGGCCCGCCTCGGCCAGGACGCTCTCCTCGAGGAAGAGGGCGTCGGCCGTGCCGTCGAAGCGCAGGCGCCCGCCGCCCAGGACGAGCACGCGATCCGCCCACTCGGCCACCAGCCGCATGTCGTGGGTGATCATCAGGATGGCCGCCTGGTAGCGCTCGCGCAGGCGCGCCATCAGGGTCATGAGCTGGCGGGCCCGCTCGTGGTCCTGGCCGATCGTCGGCTCGTCGAGGATGAGGAGGCGCGGCTCGAGGACCAGCATGGTCGCGACGCTGAGCCGCCGCCGCTCGCCGAGGCTGAGGCTGAAGGGCGACTGCTCGCGGTAGCGGGCGAGGTCGACGATATCCAGGACCTCCTCGGTCCGCGAGCGCACGAGGTCGTCGGCGAAGCCGCGGACCTTGAGGCCGTACGCCACCTCGTCCTGGACGGGGTCGGTGACGAACTGGTGGTCGGGGTTCTGGAAGACATAGCCGACCCGGGCGGCCAGCCGCGAGGCATCGAGCGTCGCCGCGTCGGCCCCGTCGATCGTGATGGCGCCGCGCGGCGGCGGATTGATGCCCATGAGCGCCCGCGCCAGGGTCGACTTGCCGCAGCCGTTGCGGCCCAGCAGCGCCACGATCTCCGCCTCGGCAAGATCAAAGGTCACGCCATCGAGGATCGGCGCCCCGCGGCGGTAGGCGAAGCGCAGGTCCCGGATCGCGACGAGCGGCCGCCGCTCCGGGCCCGCAGCCTTGGGCGGGTGCGGGAAGGCCACGGCGCCGGCCCGGCTCTGCCCCAGATGCCCGCTCGCCACGGCGAAGGCCTCGCGGGCGTCGAGCGGAAAGTCCTTCTCCTCGAGCCGCGTGCCCGTGGCCGTGGCCAGCTCCTTCGCGAACTCGGCCACCTGGGGGAACCACGCGCCGACGACGCCGCCGACCCGCTCCGCGCCGGCCCGGTCCTGGGCGAAGGCGGCGCGCGGCGGCCCGTCGAAGGTGATGCGCCCGGCGTCCATCATGATGACCCGGCTGATCTTGTCGGCCAGCTCGTCGACCCGGTGCTCGACCAGCACGATCGTCATGCCGTGCAGGCGGTTCAGGCGCAAGAGCACCTCGAACACTTCCCGCATGCCCTCGGGGTCGAGGTTCGCCGTGGGCTCGTCGAGGACGAGCAGCCGCGGCTTGACGGCCAGCGCCGCGGCGGCCGCGACCCGCTGCTTCTGGCCGCCCGAGAGGTCGAACACCGAGAGGTCCGCTGCGTCCGGGAGGCCCACGAGGCCCAGCGCCTCCTTCTGGCTGGCCAGGATCTCGGGAACCGGGCGCTTCAGGTTCTCGAGGCCGAAGCAGACCTCGTCGCCGACGCGCGTATTGACGATCTGCGCCTCGGGGTCCTGGAAGACCATGCCGATCTCGGTCGAGAAGGTCGGCACCTTGGTCGTGTGGACATCGAAGCCGCAGCTCTGCGCCTCGCCCTCGAGCCGGCCGCCGAGCCCGTGCGGGATGGTGCCGTTGAGCACCTGAAGGAGGGTGCTCTTCCCGCAGCCGCTGGGCCCCAGGATCAGCACGAACTCGCCGGGCCAGACATCGAAGGAGATGTCGGTGAAGACGGACTGCCGCTGACCCGGATAGGCATAGGACAACCCCTTCAGCCTGAGCAGCGGTCCGGCCGGGGCGACAACCGCCGGGGCCGGGGCGGGCATGGCGTCGACCCGGTCATCCGACACGGTCGACGCCATGGCCGCGACAGTCGAGCGATCGAGCGTCACGCGGGCTGCGCGACCTTGGCCTCGGCCACCTCCTCGGCCAGCGCCGTGCCGCGGAGGACGCCGGCCCTGGCGAGGCCGTGAGCGATCGGCTTGACGAGGATGACCGCGTAGAGGGCGCCGCTGGCCATGCGGATGGCGAGGGCCAGGAGGTTGTAGGCGATGCCCAGATCGCCCACGCCGAAGAAATAGACCTCGGGGATCTGCTGCAGCAGGGGTGCCAGGGCGCCCGAGAGGGCGATCACGCCGATCGTGTAGCGGCGATAGCCGAAGAAGGCGAAGGCGAGGTCGGACATGAAGCCCTGGAGGAAGCCCGCCCCCAGCACCATCACGCCGTTCGGGTTGCCCGAGAGCACCTGGGCCACACCGTTCATCGTCTCGGCCAGGGTGGCGGCGCCGGGCTTGCGGACGATGTAGGCGCAGAGCGGCCCCGAGATGTAGAAGCCGCCGCACACCGCCGCGAAGGCCAAAAAGCCGTAGGCGCCCGAGAAGGTCATGAAGAAGCGCCCGAGCATCGCGTTCGGTGTGCCCAGAACTCCGTTCACCACGCCGATGATCGCCATGATGACGATCTCCATCAGCGTGAAGCTGACGAAGAAGCGCCCCTCCTTGCGGTTGCGGAAATAGGCGAACGCGGCGAGGGCGAGCCCGATGGCTAGGACGATCAGGTAGAGGACGCCGACGGTCATGTGCATATCCCCCAAGGCGCCGATGTGGCGGCCGGGCCGGCCGGCCCGCAGGAGCCCACGCTCTTCCCGGTCCGCCGAGGACACGCAAGCTGCGTGCCAGGAACGCCCGGGTTCTCCTATCCTCGGGGAAGTCCTTTCTTCCCTCCTCGTGGGGTGGCGCCACGCGTCGCCCGGCGACGGCGTCGGGTCGATGGCCACGGCCTGCCCTGCAGTGACGGACGCCCGCCCGACCGCGGCCCGGTCAGGCGCTGGGCAGCCTGCGCGGGCCATGGGCAGCTACAGGGGCCGCGCCCACCGGTCCGGGCCTTCGGGAAGCCGCGAGCGTGACGCTCAGGCCGCGGCGAGCGACGCGACCAGCCAGGCGAGGCCGAGGATCGCGAGCCGATGCATCACGCGGGGCAGATGGTGCGCCAGCAGCAGGCGCACGAGCTCCGCCTGGCGATGCGTTTCCGTCTTCTCGTACACGCGCTGCAGGTGGATGCGGACCGCCGAGAGGCTGACCCCGAAGCGGTCGGCGATGTCCTGGAGGCGATCGGCGTCCAGGAGGGCCAGGGCGGTGCGGGCCTCGGCGCGGGTCAGATCGTACATCTCCAGCAGGTGGCTTTCGGTCGCGGGCTCGATCCGGTCGGCGTCGTTGACCAGGATGCAGGCCCCAGGCCGGTCCGGGGCAAGCGCCTCGCCGCCGCCGAGGGGGGCCACGAGCAGCGACAGCGGCCGCCGGCCGGAAGGGCGATGGGCGACGAGCAGCGCCGGCAGCGCCGCCGCCACGGCCGACGCCGCGCGGATCGACCGCCGCAGCCGGCCGGTCTCGTCGGCCCGGTGACAGGCCACCATGCCGCCGGCGGCGGACAGGTGACCCGGCCCCCTGGATCAGGGCCGGTGTGAAGGGGAATCTGTTCGACCTTGGTTCAGGAGGAAGGACAGATGCGCAAGGGTCGGTTCACCGAGGAGCAGATCATCGGGATTTTGCGGGAGTACGAGGCCGGGGCGAAGCTCACTGAGCTGTGCCGCCGGCACAACGTCTCACCGACGACAGTCTACAAGTGGCGGGCGAAGTTTGGTGGCATGACGGTGTCGGATGCCAAGCGGCTCAAAGACTTGGCAGAGGAGAACCGGCGCTTGAAGCAGTTACTCGCGGAGACGATGCTCGACAACCAGGCGCTCAGAGGGCTGCTGGCAAAAAACTGGTGACGCCTGCGGCACGGCGGGCGGCGGTGGCCATGGTGCAGAACGAGCATGGGCTGTCGCAGCGTCGTGCCTGCAGGCTGATCGGGATCGCGCGCTCGGTGGTGGCGCGGGAACCGAGGCGGGCCCGCAACGAGGAGCGGCTGCGTGAACGGCTCCGGGTTCTCGCCGGCGAGCGTCGACGGTTCGGTACCGCCGGCTGCACGAGTTGCTGCGTCGAGAGGGCTGGTGCGTGAACCACAAACGCATCGAGCGGCTGTACCGTGAGGAGAAGCTGGCGATCCGCCGGCGCGGCCGGCAAAAGCGCGGCCTCGGTGGCCACAGCGTCGGAGGCTGGTGCCCGATCGCTGCTAACCAGCGCTGGTCGCTGGACTTCACCGAGGACTGCCTGGCCAACGGCCGCCAATTCCGCACAGCCAACCTGAAGGACGACTGCACGCGCGAGTGCCCGGCGATCGCAGTCGACTTCTCGCTGCCCGGCCAGCGTGTGGTCGCGATGCTGGACAACGTGGCCGGGGAACGAGGCTATCCGGACATGCTGGTGGTCGACAACGGGCCCGAGCTGCGCGGTCGTGACCTCGATCGCTGGGTCCACGACCACGGTGTGAAGCTGTTCTTCATCGATCCCGGCAAGCCGATGCAGAACGGGTCGATCGAGAGCTTCAACGGCCGTTTCCGCGAGGAATGTCTCGACCAGAGCTGGTTCACCAGCCTCGCCGAGGCCAGGCGCGTGATCGAGGCCTGGCGGGTCGACTACAACATCACCCGACCCCACACCAGCCTGCGCATGGCCACGCCAGCCGCCTTCGCTGCGGCACGACCGTTCGCCAAGCGGCAACGGGCTCCGGCTCCCGAGCTTTGTGGGAACTCTCCGCCGGAGCCCGTTGCCGCGCTCACCCCGCCGGTGCTATCCGGCAGTGACGGATTCCCCTATGCTTGGCCCTACGTTGGGGGCCGGGTCACAGGCCGTCCGCCGATCCGAGCAGGCTCTGCGCAATCCGGTTCGCATGGACGAGGATCGCGGCCGGCGTCACCAGCAGCACGCCCTGATCCATCCAGTCGACCAGCTGCAGCAGCTCCGCGCTTTCGATCATCGATGCTTCTCCGCCGCGACGTCGTTTTTTCTGTCGGCAAGCTTCTCGCGGGCGAGCGCCACTACGCACTCCTGAGCGGAGACTGTCGCACACACCGACAGGCGGCGGTGTGATCAAGATCACACCGCCTTGTATGAACGGCTAATGCGGCCGCAAAAACATCGACCCAAGATGGCCCCATGGCCTTCTCGCGAAGGGACGGTCTCAACCGTGGAGAATGGATATGGGTACGGGCATCAAAGACTTCGGCTAAGCCATCTGGCCACTCAAGTCAGCGTTTTATGGTCGTTGCTCCACCCCTCCGACAAGGTGGATGGCGAGCAGATACGCGGGCTCGCGTCCCATCCGCCCGTCGGCTTCAGGCCGAAGCGCTGGGGCATCGCGATCGCCTTTGCCGCGTGCTCACTGATCGCGATTTCGTGGCCGGCGGCGGCGGACCTCAACGATCCGGGCGGCCCCTGGGATATCGACGCCAACGGCTTTAGCGGCACGCTCAAGATCTCCGTCGACGTCAATGGGAATCTGACGGGCACCGTCTTCGGAAATCCATTGACCGGCTTTTACGACAAGGCATCAGGGAGAATCATGTTCGTCCGTATCATCACATCGAGTGAGCCACGAAACAATCAAGTCTATACCGGGTATTTCATGCAGGACGCTGTGCCAGCGCCGGGTCAGGCTTTTGTCTATCATTTTGCCGGCAGCTTCGAGGTTTTCTCAGGCGGCGGGGGGACTGCGAAGCGGAATGTGTATGCCTGGTATGCGACGTACACGATCAAGACACCGGCCTGAGTGTGCCCTTACGTGTCGGATGGGCGGCACGCGTAGCGCTCCCTCCATTACACCGTTTACCCGTGGAGTAGATGCCGGCTATAGGGGCCGGCATCCCTACCGGAGGAACTGAAATGACCAACTCACGTAACGCAATTGACCCGATGGCTCTGATTTTTAGACTCTGCCTACCTTGTATGGCTCAACTTGCATCACCCCGACGAGATAAACGTCGACAAAATCGAGGAGATGGTCCGGGCTATAGCGCCCGAGGAGAGGTCGTTCGCCCTTTGCAACGCCAAGAGGCTGGTGGCGTATGGCAAAGCCGTGGTGGACGCGATCGTCAAGGTGCAGCAGTAGAGCCCGACGAGACGATCGCCCAACCGGTGGGAAGCGGGCCAAGCGGCTGGCGGGCGCGTGCACGACGCGCTCGCCACCGGGCTGCGGTGCGCTCTTTGCGGAGGAACGGCTTGTCTGCAGCTCGCTTTCCGCGTCTAGTAGAGGGCAGTGAAGGCGGTCGTTGGACAGATCCATGCCGGCGTTCGGCCCCATCGAGGCGGCGAAGCTCTACGCAATCATGGCGGCCGGAGGGCTGTTCGCGGTCGCCGGCCTCGCCCTGCTGTTCCGACCCCCGCAAGGCGACAGCGTGCAGGTGGTGGAGGTCCTCGGGGTAAAGATCCGGGTCTCGTCGGCCGGGACCGTCGTCTTTCTGGTCGGTGCTGCGTTTCTCCTCGCACCGGTGTTCGTGAAGGAGGACCAGGGACCGATACCGACTTCCATTGATGGCCCCACGCCAGTCCCTGTGATTTCATCCCTGCCGCCGCCGGTCAAGGGCAGCGAGGTCGAGCCGAACAACGACTTCTCCCAGCCGAACCAGATCGAGATCGGTGAAACCTACAAGGGAACCCTCACCGGGAAGGATGAAGATTTCTTCGTCTTTTCCACGAAGGCGCGCGCCGGGCAAGTGATGCGCTTCATCCTCCACACGTCGGGGAACGCAGTTAGCGCTACGCTCTTCGATGTGGGAGAGCAGCCAGATGATCTGGGGACCTCGTTCGGCGACTTGAGCCAAGCCTTTCGTTTAGGTGAGTTGGATTTTTACACGATTCGGCTTAGAATTTACGTAGGCTCACGTTCGTCAGACGCCTTCGCCACTTACGAGCTGCGGGTGCAGCCGGCGAGCTAGTGAGCCGACCTGAGTTTGACACTGGTGCCCCGTTCACATGGGCGGTGATGACCCCAGGCTACCGCCGTGATCCCCCCCTACGGCCGCGTCCCTGGAATGGCGTAGGTGCCGACCGACGTGGGCGACGGCTCTCCTCCTGGCCGGCCGGGAGAATAGAAACCTCGGCCACGGCGAGGCGGGTGCCGAGCTTGAGGATGCGGCCCTGGGCCAGGAGGTCGCCCGGGGCCGGCTTGCGGAGGAAGTGGACGGTGAGGTCGGTCGTGACCGCGAGCTCGACCCGGCCGATCATCGAGAGCACGACGCCGTAGAGCGTGATGTCGGCGAGCGCCATCATGGCCGGGCCGCAGACCGTGCCGCCCGGCCGGAGCAGAAGGTCCCGGTAGGGCAGGCGCACGTCGACCGACCCCCACGCGAAGCGCTCCACCCGGCAGCCGAGCAGACCCACGAAGGGCACGCCGTCGGCCGCCAGCGCCTGGAACGCCTCGAGCGTCATGCGCGGCGGGCGCATCCGGCCCCGCTCCCCTCGGGTGACGCGGGCCGGCGGCTCAGGCGGTGCCGCCGCGTCCGTCCACGGGCCAGAGGGCCTCGACCCGGTCGCCGCGCACGCAGGTGTAGACGTCGTAGAGGTTCACCGTCGGATCGCAGTGCGGCACGACGCAGGCGACGAGCGTCCCGAGCCCCGGTGCGGCCACGCCTTCGGGCACCGTGAGGCGGCCGAACTGGTCGCCGGACATCGCATAGGTCGACCCCTCGGGGGCGCCGGAAAAGACGAAGGGCTTGGGGCCGTCGACGGCGAAGCTCTTGCTTCCGGCGTCGGTCGTGACGAAGCCCGGATGCCGGGCGCTCACCACGCGCGTCGCCACGAAGAGGGCGTTCCGGAAGCGCCGGCAGCCGTCGGCGGTGAGCTGCACGGCGTCGTAGTCCGCGTCCATGAACATGTAGGAGCCGACCTGGAGATCCGTGAAAAGGCCGGTCTCGTGGTCGAAGTCGTGCGTGCCCGTGCCGGCGCCCGTCACGATCGGGCAAGGAAAGCCCGCCTCGCGGAGCGCGTCCCGGGCTTGGCGCAAGGGCAGGATGGCCGTGCGCGACTGGCTGCGGCGGGTCTCGTAGTCGGCGATGTGCTGGAGATGGCCGGCATAGCCCTGAACGCCCTCGAGCCGCAGCGCCGGGCTGGCGGCCACCAGCTTCGCGATTTCCAGGACGCCCTCGGTGCTGGTGGCGCCGAAGCGGTGCCCGCCCACGTCGACGACGATGAGCAGGCGGAGCGTCTGCCCGGCACCGGCCGCGGCTTCGCCGAGCTCCTTGGCATGGGCCGGATCGTCGACGACGACAATCAGGTCCCGGAGCCGGGCGTTGAGGTCCATGAGGCGGCGGATCTTGCTCGGCCCCATCACCGCGGAGGTGAGGAGGAGATGGTCGAGCCCGCCCGCGGCCAGCGCCTCGGCCTCGGCGAGCTTGGCGCAGCAGAGCCCGACCGCTCCGGCCGCCAGCTGGCGGCGCCCGACCTCGACCGATTTGTGCGTCTTGGCGTGCGGCCTGAGACCGACGCCGTGGTCGGCGGCGACCTCGGCCATCGTCCTCACATTGGCCTCGAACGCGTCCAGATCGAGAAGGAGGGCCGGCGTGTCGATCCGCGCCCGGCCGCCCGGCTGCCCGATGAGCGAACGGTTCCAGGCCTCGCTCTCCCTGTTCATCCTCGGCCCCTCAGCTGGTTGCCAGCTCCTCTTAGCGGAGCTCGCCCCGCCGGGCGAGCGCTGCCTCGACGGTGGCACGCAGGGCACGGGTCGCCCGGACGGGATCGTCGGCGCCGAGGATCGCCGAGACGACCGCGACCCCGTCGGCACCGTGCCCGATCGCCTGGGCCGCGCGCTCGAGGTCGATGCCGCCGATCGCGACGATCGGTTTTTTCGTCTTTGCCCGCATCCTGGCCAGGCCGTCGAGCCCGAGCGGGCGGGCGATGTCGGCCTTGGTGGAGGTCGGGAAGACCGGGCTCAGGGCCAGATAGTCGGCCGCCTCGACCCCGGCATCGTCCAGCTCCTCGAGGCGCTCGATCGAGAGGCCGATCAGCATCCCGCCGCCGGTCACGCGACGAGCCAGCGGCGCCGGCAGATCGCTCTGGCCGACATGCACGCCGGCAGCGCCGGCGGCCAGGGCGACGTCGGCCCGGTCGTTCACGATCAGCGGGACGCCGAGCGGGCGCAGCCGCTCGACCAGCGCCACGGCGAGGCGCAGCAGAGCCGCGGTCGAGGCCGTCTTGTCGCGGAGCTGGACCAGGGTGACGCCGGCCCGGGCCACCGCCTCGACGAGACCCGGAAGGTCGCGGTCGCCGACGAGGCCCGGGTCGGTGACGAGATAGAGTCGAGGGTCGAGCCGGCTCACTCGCCCGCCGCATCCCGGATGCGCACGCCGGCTACGACCGTCCTCTCGTCGAGCCCGTGCAGCGCGTCGGCGAGCCGGGCCCGGAAGGTCCCCGGCCCCTCGGCGCCCCGTCCGGCGACCTCGCCCGCGAGGCCGAAGACGGCCAGCGCCTCGGCGGAGGCGAGCACAGGGTCGCTCTCGACAGTGAGAAAGGCCGCGACGACCGCGCTCAGGGCGCAGCCGAGGGCCGTGACGTAGGGCATCAGCGCATGGCCGTTGGCGACCCCGAGTTGGCGCTCGCCGTCCAGAACATAGTCGGTGACGCCGGTGACGGCGACCACGGCGCCGGACGACCGGGCGAGCGCCGCCGCGGCCTCGAGTGCTGCCTCGGTGCTGGCGGTGCTGTCGACCCCGCGCGTCACGGCGCCGGCGGCGCCCGCGAGCGCCATGATCTCGGACGCGTTGCCACGGACCACCGTCGGCTGCAGCTCCAGGAGCCGGCGCGCCCAGTCGGTGCGGTAGCGCGTGGCGCCGCAGCCGACGGGATCCAGCACCCAGGGCTTGCCCGCCGCGGTGGCCGCCTTGGCCGCCTTCTCCATGCCCAGGACCCAGCAGGCCGAGAGGGTGCCGATATTGACGACCAGCGCGTCGGCGATCCGGGCGAACTCCTCGACCTCCTCCACGGCGTGGACCATGGCGGGCGAGGCCCCGATCGCGAGCAGCAGGTTGGCCGAGGCGTCCATGGCGACGAAGTTGGTGATGTTCTGGACGAGCGGCCGGCGCTCGCGCAGCCGGGCGAGCGCGTTCCAGGCGAGACGGGCATAGTCCAAGGCTGGTCCTCCCCAGGCGGGCGCAGGGTCTGGCGGATCTGAGCGGTACGGTCGGGAGGAGCGGCGCTCGGATCGGCTCCCTGCGCTGGCATGACCCAGATCAGGTTCCACGGGTATGCTCTCAGTCCTCGAGGGACACCCCGGCCGTGTCAGAGAATTGTGGGCATCCCCGGCCGCCGGGGCAAGGGGCCGGGCCGGCGATTGCGGAGCGGCGCCGGGGGTGGCATCTTCCGCCGCCACCGCTCGGAGGAAGGGTCACCAGGATGCAGCTCGCAGCCGCCATGCATCGTCTCGGCACCGAGAGCGCCTTCGAGGTGCTGGCCCGCGCCACGCGGCTGGCCCAGGCCGGCAAGAGCATCATCAATCTCGGCATCGGCCAGCCCGACTTTCCCGACGCCGCCCAACATCGTCGAGGCCGGCTGCAAGGCGCTCAGGGACGGCCACCACGGCTACACCCCGGCCAACGGCATCCTGCCGCTCCGGGAGGCGGTGGCCGAGGACATGCATCGCAACCGCGGCGTCACGGTCGATCCCGAGCGCATCGTCATCGTCCCGGGCGGCAAGATCACCATGGCCTTCGCCATGATGATGTTCGGCGAGCCGGGTGCCGAGATCATGTACCCCGACCCCGGCTTTCCCATCTATCGCTCGATGATCGAGTTCACCGGCGCCAAGGCCGTCCCGATCGCCCTCCACGAGTTCAAGGGTTTTGCCTTTTCGGCCGAGGAGGTGCTGGCGCAGATCACGCCCGAGCACCCGCCTCATCATCGTCAACAGCCCGGCCAACCCGACGGGCGGCATCGTGCCCAGGGCCGAGCTCGACGCCTTCGTGAAGGGCCTCGAGCGCTTCCCGCATGTCGCGGTCATGTCCGACGAGATCTATGCGCGGATGTGCTACGACGGCGTGCCGCACGCCTCGCTCACGCAATATCCCGAGATCGAGGACCGGCTCATCCTCCTCGACGGCTGGTCGAAAACCTACGCCATGACCGGCTGGCGGATCGGCTGGGGCGTCTGGCCGGGGAACCTGGCCGAGCACGCGACCCGGCTCGCGATCAACATCAACTCCTGCGTCAACGCCGCCACCCAGTGGGCCGGCATCGAGGCGCTGAAGGGCCCCCAGGACTCGGTGGACCGCATGGTCCGGGCCTTCGACGAGCGGCGCCACATCATCGTGGGCGAGCTGAACGGCATCCCGGGCTTCCGCTGCGTCATGCCGGGCGGCGCCTTCTACGCGTTTCCCAACACCGAGGGCACCGGCAAGACCTCGCGCCAGCTCCAGGACGAGCTTCTGAGCGAGGTGGGGGTCGCCATCATCAGCGGCACCAGCTTCGGCATCCACGGCGAGGGCTATGTCCGCTTCTCCTACGCCGCCTCGACCGAGGCGATCCAGGAAGCGGCCCAGCGCATCCGCCGCTATCTCGGCTGAGGCGGGCGGGGCGCCAGCGGCTCAGCCCCGCTCCCTGAGCCAGCGCTGCATCAGCGGCACGCGCATGCGGCAGCGGTCGCCGTCGACGACGATCATCAGGCGGCGGCGCAGGGATTGGAACACGGCCTCGTCGGTCGGCAGCGGCTGCTCGTCTCGCGTGCGGAAGCCGGCGAGGTAGTCCCACTCGCCCGGCAGGCGGGATTCGTTGCTGACGAGCTGGCGCAGCACGGCATCGCCGCGCACGACGGCCTTGCCGATCGCCTCCTCGACCAGCTCGGGGCTCGCCTCCTCGAGGCCGCGCAGATTGACCAGCTCGACGACCCCCTCGGCCAGAAGCTGGACGAGATGCGGCCAGCCGGCCGCCTCGGCCTGGATGCGCTCGATCCCGTTCTCGCCCCAGAAGGCGGGGGAGAAATGGGGAGCCTTGCCAGGCTCCGCCCTGAACAGCTCCGATTGCTTCAACGGCTCCGTGAGAAGAAGCCGGGTCTCGGGATCGGTGAACGGCGAAAGCTCGATCGTTCGCAGGCTGACGAAGTAGGAAGGCCACTCGGCATGGGTCAGCTCGGCGATGTCGTGGCTGCCGGCGAAGAGCCAGACGATGTGCCGGTGCCGCTGGATCGAGTCGCGTAGCGTGTCGAGAAGGTCGCGGGGGAAGACGCCCTCGCCGATCTTGAGGTCGAGGTTCTCGTATTCGTCGATGCCGATCAGTAGGCGCTTGCCGGCCGCGGCGAGCGTGGCGTCGGCGCGGTCGAGGTCGCCGGCGAGCGCCTTGAGGTCCTCGCCGCTGGGCGGCGCCTCGACCCCTGCTGCCTTCCCGACGGCATCGCTGATGCTCCAGACCAGATCGCCGAGCGTGGCAGAAGGCGCGGGGGTCCTGCATCGAGAGCGAGGCCACGGCGATCGTCGTCGGCAGAAATGGCTCGAGGTTCTTGAGGAGCGTGCTCTTGCCCATCCGCCGGCGGGCATAGAGCAGGATGCCGGGGCAGCCCGTGGCGAGCGTGATCTGGCCCTGCAGTTCCTCGATCGCCGGCCAGCGCGGCACGAAGGCCTCCTGGGCGCGATCGACGGGATCGCCCGCGCGGAATACCTGGGCCACCGGTGCCGCCGCCAGCACGCGCCGCGCCTCCTCGAGCTGGCGATTGGCGACGACGAGCCAAGCGTCCGCCGCCTTACGGAACGAACTCGCTCAGCGGCCAGCGGAACCCGGCGACGGTGCCGCGAAACGCCTCGATCTGGCCGGACCAGGGCCAGCGCGTAGGGCTCCCTGAAGGCCGGGACCTTGACCGCATCGAGCCCGCGCTGTGCCTGCGCGATCTCGTGGACGAGTCGCTTGACCTCGGGTGTCTCCTTGAGAAAGCCGCGATCACCCGCGGGCAGGCGCATCACGGGACTGTCGATGCGGGCGAGGTCCGGCTCGCTCGCCGCGTCCTGCGCGATCAGCATCACCCGCGCCTTCAGCGCCTCGATCTGCTGGCTGGGATAGGAGTAGGTCAGCCGCTCGATCTCCGCCTCGGCACGGGAGCTGTCGATCTCGCGGTAGGCGACCAGGAGGCGGCAGAGGCCCGGAAACGGGATCGAGCACATATCGTCCCAGGCAACGGGATGCCACGGATACCAGCGACCCGCGAGGTGCCGGCCATATGAACCACAGGTGCAGCGGGTGGTAGTAGGCTCGCAAGAGAGCGATCCCGACAGCGAGCCCGACATCGATCCCGACAGCGATCCCGACGGAACCAGCCACGATCCCGAAAACGACCCCGACAGCGATCCCGACAGCGACCCCGACAGCGATCCCGACAGTCGAGCCCGGCAGCGATCCCCGACGAGCGATCCCGCATACGGTCCCGAGGGCGAGCCCGAGAGCGATCCCGGCAGCATCCCGAGAGCGATCCACCAGCGATCCCGAGAGCGATCCCGATAGCCATCCCGCCAGCGATCCCGAAAGCTAGCCCGAAAGCTAGCCCGAAAACGATCCCGCCAGCGAGCCCGCCAGGATCCCGAAACGACCCCGATAAGGATCGCGCCAGCGACCCGACGGCGATCCCGATGCGATCCCGAGCAATCTGGCTGAAGTTCCCCAGAAGGAATGCCGGTAGTGCCAATGGCTCTTCCTGCATTTCCTGTGGGGAAGATGAAGAAGCGGGGCCAGCACGTTGCCGGCGGCGGCGAGAACGACGACCCACGGCAGCACGTGGGCGAGCAGCACGACAGCAGCGCGGACCTGCGCGCGCCGCCCGAGGGCTGCAAGGCTTCTCGCAAACGCGCGCGGCCGTCGGTAAAGCAGCCCCAGCCACCACAGCGCCGAGCGATGATGGCTCGGCCGCAGCCGCAGCTCGCCGAGCGGGACCGGCGTCATCGCAGCTCGACGGTCTTCAGATCGAGGCCGGAGAGCGGGTTGTCCTTCGGCAGCAGCAGGTCGAAGGGACGATGCGACTGCGCAAGGAGGATCAGGTTGCGGCGCTCGGTGATGAGCCAGCGCAGCGTCGCGTAGAAGTTGGCGTCATAGTCCTTGCGGCTGACGGCAATGTCGAAATTGACGAGGGCGACGCGGACCATTCGGCCGAGGCCCTCGAGGTGATCGGTGAATCGCGCGAGATCCTTCGGCTTTTTCGGCAGATCGACGCCCTTCATGCCTAGGGCGCGTAAGATCTCCTCGCACAGGCCGGTCCGCTCGATCGTGTGCGGCTTCTGCAGGTCGACAACAGCGAGACCGGGCAGACGATTGTCGCGCAGGTCCTCCACCAGCTCCCACCAAGCGAGATCCTCGCCGAGCGTAACGAGATTGACCGAGTACCCATGGTCTATCTCGCTCGCAACCTCGTCGCGCGCCGTCAGCCAAGCCGGCGCCGTCGTACCGAGGTCAGCGGCACAGCCGTCGAGCAAGAGTTTCCACGGCTCGGCCTTCCGCTGGGTCCCGAAAGTCAATCCAGAGCGGGTCGGGGACGCGGATGCCGTCGGGTAGCGCAGCTCCGTCGAGCCGCAGCGGCAGGACCCGTCCGCTCGTGAAGTCGGGGTCCGTCGCGATCGCCCGCGTCATCTCGTGCACGCAGGGCGGACTCGCATAGTAGTCTGCGGAGAGACAGAGGACGTGCGTCTCGCCCTGATCCTGCAAGGCGTCCATCTGTCCGACGACGGCGAGGCCGGCCTTGAAGCGCTCCCTGTCGATCAGCACCTCGACGCCGCCCGCCTTCAGCACCGGCACGAGCCGGTCCCGGACCCAGTCGGCCTGCCTGTGCGAATAGCTGACGAAGACCTTCATGCGCCGTCCCCCACGGCTCAACTTTAGCGCGTAGGCGTGCAGGCCGCCAGCCAACCGCCTTCCTGCCGCCGCGCTTCGCTGATAAAAGCTGCGCCAGCGATCCCCACCCCCTGCGCTTTCGAGGAGGCATGCCCATGGCAGCCTATCAGTACATCTATGTGATGCGGAACCTCACCAAGACCTTCCCCGGCGGGAAGGAGATTCTCAAAAACATCACGCTGGCGTTCCTGCCCGGGGCCAAGATCGGCGTCCTGGGCGTCAACGGCGCCGGCAAGTCGACGCTGCTGCGGGTCATGGCGGGGATGGAGCACGACTTCTCGGGCGAGGCCTGGGCGGCCGAAGGAGTCAAAGTGGGCTTTCTCGAGCAGGAGCCGCAGCTCGACGCCGGCAAGGACGTCCTGGGCAACGTCATGGAGGGGGTGAAGGAGACGAAGGCGCTGCTCGACCGGTTCGACGAGGTGTCGGCCGGGTTCGCCGAGCCGCTCGACGACGACGCCATGAACGCGCTGATGGCCGAGCAGGCCGAGCTGCAGGAAAAGATCGACGCCTGCAACGGGTGGGAGCTGCAGCGCACGCTCGACATCGCCATGGACGCGCTGCGCTGCCCGCCGGGCGACGCCCCGGTCGCCACCCTCTCGGGCGGCGAGCGGCGCCGCGTGGCGCTCTGCCGCCTCCTCCTCTCCCAGCCCGATCTTTTGTTGCTGGACGAGCCCACCAACCATCTGGACGCCGAGTCGGTCGCCTGGCTCGAGCGGTTCCTCAAGGACTACAAGGGCACCGTCGTCGCCATCACCCACGACCGCTACTTCCTCGACAATGTGGCGGGGTGGATCCTCGAGCTCGATCGCGGCCGCGGCATCCCCTACGAGGGCAACTACACCGGCTGGCTCGAGCAGAAGAGGAAAAGGCTGGAGCAGGAGGAGCGCGAGGACAAGTCCCGCCAGCGGACCCTGGCCAGCGAGCAGGAATGGATCAGCCAGAGCCCGCGCGCCCGGCAGGCAAAGCAGAAGGCCCGGATCACGGCCTACGAGGAGCTGCTGGCGCAGGCGGCGGAGCGGGCGCCCGGCTCGGCCCAGATCATCATCCCGGCCGGCCCGCGCCTCGGCGACCTCGTCATCGAGGCCGAGCACGTCAAGAAGGCGTTCGGCGACCGGCTCTTGATCGACGACCTCTCCTTCAGGCTGCCGCCGGGCGGCATCGTCGGCGTGATCGGCGCCAACGGGGCCGGCAAGACGACGCTGGTGCGCATGATCGTCGGCGAGGAGACGCCGGACGCCGGCAGCTTCCGCGTCGGCGACACGGTCAAGCTCGGCTATGTCGACCAGAGCCGGGACAGCCTCAGACCGGACAAGAGCGTCTGGGAGGAGGTCAGCGAGGGCAAGGAGCTGATCGAGCTCGGCAAATACAGCACGAACAGCCGGGCCTACGTCTCCGCGTTCAACTTCCGCGGGCCCGACCAACAGAAAAAAGTCGGCACGCTCTCGGGCGGCGAGCGCAACCGGGTGCATCTGGCGAAGCTCCTGAAGTCGGGCGCCAACGTCATCCTCCTGGACGAGCCCACCAACGACCTCGATGTCGACACGCTCCGGGCCCTCGAGGAGGCGCTCCTGGCGTTCGCCGGCTGCGCCGTGGTCATCAGCCACGACCGCTGGTTCCTCGACCGCATCGCCACCCATATCCTGTCGTTCGAGGGCGACAGCCAGGTGGTCTGGTTCGAGGGCAACTACCAGGACTACGAGGCCGACCGTCACCGCCGCCTCGGCACCGCCGCCGACCAGCCGCACCGCATCAAGTACAAGCCCTTGAAGGCCGCCTGACGAGGATGGGCCTCGTGGTGGCAAGGGTGTGAGCAGCCATGCCGCACACGCCTTCGGCGCGCCCCTGCGGGAGGCGTCCGGCTGCTGGAAGGGCTCGGAGTGGAGGGCGCCGCGCATCTCGGGGTTACCGCCGGGCATCGCTCGCGTGTGGCCCGCGACCCGACGCGGCCCAATCTGCGACAGGTCCGCCAGGGCCATGCCGAGCTGCGGGCGGCCGGCCCCGGGGTCTAGCCCGGCCATATCGGCGCATGCGGATCCCTTGGGTCGGGCACCGCACGACCCCGCGAGCGGGCCAAAGCTGCCGCGCCGACCATCGCCCCCGAGGATCGCCTACCCGAGGACATGCCTGTAATTGCAGGGGCCTATCGCGTCGGGTGCCGACTCCCTGTACTATCCGACGAGGCGGGGGGGTATCGAGGGTCCGATGAGGTCGCTAAGAAGCCTCCCAGTCTCGGCGCTTGTCGCAGTGTCCTTGCTCGCTTCATGCGAGTTGAACGAGCAGACCGGCGGCGTGGTCGGCGGCAGTCTGGGCGCTCTCGCCTGCGGTGCCGTGGGCAGCGCCCTGTTCCACAACACCCTGGGTGCCCTGCTGCCGGCCGCGGCTTGCGGTGCCGTCGGCTACTTCATCGGCAGCTCGATCGGCAAGCAGCTCGACGAGAAGGATCGCCACCGCGCGGCCACGGCCACCGAGCAGGCGCTGAACGCGCCGGTGCCGGCCTCGAAGACCGGCAAGACGACACACCCGCCGGCGAAGCCCGTGGCCTGGAGCTCCGATCACGATACCGGCGCGCACGGCTCCTCGACCGTCACGGCGGTGCAGCCGCAGGCCGACGGAGGCCAATGCCGGACGGTGCGCGAGATCGCCTACATCAAGGGCCAGGAGGTCACGCAGAGCTCGCGCTACTGTCGCGGCGCCGATGGCGGCTGGGTGGCACAGACGTGAGGCGGCTGCCGCTTCTGCTTGCGGTCCTGGTGCTGGCGTTGGCCGCAGGGCCGGGTCGGGCCGGCGCCGAGGAGGATCTGCCGCTATTCGTTCCGCCGCCGAGCGGCGACAAGGATCTCAACCTGCCCCAGCTCCACTTCACCAAGATCGCCGCCGGGCATCGCACGATCCTCTTCGCCTGGGGCGGCATCGGCTCCGGGGATTCCGAGCGGTTTCGCGAGGCCATCGAGGAGGCCAAGCCGATCGAGGAGGTGTGGCTGTTCTCGGGTGGCGGCGTGCTCGAGGAGGGACTCGAGATCGGTCGCATCGTCCATCGCTACGGCCTCACCACCCGCATCCGCCATGGCATGCAATGCATCAGCGCCTGCAACTTCATCTTCATGGGCGGTGCTCTCCGCTATGTGGAGCCCGGCGCCGTATTCGGGGTCCACATGTTCGCGAACAGTGCCTCCGAGCAGATCATGGAGGACATGGACGAGGTCGAGCAGGAGGTCGCGGACTACAACAAGCAACATGCCGGCCAGCCGCGCGACCCGGGCAAGGACAAGCTCGAGAAGCTCTCGGAGGACATCAAGGACGTCCAGCAGGACGCGGCGCGGACGGCCGCCGAGATCGCCCGCTTCCTCACCGAGATGCAGCTGTCGCTGCGGTTCCTCACCGAGTTCGCCAACATCCCGAATGAGAACTGGCGGCCGCTGACGCGCGACGAGCTCCGGGACTTCAACGTCGTCAATACGGACTGAGCCGACGGGCTATTGCCAACGGAATGGCCCGATGGGACACTCCGCGTTCGTCGAACTCTGTTCCGGAGTGGTCGCGCTGAGCTCGTCGAACAGGCACGAGCGCCAGGATGACCAATCGAGCGTCCGCCGGCGACTTCGCGGCGATCATCGCCATGGACGTCGTCGGCTACTCACGTCTCATGGGCGAGGACGAGAGCGGAACGCTGGCCGCGCTGAAGTCGATCCGCACCGTGCTGATTGAGCCCAAGGCCGCACAGTATGGCGTGCGCACCATCAAGCTGCTCGGGGATGGTGCCCTGATGGAATGCGGCAGCGCCGTCGACGCGGTCCGGTTCGCGGTCGAGGTGCAAAGCGCGCTGCGCCGGCGATCCGCCGACCGGACGCCCGGGCAACAGATCGACTACCGGATGGGCATAAATATCGGGGACGTCATCGTCGAGGGCGACGACATCTTCGGCGACGGCGTCAACATAGCGGCGCGGCTGGAAGGGCTGGCCGCGCCGGGCGGGATCTCCATCTCGCGACCCGTGCATACCCAGGTGAAGGCCAAGCTCGATCTCACATTCGAGGCTCAAGGCCCCACGGCTCTCAAGAACATCGTCGAGGCGGTGGACGTCTACCGAGTAGTTCTCGACGACAAGGCAGAAGCGTTCGTAACCCCGCTGCTCGCATCGACACGTCGTCCAAGTCGGCGCATCGCGATCCTTGCCACGGCTGTCGCGCTTTCGCTCACGATCGTCTCCTCGATATGGTGGTGGCAACCTTGGGCACCCGGCGTCGACGGCGGGCCGGCCCGCGAGGCCAAACTGCCCCTTCCGGCCAAACCGTCCGTGGCCGTGCTACCCTTCGTCAACCTGTCCGGTGGCCCCGAGCTCGACCGCTTCTCCGATGGGATGGCCGAGGACATCATCACCGCCCTGTCCCAACTTCCAAACCTCTTCGTCATCGCACGGACATCGAGCTTCAGCTACAAGGGAAAGTCACTGTCCGCGCGGGCCATCGCCGAGAGCCTCGGCGTCCGCTATGTCCTGGAGGGCAGCGTCCGGGAGGCAGGGGACCGCTACCGCATCACAGCGCACCTCGTCGACGCGCGCGCCGACCGCCAGGTCTGGGCCGAGCAGTACGACAAGAGCATCAATGAGGTGCTCGACGTGCAAGCAGACGTCGCACAACGAGTGGCGGACGCGCTCGAGGTTTCCCTTACCGAGGGCCAGCAGGCGACGCTCCGGCGGAAATCCACGGACAATCCCGAAGCCTACAGACTCTACCGACTTGCCGAGGACTCGCTCAGACGGCTGACGAAGAGCGATCTCGACCATGCCGTCGAGTTGGCAAAGCAGGCCCTCGCTCTGGATCCGAACTTCGCCGTCGCGTGGGGCGTGCTCGGTTGGGCCAAGATGCAGTATGGTCGCTTTTTCGGCAGTGGCTGGAGCGACGCTGCGGCGGAAGCGAGCGCGTTGGCACAACGCGCCCTGGCCATCGACGACCACCACGCGCCCGCCGTGATCCTG
Source organism: uncultured Alphaproteobacteria bacterium (assembly GCA_963828215.1). Classification (GTDB taxonomy): domain Bacteria; phylum Pseudomonadota; class Alphaproteobacteria; order Geminicoccales; family Geminicoccaceae; genus CAVTJL01. Next base: position 193,855 of record CAWHFO010000060.1, on the reverse strand, counting down.
CTCGGCTATGCCCGTCTTTCCGAACGGCGGTTCGAGGAGGCGGTGGAGCTCGGCGAGCGTGCCGCGAACCTGTGGCCCGGCAGTGCCGACATCGTGGCTCTCTACGGCACCCTCCTTTTGTACGCCGGCAGGTACGATGCGGGAGCGGCCCAACTGAGCGAGGCCATGCGCCTCAGTCCGGTATTCCCTGACTGGTACCTTGGGGTCCGTGGAAACTGTCTCTTGTGGGCAGGGTCCTATAAGGCGGCGAAGGTAGAGTATGATCGGCTTCTCGATCGCCGGCCGACAGGCGTGTCACTGGGGTTTGCGCTTGCGGGCCGAGCGGAGGCCCACTTCCGGCTCGGAGATGACGATAGCGCCCGCCACGACATCGCGATGCTACGCGGAAAACTACCCTGGTACACGATCGGGTTCTTGCGCCGCACGCAATATTTCAAGGATCAAGCGGCCTACGATGAGCGACTCGCGCTTCTCCATCAAATCGGGTTGCCGGATTGACATTGCCGCCGGGCCTTGACTGCAGGGCTTCCGCGCTGAGGGCGCGGCAGCGGCGGCGCGGCGCTTCGCCTTCTCAAGCGAAGCTCTCGAAGCTCTCGGCGACGGCGCGGTCGTAGCCCTGGGTCGCGCGCAGGAGCTGGCGCGTGTAGGGCTCGGTCGGGCGGGATTCGCGGAGCTGGGCTTTCGTCAGCTCCTCGACGATGCGGCCGCGGTTCATGACGGCCAGGCGCTCGCACATGTAGGCGACGATGGCGAGATTGTGGCTGACCAGGATGATAGGTCAGGCCGCGCTCGGCCCGCAGCCGGCGCAGGAGGTTGAGAATCTCGGCCTGGACCGAGACGTCGAGGGCCGAGGTCGGCTCGTCGAGGAGGAGGATGCGCGGCTCGAGGATCAGGGCGCGGGCGATGGCGACGCGCTGGCGCTGGCCGCCCGAGAGCTGGTGCGGGTAGCGGTAGCGGAAGGCGGGCCCGAGGCCGACCTCGGCCAGGAGCCGCTCGACCCGCCGGTCGGCGTCGCCCAGCCTGTGGATCGCCACGGGCTCGCTCAGGATGCGGTCGACCGTGTGGCGCGGGTGGAGCGAGCCGTAGGGGTCCTGGAAGACCATCTGGCAGAGCTTGTGGAAGGCCTTGGACCGATGCGCCGGCTGCGCCGCGCCGGCGATCCGGATGGTTCCCGACCAGCCGTGGTCGAGGCCGGAGAGGGCCCGCAGCACGGTCGACTTGCCCGACCCGGACTCGCCGACGAGGCCGAACGAGCCGCCTTCGGGCGACGGCGAAGCTGACGTCGCGCACGGCCTGAACCGCATCCAGGCCGCTGCCGAAGGTCACGACGAGATTGTCGACCTCGATGACCGGCGCCGCCGCCATCCGCTCAGGCCCCGAAGCCGGCATGCTGCCAGGCGGGGTCGCGCTCCAGCACCGGCAGCTCGGCGCGGTCGTCGTCGATGCGCGGCATCGAGCTCAGGAGGCCGCGCGTGTAGGGGTGCGTGGCGGCGTGGAGCTCGGCGGCCCGGCAGGTCTCGACCACGCGCCCGGCATACATGATGAGGATCCGGTCGCAGAAGGAGGCGACGAGGTCGAGGTCGTGGCTGATGAAGATCGAGGCCCATGCCGCGCTGGGTCACGAGGTCGTCGAGGATCGCCAGGACCTGCATCTGGACGGTGACGTCGAGGGCCGAGGTCGGCTCGTCGGCGATCAGCAGGTCGGGCTCGGGGATCAGCATCATGGCGATCATGATGCGCTGGCCCATGCCGCCCGAGACCTCGTGCGGATAGAGGCCGAAGACGCGCTCGGGGTCGCGGATGCGGACGGCCTCGAGCATGGCCAGCGCCTTCCGGTGCGCCTCGCGCGGCTCGGACCCGGCCGTGCGCCCGGTAGGCCTCGGTGATCTGCCGGCCGACCGTCATCACCGGGTTCAGGGAGAATTTCGGGTCCTGCATCACCATGGCGATGCGCCGGCCGCGGATCTCGCGGATGCGCCGGTTGCTGGCGCCCAGCAGGTCCTCGCCGTCGAGCTCGAGGCGGCGGGCGCGGACCACGCCCGGCGGCGGCACGAGGCGGAGGATCGCGCGGCCGGTCATCGACTTGCCCGGAGCCCGATTCGCCGACGATGCCCAGCTTCTCCCGCCCGACGGCGAGGTCGATGCCGCGCACCGCCTTGACCAGGCCGGTCCGGGTCCTGAACTCGACGTGCAGGTCCTCGACCTGGAGCAGCGGGCGATCGCCGCTCATGAGCTTTTGGGGTCCAGGACGTCCCTGAGGCCGTCGCCCAAGAGATTGAAGCCGAGGCTGACGGCCAGGATGGCGATGCCCGGGATGGTCGCCACCCACCATTGGACGAGCAGAAACTGCCGGCCGGTCGAGATCATGGCGCCCCATTCGGGGGTCGGCGGCTGGGCGCCGAGGCCGAGGAAGCCCAGGCCCGCCGCCGTCAGGATGATGCCCGCCATGTCGAGGGTGACGCGGACGATCAGCGAGGAGAGGCAGAGCGGCATGATGTGGCCGACGATGATCCGCGCGGTCGAGGCGCCCTGGAGGCGGATGGCGGCGATGTAGTCGCTCTGACGCACGGTCAGGGTCTCGGCGCGGGCGATCCGGGCGTAGGGCGGCCAGGAGGTGATGGCGATGGCGATGATCGCGTTCTCGATGCCGGGGCCGAGCGCCGCGACGAAGGCCAGCGCCAGGATCAGCTTGGGGAAGGCCAGCAAGACGTCGGTGAAGCGCATCAGCACGGTGTCGACCCAGCCGCCGACATAGCCGGCGATCGTGCCGATCAGGAGGCCGATCGGCGCCGCCGTGACGGCGACCAGGCCCACGATCATCAGCGTGATGCGGGCGCCGTAGACGATGCGGGAATAGATGTCGCGGCCGAACTCGTCGGTGCCGAGCCAGTGGGCGAGGCTCGGCGGCTGCAGGCGCTCCTGCAGGCTCTGGACGTAGGGGCTGTGGGTGGCGAGCAGCGGTGCGAAGGCGGCGACCAGCACGAGAAGGAGCACGATGCCGAGCCCGATCAGGGCCAACGGGTTGGCGCGGAAGGTGAGCCAGCCGCGATAGAGCTGGCCGAGCTTGGCCTCGGAGCGGGAGCGCGGCGTGTCGCTGAGCAGCGCCCGGCGCCAGCCGCCCCGCTCGGCCGGGAAGGCGGTCATCGGGCCCTCGGATCGAGCAGACGATAAAAAAGGTCGGCCAGGAGGTTGAGGCCGATGAAGACGGAGCCGACGACCAGCGTGCCGCCCAGCACCGCGTTCATGTCGGCCGCCAGGAGCGACTGGGTGATGTAGCGGCCGAGGCCCGGCCAGGCGAAGACCGTCTCGGTCAGCACCGAGCCCTCGAGCAGGCCGGCGTAGGAGAGCACGATGACGGTGACGAGCTGGACCTGGATGTTGCCGAAGGCGTGGCGCCAGATGACGCGGCGCTCGGCGATGCCCTTGACCCGCGCGGTGGTGACATATTCCTGCTGGAGCTGCTCCAGCATGAAGCTCCGGGTCATCCGGCTGATGTAGGCGAGCGAGTAGTAGCCGAGGAGGCCGGCCGGCAGGATCAGGTGGCTGACGGCGTTCCAGAAGACGTCCCAGTCGCCATCGAGGAGCGCGTCGACCGTGATCAGCCCGGTGACCCGGGGGACGATGTCCTCGAAATAGACGTCGAGCCGGCCGGGCCCGGCGACCCAGCCGAGGACGCCGTAGAAGAGGAGCAGGCCCATGAGGCCGAGCCAGAAGATCGGCACCGAGTAGCCGACGAGGCCGAGCACGCGGATCACCTGGTCGGGCCAGCGCCCGCGCCAGACGGCGGCGGCGACGCCCGCCGGGACGCCCAGGACGATGCCGATGATCGTCGCCAGCGTCGCGAGCTCGAGGGTGGCCGGGAAGAAGGCGGCGATGTCGGTCAGCACCGGCCGCGCCGTCATCACCGACTGGCCGAGGTCGCCGTGCAGGACGGCCACCACGTAGCGGTAGAACTGGACGTAGAGCGGCTGGTCGAGCCCGAGCGAATGCCGGACCGCCTCGTAGGTGGCCTTGCTCGCCCGGTCGCCGACCAGCGACAGCACCGGGTCGATCGGGATGACCCGGCCGATCAGGAAGGTGACGAACAGAAGCCCGAGAAACGTGAGGGCCACCGAGCCCAGCATCCTCGCCGTGCCGACCAGCGCCCGGCCGGGGAGCGAGCGATGGATCGCTCCCGGCAGGCGCCGCGCGGCGAGGAGGGTGGCCACCCAGGGGCTACTTCGTCACCGTCCAATAGGCGACGTCGGTCACCGGGCCGCCGGTATAGAAGCCCTCGACGTCCTTCCGCATCGCCGACTGCACGATCTGCTGGAACATCAGGACGAAGGGCCCGCGGTCCAGCATCGCCTGCTGCAGATCCTCGTACATCTTGACGCGCTTGTCCTGGTCGCGCTCGAGCGTCGCGGCCTCGGTCTCCTTGGAGAGCTCGGGGATGTCCCAGGCATTCCGCCAGGCGAGCTTGCCGGTGAGCTTGGCCTCGTCCCGGTTGTCGGGATTGCTCGTGAAGGTGCTGGCGTTGGTGTTCGGGTCCGGATAGTCCGGGCCCCAGGCGCCGACATAGATGTCGTGGTTGCGCGCCCGGTATTTCGTCAGCGTCTGCTTGCCGTCGCCGGGCAGCACCTCGAGCTTGATGCCGCCCTGGGCGAAGGTGCCCTGGACCGCCGTCGCGATGTCGATGTCGGGCGGGACGTTGCGGGCGTCCATGGTGATGCTGAAGCCGTCCGGATAGCCGGCCTCGGTCAGGAGCTGCTTCGCCTTGGCGACGTCGAGCTTGTAGGGGTTCTTGTCGAGCACGCCGAGGAAGGTCTTCGGCTCGAAGGTCTGGTGGACGACGAACTGGCCCTTGAGGATGGAGCTCACCATCCCGTCATAGTCGACCAGCCACTTCATCGCCTCGATGACCTTGGGATTGCTCAGGATCTTGTTCTTTTGGTTGAGGCTGAAATAGTAGATGCGGCCCTTGAGGTCGGCCTCGACCTTGATCTCGGGGTTCTTCTGCACCGCCTCGATGTTCGAGGGCAGGAGCTTCCGGGCGATGTCGACGTCGCCCTTCTCGAGGAGGAGCTGCTCGGTCGCGGCCTCGGGGATGTGGCGGACGACGACGCGCTTGAGCTTGGCGGGCTCGATGCCCGAGCCGGGCACGGCCTCGAGCACATAGGACTCGTTGGGCTTCCAGCTGACGAGGCGGTAGGGGCCGCTGCCGGCGTCGTGGGTCTTCAGCCAGGCGTGGCCGAAATCGCCGTTCTCCTCGTGCGCCATCGCCAGCTTCTCGTCGACCACCGACGCGATCACCGCCGTCAGGCAGTTGAGGATGAAGGTCGGCGCGTAAGGCTGGTCGACCTTCATGGTCAGCGTGTAGTCGCCGGTCTTCTGGATCATCTGGTCGGCATTGTCGACGCTGGGGCCGAACTGCGACAGGATGAAGGACGGCGTGAGGTTGAGCTTGACCGCCCGGGTCAGGGAGAAGACCACGTCGGAGGCGGTGACGGGATTGCCGGAGTGGAACTTCTGGCCCTTCCTGCACCTCGAAGGTGTAGGTCTTGCCGTCGTCGGCGATCTCGTACTTCTCGATCACGCCGGGCTTGAAGCCCGAATCCACATGGGCCGGATCGAACTCGAAGAGCTGCTGGTAGGTGTTGTTGAGGAGGTCCTCGCCGGAGAACTCGAACGAATTCGGCCGGGTCCATGCTGATGAGGTCGTCGATGGCGTCGGCGACCACGAGCACGTCCTTCGGGGTCGCCGCGGCCGCCGGCAGCGCCATCGCGCCCACCAATGCCGCCGTTGTGAGCAGTGCCTCGCGTCGCTTCATCACCGTTCTCCTCGCTTCTTGGCTGATCCACGCCACAGGCGGGCACGCGACCCGACCTGCCGGGCCTCCCTTGAGCCACGCACGAGACCTGCCGAGCCTCGACGGCCGCCCCGTGATCCCAAGACGAAGCTGCCGCCCCCAGGGCCGCCGGTCAATGCGAACCTGTCGGCGGGCGGCCGGCTGGCCGATCGCCCATGCCCGGCGCCCGGCATCCGTGCTATGCGGCCGCCGAGGACCTGACAGGGCAAGAGACCAGGGCGATGACCGACCCCATGCCGCCGGGCGCGCCGGACGAGCCTTCCGACCTGCTCGTCCGCCCGGCCCGATCCGCCGACCTTTCCGCCATCGTCGACCTCCTGGCCGACGATCCCCTGGGTGCGACGCGGGAGCGGCCCGGCGAGCCGGTCGCCGCGTGCTACGAGGAGGCCTTTGCCGACATCCAGCGGCAGGGGAGCCTCGTGCTGGTCGCCGAGCTGGCCGGCCGGGTGGTCGGCTGCCTTCAGCTCACCCTGATCCCCGGCCTCAGCCATCAAGGCGCGCTGCGCGGACAGATCGAGGCCGTGCGCGTGGCCGGCGACCTGCGCGGCCGGCGCATCGGCGAGCGGCTGGTCCGGGAGGCCGTCGAGCGGGCGCGGCGAGCCGGCTGCCGCCTCGTCCAGCTCACCAGCCACACCTCCCGCACCGACGCCCGCCGCTTCTACGAGCGCCTGGGCTTCGTCGCGAGCCACGTCGGCATGAAGCTGCCGCTGGGGTGAGCGATACGAACCGACGAAGCCGCGCAAGGGGCCGAGGGCAGCAGCTCACCTCTTCCGAGCTCTGGCCAGCGCCGAACCGCGCATGGGTCGGCTGGGCCCCAAAACTCTCTCAAGAAAGAAATCACGCATCTTGGGCTCGCCGTTCTCAGGACTTTTGAGCAGCGCTCTAAACTTATCATTGCGAATCAGCTTCTTCAGCGTGTCCGTGACGATCTCAAGCATCTTCGTATGAGCCCGGACATCGACAATATTCAAACTCGCGGTGACCGCAGTGGTATGCCCGTTAATCTTGCCCTTCTTCAGCATGATGTCGCCATGCACCAAGGCGCTGCGGGTCTCGTAAAGGACCTTCACCTCCCCATATATTTTTTTCCGAGTGTCAAAGTCTGTCCCCAACAGAACTGCGACACGCTCTGCCACCCGATGTGTCAGTTCGCCCCTTTCTTTTCCAACGAGCGACTCGAGCGTGCTCATCAGCCCAAGATAGCCAAGTACCTGTGAGGGCGAGGTAATAGAGTCCCAAAAATAGCCCAAGGAGTGGCCAAGACGGTCGTGGGTGGCGAGATTTGTCCTGAAATATGGCTCGATTGCCGAAGCCATCCGACGCATTGCCGGTGGAAGCACCAGCTGCGCCTCGGCGAGTGGCCACACATAGTTTCGCATCGGTATGGTGCCTACAGGCTCGCTATGCGAACCGCCGCGTATCTCGATGCGAGTTCCGCGGCCCACTCTTCGCCTTATGAGCTGGCATCGTGCGCCGAGCAGGAATGGTGTCCTTCCCAGAAGGAACAAGGCCAACATGACATTCATGGCGATCGGGGCCCCTCCCACCGGGACACCACTCCATTCGTCATCTCCGACGGTAAGGTGGCGGGGGTCGCCGCCCTCAGCACGCACACGCTCCACCAAGCCGGCGACATACTGATTGTGGTCGACAAGAATGGCGTGCGACGCGTCGAAAACTGGGGGCCATCCCTTATCCAGCGCGTCAAACGATGCGAGATCGAACCCAAGGCGATCTCTGGGTACGAGGCGCACACCCGGAAGAGCCTGCGCTTCACAGAAGCCCAGTCGAGCGGGAAATGGCAACTGGACGAAGACGCACGTCAGCTCTTCCTCAGGGAACGGAAGGCTCTTGTCCGCACCGTACGGCATCGGACGCAAGTGCGCGTCGACGTTCGAGCCGTGACTTATGGGCCCGGACCTCGCCATTCGAGCTGTCCCCGTCTCTGGCGTGACCTGCATGACTTGCAAGCACAATGCTTGCCTGGCCTAGTGTGTAACAGCGATGATTCCTGCGTCATTTCGAGGCGGGGGAGCCGCCCAGCTTGCCTCAACATCGGCTCTCGTGGCGCTCAAGGCAGACGGCGAGGACGTTGAAAGGGTCTCTCGCCCACCAGTCGCGGGAAAAAATCTCCACCTCATTCAGGCCGTCATAGCCTTGGGCCTGGACCAGCTCGCGGATGTGGGGGAGGTCGATGACGCCGTCGCCCATCATGCCGCGGTCCTCGAGCAGGTCCTTGGTCGGCACCAGCCAGTCGCAGATGTGGAACGCCAAAAGCCGCTTCTGGCCGCAGCGCTCGAGCTGGGCCGCGAGCTCTGGGTCCCACCAGACATGGTAGACGTCGACCGCGACCCCCAGGCCCTGATTGCCCAGCCCGTCGCAGATCGTCAGCGCCTGGGCGAGCGTGCTGATGACCGAGCGGTCGCCCGCGTACATCGGGTGCAGGGGCTCGATGGCCAGCGGCACGCCGGCCGAGAGCGCGTCGTCGAGGATGGCGGCGATGCCGTCCTCGACCATGTGGCGGGCACCCTCGAGGTCGCGCGAGCCGGGCGGCAGGCCGCCGCACACCATGACGAGGCACTCGGCACCGATGGTGGCCGCCTCCTCGATGGCTCGGCGATTGTCGTCGAGGTTGCGGCGCCGCTCCGTCGCGTCGTTGGCGGCGAAGAAGCCGCCGCGGCAGAGCCCGGTGACGCGCATGCCGTTGGAGCGGAGGATGCGGGCCGATTCCTTGAGGCCGGTCTCGCGGAGCTGGTCCCGCCACGGCGCCACGCCGCGGATGCCCATCCGGGCGCAGCCTTCGACCGCCTCGCGCAGCCCCCACTGCTTCCTGACGGTGGCGAGATTGATCGACAGCTTTTCGGTTCCCGGCACGGGTATCGGCCCTCAGTTGGAGCGGCGGAGGAGGCGGGCCGCCGCCTCGCGCACGACGCGGAAGCTCATGAGGATGGTGACCAGCGTCAGCACCCATAGCACGGCGCTGATGGGGCGGGTGAGGAAGGGCACGAGCGAGCCGTCCGAGAGCACCATGCCACGCCGGAAGCTCTTGTCCAGGAGGTCGCCCAGGACGATGCCGAGGACCAAGGGCGCCATCGGGTAGCCCATGATCCGGAGCAGGAAGCCCAGCACACCGAAGCCCAGCATGACCCAGATGTCGAAGATGCGGCTGGCGATGGCGAAGGAGCCGATGGTGCAGAGGGTGAAGATGACCGGCATCAGGCGCTCGCGGCTGACCGAGAGGACCAGGAGCAGCGGCCGGGCGAGGGCGAGGCCGAGGATCAGGATGGCGAAGCTCGCATAGAGGATCATCGCCACCACCTCGAAGACGAAGGACGGAAACTCGATCATGATCAGGGGACCCGGCCGCACACCGTGGATGAACATGGCGGCCAGGAGCACGGCGGACGGCGCCGAGCCCGGGACGGCGAGCGTCAGCACCGGGATGATGGCCCCGGGCACGGCCGCGTTGTTGCCGGTCTCGGCGGCGAGCAGCCCCTCGACCGAGCCTTTTCCGAATTTTTCCGACTCCTTGCTCGCGCGCCGCGCGGCCGCATAGGAGGCCCAGGCGCCGATGTCCTCGCCCACGCCCGGGATCAGCCCCATGAGCGTGCCGATCAGGCCCGAGCGGATGATGGTGCGCCAGTAGGTGGCGACCTCGCGCCAGCTCGGCACCACCCGGTCGGTGGCGGAGCGCACCGATTCGTAGGCCGGCTGGGCCATCACCATGATGACCTCGGCGAAGCCGAAGGCGCCCACCAGCGCCGGCAGAAGCCCAAAACCGCCGGCGAGCTGGGTGCTGCCGAAAGTAAAACGCTCGTAGGACTGGATGCCCTCCTGGCCGACCATGGCGACCATCAGGCCCAGGAACCCGGCGATCCAGCCCTTGAGCGGGTCCTCGAGCGCCGTCAGGTGGCCGGAGATGACGATTCCGAAGACGGCGAGCCAAAAAAACTCGAAGCTGCCGAAGTCGAGCGCGAACTCGGCCAGCACCGGCGCCACCAGGGCCAGGAGCAGCATGCCGATCAACGAGCCCAGGAAGGACCCCGTGGTGGCGAGGCCCATGGCGCGGCCGGCATGGCCGGCGCGGGCGAGCGGGAAGCCGTCGAGCGTGGTGGCGGCATTGGCCGGCGTGCCCGGGATGTTGAGGAGGATGGCGCTGCGCGACCCGCCATAGATGGCGCCGACATAGGAGCAGATGAGGATCAGGATGGCGTCGTCGGCGCCCATGCGGAAGGTGAGCGTGGTGAGAAGCGCCACGCCCAACGTCGCCGTGAGGCCCGGCAGCGCCCCGATCGAGATGCCCAGGAGCGTTGCCCAGAAGACCTCGAAAAGGCTCCAGGGATTGGCGAAGTGGACGATCGCCTGGAGGAGGTAGACGAGGCCGGACGGCACCCGGGAGCGGCCCTAGGGCAGGCGGACGAGGAAGACGTAACGGAAGATCGCCGAGACGGCCCCCGAGACGACGGCCCCGATGAGGACCGCCGCCAGGACCGAGCGTGGCCCGCCACCGTCGCCGCTCAGCTCGAAGACGAGGATGAAGGCGGCAATGAACAAAAAGGTCGCGAGCCAGAAGGGCAGGTGGCCGACGATACCCACGGCGTAGACGAGCGTCAGCAGGAGCGTCAGGGCGATCCGGGCGAGGCTGAGGCCCTGGAGCGGCCCCGGGCCCGCATCGGCGCCGCCCGCGGCGGCGAGACGGCGGACCGAGCGGCCGACCAGCACCAGCGCCAGGATCAGGATGATCACGCCCAGGATGCCCGGCACGAGGCCCGGCACGGACCAGGGGTTGACCCCCTGGTCCGCGAAGCGCGGCATCCGCCAGGACTCGACGACGATGCCGAGTCCCAGGGCGATCAAGAGGCTGCCGAAGGCGAGGTCGGCCCGGATCACGGTTTCTGGATGCCGACCGTGTCCGGGCTCACCTTGGCCTTGCCGTTGTCGAAGAGCAGCCAGGCGGTGGTGCGGACGGCGGGGTCGACCGCCTTCTGCGCCACGTCCCCGTAGAGATCGCCCGCGAACTGGGCGCCACGACTGGTCGCGTACTTCTGAAGCGCCGCCGAATGCGCGATCTCGTCCTTCCAGACCATGTCCAGCGTCTGGATCACCTCGTCGGGCACGCCCTTCGGGCACGAAGATGCCGAAATAGTTGGGCGCCACCGGGAAGTCCTTCACCGTGTCGGTCAGCGGCGGCACCGTGCCGTAGCCTTCGATCTCCAAGGGCTTGTCCGAGAGCACGGCGAGCGGCCGGATCTTCCCCGCCCGGATCATCTCGGCCTGCTCGACGGCGAGCTGCGTCGTCGCCTGCGTCTCGCCGCTGACGGTCGCGATCACCGCCGGATTGCCGCCGTCATAGGTGACGTTCTTGTACTCGATGCCGGTCGCGTTCCTGATCGAATTCGATCGCGGTGTGGCCGCTGGAGCTGAGGCCGGCCGTCGCCACCGTGATCTGGCCGGGCTTGGCCTTCATGGCGTCCGAGCAGATCCTGCATCGTCTTCCAGGGCGTGTCCGCGTTGACACCGACGAGCGGCACGTTGGCCACGTCCAGATAGAGGTGCCAGTCCCCGATCCTGGTATCGAGCATGCCGAGCACGCCGTAGGTGCCGAGGTCCTGGGCGGCGCCGGCGGTCCAGGTGTAGCCGTCCTTGGGTCCGTCCAGCACGGCCTTGGTGCCGATCGAGCCCGAGGCGCCCGGCTGGTTCACCACGACGACGTTCTGGCCCAGCGCCTGCTCGATCTCGCCGGCGGCGATGCGGGTCACCTGATCGGTCGAGCCGCCGGCCGCCCAGGGGACGATGATGGTGATGGGCTTGTCGGGTTTCCAGGGATAGTCGGCAGCCCCCGCGGGAAGTGCCGCCGTCGTGCCGAGCAGCAGCGCTGTCAGGATCAGGGTGCGACGTTTCATGCTTCTGGCCTCCCGCTCTTTGGTGGCTCGGTGCTCTTGACGGTGCCTATCCGGGCACAGCTCTCGACTTCAGGTCAAGCGTGGCCCAGCACCGGATGAGGCCGATAGGGCGCCTCGAGCACCTCGATCTCGGAGTCGTCGAGCTGGAGATCGACCGCCGCGACGGCGTCCTCGAGATGATGCGGCTTCGAGGCGCCGACGATCGGCGCCGTGATGCCGGGCCTCTGGAGCATCCAGGCGAGCGCCACCCGAGCGTTCGGGACACCGCGCGCCTCGGCGATCTTCCCGAGCGCGTCGACGACGGCGAAGTCGCTCTCCTCGTAGTAGAGCCTGTGGGCGAAGTCGTCGGACCTGGCGCGGACGGTCTCGCCCTCCGTCCGCCGGCCGCGATTGCCGGCGAGGAAGCCGCGGGCGAGCGGGCTCCAGGGGATCACGCCCACGCCCTCGGCCCGGCAGAGCGGGATCATCTCCCGCTCCTCCTCGCGATAGACGAGATTGTAGTGGTTCTGCATCGTCGCGAACCGCGCGAGCCCCAGCCGATCGATGGTGTAGAGCGCACGCGCGAACTGCCAAGCGTACATCGAGGACGCGCCCAGATAGAGCACCTTGCCGGCGCGGACGAGGTCGTCGAGCGCCGCCATCGTCTCCTCGATCGGCGTCGTCTGGTCCAGCCTGTGGATCTGGTAGAGGTCGATATAGTCCGTCTGCAGGCGCCGCAGGCTCGCCTCCACGGCGTGGCGGATGTGCTTGCGCGACGTGCCGCGCTCGTTGGGCGCGTCGCCCATCGGATTGAAGACCTTGGTCGCGATCACGACCTGCTCGCGCGGCATGCCGATCTCCTTGAGCGCCTTGCCCAGCACCTCCTCGCTGGCACCCTTGGAATAGACGTCGGCCGTGTCGAAGAAGCTGATGCCCTTGTCCCAGGCCTTTTGAATGAAGGGCTTGCTCTCGGCCTCGTCCAGCACCCAGTCCCGCCACCTGGACGAGCCGTAGGTCATCGTGCCGAGGCAGATCCGCGAGACCTTGAGGCCGGTGCTGCCGAGATTGACGTACTGCAATTTTCTTTTCTCCTGCTCGGTCTCAGCCGACGCCGTGAACGTCGAGCAGCTTCGTGAGCCGGGCTACCGCAAGCTCGGGATCGCGCAGCAGGCCGGCCCGGTCGGCCAGTCGAAACAGCTCGGCCAGGTGCAGGATCGAGCGGGCGCTCTCCTGGCCGCCCAGCATGGTGAAATTGCGCTGATGGCCGTTGAGCCAGGCCATGAAGACGACGCCCGTCTTGTAGAAGCGGGTGGGCGCCTCGAAGATGTGGCGGGAGAGCGGCACCGTCGGCTCGAGGAGCGCTGTCGAACCGGGCCCGGTCGCCCGCGGCCAGGGCCGTCAAGGCGGCGCTCGCCACCGGGGCGATGGTGTCGAGGATGCCCAGCAGCGCGTCCGAGTAACCCTGCTCGTCCCCGGCGATCAGCTCGGCATAGTTGAAGTCGTCGCCCGTATACATGCGCACCCCGGCCGGCAGCCGGCGGCGCATGAGGATTTCTTTCTCTTTCGAGAGCAGAGAGATCTTGATGCCGTCGATCTTGGCGGCGTGCTCGACCAGGACGGCGAGGCAGGTGTCCATCGCCTGCCAGTGGTCCTTCGCGCCCCAGTAGCCGGCGAGCGCCGGGTCGAACATCTCGCCCAGCCAGTGGATGATGACGGGCTCCCGGACCTGCGCCAGGACCCGCCCATAGACCCGGGCATAGTCCTCGGGGCCCCGGGCGCAGGCGGCCAGCGCCCGGCTCGCCATCAGGATGATCCGCCCGCCCACCGCCTCGACGGCGGAGACCTGCTCCTCGTAGGCGGCGATCACCTCGTCGAGGGTCCGGGCATCGGCCGGCGGCAGATGGTCCGTGCCGGCGCCCGAGAAGACGACGGCGCCGGGCACCGTCCGCGCCTCGGCGACCGAGCGGCGGATCAGCTCCTGCGCGCTCGGCCAGTCGAGCCCCATGCCGCGCTGGGCGGTGTCCATCGCCTCGGCCACCCCGAACCCCAGGCCCCAGAGGTGGCGGCGATAGGCGAGCGTCGCCTCCCAGTCGACGGCGACGTCGAGCCAGGGATCGTGGTCGGCCAGCGGGTCGTGGACGACATGGGCGGCGGCGAAGGCGATGCGGTCGAAGCGGCCCTTGCGCGCGCGTCGGCAGGTCGGCGGCCGGCCCGACCTCGTACAGCTCCATGCTGCGGTCCGGCCGTGGCAGTCGGATAAAGGTCATCGCTCACACCTCCAGCGGCGGCACGTCGAGCCAGCGCCGCTCGGCCCAGCTCCGCATGCCGAGCTCCGCCAGCTGGACGCCCTTGGCCCCCTCGAGCAGGCCCCAGCGGAACGGCGCGTCCTCCATCAGGTGACGGACAAAAAGCTCCCACTGGACCTTGAAGCCGTTCTCGAAAGCCTCGTTGTCCGGGACCTCCTGCCAGTCCTTCATGAAGTCGATCGTCTGCTGCTGGTCGGGATTCCAGACCGGCCGCGGCGTGTTGACCCGTGCCTGGGTGAGGCATCGGGTGAGGCCGGCCACCGCCGAGCCCAGCGTGCCGTCGACCTGGAAGGTGACGAGGTCGTCGCGCCGCACGCGCACGCACCAGGAGCTGTTGATCTGGGCGACCACCCCGCCCTCGAGCTCGAAGGTGGCATAGGCCGCATCGTCCGCATCGGCCGCATAGCGCCGGCCCTGCTCGTCCACGCGCTCCGGCACGTGGGTGGCGCCGAGGCAGGACACGGCCCGGACCTCGCCGAACAGGTCGTCCAGCACGTAGCGCCAGTGGCAGAGCATATCGAGGATGATGCCGCCGCCTTCCGCCTTCTTGTAGTTCCAGGAGGGCCGCTGCGCCGCCTGCCAGTCGCCCTCGAACACCCAGTAGCCGAACTCGCCCCTCACGGAGAGGATGCGCCCGAAAAACCCCGAATCGCGCAGCATCCGGAGCTTCCTCAGCCCAGGGAGAAAAAGCTTGTCCTGGACGACGCCGTGCTTGATGCCCTTGGCCCCGGCGAGCCGCACCAGGTCCAGCGCATCGGCCAGCGTCGCGGCCACGGGCTTCTCGCAATAGACATTCTTGCCGGCGGCGATCGCCTTCCTGAGGATGGCGGCCCGGCCGTCGGTCGAGGCGGCGTCGAAGAAAAGCGTGTCGCCCGGGCTGGCGAGGGCCGCGTCGAGGTCCGTCGTCCAGCGCTGCAGCCCGTGCGCCTCGGCCAGCGCCTCGAGCTTCTTGGCGTCGCGCCCGACCAGCAGGGGATCCGGCATCACCGTGTCGCCATTGGCGAGCCGCACCCCGCCCTGGGCGCGGATCGCGAGAATGGAGCGGACCAGATGCTGGTTCATCCCCATCCGCCCGGTGATCCCGTGCATGACGATGCCGAGGCGCCGCTGGCTCATGCCGACCTCCCTCCACCCGCGTTGCCGGGCTCCCTTGCCAATGCCCGATCGTCGGCGGCGGCGCAACCTCGGCGGGCGACGTGAAAGGAGATGACTACCGATGCCGAGTGTATCCCCAGCTGTCGGTGTCGGTGAGCTGGCCCGACCCGGCGACGATCGGCCCATGACCCCCTTGCCGCGCATGCGTCACCGATGACTTGCGAAAGCAACCGACGTATAGTGATCCTGGTCCAAGCTTTAGGTCGTGCTCGAAACCAAGGTCGCGCCCATCGGCGCTTTCCGCGGGACACGGTCTTTCTTGTCCCGCCGAGGGGAGGTCGGGACGATGCATCCTATGCTCCTGTCGGCTCGGGCCCGTCACCTGCTCGGGCTCGTCTGCGCTCTCGCATCGACCGTTGTCGCTCCGGCTGCGGGGCAGCCCGCCTCGAAAGATCTGCCACGAGTCGGGGTGCTGGCCTGGGGGCCTTGTGGGTCGGACTATCTCATGACCCCCTCGGGCCCGTTCCTCGAGGGCCTGCGTGAGATCGGCCAGGTGCCGGGCAAGACCTTCCTCCTCGAGTGCCGGAGTGCCAACGGTGGCTACGCCGGTCAGCGGAAGGCGGCCCATGAGCTCGCGGGCGTCCCGGTCGACGTCATCGTAAGTAACAGCGAGCCCGGCGCGCACGCGGCGCGCGCGACGACGACCGCGATTCCGATCGTGAGCATCATCAGTGGAGATCCCGTGGCCTCAGGCTTGGCGAAAAGCTTGGCAGCGCCCGGCGGCAACGTTACTGGCGTCAGCTACTATGCCACCGAGCTGACGGCCAAGCGGCTCGAGCTCCTGATCGAGCTGCTCCCCCGCCTCAAGAAGCTCGCAGTCCTCGCCAACCCCGACGTCTCCTATCTGCCTTTCGAGCAGGACACCGCAGCGCGCGGCGCACCGCTTCGGCATCAGCGCGACCGCCTATCCTGTCAGGCAGGAGTCCGATCTCGATGCGGCGTTCTCAGCGATCGCGGCAGACCGAGCAGAGGCCATCTTCGTGCTTCCTGACGTCGTGCTTGCGGCAGCATCGTCCCGACTCGCCGCCCTGGCGCTCGAGCGCGGCCTCCCGTCGATGGCCTGGGGCAGCTGGTTCACCGACGACGGCATCCTGATGTCCTACTCGACGGACTATGAGGCATTGACTCGTCGTCTCGCATACTTCGTCGACCGGGTTCTCCACGGAGCAAGCCCGGCCGAGCTGCCGATCGAGCAGCCGGCCACCTACCAGCTGTCGATCAACCTCAGGACGGCAAGGAAGCTGGGTGTGGACGTCCCGCCGAGTCTGCTGCTTCTCGCGAGCAAGGTGATCGAGTGATGCCGGCATCCTCGCCTGGTGTCTCCAACATGGCTTCTTAGAAATGCCTCGCCAGATTTTCCGCTGGCGACGCAGCCTCTTCCAAAAGTACTTTCTTGTTTTGTTCGTTGCCGTCACTGTCCCGCTTCTGGCGAGCGGGGCCAGCGAGGCTTGGTTCGGCCTGCGCGACCAGCGTGCAATGCTGGATGACCGGCTTCGGACCCAAGTTGCGTCTGCAGCAGCTCGAGCCCAGGGCTTCCTTGGCGGCATCGCGGGCCAGCTCGGCTGGACCGTGCAACAGGCCTGGTCGGGGGATGGCGACGACGCGCACCGATGGACCGCCCTGGGCGTTCTGCGTCAGGTACCGGCCGTCGTCAGCATCACGCTCGTCGATGGCAACGGGATCGAGCGGCTTTATGTCTCTCGCGTCGACTTGGAACGACGATCGAGCGGGATAGACCGCGCGGCCGACCCGCCAGTGGCCGGGGCCCGGTCAGCAGGCGTCTGGTACGGTCCGATCACCTACCATGGCGGATCCGAGCCGTTCGTGACCCTCGCGGTCGCAGGCAACCGCCGTGCAGCCGGCGTCGCTGTTGCCGAGATCAACCTGAAGCTCATCTGGGATGTGATTCTTGCGATCCGCGTTGGCACAACCGGGCATGCCTTCATCCTGGACGGATTGAAGCGGCTGATCGCACACCCCGATATCAGCCGAGTGCTACGCGGGGCTGATGGAGCCACGCTGGCATCTACCAGGAGGCTTCACGAGGCGGCAACGACAACCGGCGGGACCGCCGTCACCGAGAATCTGGATGGCGAGCTCGCCGTCGTGGCTGTTGCTCCCATCCCGGGTACCGGCTGGGAGGTTTTCGTGGAGCAGCCCGTGGCCGAGGCGTTCGCCCCGATCCGCTTCGCCCTCTGGCGAACGGGTCTGCTCGTCCTCGGGGGCACGGGGTTGGCCGGGCTCCTCGCCCTATTTCTGGCCCGTTGGATAGCTGGCCCCATCCGCATTCTCGAGGAAGGCGCGGAACGGATCGGCGCAGGAGACTTCCGGCACCGGCTCGCGATTCGCCTCCGGCGACGAGTTCGAGCGGTTGGCGGATCGCTTCAACCGCATGGCGGAAGAGCTGGCCGTCTCGCAGGAGCGCTCGGAAAGGATCGGTCGCCTCAAGCGGTTTCTCGCCCCGCAGGTCGCCGACATGGTGGAGCGCGCCGGAAACGATTCCCTGCTCGTCAACCAACGCGTCGAGGTGGTCGTCGTCTTCTGCGACCTGCGCGGCTTCACCGCCTTCTCGGCCCGCGCCGGCCCCGACGAGATCATGCAGGTGCTCGGGGAGTATTACGAGACGCTCGGCTCCGTCATCACCCGTCACGAGGCCACGCTGACGAGCTTCTCGGGCGACGGGCTCATGGTGCTGCTCAATGCGCCCGTCCCCTGCCATGATCCCGCGGGCCGGGCGGTCGCCATGACCGGGGACATGCAGCGGGCCGTCCAGGACCTTGTCGCGCGATGGCGGACGCTGGGTCACACCATCGGGTTCGGTGTAGGCGCGGCCATGGGCCCCGCGACGGTCGGCCGGATCGGCACCGAGAGCCGGCTGGAGTACACGGCTATCGGCAGCGTCGTGAATCTCGCCTCCCGCCTTTGCGCCATGGCTGCGGACGGCCAGATCCTCGTCGATCCGACCCTCGCGCGGGCGGTGCGCGACAGGATCCGCCTTGTCTCACTCGGCCCGCGCGCGATCAAAGGTCTCGACACTGCAGTCCCGGTCCATTCGGTCGCGAGGGAGAGTGCGGCGTAGGCAGCGCCGCTGCTCGCCGTCTCTGGCCGAGCTATCCTTGCTTGCCGGTCGCCTCCGGCTCCAGCAGCCGATGGAGATGAACGACGAAATAGCGGACATTGGCCTGGTCGACCGAGGCCTGGGCCTTGGCGCGCCAGGCCTTGTAGGCCTCGGCATAGTTGGGGAAGACGCCGACGATGTCGAGGCGGTCGAGATCGACGAACTCGCTGCCTTGCGGGTCCTTGACCTCGCCGCCGAGGACGAGATGGAGAAGCTGCGTCGCCATGGCAGGTCCCTCGTGACGGCAGCGCGTCGATGCGGAGTCCTGGATAGCGCAGGGCCGGGGATCGGCGATAGACGCCGTCGCGGCATGACCGGGCGACACCCCGAGACGAATAGAAAGCCGGCCGCGGGCGGGGCGGCCACGACGGCGACGCTCAGCCTCGTCCTCGTTCTCGGGCTCGCCGGCAACATGACCTTCCAGGCGCTGATCCCGGGCTTTCTCGTCGATTGGTCGCTGAGCAACCGGGAAGCCGGCTGGATCTCGGGCATCGGCTATCTCTCCTATGCGGTGGTGGCCCCCTTCGCGGTGGCCGTCACCGACCGGATCGACGCCCGCCGGGTGATCGTGCTGGGCTGCATCGTCTCGGCCGCGGCCGGGCTGGGTTTTGCCGTGCAGGCAGAGGGCTTCTGGTCGGCGCTGGCCTGGCGAATGCTCTCCGGGGTGGGGATCGCCGCCACCTACATGCCCGGCCTCAAGGCGCTGACCGACCGGACGGACGGGCCGCGCCAGGGCCGCGCCCAGGCCGTCTACACGGCGGTCTACTCGGTCGGCACGGCCCTCTCGATGGGCATGGCCGGGCTCCTGGCCGGCCTCGCCGACTGGCGCCTCGCCTTCGTCGCCAGCGGCATGCTGCCGTCGGGCGGCCTCGTGGCGCTGGCCTTCCTGGCCCCGAGCGACCCGGTCGGGCACCACGCCCGCCCATGCTCGACCTCCGCCCCGTGCTGGCCCAGCGGCGGGCCCTCGCCTACATCCTGGGATATGCCGGCCACTGCTGGGAGCTGTTCGGCTTTCGCACCTGGATCGTGGCCTTCTTGACGTGGGCGGCCCTCGGGAGCGGCGGGACCGCCCGACCCGGCCTCGTGGCGCTGGCGGCGACCGGGCTTCTGCTCATCGGCCTGCCGGCCAGCATCTTCGGGAACGAGCTGGCGGAGCACTTCGGTCGCGCCCGCACGGTCGGGCTCCTGATGACCGTCTCGGCCCTCCTGGCCTGCCTGATCGGCCTTTCGGCGGCACTGCCCTTCCCGCTGACGCTGGCGATCGCCGCGATCTATGCCGCCTTCGTCATGCTGGACAGCGCCGCCCTCACCGTGGGCACGCTCGCTGCTGCCCGGCCCGAGCTGCGCGGCGGGACGATCGCCGTCCAGACGTTCTTGGGCTCGCTCGGCGCCCTCCTCTGCCCGCTCGCCTCCGGCGCCGTCCTCGACGCTCTCGGCAGCCGGACGATGCTCGCCTGGAGTGTTGCTTTTGCCGTCATCGGCGCGGGCGCCCTGCTCGGCCCGCTGAGCCTCGCCCTGATCGGCCGGCAAGGCTCTCTGCCCCACGCCCGACGCCAGCCTGCCCCATGAGCGCGAGGCTGCCCTTCAGGCGGGTCGAGATGCCCCGCTGAGGACGATCTGGCCGGACGGATAGCGGGCGGCGAGCGCTGCCTCGATGGCCGCCGTCTGGCGGGGGCCGGCGAGGAGCGCGGCGCCGATGCCCCCCCGCTGCGCGGCCACGGCGTCGATCCAGGGCCGCCGGCCGAGGATGAGAGAACCCTCGGCACCGCCCAGGCCCGCCTCGACGTCGAGCACGACCAGCGCCGCCCCGGCATCGAGCCAGGCCGCCCAGTTGCCCGACGCGGCATCGACGACCATCAGGGGCTTGCCGGCGCTCCGGCAGGCCCAGCTCACCGCGGGCAGGTCGAGCAACCCTCCGGCCGGCGCCGTGGCGCCGACATGGAAGAGGGCCCCGGCCGCCGTGTCGCCGAGGGCCGCCCCGAGCTCGGTGGCCGTGCAGCTCTCGACCGTGCCCACCTCGACCGGCAGGGCGCCGGCGAGGCGGAGAAGCGCCGTCAGCGGTGCTCCGAGCCGCACCGCGTGGCCCTTCTGAAGAACGATGGAGCCCGGTCCCGCCGCATCGGGCAGGCGGCCGATGCGCTCCGGGCCCGTGCCGGCGAGGAGGGCCGCGGCGGCGAGCGCCACGCCCGCCTCGAGGCGGGTCGCGGCGACGGCGCCATCGGCGCCGAAGGCCAGGGCGGCGAGGCCATCGAGCTCGCCTCGGGCAGAAGAAAGCTCATCGGGGCTCATGCGGCGAGCCTAGCGCGCCGGGGGCCCGGACCCAAGCCCCGGCCCCGCCCCGAAGCTGAAAAGGGGATCGCCGCCCGGGCAGGCGGGCGGCGATCGCTTCGACGGTCGAGGTGGGCCGGGGGAGGCTACTGAACCACCTCGCCGTGAAGGGCGAGATCGAGACCCTCGCGCTCGACGTCCTTGTCGACCCGAAGGCCCATGACGAGGTCGATCGCCTTGAGGATCACGAAGGATGCGATCGCGTCCCAGACGATGGTGGCGGCGATGCCCTTGCACTGGATCAGCACCTGGGCCGGGTTGCCCTCCAGGAGGCCCGAGGTGCCACCGATCGCCGAGACGGCGAAGACGCCGGTCAGCACCGCCCCGACGATGCCGCCGACGCCGTGCACGCCGAAGCAGTCGAGGCTGTCGTCGTAGCCCATGGCGTTCTTGAGGCCGGTGGCGCCCCAGAAGCAGATCACGCCGGCGGCGATGCCGATGACGAGGGCGCCGCCGGGGGCCACGAAGCCCGAGGCCGGGGTGATGGCGACGAGGCCGGCGACCGCGCCCGAGGCGATGCCCAGGACCGTGGGCTTGCCGCGGGTCATCCACTCGGCGAACATCCAGCCCAGCGCCGCGGCGGCGGTGGCGATGTGGGTGACCGCGAAGGCCATGCCGGCGCGCCCGTCCGCGGCCACCGCCGACCCGGCGTTGAAGCCGAACCAGCCGACCCAGAGGAGAGAGGCTCCGATGACCGTGAGCGTCAGGTTGTGGGGCTCCATCGGCTCCTGGCGGAAGCCCAGCCGCTTGCCGACCAGCAGGGCCGCGACGAGGCCGGCGACGCCCGCGTTGATGTGGACGACCGTGCCGCCGGCGAAGTCCAGCACGCCGGCCTGGGCGAGGAAGCCGGTCGACGACCAGACCCAATGCGCGATCGGCGAGTAGACGATCAATGACCAGAGCACCATGAAGACCAGCATCGCCGAGAACTTCATGCGATCGACGAAGGCGCCGATGGCCAGGGCCGGGGTGATGATGGCGAACGTCATCTGGAACATCATGAAGACCGTCTCGGGAATGGTCCCCGTCAGGTCGTCCTTGCCCATGCCGTGGAGGAAGAAGCGGCTGGTATCGCCGATGAAGGCATTGCCCGGCGTGAAGGCCAGGCTGTAGCCGGCGACCATCCAGACGATCGAGATCACGCAGGTGGTCGCGAACACCTGCATCAGGCAGGCGAGCACGTTCTTCTTCCTGACCATGCCGGCGTAGAAGAGCGCGAGGCCGGGGATGGTCATCATCAGCACGAGGGCCGACGAGGTCATCATCCAGGCGGTGTCGCCCTTGTCCAGGGTCGGCTTGGCGGCCGCCGTCGCATCCTGCGCCAGCGCCGGGTCGACCGCCGCCAGCGTCGCGAGCCCCACCAGGGCGAGCATCAGCCATCTTCTCATCGCGGTTCCTTTATTTCCCGCAGCGCCGCGAGCGCCTCGTGCCGGCTCGATCGACAAGGCCGACCCCCGCAGCCGTTTCCGACCTGCGGCGCCCAATCGCCACCCTCCGCGGCGGCGAGCCGGACGCCCCGCGTGCCGACGGAACAAAAACCGTGCCGAACGCGCGCGCTTCGAAAAAAGGTCGGCGGCCGAGCCGCAGGTGCCCCTGCAAGCTCGAAGACCTGCCTATAAATTAGGCAGAGTCGAGGCACGCTCGGCGCATCAGCCTAAATTTTAGTGAACCTCTGTACAGGAATTGGTCTCGCCCGACCGCAGCCGCCGAGGCGGACGAGACCCGGGCGGCTCCAGCCGGCGCTTCGGGACGTCCGGAGCCTCGCCTATAAGGACGAGGCGGCGTGTCGGCGGGGCCGCGGCCGCGGGCGGACGACGGGCAGGAGGGCCGGGGATGAGCGAGCGGGAGCGGGAGCTCGAGGGCAAGGTGGCGCTGGTCACGGGCGCCGGGCGGGGGCTCGGGCGGGCTTTCGCCGAGCGGCTGGCGGCGCTGGGCTGCGCCGTCGGCGTCCACGGCATGCGCGAGCAGGGCCCGGCCGAGTATGGCGAGGGCACCACCCTCACCGAGACGGCCCGGGCCATCGGCGCCGACCATGGCGTGCCCACCCGTCGCGCGCTCGGCGACCTCACCCTCGGCGCCGATGTCGACCGTGTCGTGGCCGAGGTCGAGGCGGCGCTCGGGCCCGATCGACATCCTGGTCCACAACGCCGGCGGCGACATCGCGGCCAAAGGCGGCCGGCCCGACCCCAACGACGCCGTCCACGTGAAGGAAGAGGACGTCCGGGCCGTGCTCGACCGCAACCTCCTCTCGACCATCCTCGTCTGCCAGCGCGTGGCGCAGGGCATGATGGAGCGCCGCCGGGGCCGCATCCTGACCATCAGCTCGATCGCCGCCTTCGTCGGCCGCTCCAACGGCGTCGTCTACGCCACCGCCAAGGCCGGCGTCGTCGCCTACACCCGCTGCCTCGCCGACCAGCTCCGCCCCTACGATGTGGCCGTCAACAGCCTGGCCCCCGGCGAGACCCGCACCGGCCGCTACCTCAACACCCGCGCCGTCGATGCGCGCCGTCTGGCCGAGGCCGGCACCCTCGACCGCATCGCCACCGTCGACGAGGTGGCGCGCGTCGTCGAGCTCTTCGCCGGGCCGATGGGCGCCTTCGTGTCCGGCCAGGTCCTCCGCGTCGACGGCGGCGCCCAATGCTGGCCCGCTTGATTCTTCGTCGGTGGGGCCGTGGCCGGGGCGATGCGGGGCGGCCGCCTCAGCCTTTCACGGGGGCCGGCGTGGCGCACATCGCGCCGGGTCGGGCCATGGGCCCTCGGATCGAGTCCGAGGGTGACAAAAGAAAGGAAAAGACTGTTCTTCTTCTTTTTTCTTCTTACGGCCCGAGGGGCTTCTGCCCCGCGCTCCTCTGGGGCCGGTCCGGCTCGGCCTCGGCCGCGGCCTTGGCCAGCTCGGCCAGGCGCTGCTCGCCGCGGCGGATGAACCAGTCGGCGAAATCGGGAAAATCGTGGGCGAGCCGGGCGATCGGGGAGAGCGGCAGCTCGTCGGGGAGGTCGGGGACGCCCGGGATGGCGGGGCACCCAGACGATGCGGTAGCCGGGCGGTGCGATGGGCTCGCCCGAGGCGGACCAGGACAGGGCGGGAAGCTCGGCCTCGGCGGCGGGAGCGGGCTCGCTCGGGCGACGGGCGCCTCGGGAGCCGCCGCCGCCGCCTCGCGCGCGGCCTCGCGGAGCGCCGCCCGGCCGGCCTCGGCGCCGATGAAGTCGGCGAGGCGGGGGGCGGCGGCATGGGCCGGGCCCAGCGGATGCTGGCCGTAGCCCGCCATCGAGTTGCGAGGCTGCTCGGGCGGCGCGGTGGGCTCCGGGCGCGACGGCCCTGGGCTCCGTCGCCTGCTCGAAGGTGCGCCGCACGAGCTTGACCAGCCGCCTGGCCGGGCTCCGGCCGCGGTTGGCCTCGTAGACGATGAACATCAGGGCGCGGCGGTCGCCCATGTCGACCAGATGCTGGAGATCGGCCATCGCCGTCTCGATCAGCAGCCGCTCCTGCTCGTCGAAGGGCAGCTCGCGGGCGGCCCGGTACTGGGCGACGAGGCGAGAAAACTCGCGGTCGGCGACGAACGCCTGGATTTCCTCTTCCGTCGTGGCCTCGACCTCGGCGACCTCGGCCGGGGTGAGCCCGGCGGCGAGGCGGCGGGCCAGCCGGCAGCGGCGGGCGCCGGGCATCGAGACGGGCGAGCGGGAGGGGTAGGGGGAAGGCATTTCTCCTTGTACTAGGAGCAAGACACCTTCTGTCAACCGGAAAGTGATTCTTTTCTTTTGTCACGCCGCCGCCGAGCCGGATCGCTCGGCCCCTTGCCTCTTCGTCCGTCGGTCGTTCGCTCGTATGGTTCCGCAGTGAGCGGTTCGCAGACGTGACTCCAGCGTCGGCTTGGCCCTACCGATGATCCCGAGACACGGGTCCAGCCTCTCCAGGCGCCCGAGGCGTCCCTCGCGCGTCTCGAGCCGGTAATCACCTGACAGTTGGGCCGCGCCCGCGAGACGCATCGGCGGCGAAGCGAGCGGGCGTGGCAATGCCGCTCCGGCGGGGTACGCTGGTGTAGCCAGACGCCCACCGACGCCGTTCGGATCTCCTGGCCTTGGAGCCGTAGAATGGGCCTCGAGGCTGCGCCTCGCTGATCCGGCTTGGCTGCGGTCGGGGCGCGTTCCGCTTGTGGTACGGCGGGGTCGCCGAAACTCAGATGAACTCGGGACGGGGCACATGGACGCTCGAGAAGCAGCAACGCCGTCGCCGGCGCCAGCGGCTCCCCGATCGGCCCTGAGTGGCGACGGGGCCGTCGCTCAGGTTGCGACATTGCTGCGTGCGCTCGCCAGCTCGCCCCGCCGGGGCCCGCTGGCGCTGCTCGCGACGGGCGTGGTTGTCGTCATCGGCAGCAACGCGGCGGCGCAGGTCAGGCTCAACAGCTGGCAGGGCGCCTTCTACGAGGCGATCGAGCAGAGGCACATGGCGGCGTTCATGACCCAGCTCATGGTCTTCGCCGTGATCGCCGGCGGTCTGCTGGTGCTGGTCGTGAGCCAGACCTGGCTGCAGACGATGGTCAACGTCCGGCTGCGCGAATGGCTGACCCATGACCTCCTCGACCGGTGGCTGGTACGCAAACGCGTCTACATGCTGGGCTTCGCGGGCGAGATCGGCGTCAACCCCGATCAGCGCATCCAGCAGGACGCCCAGCACCTGACCGAGCTCACGACCCTCCTCGCGATCGGCCTGGTGCAGTCCTCGCTGCTGCTCGCGAGCTTCGCGGGCGTGCTCTGGGTTCTCTCGGACCAGGTCGTTTTCAATTTCGGCAACGGCCCGGTTTCGATCCCGGGATACATGGTCTGGTGCGCGCTCGTCTATTCGCTCGGCGGGTCGCTGCTCGCCTGGCACGTCGGTCGCCCGCTCATTCCGCTCAATGCCGAGCGCTACGCCCGCGAGGCCGATCTGCGCGTGGCACTCGTCCGCATCAGCGAGCACGCCGACGGCATCGTGCTGCACGACGGCGAGGCGGACGAGCGCCGCCTTCTCAACGAGCCGGTCGACGCGGTGGTCACCATGATGACCCGCCTCGCGGGCGGGCTCGCGCGCCTCACCTGGATCACGTCCGGCTATGGCTGGCTCGGGCTCGTGGTGCCGATCGTCATCGCGGCGCCGGGCTATTTCGGCGGCCATATGAGCTTCGGCACGCTCATGATGGTCGTCGGCGCCTTCAATCAGGTGCAGTCCTCCTTGCGCTGGTTCGTCGACAATCTGCCGCAGATCGCCGACTGGCGCGCCACGCTGCTGCGTGTCGTGGCCTTTCGTGATGCGCTCGCGGCAGTCGACAGGATCGGCGAGGACACGGGTCGCATCGAGGTCGTCGAGTCGGCATCCGGCAAGATCGAGCTCGACGATTTGCAGCTGGCCCTGCCCGACACCTGCGTGACACTGGACCAGAGCCGGGTCGAGGTCGGCCCCGGTGAGTGCATCCAGGTTCTCGGCAAGGCCGGCTCGGGCAACAACACGCTGTTCCGAGCGCTGGCCGGAATGTGGCCGTGGGGCAGCGGGATGCTTCGGCTGCCGCCGCGCGGGGCGATGACGTTCATGCCGCAACGGCCCTATCTGCCGCTCGGCACGCTGCGCGCCGCCGTGTGCTATCCTGCCGGGTCCGGGCAAGTTCGACGACGCCGCCGTGGGCGCCGCGCTCGAGCGGGTGGACCTCGGCCGCCTCGTGCCCGACCTCGACCGCACGGAGCGCTGGGACAGGCAACTGCCGCTCGACGAGCAGCAGCTCCTGGCCTTCGCCCGCCTGCTGCTGCACGCGCCGCGCTGGGTGGTCGCCGACGACTCGGTCAGCGCCCTCGAGGACCGGCATCGCCGCCTCGTGCTCTCGTTCCTCGACCGCGAGCTGGCCGGGGTGACGGTGATCCGCGTCGGCCGCGACTCCGTCCTGGAGAGCCTCTGGGACCGGACGCTCCACATCGTCGAGCGCCCGGGCGGGCCGCGCCTGCGCGCCGGCCCGGCACCCTCGGCCTGGGCGGCGGCCGCTGCACCCACCGGCTCGGGCCAGAGCCCGGGCGCAGGCAGCCTTGGGCAGAGCCGCGCGGCGAGCGACGAACGCTCGGCAAGGTGAAGGAAGGATCGGCAGAAGAGCCGGCGAATTCGGTCCTATGCCGAGGCAAGATCGCGCCGGCCTGTCCGCTCGTGCCCGGTCCAGAACGAGGTGTCACCGGCCCCGCGCGTCGTCGAACTTTTCGCCGGCCCGATGGGCGCCTTCGTCTCCGGCGAGGTCCTCCGCGTCGACGGCGGCGCCCAATGTTGGCCCGCCTGATCTTTCGTCGGTCGGGCCGTGGCGGGTGCGATGCGGGCGCCCCGATCGAGGCCGGCGGGAGGCCGCCTCAGCCTTTCACGGCGGCCGGCGTGGCGCGAAAGCTGATCGCGAGCCGGTTGTAGGCGCTCGTCAGGCCGATCGCGATGGTGAGATCCGTGAGTTCCGTCTCGCTGAAGCTCTCCGAGGCCGCCTCGAACTCCGCGTCGGGGACCGTCGTCTCGGCCACCTGCGTCACCGTCTCGGCCCACCGGAGCGCCGCCCGCTCCCGCGCCGTGAAGAGGCTGCCGGCCTCGCGCCAGGCCTGCACCAGCACCAGCTTCTCGACCGCGACGCCGCCCTTGACGAGGTCGCGCGCGTGCATGTCGATGCAAAAGGGGCAGCCATTGATCTGCGACACGCGCAGATAGACGAGATCGACGAGCGTCGGCGGCAGCCCGCACTGGTGGACATAGCCGTAGACAGAGCCCAGCGCCTTCATGCCGGCGGGGGCGATGCTCGCACAGTCGAGACATCGGGTCACGAGAGGGTCCTCACTTGGGGTCCGGGAGGGTCAGCGGCCGGTCGCCGGTGTCGACCACGAGCACGGCGAGGAGCCGCGCCGGCTCGCTGGCGCTGGGGTTCTCGCTGATCTCGTGGTCGACACCGGCGCCTCGGAGCAGCTTTCGCCGGCACGATAGACCCGGGCGGGGTGGTCCCAGACCGGATCATCGATGTCGAGCCCGACAAACCAGCGAAACAGCAGGTCGAAGTCGAGCCGCTCCATCAGCCGGCGCTCGGAGCGGATGGAGTAGAACGCCTGCAACAAGAGCGCCCGGAGAAGCTGCTCGGGCGGGATCGAAGGCCGTCCCACGGGCACGTAGATCTTAGCGAGGACCGCCGACAGCTCGCCCAGCACCTCGTTCACGATCACTCGGATCGCCCGTAGCGGATGCTCAGCCGGGGCCCGTGCCTCCAAATCCACGTAACTGAACAGCGCCCCAGCCCGACCACCCGACCCGCGCATCCTGGGCGGATTCAATCGGTCGTCGCAACACCGCTGATGCGGGAGATTGCGATGAGCATTCGAGAGCGGCGATCACACCGATCCGGACGAGCGCCATCGCTGTCCCCCGGTCGGCCGGCGGAGCTGTTGGCTACCCGCCTCGCTCGGCGGGGACCGCCGGCCGTGCCCATTCAGGACACCCATGAGCCTGGCGTCAGATGAGCCGCCTTTCGAACGCAGCTAGCCGACGATCGGCAGAAGGGGCAGAGTGGCCGCCAGCTCGGCCGAGAAAGCCCCGGGGCGGCTGCCCGCCCTCCGGCCAGACCTTCGGCCGCCGGGGGAGCCTGATGATGCCGACGGACGCGATCGCATGGCCCCGCAAGACGCGGGAGATGCACAACCATCATATGGACTCGACCGTCTGGAACGATTTTCGTTTCCGGCCGGACGACATCGTGATCGCCACCTATGCCAAGTCGGGCACGACCTGGGTCCAGCAGATCGTGGGCCAGCTCGTCTTCGGCGGGCGGGAGGGCGTCGACGTGCCGGAGCTGTCCCCCTGGGTCGACCTCCGCGTGCCGCCGAAAGAGATGAAGCTCGCGGGGCTCGAGGCGCAGGAGAACCGGCGCTTCGTCAAGACCCACCTGCCCGTGGACGCGCTCGTCTTCTCGCCGGAAGCCAGGTACCTCTATATCGGTCGCGACGGCCGGGACGTGGTCTGGAGCCTCTACAACCATCACGTCTGCGCCAACGAGCATTGGTACCAGGCCCTCAACGACACCCCGGGCCGCGTTGGGCCGCCCATCCCGAAGCCGCCGGAGTCGGTCCGCCGTACTTCCTCGACTGGCTCGAGGGCGACGGCTACCCGTTCTGGCCGTTCTGGGAGAACATCGCCTCCTGGTGGGCGATCCGCGACCTCCCGAACGTCCTGATGCTGCACTACGCGGACCTCAAGCGCGACCTGCCGGGCGGCATCCGGCGGATCGCCGGCTTCCTCGACATCCCGGTCGACCAGGAGCGGCTCGACGCCGCCGCCCGGCATTGCAGCTTCGACTACATGAAGCAGCATGCGGAGCTGTCGGCGCCGCTCGGCGGCGTCCTGTGGGAGGGCGGCGCCAGGACCTTCATCCACAAGGGCACCAACGGGCGCTGGCGTGACGTGCTGACCGCCGAGGATTCCCGGCGTTACGAGACCCTGGCGATCGAGCGGCTGGGCCCGGCCTGCGCCCGTTGGCTCGCCGAGGGTGGCGCCGCGGCCTAGCCCGACAGGTCGCCGCGCCTGATGGTGCGGTGACCTTGCGCGCTATTTGGCCGGTGCCTCGGCTGGCGCAGCGCCATGCAGCTCGGCGGGCGGCCGGGCTTTCTGCTCCGCCGGCGGACGCCAGCCGGCCTTCTCGCGCATCCACTGGAAGACGACGTAGAGCATCGGAATGACGAAAACGCCGACGATGGCGGCAGCCAGCATGCCGGCGAAGACCGGCGTGCCGACCGCGCGCCGGCTGGCCGCCCCGGCCCCCTTCGCGATGACGAGCGGCACGAGGCCGAGGATGAAAGCGAAGCTCGTCATCATGACCGGCCGGAAGCGCAGCCGCGCGCCCTCGATCGCGGAATTGATCAGCCCCTTGCCGTGCATCCGCTGCTCGAGCGCGAACTCGTTGATCAGGATCGCGTTCTTGGCCGCCAGCGCGACCAGCACGACGAGGCCGATCTGGGCGTAGACGTCGAAGGCGAGACCGGTGAGATAGACCCCGAAGATGGCGCCGACGATGCCCACGCTGACCGAGAGCAGCACCGGGATCGGCACGTTCCAGCTCTCGTAGAGGGCGACGAGGAAAAGGTAGGCGAAGAGGATGGCGAGGGCCAGGACCGTGCTCGTCTTGCCGGCCGCGAGCTTCTCCTGGAAGGCCGTGCCGGTCCACTCGTAGGAATAGCCGGCCGGGAGCGCCGTGCTCGCGATGCGCTCCATCGCGGCCAGCGCGTCGCCCGAGCTGAAGCCCGGCGCGTTGGCGCCGTTGATGAAGACGGCGCGATAGTTGTTGTAGCGGCTGACGGCCTGCGGCCCGAGCACGAGGCGGACCGAGGCCAGCGCCCGCATCGGCACCATCTGGTCCTGCTTGTTCTTCACGTAGATCTTGTAAATGTCGTCGACGCTCTTCCGGTCCACGGCGTCGGCCTGAACGTTGACCTGCCAGGTTCGGCCGAAGAGGTTGAAGTCGTTGACGTAGTATCCGCCGAGCGTGGCCTGCAGAGCATTGAAGATGTCGCTGATTCCCACGCCCAGGGCCCGTGCCTTGTCACGGTCGATGTCGAGGAAGATCTGGGGGGTGTCGGCGGCGAAGGTGGAAAATACGCCAGCCAGCTCGGGCTGCTGGTTCGCCTCGACGACGATGCCGCGCATGACCTGGGCGATATCGGCGAAGGGCTGGCCCTGCAGCGCCTCGAGAACGAACTGGAAGCCCCCGGTGCTGCCGAGGCCGATGATGGGCGGCAGGTTCAGCGGCACGGCCAACGCCCCTTGAAGCGAGGCCAGCTCGCGGCGCAGCCGGCCGATCAGCGCATCGGCGCTCAGGCTCGGGTCGGCCCGCTCCTCGAAGGGCTTGAGCTCGGCAATGAAGAAGCCCTTGTTCGACGACGCGATGGCATTGATGAAGTCGTAGCCGACCACCGCCAGCACGCTCCGGACCGCCGGGTCCTTCTGAATGATCTCGTTGACCTGGGCCACGACCTCGCCCGTGCGGTTCTGCGAGGCGCCCTCGGGCAGCTGCACGACGGCGAAGATGGCGCCCTGGTCCTCTGTCGGCAGGAAGCCCGAGGGGGTGATCTTGAAGAGCCCGCCGGTGACGACGAAGGCGGCGGCGACGATCAGCAGCGAGAAGATGCTGACCCGAACCAGCCGGCGTACGACACTGGCATAGCCGGCGGTCGCCTTGTCGATGCCCGAGAGGATCCAGCCCACGGGGCCGCGCGGTCGGCCGTGGCCGGGCTTGAGGAGAATCGAGCAGAGGGCCGGCGAGAGGGTCAGGGCATTGATCGCCGAGATGACCATCGACACCGAGACGGCCACCGCGAACTGGCGGAAGAGCTGGCCCGAGATGCCGGGGATGAAGGCGACCGGCACGAACACCGATAGAAGCACGAGGGTGATGGCGATGATCGGCGCCACGATCTCGCCCATGGCCTTCTTGGTGGCCTCCTTGGGCGTGAGATGCGGCTCCTCCTCCATGACGCGCTCGACGTTCTCGATGACCACGATGGCGTCGTCGACGACGATGCCGATGGCGAGCACGAGCGCCAGGAGCGAGACCGTGTTGGCCGAGTAGCCGATCGCGAGCATCACGGCGAAGGTGCCGATGATGGCGACCGGCACGGCGACCAGGGGGATGATCGTCGTCCTGAGGCGGCCGAGGAACAGGAAGACGACGAGGCCGACCAGGACGAAGGCCTCGAGCAGTGTCTTGACGACCTCGTGGATGGTATCGGTCACGAAGACCGTCGTGTCGTACATGACCTGATAGTTGAGATCCTCCGGGAACCGCGACTTGAGCTGCTCCAGTCTCTCCTTGATCTTCTCGGCCACCGCCACGGCGTTGGCGCCGGGCGACTGGTAGATGCCGATCGCCGCCGAGGGCTTGCCGTTGAAGAGCGAGTAGCGGTCCGAGGACTTGGCGCCGAGGTCGACGCGGGCGACGTCGCCGACCCGCACATAGGAGCCGTCGGGGTTGGCGCGGATGATGATCTGGCGGAACTGCTCGGCCGTCGTGAGCCGGCCCTGGGTGTTGATGGTGAGCTGGAACTGCTGGTCGCGGGTGATGGGTGCCGCCCCGATCCGCCCGACCGCCGCCTGGACGTTCTGCGAGGAGATGGCGTTGACGACGTCGTTCGGCGTCAGGTTGAGGTTGGTGAGCTTCTGCGGGTCGATCCAGATCCGCATCGAGTAGTCGAGCGGCCCGAACAGCGTCGCGTTGCCGACGCCGTTGATCCGCTTGATGGCGTCGAGGACGTTGATCGTGACGTAGTTGCTGAGGAAGAGCGGATCGTAGGTGCCGTTCGGCGAGTAGAACTGGACGACCTGCAGAAGGGCCGAGGAGACCTTCTGGATCGTCAGGCCCTGCCGGGTGACCTCCTGGGGGAGCTGCGGCTCGGCGAGATTGACACGGTTCTGGACGTTGACCGTGTTGATGTCCGGATTCGTGCCAAGGTTGAACGTGATGGTGAGAGTGTAGCTGCCGTCCGAGCCCGAGGTCGACTGCATGTAGAGCATGTTGTCGACGCCGTTGACCTGCTGCTCGATCGGCTGGGCCACGGTCTGCTCGACGATGTCGGCGCTGGCGCCGGGATAGGAGCCCGTCACCTGCACCTGCGGCGGCACGATGTCGGGGAACTGGGCGACCGGGATGGCGGTCAGCGCGATCAGGCCGGCGAGCGTCAGGATGATCGAGATGACGAAGGCGAGCCGCGGCCGGTCGATGAAGACGCTCGAGATCATCGCTCAGGCCCCGGTCTTGCCGGCGTCGCTGGCCTGGACGGTCATGCCGGGGCGGACCTTCTGGATGCCGTCGACGATGACCTTCTCGCCCGCCTTCAGTCCCTTGGTGACGGTGGTGGTGGTGCCGCCGCCCTGCCCGAGCTCGATCCGCCGCTGCTCGACCTTGCCCTGATCGTCGACGATGAGGACATAGGGCCCGACCTGGTCGACCAGGATGGCCGCCTGCGGGATCACCAGGCTGGGCGTTGGCTTGGCCGTCTCGACGACGATCCCCACCAGCATGCCGTCGATCAGCGTCCGCTTCGGGTTGGGGAAGGTCGCCCGCACCATCACCGAATCGGTCGAGGGATCGACCTGCACGCCGACGAAATTGACCTTGCCGGTCTCGGCATACATCGTCCCGTCCGGCAGCCGGAGCCTGAAGTCGAACCGACCACCCTCGGCCTGCCGCTCGGTCGCGGTCTTCTGGACCTCGAGCAGCTGCCGGGCGCTCACCGGAAAGGTGGCGTAGATCGGATCCTGGCTGACGATGGTGGCCAAGGTCCCGCTCGACGGCTGGACGAGGTTGCCGACGCTGTAGTTGGAGCGGCCGATCTTGCCGCTGATGGGGGCCGTCACCTGCGTGTAGCTGAGGTTGAGATTAGCCTGCTCGAGGGCAGCCTGCTGGTTCATCAGGTCGGCCTTCGACTGCGCCAGCTGGTTGTTGACCTCGTCCAGGCGCTGCTGCGGAACAGCCTGGCGCTTGACCAGGTCCGCATAGCGCTTCTCCTGGATCTGCGCGAAGTCGAGCGCCGCTTGCGCCTTGGCGATGTTGGCCTTGATCTCGTCGACCTGCGCCTGATAGGGGCCCTGCTCGATCTGGAAGAGCAGATCGCCCTTCTTGACCTCGGTGCCCTCGGTGAAGAGGCGCTTCTCGAGGAAGCCCTCCACCCTGGCCCTGAGCTCGACGGTGTCGATCGCCTCGACGCGGCCCGTGAAGTTGAAGGCCGAGCTCACGTCCTTCTCGACGACGGCCGTCACGCCGACCGCGGGCGGCGGCGCCTGGACGGCTGCCTGCTTCTCTTCCCCCTGGCCGCAGGCCGAGAGCAGAAATCCCGCGAGGCCCAGAATCAGGGGCACGGCAGCCGGCCGGCCGGCCGTCGACCGCCAGAAGCTCGGGGACGCTCTCATGCAGGCTACCTCGCGGGCGGGGCCGTCCGGCCGAAGGATGGCTGGAGCCCGGAACGATCCGTGCGAACGATAGCGACGGCGCCGGGTCGTGTCGAGGCGGCAGCCGGCCGGTGGTCGCCGGCACCGAGGGCCCACCCTCGCGGGCCGTGCCGTCGCGGTCGACGAGCTGATCGCGGCTGCGCATCGGCGCCGCGACGACTGGCCATTCGAGGTCACCCGGCGGCGGCGACCCAATTCCATCTCGACGCGATGGAACCTCCCTTATATTTTGCGATTGGGGGAAATCGTTCGCCTTTGCGGGTGTGAAAGGAAGATCGGTGCATGAGCACGTCCCGACAGTCCAGGACCCGTTCTGCCTGCCCGATCTGCGGGACGGCGACGGCGCGTTGTCGCGCGGAGGGTCCGGCCTTCGTCGTCTGCCCCGACTGCTCGACGCACTACCGGCCCACGCTCCTGGCCATCCAGCCGAGCGAGGGCTGGGACGAGGACTACTATCGGCACGCCGAGACGCTCGCCATGTATGCGGGCCGTCGCGACGCCCTCGAGCAGATCGAGGCCATCCTGGCGTCCTACGCCCATCGGCGGGGCGCCCTGCTGGACGTGGGCTGCGGCCCGGGGGTGTTCCTCGACGTCGCCCGCCAGCGCGGCTGGGAGCCGCATGGGGTCGACCCCTCGCAGGCCGCGCTCGAGGTGGCGCGCACAACCCTGGGAGAGTCGGTCGACCTCCGCCAGGGCGACCTGCTGGAGGTCGACCTGCAGGGCGGCTATGCGGCAGTGACGATGATCGACGTCCTCCGCCACTGCGCCCGGCCGCGGGAGATGCTCGAGCGCGCCCGTGACATCCTCGGGGCGGAGGGCTGCATCCTGTTGCGGGAGCACAATGCCGCCTGGACGCACCGGCGACGGCTCCGCGCCGGCGAGGAGCAGATCCTGGCGTCGGAGGCGGTGCAGGAATGGTCGCCCGGCGCGCTCCGGGCCATCCTCGAGCGGGTCGGGTTCACCGACGTCCGGGTGATTCCCTCGCCCGTCTACCTGGCGAGCGAGCTCGAGAGCCGATACTGGCGCCTGTTGAAGCGCGCCTACTATCGGGTCGCCGTCGGCACCTACGCCACCGTCGACCGGATCATCACGCGTCGCGTCGTCGCCCTCGGTCGCAGGCGGTGAAGGCGGGCTTTTCGGCTTTCCGGTCGCTCGACGGGGCGGCGGCCTCGCAACCGCGGGGGGTCCGCCGGCGTTATCCCACCGCCGGGACCATGGAGCGGTGGGCAAGGTGATGGAGCAGCGACAGGACGATGCAGGGGCCGGCGGCCAACGTGCCGTCGTGGGCCTGTTCGAGGACGGGCGTGCAGCGGAGCGGGCCGCGGCCCGGCTCACGGAGGCGGGCTTCGCGCCCGAGGCGCTGGGCTATGTGGCACCAGAGGCCGAGGCTCCGTCGGGCATCGGCAGAGCCGCGACCGTGCATGTCGGGCCGACGCCCCAGGGGCAGCGCCTCGTTGCCGGCGGCAGCGCGGTGACGGCGGTGACGGCGGCTGCGTCGACCGCTGCCCGACCGTCTGCGTCCGACGCTGGCGGCCCAGCTCGATCCGAAGCCTTCCGACACCTCTCCCGACGCTCTCTTCCTCTGGGTCCGGGTGGCCGATCGCAAGGAGGAGCGGCTGGCCCGGGATCTGCTGACCCGGGGCGAGGCCGTCAGTGTCCACCTTCACCGGACCCGACCGGCGCGGGCCGGCGAGGACCCCGTTGCCGGCATCGAGCCCGACCCTTTCCTGCCGGGTGCGAAGATCTAGGGCGCGGCGAGGGCCCGGGGCGGGCCGATCGTCACGCCGCCGGTTGACAGTCGCCGGCGCCGGCCGACTATCCGACCGGGCTCCTCAGCGGGAGGGTCGGGCGGATGGCGGCCAAGGGAACCTTCGTCGTTGCCGGCGGGGCCTCGGACATCGGCCTGGCCGTGGCGCGACTGGCCGCCGGTCGCGGCTGGGTTCCGGCCCTGCTCGACATCGATCCCCGGGTCGAGCAGGCGGCGGAGTCCGTAGCGGGCGCCGCCGCGCCGGCCCGCGCCTGGGTGGTCGACCTGACCGATGCCCTGCGCGTGGCGGAGATCGTTTCCGAGATCGAGGGCGCCATGCCGCCGGTCTCGGCCGTCTGCCACGCGATCGCCACGCGCGATCCCGACACGCCCCTCACGCTGGACGCGATCCCGGCCTGGCGACGGACCGTCGAGGTGAGCCTCGTCAGCGCCGCGATCCTGGCGGCCGCCCTGACGCCGAGCCTCGCGCGGACGAAGGGGGCGATGGTGTTCGTGGCCTCGCAGCTCGCCCATGTCGGCCAGCCGGGACGGAGCGCCTACTGTGCCGCCAAGGCGGGGCTCCTCAACCTCGCCCGGGCGCTGGCCCTCGAGCATGCGGCCGATGGCGTGCGCTTCAACACGGTCTCGCCGGCCGGCGTCGAGACCGAGCGGCTGACCTGGCGCTACGGGACGATGGAGGCGGCGCGGGACGCGATGATCCCGGCCCACCCGATGGGCCGGCTCGCCTTGCCCGACGAAGTGGCACGCGCCGTGCTTTTCCTCGCCGGCGAGGAGGCCTCCTACGTGACCGGGACCGACCTTCTGGTCGACGGCGCCTTCACCGCGCGCTGAGGCGCTCGTCGAGGAGGAGGAGGAGGAGGAGGGAAAGCCATGCGAAACCTGCGCGTCGGGGCGGCCCAGCTCGGGCCCATCCAGAAGGCGGAAAGCCGCGAGCAGGTCGTCGCGCGATTGCTGGCCCTCCTCGACAAGGCGGCAGCCGAGCGATGCGATCTCGTCGTCTATCCCGAGCTGGCGCTCACGACCTTCTTTCCCCGCTGGTACACGGAAGATCAGGCCGAGGTGGACGCTTGGTTCGAGCGAGCCATGCCAAGCCCGGCGACGCAGCCGCTCTTCGAGCGCGCCAAGGCCGCCGGCATCGGCTTTTCCCTCGGCTATGCCGAGCTGACGCCCGAGGGCCGCCATTTCAACACGCAGATCCTGGTCGACAAGGCCGGCACGATCGTCGGCAAATACAGAAAGGTCCATCTGCCGGGCCACGGCGAGTCGACCCGGAGCGCGCCTTCCAGCATCTCGAGAAGCGCTATTTCGAGCCGGGCGATCTGGGCTTCCCGGTGTGGCGGACCATGGGCGGGGTCATGGGCATGATGATCTGCAACGATCGGCGCTGGCCCGAGAGCTGGCGTGTCCTCGGGCTGCAGGGGGTGGAGCTCGTCATGCTCGGCTACAACACCCCCTCGGTGAACTCCCAGAGGGCCGAGGAAGGGCCGGAGAGACGGCTCTTCCACAACCGGCTGGTCGTCCAGGCGGGGGCCTACCAGAACAGCAGCTGGGCGGTCGCCGTGGCCAAGGCCGGCGTGGAGGACGGCAATCCGCTGATCGCGGGCTCGCTCATCGTCGACCCCGACGGCATGATCGTGGCGGAGGCCCGAACCGAGGACGACGAGCTGCTGGTCGCCGACTGCGACCTCGACAGGACAGGCTTCGGCAAGGCCACCATCTTCGACTTCGCCCGCCATCGGCGCGTCGAGCATTACGGCCGGATCTGCGCCCAGACCGGCGCCGTCCCGCCGCCGGAGTGACGGGCTTGGATCACGACCTCGCCCGGCTGAGGCCCCAGGACCGCTACAAGCTCCTGAGCTCGCTCGTCATCCCGCGGCCGATAGCGCTCGTCACGAGCCTCTCGGCCGAAGGCGTGCTGAATGCGGCACCCTACAGCTTCTTCAACGTCTTCAGCCACAGCCGGCGCTCGTGGTGCTGGGCGTCGAGCGGCGGGCGCCGCGCCAGCCGAAGGACACCGCCCGCAATGCCGTGGAGACGCGCGAGTTCGTCGTGAACCTCGTCGACGAGGCGCTGGCCCGAGTCCATGAATATCTGCGCCGTCGACTTCCCGCCCGAGGAGAGCGAGATCGACGCCGCCGGCCTTTCCCTCGCGCCGAGCCTGAAGGTCAGGCCCGCCCCGCATCGCCGAGGCGCCGGCGGCCCTCGAATGCCGCCTCTTCGTGACGCTCGACCCGGGCCACGGCCGCCAGCTGATCCTGGGCGAGGTTCTGGCCATCCACACGCGCGAGGGGCTGGTCGACCCGACGACCCTCCACGTCGATCTGAACGCCTACCGGCCGATCGGGCGTCTCTTCGCCAACCTCTACTGCCGCACCCGGGACCGTTCGAGATCGTGCGCCAGACCTATGCCGAATGGCGGGCGACCGCGACGAGCCGGGGTAGCGGAGCCCGTGGGGCTGGAGCTCTTCTCGCTCGAAGGGCGCCGCGCCCTCGTGACCGGCGCCAGCCGGGGCATCGGCCGGGCGCTGGCGGTCGGGCTCGCGAGCGCCGGCGCCTCCCTGGTGCTGGCGGCACGCGACATGGAGGGCCTCGAGGAGACGGCCAGAGAGGTCAGCAGCCTCGGCCGCGCGGCGACGCCCATGGGCCTGGACGTCTGCGACAAGGCGGCGATCGAGTGCGTGGTCGCCGAGGCCGCCGCCGCGCTGGGCGGGCTCGACATCCTGATCAACAATGCCGGCGTCGAGCAGGTCTCGCCCTCGCTCGAGGTCGACGAGGCGCTCTGGGACAAGATCGTCGACACCAACCTCAAGGGTGCCTTCTTCTGTGCCCAGGCGGCCGGGCGGATCATGGCGGCGGCCGGCCGAGGCGCCATCCTCAATGTCTGCTCGCTGACCTCGGCGATCGGCATCCCGACGGCGGTGCCCTACGGCGCCTCGAAGACCGGGCTCCTCGGCATGACCAGGGGCCTCGCCGTCGAGTGGGCGCCCCGCGGCGTGCGGGTCAACGCGATCGGCCCCGGCTACTTCCGGACCGCCATGACCGAGCCCTTCTTCGCCGCACCCGGCTGGGAGGAGCGGATGACGGCACGGGTGCCGATGGGGCGGCTGGGCGCCCTCGACGACCTCATCGGTGCCGCGGTCTTCCTGTGCTCGGACGCAGCAGCCTATGTGACCGGCCAGATCCTCTACGTCGACGGCGGCGTCCTGGCCTCGCTTTGAGCGGCGGCTTGCCAGCCGGGCCCGGCATCGCGAAAAGATGGCCCCGGCGAGGGAACGGGAGACGCCGATGGGCGGAACGACGGGGCCGATGCGGGTCAGCCGCTGGGCCGGGCTCGACACGGCCGCGCGCGAGCGGCTGGTGCGCCCGGCGAGCCGGCGGATGTTCGACGCCGACCTGCGCCGCGACGTCCGGGCGATCATCGAGGACGTCCGCGCCCATGGCGACGAGGCCGTCTCGCGCGCCCTCGAGCGGTTCGACGGCTGCAAGGTGCCGCCCGACCGACTTCGGGTGACCAAGGACGAGATCGAGGCGGCCCGGGCAAAAATCCCGGCCGAGCTCGCCCTGGCGATCCGGCGCTCGATCGATGGCGTGCGGCGCTTCAACGAGCGGCTGATGGAGCGCCGGGACTGGCGGGTCGAGGTGGCACCCGGCCTCGAGGTCGGCGAGAAGGCCTCTCCCGATCGAGCTCGGTCGGCCTGTTCGTGCCGAGCGGGAAGGGCTCCTTTCCCTCGGTGCTGGTCCAGATCGGCACGCCGGCCGTGGTCGCGGGCGTCCCCCGGATCGTCGTCGTGGTGCCGCCGGTGCCGGGCTCGACGGGCGAGGTCGACCCGGCCGTGCTGGTGGCGGCCGACCTCCTCGGCCTCGACCACGTGGTGCGCGCCAACGGGCCGGCCGGCATCGCCGCCCTGGCGCTCGGCACGGCCTCGATCCCCAAGGTCGTGAAGCTGCTGGGCCCCGGCAGCCCGCCCGGTGGCGGCGGCCCAGATCGAGGTGCAGCAGGAGGGCTGCGTCGCCCATCTCCTGCTCGGCCCCTCCGAGAGCCTGATCCTCGCCGACGACAGCGCCGACCCGCGCCTTCTCGCCGCCGACCTCCTGAACGAGGCCGAGCACGGCCCCGATTCTTTCTCGATTCTCGTCACCGACAGCGAGGCGCTGGTCGCGGATACACAAATGGAGCTCGCCGCTCAGCTGGCCGCATTGCCCGAGCCGCGCCGGGGCTATGCGCGAAAGGCGCTGGGCGAGAATGGCGGGGCCATCATCGTGGCGGACCTGGACGAGGGGGCGGCGATCACCAACGAGATCGCTCCCGAGCACATGCAGCTCGTGGCACGCGAGGAGGAGCGCATCCTGGGCCTCCTCCGCGACGCGGGCGAGATCCTGATCGGCCAGTGGACGCCCATCTCGGCCGCCAACTATGTGATCGGCGTGCCGGCGGCGCTGCCGACGGGCCGCTTCGCCAAGGTCGCCTCGGGCGTCACGGTCGAGGCCTTCACCAAGCGCAGCTCGATCGCCAAGGCCAGCCGCACGGCGCTTCGAGGCGCTGGCACCGACCGTGCTGACCTATGCCGAGCACGAGGGCTTTCCGGCCCACGCTGCGGCGATCCGCATCCGCCAGGGCGGCTGACCGCCCCTGACGGCAACAACAGGAGAGACGCTCATGTCCACCCGACGACAGCTCTTGGCGACAGCCGCGGCCGTTCCGCTCGTGGCGCTGGCGGCGCGCATGCCTGCCCATGCCGCGGACATCCCGACCAAGCCCGAGCCCGGGACGTTCAAGATGGGGATCGAGCCCTGGCTCGGCTACGGCCCCTGGCGGATCGCCGAGTCCAAGGGCCTGTTCGCCAAGGAGGGCCTCGAGAAGGTCGACATCGTCAACTTCACCCAGGACGCCGACATCAACAGCGCCCTCGCCAGCGGCCAGCTCGACGGCGCCAACATCGCGACCCACACGGCCCTCGCCATGGCGGCGGCCGGCCTGCCGATCAAGATCGTCATGCTGGAGGACGTGAGCCTGAAGGCCGACGCCATCATCGCCGGCAAGGACATCACGCAGCATCAAGGACCTGAAGGGCAAGCAGGTCGCCTTCGAGCAGGGCACGACCAGCGACATCCTGCTCAACTACGCGCTCTCGCAGAACGGCATGACGATCGACGACATCCAGAAGGTGCCGATGCCGGCCGCCGATGCCGGCTCGCGCCCTGATCGCCGGGCGGGTGCCCGTCGCCGTCACCTACGAGCCCTACCTCACGCTCGCCATGAACCAGGACAAGAACGTCAAGCTGCTCTACACGGCGGGCGAGGACCCGGGCCTGGTCAGCGACGTCTTCGTCGTGCGCGAGGAGGTGCTGGAGAAGAAGCCCGGGCAGGTGCTGGCCCTCTTGAAGGCCTGGGACGCCGGCGTGAAGGCCTACCGGGCCGACCCCAAGGACGGCCAGGCGATCATCTCGACATCGGTCGGCGCCAAGCCCGAGGAGCTGGAGACGGCCTTCGCCGGCGTCGGCTTCTACGACCTCGCCGAGAACAAGGAAAAGCTCGAGGGCGATTTCCTGCAAGACGACGATCGTCGACGTGCGCCAAGGCGGCCAAGAAGGCGGGGATCCTCACGACCGACGTGGACGCGCCCAAGCTGATCGATGCGCGCTTCGTCGACGCCGCCGGCGGCTGATCCCGCCCGCCGGCGCCGTCGCCGGCGGCGCTCGCGGCTGATGCAGGCCATGGATGGCCGCGCCTTCGCGGCCATCGCCGTCCTCGTGTTCGCCGGCCTTTTGCTCCTCTGGCAGCTCACCGTCGCGACGGGGGCGGTGCGGCCGCTCTTCCTGCCCTCGCCGCTCGCCGTCTGGCGGCGCCTCGCCGAGCTCGCCGCCGAGCGGGCAGCTCTGGCAGGACGCCAGCGTCAGCCTCTACCGCATCGTCGTCGGCTTTCTCGCTCGCCTCCGTCATGGCGCTGCCGATCGGCGTGATGATCGGCTGCTACCGGCGCTGGGAGGCCGGCGTCGAGCCGCTGGTCGACTTCGTCCGCTACATGCCGGTCGTGGCCTTCGTGCCGCTGACCATCCTCTGGGCCGGCACCGGCGACATCCAGAAATTCCTGATCATCTGGATCGGCACCTTCTTCCAGCAGGTCCTGCTGGTCATGGACAACGTCAAGCGCGTGCCCCTGGACTTCATCGACCTCGGCCGCACGCTCGAGCTGCAGGGACCGCCAGATCCTCTGGCGGATCGTGGTGCCCTGCGCGCTCCCCGGGATCTGGGACACGCTGCGGATCAGCCTCGGCTGGGCCTGGACCTGGCTCGTGCTGGCCGAGCTGGTGGCCGCGACCTCGGGCCTCGGCTACCGCATCACCGTCTCCCAGCGCTTCTTCCAGACCGACACCATCATCGGCTACATCCTGGTCCTGGGCTGCTTCGGGCTCGTCACCGACCAGGCGATGAAGGCCGTCGGACGGCGGCTCTTCCGCTATGCGGAGGGTGCCAGGTGACCGCGCCCAAGCTGGCGCTCGACGGGCTCGACCAAGACGCTTCGGCAGGGGCGCGGCACCGCCATCACGGCCCTCGACCGGGTCAGACCTGTCGCTCGGCCGACAACGAGTTCGTCTCGCTGGTCGGCACCTCGGGCTGCGGCAAGAGCACGCTGCTCTCGATCGTGGCCGGCCTGCAGGACTTCGACGAGGGGCAGGTGCTCCTGGACGGCGAGCCGATCGACGGCCCGGGCCGCGACCGCGGCGTCGTCTTCCAGAGCTACACGCTGCTGCCCTGGCTGACGGCGCTGACAGAATGTCGAGTTCGCGCTCCTGGACGAGCCGCTCCGGCCGGCCGAGCGGCGCGAGGTCGCCCGCGAGCATCTTCGTCTGGTGGGGCTCGAGACCTTCGCCGACGCCTATCCGAGCCAGCTCTCGGGCGGCATGAAGCAGCGCGTCGCCATCGCCCGCGCCCTCTCCTACCGCCCGCAGATGCTGCTGATGGACGAGCCCTTCGGCGCCCTCGACGCGCTCGA
Organism: uncultured Alphaproteobacteria bacterium; assembly: GCA_963828215.1. Taxonomy (GTDB): domain Bacteria; phylum Pseudomonadota; class Alphaproteobacteria; order Geminicoccales; family Geminicoccaceae; genus CAVTJL01. Next base: position 151,490 of record CAWHFO010000060.1, on the reverse strand, counting down.
CCCGCCGCCAGATGCAGGAGCTTCTGACCGGCATCTGGGAAGAGCCACCGCCTGACCGTTCTGTTCGTGACCCACGACGTCGAGGAGGCGGTCTATCTCTCCGACCGCGTGCTCGTGATGACCAACCGCCCGGGCCGGATCAAGGAGGAGGTGGCGGTGGGCCTCGCTCGCCCCCGCCTCGAGGCCATGACGACCGAGCCCGCCTTCCTCGCCCTGCAGCGCCGCGTGCTGAAAAGCATCCGCGAGGAGGCCGACCGCCTGCCCGGCGCCGGCCCGAGCGGCCGCTGAAGGCTCCGAACGCTCAGCGGCGAGCCACGGCGCGGCCGCGGCGATGGCGCCAGACGTGCCAGACGACCAGGAGCACCAGGCCCAGCACGATGACGATGTCGAGGCGGTGCATGACGGCCTTCAGCGTCGGGCTCGAGTCCCAGGCCTGGCCGAGCTTCATGCCGACATAGGCGAGCCCGAAGCACCAGGGCCAGGAGCCGAGGAAGGTGTAGATGTGGAAGCGGAGCTGCGGCATCCGGGCGATGCCGGCCGGCAGGGCGATGAAGGTCCGGATCACCGGCAGGAGCCGGGCGACGAAGACGGTGATGCTGCCGTAACGCGCAAAGAACCGCTCGGCGAGGTCGAGGTCGGCGTGGCTGAGCATCACCCAGGCGCCCCAGCGGTCGATCGCCGGCCGACCGCCATAGCGGCCGACCGCGTAGGCGACGGCCGAGCCGAGGTTGCAGCCGAGGGCGCCGGCCGTGGCGACGAGGAAAAGATTGAAGCGGCCGGTCGAGACGAGATAGCCCGCGAAGGGCATGATGATCTCGGAGGGGAGCGGGATGCAGGCCGAATTCGATGGCCATCAGCAGGACGATCCCGGCATAGCCGCCCGCGGAGATGACGGCGACGATGGCCGTGGCCAGGACGCCGATGATGCTGTCGAGCATGAAGGATCCCTGCTGGTCCGTCCGAGCCGGCGACCGGCCTTGTAGCAGGGCATCGCCGAGTGGGCGTGCCCCGTTTCGGAGGATCCGGCTGCCGGCGCCTACCCCCGCGTCGGCTCCAGCGCCGGCTCGCCGTCGGTGCGCCGGAAGAGGTGGCAGCCGGTCGGGTCGACCCTGAGCGCCACGCGATCGCGCCGGCCGATGGAGACCTGGCCCGGATGGTGGACCGTGACGCTCTGTCCCGCCGGGAAGCGGCCGTAGAGATAGCTGTCGCTGCCGAGCTGCTCGACCGTGTCGACCTCGGCCGCGAGACCGTTCTCGGCCGGGTCGGCCCGCAGAAGCTGCTCCGGCCGCACGCCCAGCGTCACCGGATCGCCGACCTTGCAGCCCCCCGGCGCCGCCGCGACCCGCACCTGTGGGCAGCCCCTCGATGGCGACGTCGATTCCCGACGAGTCGATGCGCTCGATGCGGCCCTCCAGGAAATTCATGCGCGGGCTGCCGATGAAGCCGGCGACGAAGCGGTTGGCCGGATGATTGTAGAGGTCGAGCGGCCGGCCGACCTGCTCGACCCGGCCCAGACGCAGCACGACGATCCGGTCGGCCATGGTCATGGCCTCGACCTGGTCGTGGGTGACGTAGATCATGGTGTTGCCGAGCCGGCCGTGCAGGCCGGAAAGCTCCACCCGCATCTGGACGCGGAGCTCGGCGTCGAGGTTCGAGAGCGGCTCGTCGAAAAGAAAGATGCCGGGCTCGCGCACGACGGCGCGCCCGATCGCCACCCGCTGGCGCTGGCCGCCCGAGAGCTGCCCCGGCCGCCGCGCCAGCAGCGGCTCGATCTGCAGCATCCGGGCCGCCTCGGCGATGCGCCGCTCGACCTCGGCCTTGGGCGTGCCGATGTTCTCGAGCCCGAAGGCGAGATTGTCCCGCACCGACATGTGGGGATAGAGCGCGTAGGACTGGAAGACCATGGCGAGGCCGCGCCGTGCCGCCGGCAGCTCGTTGGCCCGCTTGCCGTCGATGCGGATCTCGCCGCCGCTGATCTCTTCGAGCCCGGCGATCATCCTCAAGAGCGTGGACTTGCCGCAGCCCGAGGGGCCCACGAACACGCAGAACTCGCCCTCCTCGACCCGGAGGTCGACGCCGTGGATGACCTGGGCGTCGCCGTAGCGCTTCTGGACGTGATCGAGCTCGAGGGTCGACATGGTGGCTCACCTGCCGTGCGGATCGGGGTCGACCAGGACGGGCGCGCGGTCGCTGCTCACTTGATGCCCGTGCTGGCGATGCCCGTGGTGATGTGGCGCTGCAGATAGGCGAAGACGCAGGTGATCGGCAGGAGCGTCAGCACCGTCATCGCCAGGAGGTTGTTCCACTGGGTGCTGAGCTCGCCCTGGAACGAGTTGAGCGCCAGCTGGAGGGTGAACTTGTCGTTGCTGGTCAGCACGATCAGCGGCCAGAGGAAGTCGTTCCAGCGCCACATGATCGCGAAGATGGCGAGCACCGCCAGGGCCGGGGCGGTCAGCGGGAGGACGATCCGCCAGTAGATCTTCCACTCGCTGGCGTGGTCCATCCGGGCCGCGTCGATCAGCTCGTCCGGGATGGTCAGCATGTACTGCCGGAGCAGGAAGACGCCGGTCGGCGTTGCCGCCCCGGGCAGGATGACGCCCCAGAGGCTGTTGATCAGGCCGAGCTTCGAGACCACCAGGAAGGTCGGCACCAGGACGATCGTCGGCGGGATCATCAAGGTCGCGATGACCAGGATCAGGACGGCGAAGCGTCCCCGGAAGTCGTACTTGGCCAGCGCGAAGGCGGCCATCGAGTTGATGACCAGCATGATCGCCGTCGCGACCACGGTGATGAACACGCTGTTCCAGAGATAGCGGCCGAAGTTGAAGAGCTTGAACAGATCGGTGTAGTTGCTCCAGGCGACCGAGAAGCGGCGGACCGGGACCCGATCCTGGACGTTGACCCTGACCACGTCCGAGGGGCTCTTCGGATCCACCATCTGCGCGATGATGCCGATGCGCCTGATCTGCGCCATCTCCTTCTTCTGGCCGTCCGGCAGCGTGACCTCGAAGAGCGGCAGGGGCTCGTCCCGGCCCTCGACATGCGCGGCGATCTGGCCGTAGGGCAGCAGGCTCGGCGGGAACTCGAGGAGCTGGGTCTGGGTCTTGAACGAGGACAGCAGCACCCAGACGACCGGCCCGAACATGAGGACCACGCCCAGCAGCAGATAGGCGTAGGTCAGCCAGTCGGTCCAGTGCAGGTGCCGGCGCCCCCGCCGCCGGGTGAGGAAGGCGACGACGCCCGTGGCGGGCCCGGTCTCAGCCACCGGCATAGCTCCGCCGGTTGATCCAGAGCTGGATCAGGGTCAGCAGCATGAGCACCGCGGCCAGGATGATCGAGGCCGCCGCGGCGAGACCGAAGAGCCTGGGCTGGTTGGCGAAGCCGGTGTCGTAGATGTACTGGACGATGAGCAGCGTCGCCGAGCCGGGCCCGCCGCCGGTCAGCACATAGACCTCGTCGAAGGTCTGCACGCCCTTGATCAGCGCCAGCACCAGCACGACCACCATGCTGGGCATCAGAAGGGGCAGCGTGATGCGCCGGAACGTCCGCCAGGGCGAGGCGGCGTCCATCTCCGCCGCCTCGTAGACGTCCTTGGGGATCGCCTGCAGCCCGGCCAGCAGGATCAGCGTATAGAAGCCCATGTGCGCCCAGACGCTGACGAAGACGACCCAGAAAAAGGCCCAATGCGGGTTGAGCAGCCAGTCCACGGGGTCGAGCCCGGTGCCGGCCAGCCAGGCGTTCAGCACGCCCTGACGCTGGATGATCCACTTCCAGATCAGCGCCACCACCACCGGCGAGAGCAGCACCGGGTAGAAGAAGACGCTGCGGAAGAAGCCGCGGGCCCGGATGTCGCGGTTCAGCGCCAGGGCCGTGACCAGGGCCAGGAGCACCATGCAGGCGACCTGCAGGGCCACGAACCCGGCCGTGTTGAAGAGCGCCCTCCAGAAGAGATCGTTCGTGCAGCTGTCGGGGTCGAGATAGTCCGTGCAGGTCGAGGAGCTGCCTGAAGTTGGCGCCACCGACGAAGGGCCGGTCGCCGAGCGGGATGCTGAGGCCGCCGGTCGTCGCATAGAAGAAGTTGAGAATGATCGGGAGGAAGGTGAAGAGACCGAAGATCAAGAGGTTCGGGGCGAGGAAGACCCAGGGAAACCGGCGCTGGCCGAGGCGCGCCTGCAGCCATCCCATCGGCCGCTCGACCAGATCCATCAGCAGCCGAAGGGGAGCGAGGAGGAGCCTTCGCAAGCCTCCTCCGGCGGCGCGCTCGACCCCGGCTGCCATGGGCCGGGCGACTCCCCGCGGCCGGCCTACTTCTTGGCCGCGGCCGTTGCCTGCTCGATGTCGGCCGTGAGCCGCTTCATCGCGTCGTCGACGGTCAGCTCGCCGACGATCGCCTGGGTGACGCGCTGCACGGTCGCGTTGAACATCGCCCGGTTGAGCGCATAGCCCTGATACTTGTAGGCGATGGGCGAGATGGTCGGCACCTGCCTGGTCCAGGCCTGGAGCGCCGCCTTCCCCTGCGGCGAGACGCCCTGATAGTCGATCGTCTGCTCGGCCACCGTCTTGTTGGCCGGCACGTTGTCGGTGAGGGCCATGAGCTCGGTGTACGGGCTCGACCTGGGCGAAATAGTCGATGCACCTTGGCGACCTCGGCCGGATGCTTGGTCTGCTTGAAGCCGACCATGGCAGCACCGCCCGGCATGCCGGTGCAGGCCGCGGGCCCGCAGGGCGAGCCCACCACCTGCCAGTCGAAGGCGTCGCCGACGGCCTTGTCGAAGCGGCTGACCTGCCAGCTGCCCGAATAGTAGAAGACGAGCTGGCCGTTGATGAACTCCTGGGCCGCGTCCTGGTAGGCGCTGCCGCCCTTGCCGGCCCAGACGTCCTTGTCCATGGTCCCGTCCTGGTTCCACTTGACGAACATCTTGACGAACGTCTCGAAGCCCGGGTCGACCAGGGCCGGATTGCCGTCGGCGTCGAAGATCTTCGCACCCATCGAGATGGCCGGCCCGGCGATGCGGTGGCCCGAGCGGTCCATGGCCATGGGGAAAGGCGTGCTCGTCTTCTTGGCGACCGCGCTCGTCGCCTCGGCCCACTCCTGCCAGGTCGCCTTGGGGCCGGGCACCGCGATGCCCGCCTGATCGAACAGGGTCTTGTTGATATAGGGCCCGGTGATGGTGAGCTGGGTCATCATGCCGTAGATGCCCTTGTCGTCGGGCCCGGCGCGGAACCAGTCCAGGGTATCGCCGAAGTTCTTCTCCCAGTAGGCCTTGTCGACGTAGGGTGCCAGATCGAGATAGTATTTGTGCAGGCCGCCGAGGTCGGTGACCCGCGCGATGTCCGGGGCGGAGCCGCCGGCGAGCTGGATCGGCAGGCTCTCGAGGATCGCCTTGTAGGGCACCTTGTCGACGGTGACCTTGATGTCCGGATTGGCCTTCTCGAAGCCGTCCAGGATGGTGCGGCTGACCTCGCACTCGTTGCCGTCGCCATAGCACATGAAACGCAGCTCGACGGCGGCCTGCGCGGCGCCCGCGGCGAGCATCGAGGCCACGGAGCCGAGGGCCAGAAGGCGTAGGGTCGCCCGCATCGAGCTTTCCTCCCTGAGTGATTTCTGTGGGCTGCTCGGCCCGAGCCGTGAAAGCATCCTGCCGTATCTCGGCAGGCCGCACAACCTCTCCGGCCCAGGGGCCCAGGCCGGCGTTGCCGCCGCACCGGTTTCGGGTGCATAGGAGGCCAGACACCCTGAGGGAGGGAGCCAGGCCATGCCGGAGCCGATCCGCTTCGCCGCCATCGGGCTCGATCACCGCCACATCTACCATCAGGTCGGCAGCCTGATCGGCGCCGGCGCCGTCTGCGTCGGCTATCACGGCCTCAGCGATCCGGTCATCACCTCCGGCTTCAAGGAGCGCTTTCCGGACCTGGTCGAGCTCGACGATGCCCGTCGGGCGCTCGACGACCCGAGCGTCCAGCTCATCGTGACGGCCGCGGTACCCCGCGACCGGGCGGCGCTCGGCATCGAGGCGATGCGCCGGGGCAAGGACTTCATGAGCGACAAGCCGGGCTTCACCACCCTCGACCAACTGGCCGAGGCGCGTCGCGTCCAGGCCGAGACGAAGCGCATCTACTCGATCTGCTACTCGGAGCGCCTCGAGGTCCGGTCGGCACAGAAGGCCGGCGACCTGGTCGCCGCCGGCGCCGTCGGCAAGGTCGTCCAGACCGTCAATCTCGCCCCGCACCGCCTCAACCGACACCTGCGGCCGGCCTGGTTCTTCGAGCGCGAGGCCTATGGCGGCATCCTCTGCGACATCGGCTCGCATCAGGTCGACCAGTTTCTTTTCTATACGGGCTCCACCGAGGCCGAGGTGGCCTACAGCGCGGTCGGCAACTACGCCAACCCCGGCGATCCCGAGCTCGAGGACTATGGCGAGATCGTGCTCCGCAGCCCGCACGCCAACGGCTATGTCCGCCTCGACTGGTACACGCCGGACGGCCTGCCCACCTGGGGCGACGGGCGGCTCACGATCCTCGGCACCGAGGGCTATATCGAGGCCCGCAAGTATGTCGACATCGGCGGCCGGCCCGGCGAGGATCATCTTTTCCTCGTCGACCGGAAGGGCGTCCAGCGCATCGACTGCGCGGGCGTCGAGCTGACCTATGCGAGCCGGCTCCTCGCGGACATCCGGGACCGCACCGAGACCGCGATGAGCCAGGCCCACTGCTTCCTCGCCTCCGAGCTGGCGCTCGAGGCGCAGGCCCGGGCGGTGAGGCTCGGCCCGGGGAGAGGCTGAGATGCGCCGGTATCGCGTGGGGCTCGTCGGCCTGAACATCGGCGAGAAGCATCTCGAGGCGATGGCCCTGCTGCCCGAGCGCTACGAGATCGTGGCCCTCTGCGGGCTCGAGCAGGATCGGCTGGAAGCCCTCGGCAGCCGCTACAAGGCGCCTGTGCTCACCGCCTCCTACGACGCGATGCTGGCAGAGCGCGACCTCGACATCATCGACATCTGCACGCCGCCGCACCTTCATCTGAGAATGGCCGAGGCGGCGCTGACCGCCGGCAAGGACGTCATCTGCGAGAAGCCGCTGGTCACCTCCCTGGCCGAGGCGGACCGGCTGGATGCCTGCCTCGCCTCGCACCGGCCGCAGGCTGCTGCCGGTGTTCCAGTACCGCTTCGCGCCCGGCACCGAGCGCCTCGAGCGCCTGATCGAGCAGGGCCTTACGGGCCAACTGCAGGTCCTGGCCGCCGAGACCCACTGGAATCGCAAGGCCGCCTACTATGCGCTGCCCTGGCGCGGCACCTGGGCCGGCGAGCGGGGCGGCTGCCTGCTCGGCCACGCCATCCATACCCACGACCTGCTCACCTGGCTGGTCGGTCCCGTCGTCCGTCTCAACGCCATGACCGCGACCCGCGTCAACCCGATCGAGACCGAGGATTGCGCCGCTCTCGGCATGATGTTCGAGGGCGGGGCGCTCGGCACCTCATCGGTGACCCTGGGCTCGGCCGACGAGATCTCGCGTCTCCGCTTCTGCTTCGAGCATCTGACGGCCGAGAACGACGGCCGAGAGCCCTATGCGCCGGGCCGCGGCCCCTGGCGCTTCGTCGCCCGCGACCCCGGCCGGCAGGCGGAGATCGACGCGGCGCTGGCCCTGCCCGTGGCGGAGCGCGAGGGCTATGTCCGTCTGCTCGAGCTGTTCCACGAGCATCTCGAGGGTGCGGGTCCCTCGCCGGTCGGCGTCGAGCGACGCCCGCGCCTCGCTCGAGCTGGTGACGGCCGCCTACCACGCCGCCCGATCCGGCGAGACCGTGACGCTGCCGCTGCCGGCCACCCATCCGCTGTACAGCTCCTGGCTGCCGGCCACCGCGCCGGGCCGGCCATGAGAGCACCGCCGGACGCATCCGGGTCATGGGTCCGACCCGTCGGGGCGCGGCACAGCGGCGCTTGGCGAGAGGCGGGCCCGAGCCTAGTCTCGACTGAAGCGGCCCCTTGGCCGCGCTGCTAGCCTCGGCTCGTCTCGCTGGGTTGCGAGACCCCCGGCAGGCACGTCGGACGAGGTCGCCGTCTCGAGCTTGGAGGGCGTCATGGCCCGCTTCTACCTTGCCGGGCGGATGCAGAGGCACCTTCCCGCCTGGGCCGGCATCGACACAGCGCTCCTGTGGGCCGAGGCGGCGGTGCCCCGGCTCGCTTGGTGGCTGGCGCGCTGGCTGCCGACCGACGCGGCGAGCGGGCTCGGCGGCAGGCTCGGCCGGCTGGCCGGGCCGCATCTCCGGAAGCACAGGGCCATCCTAGGCAACCTGGCGGTCGCCCTGCCCGAGCTCGACGAGCGCGGGCGCGAGGCGGTCGCCCGCGACATCTGGGCCGAGGCCGGGCGCGTCATGGTCGAGTTCGCGCTCCTCGACCGGATCTGCGCCAGCGAGCGTGCCGAGCGGCTCGAGTTCGTGCTGCATCACGATCCGAGCCGCGCCCGGGACGGCAGCCGGCCGGCGATGTACGTGACGGCGCACCTCGCGAACTGGGAGCTCGCGGCCGCGACCGCGACCCTCAACGGCGTGCCGCTCAGCATCGTCTCGACGCCGCAGAGCAACCACTTCGTCGAGGCGGCGCTGCGGCGCTACCGGGAGGTGGTGGGCTGCCGATTCCTGCCGAGCAAGGGCGGGCTGCGCCAGCTGATCCGCGAGGTCCAGGAGGGCCGCAGCCTTGGCTGGATGACCGACCAGCGCCACGACCGGGGCGACCTTATCCCGTTTTTCGGGGTCGACGCGCCGACCGCGGTGATGCCGGCCCTGCTGGCGCTGCGGCTCGATTGCGACCTGGTACCCGTGCGGGTCGAGCGGCTGAAAGGCGCCCGCTTCCGCGTCACCGCCTACGAGCCCCTGAGCACGGCCGGGCTCGAGCAGCTCCCGCAGGCCGAGGCGGCGCGCGAGCTGACCCGCCGCATGAATGGTCTGTTCGAGGAGTGGATCAAGGAGCGGCCGGGCCAGTGGCTCTGCTTCAAGCGCCGCTGGCCGCAAGGCCATGAGCCGGCCGCCGCCTGAGATGGTCGACACGCTGGCCAGCGCCCGGCCGGCGGCCCAGGCCGCCGGCGGGGCCTTTTTCCATCCGTGCCCCGTCGACCCGGACTGTCCCTACTGTGGCGGGGCCACCGGCCCGGCCGACGCCGACTGGTCGTTCCTCGACCGCGTCTACTGCATCTCGCTGCAGAGCCGGGACGACCGCGCTCGGGCGGTCGCCCGGGAGCTGCATCGGGCCGGCCTCTGCCGGCAGACATCTTTCTATCGCCCACGCAAGCACCCCGACCGGCCGGTGGCGGGCATCTGGGAGTCGCACCGGGCGGTGGCGCTCCAGGCGCGGGCCGATGGCCTCCGGCAGATCCTCGTCCTCGAGGACGATGTGCTTTTCTCCCGGCGCGTCGATGCCCGCACGACCGCCCGCGTCGCCCAGGCGCTCCGCTCCCTGCCGCCCGACTGGACCATTTTCTATCTCGGCCACATGACCCGCTGGGCCTATCCGGTCGGCTGGCGCGTGCTCCGGGTCTCGGCCACCGCCGCCCACGCCTATATCGCGAGCCCCCGGCTCCTCGCCTGGCTCGCCGACCGCCCCTACGGCACGCCGGGCGTCGAGCGGGTCAAGCTCGCCGGCAAGGGCATCGATTCGGCCTATGCGCTGCTGCCCGGGACCTACGCCCTCTTCCCGATGATCGCCGTGCAGAGCGCCAGCCCCAGCGACCACTTCGCCGACAGCAAAGAAAAGACAAAAGTCCGGAAGCTCAAGCATCTCTTCTCGCACAGCCGCTACCGCGAGCGCCTGCTGGGCCTCGCCATGCGGCCGATGCAGGTGGTGATGGTGGCCCTGTCGCCGGTCACGCTGCTCTGGCTCGGCATCGACTGGCTCGTCGCGCGCACCAGGAGACGCTGAGCGCGGAGCCGATGCCTCGCCATGGGCGCTGCAGGGCAGGCTGTGCAAAAACCCGGGACGGAGGCTGTCTGCACCCGCCGCAGCCGCCCGCCACGGTCGAAGGACGGGCCGGTTCCGCCGCCCTCAGCGGCCGGTCATCTTGAGCGCGGCCTCGGGCAGGCGTTCACCCTGAACCTGAACCTTGGAGGCCTCGGTGTCGATCTGGTCGAGATCGGCGGCCGTCAGCTCGAGATCGACCGCGCCCAAATTCTCTTCGAGCCGGTGCAGCTTGGTGGTGCCGGGGATCGGCACGATCCACGGCTTCTGCGCCAGCAGCCAGGCCGAGCGCGACTTGGGCCGGCGTTGCGCCTTTCCGATCGGCGACGCCTTTGACGACATCGACCAGCGCCATGTTGGCCTTGCGTGCTTCGGGCGAGAAGCGCGGCACATTGTTCCGGAAGTCGGTCGGATCGAACTTGGTGTTCTCGTCGATCTTGCCGGTGAGGAAGCCGGCGCCGAGCGGACTGAACGGCACGAACCCGATGCCGAGCTCCTCCAGGGCGGGCAGAAGCTCCGCCTCCGGTCCACGCCAGAAGAGCGAATATTCGCTTTGCACGGCTGTGACCGGCTGGACGGCATGCGCGCGGCGGATGGTCTCGATGCCCGGCTCGGATAGGCCGAAATGCTTGACCTTGCCCTGGGCGATCAGGTCCTTGAGCGCGCCGGCAACCTCCTCGATCGGCACGTCGGGATCGACGCGGTGCTGGTAGAAGATGTCGATGCGATCGGTGCGCAGGCGCCTGAGGGCGGCCTCGGCGACCTGCTTGATATGCTCCGGCCGGCTGTCGAGACCGCCGCTCCGTTCGCCTGTCGGCGAAATGTCGAAGCCGAACTTGGTTGCGATCACCACCTGATCACGAATGGGCTCCAGCGCCTCCCCGACCAACTCCTCGTTGACGAACGGACCATATGAATTCCGCCGTGTCGAAGAGGGTGACGCCACGCTCATGGGCGGCCCGGATCAGCTCGATCATCTCGGCCTTGTCGGCCGGTGGCCCATAAAGGGCGCTCATGCTCATGCAGCCCAAGCCGAGGGCGGAGACCTCGAGGCCGCACTTTCCCAATTTGCGCGTCTTCATTTTCGTTTCCTTTCAGAGTTGGTTCTGCTCCTGTGCCACGCTGGGTCATTTGAGCCCGACCTTGTCGAGCCAGCTCGTGACCTGGTCGAGCGTTCGCCGCTCCTGGTCCGCCTCCATCGAGAAGGCGGGCTCGATCCGCGCGCCCGGCGCGTGGTCGGCGAGGACGGCCAGGCTGTTGCCGAGGCCATAGCCGCCATGGGTAATGAACGGACGCAGAGTCCTGCCCGACAGGTCGTTCGCCCCGAGGAAGGACCGGATCACCGGCGGTGCTGTCTGTCCCCAGATCGGAAAGCCGAGAAAGACGGTCTCATAGGCCGTCATATCGAGGACCCTCGCCTCCAGGGGCGGCTCATAGCCGCGATCGCGTTCCTGCCGCGCCTGCTCGACCGTCTGCTCGTAATCCTCGGGGTAAGGCCGGGCGGGTCGAATCTCGAACAGGTCGGTCGCGAGCGCCCGATGAATCGTGCCGGCGATGACCCGCGTGTTTCCTGAGCGGGTGAAATAGGCGACCAGGATCTTCGATCCCGCGCGCTGCGGCGTGCCGGTCGGCCCCGCGCTTGCCGCAGTGCCGGCCGCCAACGCCAGGAGCGTTGGCGCGGAGAGGATCGTCCGTCGCGTCATGCCGTTCATCCTGAGCGGCCCCAGCGCTCCTGAGGGAGATCGGTGCTCGTGCTCACCGCCTTCCGGTCCTCGATTTCCTCGCGCTGGTCCTCCCCGCGATCGGTCGCAGGGCCATGGCCGTAGCTCAGGCCCATGCAGCCGAGGCCGATCGCCGAGACTTCAGGATTGCCGTTCCCAAGCGTGCGTGTCTCCATGTCGTCCTCTTTCGATCAGGCCGCTTCCGGGGGCCCAAGAGCTCGGGGAAGCGCGCCGGCCGGGCTCGGGTCTCGCGGCGGTCACGCGCCGACGACGGTTGGCCCGGAGAAGCGATCTCCATTCAGACCATATGGCGCTCGCCTCCGCCCGCGATTAACCGCTATAATCGGCATTCCGTCATAAGATGGGCTAATGAATGTCGAGCGAGAACTTCAACAATCTCGCGGCCTTCGCCCTGGTCGCGAGGGAGCGGAGCTTCACCAAGGCGGCCGCGAAACTGGGCGTGTCGCAATCGGCGCTCAGCCAAACCATCAAGGGGCTGGAGGCGCGGCTCGGGCTGCGCTTGCTCACCCGGAACACGCGCAGCGTCTCGCCGACCGAGGCGGGCGAGCGCCTGCTACGCTCGGTTGCGCCGAGGCTGGAGGAGATAGAACACGAGATCGCTGCCCTGAGCGCCCTGCGCGACAAGCCGTCAGGCACGCTCCGGATCACCGCCGGCGAGCATCCGGCGGTCACCGTCCTTCAGTCCGCGCTGGCGAAGTTCCTGCCCAGCTATCCGGACATCCATGTGGAGATCATCGTCGACTATGGTCTGACCGACATTGTCGCCGAAGGCTACGACGCCGGCGTGCGACTCGGCGAACAGGTCGCCAAGGACATGATCGCGGTGCGGATCGGACCCGAGATGCGCATGGCGGTCGTCGGATCGCCCATCTATTTCGAGAAGCATCCGCGACCGGAGACGCCGCAAGACCTGACGCAGCATAATTGCATCAATATCCGGCTGCCGACCTATGGCGGCCTGCTCGCCTGGGAATTCGAGAAGGAGGGACGCGAGCTCAAGGTCCGTGTCGAGGGACAGCTCGTCCTCAACAATATCGCCCTGCGGCTGACCTCTGCGCTCGAAGGCCTGGGGATCGCCTATATGCCGGAGGACCAGGCGCTTCCGGACATCGAGGCGGGGCGGCTGGTCCGGGTGCTCGATGACTGGTGCCCGCCCTTTCCAGGCTATCACCTCTACTATCCGAGCCGGCGTCACGCCTCACCGGCATTCGCCGTGATGGTCGACGCTCTGCGCTACCGCGGCCGGCAAAGCTGACGGCACGGGCCGTTGTGGGCAAGGCATCGCAACGCGAGAGAGGAAACCCCGCCGCATGTGGGACAGGGACCGAAGCTTCGAGCGCGTGGCCCTACACGACGTGGCGATCCTGGTGCGGATCGGGGCGTTCGAGGAGGAGCGGGCGGCGCCGCAGCGCATCGTCGTCGACCTCGAGCTCTTCCGCCACCGTGGCGCCTTCCCGAGCGGGGGCCGGCTCGACGATGCGCTCGAACTATCACCGGCTCTTCCGCTTCCTGACCGAGACGGTGCCCGCCCACCCTCATGTCGACCTGCTCGAGGAGCTGGCCGAGACGATCCTCGCCTTCTGTCTCGAGGATGGCCGCGTCGAGGCCTGCCGCGTGCTGATCCGCAAGCCCGATGTCTATGACGGCAGCGCGCTGCCGCAGCTCGAGGTCTATCGTCGCCGCGACGGCCGCTGAGCCCGGCCTCACTCGGCTGCCTGGGCCAAGCCCGGCTCGACCCGCGCCGCGCAGAACTTGAACTCCGGGATTTTTCCGAACGGGTCGAGCTGCGGATTGGTCAGGAGATTGGCCGCCGCCTCCCGGTAGCAGAAGGGAATGAACAGAACGCCCTCGGGCACGGCGTTGTCCTGGCGCGCCATGAGCTCGATCTCGCCGCGCCGCGTGGCGACCCTGACGATGCCGCCGGCGCCGACGCCCAGCTGGCGGAGATCCTTCGAGTTCATGGCGACGAACGCCTCGGGCTCCAGCGCGTCGAGATAGGAAGCCCGGCGCGTCATGGCGCCGGTGTGCCAGTGCTCGAGCGTGCGCCCCGTCGTGAGGATCATCGGATAGGCGGCATCCGGCTGCTCCGCCGGCGGGATGATCGACGCCGGCACGAGGGTGGCCCGCCCGGTCGGGGTCGGAAAGCCGTCGCCGAAGACGACGCCCAGGCCCGGATGGTCCGGTGCCGGGCAGGGATAGGTCACCGAGCCCTCGCGCGACAGGCGCTCCCAGGTGATGTTGTCGAGCGACGGCATGGCCTTCGTCATCTCGGCGAAGACATCGGCCGGGCCGCCGTAGCGCCAGTCCAGGCCGAGGCGCAGCGCCATCTCCTGGACGATCCACCAGTCCAGCCTCGTCTCGCCCGGCAGCGGCAGGGCCGGGCGGCCCATCTGCACCTGCCGGTTGGTGTTGGTCACGGTGCCGGCCTTCTCGGGCCAGGCCGAGGCCGGCAGCACGACGTCGGCATACATCGCCGTCTCGGTCAGGAAGATGTCCTGCACGACCAGGTGCTCGAGCTTGGCCAGCCCCTGGCGCGCGTGATGGGCGTCGGGATCCGACATCGCCGGATTCTCGCCCATGATGTACATGCCGCGGACCTGCCCGGCGTGGATCGCATCCAGGATCTCGACGACCGTCAGCCCCGGCTCCGGGTCCAGCGTCGCGCCCCAGAGCGCCTCGAGGCTCTGCCGGTAGGGAGCATCGCTGGTCTTGTGATAGTCGGGAAACACCATCGGGATGAGGCCGGCATCCGAGGCGCCCTGGACGTTGTTCTGGCCGCGCAGCGGGTGCAGGCCCGTGCCGGGCCGGCCGACATGGCCGCAGATCATGGCGAGCGAGATCAGGCAGCGGGCATTGTCCGTGCCGTGGATGTGCTGGCTGATGCCCATGCCCCAGAAGATGATCGCCCGCTCCGCCCGGGCGTAGGCCCGCGCCACGTCCCGTATCGTCGCCGCGTCGATGCCGCAGATCTCGGCCATCTCCTCGGGCGTGAAGGCCGCGAGATGGTCCTTCAGGCGCTCGAAGCCTTCGGTGTGCGCCTGGATGTACTGCCTGTCGTAGAGCTCCTCCGCGACGATCACGTGCATCATCGCGTTCAGCATCGAGACGTCGCTGCCCGGACGGAACTGCAGCATCCAGGTCGCGTGCTTGCGGAGCGCCTGGCCGCGCGGGTCCATCACGACGAGCCGGGCTCCCCTCTTCGCGGCCTGCTTGAAGAAGGTGGCGGCGACCGGATGGTTCTCGGTCGGGTTGGCCCCGATGACGACGATCAGATCGGCGTTGAGCGGCCTCGTTGAAGGGTGCCGTGACGGCGCCGGAGCCGATGCCCTCCATCAGGGCGGCCACCGAGGAGGCGTGGCAGAGCCGCGTGCAGTGGTCGACATTGTTGGTGCCGAAGCCGGCGCGGACCAGCTTCTGGAAAAGATAGGCCTCCTCGTTCGAGCATTTGGCCGAGCCGAAGCCGGCCAGCGCCCGCCCGCCATGGGCGTCGCGGATCGTGCCGAGGCCGCGGGCCGCCACCTCGAGCGCCTCCTCCCAGGAGGCCTCGCGGAAATGCGTCCAGGGGGCGGCGGGGTCGATCGGGTCGTCGACGACCTTGGGCATGCCCTCCTTGCGGATCAGCGGCCGCGTCAGCCGCTGCGGGTGACGGACATAGTCGAAGCCGAATCGGCCCTTGACGCAGAGGCGGTTCTCGTTGGAGGGCCCGTTGCGGCCGGTGACGAAGGCGATCTCGTCGTCGCGGACGTGATAGGTGATCTGGCAGCCCACGCCGCAATAGGGGCAGACGCTGTCGACGCTGCGGTCGACCCGCCGGTCGCCGCGGCCCGAGACGGAATCGACGAGCTTTGCCGGCATGAGCGCCCCGGTCGGGCAGGCCTGCACGCACTCGCCGCAGGCGACGCAGGTCGAGAGGCCCATCGGGTCGTCCTGGTCGAAGACGATTTTCGCGCCGTGCCCGCGATAGGCGAGGCCGATGACGTCGTTGACCTGGACCTCGCGGCAGGCGCGCACGCAGAGATTGCACTGGATGCAGGCGTCGAGATTGACCGCCATCGCCGGGTGGGACGGGTCGGGCGCCCACTGCTCGCGCATCGGGAAGCGGCTCGTCTCGATCTCCTGGCGCTCCGCCCATTGCCAGAGGCGGCTGCCGTGGTCGTGGGCATCGGACGCGGGGCGGCTGGTCGGCGAGCAGCAGCTCCATGACCATGCGCCGCGCGGTGCGCGCCCGCTCCGAGCCGGCATGCACCTTCATGTCCGCTGTGGGCTTCCTGATGCACGAGGCCGCCAGCACGCGCTCGCCCTCGATCTCCACCATGCAGGCCCGGCAGTTGCCGTCGGCCCGGTAGCCGGGCTCGGGCAGCCAGCAGAGATGCGGGATCTCCACGCCATGGCGCGCCGCCACCTGCCAGATCGTCTCGCCCTCCTGGGCCTCGACCTCGCGGCCGTCGAGGGTGAAGCGGATGGTCTCGGTCATGGCGTCACGCCTCCGATGGCGGCAGGATCAGGTCGACCAGCTCGCGGTTCTCGGGCTTGAAGGGGTCGACGAAACGCACGCCGTCCAGGTCCCTTCCGTCCTGCATGTCCTCGCTGAGCATGACACGGCATCCTGCTGCTCTGGCGGTGGCCCACATGAGCGCGTCCCAAAAGGAAATTCGATGGTCGCGCACGACCCGCATCGCGTCGTCGAGATGCAATTGGTCGGCCGCGACGATCCGAAAGCGCGCCTTCAACCGCCCGACCAAGCCGATCGCCTCGACTTCCGGGAGATGGAACTTGCGGGTTATGACGTGAAAGCTTTCGCAAAAGCTCTGAAGCGTCTGAACGCAGTCGGCGCGCGCTGCCCGAACGACGACCTCGCTGGCCAGCGCATGCTTCCGGTCCCGACGATTGAGGGCATAGACGAGGACGTTGGTGTCGAGCGTAACTTTCATCGCTCAGGGGTGATCCCACAGGCCTCGTCATAGATCTCCTCGCGCGTCCATCGCACGGACGCCCCGAGGTCCACGCCCTCGCGGATCCAGTCGATGAACTCCTGCAGCTCGCGCTCCCGCTCCGCGTCGCTCCGTGACTCGGTGATCGGCATGAGCTTAGCCACCGGCTTTCCACGCCGCGTGATGGTGATCTCCTCGCCACCGACCGCGGCGTCCAGGATCGCCGAGAAGTGCTGATTGGCCTCACGCGCCGATACGCTGCGCACCTCCGGACTCCCTTGTAGGTACATACCTACATTAAACCGCCGCGGGGCGGCCGCCAAGGCCGAGCTCTTCCGGGAAGAACCTGATCAGGCACTTCAGGGGGTTGCTCGCCGCCTGGCCGAGGCCGCAGATCGAGGCGTCGGCCATGGCGGTCGACAGCTCGCCCAGAAGGCTCGTGTCCCAGACCTCGCCCTCCATCAGCTTGACGGCCTTCTCGGTGCCGACGCGGCAGGGCGTGCACTGGCCGCACGACTCGTCCTCGAAGAAGCGCATGAGGTTCAGCGCCGCAGCCTTGAGGTCGTCCTGGTCGGAGAGGACGACCACGGCATGGCTGCCGACGAAGCAGCCGTGCTGCTCGAGCTTGCCGAAGTCGAGGGGGATGTCGGCCATCCTGGCCGGCAGGATGCCGCCCGAGGCGCCGCCCGGGAGATAGGCCTTGAAGACGTGACCCTCGGCGATGCCGCCGCAGAACTCGTCGATCAGCTCGGCACAGGTGATGCCGGCCGGCGCCAGCTTGACGCCGGGCTCCCGTACCCGGCCGCTCACGGAGAAGCTCCTCAGGCCCTTGGAGCCGTGCCGCCCCTGGGCGGCGAACAGCTCGGGGCCCTTCTCGACGATGTCGCGGATCCAGAAGAGGGTCTCCACATTGTTGACCAGCGTCGGGCGATCGAAGATGCCGACGGAGGCGACGTAGGGCGGCCGGTTCCGCGGCAGGCCGCGCTTGCCCTCGATGCTCTCGAGCATCGCCGATTCTTCGCCGCAGATATAGGCGCCAGCACCGCGGCGCAGCTCGAGATAGCCGGCCGGCACCAGGCCCGCCGCCTCGAGCGCTGCGATCTCGCGTCTCAAGACCTCGCGAATGTGCGCGTACTCGTCACGCAAATAGATGAAGGCCCGATCGGCCTCGACGGACCAGGCGGCGATCAGGGCACCCTCGAGAAAGCGGTGCGGATCGCGCTCGAGATAGTGGCGGTCCTTGAAGGTGCCGGGCTCGCCCTCGTCGGCGTTGACCGCGAAGTAGCGGGGCCTGGGCTGCTCGCGAACGATCTTCCACTTGCGGAACGTCGGAAAGCCGGCGCCGCCGAGCCCGCGCAGCCCGGCCCGCTCCAGCGCATCGATGACATCCTCGAAGGTGCGCCCGGGCCGAGGCTTCTCGGCTGTCTGGTCGCGAAGCTCGCCGAGAAGCTCGTAGCCACCGTCCGCGCGGTAGGAGTCGAGGCCGATATAGGCCGGCAGCTCGGGCTCGACGCGCCGCTGCGCGACGGCGGCGCGGACCGCATCGACCGAGGCGGGCGCTATGTCGTGATGCCCGACGACGCAGGCCGGCGCCTCGGCGCAGCGGCCCATGCAGGGTGCCCGCACGACCCGGACCAGGGCGGGGTCGAGAGCGGCCGCGAGGTCGTGGCGGAGCTTCTCGCCGCCGAGCATGGCGCAGGTGAGGCTGTCGCAGACCCGCACCGTGACCGCCGGCGGTGCCCTCCCGTCCTCCTTCACGACGTCGAAATGGGCATAGAAGGTCGCGGTCTCGTAAACCTCGGCCTCGGGCAGGCGCATCTCCTCGGCCAGCGCCCGCAGATGGGCGGCGGAGAGATGGCCGAAGGCCTCCTGGACGAGATGCAGCTGCTCGATCAGCAGGTCGCGGCGTCGCGGCATGTCGCCGAGGGCCAGGCGAACCTCCTCGAGGGCCGCGGGATCGAGCTGGCGCCCCTTGGGCACCGCCCGGCCGCGCCGGCCGCTTCCCCGGGCCCGCTTCGGGCCATCCGTGCTCGCTGCCATCACCTGCCACCCGCCTGATCATTCTCTCTCCACCTAGTACGGCGAGCCGGCGACGGAAAGCGGCGAAGACCTGGACGCCGGAAGCGCTTGGCCTTTGCGGCTCGGGCTCTATTCTCCGGGCCGAGGAGCGACGAGAAGCCCGGGCCACCGGCGAGGCCGCGGGCAGACCAGGGAGGACGAGCGGTGAGCAGGGCCTATGTCGTCGGCACGTTCGACACCAAGGGTGCCGAGCTCCGCTACATCGCCCAGCGGCTCGGCGCTGCCGGTCTCGACGTGCTGACGGTCGACGTGGGCACGCAAAGCGACGGCTCGGGCGTCGACGTGCCTCCGACCGAGGTCGCGGCCCATCATCCGGACGGTGCCGCAGCCGTGCTCGGGCAGGGCGACCGCGGCAAGGCAGTCGAGCGGCATGGCCGTGGCGCTGGAGCGCTTCGTGCGGACCCGGGACGATATCGGCGGCATGATCGGTGCCGGGGGCTCCGGCAACACGGCGCTCGTGGCGCCCGCGATGCGCGCCTTGCCGATCGGCACGCCCAAGGTCCTCGTCTCGACCGTCGCCAGCAGCAACGTCGCCCCCTATGTGGGCCCCTCCGACATCGCCATGATGTACTCGGTCACCGACGTCCAGGGCCTCAACCGCATCTCGCGGCGCGTCCTCGGCAACGCCGCGCATGCGCTGGCGGGGATGATGAGGAACGCCATCCCCACGCCGGCGACCGAGGACAAGCCGGCGCTCGGCCTCACCATGTTCGGAGTGACGACACCCTGCGTCCAGATGGTGACGAAGGCGCTGGCGTCCCGGTACGACTGTCTCGTCTTCCACGCCACCGGCACCGGCGGCCAGTCGATGGAAAAGCTCGTCGACAGCGGCCTCGTCGCGGGCGTCCTCGACCTCACCACGACCGAGGTCTGCGATTTTCTGCTCGGCGGCGTCTTTCCGTGCACCGACGACCGCTTCGGCGCGATGATCCGCACGCGGGTGCCCTATGTCGGCTCGGTGGGTGCCCTCGACATGGTGAACTTCGGGGCGATGGATACGGTCCCGGAACGGTTCCGCGGCCGCAACCTCTATGTCCACAATCCGCAGGTCACGCTGATGCGGACGACTCCCGACGAGAACGTGCGCATGGCCGAGTGGATCGCGGAGCGGCTGAACCGGATGGAGGGGCCGGTCCGGTTCCTTTTGCCCGAGGGGGGCGTCTCGCTGATCGACGCTCCGGGTCAGCCCTTCTACGACCCGGCGGCCGACAACGCCCTCTTCGAGACGCTCGAAAAGCACGTCCGGCCGACCGCCAAAAGACGGCTCGTCAGGGTGCCGCACGCCATCAACGACCCGGCCTTCGCCGAGGCTGTCGTCACGCAGTTCCGCGAGATCGCGGCTTAGGAGAGGTCGGATGCCCCGTTTTGAGCGCAAGGCCCTGCTCGAGCGTTTCCAGGGCATGGTCGCCCGGCGCGAGCCGATCGTCGGCGGCGGTGCCGGCACGGGCCTCTCGGCCAAGTGCGAGGAGGCGGGCGGGATCGACCTCATCGTCATCTACAATTCCGGACGCTACCGGATGGCCGGACGCGGCTCGCTGGCCGGGCTCATGGCCTATGGCAACGCCAACGACATCGTCGTCGAGATGGCGCACGAGGTGCTGCCCGTCGTGAAAAAGACGCCGGTGCTGGCCGGCGTCAACGGCACCGACCCGTTCATGCTGCGCGATCATTTCCTGAGGCAGCTCAAGGACATGGGCTTCGCGGGCGTGCAGAACTTCCCCACCGTGGGCCTGTTCGACGGCACGATCAGGAAGCAGCTCGAGGAGACCGGCATGGGCTATGGGCTCGAGGTGGACATGATCCGGGCCGCCCACGAGCTTGACCTGCTGACCACGCCCTACGTGTTCTCGACCGGGGAGGCCGTGGCGATGGCCGAGGCCGGCGCCGACATCCTCGTGCCGCACATGGGCCTCACCACCGGCGGCGCCATCGGCGCCGATACCGCGTTCAGGCTCGAGGACTGCCCCCAGCTCATCGACGAATGGGCGGAGGCCGCCAAGCGCGTCAGGAAGGACATCATCGTCCTCTGCCACGGCGGCCCGATCTCGATGCCCGAGGATGCCGACTACATCCTCAAGCACACGCGGCACTGCAACGGCTTCTACGGCGCCTCGTCGATGGAGCGCCTGCCGACCGAGAAAGCCCTGACCGCCCAGACGGCGGCCTTCAAGGCGCTGCGCTTCTAGGTGGCCGGCCCCGGCGGTCGATCGAGCGTGATCTGCTGGCCGCCATGGGCGGCGAGGATGCGCTCGGCCGCGGCCGTGGCGGCGCCGTCGCCCGTCGCCACCGCGACCAGAAGCCCGCCCTTCGACAGCTGGTCCTTGTAGGTGTCGAGGTTGCGGTCGCTCGTGACCTTGGCGAGCAGGCCGCCGATGGCTCCGCCGCCGACCACCCCGCCGATCGCCAGAGGCACGAACCCCACACCGGTGGCGACAGCGGCGCCGAGGCCCAGGATGCCGCCCAGATAGGCCACCCCGCCGACGAGGCCGCCGATGGCATCGCCGGCGCTTTCCTGGCCGTGGGCACCCCGGTCGGGGTCACGGATGCCGCGGGCCAGCTCGTCCTCGGGCGGCACGAGATCGCCATAGGCGCGGCGGAGCGCGTCGTAGGAGCTCAGGATGTTGATCTCGGCCCGGGGGATGCCGGCCTGCACCAGATCGTCGGCGGCGCCGGAGAAGCTGGCCGGATCGTCGAACAAGGCCACCACGAGGTGGGCTTCCGCCTCGGCCCCCGGATCGTCGAGCTCCCTCAGCGCCACGGCGACCTTCCCGAGCATCGGCTCCTCGCCGCCCTCCATATGCTCGGCCGACGCGGCGGCGAGGCGCTCCTCGTCGTAGCGCCAGCGCTCCAGGATCCGGCGCTTCTCGGCCGTCGCGAGGTCGTCCCGCGCCAGCACCGCCTCGGGCGTGCCGAAGGTCAGGCGAGGGTCGAGGCTTTCTGCGTCTTCCTGTCGGTTGCCGGCCATGATGGACTCCTCCGCTCGATGCCCCGAAGGGCAAACGAGCAGAGGGGCCCGCGGTTCCGGCGGAGCCTCAGCGCCGCCGGCGCGGCGAGACCCATTCCGTGGCGATGCCGGCCGCAACGGCGGCGAGCAGGGTCGCCATGGGGTAGCGGCGCACGATATCGAAGACCGTCGACGCGGCCGTGCCGGCGAGGGAGAGCGGAGCCGGAGCACTCCTCGGCGGCGGGCGCCGGACGGCGGCCACGAGCAGGAAAAGCATGGCGAGCAGCAGGAAGCCGCCGCCCATCACCACGGCCGGCCAAGGCGCCGCCAGGTAGAACGCCAGCACCCACCAGAGGGCCATCAGGAGAAAGATGCATCCGACGAGGGCGAGGACCGCTGCGATCAGGCGCAGCACCAGCCCCCGCAGGCTCCAGCGAAGATGGTCGAGATCGAGCAGGGAGCCGAGCATGGAGGATCCGGTGGCTCAGCGTCGGCCGAGAAGGAACCGGCTGACGATCATGCCGAGCCCGAAAGCGATCGCGATGCTGGTCATCGGCCGCTCGTGGATGTGACGCTCGACATTGGCCATGGCGTCCCGGCCGTGAACCCCCAGCTCGCTGGTCAGCCGGTCGAGCTCGTCCTTGAGTTCGCCGATGCGCTCCTCGGCTGCGGCCCGCGCCTCGTCGGTCCGCTGCTTGACACCCTCGCTCAGATGGTCGCGCAGGCTCATGAGATCCTCTCGTATCTTGGAGATGTCGCGTTGCAGGGTCGCGAGATCGACGTTCCCCTGATCGTCCATGGTCATCGCCCATCCTCCTTCGTTGGCCGACCGCGGGCACAAGGCGCCTTGCGCGAAGGATCGCACGCCCCGGCCGGAATCGAAACGCCGGATCGAGAGCCCGGTTCCCGGCCGCGGAACCCACAGGCCCGCCGTCGGTTTCCTCGAGCATGGATCGTCGGGTCGATTGTGCGGGCGATCAGCCCGGGTCGTCGAAGACCTCGCGATCGTCCCGAGAGACCACGCGCTCCAAGACGCGCCACCTGAGAGGTACCTGACCATGTTGTATTGGGCCCTGATCTTCCTCGTCGTCGCCCTCGTCGCGGGCTTCTTGGGCTTCGGCGGCGTGGCCTCGGCCTCGGCCGGGATCGCCCAGATCCTCTTCTTCGTCTTCCTGGTTCTGCTGGTGGTGAGCCTCTTGGCCCACTTCATGCGCGGCCGCCGCACGATGCCCTGATCCGTCGATTGCCCGGGAGCCTTCAGCGGCCTCGGGCGTTTCGGATCCGTCCTCCCTGTCGGTTGGACCTTGAGGCCCCCCGCCCCCCGCGGAGGGCCTCTTCTTTTTGCCTCATGCCAGGCGCTTCAGGAACCACTGGGCCAGCCGGCGCCAGACCTCGTCGCCCTCGGCCTTGGCCTCGACCTCCATGTTGAGGTTCGGATTGTCGTTGACCTCGATCACGAACACGCCGCGCTCGTTCTGCTTGATGTCGACGCCGTAGAGGCTGCGCCCGATCAGCCGCGCGGCCTTGACGCCCGCCCCGACCACGGAGGGCGGCGTCTCCCCGATGGGAAGGGTCTGGAAGCCACCCTCGACCGTCCTGCCGCCTTCCTTGTGGTGGACGATCTGCCAGTGGTTGCGGGCCATCTTGTACTGGGTCACGAACAGCGGCTCGCCGTCGAGCACGCCGACCCGCCAGTCATAGTCGGTCGGCATGAACTCCTGCGCCAGGATCAGATCGGAATCCTCGAGCATGCCGCGCACGCTGCGCTCGAGCTCGGCACGGCTGCCCACCCGGCTGACGCCACGGGAGAACGACCCGTCCGGGATCTTGAGGACCATGGGATAGCTGAGCTGGCGCTCGAGCTCCTCGAGCTCGCGCACGCTCGAGATGGTGACGGTCCTGGGTGTGGCGACGTCGTTCGCGGCCATCAGCTCGGCCAGGTAGACCTTGTTGGTGCAGCGGACGATCGAGGTCGGATCGTCGATGACCGGCATGCCCTCCTGCTCGGCGCGCTTGGCGAAGCGGAACGTGTGGTGGTCGATGTTGGTGGTCTCGCGGATCCAGAGCGCGTCGTACTCGGGCAGGCGGTCGAGATCGTGCCTGCCGATGAGCTCGACGCCCAGGCCCAGCCGCTCGGCGACGCGTCCGAAATGCCGCAGGCTCTGCGGCTCGCTCGGCGGCAGCTTCTCCTTGGCGTCGAACAGGACGGCGAGCGTGAAGCGCGGCAGGACCTTGGCCTTGGGGTCGCGCCACGGGCTCTTGAGCTGGGCCTGGACGGCCTGGGCCAGCATCGCCTTGCCGTCCGGGCCCAGCTCGTTGATCCCGACCGGGGCCACCCGCCGGATCCGCCACCGCTCGCCGGCCTGAACGAACACCTCCAGGATCGGGCAGCGCAGCCAGTCGTAGAGCTGGCGGCCGAAGCGGGCGAGGCGTCCGTCGTCGGCATGGCCGAGGCAGACGAGCAGGCGGAACGAGGTCTGGGGCGGCTCGGCCAGGCGACGGAGGGTGCGGTTGAGGAGCTCCTCGAGGTCAGGCAGAGCATAGGCATAGAAATTCCGCCGCCGCAGCTCGAGCATCGTCGTCACGCTCGGCACGATCTTGTGGCCGCGCGCCTCGGCCAGCAGCGAGCAGAAATAGCCGAGCGTCTGGTAGCCGTAGTCGCGGGAGAGATTGAGGACCTTGGGCGGCAGTCGCCCGGCCGCGCGCGGCCGCTGGATATAGTCGCGCGTGGTCATGACCGGCAGCCCCTCGAGGGCCTGCGGCAGATCGCTCAATCGGTCGACGACGATCAGCCAGCCGGTCATGCGCCATCCTTCACCAGAAATTTGGCCATCCTGAGGGCATCCGCGCCGTCCTCGTAATAGCCGCGTCGCCGACCCCCAAGCCGATAGCCGCTGGCCTCGTAGAGACGCAAGGCGGCGGCATTGTCCGTCCGCACCTCGAGCCTCAGCTCTCGGGCCCCGCTCGCAGCGGCCAGGCGCTCCGCCGCCGCCAGCAGCGCCCGGCCCGTGCCCGGCGGCGCTGCCTCCGCGTCGCGCGCGATCGAGTAGAGCCGGGCCTTCCGGCTGCCTCGCCGGAACAGCAGGAGCGCGTAGCCGACGAGCCGACCGTCGCAGTCCGCCACGATCAGCCCGGCGCTCGACCGGCCGATCAGCCTGCGAAAGCTGCGGCGGCTCAGATGATCGCCGCCGAAGGACCGGCTCTCGAGCCCGACGAGCGCCCCGACATCGCCGGGCCCGGCATCGCGCAGAACGAGGTCAGGGCTCATCGGGCTCCTGGAGGCGGGGCCGGGGGCAGCGCTGCACGCCCTCTCCAAATCGCCTCGAACGCTCTCTTCGCCGCCACGAATGCTACCGTCAAGCTATTGAGCAGCGTGGCCGACCGGCAGGGCCCGGCCCGGCTCGTCTCCCCGGCGTCGCGTCCGGCCCACGAGTGGTCAGGGCGGGGCTCCTCTGCTAGGTCGGTGCCCGAGCGAGGTCACGTGCGGCCGCGATCCTCCAGGATGCTGAGCCGGCGGTGGCCCGCAAGAGCAAGCGGATGAACGAATGCAGCCCGACCTGATCCTCCGTCGCGCCAACCTGCCCTCGGGCGAGACGGGCGTCGACATCCTGATCGAGGGCGGCCTGATCCGGGAGGTGGGCCCGGCGATCGCAGCCGCGGCGCGGTCCGAGATCGACGCCACGGGCCGGCTGGTGACGCCGCCCTTCGTCGACTGCCACTTCCACATGGACGCGACCCTGTCGCTGGGCCTGCCGCGGCTCAACCGCTCGGGCACGCTCCTCGAGGGCATCGGCCTGTGGGGCGAGCTGAAGCCCCTGCTCGACGGTCGAGGCCGTGGCCGAGCGGGCGCTCGCCTATTGCGACCTCGCGGTCGCCCAGGGCATCGGCGCCATCCGCAGCCATGTCGACGTCTGCGACGACCGGCTCGTCGGCGTCGAGGCCCTGCTCGAGGTGCGGCGGCGGGTGAGGCCCTATCTCGAGCTCCAGCTCGTGGCCTTCCCGCAGGACGGCCTCTACCGCTCGGCCGACGCGCGGGCCAATCTCCTGCGCGCCCTCGACAGGGGCGTCGACATCGTCGGCGGCATCCCGCATTTCGAGCGGACGATGGAGGACGGCCGGCGTTCCGTGGCCGACCTTTGCGAGATCGCGGCCGAGCGCGGGCTCATGGTCGACCTGCATTGCGACGAGACCGACGATCCCTTGTCCCGCCACATCGAGAGCCTGGCGTTCGAGACCCGGCGCCTCGGGCTCGGCGGCCGGGTCGCCGGCTCGCACCTGACCTCCATGCACAGCATGGACAACTACTATGTCTCGAAGCTCCTGCCGCTGATCGCCGAGGCGGGCGTCGCCGCGATCGCGAACCCGCTCATCAACATCACGCTGCAGGGCCGCCACGACACCTACCCGAAGCGGCGCGGCATGACCCGCGTGCCCGAGATGCTGGCCCAGGGCATCCTGGTCGCGTTCGGCCACGACTGCGTCATGGATCCCTGGTACCCGCTGGGCTCGGGCGACATGCTCGAGGTCGCGCACATGGCGCTGCACGTGGCGCAGATGACCAGCCTCGAGGGGATGGCCACCTGCTTCGCGTCGGTGACGGAGCGGCCGGCGCGGATCCTCGGCCTCGAGGGCTACGGCGTCCTGCCCGGCTGCCGCGCCGACCTCGTCGTCCTCGAGGCGGCCGACCCCATCGAGGCGATCCGCCTCAGGGCGGCGCGTCTCCAGGTCATCCGGGGCGGGCGCATCGTCGCCTCGAGCCCGCCGCGCACGGCTCGCCTGGACCTGCCCGGGCGTCCGACCGAGGTCAGCCCGATGCGCCCGCCCCGGGGAGCCGCCGCCTAGCCGCGGCTCATCCGCTGCTGCTCGCCCAGCCGGCGGACCGAGCTCGCCTGCGGGCCCATCGGACCGTCCTCGGTTGCGCGCGTGCAGGCCACGTCCATGCCGACCGTGAGCTCCTCGAAGGCGAGCCCCTGCAGCGCCCGCGGCGTGAAGTGCAGCGCGGTGCTGCCGCCCACCTCGACGAAGCCGTAGCCCTGGTCCGGGAAGAGCCGGACGATCCGGCCGGTCTGGAGCGCGTCGGCGGCCCGGGCCTTGGTCTCGCCACGCCGCAGCTGCACATAGTCCTCGAGCTGGCGCTCGAGCACCTCGAACACCTCGACGACGAGATGGCCGAGACCGTCCTTGGCCTCGCGCGGCATCTGCTCGCGCCGGCTGACGAGGCGCTGGCCGGGGACGTCGAGCTCGACGGCGAGCGAGAGGGCATGCTTGCCGCTCCCGGCGCTCTTGTGGGGGATGGCGACGACGACCCGACAGGCGGTGATGTCCCGGCAGAGCCGCTCGAGACGCGCCGCCCGCTCACGCACACGGGTCTCGAGCGCCTCGGACCTCTCGACATTGTGGAACGTGACCTGCAGGGGCATCATCGGGGCCGCCTCCCTCGTCGGTGAGCCAGTCGGAGCCGCCGGCGTAGCCGCAGGCACGCCGCGCCCGTCGCCTGACCGGTGCGATGTCGTCCACCGCCGCGAGCCGGCGGCCGTGGAGGCGACTCACCCCGGACCATCCTTCATGATAGGGACGCCGCCCGCGAGCGCCAGATGGTGACGCCCCGCCGCGGGCCGGCATCGCATCACGGAGCAAAATCTACCGAGTCCAGCCTGTTGCGTGTTTCGTATCGAATGACATAAGATGAGTGTTGTTTTGCGCGTACGGGGCGAACAGGATGGCTGGCGGGTTTGACGAATCCGGATAGACGACCGGTCGCTCCCGCGACGCCGGAAGCCGATGGGTCGCACCGGGCGGCACCCTGGGCGACCGGGATGCACTATGTGGGCGAAATCTGCGCTCTCGGACGATAAGCGCACTTGGCGCCCAACGGCAGATATGCCAAGGTACTCGACTGGCGGCCTTCGATTACGAAAATCCAAGAACAACAGATTCATGCAAGTGTCAGAGCGCGATGCTACCTTTCAATCGAGCTGATCTCGAGCGCCTGTTCCCCGTGCCGGCCTGGCGACGGGGCGAGGAGCTCGCGGCGACGGGTGCCGTGATCGACGTCGAGGTCGAGCGCGACGGCCGATCGGTCACCGGCAGGGTGCGCGGCGAGCGACGGGCGCCCTTCCTGACCCGGGTCAAGATCGCGAACGGGCGCGGCGGGCGGGTGCGGCTGAGCAGCACCTGCACCTGCCTCGTCTACTCCGAGTGCGAGCATGCCGCGGCCACGCTGATCGGCGTCCTGGAGCGCTCGTCCGCTCCCGACCCCGACGAGGCGCCCTCGGCCGTCGACGGCGAGCTGGAGAGCTGGATCGGCCGCCTGACGGGTGCCGCCAAGGCGGTCGTGATGAACGGTGCCGCCGATGGCGGCGAATGCGTGCTCTACCTTCTCGAGCCCGGCCAGCGCTCCTGGCGGGACACGGGCGTGGCGCAGCCCATCGCCGTGTCCACGGTCCGCGCCCGCCAGCTCCAGGGCGGCGCCTACGGACGCGAGCAGCCGCTGGCCATCGGCACCCTGGTGAGCGAGGAGCCGCCGAGCTTCCTCCGCCTCGAGGATCAGATCATCGGCCGGCTGCTCGTCAACGGCGGCGGCCAGAGCCGGCGCCTGGGCGGGCCGGCCGACGCCGAGACCTTGCGGCGCATGCTCGAGACGGGTCGCTGTCACTGGCGCAACGGCCGGAGCGTGGCGCTCACCTACGGGGAGCCGCGCCGGGGCAGCCTCGGCTGGCGGTTCGATGCCGACGGTCAGCAGCACGTCGTCTGCGAGCTGCAGGACCGCCAGGACGACGTCGTCGTCCTGGCGCTCGGGGCGCCCTGGTACATCGACCTCGAGCGGCACACCTGCGGCCCGGTCCGGACCGACGTGCCCGATCGGGTCTCGGCGGTGCTGCTGAGGGCGCCGGCCGTGCCGGCCACGGCCGCGACGCTGGTCCGTCAGCGGCTGCAGCCGGTCGGCGACCTGATCCCCCTGCCCGAATCGCTGAAGCGCCGCGAGCGCGTCGAGATCAAGCCCGTCCCGGTCCTCCATCTGCACTGCCCTCGCGTCACCGTGAGCCGCGGCCTCGGCTGGAAGCGCGAGGAGCAGGAGGTCGACCTGCCGCTCGCCAAGGTGACCTTCGACTATGCGGGCTTCGAGATCGGCTGGCAGGACGGCCGCAGCGAGATCAACCACGTGGTCGACAACCGCCTGATGGTCATGTCGCGCGACGCGGTCTCCGAGGTGCAGCTCATCGAGCGGATCAACAAGCTCGGGCTGCAGCCCCTGGGCCCGACCGGCCTCGGCCGCTTCGCGCCGGAGTCCGCCCGCCAGGACTTCACCTTCGAGGAGGACGAGGAGGACGACGTCAGCCTGCATTGGGTCGAGTTCAATCACGGCGACCTGCCGCGCCTCGCCGCCGAGGGCTGGAGGATCACGTTCGATCCCAGCTATCCCTACAGGGTCATGCGCCCGAGCGATCGCTGGAGCGTCGAGATCAACGACAGCGGCATCGACTGGTTCGAGGTCAATGTCGGCATCGAGGTCGACGGCGAGCGCGTGCCCCTGCTGCCGGTGCTGCTCGATCTCTTCCATCGGGCGCCCGAGGAGATGACCCCGCAGGCGCTCGGCGAGTTCGGCGACGAGCCGGTCTACGGCACCCTGCCGGACGGCCGCCTCGTGCCGATCCCCGCCTCCCGCCTCAAGGCGGTCATCGAATCGCTCTACGAGCTCTTCGCGCAGGGACGCGATCGACGAGAGCGGGACGCTGCGCCTCGAGCGCCTGGAGGCGACCCGCCTCGCAGCACTCGAGCGCGGGCTGCCGCAGGACGGGCTCACCTGGACCGGCGGCGAGCAGCTCATGACGATGGCCCGCCGGCTGGGCGAGGTCGGCGATGTGCCGCTGGTCCCTCCGCCGCCCGGCCTCAAGGCGCAGCTCCGCCCCTACCAGCAGCAGGGCCTGTCCTGGCTCCAGTTCCTGTCGAGCTTCGGCCTCTCGGGCGTGCTGGCGGACGATATGGGTCTCGGCAAGACCCTCCAGGCGCTGGCTCACATCCTGACCGAGAAGAACCTCGGCCGGCTCGACCGGCCCTGCCTGGTGGTGGCCCCGACGAGCCTCATCCCGACCTGGCGGAACGAGATCCACCGCTTCGCCCCGGGCCTCAGCCTGCTGATCCTGCACGGCAACGACCGGCGCGAGCTGTTCGACGAGATCGACGGGCACGATGTCGTGCTGACGAGCTATGCGCTCCTCGTCCGCGACCGCGACCTCCTGGTGAGGCACGACTATCGTCTCGTCATCCTCGACGAGGCGCAGGCGATCAAGAACCCGGCGACCAAGCTCGCCAGGACCGCCTGCCAGCTCCGCGCCGAGCAGCGCCTGGCCCTCACGGGCACGCCCATGGAAAATCACCTGGGCGAGCTCTGGTCGGTGTTCAACTTCCTGATGCCGGGCTTCCTCGGCGACCGCGAGCAGTTCCGGCGGGTGTTCCGCAACCGCATCGAGAAGGAGGGCGACACCGAGCGCCAGGCGCTGCTGGCGGCCCGCGTCCGGCCCTTCATGCTGCGCCGCGCCAAGGCCCAGGTCGCGGCCGAGCTGCCGCCGAAGTCCGAGGTCCTGCAGGAGATCGAGCTCGGCGAGGGCCAGCGCGACCTCTACGAGAGCGTCCGCCTCGCCATGCACGATCGCGTCCGCGCCGAGATCAGGACGAAGGGCCTCGGCCAGAGCAACATCGCGATCCTCGAGGCGCTGCTCAAGCTCCGCCAGGTGTGCTGCGATCCGCGTCTCCTGAAGAGCGGCGGCGGCCATGCGGCGGCCACCTCCGCCAAGTTCGAGCTGCTCATGGAGATGCTCTCGAGCATGGTCGAGACCGGGCGGCGCATCATCGTCTTCTCGCAGTTCGTGGAGATGCTCGACCTGATCGACGAGGCGCTGACGGCCGAAGGCCTGCCCTTCGTCAAGCTGACCGGCCGGACCCGCGACCGCGAGACGCCGGTGAACCGCTTCCAGGACGGGGAGGTGCCGATCTTCCTCATCAGCCTCAAGGCGGGTGGCGTCGGCCTGACCCTGACGGCGGCGGATACCGTCGTGCACTACGATCCCTGGTGGAACCCGGCCGTCGAGGCCCAGGCCACGGACCGGGCGCACCGCATCGGCCAGGACAAGACGGTCTTCGTCTACAAGCTGATCGCGAGCGGCACCGTCGAGGAGAAGATGGTCGAGCTGCAGGCGCGCAAGAAGGCGCTCTACGAGGGCCTCCTGGGCGGCAACACGGGATCCCTCGCCTTCAGCGAGGCGGACGTCGAGGCCCTCTTCGCGCCGCTGCCGAGCTGAGGGCCAGCGCCAAAGGCACGAGCGGCAGGGCCGCCAGCACCAGCGCCGCAGCACCGGTCAGCCGTCGGTCGCCGCTGGCCGCCAGCGCCAGGGTCTCGGTCGTCAGCGTCCGGAAGCGGCCGGCACCGATCAGCAGCGTCGGCAGATATTGCGCCACGCTCACGCTGAACCCGATCGCGAACGCGGCCAGGATCGGCGTCCTCAGGAGCGGCAGCTTGATCCGCCCCCAGACGGCGGCCTGCCCGCGGCCGAGCGTGCGGCCCGCGGCCACGAGCCGGCGATCCAGGCGCCGGTAGGGATCGCGCAGCATCAGGAAGGTGTAGGGCAGCACGAAGACGAGGTGCGACCAGACGAGCGCCGGCCAGGTCCTGTCGATCCCGAGATCGAGAAAAAGGATCTCGAGCCCGAACAGGAACGAGACCTGGGGAACGAGCAACGGCAGATAGACGAGCCAGAGGAGGCGCGGCGGCCCGGCGCCCGGACGGCCCTCCGTCTCGTGCTCGAGACAGCCGAGGCTGGCCGCGAGCGCCAAGGCGGCGCTCGCGAGCCCGACGCCGAGGGTCGTGACGAGCGGGCCGGCGAGCGCCGGCAGCCGCTCGCCGAAGGTTCGAAAGTCCAGGCCCGCGGGAACGAGGCGGGGGAAGGGCCAGGGTCCGGCGACCGACCAGAGGGCCAGGGCCAGGATCGAGAGGATGCCGGCCCCGAGCACCAGGCCGGCCGCCGACGCGCCGAGGGCGCGGTAGACCGGCTCGATGCCCGGCCTCGAGGCCCCGCTCGCCCAACCGCGGCCGCAGCGACGGACCAGCATCTCGAGCATCGCCAGAGCCAGGACGACGAGCAGCACGACCAGCAGAAGGAGGAGCGCCCCGGCGCTCGCCTCCAGACGCCGCTCGAGATCGGCGTCCTCGAACCAGCGGAGGAGCAGGACGGCCAAGGTGGGCGGCGCGTTGGGGCCGAGGACGATCGAGACGTCGACGACGGAGAGCCCGAAGACGAGGACGGCCAGCGTCGGCAGACGGACGAGCGGCCAGACCGCGGGGAGGGCCACCTTCAGCCAGGCGCCCACGGGGCCGCAGCCGAGCGAGCGGGCCGCTGCGAGAGGGTGCTCCAGCCGGCGCTGCTCCTGGGCGGCAAGGATCGCGAGCAGCAGGAACGGCGCCTCGCGCAGGGCCAGCCCGACCGCGAGCGAGACGCCCCACGGGTCCTGGAGGGTCGGGAGGTCCGGCGGCCGATGGAGGCCGGTCGCCCAGGGCGAGATCAGCCGGAGGATCAGGCCCGACGGGGCGACGAGAAACGCGAAGCCCGTCGCTGCCGCCAGATGCGGGACGGCGAGCAGCGGCGCCAGAAGCGGCCGCGCCCAGCGGAGCGCCGGCCGATCGTGCAGCGCCGCCGCCGCGGCGACGGCGAGCAGAAGGGCCAGGAGCGTGGCGGCCACGCCGGACGAGACGCTGAGCGCCAGGGCCGGGCCGAGGCCGGGCTCGCCCGCGAGCGCCCGCCAGGGTGCGAGGCCGAGGCTGGTCCTTCCCAGAGCCGGCAGCCAGCCGAACGCCGGCAGGACGGTCGCGATCAGCCCCGCCGCGAGCGGGCCCAGGAACAAGGCCAGCGTCAGCGCCGGGACGAGGCGCAGCGCCGGAGCGGAGGCGGCGCCCGTCAGCTGGCGAATCGCTCCCGCCAGGCCTTCTGGAGCAGCACCATCCAGGATGGATGAGGCTCGGGCAGAACCGGCACGAGCCTGTCCGGCGGCAGGGTCGCGGGACCGAGGTCCAGATCGGCGAAGAGCTTCCGATCGGCGGGCGACAGCTTCTGCAGGTCCAGCACGGTCGGATCGCCCCAGAACCGCGTGTCCTCCTTCCGCGCCTGCGCCTCGGGCGACAGAAGAAAATCGGCCACGACCATGGCGCCATCCCTGTGCGCCGCGTTGAACGGGATCGCCACGAAGTGCGTGTTGCCGATGCTGCCCTTGCTGAAGATCGCCGTGCGCACGGTCTTCGGCAGGCGCCCGGCCAGGATCAGGCTCGAGGCCTCGGCCGGATTGAAGCTCATCGAGAAATCGAGCTCGCCGTCGGCCAGGAGCTGGTGCTGGGCCTCGTAGGAGGCCGGATAGGTCCGGCCGCCCCGCCAGAGATGCGGGTTGACCGCCTCGAGCCAGGCGAGGAGCGGGGCCGACAGCGGCCCGATCCCGGTCGCCGTGACCGGCCGGGCGAGGCGCGCCGGATCGGCCATGGTCTCGTAGAGGATCTGCTTGAGGAACGTGGCGCCGACGAAGTCCGGCGGCGCCGGGTAGGTGAAGCGCCCCGGATGGGAGCGGCACCAGGCGAGCAGCGCCTCGGCGGAGCGCGGCGGCTCCGGGACCGGCGTCTGGTCATAGAGGAAAACGAGCTCGGCCATCCCCCAGGGGCTCTCGATAGCCCTCGGTCGGAATCGTGAAGTCCACGAGCGTGGTGGGCTTCCCCACTGTGTCGACCAGCGCAAAACCCGGCAGGTCCCTCGCGAAGGGGCCGAACAGAAGGCCCTTCTCCTTCATCGCCGCGAAGTTCTCGCCATTGATCCAGACCAGATCGACGGCACCCCCGCTGTCCCGCCCGGCCTCCTTCTCGGCCAGCACGCGGCTCACCGCCTCGCCGGTATCGGTGAGCTTGACCTGCGTCAGCCCGACCCCGAAACGGGCGAGGGTCCGGGCACCCGCCCAGGCGATGTAGTCGTTGATCTGCGGCGAGCCCCCCCATGCATAGAAAAAAACCGTCTGGCCGCGCGCCCGCTCGCGAACAGCGGCGAAGTCGGCAGCGTCGGTCGCGGAAGCGGCGACAATCGTCGACAGTGTCCCGAGAAGGAGGCTTCGGCGGCTGCAATGCATGGCGTCCTCTTACCCTCGTGCGGGCTCGATCCTAGCGCAGTCGGAAGCACCGCCGCGGCCCCGCCGCAATGACAAGGGCGTGAGGCGGCGGGTCAGGCCCGCTCGAAATAGCGCACCAGCTCCCAGTCCGTGACCGCCCCGTCGTGCTGCGCCTGCTCCCAGCGGCCGGCATGGACATAGTGGTCGACGACGTCGTCGCCGAAGGCGGCCCGCATCGCGACGGAGCCGTCGAGCAGCGCCACCGCGTCGTGCAGCGTCCGCGGCACCGACGGCAAGACCGCCGACTTGTAGGCGTCGCCCGAGAAGGGCGCTCCGAGCTCGAGCCGCTCCTCGATCCCATGCAGGCCGGCTGCGAGAAGCGCCGCGAACGCGAGATAGGGATTCACGTCCGCGCCGGGGATGCGGCACTCGACCCGCGTCGCAGTCCCCTGCCCGATGACGCGGAAGCCGGCCGTGCGATTGTCCCGGCTCCAGACGACGTTCGTCGGCGCGAACGAGCCCGCCTGGAAGCGTTTGTAGGAATTGACGTAAGGCGCCAGGAAATAGGAAAGCTCCCGCGCCAGGGCCAGCTGCCCCGCGAGGAACTGGCGGAAGAGCGGCGTCACGCCATCCTCCACCGAGGCGTCGGCGAACGCCGGCTCGTCGCCCTCGGCGTGCCAGAGCGAGCTGTGGATGTGGCTGCTGCAGCCGGCCAGCTCCTTCTTCCACTTGGCCATGAAGCTCACCGCCCGGCCCTGCTGCCAGGCGATCTCCTTCACGCCGTTCTTGTAGACGACGTGGCGGTCGGCCATCTCGAGCGCCGGGGCATAGACAAGGTTCAGCTCCTGCTGCCCGGGCCCCCACTCGCCCTTGCTCTCCTGCACGGGGATGCCCGCCCCCTCCATGCCGTTCCGGATCGCCCGCAGCAGCGGCTCGACCTTCGGTGGTCTGGAGGACGTGATAGTCCTCGATGTACCAGCCCGAGGTGCGGAGATCCTGGTAGCGCTTGTCGCGGCAGGCCCGAAAATCCTCGTCGAACAGATAGAACTCGAGCTCCGAGGCCATCTTGGCCGAAAAGCCGCGCTCGGCGAGGCGGCCGAGCTGGCGCTTCAGGATCGCCCGGGGGCTGACCGGCAGCTCGTCGCCATGGTGGTCCAGCACGTCGCTCAGCACGAGCACCGTCCCCTCGAGCCAGGGGATGCGCCGCAGCGTCCCGAGGTCGGGCCGGAGCACGAAGTCGCCATAGCCCTTGTCCCAGGAGGCCGCCTTGAAGCCCGGCACCGGCTCCATCTCCATGTCGACCGTCAGGAGATAGTCGCAGGCGTGCCACTCGTCCTTCACCGCCTCGAGGAAGTGCCGGCCGGTGACGCGCTTGCCGACCAGCCGCCCCTGCATGTCCGTGAACGCCGCGACCACCGTGTCGATCTCGCCGCACCCCACGAGGTCGCCGAGCGCCTCGATGTCGATCTTGCCGAGCATGCCGTCTTCCCGTCCTTCTGTGGCCGTCCTTCTGTGGCCGTCCTTGCCTGGCCGGCCTCGCGTGGCGGCTCGGGGCGCATGAAGCACCCTTCCGACCCCTGCCGCAACGGCCTGCCCCGTGCTAGGGAGCCGGCCCACACGGTCACCCCCAGCCCGGCGAGCCCAGCCCATGTTCGTCCTGAGCAAGCTCCTCGGCTGGCTCCTCACGCCCAGCAATTTTCTGGTCCTTCTTCTCTTTCTCGCCTGCCTCCGGCGATCGCGGCGCGGGCGGCGCAACGTCCCGGCGCTGACCCTGGCCACGCTCCTGCTGGTCCTGGGCGTGCTGCCGGTGGGCGACCTCCTGATGCGCCCGCTCGAGGACCGCTTCCCGCGGCCGGCCTCCCCGCCCGCCCATGTCGACGGCATCATCGTCCTGGGCGGCGCCGTGGCCCCGGACATCACGGCCGTCCGCCATGTCGTCGCCGTCAACGACCATGCCGAGCGGCTCATGGAGGGCGCCGCCCTCGCCCGCCGCTTCCCCGGCGCCCTGCTGGTCCACACCGGCGGCACCGTGGCGATCCTCCCGGGCGGAGCCACGGAGGCAGCGGTCGCCGGCCAATGGTTCGCCCTGGACGGCATCGCCGCCGATCGGATCCGCCTCGAGGACCGCGCCCGCACCACCTGGGAGAACGCGGTCCTCACCAGGGAGCTGGTCCAGCCGCAGCCGGGCCAGGTCTGGCTGCTCGTCACCTCGGCCGCGCACATGCCGCGCTCGGTCGGCGTCTTCCGGCGGGTCGGCTGGGACGTCGTCCCCTGGCCGGTCGACTACCAGACCGGCCCCCTCCTCCCGATGTCGCTCTCCCTCCCGGTCACCGGCCGGCTGGCCGTCCTCGACGACGCCGTCCACGAATGGGTCGGGCTTCTCTACTATCGACCTCCGCGGCTGGACGCCGGGGCTCTTTCCCGGCCCCTGACGGCGGCGCCCGGCTCAGTGCCGCCGCCTGGCCGCCGGCGGATGGCCGGTGCTGCGATGGATGAGCGCGAAGATGACGGCCACGCCGAACAGGAACAGCAGCAGGCCGGCCCCGTACCCCAGCCCGTCCTCGGACCGGCTGCGAGACCACGAGCCCGACCAGGCTCAGGGCCCCCATGATCGCGCCGAGCACGAAGCTCGCCATGTCTCGTCTCTCCCCCGATAGACGCAGCACCTGCCCCGACAGAGAGCCTCGACACGGCGCCCCGTCAAGCCTCCGGACATGCGCCCGGGCCGCCCTCACGGGCCGGAGACAGGCCGCGCCCGCCCCTTGGTCAGAGAGCCCCCGGCAGCCGTCGACGCCGCCGGCACCCCTTCCGCCCCGCCCCGCGCGCCGCTACGTTGAGCGCCGAGGAGGACCCTCGCCATGGCGACCCGCCAGGAAGACCTCTACGACCGGGACTTTTATGCGTGGACCCAGGACCAGGCCGCAGCGCTCCATCGCCTCGCCCAAGAGCGCTGGAACGGCCCGCTCGACCTTTCTCATCTCGCCCTGGAGGTGGAGGATTTGGGCCGGTCCACCCGCAATGCCGTCCGCACCCGGCTCCAGCGCATCATCGAGCACGCCCTGAAGCTCGACCACTCGGCCGCCCCTGAGCCTCGCCCCGGCTGGATGAACTCCATCGACGAGGCGCACGACCAGATCGACAACCTCCTCACCCCCACCCTCCGCCGCGACCTCGCGGACCAGCTTTCTCATCTCTTCGCCCGCACCCGCCGCCGCGTCGCGCCGGCGGGCATCTCTGCCGTCGAGGTCACTCGGCCTGCGGATGCGGCAGCCTATGCGGCGTGGCTCGTTGCCCTCCTGGATCGCAAGGCTCGGCCCGCGATGTGGGGCTGAGCCAGACCACAGCAAGTGGAATTGATCGCCCTGTCACCGTAATTCCGAAGCTTCAGGAATACGAAGGACCCTTCGCCATGTCGGATGACCCGAAGGACGGAATCGAGCGCCGCGATTTCATGATCGCATCCCTTGCCACGGTCGGCGCTTCGGCTGCGCTCGCCGCCGGCGCGACGGCTGCGGCTGCCCAGGAGACGGCGACACGAGGTACGCCAGCGGGAACGGTCTACGCCCATGATGTCATCCAGGGGAAGCCGGTCATCACCGCGCTCGACGTCAACGACCTGGAGCCGGGCAAGAAGCACCTCTTCTATTTCCAGGGCGTGCAAACTGTCACCGGGCAGCACTGGTATGTGTCCGTGATGGTCGCCAAGGGGGCGCGGCCGGGCAAGCGGATCGCCCTCATCAGTGGCGTGCACGGCGATGAGATCAGCCCGATACACACGATACAGACCATCTTGAGCCAGCTCGACCCGGCGGAGATGTCGGGCACGGTCATGGCAGTGCTTGACGTCTCTCGTCCGGCCCTGGAAGGCATGGCGCGCAGATGGCCCAATTCGGCAAGGGGCATCGATCTCGTCGACATGAATTGTGAATGGCCCGGCAATGCGAATGGTGCAAGCGCGGCGACCCGCCATGCCGAGCTTCTGTTCAGCAGGCTTTTCCGGCCGAACGCTGACTACGCGATCGATTTCCATACCGGAACAAGCGGCACCGACTTGACGGCATTTCATCTGGCCCGGATGGACTTGCCCGAAGTCCGAGAGATGGCGGAACTTTACCCCATAGATCAGATCGTCGACTATCCGGCCTATCCTGGCGTCCTGTCGAACGCGTTGATCGAGGCGGGCATCCCTTCCTTCACGGCCGAGATCGGCGCCCCCCGCATCCTGGACCACAGGATGATTCCCTTGTTCGTGGAAGGCACGATGAACGTGCTCAAGCTTCACGGTGTCATCGCCGGCCCGATGGGCCGCACAGCGAAGGACTCGGGCATCTTCATAGCCAACAGCATTCACGTTGTCCTTGCAACCCACGGCGGGTTCGTCGAGCTCCTGGTCAAGTTGCGAGACAAGATCCATGCCGGGCAACATGTTGCCATCCAGCGCAATGCCTTCGGCGAAGTCGTCGCGCAATACAACAGCCGCGTTGCCGGAGAGGTCGGGGGCTATCGCTCCGATGCCACATCCGAGCCCGGCAACCCTTTGGTGTTCATCCTTTACAACGATGGACTCCCCAGGGGCGCCGAGGCTCTTCCCGAGTGACCTCGACAGCGAGGCCCTGGAGCACGGGACAGATCTCCATCACGTCGAAAGCAACATACGTGTCTCTATTACGGTGACACCGTTACACTGACATGGCGCAATTGAGCTAGCCCGGAAAATTCATGAGTAGGCGGCGGGCGCGACACAAGCCGTTGAGTTGGCGTATGATTCTGTTGCGAGGCAGGATCAACGCTGTCGACGGAGTTCGCGCCCGCCATGGCGGACCATGCGCCCTTTCTTCCCGGCTTGTCACCGGTCGGCGGCAAGCCCGTGCATCTGAGCTTCGACGGTGGTCGCCTGACCTCGGACGCCGGGGTGCTGGTGCTGGCCGAGATCGAGCGGAAGCTCGGGCTGGCCGAGCGCTTGGCGCGCTGCATCGAGGACCCGCGGGCACCCGAGCGGGTCCGGCACGGCGTGGCTGAGATGATCCGCTTTCGCGCGCTGATGATCGCCGCCGGCTATGCCGACGCCAACGATTGCGATGCGCTGCGCGCCGACCCGGCGTTCAAGCTGGCTGTCGGCCGGCTGCCTGCGAGCGGCGAGAATCTGTGCTCGCAGCCGACGATGTGTCGGCTCGAGAACCTGCCAACGGCGACCGCGCTCAAGCGGATGATGGCGGCCATGGTGGACCTGTTCTGCGACAGCTTCGACGACGTGCCGCGCCGGATCGTGCTCGACATCGATGACACCGAGGACCGCGTTCACGGTCAGCAGCAGCTCTCACTGTTCCATGCCCACTACGACAGCCGCTGCTTTCTGCCGATCCACATCTACGAGGCCGGCAGCGGCAAGCCGGTGGCGGTGATCCTGCGGCCGGGCAAGACGCCGGACGGTGCCGAGGTGGCGCGGGTGCTGCGCCACGTGGTGCGGGCGATCCGCGCCCGCTGGCCCAGGATCGAGATCCTTATCCGCGGCGACAGCCACTACAGCCGGCCCGAGGCGCTGGACTGGCTGGAGCGGAACCGGGTCGGCTACATCTTCGGCCTCGGCGGCAACGCGGTCCTGCTCGCCAAGGCCAGGCCCCTCGCCGAGGACGCCGCGATGGCGCGGGTCGAGGATGAGGACGGCAAGGTCCGCCGCTATGGCGAGTTCCCCTATGCCGCCAGGACCTGGATGATCGAGCGGCACGTGATCGCTCGCGTCGAAGCCTCGGCGCAAGGCAGCGACAGCCGCTTTGTCGTCACCAACCTCAAGGGCGTGCCGAGATGGCTGTACGAGGACGTCTACTGCGCCCGCGGCCGAGCCGAAAATCTGATCAAGGCGCACAAGCTGCACCTCGCCTCCGACCGGACCTCATGCTCCAAGGCCACAGCCAACCAGTTCCGCCTGCTGGTTCACACCGCCGCCTACTGGCTGCTTCACAGCCTGCGCGCCTTGGCACCCAAGGCCTCGTTCTGGCGCGACGCCCAGTTCGACACGCTGCGTCTGGCCTTCGTCAAGATCGCCGCGCGGGTCACCGAGCTGGCCACCCGGATCAAGATCGCCCTGCCGTCCGGCTATCCCCACCAGGACAGCCTGATGCTGCTGACCGCCCGCGCCGCCAAGCTGCCGCCCTGACCGCTGGGGCGGCGTGCCCCGTCCCGAGCCCGTCCCCCGCAACCCCAAACCTCGCCTTCAGCGCCCCGCTGGCGCCACCAACAAGCGCGACTCGAGCCAATCCAAAGCCGCCCGAAACAAAAGGCCCGTGAATGATTTAGGCTAGCTGTCGTTGCTATGGAGGTTGTTCATCCGAGGCATGGCGTTGAAGCTGTGGTTGTGAGACCTGAACAGCTGGCCCCGGGAGCCTCGGATGAACGTGCACCAGACTGCCCGCATGACGGTTTACGGTCGACTCCTTCTGGAGTTACGGTGACAACAGTGCACTCAACCACCTGCCGGATACCACTCCTCCGCAAGCAGCTGCTCGAGCGTCCACGGGCATCGCTCGGGCAAGGCGTCCGCTGCCTCGGGCTCGCCGAACAGACGAAAATCTCGGGCGGCGTCGCGGCGCGCCTGCTCGTAAAGTCGCTCGAGGTGTGTTTTCAGGTCGCGCCAGAGGCTCGGTGCCAGCTAGGGCCTGTTTTCAAAGTGGGTTAGCTCGGTGTATTGCCTTTCCACATGAGCAGACACGAGCTGACGGATGCGGCATGGCGGCGCTTGGCGCCGCTGCTGCCGCCGCAACGGCCGCGGACGGGGCGACCCGCCCGGGACCACCGCACCATGATCAACGCCATGCTGTGGCTGAGCAAGACGGGCGTGCCGTGGCGCGATCTGCCGGAGCGCTACGGGCCGTGGCGGACGGTGGCGACGCGCTTCTACCGCTGGACCAGGAGCGGGCTGTGGCAGCGGATCCTGGCCGGGCTCCAGCAGGCGGGCGACGCCGCGGGCCGGCTCGACTGGAGCGTCCATATGATCGATGGCACCAGCATCCGCGCCCATCGTCACGCCGCCGGCGCCAAAGGGGGCAGGAGAGCCAAGCGCTCGGCCGCTCGCCCCCTCGGCCGTCTCCTGACGGCCGCAGCTGCGCTGACGGATGATCGGCTGCTGCCGATCATGGCTTCGGCAGCAAGCTCCATGTGCGCTGCGAGCGGAACGGGCGACCCATCGCCTTCGTCCTGACCGCCGGCGAGCGCCACGAGCAGACGGCGTTCGAGCCCCTGATGGCGGCTGGTGCGGTCAGGCGATCGGGCCCCGGCCGGCCGCGCCGTCGACCACAAGCCCTGCTGGCCGACCGCGGCTATACCGGCCGGCCGGTGCGCGAGCACCTCCGTCGTCGCGGCATCACCGCCATCATCCCGCAGCTCGCTACCGAGACCAGGCCTTGCCTGATGGACTGGCGCACCTACCGCGAACGGAATGTCGTCGAGCGGCTGGTCGGGCGTCTGAAAGAGCACCGCCATCTCGCCACCAGATACGACAAGCTCGCCAGCTCCTATCTCGCCTTCGTTCACCTCGCCGCCATCCTCATGTGGCTTTGAAAACAGGACCTAGTCCTCCAGCGCCGAGCGGGCACGGCCGATCGTGCTCATCCAGCCGGCGCGCGGCTCGGCGGCGGGCGACCTTCAGGCAATGCTCGATGATCGTCCGAAGGTAGCTGCGGGCAGCGTCGCGCTCGCTCTTCCCCAAACCCTCGACCTCCTCGATCAGATGGGTGAGGTCGATCGCCACATTGGGCCGCGTCTCGGCCAGCCGCCGCAGCGCCCGTGCCTGGTCACGCGTCCACGCATAGAAGTCCTGCTCGTAGAGGTCGTCGAGGCTCGCTGCCATGGCCGTCTCGCCGCTTCACCTCATCCCCATAGCACGGCCGTCCGCGAGCGACGACGGCGCCGGGTGGCCGGCAGAAGGCGGCATTGCTCATTCTTTCAATCAGGGATTGACGGACAGGAATAAATACCCTATAGAGGAGAAATGCCTGCTCCCTACCCGTCCCGCTCGCCCGTCTCGTTGCCCGGCGCCCGCCGTTGCCGGCTGGCCCGGCGCCTCGCCGCCGGGCTGACCCCGGCCGAGGTCGCCGAGGTCGAGGCCGCGACCGAGGAGGAGATCCAGGCGTTCATCGCCGACCACGAGTTTTCTCGCCTCGTGGCCCAGTACCGGGCCGCCCGCGAGCTGCCCTTCGACGAGCAGGAGCGGGTGCTGATCGAGACGGCGATGGCCGATCTCCAGCATCTGGTCGACATGGGCGACCGCCGCGCCCTGATGTTCATCGTCTACGAGGCCAATCGCGGCCGGAGCCCGGCCAAGCGGCTGGTCCAGCTGGTGCGGCGCAGCTTCGAGCAGGCGACGGAGCCCAAGGCCGTGCGCCCGGCCGCCGCGGCGCCGCCCGAGCAGCCTCGCGACTCGATGGCGGGCTACGGCCAGCACCCGCTGGGCCCGGCCCACGCCGCCGCGCCCCGCCTCGCCGACTTCATCGGCGCCGAGGCCGGCCGGGCCGCGCTCCGCGAGGCGGCGCGCGAGGCGGCGGCAGCCGCGCCCGAGACGCCCGTCGCCCCGAGCGAGCCCGCTCCCGCCGCCGCGGCCGAGCTTCCCGCCCTGTCCTGGTCCGCCTCGGGCGAGCCCATCGCGCCGCCCGGCTACCGCGTGGTCTGGGTGCCCCGCCACCCGGGCGTCCCCGACCTCCCCGACGAGCTTCCCCTCTCGCCGATCGCCCGGCTCGCCCGCGATTTTCCCGATTTCGCCGACTGGTTCATCCGCCGCGGCGAGCAGCGCCTGGCCGAGCTGGCCAAGACCGCGCCCGAGCCCGAGCCCGACCGCCCCCAGAGGAGCGCGGGGCGGAAGCCCCTCGGGCCGTAGAGAAGACTCAGTCCTTTCCTCTTTTTTTGTCACCCTCGGACGTGATCCGAGGGCCCATGGCACAGCCCGGCGCGGTGTCGCGGGCGTGGGGATGGATCCTCGGTCGAGTTCGAGGATGGCGGAGGAGAGGCGTGACGTCGCGACGCCCCGCGGGGCGGAAGATGGTCGGGCCGTAAGAAGAAAAGGAAAGAGAAAAAACCTCGTTCTTCTCCTTTTGTCTTTCTCGAAGTCTCGCCGCGAACGGCTGTGGACCATCGTGCGCGCTGTCGACAGCGTGGGCGTCGGGTCTGGGGTCGTGCTCAGGGCCGGCGGTGGCCGGGTTCGGCCGTCCGCCGCGCTCAGGCACGTCTACCGTTCGGCCACGTCCCGAGATCTAGAGATCCATGCAATCGGCTGCGCCTGCCTGCGCGCGCGACCGACAGGCGGCAGTTCGGGCCCGAGCGGCGCGGAGCCGTCAACGAGCGAGGAACAGAAAAAGGAGGTCTGTCGAGGCGCTTCCGCGCCCGGCCAGGGCCCGATGCTCGGGGCACGCGCTCGTCGCGTCTCGGCTGGCGGTCGGCATCGTGCGATACAGGGATGCCGTCTGCGGGCGGGGAGCGGGACAGGGAGGTCGCGACATGACGCTGGGCATCGGGATCATCGGGGCGGGAGTGATGGGCGCCGATCATGCGCGCACCATCGGGCGGGAGGTGGCCGGTGCGCGGCTGGTGGCGGTGGCGGATCCGGACGCGGCACGGGCAAAGGCCTCGGCCGAGGCGAGCGGGGCCCTGCGGCATGGGCAGGACGCGCTTTCCATCATCGAGGACCCCGAGGTGGAGGCGGTGCTGGTGGCGTCGCCGGACCAGACGCATGCGGAGCTCGTCCTGGCCTGCCTGGCGAGGAAAAAGCCGGTGCTGTGCGAGAAGCCGCTGGCGTCGACAGCCGAGGACTGCCTGCGGCTGGTCGCGGCGGAGTTGGAGGCCGGCAGGAATCTCATCCAGGTGGGGTTCATGCGGCAGTTCGATCCGGCCTATGGCGAGCTGCGGGAGGCGATCGCCACGAACAGGCTGGGGCGGGCGCTGCTGCTGCACTGCCAGCATCGGAACGCCAAGGCGCCGGGCTTCTTCACGCCCGAGATGTCGATCACCAACGCGGCGGTGCACGAGTTCGACATCATCCGCTGGCTGCTGGGTACCGAGATCACCGCGGTGACGGCGCCGCCGTCGGTGGCCAAGGGCGACGGCATGCTCAGGGACCCGCTGATGATGCTCATCGAGACCGCGGGCGGCGTGCTGGCCGACCTCGAGACCTTCATGAACGCGGCCTATGGCTACGAGGTGCGCACCGAGCTGGTGTGCGAGGAGGGGACGATGGAGCTGGCGCGGCCGCGGCCGGCGGAGGTGCGCCACGGCGGGGGGCAGGCCCTGTCGTTTCCGCCCGACTGGCGCGGGCGCTTCCACGAGGCCTATCGGCGACAGGCGCAGGCCTGGGTGCGGTCGATCGCGGGCGGCGGGCCGCCGGTGGGGGCCAGCGCCTGGGACGGCTATGTGGCGACCAGGATCGCCCTGGACGGGCTGAAGGCGCTCTCGAGCGGCGACCGGATTTCCGTCAGCCTGGAGAAAAAGCCGGGGTTCTATGCGGGGGAGCGGGGCTCGGCCTAGCTCCCGCCGGCCTTAGCGGCTATGTCAGGCGCCGGTCAGCGAGCGGGAGGTGGGGACATGCCGAAGACAGCCATCGTCGCGGGGGCGAGCGGGATCGCGGGGCTCAATCTCTCGAAGCTCCTGCTCGAGGAGGGCTGGACCGTGCACGGGCTGGCCCGGCATCCGCCGACCGACGTTCCGGGCCTCCGGCCGATCGAGGCCGACCTGACGCAGCCCGAGGCGCTGGCCGCGGCCCTGAAAGAGATCCGGCCGACGCACGCCTTCATCACGACCTGGATGCGGCGGCCGACCGAGGCCGAGAACTGCCTGGTCAATGGCGGGATGGTCAGGAACCTGCTGGCGGCACTGAAGGAAGC
Organism: uncultured Alphaproteobacteria bacterium; assembly: GCA_963828215.1. Taxonomy (GTDB): domain Bacteria; phylum Pseudomonadota; class Alphaproteobacteria; order Geminicoccales; family Geminicoccaceae; genus CAVTJL01. Next base: position 106,858 of record CAWHFO010000060.1, on the reverse strand, counting down.
GCCGCTCGAGCATGTGGCGCTGGTGACGGGGCTGAAGCACTATCTTGGGCCGTTCGAGGCCTACGGGAAAGGCAACCCGCCGCTGACCCCGTTCCGCGAGGAGCAGGGCCGCCAGCCTGTGGCCAATTTCTATTACACCCAGGAGGACGAGATGTTCGCCGCGGCCGAGCGGCAGGGCTTCTCCTGGAGCTCGCACCGGGCGCACACGGTGATCGGCTACGCGCTCGGCAACGCCATGAACATGGGGGTGACGCTCGCCACCTACGCCACGATCTGCCGCGAGAACGGCCGGCCTTTCCTGTTCCCGGGCTCGCCCATGCAGTGGCACGGCCTCACCGACGTCACCGACGCGCGCCAGCTGGCCCGGCACCTGGCCTGGGCGGCGACCGCCCCGACGGCGAGGAACGAGGGCTTCAACATCGTCAACGGCGACATCTTCCGTTGGAACTGGCTGTGGCCGCAGCTCGCGGCCTTCTTCGGCATCCAGGCCGCCCCCTATCCCGAGCGGGTCACCTCGCTCGAGGGGCAGATGAAGGACGACGCGCCGATCTGGCGAAAGATCGCGGAGCGCGAGGGGCTGGCCGAGCCCGACCTCGACCGGCTGGCCTCGGCCTGGCACTCGGACCTCGACCTCGGCCGCGAGATCGAGTGCGTCACCGACATGACGAAGAGCCGAAAAGCCGGCTTCTTGGCTTATCAGGACACCCGCGACAGCTTTTTTGATCTTTTCAAGCAGCTGCGGGCGGAGCGGATCATTCCCTGAGGGGTGTGCTGCGGGGCGCGGCGAGGGTGGGGGCGGCGCCCTCTGCGCCAAACCCGCGCGTCCCGCTCTCGTTGCCCAGCGTGACGAGAATGGCCGCGATGCCCGCCACCCCCATCGCCGATCGTGTCAAGCGCGGCCGCGACGTTCGCCAGGGCTCTTCCGCAGGCCTGGTTGCTCGGATCGATCCAGGCGCAGATCGACGTCGTGAACGGTGTGAAGCGAATGACCTTCAGCATCGACAGTATCTTGTCGACGGTGCTGTAGCCGAACGTCCAGCTCACCTCGCGCTGTGCCGCCACCGCCGCGACGGAGCCGCCCAGGGCGAAAAGATTGATGGCGAAATCGGCGATGGCCCCCACATCGCTGGCGTTGCGCGTGGTCTGCTGCATCTCGACGAAGCAGGTCGTATCCACGGCTATGCGAGTCATCCCGGCGCCGGCCCATACCGTGTTGGCGAAGCCCTGGGCATTCGTGCAGCTCAGGTCGCCATTGTTCGAAGGGTTGGCCCAGGGCAGGCTGAACACCCAGAGGCCGGCTTCCAGGGCCAGCGCCGCGATGTTCCACGCCCGGGCCGGGCGGTCGGGGCCAAGGGTCAGGAAGCCGTCGAGATGGTACTCGATGGGGGCGTAGATGAGGTAGGTGCCCCCGAGGGAATAGCCGAAGACCTGCCGTAGCGTGTCGCGGAAGGATGCGCTGGCCGCGGCATGGGCCATGAGCCGAGCCTTCTCGCCGCCGAGCCCGCTGATCTGCTGAAGCCACGCCGTCGTGTAGCTGCTCGTGAACTCATCGAGCGTCGCCTGGTCGGGGAACGGGGCTGCGTTGTTGACGACCTTGTAGATGATCGTGGTCGGGACAGCCATGACGAGGCAGAAGAGGTCGATCGCCGAAAGCTCCGAGCCGGGCGAGATCCAGGTCGAGTACAGCGTCGAGACGTAAGGGATCGACCAGGGCGTGGTGAGTGCCGTGATGAGCCAGTCGACCAGCGCGTCGATCGCCGCGCAGAAGGCGGTGACGACCGTCTCGGCGAGGTCGAGTGCCGCCTCGGCCACGCCCTCGATCGCGCTCAGCACGGCGCTCATCAGGAGGTGGGCGAACTGGTCCGGCTCATCGCCTATCCGGGTCAAATAGTCCTGGGCGTTCCTGAAACCCACGGACGACTGGAACGGGCCGCCGGACCCCACCTGCTGCTGGAGGAGCGTCCAGAGGCTCTCGGCCGCTGGGGGCAGCCCGGCAGACAGCACGCAGGGCCCCGTGAGCGAGGCCTGATCGGCATTGGCCACGAAGCCGGTCATGACGATGTCTGTGCCGGCGGTCTGGTCGAGGGCCGCGGGCGGTGTCGCGTGCTGCTCGTTGAAGCTGGCGGCGCTCGAGGCCGAGCCCAGGATGTTGCTGACCATGTACTGGATGTTCTGCTGCAAGCCGGCCTTGAGCGTGGCGATGCCGCTGTCGGCCTGCAGCTGGATCGCGGCGACGGCGAGCTTGGCCAGCGGCAGGGTCTCGAGGATCGCGTGCTTCAGCGCGTCCTTGGTGCGGACGATGTCCGGCCAGTCGAACAGGAAGCCCAGCCACTTGACGAGGGCCTCGAAGGCGACGCCGATGGCCTCGAAGACGGTGGTGACGATGTCGAAGGCCTGCTGGACCAGGTCGAGCGTGACGTCGAAGGCGTAGGTGACCTTGTCGACGACGAAGGTCACGACGGCCTCCACGCCGTCGGCGACCACGCTCACCGTGTAGGAGACTATGTCGGCGATGCCGTCGACCGCCGCCTGGGCGAGATCGCCCAGATCGCCCAGCCAGTCGACGAAGCCCTGCGGTGCCGGCAGGGCCGAGCGCTCGCGCGCCATGACGGCGTCCGCCTCCGCCGCCGTCAGCGTCGTGAAGCGGACGCCGCCGGAGAGCTCGATCCGCCAGTGCTGCTCGGGGAGGGCGGCGAGGTCGATGCGGCCGGGCGAGGGCAGGGCGTCGCTGCTTCGGCAGAGCAGGCCACTGAGGTCGCGGTTGCGCCGCCGCAGATATTTCTGTGCGGCGTCGCCCGCCGCCGGGCTCTGCTGGGCCAGCGACATGACCGCGTTGATGGCCGGTGCCGCCTGGCTCGCCTGCTCGGGGCTGACGCCCAGCTGCCGGGTGAGCGCGGCGGCGTCGACCGTGCGCAGCGTCTCCTGGATGGCGGCGTTGGGGACGATGGAGACGCTCTCGCTCGGCTGCATCGCCGAGGTGCGGACATAGAGCACCGGCGCGCTCAGGCCGTTCGTCTCCACCGTCAAGGTGAGCTTGCCGGATGCGTCGGTGAGGCAGCCGACCCGGGGCGTCCCGTCCAGCAGAAAAACGGCGCCGTTGATCGAGGCCGCGACGAGATCGTCCGACCAGATCGTCGCCGGCGAGGCCGGCTGCGGTATCAGATTGGCGTCGGTGACGGTGATCTCGGTCGTGAAGGTCCGGATCTCCTGCACCTGGTCGAGGTCCGCGAGCTCGATCTCGGCGATGGTCCAGCTCGTGGTGGTCGGATCCTGGAAGACGCGCCAGAGGGCGCCCGTGGCGGTCGTCGCGAACGCCGCGGAGTGGCCGTCGCCGTCCCGCCCGGCGGCGATCCGGGCATATTGGTTGCGATCCTCGAGCACGACCATCTGGCCCCAGCCGCCCGGCGCCGCCGCGTCCTGGCGAACATGATGGACCGCCCGGTCGGTGCCGATCGCGAAGACCTCGAGATTGCCGGACGCATCCTGGGCGGGTGCCAGCGCCGCGTAGGTGCCGGTATCGTCGAGGCGCACCCAGACGCCGGCCGTCTCGTCGAGAAAGTAGAGCCCGGCGTCGGCCAGGATGGCGAAGAAGCGCGTGACGCCGCCCCGATCGACGGCGGTGGCGCTCATCAGGATGCGCGACGGCGTGGGCACGCCGACGGCGGTGACACCTTCCTGGTAGCTGCCGGCCGGATCGAAGCGTACCGCCAGGGAGGCGAGCGCCGTCGTCTGGGCGAGGCACCAGGCCGGCCCCTTCGGGACGTTCCAGTCGCCGTGGGCGAAGAAGGTGCCGGCGCCGACGCCATCGTTGCCCGGCTGGATCGAGTCCACGGCCACCGGTGCCACGCCGGAGTGGCCATGCCAGTTGGCATAGACCAGAAGCTGGTTGCAGGCCTCGGGCGTGTCGGAGACGCAGTCCGGAACCTGCCGATACACGATGCCGGGCGTCGCCAGCTTGCCATGGACCATGCAGGTCTCGGGCAGGGCGGAGGGCTCATAGCCGCGGGTCGCCGTCTGGCCGAGCGGGACATAGCCCTCGTGCCCGGGCGACCACAGGGCGCCGTCCTCCTCGGCGCCGGAGTTGCGGTCGTTCCAGACCTGCTGGAACTCGGCGGGCTCCGGGATGTAGACCGGGGCCGGGATCGTCCCCGTATAGTCGAGCGTGGCGGCGACGGTCAGCGCCGGCCCGCCGGGCGGCGCATAGTCGTAGTGCTGCCCGCCGAGGGCCACATCGCCGACCACGTAGTAGCCGGCCGCCGGCAGGGGACGCCAGAACGCGCCGTTGATCGGCGTGCCGCTGCCCTTGTCCCAGTAGATGTTGCTCGCCTGGTACCTGGTCGTCAGGCGCCGGTAGATCTGGGGAGTCCAGGTGGCGAAGAAGCTCTGCCGGCCCTCCGCGTCGACGCCGGGGAGCAGGGTCCAGGGGTCCATGCCCTCGACATAGAAGGGCTCGCTGCGGCCCGGTCCCGGAACGATCGTCTTGGTGGCTTCGTCCCACATGCCGATGATGCCGACATAGGGCGGAGCGCGGACGCGGACCTTCGGATCGGGTGCCAGGAAGTAGGCGACGTAGAGAGCGCCATTCACGCTCTGGACCGAGACCGCGAGGATCGGGTTGGGATTGTCGTAGGCGGGCGGTGCTAGGGTGCGCGGAGCGCTCCAGCCGGCGCCCGTTCCCTCGACCACGGTGATCGCCGTCCCGGGGCCGGGAGCCGCGACCAGCATCGTGCCGCCGGCCGTCAGGCCCGCGCCGACCTGGGTCGCCGTGAGGCCGATCGCGGTCTGCGACCAGCCGGTACCGCTCGCCGGATCGGGGCGCAGGCACAGGACCTTGCCGGCCGAGCTGATGGAGAACAGCACGAGATCGCCCTGGGCGTCCGCGGTCAGGGCGATCTGCCCGTCGATGGAGACGGGCGTCTCGGCCTTGTAGTTCTGCATGAGCTTCGAGAGGCAGGTGAGATTTTGCGGATCCCGGAGCGCGCTCCCCGTGGACATGGGTCACCTCCCAGCAGCATGGCGCACGCCGCTCGGTATTGCGGGCGCCTGAACCAGGACGGGGCGATCTTCGGCGTCGCCTGCCGTCCGATCTTGCTGGGGCCGAGTCTCGCTCGGCGGCGTCACGACTCTTGCGTGGCTCGATGGTCGTCGGGATGGCGACGATAGAACCATCCCCCTTCCGGGGCACGTCAATGGGCCTGCCGATCACGAGCCCGTGGTCGAGGGCACGGTCCGTCCCGCCGGCGGCCGAGCGCGCCGCCGGCGGGAGATCGGCGTCAGTCCTCGGGTGCCGCGACGACGACCTTGCCCGTCATGTGCGGGTGGATCGAGCAGAAATAGGCAAAAGTGCCGGGGCGGTCGAAGCGCCTCTGGTAGGTGTCGTCGGTGTCGAGCGGGCCCGAGCGGAAGCTGCCGTCCTCGGCGGTCACGGTGTGGGGGATGTCGTCCCGGTTGGTCCAGGTGACGGTGGTGCCGGTCGCGACGGTCAGGACCGGGGGGTCGAAGGTGAAGTTGGCGATGGCGACGCTGGCGTGGGCGACGGGTGCCGGCGTCGCCGCGGGCGCCGCCAGGCAGGTCGCGGCGCCCGCGAGGGAGACCGCGTAACCGACGAGGAGCCAGGAGGGGACGAGCATGGGGCTCAGCCTCGCGCCAGCGGCCGGTCGACGATGGCGAGCGGCCCCGCATGACCCCGGAACGCCACGTCGGCCGTGCCGAGCAGCGCCCGGAGGCGGTCGGCCGGCACCGTCATCGGCCCCGGCGAGGCGGCCTTGCCCGGCTCCGGCTGGGGGAAGGCGGTCGAGAGGGCAGTGTGGAAGGTGACGTTGCCCTCGACCTTCTGCATGACCTGGTGGATGTGGCCGTTGAGGACCGTGACGGAGCCGAAGCGGCGAAGATAGGAAAGAGCCTGGGCGGCATCGTCGGTGCCCCAGCCCCAGGCCGCATAGACGGTCCAGAGCGGGATGTGGGCAAAGACAACGATCGGCTGGGAGGCCGGGCGGTCTGCGAGGTCGCGCTCCAGCCACTCGACCTGCTCGGTGCCGAGACGGCCGAGCCCGCCGGCCTTGAGGTCGACGACGTTGACGAGGCCTACGAAGTGGACGCCCTCGGCATCGAAGCTGTACCAGCCCGCCCCCTTGGTGCCGCGGCCGAACCGCTCCCGGTAAGCGGCGCCGTCATCGACCAGCACGTCGTGCTCGCCCGGGACATAGTGGACGTCGAGCCCGGCGCGCCGGATCAGCGTCTCCGCCGTATCGAACTCGGCCTCCTTCGAGAGATGGCTGATGTCGCCGGTGTGCAGCATGAAGGCGGGCCGTGGCTGCAGGGCCTCGATCCTGTCGATCGCCGCCTGGAGCGTGCCCGTGACATCGGAATTGGCGGGCTTGTTGAAGCCGATGTGGCTGTCGCTGATCTGGACGAAGCTGAGGCCGCCGGCCGGCGTGTCGGCCGCCTCGGCGGCGCCGATCAGGCGCGAGCGCGGCACGCCGCCCGCGATCGTCCAGAGCACGCCCGTGCCGACCCAGGCCATGCAGCCCAGAAGGCCGCGGCGGTCGACGCTTTTGTCATTCATCTGAAGCTCCTCGGAGTGGGTTGACCACCGTCCGGATCGAGGGACCGGGCCGCTTATTCCCGGCCGGGCGCCGCGGGAATAAGATCGCCGCCGTTCCGGTATGAACGCGAACGAGGATCCGGACGCGGAGACGGCGGCTTGGCCGAGGGTGAGGAGCTGGCGCGGTTCGAGGCGATGGCGCTGGCCCATCTGGACGCCGCTCACAATCTCGCGCGCTGGCTGGTGCGCAGCCCCGCCGACGCCGAGGACATCGTCCAGGAGGCGGTGCTCCGGGCCTGGAAATTCCGCGCCGGCCATCGCGGCGGTGCCGGCCGCGCCTGGTTCCTGGCGATCGTGCGCAACGCCGCCTGGACGTGGCTCGAGGCCAACCGGCCGGCCAACGTCGTCCTGATCCCGGCCCATGGCGAGGAGGATGGCCGCTCGCCGATCGCCACCCTTGCCGCCGCCGGCGACGATCCGGAGGTCGCCCTCTCGAGGCAGGACGATCGTCGCCTGCTCGACCGGCTGATCGCCGAGCTGCCGGCCGAGTTTCGCGAATGCCTCGTCCTGCGCGAGCTCGAGGAGCTGTCCTACAAGGAGATCGCCGCCGTGACGGGCGTGCCGATCGGCACCGTCATGTCGCGCCTGTCCCGCGCCCGGCGCCTGCTCTCTCAGCGTCTGGGCGACCGGGCCAACGAGGAAAAATCCGGTGGGATGTGAGGCGATGGCGGCCCTGCATCAGGCGGCGCTGGACGGCGAGGCCGACGCGCTGGCGATGCTGCGCTACGAGCGCCACCTGGCCGGCTGCCCGACCTGCGCCGAGGAGAAGCGGCGGCTCGAGGCCCTGAGGGCGGCGGTCCGCGCCGGTGCCACCTACCATGCCGCACCCGAGGCTCTGCGCCGCCGGCTGGAGGGGGCCCTTCGAGCCGCCGGCGGAGACGATCTGCCGTTACCCTCACCGGCCGAGGCTCCTCCCCAGCGCCGTCCTCGTGTGCCGTGGCGCGCACGGCTGGCCGGGCAATGGCCGGTCGCCGCGGCACTTTTGCTGGGACTGGCGATCGGAGCCGGAGGTGCCGGGCTCTGGGCGGGGCGGGCGCCGGACCGGGACGACACGGTCCGGGCGCTCCTCACGAGCCATGCGCGGGCGCTGCAGCCCGGCCACCTGATCGACGTCGCCTCCTCGGACCAGCACACGGTGAAGCCCTGGTTCGCCGGCAAGCTCAGCTTCTCGCCGCCGGTCAAGGAGCTGGCCGCCGCGGGCTTTCCTCTGGCCGGCGGCCGCCTGGACGTGCTGGGGGAACAGACCGTGGCCGTCCTCGTCTACCGCCATGGCGGACACAGCATCGATCTCTATGCGCGCCCGGCCGCAGGCGAGCCCGATCAGGCGCCGCGGGCGCTCAGCCGCGACGGCTTCAACATGGTCGGCTGGCGGGAGGGAGGCTTCGCGCTCTGGGCGGTCTCCGACATGAACAAGGCAGAGCTGGCGGCTTTCGTCGGCGCCTGGCGGCAGGAGGCCGGCTAATTGGGCGCGACGCTGCGTCAGCTGGGGGCCGGGCGCCGGCGCAGCAGGGCCAGGATCAAGAGGGCCCAGCCGACCAGGAAGAGCGTGCCGCCGATCGGCGTGAGCAGGGCCACCCAGGTCGGCGCCCCGAAGCCAAGGGCATAGAGGCTGCCGGAGAACAGAAGAGAGCCGGCGAGGAAGGCGATGCTCGCGGCCCGGCCGTCCAGGCCGAGGGTCGCGACCGCCATGACAGCCAGCGCGTGCCACATCTGATAGCGGCTGCCGGTGGCGACCAGCTCGGCGGCACGGGTGTTGCCGCCGGAGGAGAAGCCGTGCGCGGCGAAGGCGCCCGCGGCGACCGCCAGCAGGCCCATCAGCGCCGCCGCCACGAGGATGGCCCGTTGGTTCCGCATCCGCGGCATCTCCCGTTGCCAAGGCGGGGCCCTTGTGGCTTCTCCTGACGGATGCGGCAACGGCGCCATGGGTCGCGGCGATGACGGTAGCTGTGGGCGTCCTGGTCTGGCGGGGCGGGCGGATCGAGAGCCGCCACCGGGTCAGCGCCTGCGTGAGCGATGCCGCCGGCGGGGTCGTCCTCGGTGTCGGCGACCTCGAGCAGCGCGTCTTTCCGCGGTCCGCGATCAAGCCGTTCCAGGCGCTCCCGCTGGTCGAGAGCGGGGCCGCCGACACTTTCGGCGTCGGCGAGGAGGAGCTGGCCCTGGCCTGCGCGTCGCACGGCGGCGAGCCCATGCATGTCGAGCGCGTCCTGGCCTGGCTTCAGCGGCTCGGGCTCGGCCCGGAAGCCCTCGCCTGCGGCCCCCATCCGCCGTCCTTCAAGCCGGCCGCCGATGCGCTGATCCGGGCCGGCCGCGGACCGGGCCGCGTCCACAACAACTGCTCGGGCAAGCACACCGGCATGCTGACGGCGGCCCTCCACCTCGGTGTGCCGACCGAGGGCTACGAGCAACCCGGCCATCCGGTCCAGCAGGCCGTGGCGCAGGCGCTGCGCGATCTCACCGGTCTCGAGGATCTCGAGGCGCCGGGCATCGACGGGTGCGGCGTGCCCAGCTGGGCGATCCCGCTTCGCGCCCTCGCCCGGGCGTTCACGTGTTTCGCCGACCAGCGGAGCCTGCCGCCCGGGCGGGCGGCTGCGGCCGAGCGGATCGGGCGGGCGATGCGCCGCCATCCCGAGCTGGTTGCCGGCACCGGACGCTGCTGCACGGCGCTGATGCGGGCCCTGCCGCAGGTCGTCGCCAAGACCGGGGCAGAAGGCGTGTACGCGGCAGCGCTGCCGGAGCGCGGCCTCGGCGTCGCCCTCAAGGTCGAGGACGGCGCCGGCCGGGCGGCGGAGGTGGCCATCATCGCCACCCTGGCAGGCCTGGGCGAGGTCGGAGCGGCAGCGGCCGAGGCGTTGATGCCGTTCGCGCGGCCGACGCTCCGCAACTACACGGACCAGGTCGTCGGCCGGATAGCGCCGGTTGACGGCTGGCCAGCGATGGACTGAGCTGCAGCCGATGGAGATCGTCGCCGGGCTCGACGAGGTCGGCCGCGGCCCGCTCGCCGGGCCCGTTGTGGCCGTCGCCGTCGTGCTCCATCGCCCCATCCCCGGCCTCGCCGATTCGAAGGTCCTGTCCCCCGCGGTCCGGGAGGCGCTCTGCCTCGTCATCCTCGAGCAGGCCTGGGTCGCGGTCGGTGCCGCCTCGGTCGTCGAGATCGACCGCATCAACATCCTCCAGGCGAGCCTGCTGGCGATGCGGCGCGCGGTGGCGCGGCTGCCGGCCCTGCCGATGCGCCTGATGGTCGACGGGACCATCTCGCCCAGCCTCACGATCCCGACCGAATGCATCGTCGGCGGCGACGCCCTGGTGCCCTCGATCAGCGCCGCCTCGATCGTCGCCAAGGTGACGCGCGACCGGCTCATGCGGCGCCTGGCGCTGCGCCATCCGGGCTACGGGTTCGAGCGCAATGTCGGCTACGGCACGCCCGAGCACCTCTCAGGGCTGGAGCGCGCCGGTCCCACCCGCCACCACCGCCGCAGCTTCGCCCCCATCGCCCGCCTGATCGCCGCCCTCTGAGCCGCTCTGGCGGAGGAAGACGAGCCGGGCGGCACCGTACCGGCGGGTATCGGCGACCCTGAAGCCCGGATGGTCGGGCGGCGGCTCCGCGGCGGCGAACTCGACCACAACGAGGGCGCCCGGCGCCAGCCAGCCGCCGCGCGTCAGGCCCGCGAGCGCCGGACCGGCCAGGCCCGAGCGATAGGGCGGGTCGAGGAAGACGATGTCGAAGGCTGCAGGTGCCTGCCCGAGGCGGCTGGCATCGCCGGGCCGGAGCGACACGCGGCCCGCCTCGCCCAGATGGGCGATGTTGGCCTTGGCCGCGGCGATCGCATCGCGGGCCCGCTCGACGAGAAGCACCTGGTCGGCACCCCGCGACGCCGCCTCGAGCCCGACAGCGCCGCTGCCGGCGAAAAGGTCGAGGAAGCGGCAGCCCTCGAGCGGCGGCTCGCCATGCTCGAGGATGTTGAAGAGCGCCTCGCGGGCCCGGTCGCTGGTCGGGCGCGTGTCGAGCCCGGCCGGGGCGATGAGCTTCCGGCCACGATGGCGGCCGGCCACGATGCGCATCGCTCAGGCCTCGGCCCGTTGCCTGCGGCGGGCGCGTGCCGGCGGGGCCACGTCGGAGCCCAGCTGCTCGCGCAGGACCTTGCGGGGCACCTCCTCGATAGCGCGACGCTGCAGGGCGCCGAGCTGGAAGGGCCCATAGGCCATGCGGATCAGGCGGTTGACCTGAAGCCCCAGATGCTCGAGCACGCGCCGCACCTCGCGGTTCCGGCCTTCGCGCAGGCCCATGGTCAGCCAGAGATTGTCGCCCTGGAGGCGGTCGAGCCGCGCCTCGATCGGGCCGTAGGCGACCTCGCCGACGGTGATGCCGCGGGCGAGCTCGGCGAGCTTGCGCTCGTCGACGCGGCCATAGGCCCGCACGCGGTAGCGGCGGAGCCACCCGGTCCTGGGCAGCTCGAGGCGCCGTTTCAGCGCGCCGTCGTTCGTTAGGAGGAGCAGGCCCTCGGAATTGAGATCGAGGCGCCCGATCGGCATCAGGCGGGGCAGGCCGGGCGGCAGGGTGTCGTAGATGGTCGGCCGACCGTCGGGGTCCTGTGCTGCCGTCAGCACGCCGCGCGGCTTGTGGTAGCGGAAGAGGCGGGTGGGAAGGGCATCCGGCAGCGGCGAGCCATCGACGGTAACGGTCTGCTCCGCCGTCACGACGCAGGCCGGGGTGTCGAGCGTGTGGCCGTCTACGGCGATCCGGCCGGCCCGGATCCAGACCTCGGCCTCGCGGCGCGAGCAGAGCCCGGCCCGGGCGATCCGCTTGGCGATGCGCTCGCCCGCCGCGGCGGCGGCCTCGCTCATGGGTGCTTTGCAGCCGCGGCGACGAACGCCTGCAGGATTTTCTCGTCGCCTGCGCTGATCCTGAATTCGGGGTGCCACTGGACGCCCAGGCAGAAGCGCCGGGCGGGAGCCTCGATGGCCTCGATCACCCCGTCGGGCGCCAGGGCGCTCGCAACGGTGCCAAGCGCCACCCGGTCGACGGCCTGATGGTGCGCGCTGTTGACGGCCAGGGTCGACGCCCCGGTGATGCGATGGAGGAGCGTGCCGGGCAGGACCGTCACCTCGTGGCCGGGCTCCGTCCGCGGATTGGGCTGCTCGTGCGCCAGCGCCGCCGGCAGCCGATCGGGGATGTGCTGGATCAGCGTTCCGCCCAGCACCACGTTCAAGAGCTGCTGGCCGCCGCAGATGCCGAGCACCGGCATGTCTCTCTCGATGGCGCCGCGGGTGACGGCATCCTCGAACCGGGTGCGCCGCTCCTTGAGCTTCACCGTGCCGTGGCGCTCGCCCCCGCCATAGAGCTCGGGGTCGACGTCGAAGGCACCGCCGGTCACCAGCAGGCCGTCGATCGCCAGGAGATAGTCTGCCGCCAGCTCGGGCTCGTGCGGCAGCGCCACGGGCAGGCCGCCGGCGGCCGCCACGACGTCGCAATAGTTCTCGCGGACGGCATACCAGGGAAACTTGCTGTAGCCGCCGGGCGGCTCGCTATCGAGCGTGATGCCGATGAGCGGACGTCGTCGGGCGCTTGTCTTCATGGCGGCCTGAGGTAGTCGCCCGGAGGGCGCGGCACAAGATCCTGGCGCGCCGCCCTGCCGGACAGTCGCTCGGCCTCAGGTGTCGCCGTAGAGGCCGCTCTCGATCGCTTCGCACCAGGTGACGAGGTTGGGAAGCTCCATCCCGATGCGCTTGAGCTCCGTCTCCACCGGCACGAGCAGGATGTTGGCGAGAAAGCCGTAGGCCACGGCGTCGATCGTCGTCAGCTGCTCGCCCATGAAGAAGGGCTTCTCGTCGAGGAAGGCGCTGACCGCCCGCAGGTCCTCGCGGGCGAAGGCATAGATCTCGTCCTGGCTGTGGCGGCCGATTCCTTGGGCCCAGAGCATCCGCCGTACCCTCAGCCGCAGATACATCGAGGCCACGGGCCGTGCAGCCCTGGGCAGGAACTCGAGAAAGGCGGGGCCCGTGACGGCGAAGCCCTCGGGGTCGATCCACCGGCTGTAGGCCAGGATGAAGTAGAGATGGTCCTCGAACAGGCGCTGCAGCGCCACCGCCTGCGCCATCTCGTCCTCGCGCAGCGCGGAGTCCGGATCGATGGACCGGGTCGCCTTCAGGTGCCGGATGACGAGGCTCGAATCGCCGATCCTGAGCGGGCCGTCGTCGATATAGGGAAATTTGCGCCTGGGCGCCTTGGCGAGCTTGAGCGACGGGCTGACCTCGAAAGGGATGCCCGAGAGGCGCAGCCACGTCTCGAGCTTGAGGGCGAAGGGGCTGACGTTCCGTCCCCAGACGGGCGGGAACTGGACGAGCCTGACGATGGGCCCCCCGACGCTGCTCGCGGCCGACCCCCACGGGTCCTCCTCGACCGTCGTCTGGACCGGGGCTAGCGGAGCTTGAGGATCAGGCACGTGGCGATCATCGTGAATATCGATGCGACAGCATAGGCGGGGCCATAGGCTCCAGCAATATCGACGGTCAAGCTGAAGAGCGGCGGTCCGACGACGACGCCCGCGAAGGTGCAGGCGAGCGTTCCGGCGGTGGCGGCACCAGCCGTGCCGGGCGGCGCCACGTGGACCACCTCGGCCATGAAGATGCCGTTCCAGGCGATGCCGGTGGCGCCGAGGCCGATGCAGAGCAGGGCGAGCCCTGCAATCGGCCAGCCCGGCTGGATCAGCGCGGCGATCCAGGCGAGGACCGTGACGGCGGCAGCGAGCGCCGCCAGGGTCAGGCGGGCAGAGCGCAGGATGTCGGCGACGGCTCCCCAGGCGAGGCGGGAGACGATGCTCGCCACCTGGGCCAGGGCGAACAGAAAGCCCGCCTCGGCGAGGCTCAGCCCCGCCGTCACCACGAGGGTGGTGACGAGCGAGGTGGTGATCGAGAGCTGCATCGCCGACAGGCCGAAGCTGGCGAAGGCCAGGCGGCGGAGACCCGGGTGCCCGAGGACGAGCCGGAGAGGGGACACGGACTGTCCCCTGCTGGCCAGCCGCTCGGCGGCATCGAGCCGAGAGCGGAGCGGTGCCAGGGCCAGCGCCACGGCGAGGCAAAGGGCGGCCACCCCGGCCACCGCCATGCGCCAGCCACCGACCGCGAGGAGCCAGGGGACGAGCGCCCCCGCGACGACGCCGCCGAGCGGCACGGCCGACTGCTTGATGGAGAAGACGGTGGCGCGGATGGCGATGGGCGTGGCCTTGACGAGGATGCTGGTGCCGGCGGGGTTGGTGAGGCCATAGCCCGTGCCGACGAGCAGGGCGCCGAGCGCGATCACCGGGAGGCTGCCGGTCGCCACGGCGAGGATGCCGGCCCCGCAGAGGAGGATGGCCAGGAGGCTCGCCGTCATGGCGCCCAGACGGTCGAGGGCCAGATGGGCGACAGCGCTGTTCAGCGATGCCCCGAGATAGACGATGGCGATGAAATAGCCGACCCAGCTCGCCGGCACGCCCACCACCGTGGCGAGCTCCGGCGCCATCACGGGCACGGTGAAGGAGACGGTCGAGGCCACGGTCTGGGCGGCCAGCGCCGCGCCGAGAGGGAGGGCCACGGCCCGAAGGCCCGATGCCCTCACGAGGGCGGCGGTCCGGCGAGCCTAGGGCCGGCAGTCCTCGAGGCGGATCTGGCGTGCATCCAGGCCCAGATAGTCTCTCGGCCGGCAGGTGAGAACGATGATCTGCAGATCCCTGGCCGCACGCTCCAGAATGGTCTTCATCGTCTCGAAGCGGCCCTCGTCGGCGTAGACGAGCGCGTCGTCGAGGACCAGGCAGGAGGCCTCGCCTTCGCGCTCGAGCAGGAGCCTCGCGAAGGCGAGGCGGACCAGCACGGCGATCTGCTCGCGGGTGCCGACGCTGAGGCTGGCGAAAGGCTCGTCGACACCGTCCCGGCGGAGGTGGGTCAGGGTCATGAGCTCGGGGTCGAGCAGCGCCTCCGCGGTGGGAAAAAGACGAGCGAGGTAAGGAGCGAGGCGCTCGCGGACCGGCTCGATCAGCATGGCCCGGGCCTCGGCTTCGGCGGCCCTGACCTCGTCGTCGAGCATCCGCCAGGCCCGGGCCTCGATCCGTACGCGCCGCCAGGCCGCCTCGGCCGCCACGATCTCGGTGTCGACCTCGGCCAGCCGCTCGCCGGCGGCGTCACCGCCGAGGGCGCGCAGCTCGACCTCGAGGTCGCGCATGCGCCGCTCCTCGGCCTGGCTCTGGGCCTCCTCGGCGAGCACCCGGCGCTCGGCCAGGCGCAGCCGGTCGCGCACCGCCTCCGCATTGGCGAGGCGCAGGGCCTGCTCGGCCGCGTCGCGCTCGGTCGCCGCGGCCGCCAGTCGCTGCCGCGCCGCCAGCAGCTGGGAGTCGAGGGTCGCGTCGTCCCGAGAGGCGCGCTCAGCCGCGAGCCGACCGGCCAGCGCTTGCTGCTGTGTCACGAGCCCCTGTATTTGATCCTCGAGGCTGAGGATGTCGCTGCGCCACTCGGTCTGGCGCTTCTCGGCCGCACGTACGGCCTCGCCAGCCGTGACCATCCGACGGCTCGCCGCCGCCACGGCAGCCGTCGCCTGCTCGATCCCTGGCTCCGCCCCTTCTGCCGATCCATCGCCGAGCTGCTCCTTCAGCGCGTCGAGCTCGCCCCGAGCCGAATCGGCCATCTCGCCCAGAGCCTCGGGCGAGGCAGCGCCGGCAGAGTCGAGCACGGCCTTCTCCGTCGCCTCGCCGGCACGCAGCTCGGCCTCCAGCATCTGACGCCGGCCCGCCAGCTCCTCGGCTGCCGCGAGGCTCTCCGCACCCACCTCCCGCAGCGCCCCGGCGAGAGCCCGCTCGGCCTCGGCGACCCGCGCACGGCGCTCGCCGATGTCGGCGCCGCCGGGGATCACCACGATGCGGCCATAGCCTTCGAGCTGCAGCTCGGTGCGCTCGACCAGGTGCAGCGGATCACTCGAGGCGACGTGGCCGCCGCCGAGCCGAGCGGACTGCCCGGCGGTCGGGTGAAGCTCGACCTGTGTGGAGGCTGCACCCAGCGCTGCCAGCGCCTCGCGCCGAGCGGCCGCGAGCTCGTTCAGGGCCCGCAGCCGAGGCGGCGTGGCGAGATTGGCGGCGAGCCGCCGCCGGCCCTCGCCCACCTCCCTCGCGGTGGTCCGCACCGCCGCCAGCGCCCGATCGAATTCGGCGACGCGCAGGGTCGCAGCCCGTGCGCGGACCAGGAGGCTCGCCCTCTCTCGGGCCGCCTCGGCCGCCTCGAGCTCGGACCGTGCCGCCTGCTGCTCGGCCTCGGCGGCGCCGAGACTGCCGGCGGCCTGGGCGAGGGTGGCACGCGCCTCCTCCAGTCGCCGCGCGGCCCGCTCCATTTCCTGGCCCCGCGCGCCGAGCTCGGTCTGCCAATCCAGCCGCTGCCTCGCCGCGGCATCGAGCTGGCTGACCTCGGCCTGGGCCGCCTTCGCGCGCTCGATGGCCAGGGTGAGCTGCCGGTCGAGCGCCTCGATCCGCAGGATCTCCGCCCTCGCCTCCTGGAGTCGGCTCCGCGCCTGGCCCAGCGCATCCCCGGCCGCGCGGTGCCGCCAGAGGCCGCGGAGCTGGGCCAGCTTGTCGACCTTGCTCTCGTAGAGGCGGGCCCGGTCGAGGAGCTGCTGGCGCTCTTCGCCCAGGGCCTCGACCCGCTGATGCGCCTTCGACTGCTCGCCGGTCTGGTGCCACTTCGGCGTCCAGAAACGGCGGCATTGATCGGCCACGGCTCGGCTTAGCCGGCGGCCGCGCTCGCCGGTGGCTACGGCGTCGACCTCGGAGGCGATCGCCGCCGAAAGCCGGGTCCGGCTCGCTTCGGTCGGCTGCCAGGCCTCGTCGAAGGTGGTCCCCTGATCGACCCAGAAGAGTGCCTGGAGGCCCATATGCTCGGACTTGAGGGGGCTGCGGCCGGCGCGCCGCTCGAAACGCAGAAGCTCGGCGAGGCGGCGTTCCGCGCCCTCGCCATCGAGCTTGGTACGGGGACCTTCCAGCGAGCAGCCGCCGCGTTTGAAGGCCTTGGAGAGCCGCCAGCGTTGGTCGGCGACCTCGAACTCGACCCGGACCTCCGGCGTGGCCTCCCGGCCCCACGGATTCATCGCCTCGCGCGCGGCCCCGCTCATCGTGTGCAGCTCGAAGAACGCGGCCTTCAGGGCGGCCAGAAGGCTCGACTTTCCTTCCTCGTTGTCGCCGGCGATGACCGTCAGCCCGTCGCCCAGCCCCTCCAGGCTGACCGGTCCCCCGAGATTCCTGAAGCCCTGCACCTCGACGCGGCGCAGCCTCACGAGGCGGCACCTCCGGCGCGAGCCTCGCGCCAGAGGAGGCGGAGCGCCAGCTCGGCCGCGGCGCGCTCTTCCGGATCGCCGCCCTGCCGACGCTCGTGGAGCGCCCGCGCGACCCGGTCGAGAGAGGGATCCAGGCCGACCGACAGGAGGTCGGCGTCCGCCGGCTCCAGGCCGAGCGCGCTGTCGTCGAGCTCGAGATGCAGGAATTCTCCGGAACGGCGGGCGATCAGGGCGTCGAGCGCCTCGCGCTCGGCGAGGCCGGCGACGCCGCTGAGCTCGAGCCGGACGACGGCTCGCTCCGGCAGGGCGATCCCGGCGAGGAGATCCTCGAGCGCCGCCGTGGCTCCGTCGCCGGTGCAGTCGAGAGCAAGGGTCTGCCAGCGATGGCGGCCCACCGGGACGCGCTCGACCCGGGGCTCCGCCCCCGGCTCGTCGAGCTCAACCAGCAGCGCCGTGCCCGCCTCGTTGGCCCGGTGGCGATCGGGCTCCGGCGTGCCGCTGTACCAGGTACGGGGCGCTATCTCGAGGCAGCCGTGCCAGTCGCCGAGCGCCAGATAGTCGAGCCGGGCCCGGGCCGCGCGCTCGGGGTCGATCGGGTTGGGCGCCTCCGACGCGGCGGGCAGGCGGCCCGCCACCGAGCCGTGCGCCAGACCTATGCGGAGCGCCCCGGCAGGGGTCGGGGCGTCGTCCATCCAGGCCGTGAGGTCGTCGAGCGAGCGCCGCTCGGTCAGCGGGGCCGGAAGAACAAAGATCCGGCCGTCCGCCAGCGGCACCGGCCGCGGCTCGAGCAAGGGCACGACGTTCGGGGGGAGGCCCTGGGCCATGAGCCGGGTCCAGGCCGAGGCCGCCAGGGCCGCGTCATGGTTGCCCGGCAGGAGGAGCCAGGGGCCGGAAAAGCCGCGCATCGCCGCCACCGCCCGGCTCAGTGTCGCCTCGCTGGCGAGGTTCGAATCGAACACGTCGCCGGCGACCAGCACCGCGTCGACCTGGTGCTCGCGGGCCAGCGCCGCGATGCGCCGCACGGCCTCGAATCGGGCTTCGCGCAGAATGGCGCCGGCGTCGCCGGGCACGTTGCCGTACGGCTTGCCGAGCTGCCAGTCGGCGGTGTGGAGAAGTCGAGCGCTCACGGAGGCCCCTGGACATGCGGCGAAGCCGCCTTCCACTCACCCCTCGCGCGAAAGTCTCTTTTCTTCAAGGGCCTTCAGATAGGCGCCCCAGATTCCCGCCTTCTCCCGGCCGAGCCGATGGAGGTAGGTCCAGGAGTAGATGCCGGTCTCGTGGCCGTCGTCGAAGCGGATGCGCACCGCATAGTTGCCGACCGGCTCGACCTCGACGATGCCGACCGAGCGCTTGCCCGCCACCGTGACCTTCTGCGAGGGCGTGTGGCCCTGGACCTCGGCCGAGGGGCTCTCGACGCGCAGGAGCTCGGCCGGCAGGTCGTACCGGCTGCCGTCGTCGAAGTCGATCTCGAGCCGCCGCTCGGCCCGGACGACCCGGAGCTCGACCGGCCAGGCTGCCGCCGGTGTCTCAGCCGTCGCCACGCCGCAGCTCCTCCGGAATGCCCTCGTCCTCGCCGAGCGTTCGGGCCTCGTCGACCAGCATGATCGGGATGCCGTCGCGGATCGGGTAGGCGAGCCCGGCCTGGTCGCTGATCAGCTCCTGGCGCTTGCGGTCGTAGCGCAAGGGGCCCTTGGTCAAGGGACAGACAAGAAGCTCGAGGAGCTTCGGATCGATGCCGGCGGCATCCGCCGGCGGCGTGCCCGCCTCGTCGCTCATGGCCCGGTCGCCCTCAATGCTTGTAGCCGCTCTCGCCGGCGCCCTCGGCCAGCGCCTCCATCTCCATCAGCGCTGCAAGAAGCTGCGCCCGATCGGCCATGGCGGGCGCCTCGAGCAGCGCCTGCTTCTCCTCGGCCGCGAAGGGGCAGATCATGGCGAGCGAGGTGACGAGCGCATCGAGAGGTGCGGATTTGAGGGCCTGCCAATCGGCCTCGATGTGCTGGTGGCGGAAATAGGCCTCGAGCGCGTGCAACAGCTGGCCCTTGAGCGATTCGGGCGCCGGCTCCGGCTGCAGATCGCCCCGCCACCGCGCGAAGCTCGCGACGACCTGGCGATAGGCGGTCGGCACCTCGAGCTCCTCGGCGATATCGAAGCGGCAGACGCCCGTCAGGGTGATGAGGTAGCGGCCGTCCGGCGTCTCGTTGAAGTTGCTGATCCGTCCGGCGCAGCCGGTCTGGAAGACGGCGGGGGCAGGGTCCGTGTCCTCCTCCTTCCTCGGCTGGACCATGCCGATCACCTGATCGGTCTGCATGGCGTCCCGGACCATGGCCAGATAGCGCGGCTCGAAGATGTTGAGCGGCAGGTTGCCGTTCGGCAGGAGGAGGCAGCCCCGCAGGGGAAAGATCGGAAAGCGTGTGGGCAGGCTCTCGCCGCCTGTGGCCACCTCGTCCCCCTCAGGCGAACAGCACGGCGGAAAGCATCCGCCGGCCCTTGAGGGTGGCCGGATTCTTGGGGCCGAGCGCCTCGAAGAAGCGGACGAGCTGCTTCCTGGCGCGGTCGTCCTCCCAGGCGCGGTCCCGCTTCACGATCCGGCAGAGATGCTCCATCGCGGTCTCCACCTGGCCGCGCAGGAAGAGGATGGTGGCCAGCTTGTAACGGGCGTCGTGATCGTCCTCGTCGGCGTCGAGCCGCTTCGCCAGCGCCTTCGGATCGCCGAGGTCGCCGGACTCCTGGGCCAGCTGCAGCGCAGCCTGGGCACCGACCACCGCGGCGTGAGAGGCCGCCTCCTTGGGAGCCTTCTCCAGCCAGGCCGCGGCCTCCTTCAGCTTGCCCGTGCTGACGAGACAGCGCGCCAGCCCGCCGATGGCCTCGGCGTTGGCCGGGTCCTCGCGGAGGATGGCGTTGAAGATCGCCGCGGCGGTGGCCGTGTCGCCGGCCTCGGCGGCCGCCTGCGCCGCCTCGAGGTCGGCCGCGGCCTCGTCCTCGACGGCGCCGCCGAGCAGACGCTCGACGAGCGCCTTGACCTGGCTCTCGGGCTGGGCGCCGGCGAAGCCGGTCACCGGCTGCCCGCCGACGAATGCATAGACCGTCGGCACCGACTGGATTCGCAGCTGCTGGGCGATCTCGGGGTTCTCGTCGATGTTGATCTTGACCAGCCGGACCTTGCCGCCGGCCTGCTTGACGACCTTCTCGAGAACCGGTGTCAGCTGCTTGCAGGGGCCGCACCAGGGCGCCCAGAAGTCGACCAGCACCGGCACGGTCATCGACGCCTGGACGACGTCCTGGGCAAAGGTCTCGAGGCTGCCGTCCTTGATGACCGCCGCGTCGCCACCGCCCGTCTTGCGAGCCGGCGCCGCGCCACCGAAAAGCTGCATGGGAAAGGCCCCGTCCTGTCCGCACCCTGGGGTCGGGGAACGAAGCCATGGGTAGCGGCCCCCGACGCCGGTTAGATGGCCAGCAGCGCCTGCGGTTGCAAGGGTGGCGGGACCGGCTCGGCCGTCCCGAGCCCGGCTCTCAGTGGGCCATCGCCTTGACGATCTCCTCGGTCATCTTCTTGGCATCGCCGAAGAGCATCATGGTGTTGTCCTGATAGAAGAGCGTGTTCTCGATACCGGCATAGCCGGCCGCCATCGAGCGCTTGACGAAGAAGACCGCCTTGGCCCGGTCGACGTCGAGGACGGGCATGCCGAAGATCGGCGAGGCCGAATCGTTCTTGGCCGCCGGGTTGGTGATGTCGTTGGCGCCGATCACGTAGGCGACGTCGGCCTGCTGGAACTCGCCGTTGATGTCCTCCATCTCGTAGACGACGTCGTAGGGGATGTTGGCCTCGGCCAGCAGCACGTTCATGTGACCCGGCATGCGGCCGGCGACGGGGTGGATCGCGAACTTGACCTCCACGCCGGCCTTGGTGAGGACGTCGTAGAGCTCGCGGACGGCGTGCTGGGCCTGGGCCACCGCCATGCCGTAGCCGGGCACGATGATGACCTTCTGCGCGTTCTCCATGATGAAGGCCGCATCGTCGGCCGACCCGGGCTTCACCGTCCTGTCGCCGGTGTCGGCAGCGGCGGCCCCGGTCTCGCCGAACCCGCCCAGGATGACGCTGATGAACGAGCGGTTCATCGCCTTGCACATGATGTAGGAGAGGATGGCGCCCGAGCTGCCGACCAGGGCGCCGGTGATGATCAGCGCCGGGTTGTGCAGGGTGAAGCCGATGCCGGCGGCGGCCCAGCCCGAGTAGGAGTTGAGCATCGACACGACGACCGGCATGTCGGCGCCGCCGATCGGCACGATCAGGAGAAAGCCGATGGCGAAGGAGGCCAGCGCCATCAGGAAGAAGACGAGGCCGTGCTGTGTGGCGATGAAGAGGATCAGCAGGAGCAGGATGAGGATGCCGAGGCCGATATTGATGGCGTGGCGGGCGGGCAGGATGATCGGCCGCGAGCTCATCGCCGTCTGGACGAGCGGCTTCAGCGGGCCGAGCGCGTTCTCGATCGAGGGCGGGAACTTCGCCTGCAGCTTGCCGAAGGCGATCAGCGAGCCCGAGAAGGTGATGGCGCCGATGATGGTGCCGAGGCCCATCTCGAGGAGCGAGAGGCCCTTGATCAGGCCATCGGGACGGGTGATGCCGAACTCGGCGGGGCTCAGAAGGGCGCCGGCGGCGACGCAGACGGCAGCGAGGCCGACGAGCGAGTGGAAGGCCGCGACGAGCTGCGGCATCGCCGTCATCTCGATGCGCCGGGCGACCGTGAAGCCGATCCCTCCGCCGATGGCGATGCCGACGACGATGAGAATGTAGTTGAGGGGGGTCCGGTGCGGCAGGACGAGGAGCGTGATGACGACCGCGATCGTCATCCCGATCATGCCGAGGCGGTTGCCCGTGCGCGAGGTGGCGGGCGAGGAGAGGCCCCTCAGGGCCAGGATGAAGCAGACCGCGGCGACGAGATAGCCGAGTGCCGCGAGGTTCGTGGACATGGGCTTTCCCTCAGCCGCGCTTTTTGAACATCGCGAGCATGCGCTGGGTCACGGCGAAGCCGCCGAAGATGTTCACCGAGGCCAGGACGACGGCGATGAATCCGAAGATGGTGGCGGCGCCCAAGCCGGCGGCACCGGTCGCGATCAGGGCGCCCACGATGATGACGCTGGAGATCGCGTTCGTTACCGACATCAGAGGCGTGTGCAGCGCCGGGGTCACCGACCAGACCACGTAGTAGCCCACGAAGATCGCGAGCACGAAGACGATCAGGTTGAAGATGCCGGGATCGATCTCGGCCATCGTCCTTGCTCCCTCAGCCAGCCGGCTGGAAGTTGGGGTGCACGACCTTGCCCTCGTGGGTCAGAAGTGTGCCCTTGACGAGGTCGTCCTCGAGATCGATCGCGAGCGTGCCGTCCTTGGCGACGATCAGCGAGACGAAGTTGAAGAGGTTGCGGGCATAGAGGATGGTCGTGGCCGGCGCCAGGCTGGCCGCGAGGTTCCGGGCGCCGATGATCGTCACCCCGCCCGTCTCGCTTCGCTCGCCGGGCGCGCTGCCCTCGATGTTGCCGCCACTCTCCGCCGCCATGTCGAAGAGCACCGAGCCCGGCCTCATCGAGCGCACCATCTCGGCCGTGACGATCCGCGGGGCCTTGCGGCCGGGGACCTGTGCCGTCGAGACGACGATGTCCTGGCTTCTGACGTGGTCCGCCACCATCCTCGCCTGCTCGGCCTGCTCCTCGGCGGTGAGCGGCCGGGCGTAGCCGCCGGCCGTGGCCCCGCCCTCCGGGATGAAGCCCACGAACTTGGCCCCCAGGCTCTCGACCTCCTGTCTCGCGGCCGGCCGCACATCGGTGGCCGTGACCACCGCACCCATGCGCCGGGCCGTGGCGATCGCCTGCAGCCCGGCCACCCCAGCACCCACGATGAAGAACTTGGCGGGCGTCACCGTGCCCGCCGCCGTCATCATCATCGGCAGCACCCGGCTGTAGGCCGCCATCGCCTCGACCACCGCACGGTAGCCGGCGAGATTGGCCTGGCTCGAGAGCACGTCCATGGCCTGGGCCCGGGTCGTGCGCGGCAGAAGCTCCATGGCGAAGGCCGTGATGCCCGCCTGCGCGTACGCCTCGACCTGCTCGCGGTTCATGTAGGGATCGAGGCTGCCGACAAGCACCTGCCCCTGGCGCAGCATCGCCATCTCGGCCTCGGTCGGCCGCTGCACCTTCAAGACAATCTCGGCGGCGAAGGCCTGGGTCGGCTCGTCGACCAGGTCGGCGCCGGCCGCGCCGAAGGCGTCGTCGGAGATCGCGGCACCGATGCCTGCGCCCCGCTCCACCACCGTGTCGAGCCCGGCGGCCTTGTATCGTTTGACAGTGTCGGGCGAGGCCGCCACCCGGCGCTCGGTCTCGCGGCGCTCCTTCGGGACCCCGATCTTCATGGGCGTGCCTGTCTCCCCGGCCGCTGGCCTCTTGGGCGCTCGTCACGTCGAGCCGCCGGCCAAGTCATGGATGCGCTGTGTAGGGGAAAGGGCCTGCAGCTGGCAATGCCGGAGCGGCCGAGCTTCAGCCGCGGGCCAGGAGCCAGGCCAGCGGCAGCGCCACGAACCACATGATGTAGAGAAGGCCCGAGGCCATGATCGCGTCGATCCGCCCGTCGCGTCCGCCGACATGGCGCCTCCGCTCGAGCAGCCGGAGCTGGAAGGCTGCGTGCGGCACGGCCAGGAAGGGCACGAGGACCAGGGCGCCGTGCGCGGCACCGGCCAAGGCCAGCACCGTGGCGAGACCAGCAGCCGCCAGCGTCGTCACCTGGGCGAGGCGCAGGCTGCGCAGCACCCCCAGCCTCACGACCAGCGTGCGCTTGCCGGCCGCGAGGTCGGCCAACCGGTCGGGCACGCCCGAAAGAAGGATCGCCGGAAAGACCGCGCAGGCGATCGGCGCCCCGACCAGCCAGGGAAGCGGGTCGGCGAGGGCGCCGCCGGTCAGGATCCAGCCGAGCAGTACGACGGCGAAGCCGTGCGTCACGGCGACGTCGAGCTCGCCCAGGTTGTGCCAGCAGAGCCTCAGCGGCGGCACCGTGTATCCCAGCGCCAGCACCGCGAACAGGGCGAGCAGGGCCGGTGCCGCCGGCGCCTCGTGCCCCAGGACGGCCGCTGTCAGGATGAAGGCGGAGGTGGTGACGAGGGCGCCGCGGCGCAGCCCGGATGCGGCGATGCGGCCGTCGACCAGCACCCTCGAGCCGCCGGTGAAGGGGCCCCAGTGACGGTTGAGGCGATCGCTCGGGAAGTCGAAGAGCTCGTTCGTGAAGACGGTCGCGACCTCGAGGAAGAAGAGACAGACGAGGCCGAGGGCGAAGGTGTCGGACGACAGACGGCCGCCCGCGCGAACGCCCAGGACCGCGCCGAGCGTATAGGCGAGCCAGGCCATGACGTGGAACTGCAGGCGGAGCGCCGCGAGCCAAGCGACGAGCCGCTGGCGGTGGTAGAAGCCGGGGCTGCGGGCGCCCCGGGCCAGTCGCAGGCCCTCGGCGCGGGCCCGCGCCAGCCAGGCTCCGCGACGCTCCGCCGTGGAGCCCCTGACCGGGCCGAAGGCGGTGCGGCGCACGGGTGCCACGCCACAGAAGCCGAGCGTCGCCCGGGCGAGCCCATTGAGGCCGGGGGCCTTGTAGAGCCAGCGATGGACCAGCGGCGGCGTGTCCATGGTGACGAGGAGATGGCCGGACTTGCTGCCCAGGAGGCCCTGATAGCCGGTGCCGCCCTCGCACTCGACGAAGGCGAAGCCCGGCAGCATCACGCGGTCGAGGAACCCCTTGAGGAGGGCCGGCATCGAGCCCCACCAGATCGGGAACACGAAGACGAGATGGTCGGCCCAGTCGACGAGGTCGATGGCCTCCTGAACGGCCGGCTCCCGTTCCTGGTCGCGCGGCGAGCGGGTGAGGACATGGAGCTCGAAACTCGAACCGGCGAGGTCCAGGAGCCGCACCTCGGCCCCGGCCGTGGTAGCACCCTCGACATAGGCGTCGGCCAGCGCCGCGCAGAGGCTGCCGGCCCGCGGATGGCCCAGAACGACGAGAACGCGCAGGCGCATGGCTGCGGGCATGGTCCGGTGGCGTTTCCCCTCGGGGCGGAGGCTCCGAGGACGGTCGTCTGCGCAACCGTCGAAGCCCGGGCGAGGTTGCGGTCGTTGCGTCTCGCGCATCGACCGGAGCCCCGCCCGCGGGTAGATGTCAGGGGACGACCCTTCTCCAGAGGGAGCGCGCCCTTGTCGACCGCATCCGTCGAGCCCGGCGATCTCGAGGAGATCCGCGCCGGCGTGCGCGCGCTCTGTGCCCGCTTTCCCGGCAGCTATTGGCGCGAGCTCGATCGCGAGCGGGCCTATCCAACAGCATTCGTGCAGGCGCTGACGGAGGCGGGCTGGCTCGCCTGCCTCGTGCCCGAGACGTATGGCGGCAGCGGTCTGCCGCTCGCGGCAGCCGCGGCGGTCCTCGAGGAAATCCACAAGAGCGGCGGCAACGGCGCCGCCTGCCACGCCCAGATGTACACCATGGGCACGCTGCTCCGGCACGGCAGCGAGGCGCAGAAGCGCCGCTGGCTGCCCGAGATCGCCGCCGGGCGGCTGCGGCTCCAGGCCTTCGGCGTCACCGAGCCCGGAGCTGGCAGCGACACGGCCGCGATCCGCACGACGGCGGTGCGCCGGGGCGACGCCTATGTCATCGACGGCCAGAAGGTCTGGACGAGCCGGGCCGAGCATTCGGACCTCATGCTGCTGCTCGCCCGGACGACCGCCAAGGACGAGGTGAAAAAGCGGACCGAGGGCCTTTCCGTCTTTCTCGTCGACATGCGCGAGGCCCTGGGCAAGGGCCTGACGATCCGGCCGATCCGTACCATGCTCAACCACGCCACCACCGAGGTCTTTCTCGACCAGCTCACGGTGCCGGCCGACAGCCTGATCGGCGAGGAGGGCCGCGGCTTTCGCTACATCCTGGACGGCATGAACGCCGAGCGCATCCTGATCGCGGCCGAGTGCCTGGGCGACGCGCGCTGGTTCATCGAGAAGGCGACCGGCTACGCCCGCGAGCGCCAGGTGTTCGGCCGGCCGATCGGGCAGAACCAGGGGGTCCAGTTCCCGATCGCCCGCGCTTTTGCCCAGACCGAGGCCGCGGCCCTCATGGTCGAGCGGGCGCTCGGCCGCTACGACGGCGCCGCCGCCTGCGGTCCGGAGGCCAACATGGCCAAGCTCCTGGCCTCGGAGGCTGCCTGGGCCGCCGCCGAAGCCTGCCTCCAGACCCATGGCGGTTTCGGCTTCGCCGAGGATTTCGACATCGAGCGAAAATTCCGCGAGACCCGCCTCTATCAAGTGGCCCCGGTCTCGACCAACCTCATCCTGGCCTATCTGGCCGAGCACGTCCTGGGCCTGCCGCGATCCTATTGAGCCTGCGCACCCTTTGCCGACCCGGGCCCCTCGTCGCTATCCTGCCGACCGAGCCGCGCTCGGCCCACCCGACCGGAGCCGATCCGTCATGCGTGAAGCCTTCATCTGCGACGCGGTGCGCACGCCGTTCGGGCGCTATGCCGGGGCGCTTTCGAGCGTCCGGACCGACGATCTCGGCGCGATCCCGATCGCGGCGCTCCTGGCGCGGCACTCGGGCCTCGACCCGGCGATGGTCGAGGAGGTCTTCTATGGCTGCGCCAACCAGGCGGGCGAGGACAATCGCAACGTGGCGCGTATGTCGCTTCTTCTGGCGGGCTTGCCGCCGAGTGTGCCGGGAATGACGATCAACCGCCTCTGCGGCTCCGGGATGGACGCCGTGGGGACGGCGGCCCGCGCCATCAGGACGGGCGAGATCGACCTCGCCGTCGCCGGCGGCGTCGAGAGCATGAGTCGGGCACCCTTCGTCATGGCGAAGGCGACGGAGGCGTTCAGCCGGGCCGCGGCCGTCGAGGACACGACGATCGGCTGGCGGCTGGTCAACCCACTCATGAAGCAGCGCTACGGGGTCGAGTCGATGCCCGAGACCGGAGAGAACGTGGCCCTGGATTTCCGGGTGAGTCGCGAGGACCAGGATGCCTTCGCCCTGCGCAGTCAGCAGCGGACCGCCCGCGCGATGGCCGAAGGCCGGCTCGCGGCGGAGATCGTCCCGGTCACCGTTCCGCAGGCCAAGGGCGATCCGGTCGTCGTAACGAAGGACGAGCATCCGCGCCCGGGCACGACGCTCGAGGCGCTGGCGAGGCTGCCGACACCCTTCCGCAAGGGCGGCTCGGTCACGGCGGGCAATGCGAGTGGGATCAATGACGGGGCCTGCGCGCTCCTGATCGCCTCGGAAGAGGGCGCGCGGCGTCACGGATTGGAGCCGCTGGCCAGGGTAGTCGGCATGGCGACGGCCGGCGTGCCGCCCCGGATCATGGGCTTCGGCCCGGCACCGGCGAGCCGCAAGCTGCTGCAAAGGGCCGGGCTCACGGTCGACCGGATCGATGTCGTCGAGATCAACGAGGCTTTCGCGAGCCAGGCCCTGGCGGTGATGCGCGATCTCGGCCTGCCGGACGACGCGCCGCACGTGAACCCCAATGGCGGCGCCATCGCGCTCGGCCATCCCCTGGGCGCCAGTGGTGCCCGGCTGGTCGCCACCGCGGCCTACGAGCTCGGGCGGCGGAAGGCCCGCT
Source organism: uncultured Alphaproteobacteria bacterium (assembly GCA_963828215.1). Lineage (GTDB taxonomy): Bacteria > Pseudomonadota > Alphaproteobacteria > Geminicoccales > Geminicoccaceae > CAVTJL01. Next base: position 79,347 of record CAWHFO010000060.1, on the reverse strand, counting down.
ATGCTCTCTGCACGATGTGCATCGGCGTCGGCCAGGGCATCGCCACCCTCATCGAGCACGCCTGAGGCCCGAGACGGCAGTCCAGATGCGCCCCTGACGGTCGCGACGCTGCCGAAGCCGTCACCGACCCAGTCGGCCGCGACGGCCCGATGGGCGCCGGCGCGCGGTGCAGTAGTCCCGACCAATTCCGTCCGGGCAAGACGCTCTACTTGACGTTTGACCTGCAAAGCGGTTCTCTACTCTGAACTTGGATCGTTCCAATCGGGGAGGCCATGGAGCGGTTGCGGATCGGGCTGGTCGGGGCCGGGCTCGTCGGGCAGGCTCTGCATGCGTTTTACCTGTGGGAGGAGCGGGAGCGCTTCGACTTCGTGGGGCTGGCCGATCCGTCGGCCTCGGTCCGTGCCGCGGTCGGGGCCCGCTACGGCATCCCCGAGCTGCACGAGGGTCTGGACGGCCTGTTGGGCTGCCGGCTCGACGCGGTCGTGATCGCCGCCCCCGATCCGTTCCATCCGGCGCTCGCCGTCGCGGCCCTCGACGGGGGGCTGCACGTAATGTGCGAGAAGCCGCTGGCGCTCACCGTCGCCGGCTGCGACCGGATCATCGCCGCGCGCGACCGGGCCGGCCGCGTCCTTCAGGTCGCCTACATGAAGCGCTACGACCCGGCCTACCGGCTGGCGCTGGAGCTGCTTCCCGAGCGGGTCGAGGACATCAAGCTGATCTCGGTCCAGGTCAACGACCCGGATCACGAGCCCTTCGTGGCGCACCTGCCGATGACCTGGGCCGGCGATCTCCCGCCGGCACTGCGCGAGGAGACGACGATAAAGGGGGCGGCGCAGCTTCGCGAGGCGGCCGGCGGCCCGCTCGACGAGGCCGGGGCCCGGGCGCTGGGCGGGGGGTTCCTGTCGGCGCTGGTGCACGACGTGGCCGTGGTGCACGGCATGCTGGCGCATCTGGGCGGCGAGCTGCCGGCGGCGGCGGAGGCCGGGGCCCACTTCGACGAGGGGCGGGGCGTGCAGCTCGCCTTCCCGCTGCCGGGCGGCGGGCGGGTCAGCATGACCCACCTCAACCTCCCGGGCGTGCCGGACTACCGGGAGTGCCTGACCGTCTACTGCGCCGACCGGATCATCGAGCTCGAGTTCCCCTCGCCCTATCTGCGCCACCTGCCGACACGACTGCGCGTGCGCCGTGGCGGCGCGGGGGGCGCCCTCGAGACGCGCGACTACCGGGCGAGCTACGAGGAGGCCTTCCGGGAGGAGCTGCGCGCCTTCCACGCGGCCGCCACCGGCGCAGCACCCGTCCTGACCACGGCCGAGGAGGCGCGCCGGGACGTGGCCCTCCTCACCTCGGCCTTCCGAGAGGCTGCAGCATGAGAGCAGGCGTCTATTCGGACTCGCTTCCGACGCTCGGCCGGCGCGAGCTTTTTGCGTGGTGCGCGGAGCGGGGTGTCACCGACATCGAGCTCGGCGTGGGTGCCTGGGGCCCCTGGCCGCGCCCGCACCTCCAGCTCGAGACGGTGGGCGATCCGATCGAGCGCGACCGGCTCGCGGGCGAGCTCAAGGAGCACGGGCTGCGGCTCGGTGCGGTCAACGCGGCGGGCAACGTGCTGCATCCCGAGCCGGCGAAGCGCGAGGACGCGCAGGCGCGCCTTCGGGCGGCGGTGGAGCTGGCGGTGGCGCTCGGCGTGAAGCGCGTCGTGACGATGAGCGGCTGCCCGGCGGGGCCCGGCGGCGGTGGGCTCGGCGTTTTTCCCTGCTGGGCGACGTCGTGCGACGACGAGAACCTTTTCGCGTATCAGCTCGAGCACGCTCTCGGCCCCTATTGGCGCAAGACCAGCGACTGGCTGGAGAAAGCCGCGCCCGGCGTCATGATCTGTCTCGAGCTGCATCCGGGCGTCGCGATCTTCAGCGCCGCCGGCTTCGAGGCGCTGGCCTCCCATGTGGGCCGGAATGTCGGGCTGAACTTCGATCCCAGCCACTTCTGGTGGCAGGGCATCGATCCGCTGACGGTGATCGAGGCGCTGGGCGATCGGATCGGCTGGGCGCACGGCAAGGACACGCTGCTCTATCCCGAGCGCATCCGGCGCCAGGGCGTCCTGCATTTCGCGCCGCCCAAGGATGCGACGCGGGCACCCTGGCATTTCGCGCCGGTGGGCGAGGGCCACGACGAGGCGACCTGGGCCACCCTTCTCGCCGCCCTGCGCACCGCCGGCTACGACGGCGTGGTCTCGATCGAGCACGAGGATCCCCGCTACGACGGGCCGGAGGGCACGGAGCGCTCGCTCGACGGCCTGCGCCGGGCGCTGGCCATGCTGGACGGCGCGTGACCACGCTGGTCGATGTGGCGAGGCGGGCCGGCGTCTCGAAGTCGACGGTCTCCAACGTCATTCGCGGCTCGACGCTCGTTGCCGGCTTGACGCGCGAGCGGGTCGAGCGGGCGATCGCCGATATCGGCTATCAGCCCAACGCCATCGCCCGCTCGCTCAAGGCGCGCGCCAGCGCCGCCATCGGCGTCGTGGTGCCCGACCTCAGGAACCCCTTTCATGCCGAGCTCGCGGTCAGCATCGAGGAGGCGGCGAACGAGCAGGGCTACACGGTGCTCGCCGCCAACACCGCGTGCTCGCCCTCGGCCGAGGGCGAGGCCGGACGGGCCCTGATCGGGCGCCGGGTCGACGGCGTCATCATCGCCGGCATCTCGCTCGGGTCGACCCTGCCGCAGGCGTTCCTCGACCGCGACGTGCCGGTGGTCCTGGCGACGCTGGGCGAGCTGGACGATCCCCGCTTCGGCGTGATCGACCACGACGACGAGGCGGCGATGGAGGCGATCGTCGATCATCTCGTCGGCCTGGGCCATCGGCGGATCGCCTTCGTCTCCCTGCCCCATGCCGAGCAGGCGGGCGAGCGGCGCCGGCTCGGGCTGGAGGCCGCGTTGGCGCGCCGCGGCCTCGCGCCGGGCAGGCTTCGAGGGCGGCGCGACGGCCATCGTGGCCCACAACGACATGGAGGCGATCGCCACGATCGATCGGCTGGAACGAGAGGGCCGTCGCGTGCCGCACGATGTCTCGGTCGTCGGCTACGACGATGTGCCGCTGGCCTCGCATGTCCGCATCGGGCTCACCACCGTGCGCTCGGACGCCGTGAGGGTGGGCCGCCGCGCCACCGATATGGTCATCGCCGCTGCGCGCGCGGGCCGCCACGTGGCGCATCGCGAGATTCTGGACAATCCGCTCATGATCCGCCGCACGACGCGGCAGCCGCCCTCATGAGCGCCGTCTCCTACCGGGGCGTCGAGAAGCGGTTCGACTCCGTCGTCGCCCTTCGCGCCCTCGATCTCGACGTGCCCGACCACACGTTCCTGGCGCTGTTGGGGCCGTCCGGCTGCGGCAAGACCACGGCGCTCAGGATCCTGGCCGGCCTCGAGCGCCCGACCGGAGGGCGCGTGATGATCGGCGAGCGCGACGTCACGCGCCTGCAGCCGCGCGACCGCGACATCGCCATGGTGTTCCAGAGCTATGCCCTCTACCCCCAGATGACGGCCGGCGAGAATATCGGCTACCCCCTCAGGATCCGGAGGGTGCCGCCGGAGGAGCGTGCCCGCCGTGTGGCCGAGGTCGCGGAGGCCCTCGAGGTCGGCCACCTGCTCGGGCGCCGGCCGCGGCAGCTCTCGGGCGGGCAGCGGCAGCGCATAGCGCTGGCCCGTGCCATCGTGCGCGATCCCGCGGCCTTCCTCATGGACGAGCCGCTCTCGAACCTCGACGCGCGCCTGCGGCTGACCATGCGGGGCGAGATCAAGCGGCTCTGCCACCGGCTCGGCGCCACGACCCTCTATGTCACGCACGACCAGGCCGAGGCGCTGACCATGGCCGACCTCGTGGCCGTGATGCGTGACGGCGAGCTGCAGCAGCTGGCACCCCCGGACGAGATCTACGACCGGCCGGCCAACATCTTCGTGGCCACCTTCATCGGCAGCCCGCCGATGAACCGGCTCGGCGCCGAGGTGGGGAACGAGGGGCTCCACGTCGCGGGGATCACCATGCCGCTGAACGGCACGCGGCGGGCCGCCTGCCTCGAGCGCGGTGTCAAGGACCTCGGCATCCGGCCCGAGGACGTCCGCCTCGTGGCACCCGGCCAGCCGGCGACGCTGACCGGCGAGGTCTACGTCGTCGAGCCCATGGGCAACGAGACGTTGGTGGATCTCAACGCCGGCGGCGAGCGGATCACGGCGCGGGCACCCAAAGGGTTCAGCGCTCGGATCGGCTCGGCGATCGGTGCTGCTTTCGATCCCGCCGACGCGTGCTTCTTCAACGCGTCGGGCGCAACGGTCGTGCACCGGCTACCAGGCAAGGGAGAGGCGCCATGGATGGTCTAGCTCGTTTCGGGGGACGGATCGGCCGCCGGGGACTGCTGCAAGGCGGCGCCGGGCTGGCCTTGGCGACGGCCTTCGGGCGCTCGCCCGCTGCCGCGGCGGGTACCGGGGGCAAGGTCGTCATCGGCGCTTTCGCCGATGGCGGGCTGACGCCGTTCAAGGAGAAGATCATCCCCTTCGCGAAGTCCGATGCCGGCTTCGACATCGAGTTTCTCGAGGACGAGTACGGCGTCACGCTGGAGAAGTGGTTCGCCGACGCCCAGAACGGCGCCGGGCAGTACGACGTCTATCTGCTCGACGACCCGTGGGTGCCGCAGTTCGGCGCCGCCGACGTGCTCGAGGATCTGGGCGCCGGCGGCATCGACGGTACCGACGCCGACTGGATCGGCTCGATGATCGACATGGGCTACTGGCCGCCGCGCAAGGGGCCGCGCGTCAAGGGTTTCGAGACCGCGACGCCGAAGCTGATCTCCATTCCTTTCGTCGGCGATCTGCAGACCCTCACCTATCGCAATGACGTCTATACCGGTGGCGCCCCCGCGACCTGGGACGAGCTGATCGCCAAGGGGAAGGAAGGCGTCGCCGCGGGCAAGATCAAGTATCCGATCGTGTTCCGCGGCGTGACCGGCAACCCGATCGTCACGAGCTGGTATCCGGTTTTCCTCTCGTTTGGCGGCGACTTCTTCGACGACAAATGGAAGGTCATCTTCAATTCCGACGCGGGCAAGGCGTCCGCGGACTTCTTCGTCGGCACGATGAAGAAGAATGCGCCGCCGGGCGTCGTCGAGTTCGATTCCGACCAGGAGGGCGCCGCCATTCTCGGTGGCGATGCCGGTGCCATCATCCAGTATTCCGGCAATGCCCTGAAGGCCGACGACCCGGCGCAGTCGAAGGAGGTGGGCAGGCTCGATTTCGGCGTCGTGCCGAAGCAGGTCGAAGCGATCGCCCAGATGGGCATCTTCATCGCCAGCGTGCCGAAGTCGGCTCCCCACAAGAAGAACGCGATCGCCTTCCTCGAATGGTATGCGAGCCCGAAGGTCCAGGCGAAGCTGGCCGAGGCGGGATCGATCCCGGTCAAGCGCAGCGCCTTCGGCGTGAAGGACCCAGGCAACCGGCTGATCCCGGTGGCCCTCGAGCAGCTCGACGCCGGCTGCCTGCCGCGCCCGCGCACGCCCGACTGGGCCAAGGTCGAGGAGCTGCTGGGCATCCAGCTGAACAAGGCGCTGCAGGCCGGCACGGGCGGCGGCGCGGCGCTCGATACGGCGGCGGAGCAGGTGACTGCCTACCTGAAGCAGGTCGGCTACTACGATTGAGCGCCAGGGCACCTTCGATCCGCCGCGAGCGGCTGCAGGGGGCGGGGCTCGATCGGGCCCTGCCCTACCTGCTGCTCGCCCCGAGCGTGCTGATCGTGCTCGCCGTGCTGATCTATCCGCTGTGGGACGGCCTGCGCGCGAGCACCAGGTTCTATCGCTTCGGCAAGCCGCTGCGCGACGTCGGCTTCGACAACTACATCCGGTTGTGGAGCGACGACCAGTTCCTGAACTCCCTATGGGTGACGGTGCGCTTCGTTGGCATCTCCGTCGCCATCGAGACCGTGCTCGGACTGGCGCTCGCCCTGTTCTGCCTGCGCGAGTTCCGCGGCATCCGGCTCTTGAGGACCACGCTCATCGTGCCGATGGTGATCACGCCGGTGGTCGTCGGCATCGTCTTCCGGCTGATCTATGCGAGCGATGCGGGGATGTTCACCACTTTCTCCGAGGCGCTCGGCGGCGGTCCCGTGGAGATCCTGGGCCAGCCGTTCCGGGCCTTCCTCGGGCTCGTGGCGCTGGATGTCTGGGAGTGGACGCCGCTGATGTTCCTCATCCTGCTGGCCGGGCTGCAGTCCCTGCCGGTGGAGCCGTTCGAGGCCGCCCGCGTCGACGGCGCCGGCCCCTGGCGCGTCTTCGTCGATCATACCCTGCCCATGCTCCGGCCGGTGCTGTCGGTCGCCATCGTCCTGCGCACGATCGAGGCGTTCGGCACGTTCGACCAGGTTTTTGTTCTTACTCGCGGAGGCCCGGGCGAGGCGACGCGGCTCTTGTCGATATTCGGGTACGACACGGCGTTCAAGTTCCAGCAGACGGGCTACGCGGCCGCCCTTTTCGCGACCGTCGGGCTTCTGGTGCTGGCGTTCGCGCTGGCCGGCGTGCGCCTCCTGCGCCGGGCGGAAGCCGCATGATCGGCCGCATCCTCCGGGCGCTCGTCACGGCCGCGGTGCTCGTGGTCGTGCTGCTGCCGATCTACTGGATGGCGGCAGCGTCACTGAAGTCGAACAAGGAGATCACCCAGGACGGCACGCTCTATCCGCACGCGCCATCCTTCGAGAACTACAGCCACCTGTTCTCGGAGAAGCAGTTCGGCGCCTTTCTGACCAACTCGGTCGCCGTCACCGCCGCCTCGGTGCTGCTGGCGCTGGCGGCCGGCTCGCTCGGAGCCTATGCGATCGCTCGCTTCCGGCTCCGCTTCAGGCTCGAGCGCTACGTCGGGCTGTCGCTGCTGACGCTCAGGATCGTGCCGCCGGTGGTGATCCTGATCCCGATCTACCTGCTGATGCTGCGGCTGGGCGTGCTCGACACCTGGCTCGGGCTCATCATCACCTACACCGCCCTCAACGTGACCTTCTGCGTCTGGATGATGGAAAGCTTCTTCCGCGAGATCCCGATCGACCTCGAGGAGTCGGCCATGGTCGACGGCGATTCGCGTTTCACGGCCTTTCGCCGCATCACGCTTCCGCTGGCCGCGCCCGGGCTTGTCGCGACCGCCATCTTCGCGGTAATCGTGACCTTCAACGAGTTCCTGTTCGCGCTGGTCCTCACGGCGACGCCGCGCGCCATGACGATGCCGCGCGGCACCGCCACGCTGATCGGACGCGTCGATATCGACTGGGGCGCCATGTCGGCGGCCGGCGTGGTCGGGGCTCTGCCGATCGTGATTTTTGCTCTTCTCGTGCAGCGCCACTTGGTGCGCGGCCTGACCCTGGGGGCGGTGAAGTGATGCGGCGGCGCCGCCGCGCCGGCCGACCGCCCGAAAGCCCGGAGGAACCACTGCCATGTATGTAGTCGGCCAGGACGAGATCGACGCCATCGCCAAGGTCATCAGATCCGGTGCCCTGTTCCGCTATGGGGTCGGCGGCGAATGCGACCGGTTCGAGGAACGCTACGCCAAATATCTGGGATGCAAGCACTTCGCGCTGGCGGCGAGCGGCAGCAACGCGCTGGCCGCGGCGATGATCGGCGTCGGCCTCGGCCCGGGCGACGAGGTGCTCATTCCCGCCCATACCTACATGGCGACGGCGACCTCGGTGCTGGCCGTCGGGGCCATTCCGGTGATCGTCGACATCGACGAGACGCTGACCATCGATCCGGCCGCTGTCGAGGCGGCGATCGGCCCGCGCACCCGGGCGGTCGTTCCCGTCCACATGTGGGGCACGGCCTGCGACCTGGAGGCGATCATGGCGATCGCCAGGCGGCACAAGCTCATCGTCATCGAGGATGCCTGCCAGGGCGTGGGCGGCTCCTACGAGGGCCGCAAGTTCGGCACGATCGGCGACGTCGGCTGCTTCAGCTTCAACTACTACAAGAACATGACCTCGGGCGAGGGCGGCGGCGTCGCCGTCAACGACGACACGGTGGCCGAGCGGGCCCGCTGCGCCATCGATCCCTGCCACTTCTACTGGCACGGCCGCAACGACGCGGTGAAGCCCTTCGCCGGCAACGGGGCCCGCGCCTCGGAGCTGATGGGCGCCATGCTGAACGTCCAGCTCGACCGGCTGGATGGGATGGTCGGGACCATGCGCGCCGAAAGAGACGAGATCCTCGCGGGCACCGCTTCCCTCGGAAATCTCGGGCTCAAGCCGGCGCCGCTGAACAGCCCCGAGCACGATTGCGCCACCCAGGTCTTCTATTCGTTGCCTTCGGCGCAGGCGGCGGAAGCCTTCGTGAAGATCTTCCCGAGCGTCATCGCCGGCAAGACCGGCCGCCACACCTATACCGAATGGGACCAGGTGCTGATGGGGGCGGGGGCGGCGCATCCGGCGATGAACCCCTACACCATGCCGGCCAACGCCGAGTGCCGCCGGACCTATTCCAAGGACATGTGCGCCCGCTCGCTGGAGATCCTCAACCGCACGGTCATGGTGGCGACGCACCCCGAGCACAGCCGGGCGGACATCGAGGACACCATCCACAATATCGGCGTCGCCGCGCGGATCTCTCTCGGCGGCATGTCGCCCGCAGAGGCGGAGCTGCGCAACCCGAGGCCCGTCGATGCGCAGAAGTTCGATATGGCGGTCGACGCGTAGAGCCGGCGGACGCGATGCGCGGAAGCCTCGCGAGGGCAGCATGACGGTTCGTCTCGGCATCAACCCGATCACCTGGACGAACGACGACCTGCCCTCGCTCGGCGGCGACACGTCGGTCGAGACCTGCCTCTCCGAGGCCAGCACCGCGGGCTTCTGCGGCATCGAGATGGGCGGCAAGTTCCCGAAGACCTCGGACGAGCTTCGACCGCTCCTGCAACGCCACGGCCTCGATCTCGTCTCGGGCTGGTACGACGGCCGTGCCCTCGAGCGGGACGTCGAGGCGGAGTGGGCAGCCGTTCTCCCGCACATGACGCTGCTGCGCGACATGGGCTGCGAGCACGTCGTCTATGCCGATACGTCCGGCCGCCCCGAGGGCGATCTCTTCGCGCCGATCTCGAAGCGGCCGAAGCTCGCCGACGGCGATTGGGCGGCCTACGGCAAGCAGCTGACGACACTGGCGGAGCGCATGGCCGACTTCGGCGTCGGCATGGCTTTCCATTACCATATGGGCACGATCGTCGAGACCGACGAGGAGGTGGGTCGCCTGATGGCGGAGACCGGCCCGGCGGTCGGCCTTCTCTACGACAGCGGCCACTGCCTCTTCTCGGGCGGCGATCCCGTCGCCATGCTGCGACGGCATGTCGGGCGGGTGGTGCATGTCCATTGCAAGGACTGCAGGCAGGCCGAGCTCGATCGCGCCAGAGGGACCGACGAGAGCTTCATGCAGGCGGTCCTCGATGGCGTCTTCACGGTTCCGGGCGACGGCACCGTCGACTTCGCAGCCCTTCTCGCCATCCTTCATGGCGCCGGCTATCAGGGCTGGCTGGTCTGCGAGGCCGAACAGGACCCCGCCAAGGCTCCTCCACGCGACTACGCGACGATGGGGTTCGCCAATCTCGCCCACATGGCGCGCGAGGCCGGCTTCACCGTGGCGCCGTGAGCGGGTCGCGAGTCCGCCGTCCATCGCGCCGCAGCCTCGTCGGCCGCCGCAAAAGGGGCGGCGCCGGCAGCGTGACCGGATCGTGAGGCGGCGTTCCGCCCGGTGGACAGAGGGCACCGATCGTCTAGTCTGACCCGGTGGCGCCAGGCGCAAGGGAGACCGTCCATGTCGTTGCTCGTCCGCGGTGGAACCGTCGTCAACGCCGATCGCAGCTTCCGCGCCGACGTCTATTGCGAGGACGGCATCATCCGCGCGGTGGGCGAAAGCCTCGAGGCACCCGCGGGGGCCGAGGTCGTCGACGCCGGCGGCGCCTATGTCATGCCCGGCGGCATCGATCCCCACACCCACATGCAGATGCCGTTCATGGGCACGGTGGCGTGCGAGGATTTCGAGAGCGGCACCGCCTCGGCGCTCGCCGGCGGCACCACGATGATCATCGATTTCTGTCTGCCCTCGCCCCGGCAGAGCCTGACCGAGGCGCTCGACCAGTGGCAGGAGTGGGGCAAGAAGTCGGTCGCCGACTATGCCTTCCACGTCGCCGTCACCTGGTGGTCGGAGCGCGTCGAGCAGCAGATGGCCGAATGTGTCGACCGGGGGGTCAACAGCTTCAAGCATTTCATGGCCTACAAAGGCGCCCTGATGGTCGACGACGAGATCCTCTTCAAGAGCTTCTCGCGCTGTCGCGACCTCGGCGCCCTGCCGCTCGTCCATGCCGAGAACGGCGACGCCGTCTACCTTCTCCAGCAGCAGCTCCTGAACCAGGGCATCACCGGGCCCGAGGGCCACGCCCTGTCGCGGCCGCCGCATGTCGAGGCCGAGGCCGCCAACCGGGCGATCATGATCGCCCAGACCGTGGGCGTGCCGCTCTATGTCGTCCACACCTCCTGCCGCGAGGCGCACGAGGCGATCAAGCGGGCGAGAGAGAGCGGGCTCCGGGTCTATGGCGAGCCCTTGGCCCAGCACCTCGTGCTCGACGAGAGCGTCTACTACAGCCCCGACTGGGAGCTCGCCGCCTCGCGGGTGATGAGCCCGCCCTTCCGCACCAAGGACCACCAGAAGTCGCTTTGGGACGGTCTGGTCTCGGGCTCGCTCCAGGTCGTGGCGACCGACCACTGCGCCTTCACGATCCCGCAGAAGAAGATGGGCCTCGACAATTTCACGATGATCCCGAACGGCACGGGCGGGGTCGAGGAGCGGATGAAGGTGGTCTGGACCGCCGGCGTGAACACCGGCCGGCTCACGCCCAACGAGTTCGTCGCCGTCACCTCGACGAACTGCGCCAAGATCCACAATCTCTACCCGCAGAAGGGCGCGGTCCTGGCCGGGGCGGATGCCGATCTCGTGGTGTGGGACCCCGAGGCGACAGCGACCATCATGCAGAAGGCTCACCACAGCAAGATGGACGTCAACGTCTTCGAGGGCATGGCGGTCAAGGGCCTGCCGGCGGTGACGATCAGCCAGGGCAAGGCGGTCTGGCGGAACGGTCGTCTCGACGCGCGGCGCGGCGCCGGCCGCAACGTCCCGCGGCCCCCCCATGCCGACTATTTCGCGGCCCAGAATCTCCGCAACGAGCTGACCCGCCCGCACGGCGTCAGGCGCCAGGTGAGCCTGCACCAGACACCCTGAGGGGCGCCCGGGAGATCGAGCCGGCGCAGGGCCGGCGGCCGCGTTTACCCGGGCTTAAGCGCGACCCGCCATGATCGCCCCATGGCGGCCGCCGGCACCGGAGACGATCCCCGGCTCGATCCTCGCGAGGTCGAGATCCTTCTGGGGCTTTGTCTCGTTGGCAGTCTTGCCTGGGCCGGGCCAGCATGCCTCCCCGGCCTTCTGTCGGCTGCGCCGGCCGAGTTCCAGCTGCGCGAGGCCTGGGACGTCGGTGCCTATTGGTGGACGGCCTTGCCGCTGATGGTGGTGGCCGCCGGCGTCGGCGGCTTCGCGCTGGGTCGTCACCCAGGCCGGATCGTGCTGGCGCTGATGACAGGGCACCTTCTCGCCATGCTGGCCCTGGCGCCCCCCGGCACCGGGCTCGGCCTGCTCCCTTTCACCCTGGTGCTTCTGGCCCTGCTCGCGCTGCCGCAGCTGGCCGCCGCGGCGCTCGGGGCCCGGCTGGCGCGCCGCCGCCGCGGGGGCGGATGACCCGAGCCTGGGGCGCCTCCCCGGTCGATCAGCCGCCAGTCGCCACCGGGTGGGCAGGATCCTTCGTCCAGGCGGACAGCGAGCCGTCGTAGAGCTTGACGTTCTGCTGGCCCAGAACCTCGTGGAGCACGAACCAGTCGGTCGACGCCATGTGGCCCGTGTTGCAGTAGGAGATGACCGGCTCGCTGGTGCCGCGCGCCTGCGCGGGGACGAGCGTGGCGAGCTCCGCAGGGGGCTTCAGCTTGCCCTGCGCCGGATCGTAGAAGGTCGCCTCCGGCACGCTCACGGCGCCGGGCAGATGGCCGGGCACGCGATCGACGGGGCTCTTGACCTTGCCCGTATACTGGTCGTCGGGCCGGGCGTCGACCAGCACACCGCCGGCCTTGCTCGCGACGATCGCCGCCACCTCGCTGGTTTCGGCGAGCAGCTCGGGCCTGAGCGTGGCGGTGAACACCGCCGGTGTCGGGTGGCTCGGGCCGGTCGCCACGGGATCGGCGGGATCGGCCGTCCAGGCGCGCCAGCCGCCATCCAGGATCGAGACGGCGTCGTGGCCGGCATATTTGAACGTCCAGTAGATCCGGGCGGCCGCGGCCAGGTCGTTCACGTCGCTTCCGCCGTTCGAGACGATGACGACGCTGCTGTCGTTGGCGACGCCGAGGCCGCCGATCAGGCGCTCCAGATCCGGCTTGGGCGGTGTCATGCCCGGGACGCCGTCGATCGTGATCCGCCAGCCTGCCGAGGCGAAGCCCGCGGAGACGGCGCCCGGCACATGGCCGTCCTCGAAGCGGGCGCCCGCCTTGCCCTCGCCGCCGTCGCGCATGTCGATCACGACGAGGCCTTTGTCACCGAGATGGGCCCGCAGCCAGGGCGCCTCGACCAAGGGGGCCGAGGAGGCGCTGCCGATCAGGCCGACGGCAAGCAGCGCGCCGAGGGCGAAGGGGGCGGACTTGAGCATCGGGACGGCTCCCAGCATCTGTGGATCGGATTCACATATCCGATCTGCCTTACCCAATTCAATACGTTCCCATCTTGTTATTTTTGGCGCCCGCTCAGGCTGGCGAGTCGGCCATCCATCCGTCGCAGTCGGCGAAGAAGCCGGCCTTGTGCCTCTCGGTCCAGACCTCGAGGGTCCAGGGTGCTTCGGAGGGCACCAGTGCCCCCTCCTGGGCGACATAGAGCCAAGCCCAATGGTCGGCGCCTGCGGCATCGCGCACGAAGCGACGGTCGGCGTGGTACTCGCCGCTCTCGAAGTGATTGATCCGGCGAATGTCGCGCGCCGTCGCCCGAAGGAACAGTCGGCCCTGGACGCACCCCGCCGGACCCGGCACGAGCATGGGATAGCTCCTGCCCAGAACCTGCACGCGCCGAAAGCCGTCGAGAGTCGCGATCGCCAAGTCCTCGACGTCGACCGGCCGCCCCAGCACATAGGTCAGGACATCCCGATCCATCAGCGTGCCGAAGAAGAACAGAGGCTCGCGGCCCGCGGCGGAGAGCGGGATCATGGAAAGCCGCTCGGCAGGGAGCGCGCGCGCCTGGGCCTGGGGCATCGGACGTGACCTCCTGAGCGAGCGGGGATCGATCTGATATAGCCGGCGCGGCGGCTCCGCAAAGGCCGCGCTGCCGCGAGGCGGCTCGGCTGCGGCCTGCGCGGGCATCATGCCATCAAGAGCAACAAGCTGTTCTCGATGACGCCAGCAGGCTGCCGGCGCGGCGTTACGGCCTGCGGACCGGACCGGGCGGTCGGCCAACAGAGCCTGACGAGTCCAAACGCCGTAGGCCTCGTCGACGGAGGACTCAGGCGGCCCTGAGATCGTGCCCGAGATCGGCGGCGAGCTTTTCCAGGAGGTCGACCGCGGCCTCGGCGATTACCGTTCCGGGTGGGAAGATCGCTCGGGCGCCGGCGGTCCGCAGCGCCTCGAAATCCTGCGGCGGGACGACCCCGCCGACGACGATCATGATGTCGGGGCGCCCCAGCCGGTCGAGGGCGGCGCGGAGCTCGGGCACCAGCGTGAGATGCCCGGCGGCGAGCGACGAGGCGCCGATGACGTGCACGTCGTTGTCGACCGCCTGCTGCGCCGCCTCTTCCGGGGTCTGGAAGAGCGGGCCGATGTCGACGTCGAAGCCGAGGTCGGCGAACGCGGTGGCGATGACCTTCTGGCCACGGTCGTGGCCGTCCTGGCCCATCTTGGCGATCAGGATGCGCGGCCGGCGACCCTCGGCGGCAGCGAAGGCCTCGACCATGCCGCGAACGCGCGTGACGGACATGGGCTCTCCCACCTCGCTCGCATAGACGCCGGCGATCGAGCGGAGCTGCGCCGTGTGCCGGCCCCACACCTTCTCGAGCGCCGCCGTGATCTCGCCGACGGTGGCCTTCTGCCGCGCGGCGTCGACGGCGAGCTCGAGGAGATTGCCCTCGCCGGTCGCGGCGGAGCGCCCGAGCGCGTCGAGGGCGCTTCGCAAGGCCCGGTCGTCCCGCTCGCGCCGCAGTCGCTCGAGCTTGGCGATCTGGCGGGCACGGACGTCCGCGTTGTCGACCTTGAGAACGTCGATCTGCTCGGCCTCGTGGGGGCGGTATCGGTTCACACCGACCACGGTCTGGCGGCCGCTGTCGATCCGTGCCTGGGTGCGGGCAGCAGCCTCCTCGATGCGCAGCTTCGGAATGCCCTGCTCGATCGCGAGGGCCATGCCTCCGGACGCCTCGACCTCCTCGATGTGGCCTTGCGCCCGGGCTGCCAGCTCGTGTGTCAGACGCTCGACATAGTAGCTGCCACCCCAGGGATCGATCGTGCGGGTGGCGCCGCTCTCGTGCTGCAGCACGAGCTGCGTGTTGCGGGCGATCCGGGCGCTGAAGTCGGTCGGCAGGGCCAGCGCCTCGTCGAACGCGTTGGTGTGCAGCGACTGGGTCCCGCCATGGACGGCGGCCATCGCCTCGATGCAGGTGCGCACGACGTTGTTGTAGACATCCTGGGCCGTCAGAGACCAGCCCGAGGTCTGGCAGTGGGTCCGCAGCAGCAGCGACTTCGGGTCATTCGGCCGGAACTTATCGGCGACGAGCCTCGCCCAGAGCAGACGCGCGGCGCGGAGCTTCGCGATCTCCATGAAGTAGCTCATGCCGATCCCGAAGAAGAAGCTGAGACGCGGAGCGAACTGATCCACCGTCAGTCCGGCGCGGAGGCCGCAGCGGATATACTCGATGCCATCGGCGAGGGTATAGGCGAGCTCGAGATCGGCGGTCGCCCCCGCTTCCTGCATATGATAGCCGGAGATGCTGATGGGGTTGAAACGGGGCATCCGCTCTGCCGTGTAGGCGATGATGTCGGAGATGATCCGCATCGAGGGGCCCGGCGGAAAGATGTAGGTGTTCCGGACCATGAACTCCTTGAGGATGTCGTTCTGGATCGTGCCGGCGAGCGCCTCCGGCGCCACCCCCTGCTCCTCCCCGGCGACGACGTAGAGAGCCATGACAGGCAGGACGGCGCCGTTCATGGTCATGCTGACGCTCGTCCGGTCGAGCGGGATGCCGTCGAACAGGGTCCGCATGTCGAGGATCGAATCGATCGCGACCCCGGCCATGCCGACATCGCTGGCGACGCGCGGATGATCGCTGTCATAGCCGCGATGGGTGGCGAGGTCGAAGGCGATCGAGAGGCCCCCCTGACCGCCGGCCAGGTTGCGACGGTAGAAAGCGTTCGATTCCTCGGCCGTGGAGAAGCCGGCGTACTGTCGGATCGTCCAGGGCTGCGTCGTGTACATCGTCGGGTAGGGTCCGCGGACGAAGGGCGGCAGGCCCGGAAAGCTGCCCACGAAATCCAGCCCCTTCCGGTCCGCTGCGGTGAAGAGCGGGTCGATGCGGAGTCCTTCGGCGGTCTCCCGGCCCGCCGCCTCTGGCGTCATGCCCGTCTCGGCCTCGAAGGCACGCCGCCACGCCTCGGCGGTTCCCCGGCCGGCCGCGGGCTGCCAGGGCATTCGGGCGAAGTCAGGGATACGCGTGCTCATAGCTCGTCTTCCTCGGCGGCTCGTGGGCTGCCCAGGGCATCGTGCACCGCCTCGAGCCACGCCGCGAGGTCCGTTCCGTCGCGGACGACGGCCATGGCTCCGATCTTTGCTTCTTGGGCCGCATCGATGGCGTTGCCGGTCGAGAGATCGATGCGGGTGGCGCCTGTCTCGCGCGCCGCTTCGGCGACGGCGGCGGCGAGCTCATGATCGAGCGCGTTGCCGGCCACGATGACGCAGACCGCCGAGGCACAAGCGCTCAACGCGGCGCTCGCGCTATCGGAGCCTAGGATGGGCAGGCTCGTCACTGCTTCGATGCCGCCGGCCGCCAGAACATCCCGTGTCCAGGCCGCCCGTTCGGCATGCCGGGCGGGTGGGCCGAGGTTGGCCAGGAACACGGAGGGTCGGGCACCGTTCCGGGTGAGGGCGGCGTCGCCGCGACGGCGGAGGCGCTCCCAGTCCTCGTCGAGCGTGTGAGGGCGGATCGGCCGTATCGCGCTCATGTGAGCCGGCGGCCCGACGAGCACGGCGCCCCGGGCCGCGGTTGCGACGAGGTCGGCGAACGGCTTCCAGGTCCGCTCGGCACCCGTCAGGGTTGGGCGGACACTCTCGGCGAGGGCGCCGACGAGGCCATCGGTGCCCCCGGCCGCTGCCTCAGCGAAGGCGACGAACCGATTGCTGCCCACCAGAACCTGATCACGCACCGCCGCGGCACGTCGTCTCTCCTCCCAGGCACCGCCGATCATCGCCTGGACGGCGCCCCGCCGCAGCGCCTCGAGCATGCCGCCGGCGCCTTCGATCTCCTGGAGAACGCCCCAGGCAGCCGCGCAAAGGCCGTCGGTCAGGGTCTCGATGTAGCCGCTGCCGCCCCCGGGATCGATGACGGCGTGGAGGCGGCTCTCTTCCTGAAGGACCAGCTGGGTGGTGCGCGAAAGGCGGCGGACGATGCCTCCTCGAAGTCGGCCGCCTGGATCGATAGGCAGGATCGTCAGGCTGTCGGCGCCGCCGAAAGCCGCGGCACTCGCGGCAACGGTCGAGCGCAGCAGGTTGGTCCAGGGCTCGGTGCGCGCGAGCGCTCGCCGGCTGGTCACGGCCCCGAGCGACGGCCCCGACGCGGCCGCGGCGCCACAGGCCTCGGCGATCCGGGCAAAAAGCTCGCGCGCCGCCCGGAGCTTCGCGATGCCGGCGAAGAGATCCGCATCCAGGCTCAGGATGCAGGCGATGGACGCGAACGCGTCGTCGACCGGCAGGCCGGCCACCTCGAGGCGGCGGAGGTAGCAAAGCGCCGCCGCCATCACGCAGGCGAGCTCCTGCGCGTCCGTGGCTCCGCCTGCATGATAGGGTCGGCCGTCGGCGACCAGGGGCACGACGAAGGGCCAATGCTCACGGGCATAGACGGCCATATCTGCGGCCCGGGCGAGCGCCGCTTTCGGCTCGAGGGCGGCTCCCGCGGCGAGGCAACCGATCGGATCGGCGCCGAGCCAGGCCCGCAGGTCGGCAGCGGCGGTGCCACGCTGGCCGGCCAGGGCGAAGAGCAGCGCCGCACCCTCGGCGAAGCGCTCGCCACAGTCGAGCGCGAGGGCGACACGCTCGATCGGCACGTCCCGAAGCGCACGGTCGAGGGCGGCGAGGTCATAGGCCACGATCCCGTCGGGCTGGGCGCAACCTGCCGCCAGAGCGCGGTCGAGGCAGAGGCTGACCGAGGTCGCGCCCTGCTCGAGGTCCTCGAGGATCTCGGCGTTGGCCTCGGCAGGGGCGGGGCGAGCCTCCTGCGGCCGAATGTCCCATCCGCCTACGCCCTGCGAGGGGCGCCTGCCCCTCCGCCATGGCGAGGCGCCGGGATGGTCGGTGCCGCCCCGAGGCTCCGCGGGCGAGCAGAGCGGGGGGATCGGCACGCCGTCGGCGGTTCGCCGGGTCAGCGCGGCCTCGGCATCGTCGCTTCCAACGACGCGGGCGATCGCTCTCAGCCACTCCTCTCTGGCCGGATGGCCGTTTCCCGTAGGCAAGCCAGAGCTCCTCTTGCGCATCGGCCCTCGCCGCGGCGCATGCCAACTCGCCGCCCTTTCATCATCGCCGCATGCGGCGCGCGGCGCCAGGGGTCCCGGACCCTCCCGTTGCCCCGCCGGCGCGGCGGATGCTGCGGCGCAGCGCAGACCTGCCTCATGGGGCGCCTTGGACCGGCGTGGAGCCGCCAAAGAGTTCGCCAAAAGCGGGATTTATTCTACGGTAATTCTACTATGGGCAACAGATCAGAGTCCCTTGAAGGCAGAATTGACGGTTGGAACCGGCTTCTCGCCGGTCATCTTGGAATTCGTTAACCATCTTTCGGAGGAGGGCCGGATCGTGTATCAGGCTCCATGGCCGTGCCGTTCTTCGCCGGCCTCCCACGGGCTCTTGTGTTCTTCAGTCGGATTCCAGCAGGCGGGGACGAATGGGCACCTCGATCGTCGAAACTCAGCAGGGCTCTCTGGACATGGTGGGTCCAGCGCCGGAGTACGCTGGCGGTGTCGACATCAAGGATCTCATCGCCATATTGCGTCGCCGCAAATGGGTGATCATCAGCACCGCGCTGATCCTGACCACCCTGGCCGTGCTGATCGGGCTGCAGATCACCAAGAAATATACCGCCACGACGATGGTCATGATCGATCCGCAGCAGGCGGACATCGTCGATCTGAAGTCGGTGATGCAAGGGCTCACGACGGACTCCGCGACCGTCGAGACCCAGCTCAACGTGCTCCAGTCGCAGGACCTGGCCGCGCAGGTGATGAGCTCGCTCTCCCTGTTCAACGATCCGGAGTTCAACCAGACGCTTCAGCAGAGCGACAGCCAGCTGGCCCTCAAGTTCGGAGGCCCGCTCGAGAAGCTCGTGGCCTGGATGCCGGATTCGTGGCTCATCGCGACCGGGCTGGCCGACGAGCCCTTGCCGATGGCCGCAGCCGACCAGGACCCGGCCACGCAGCAGGACGCGCTGGAGGTGTTCCAGAAGGACCTGAAGGTCGCCCAGCAGGGCCGGTCCTACGTCATCGGTATCTCGTTCACCTCGGTCGATCCTCAGAAGGCCGCCACGGTCACCAACAGGATCGCCAGCCTCTATATCGAGGGCCAGAAGCAGCTCAAGCTCGACACCACCATGCGCGCGTCCGGCTATCTGGCGGACCGGCTCGACTCCCTCAAGCAGGATGTCGAGCGCAGCGAGGCCGCTGTCGAGGCGTTCCGTCAGAAGCACGACATCGTCAGCTCCGTGAACGGCGTCGCGCTGAAGGAGCAGGAGCTCTCCAACGTCTCCACGATTCTGCTCAGCGCGCGGGCCGACCTCGCCGACAAGGAGGCGCGCCTGCGCCTCATGAAGGAGCTGCGGGCCAAGGGTCCGGGCGAGCTCGGCTCCATGGCCGAAGTTCTGAACTCGCAGGTGATCATCGACCTCCGCGCCCAGGAATCGACGATCGTGCAGCAGATCGGGCAGACGCGCCGCGACTATGGCGACAAGCATCCGGTCATGCAGGCGCTGCTGAGCCAGAAGCAGGACCTCGAGCGCAAGATCACGCTCGAGGTGGATCGCGTCATCGCCAGCGTATCGAACGAGGTGCAGGCCTCGCAGGCGCGGGTCGACACGATCCAGCAGCAGCTCGACACGCTCACCAAGCAGAACCAGCAGGAGCGCGATCTCGAGGTGCAGCTCCGACAGCTCGAGCGCGAGGCGGACGCCAATCAGCAGCTCTATCAGACCTTCCTCGAGCGCTTCAAGGAGACGCGCGAGCAGCAAGGCACCGTCGACTCCGATTCGCGCGTCATCTCGACGGCGATGCCGCCGACCAAGCCCAGCACGCCCGGGCCCGTCCTGTTCGGCGCGGTCGGCTTCACCGCCTCGATGATGCTCGGCACGCTCCTCGCCCTCCTGCTCGAGCGGCTCGACAGCGGGCTGCGCAGTGCCCGACAGGTGGAGCAGGTGCTCGATCTTCCGGCCCTCGGGCTCGTCCCCAGGCTCGAGCGGCTGAAGCGCAGCCAGAAGCCGCATCAATATCTGATCTCGAAGCCGCTTTCCGCCTACGCCGAGGCGATCCGGGCGATCTACACCTCGCTGCAGCTGACCGACGTCGACAATCCGCCGAAGGTCATTCTCGTGACCTCCGCCCTCCCCCAGGAAGGAAAGACCACCCTGGCACTCAGCCTCGCGACGTTCGCGGCTCGATCGGCCCAGCGGGTTTTGCTTATGGACCTCGATCTGCGCCATCCGAGCATCCAGCGCGAGCTCAGCGCCAGCCCGCCGCACGGCTTCGTCGAGTACATGGGCGGCGAGAAGCATCTCGACGAGATCGTCTTCCACGACGAGGAGACCGGCCTCGACTACCTGCCGGTCAAGCGTCAGACGGCCAACCCGACGGACCTTCTGGGCAGCCAGAAGATGCGTCACCTGATGGCCGAGCTGCGCAGCCGCTACGACTACATCGTCATCGACTCGGCCCCGCTCCTCGGCGTCACGGACACCAAGGTGGCGGCGGTGCTGGCGGACAAGGTGCTCTTCGCCTCGCAGTGGGAGAAGACGAGCGCCGAGACGGCGAGGAACGGCCTGGCGCATCTCTACGAGGTTCGCGCTAGCATCGGCGGGGTCGTGCTGACCCAGGTCGACGTCCGCAAGCACGCCCACTACGGCTACGGGGACGTCGGTCAGTACTATGGCAAGTATCAGAAGTACTATGTGAACTGACCTCCGCCCGCGCGGCGGAGCGGCTGCGTCGATCGCCGCCGTCGCCTCCGGCCCAAGGTGCACGGCCGAGGTGCTGCGATCGTGTCCAGGGCGGCCGGCGGCCATTGACCCCGTGACGACAGGTCTGTCATCGTCGGATCGCCGTCGTTGCTTCCGGAGTCGCCGAGATGCGTATGGCGTGGGGCCTCGTCCTCGTCGCTCTGCTCCTGTTGTCGGGCCCCGGCCATGGTGCGGCGACGAGCCTGGGCGTCGTCGCCTTCCAGATGAGCGCCGCCACCGCTGGGCGCGCCACGAAGGCCATCGAGGCCTCGGGAGAGGACAAGGGTTGGGACGTCACGCTCGCCGACGCCCAGGGCTCCAGCGCCAACTGCGCAGCCCAGATCCGGAGGCTCCTGGGCGCGGGCGCCAATGCCCTGATCCTCGTCATGGTCCCACTCCCGGAGCTGGCCGGGCCTCTCGCGGAGGCGGCGGCGAAGAAGGTGCCGGTGATCACGGTGATGTCCGGCGCGAGCACAAACGTGCTGGTTGACGTGGCCGTGAACGAATATATCGTCGGCGCGCAGATGGCCGTCGAGCTGCTGGGGCTCATGCGGTTCTCGGGCAGCGTCGCCATGGTACGGGAGCCCGACCGGGTCGCGACGCGGATCCGCGGCAAGGTCATGGACCTCGCTCTCGGCGAGACTCCCGGGGTCAAGCTGGTTGGCTCCTACGATGTGAGGAAAGAGCAGGGCTGGTCCGATGACTTCGCCCGGCGGTTGCCCGCGCTGCTGCCGCGGGATGCGGCCAAGCCCCAGGCCCTCTGGGCGGCGACGGATGCTGCGGCGTTCGTGGCCGACGATGCCCTGCGGGCGCTGGGCTACAAGAAGGGTCAGCTTCTGCTGACGGGGATCGACGGCAGCCAGGAAGCCTTCCGGCGAATCCGGGACCCCGACAGCCTGATGACGGCCACGATCGCTATTCCCTATGAGCTGCTCGGCGAGAGCGCCGCCGACGCCATGGAGGATACGCTCGCCGGCGTGCCCAAGGAGCAGATCGCTTCCGGACCCTATCTCTTCGTCGACACCGTCATCGTGGACAGGAACAACGTCCCGGCGGAGGGCGAGTGGCCCTGGTAGCCGTTGGCCGGCCGGCCGCAGGGACGACAGTCAGGGTCGCACCCGTCGAAGGCAGTCGCGGCCCCTCATCTAGGGATCGACGTGGCCGGTTCCTCTCCCCTATCGGATACCGAATGAGCGACGGCGACATCCCTTCCCCCTGCATCGCGGTCTGCCGCCTCGATCCCGTGACGAAGCTTTGCCAGGGCTGCCTGCGGACGCCGCGCGAGATCGCGCGCTGGTCCTATGCCGACGAGGCCGAGAAGCTCGCGATCGTCCAGGAGCTTCGCGCGCGGCGGCGGGCGATGGGGCGGACCAGCCCGATGGACAGCAAGCCGCGGCGACGCGCCCGACCCGAGGATTGAGCGATGCTGGATCGATTGCTCCGTGAGCGCGGCGTGCTCCTGGCCGACGGTGGCATGGGCACCGGCCTCTTTGCCCGTGGCCTGACCAGCGGTGACAGCCCGGAGCTCTGGAACGTCGAGCGCCCCGACCGGGTGGCGGGCGTGCACCGCTCGTTCGTCGAGGCCGGCTCCGACGTCGTCTTGACCAACAGCTTCGGCGGCAACCGCTTCCGGCTGAAGCTGCACGGCGCCGAGAACCGCGTGGGGGAGCTCAACAGGGCCGCAGCCCGCGTCGCCCGCTCGGCTGCCAGCGACGGCGCTCGCACCGTCCTCGTCGCCGGATCCATGGGGCCGACCGGCGAGATCCTGGCGCCGCTCGGGTCTCTCGGGGCAGCGGAGGCGACCGAAGCGTTCGCCGAGCAGGCTCTGGCTCTGGCCGAGGGCGGTGTGGACCTCCTCTGGATCGAGACGATGTCGGCCGGCGAGGAGCTCACGGCAGCCGTTGCCGGCGCGATGCGGACGGGCCTTCCGATCGTCACGACGATGAGCTTCGACACCAACGGCCGCACCATGATGGGCACGACGCCCGAAGCGGCGGTCGACCTGTTCCACGGCCTGCCGGCCAAGCCCGGCGCCTACGGCGCCAATTGCGGCGTCGGGCCGGCGCAGCTTCTCGTGACGGTGCTCGCCATGGCCGGTCGACGGGCCGGCGACGAGGTGATCGTCGCCAAGGGAAACTGCGGTGTGCCAGTCTTCCGCGAGGGCCAGATTCACTATAGCGGCACGCCGGAGGTGATGGCCGCCTACGCTCGCCTCGCGCGCGATGCCGGGGCCCGGATCATCGGCGGCTGCTGCGGCACAGGCCCCGAGCACCTGGCCGCGATGCGCCGCGAGCTCGACCACACGTGGTCCGGGCAACCGCCGGACATCGCCATGATCGAGTTCGGCTCTCGGGCCGGTCGTGACACCGAGCGCCGACACCGCGCCTCGTGAGCGGTCCGGGAACCGCCGCCGGCGGAGCTGATCAGCTACTCTGTGGCCGAGTTGCGCCGCATCGCGATGTGCAGGATGCCGTCCTCAGTGAACGGGGAGCCCTCCGCGACATAGCCCAGCCGCTCGTAGAATCGCAGGGCCTGGACCTGAGCATGGAGAACGGTCACCGAGGCGCCTTCCCGATCCAGGCGGTCCAGAAGCCAGAGCATCAGTCGACGGCCTATGCCATACGCGCGATAGAGGCGCCGCACGGCCACGCGCCCGATCTTCACGACCCGCCCATCCTCGGTCGGGTGCCAGCGCAATGTCGCCACCGGCTGACCGTCGAGCCGTGCAAGCGCGTGCCTGGCGCGCCGGTCCCGACCGTCGAGCTCGGCCTCGACCGGGACGCCCTGCTCCGCGACGAAGATCTCGACGCGGATGGCGAAGGCGGCGGCGCGATCCGCAGCGCTCGCAGCCTCCTCGATCGTGCAGGGAGCCGGCAAAGCCTTCCGTAGATGGTTGAGGCGCATCGGCTGCGCGAACCGGCGTCCCTCCGCTACGGCCTCGCCCAGGCTTCGGAAGGCCTCGACGAGGCGAGCCTCATTCGCCTGCAGCGCTGCCTTGCGTGACGGATCGACGGCGAGGAACGAGCGTGCGAGGTCCTGCGGCGAGCCCTGCGTCACGTAGGTGAGGTAGCGCTCTTCGGCTACCGCCAGCCATGCCGGCCCCGGCGCGGAAAGGGCGCGCGCGGCCGCCGCCCGCACGTCCGTCTCGTCCTCGATCGGGCGCAAAAGCTCGAAATAGTCGCCCTCCGCCAAAGGCTCGACGACCATGAGATCGCCCTCCGGCACCAGGACACGCGCGGCCTCGGCCAGGGCCGCCGCATGCGCGGCCGGGGCAAGGTGATGGAGGCTGTTGAAGTAGAGCACGACGTCCATGGTCTCGGCGCTGATCGGCAGCGCCTCGCCCACGGCACGGATCAGCCCCGCCGGGCCGAGCGCTCCGGACGCGCGCGCGACCTGCCCGCGCTCCGGCTCCACGCCGAGCGCCATCGCACCCTGGCGCCTCAGCCAGCCCAGGAGGGTGCCAGCGCCGCTTCCGACCTCGACCACGCGCCGGCCCGCGAGCGGGACCGCTGCAGCCAGAACCTCGGTGTGGCGGCGTACGCGCAGATCGGTCATTCGACATCGGCCTGGAAGGAATGCCCCGGGCGTCTTAACTAACAGTCCTGGAGCGGCACAACCCGCTCGCTCTGGGCCTTCCCGGCCCGAAGCATGCCCGACTGGCGGGCATCGAGGCAGTCATGCGTACGAGCATCGCGCTGATCGGCGTTCTTTTGGCTCTGCTGGGTGCCACGGTCCTCGTCTCGGCCTGGGTATGGCAGCAGATCGGCAGTACGGTCATCAGCCTACACGGGATGATCGCCCTGGCGCTCGGGGTTTCATTCACGATCCTGCTGGCGGCCGGCCTCATGGCGCTCGTCTTCGTCAGTCATCGAGGCGGGTACGACGACGAGGCCGGTCACTGACCGGCGTGGCTGAGAGGCTCCATCGCCGGAGGTAGCCTCCAGATAGGCGGCGAGGCGGTCGGGCAGATCCGTCTCGAGGCCGTAGGGCACGGCCGCCTCGTCTGCCGCAGCAATGCGAAGCAGCATGGTCTCGAGCTCGTTGACGTCCTCGCATAGATGGATCGGGTGGATCTCGGCAAGCCGTCGGAGAAACGGCAGCTGATCGCCGGCCGGGTGGTCTCGGCTCGGAGGGCCGCGTCGAGGCACGGCCACGATCGGCCGGCCGGCACGCATGGCGTCGCCCAGCAGGCCCATGCCACCATGACAGACGACGATCCGCGATTGACCGAAAGCGCGCGCGAGGTCCTCCGGGCCGAGAAACCGTTGCCACGCCAACCAACGGGGCAGGATGCGCGAATGGCCGATCTGCGCCAGTCCCGGCAGCCCCCGTCGTGCGCAGGCCCGATCGGCTGCCAGGACCAGCTCGTCGAAACCGTGCACGAAGGTGCCGACCGCCACGAAAATCACAGCAGCAGGCCGCGGCTCAGAACGGCACGGGGAAAGGCGCGCAGCTTCTCGGGCCACTGGACGAGGAAAAGATCCGCGATCGGATAGACGAGCCGCCCGGCCAGCGTCGGCTCGAGGCTGCCGCCGGTCTCGATGAAGATGATCCGGGCGCGCACGAGCTTGCCGAGGATGAGGATGGGGACGGCCACGTCCGCTCCGGTCGAGATGATGAGGCGAGGCCTGTGTCGGCCGAGGATGACGAGCGCCTGAGCCGCGTTGACCAGCGTGCGCCAGACGGTTCGCCGCGGGTGCATGACGTGGTGGACACGCCCCGGGCGCTCCGGTGCCCGCCCGCCGGCATAGGTGACGTGAAAGCAGTCCTCGAACAGGATCCCCCGGGTGGCGCGTTCGAGCTCGGCGAGATGACCGCCAGCCGAGTAGGCGAGGCAGGTACGGCGGCGCTCGATCCACCGGGGCGGGTTCACGGCTTCACCACGAGCGTGCGATGCGCCAGGCGGTCGCGAATGCGATTGCGCCGGTCGAGCAGCACGAGCAGCGGCTCTGTCTGGCGGAACCTCCCGAGCGATGCCAGGGAGCTGTAGGCGTAGAGGTCGAGCGGCACGCCGGCCACGAGAGAGCGTGCGCGCAGCCGCAGCAGGAGCAGATTCGTCCTGAGCCAAGCGGCTGCGCCGCGCGGGAACACCAGACGGAGATCGATGTCGGAGCGACGGGTCAGCGCTGCCGCTCCTGCCCCCTGCGAGCCGATGCACAAGGCCTCCTCGAGCCACGGGCAACGGCGGAGCGTGACGGTGGCGCGATCGAGGAAACGCTCGAGCGCGTCGGGGATCGCGGTCGTAGAAGCGGCAGTAGCGGACACAGACCCAGAGCTGCCCGTTCACGAGGAAGCCGAAGCTGTGCGCCGCCACCAGGCCGATGATGGCCGCCGGCGCGATCCCCATGCCGGCCAGGGAGAGGCCAGCGAAGGCCAGAAGGCAAGCCGCCGCCTCGAGAACAAGCCTGAAGGACAGCTCCTTCCCGTCCATGCCTCGCATTCCCTGACACATCCAATTGATGGCCAGTATGCCGAGGCAGCTCTGCATCGCGGTGCCGAGCCATGGCGAGGAAAACGCGATCGGAAAGGCCTTGGGCTTGGGCGCGATCATCATGGGTTCCATCGTCTGTCGATATAATCAATCATCGGTTGAAAAATGCGTCAATGGCGCCGATAGTCCGCAGGGTCGCGAGAGGAGGTCGGCTTGGCGCGGCTGTTGCTGATTGCCGTGATGCTGTTCATGTTCCTCTCGGCCGACGTGGCCCGGGCGCTGGGTGTGGCCGAGCTTCGGATCACCGGCTATCTCGCTGCTCTGGGCTCGCTCATGCTCTTCGCCCTCCTGGCGCATCCGCCATCGTCGGGGCGGCCCAGGACTGTCCCGATCATCCTCATCATGCTCCTCGCAGCGATCGCGATCCTCGACACCGGCCCGCGGACGCAGCTTCTCGACTACAAGATCCTCCTGCCCGTCATCGTCCTCCTGATCGCGCCGAGTCTTGCCCGCACCCTCGCCGCGACGGACCTCGCCGAGCTGGTCTGGCGTCTTCTCGCTTTCTACCTGCTGATCACTGCCGCGACCTCGGCGGCAGGTCTCGTCGAGCCGGACATCAAAGGGCACGACGAGCTCGTTCGCTACGACTTCTCGGGCTCGGTGGTCGCCTACAGCAGCCTGTCCGTCATCACCCTCCTGGTGACCGCGGCACGCCTGCCGGGGCTGCGGAGCGGTCCGGTCCGGCTGCTGCACATGCTGCTCGCGGCCTTGGCTTCCGTGACCATCTTTCTCACGGCGACCCGAACCGTCCTCGTGACGCTCGCCGTCTTCGCCCTTCTCCAGGCCCTGGCAGCGTGCGAGCCCGGCCGTTGCCTGAGGCGGACGATCGCCCTGGCCGGGGGCCTCGGCGTCGCCTTCTTCCTCCACACCTGGCTCGTGAGCGACGCCTTTCTCCAGAGGCTGCTCGGCCAGGGAGGGAGCGACTACTCCTCGGGCCGTTGGACCAGCCAGCTCCACTGGCTGAGATCGGCCATGGAGCATCCGCTGGGCCTGGGTCTGGGCGCCGTGCGCGACACGCTGGCGAGCGCCCGACCGCCTCTCGGCGGCGACGCGCTGCTCGAATGGCCGCACAACGAGCTGATTCGCTTCTACGTCGAGGCTGGTCCCTTGGGCCTCGCCTTCGTTGTCCTGCTGCTGGGTTTCCTTCTCAGCCGCGGCGTTCGTGCGGCCCGCCTCGACGGCGACGGAACGCGCCGGGCGCTGATCCTGGCTATCCTGGCCGACATGGTCGCCGAGTGCCTCTTCCAGAACTATCTCAACGCCATCTACCAATCGAGCAGCCTGATCCTCGTGCTCGCCGCATTGATCCAGACGATCGAGGAGGGTCGGGCAGGTACCGCGCGAGCACTGACGGCGCTCCCCGGAGGCGATAGGATCGGCCAGCGCCTTGCGGGGGCACACGCAGTATCGGCCCGAGGATAAGGGAGGCAGTCCAAGCGATGACGGTGAGCAGCCGGCAGGGCATCTTCGAGACCGGCCTGGCGCGCGGTGGGGCCAACCACTGCGCCCTCACACCGCTCGACTTTCTCGGCTGGTGCGAGTCGGTGTTTCCGGAGCGCGTCGGCGTGGTCTATGGCGAGCACCGCTGGAGCTGGGGCGAGGTCGCCTCACGCTGCCGCCGGCTGGCGAGCGCGCTGGCCCGGCTCGGGGTCGGCCGCGGCGACACGGTGGCGGTGATGTGCCCGAACACGCCGCCCATGCTCGAGGCGCACTACGGCATCCCGATGCTGGGTGCCGTGCTCAACGCCCTCAACACCCGGCTCGACGGGGCCTCGATCGGCTTCATCCTGCAGCATGGCGAGGCCAAGGTGCTGCTGACGGATACCGAGCTGGCACCGGTGATCCGGGAGGCGCTGGCCCATGCCGGTCGCGATGTCATCGTCATCGACATCGTCGATCCGGCGGCACCGGGCGAGCGCCTCGGGGTCATGGACTACGAGGCGCTGCTGGCGACGGGCGATCCCTCTTTCGACTGGACGCCGCCCGCGGACGAATGGGACGCGATCTCGCTCTGCTACACCTCGGGCACGACCGGCAATCCCAAGGGCGTCGTCTATCACCACCGCGGCGCCTTCCTGAACGCCATGGGCAGCGCCCTGGTCCTCGGCCTCGATCCGCGCTCGGTCTATCTCTGGACCCTGCCGATGTTCCACTGCAACGGCTGGACCTTCACCTGGGCCGTGACCGCGGTCGGCGCCACCCATGTCTGCCTGAGGAAGGTCGAACCGGCCCGGGTCTTCGAGCTGATCGAGCGCCAAGGGGTGACGCACATGTGCGGGGCGCCCGTGGTGCTGACCATGCTGATCCACGCGCCCGAGGAGGCGCGTCGCCGATTCCCGCGGACGGTCGAGATCGCGACCGGCGGAGCGGCGCCGCCCAGCGCCGTGATCGCCGGCATGGAGGCGCTGGGCTTCCATGTGGTCCATCTCTACGGCCTGACCGAGAGCTATGGGCCCGCCACGCTGGTGCGTCGAGCACCAGGGATGGGCGGCGCAGCCCCTGGAGCGGCGGGCCGCGCTGATGGCGCGTCAGGGCCAGCGCTGCCCGACCATGAGCCGGAGCATGGTGGCGGACCCGGAGACGCTGGAGCCCGTGCCCGCGGACGGGGCGACCGTGGGCGAGATCATGCTCCGCGGCAACACGGTGATGAAGGGCTACCTCAAGAACCCGACGGCCACCGCCGAGGCGTTCCGCGGCGACTGGTACCACACGGGCGACCTCGCCGTGCTCCATCCCGACGGCTACGCCGAGGTCAAGGATCGCTCCAAGGACATCATCATCTCGGGCGGAGAGAACATCTCCTCCCTCGAGGTCGAGGAGGTGCTCTACCGCCATCCCTCGATCATGGAGGCGGCTGTGGTGGCTCGGCCCGACGCCAAATGGGGCGAGACACCCTGCGCCTTCGTCACGCCCAAGCCCTCGGCCTCCGACCTCACGGCCGAGGCCGTCATCGCCTGGTGCCGCGACCATCTCGCGCACTACAAGGTGCCGAAGCATGTCCTCTTCGGACCGTTGCCCAAGACCTCCACCGGCAAGATCCAGAAATACGAGCTGAGGCGCAGGGCGGAGGAGCTGGCCTGACCGTGCTCAGCCGAGAAACCCGCGCAGCGCATCGAGGGTAGCGTCCGGCGTCTCGACCATCATCATGTGGCCCGCCTCCTCGATCGCGACGACCCGAGCATCGGCGATCGTCGCGGCCAGCGCCCGCCCGGCCCGGGCCGGGGTCATCCGGTCCTCCGCCCCCACGATGACGAGTGTGGGGCAGCGCACGCGCCCGGCCGCGGCCTCGCCACCCTGATAGGCGGCGCAGGCGTGCAGATCGCTTGCGAGGACGGCCGGGTCGCCGCGCAGCAGCAGGTTGCGAGCCGTGCCGAACAGCCAGCCGCCGGGCAGCGGGCTGCCGCCCAGCTTGCCCCGCCGGCCGAATCCCCAATCGAGCATCAGATCCACGGCCTTGCCGTCTCCCGCGTCGGCAAGTGCCAGAAGATCCTCGTGAACGGGCATGGCCGCCGCGGCGCCGAGCAGGCAGAGCCGGCCGACGCGGGTGGGCTCGCGGGCTGCGGCCTCGAGCGCGATCAGCGCGCCGAGCGAGTGGCCGATCAGCACCACCGGGCCATCGACGGTGCGCTCGGCCACGTCCAGGATCCAGTCGGCCGCCTGCTCGACGCTGGTGAGCGCCGTCTGCCCGCGCGAGCGGCCATGGCCCGGCAGATCGACGGCCATCGCGTTCCAGCCGTGGAACGCGAGATGACGGCCCTGGAGGGTCCAGACGCTCTGGTCCATGCCGGCGCCGTGCAGCAGAAAGGCTGCCCGCGCACCCCGTACCGCCGCGCGGCCATAAGTCGAGATGAAGATCGGATCGGCCGGGGTCGTCATGCGCCGCCTCGCCTGATCGTTGCGCTCAGCCTCGTTGCGAGGCGCGGAGCGCCTTCGCCAGATCCTCGACGATGTCGGCCGGGTCCTCGAGCCCGACCGAAAGGCGGATCATGTCGTCCCTGAGGCCAACGGCCTGGAGCTGCTCCTCGCCGAGCTGCAGATGCGTCGTCGAGGCGGGATGGATGACCAGCGTCTTGGCGTCGCCGACATTGGCCAGATGCGAGGCGAGGCGGCAGCCCTCGATGAAGCGGGCCCCGGCGGCGCGCCCGCCCTCGACGCCGAAACTGATAATCGATCCGGCACCCTTGGGGAGAAGCCGTCCCGCCAGCTCGTGGTCGGGGTGGCTCTCGAGGCTCGGGTGGCGGACATAGCTCACGGCCTCGTGCCCCTCGAGAAAGGCCAGAACCTCGCGCGTGTTGCTCACGTGGCGCGCCATCCTGAGCGGCAGGGTCTCGATGCCCTGCAGGATGTAGAAGGCGTTCTGCGGGCTGAGGCATGCGCCGAAGTCCCTGACACCCTCGGTCCTGGCCCGGGCCGAGAACGCAGCGGGGCCGAAGGTCTCGGCATAGGTGACGCCGAGATAGCCCTCGTAGGGCTCGCTCAAGGTCGGAAACTTGCCGGACGCGAACCAGTCGAACCGACCGGCGTCGACGACGACCCCACCGATCGCGACACCGTGGCCGCCCAACCATTTCGTGGCCGAGTGGAAGACGATGTCGGCGCCGTGCTCGATGGGCCGGCAGAGGTAGGAAGTCGTGAAGGTGTTGTCGATCGCGAGCGGAAGCCCGTGCTCGTGAGCGATCGTCGCGACGCGAGGGAGGTCCAACACCTCGAGACCGGGATTGCCCACGACCTCGGCGAGGACGAGTTGGGTGGCCGGTCGGATCGCCGCGGCCAGCATGTCGGGCTCGCGCGGGTCGACGAAGCTCGTCTCGATGCCGAAGCGCGGCAGCGTCAGGCGGAGGAGGTTGATGCTGCCGCCATAGAGGTTGCGCGCGGCCACGATGTGCGAGCCGGCGCCCATCAGCGTCGCGATGAGGAGATGGAGCGCCGCTTGGCCGCTGGCCGTGGCCACCGCCGCCACGCCGCCCTCGAGCGCCGCGATCCGCTCCTCGAGGACTGCGACGGTCGGGTTCGAGATGCGGCTGTAGATGTGCCCGGCGCGCTCGAGGTTGAAGAGACCTGCCGCCTGATCGGTGTCGCGGAAGACGTAGGATGTGGTCTGATAGATCGGCACCGCCCGAGCGCCGGTCAGCGGGTCGACCACCTGCCCGGCATGCAGCGCCAGCGTGTCGAACTTCGGAAGCTTCGGCTCGACCATCGGCCACGCACCTTTGCCGGGAAGCTGGCCCGAAGCCTATCTCGCCGAGGGCCCACGGAGCAAGCGACCCGGCAAAAAGCGCGCGGGGACGGCAGGCAGGCCCGTCCCCGCGCCGGAACGCCTCGGCCGGCGCTCATGGCGTCCGACCGGAAGCGTCCAAGTCTTGCCGGGCCTTCGACCGACCCGGAACGATGGCGGCTGATCGGGCCGGGCGAAGCACCGACAATGACGTCCAGTTAGCTGACCGCGGTGCCGCCGGCCTTGACCCAGATCAACGTGCCGGCGACTCGACGCTCAAGGCGCGGCCGACCCGCGCCACCACGGCCAGCCGCTCCTCGGCCGAGAGCCCGAGCTGTGCAGCCACGAAGCCGAGCGCAGCGACGGCCAGGCGCAGCCCGGCCAGCATCGCCGTCTCGCGGATTGTCGTCATGAGAGCCATGGTGCAGCTCCTTGTGCGGGGTGATGATCCTCGGCGCCGTCCAGCTCAATCCTCGACGTAGATCGAGTTGCCCTGATTCGTGTCGAGACTGCTCGTCACATGGACGGTCACGATCTTGTTGGTGTCGACGAGCGGGTAGGGGCTGACCCCGCCCGGTGCCCGCAGCGTCAGACCGCTGCCGGCGACGATGTTGACCTTGCCCGCGGCCACCTTCACGAGGCGAACGGTCGCCGCGACGAGGCCCGTCGGGACGAAGCCGGTGGCGAAGCTGACATAGCTGTCCGCGCCATTGCTGACCCGGATCAGCTTGCCGACATGAGCGCTCGAGACGAGGTAGGGGTTGGCCGGATCCGTGCTGGCCGTGGTCCAGTGGACCGCCTCCTCGTAGGTGGTCTCGCCGTCCGGCAGCACATTGGCGTAGACCTCGATCTTGCTGGTCGCCGAGTTGTAGCGGAGGACGACCATGACGAGCTGGTACTGCCGTGCGATCGCGTTCTTGCCGCCCGGCAGGTTGAGCACAACGCCGGCGTCGCCAGCGGCGAGGAGCACGCGGCCGGTGCCCTGGCGGACGAGCCATAGGACGGCATCGGGATCGCCGGGCTGGAAGAGGGGCTGCGGCCCCTGGCCGAGGTCGTAGGTCGAGGAGATCGTGACCGTCCGGTCGGCGCTGTTGTTGACTCGGTGAATCAGGCCGAAGTCGAGGGGAGAGACGGAAAAGTCGTTGTTGCGCTCCTTGTCGGCGGAGCGGCCGATCGGCGTCACGCCCGGCAGCCAGCCGCCGGCGAGGCGGGTGTACCAGCCCGGTCCGATCCAGGGCGACCCGGCGGGCAGCGGCGCGCTGCTCTCGCAATAGACGACCTCGCCGTTCCGCGGCTGCGGCGGCTCGGCCGCGCGCGGTGTCAGAAAGAGCGGATCGGAGATCTCGACGCGATGGAGCCCGCCGCTCGCATGGTCCTCGCCGTTGCCGATCGCGAGCCGGCTCTCGCTGCCCGCGGAATAGCCGCGCGGTCGATAGACGCGCGTGACGTTGAAGCTGGTGACGTCGATGCCGAGGGCCTGACGGGCCTGCGCCTTCTTGGGATGGCCGTCGAAGAGTGTGCCGGTCTCCGGGAAGTCGCCGGTGACGAGAAGCTGGCCGACATTGGGGGAGCGCAGCTGCACGCCGAGCTGGCCCTGGCTCGGCTCGGGGATCCAGACGCCCGCCGGCAGCAGGGTGTCGCCGAGCCCCGCCCGTACGGAGGCATCGCCCGAGTCGGTTCCGACCTTGATGGGAAAGACCTGCGTCGAGCCGAGGAACGTGCGCCGCATCGCGGAGCCGCCCAGGCCCGGCTGGCCATTGGTGTCGCGGAACGGGGTGGTGCAGTTGAGGGAGTGACAGCCGAGATAGGAGACGAGCGATACGGCGCCACTGTTGCCGCCCGGCGCTGTGCCGATCTCCTCGAAGGCGGTCTCCACCACCTCCACGTCGACCTGCTCGAGCAGACAGCGCCGGACCTGGCTCAGCGAGATCCCGACCGTCCCGGGGAACGGCGTGCCGTCCGCCTGCGGCGCGTTGACCTGGATGCGGCTGAGAATGAGGTTGTTGACGAGGCTCTGCGGGGACCCCGCGTGCTCGATCTTCAGGCCATAGAGGCCTGCGGCCGCAAGCTTGAGGCTCACCTCCTCGATCGTGCTGTCACCGTAGTTGACGCCGGCGGTGGCGCCGAGCCAGCGGATGCCGTTTGCGAGCAGCGTCTCGGTGCCGCCGCCGTAGCCCGCCGACAGGTCGCGGAGGCCGCACTCGTTGGCATCGACCATCTCGAGGCACCAGCCGCCCGCAGCACCGCCGGAGAAGCGCAGGCGTGCTGCGAAAAAGCCATGGCCTTCGATCCGCACGCCGCCGCTCGTCATGCGGATCGAGAGATCGGCGAGCGACGCGCGGTTCCAGTCCGGCGTGCCGCCGGAATCCACGGCGTAGGTGTCGGCGTTGCGGTGAAAGGTGAAGGCGCGGGTCGCCTCGGCGCTGATCAGGGTGGCGTCGCGTCCGGCGCCGGTGAGGCGGCGGCGGGGCCTGATATGAATCTCGGTGGCGAGACGAAAGGTGCCGGCGGGCACGAAGACGGCGCCATGAGCGTCGAGAGCTGCCTGAAACGCCGGCAAATCATCGGTCGCTCCATCGCCGACCGCGCCATAGTCTCTGACCGACACCGTCTCGTCGAGACGGTCGCCGATCCGGCGCGCCACGCCGCCGTCGGCCCGCTGATAGGGCAGGGACGCGATCGGCGCCCGCCGGGCGAGGTGCGCCGCCGTGCTGGAGACGAGGATGAGATCGTCCGACGCGAGCTGCCCGGCATCGGGGAGCTCGTGGAGCTGCTTATTGGCCATGATCGGTGTCCACCATGAGCTGGTCTCCCGACTCAGTGGAGAGGATTTCGTTCCGATCCGTCAGCAGAAGGATGGCCTGCGTCGGCTGGGTCGGAGTGCCGCCTTGCGCATCGCCTTCGTCCACGCCGAGGGTCGTGAGGCCCAGCTTGAGAGTCATGTCGGTCCGCCCCCCGCTCAGATTCTGCTGATGATGTACGCTGTGCAGGCATCCTGGTCGGCGAGGAAGGCGATGTGGCGCTCGCCGCGGCGGAGGGGGATGTCGAGATAGTGTCCGGGGTGGAGGTAGGGGCTGGTCTGGGGGTCGGCGGTGACGGAGGCGTCGCCGGTCTCGAAGCGGCAGGGCCCGGTGGCGACGAGGGTGACGACCTCGATGTCGGCGGGGACGGGGGTGGTGTTGCGGGTCGAGGTGGCGGTGACGGCGAGGGTCTGGGTGCCGCGATAGTCGAAGCCGAGGATGGCGATGGGGTGGCCGTTGTCGTCGAGGGGGAGGAGGAGGCTCATGGGGGCTGCTCCGGGGGCCGGCGTCGCTTCTAGAGGACCGTCCTCCGAGGAGATCGGCTGGATAAGGAATATATACTTTCCATTCGGC
Organism: uncultured Alphaproteobacteria bacterium; assembly: GCA_963828215.1. GTDB lineage: Bacteria > Pseudomonadota > Alphaproteobacteria > Geminicoccales > Geminicoccaceae > CAVTJL01. The sequence continues at coordinate 44,750 of CAWHFO010000060.1, read as the reverse complement.
TGTCAATCCCCCCGGCCTCGCCGCGAAATCCCGCGTTCACCGCCCCGGGCCGATCTGCCATAGTGCGGCCGGGCCAGGGGGCCCGGGGAAACGCGGCGGATGGCGAGGCGCTCAGGCAGCCGGCTGCTGATCTACAGCCACGACAGCTTCGGGCTCGGCCATCTGCGCCGCTGCCGGGCGATCGCCCACGACCTGGTGAGCCGCTTCCGCGACCTCTCGGTCCTCATCCTCTCGGGCTCGCCGATCATCGGCAGCTTCGACTTCAAGGCCCGGGTCGACTTCGTCCGCGTCCCGGGCGTCATCAAGCTCAGGAACGGCGAGTACACCTCGCTGAAGCTGCACATCGACATCGACCAGACGATCGCGATCCGCAGCTCGATCATCCAGCACACCGCCGAGGTCTTCGCCCCCGACCTCTTCCTCGTCGACAAGGAGCCCCTGGGCCTGCACGGCGAGGTCCTGGCCACGCTCGAGCTCCTGCGGGCCCGCGGCACCCGCTGCGTGCTGGGCCTCCGCGACGTGGTCGACGAGCCGGCGGTGCTGGTCGAGGAATGGCGGCGCAAGGGCGTCTTCCCCGCCCTCGACGCCCTCTACGACGAGATCTGGGTCTACGGCCTCCCCGAGATCTTCGATCCCGTGGCCGAGATCCCGGGCCTCGGGCATCTGGCCGGCAAGATGCGCTTCACGGGCTATCTCCGGCGCGAGGCCCCGGACGCCCCGGGCCCGGCCCCGGACCACCGCGTCCCCGCCCAGCCCTTCATCCTCGTCACCACCGGCGGCGGCGGCGACGGGGCCGACCTCATCGACTGGGTCGTCGCCGCCTACGAGGCCGACCCCGATCTCCCCCACCCGGCGCTGATCCTCTTCGGCCCCTTCCTGCCGCCCGAGCAGCGCCAGGCCTTCCAGGAGCGCGTCGACCGCGAGCCCAGGCTCAGCGCGATCACCTTCGAGGCCCATGTCGAGCCTCTCTACGAGCGCGCCCTGGGCGTCGTCGCCATGGGCGGCTACAACACCTTCTGCGAGATCCTGTCGTTCGGCAAGCCGGCCCTGATCCTGCCCCGCACCCTGCCCCGGCTGGAGCAGCAGCTCCGCGCCGAGCGCGCCCAGCGCCTCGGCCTCCTCCGCCTCCTCGCCGACGAGGGCGGCCGCGACCCCCTGCGCATGGCCTACATGCTGCGCGGCCTCCCCCACCTCCCGCTCCCCACCGAGGCCACCCGCGCCCGCCTCCTCGGCGGCCTCGACCGGATCGCCCACCTCGCCCGACCCCACCTCGACCGGGCCCAGGCCCGCCACGGCACGACACTCCAGGCGCGCCTGAGATGCCCGCCAAGCTCGCCATCCTCGTCAAAGGCTACCCACGCCTCTCCGAGACCTTCATCGCCCGTGAGATGCTGGCGCTTCAGCAGCGTGGCCTGGAGTTCCTGATCGTCTCCCTGCGGCAGCCCTACGATAGCAAGATCCACGACCTGCACCGGCGAATCGACGCGGAGGTGCTCTACCTGCCGGAGTACGTCCGAGATGCGCCACGCCGCGTGGCCCGCTCGTTTCTTCGGGCAGCGCGCCTGCCGGGATTTGTCCGGGCGCTCCGCCTCTGGCTCCGGGACTTCCGCCGCGATCCGACGGCGAGCCGCGCGCGTCGGCTCGCCCAGGCGGCCGTGCTCGCGGCCGAGCTCCCGGCCGGGATCGAGAGCCTCTACGCGCACTATCTCCACACCCCTGCCTCGACCGCCCGCTACGCCGCGGCGATGCTCGGCCTGCCGTTCAGCCTCTCCGCCCATGCCAAGGACATCTGGACCACCCCCGCCTGGGAAGCCCGCGAGAAGCTTCGCGACTCCAGGTGGACCGTCACCTGCACGCGGACCAATCGCGAGCACCTGGCCTCGCTGGCCCCGGAGGCCGACATCGAGCTGCTCTATCACGGGATCGACACGGACCGCTTCCGCCCGAAGCGCCGCCAGGCGTCCCGTGGCGGCAGCGGCACGGCCTCGCCGGTCGAGATCCTCTCCATCGCCCGCTGCGTGCCGAAGAAGGGCCTGGATACCCTCCTCGCGGCGTTGGCGCTTCTGCCGCCGTCGCTGAGCTGGCGCTACACGCATGTCGGCGGCGGCGAGCTCCGTCCGCGGCTGGAAGCTCAGGCGCAGGCCCTGGGCCTGGGCGCCCACGTCCGTTGGGCCGGCAGCATGGACCAGGACGAGGTGATCGCCTTGCTCGGCCGCAGCGAGATTTTTTGTCTTCCCGCCCGCATCGCCCCCGACGGCGATCGGGACGGCCTGCCGAACGCTCTTCTCGAGGCGATGAGCATGGAGCTGGCCGTGGTCACCACGCCCGTATCGGGCATTACCGAGGCAGTGACCGACGGGAGCACCGGCCTGCTGGTCCCCCCGGACGATGCGTCGGCGTTGGCCCAGGCGCTCGCGACCCTCATCGCCGACCCGGGGCGACGCAGGCGGCTCGGCCTCGCGGCCCGCGCCAGCGTCCTCGATCGCTTCGCCACCGGCGCCGGCATCGAGCGGCTCGCTCGTCGCTTCGGGCTGGCGGGGGCCCTGCCCCGGGCGGCTTGATGCGTGTCGCCTTCTATGCGCCGCTGAAGCCGCTCGACCATCCCGCACCCTCGGGTGACCGGCGCATGGCGCGCGCCCTGCGAAGCCTCCTCGCCGCGGCCGGCCACGAGGTGGAGATCGCCTGCCGGCTCAGAAGCTACGACCGCCGCGGCGACCGGCTGAGACAGGAGCGCCTCGCCGCCCTGGGCGCGCGTCTCGCATGCCGCCTCGGCGAGAGACTGCTCGCCCGGCCGGTGGATCGACGACCGGAGGCCTGGCTTACCTATCATGTCTACCACAAGGCGCCCGATCATCTCGGCCCGCAGGTCACCCGCTCCCTGGGGGTGCCCTATCTGATCGTCGAGGCATCGGTGGCCCCGCGTCGGGCAGACGGCCCTTGGGCCAGCGGCTACCGGGCGTCGCTCGAGGACATAGCCAGTGCCGACGTCGTCCTGGCGATGACCGAGAACGACCGTCGCGGGCTGACCGCGGTCGTGCAGCCGCCGGCCGAGCTCCGCCTCTTCCCGCCCTTTCTCGACACCGCACCCTTCGAGCGAGCGAGCCGCAGTCGGGCCTCCCACCGCGGCGTGGTCGCGGCACGTCTGGGCCTCGATGCCGGGCAGCCCTGGCTGCTCACCATCGCCATGATGCGTGACGATGTGAAGCGGCGATCCTATGGCGTTCTCGCCGGGGCCCTGGCCCTCCTCACGGATCTCGACTGGCAGCTCCTGGTCGTCGGCGACGGGCCGGTCCGCGAGGCCGTGCTCGGCGAGCTCGTCCAGGCGGCCGGCTCACGGGTCCGCGCGATCGGGACGGCCCCGCCCGAGGCGCTGCCCGGGCTGTGCGCCGCCGCGGACCTCTATGTCTGGCCGGCCCTGGCCGAAGCGTATGGGATGGCGATCCTCGAGGCGCAGGCGAGCGGCCTTCCGGTGGTCGCCGGCGCCGAGGGCGGCGTGCCCGAGATCGTGTGCGACGGGGTCACGGGCCTCCTCTGTCGCGGTGGCGAGCCTGAGGACGTCGCCCGCTGCGTGCGTGCGCTCCTCGTCGACGCGGGCAGGCGCCGGCTGATGGGGCAGGCGGCGCAGCGCCATGTGCGAGAGCGGCACGGCATGGCAGCGGCCGCGGGCCGGCTCGAGGATGCCTTGGCGGCGGGGCGAGCGGTCCGGGACCGCCGGCTCGCCGCGTCTCGGTGATCGCCTTGCGCCTGCTGATGCTGCGCCATGGTCCGACGAGCTGGAACCAGGAGGGACGGATCCAGGGGAGGAGCGACATCCCGCTCTGCCCGGAGGGGCGTGAGACGGTCCGCCGCTGGCACGTGCCCGAGACGTTCCGTCGGACGGCGGCGCTCGTCAGCCCGCTCCGGCGCGCCCGGGAGACCGCCGAGCTGCTGGGCCTCGAGATCGAGCGGATCGAGCCTCGGCTGATCGAGATGGCGTGGGGCTCGCGCGAGGGACGGACGCTCGCGGACCTTCGCCGCGAGGGTGGTACCATCTTCGCGGACGAGGAGTCGCGGGGCCTCGACTTCCACCCCCCCGGCGGAGAAAGTCCGCGCATGGTGTGCACGCGGCTGGCCGATCTGCTCGGCGAACTGGCGGCGGATGGAGGGCCCGATCGTGTGCTGGTCACGCACAAGGGTGTGCTCAGGGCCGCGATCGTCCTTGCCACCGGCTGGACCATGTTGGGCCGCCCGCCGATCCGGCTGCGTCGCATGGGTGCCCTGTCGGCCCGGCTGACGGCGGCCGGCCGCCTGGTCGATGCCCGAGCGGTGGAGCTCGACGATGGCCGGGCGGGCTGAGCCGCGCTGCCTTTTCTGGGTCCAGCATCTTCTGGGCACGGGCCATCTGCGTCGGGCTCTCGCCCTGGCCACGGCCCTCGGCCGGCGAGGCGTCGAGGTGGTGATCGCCAATGGGGGGGCTGCGATTCCCTGGCCGACGGGACCGGGCGTGCGCCTGCTTCAATTGCCGCCGGTGAGGTCGGCCGACGCCGCCTTCGGCGGGCTCGTCGACGAGAAGCGGCGCACCGGTCGGGGACGAGCTCTGGCGGGTCCGTCGGCGGCTCCTTCTCGAGACGTTCGAGGATCTCCGGCCCACGCTCCTGCTTACGGAGCTGTTCCCGTTCGGGCGGAGGGCCTTCGCCGAGGAGGTCCTGCCGCTGCTCGAGCGAGCCCGCTCGCGTCGCGTCGCCGTTGCCGCCTCCGTCCGCGATATCCTCGTCGGCAAGCGCGATCCGCAGAAGCTCGAGCGAAGGCGCGATCTCTGCAATGCCTGGTATCAGCTCGTCCTGGTTCACGGCGACGAGGAGCTGCTGCCCTTCATCGAGAGCTTCCCGCTGGCGGCCGGGCTGACACCTCCCGTGGTCCACACGGGCTATGTGACCGATGTGCCGCGACCCTCCCTGCCGCCGCGTCGACGGAGGGAGGTCGTGGTCTCGGCCGGCGGCGGCGCGGTCGGGGCCGCCCTGCTCGGCGCCGCCCTGGGCGCCCGGTCGCTCACCGGCCTGCGCGAGGCCCCCTGGCGGCTCGTCACCGGCTCGCGGCTGTCCGCGGCGGACGCGGAGGTGCTCGGCCGAGGCTTGCCGAGCGGCGTGACGCTCGAGCGCTTCCGGGAGGATCTTCCGGAGCTCATCGCGGCGGCCGCCGTCTCGATCTCCCAGGCCGGCTACAACACGGTCGTCGAGGGCCTCCGCGCCGCCACCCCGATGGTTCTCGTCCCCTTCGCCGCAGCCGGCGAGGATGAGCAGACGACCCGCGCGGCGCGACTCGCCGAGCGTGGCTTGGCGGCTGTGGTCGCCGAGAGCGATCTGGATGCGGCCAGCTTGGCCGCCGCGATCGAGGCGGCGGCGTCGCTCGACATGGCGGGGGCCGGCCGGATAGGGCTCGACGGAGCCGAGCGGTCAGCCGAGCTCCTGCTCCAGCTCCCGCCTGGAGGCGCTCATGGCTGAGACGGCACCCCTCGTCGATGCGCTCGACGACGCGGCCGGCCCGGTCCGCTTCTGGTGGCGCGACGACGACGCAGGACGACATGGGCCCGAGCTCGATCGGCTCCTGCAGCTCGCGAGCCGGCGTGGGGTGCCTCTGGCCCTGGCCGTGGTGCCCCACTGGCTGGAGCCGCGAGCCGTCGAGGCGATCCTGGATCGCCCGCTCCTCGATGTGCTTCAGCACGGCTGGGCGCACGAGAACCACGCCCGGCCCGGGCAACGGAAGATCGAGCTCGGCGGCACGGCGGAGACCGACCGGCTGCTGATCCACCTGGCCTTGGGCCGAGACCGGCTCAGCGACGCCTTCGGAGAGCGCTTCCTTCCGGTGATGGTGCCGCCCTGGAACCGGATCGACGCAATCCATTGCCTTGCGTCTGCCGTCGCTCGGCTTGCAGGTGCTGTCGGCTCGGCCCGATGCCCTGCTATCCGCGATACCGGGGTTGCGCCGCCTCGACGCGCACCTCGACCTCGTCGACTGGCGCAAGTCGCGGCGGGTCCTCCCGCTCGCTGTCCTTTGCGAGAAGCTCGCCGGCCTCGTTCGCGCGCGCGCAGCCGATCCCATCGGCCTGCTGACGCATCACCTGGTGACGGATGGCGAAGGCATTGCGGTGCTCGATCGCCTGTTGACCGCGATCATGAAACACTCGAAAGGTCTGATGGTCAGAGCTGCCGATGTGGTCCGGGAGGCGCGATGACGGGGCCATTGCTGGCGATCGACGACCTCTGGGTGTCGTTCGCGGCCGATGAGGGCGAGGTGCAGGCGGTCAAGGGCGCCGGGTTCGAGGTGCCGCGTGACCGGACCGTGGCGCTCGTCGGCGAGAGTGGCTCGGGCAAGACCGTGGTCTCCAAGGCCATCCTCGGCATCCTGCCCGCGAACGCCAGCATTCGACAGGGCTCGATCCGCTTCGACGATCCGCAGTCCGATCTGGGCGCCGTCGATCTCGCCGCGCTCGCCGACGACGATCCGCTGCGACGCAGCATCCGGGGCGGCCGCATCTCGATCATCTTTCAGGAGCCGATGAGCTCGCTCTCGCCGCTCCATACGATCGGAGACCAGGTCGGCGAGGCGCTGGCCGTGCATCGTCCGGCCTCGGCCGCCGAGGTACGCGAGCAGACGATCGACATGCTGGCCAAGGTCGGCTTTCCGCATCCGGAGCGCGCCTACTCGTCTTACACGTTCGAGCTTTCGGGCGGCCTGCGGCAGCGGGCGATGGTGGCCATGGCGCTGATCTGCCACCCCGCCCTGCTGGTCGCGGACGAGCCGACGACGGCGCTCGATGTCACAATCCAGGCGCAGATCCTGAAGCTGATGAAGGACCTTCAGGAAGAGCTCGGCATGGCCATTCTCTTCATCACCCACGATCTGGGGGTGGTCGCGAACATCGCGGATTCGATGGCCGTCATGTATCGCGGCCGCGTGGTCGAGAGGGGCCCCTGTCGAGAGCTGCTCGAGCGACCCCGCCATCCCTACCTCAAGGCCCTGATGCGGGCGGTGCCGCGGCTCCGAACTCCTCCGGGCGAGCGTCTGGTCGCGCTGCGGGAGGTGCCGGCCGAGGCGAGTGCCGTGCTGAGGCTCGGGCGGAGGCCGGATGGTCCCTCGGCCAAGGGGCCGCTCCTGACGGTCCGAGGCCTCCGCAAGACTTTCCTCACTCGGCGGGCAGGATGGTTCGGGGGGGCGGGGCACGAGATCGTGGCGGTGGATGACGTCAGCTTCGAGATTGCCCGTGGCGGGAGCTTCGCGATCGTCGGCGAGAGCGGCTCGGGCAAGACGACCGTCAGTAAGATCATCATGCGCGGGGTCAATCCCGACGCCGGCGAGATCATCTTCCAGGACCGGGATGGCCCGATCGACGTGCTCGGCCTCAGCGAGGCGGATCTACCGAGCTTTCGTCGAAAGATTCAGTACATTTTCCAGGATCCGTTCGGCTCGCTGAACCCCCGGATGACCATCCTCGACATCGTCGAGGAGCCGCTCGTCATCCACGGCATGGGCAGCGCCGCCGAGCGCGCCGAGCGCGTCAAGGCGCTGATCGGCGCCGTCGGGCTCGACCCGCGCTATCTGCGCCGCTATCCGCACAGCTTCTCGGGCGGGCAGCGGCAGCGGATCGGCATAGCGCGAGCCCTGGCCCTCGAGCCTCAGCTCCTGATCTGCGACGAGCCCGTCTCGGCCCTCGACGTCTCCGTACAGGCCCAGATCTTGAACCTGCTCAAGGACCTACAGGCCGAGCTGGGCCTCACCTACCTGTTCATCTCCCACAATCTCGCTGTCGTCAAATACATCGCCGATCGGATCGGCGTGATGTGCGCGGGGCGAATGGTCGAGATCGCGCCGACCGAGCTGCTCTTCAAGGCGCCGCAGCACCCTTACACGCGCGCGCTGCTCGCGGCGGTGCCCGAGCCCGATATGGAGAGCTCGCTCGATCTGGCGGCCCTGCTGGCGAGCAAAGCCTCCGAGCCGACGGAGTGGCCTGTCCCCTATTGCCTCAGCAAATCGGCCGGCGTCCTGCGCGAGGTCGCCCCCCACCACTTGGTCCGCGTCCAGGCGTGAGAACGACAATGAAAAGACGTCATCTGCTCGCATCGTCCTTGGGGTTGCTCGCCCTGCCGGTGGGCGCAGCACGCGCGGCTCTGCCCGACGAGCCGCTCGTTCTCTCCGACATACCGAAGATCGGAAAGCCCGGCGGCACACTGCGGATGCTGGTGCAACGGGCCAAGGACACGCGTCTCTTGTTCGTCTACGGGCATGCCCGCCTCGTGAACTACATGCCCAATCTCGATCTGTTCGCCGACATCACCGCCAAGTACGACGTCGCCGACGGGCGGACCTTCACCTTCACCCTTCGACGTGGGCATCGCTGGTCGGATGGGCATCCCTTCACGTCCGAGGATTTCCGCTTCTACTGGGAGGACGTCGCCCTCAACCCGAAGCTCCGGCCGACCGGGCCGCCGATCGAGATGGTGGTCGAGGGCCAGCTGCCGAAGGTCGAGATCCTGGACGAGCGGACCATCCGCTATGGTTGGGCCCGCCCCAACCCGAACTTCCTGCCGTTGATCGCCGCGGCGTCGCCCGAGTTCATCTACATGCCGGCCCACTATCTCAAGCAGTTCCATGTGAAGTACGCCGAGCCTGCCAAGCTCGACGCGATGGTTAAGGCGACGACCTCGCGCGACTGGGCACAGCTGTTCGGCCGACGCGAGCGCATGGACAAGTTCGACAATCCCGACCTGCCGACGCTGCAGCCCTGGATGCTCACGACGCCCCCGCCGGCCGACCGCTACATCGCCGTGCGGAATCCCGATTTTCACCGAGTTCGACTCCAACGGGCAGCAGCTACCCTATTTCGACCAGTTCACGCTCGAGGTCGTCGAGACCAAGCTCATCCCCATCAAGACCGGCGCCGGCCAGACGGACCTTCAGTTTCGCGGCATCGCCTTCAAGGACTACACGTTCCTCAAGGAGAGCGAGAAACGGAGCGGCCTCACGACGCTTCTCTGGCGGGAAGCGCGCAGCGCGCACCTGGCGCTCTATCCCAACCTCAACGCCGCCGATCCCGCGTGGCAAAAGCTCTTCCGGGACAGGCGGTTCCGCCTCGCGCTGTCGCACGGCCTCGATCGGGAAGCCATCAATCAGTACCTTTACTTCGGCCTGGCGACCCCGGCCAACAACACGATCCTCGAGGATAGCCCTTTCTACACCAAGGCGATCAGCGAGGTGGGCCTCGGCTACGATCCGACCAAGGCGAACGCGCTGCTGGACGAGGTCGGGCTCGGTCCGGCCGGCTCCAACGGCGTGCGCAAGCTCGCGGACGGGCGGCCCATGGAGCTCATCGTCGAGACGGCCGGGGAGGACAGCGAGCAGTCCGACGTTCTCGAGCTGGTCCGCGACAGCTGGCGCAAGATCGGCTTCGTCATCCATACCAAGCCGTCCGATCGAGAGGTTCTCCGGAACCGGATCTTCTCGGGGGAGGCCCTCATGACGATCTGGTACGGGATCGAGAACGGCGTGCCGACGGCCGACTGGAGCCCCCGCTCCTTCGCCCCGACGAGCCAGGGCGACCAGCCTCAATGGCCGAAATGGGGCCAGTACTACGAGACGAAGGGACAGGCCGGCGAGCCGCCCGCCGATCCGGCTGCCAAGCAGCTCCTCGAGCTGTTCCAGGACTGGAACGTCTCGGAGACGACGGATCAACGCCAGGAGATCTGGACGAAGATGCTCGACATCTACGCGCCGGAATGCTTCACGATCGGCATCGTCGCCAACGTCAAGCAGCCGATCGCGATGCGTAGGAACATGGTCAACGTGCCGAAGGAGGCGCTCTACAATTGGGAGCCCCACGCGCAGATCGGCATCTACCGACCCGATACGTTCTGGTTCGCCAGCGAGTAGAGGCGGCCCGTGGTCAGGCGGCCAGCTTGCGGAGCCAGAGACTCGTCTCGAGCGCGCCAGCCGGCAGCGGCAGCGTAGGGATCATCGAGGCCTCGATCGCCGCGGCCATCCGCGTCGCGACATAGTGGCTGGCGAAGACAGGCTCCACGCTCCTTCCCTGCAGGAGTGCCGCCACGAGCAGCTGCTCGCCATAGCCGCGCCACGTCCAGCTCGCCGGATAGGGATCCGGAAGCAGGATGTCGTGGACATGGACGACGACGCCCTCGGCGAGACGGGGCAGCCGATGGTTCAGCAGGACATCCACGTCCGTGCCGGGCATGGCGACATGGCTCGAATCGATGAACAGGATGTCGCCGTCCGTCAGCGCCGCGAAGGGCTCGTCGCCCGCATCCTGCAAGAGCGTGGGCAGGTGCCGCACGGCCAAGCCGCTCAAGGACGCACGGGGTGACGGATCGATGCAGGTGAGCTCGGTGCCGATGCCTCCGTCGCGGATGGCGCGCGCCATGAAGCGCGTGGAGTGGCCGGAGCCGATCTCGACGATGCGGCGCGGCCGCAGCCGACGCACCATCGCGTAGGCGGCCGCCGCGTCGAGCCGGGGGAACCAGTCCTGGTCGAATCGTGGCTCCGGTGCCGGTCCCCGCAGCCCGGCAAGGCACTCTCCGTAGGCCTCGATCTCGCGGATGAGACCGATGAAGACGGGCTCTGCCGCGCGTAGCCGGTCCTCCGCAGCGGGGTAGCCGATCGGGCGGGCGGCGCCCGCATGACGGAAGGGGATGAAGAACCCACCGGGCGCCAAGCCCGTGACAGTGCCCAGGCCGAGCCTCAGTCGCCGCCAGAGACGAGGAGTCAATCGCTCGATCCCGACATCGTCCGGCCGGTCAGGGCCTCAGGACGAGGCCTTCGCGCCCGACCAGCGATCCAGGGCGCGTCTCCGCGAGCGCAGCGCCGATCTGATCGAGATCGCTATCGTCGTGCTCGGGAAAGTGATGAAAGGTCACGAGGCGACCGGCACCGGCCGCCTCGCAGAGCCGGACTCCCTCCTGCCACGTCGAGTGACCCCAACCCCTGAACTGCGGATACTCCTCGTCGGTGAAGGTGGCATCATAGATGACGATCTCGCTGCCGGCGATCAGCTCGACAATGCCCTCGTCACGCTTGTTCTCGGGGTGCTCCGTATCGGTCACGTAGCAGACGGAGCGGCCGTCGAAGTCGATCCGATAGGCCGTGGCGCCGCCGGGATGATTGAGGACGGCGGTCCGCACCGCAATATCGCCATAGAGCTCCAGCGTCGCTCCGGCGTCGAAGTCGTGAAACGCCATGCTGGCATGCATGATGTCGAGGGGCACCGGGAAGAGCGGGGAATCCATGAGACCGCACAGGACGCTCTCGAGATCGCGATTCTGTCGGCGCAGGTGCCCGTTCCACAGCTCGAAGCAGTTGCCCGCGCGGTAGGCCGGGCGGAAGAACGGCAAGCCCGTGATGTGATCGACATGGGTGTGCGACAGAAGAATGTGGGCCACGGTCGGCTGGTCGTCCGTCTGCATCGTGTTGCCGAGCGTGCGCAATCCGGTGCCAGCGTCGAGGATGATCCGGCGGCCGTCGCAGTGGACCTCCACGCACGGGGTGTTGCCGCCGTAACGCACCGTCTTGCGGCCGGGGCAGGGGATCGTGCCACGAACACCCCAGAACTGTACGGAGAACTCCCGCTTCGCCGTCATCCCGCTTCTCGTTGGGTCCTCGGTCCGGACAGAAGCAGGATTGTGACGTTCCGGCAACCGAATGCGACCTCAATCGCCCGGCGTTCTCGCATGCCGATACATGAAGTAGCGCCCTTCCGGTACCGCATCGGGGAGACGGAGCGGTCGGAGGCGCGGTGTCAGCAGCGCTTGATCCGACGCCACGACCGCCCCGTCGGCGAGCATGCCCGGCAGCAGCCCGGCGATCCAGGCGGCAAGGCGGGCGTTCCGCGCCTCGTCGCCGGTGCCGATGTCGCTGTGCAGGAGCGCTGCCGGCCCGCCGATGCGCTCGAGCGCGGTCGGCAGCGTGGCCGCGAAGTCGCCGACGACGAGATAGGGCTCGGGAGGAAGGCACCCGGGGTGAGGGGCCGGTCGCCGCTCGAAGACGAAGATCGGTCGACCGGGCAGCCGCTCGCGGAGGTGATCGTAGGTCCGGCCGTTTCCGAGCCCGAGCTCGACGATGGTGCCGGGCCGCTCGGCGGTCAGCTCGATCGCGAGGTCCAGACAGGCCCGTTGCGCCTTCAGCCGATTGATGACCGTATCGAGCCGACTCAAGACGGCCGCCGTTCCGGTGTCGTCGCTTGATCTGCCTGCCGCATGCGTCCTATCCCTTCGCGCGAGAGGATCCCGACACCTACCCGATTCGAGCGGAAGGAACGGCGTCCACCGTGCGTGCGCCCATCGTCCACCACCCCGCCTATACAGCGCCGCTGCCCTCTGCGCACCGGTTCCCGATGGGCAAGTTCGCCGCTCTGATGGCGCACCTGGTCGACAAGGATCTGGCGCGGCCGGCGCAGCTCGCCAAGCCGCAGCCGGCGCCGCGCGCGTGGCTGGAGCTCGCGCATACGCCGCGATATGTCTCGGCCGTGCTCGAGCAGCGGCTCGATGCGGAAGCCGTGCGCCGGCTGGGGCTCCCGCTGAGCCCCGAGCTGGCCTTGCGCAGCCGGGCCGCGACGGCTGGCACGGTCCTGGCTGCCCGATTGGCCCTGGAGCACGGCATCGCCTGCAACACCGCGGGCGGCAGCCATCACGCGTTCGCGGAAGGCGGCTCGGGGTTTTGTGTCTTCAACGATGTCGCCGTGGCCGCGCGCCTGCTGCTCGCGGAGGGCAGCGTGCAGCGTGTCCTCGTGGTTGATCTGGACGTGCACCAGGGCGACGGCACCGCGGCCATCTTCGACGGGGAGCCGCGCGTGGTCACCCTGTCCATCCACTGCCGCACGAACTTTCCGGCCCGCAAGCGCCAGAGCGATGTCGATGTCGCTCTCGACGCCGGGACGAGCGACGACGCCTATCTCACTGCGCTGGAACGGATACTGCCACCGCTGATCGAGCGGGTACGGCCGGATCTGGCCTTCCTCAACGCCGGCGTCGACCCGCATGCCGACGACCGGCTCGGGCGTCTGGCACTCTCCGATGCCGGGCTGGCCGAGCGCGAGCGCTTCGTTCTCGGCGCCTGCCGCGCCCACGGCCTGGCCCTCGCCTGCGTGGTCGGCGGGGGGTATGCGCCCAGTCTCGAAGCCCTCGTCGCGCGCCATGCGATCCTGTTCGATGCGGTTGCCGCGCTGCCGAGCTGGTAGGGCTGCCCCTCTCAGCCAGCATCCCCGGGCAGGACGAAGATCTTGCCCGGGTTCATGATGCCGTCCGGGTCCAGCGCGCGCTTGATGGCGGCCATGACGTCCACGGCGGCCCCGTGCTCGCGGGCCAAGCTTCGCATCTTGCCGAGGCCGATCCCGTGCTCGCCCGTGCAGGTGCCGTCCATCGCCAGAGCCCGCTCGACCATCCGCTCGTCGACCGCTCGCGCCCGGTCCCATTCGGCCGGGTCGTTCGGATCGAGCACCATCACGAGATGGAAGTTGCCATCGCCGACGTGTCCCACGATCGGCGCAACCAGTCCCGCCGTCTCGATATCGTCCTGCGCCGCCCTGATGCAGGCGGCGAGGGACGAGATCGGCACGCAGACATCGGTGACCAGCGCCTTGCCGCCGGGGCGGAGGGCCAGCGCCGCATAGTAGGCGTCGTGCCGCGCCTGCCAGAGCTTGCTGCGATCCTCCGGGCGCGTCGCCCAGGCGAAGAGGCCGCCGCCATGCTGGTCGGCCGCCTCGCGGGCCAGCTTCGCCTGCTCGGCGACGGACGCCTCGGTGCCGTGGAACTCGTAGAACAACGTTGGGGCGGCGCTCTGACCCTCCAGCTTCGAGAAGGCGATGCACGCCTGCATCTGCACAGCGTCGAGGAGCTCGATCCGGGCGACGGGGATGCCCAGCTGGATCGTCTGGATCACGGCAGCGACGGCCGCGTCGACGGTCGGGAAAGAGCAGACGGCGGCCGAGATCGCCTCGGGGACGGCGTGGAGCCTGAGCCCGAGCTCGGTGATCACGCCGAGCGTGCCCTCCGAGCCGACGAGCAGCGCCTTGAGATCATAGCCGGCCGCGGACTTCCGCGCCCGTCCGCCCAGTCGGACGACCCGGCCGTCGGCCAGCACGACGGTGAGGCCGAGCACGTTCTCGCGCATCGTCCCGTAGCGTACGGCGTTGGTCCCGGAGGCGCGTGTCGCGGCCATCCCGCCCAGAGTGGCGTCGGCTCCCGGATCGATCGGGAAGAAGAGCCCCAGATCGCGCAGGTGGGCATTGAGCTGCTTGCGCGTCACGCCGGCCTCGACCCGGCAATCCAGATCGGCCTCGTTGACCTCGAGAATAGCGCTCATCGGCGACAGATCGATGGCGACGCCCCCGCAACAGCGGCCACATGACCCTCGAGCGAGGTGCCGACCCCGAACGGGATGACCGGGACCCGGTAGCGGGCGCATGTCCGGACGATCTTCGCCACGTCGTCGGTCGAGCGGGCGAAGGCCACGGCGTCAGGCGGGCGCGACGGATGATGCGCCTCGCCCCGTCCGTGCTGCTCCCGAACCGAGCGGATTGCGGCTGAGCCGGTCGCCCAGCAGGGCTGCAAGCTCGTCGAGCGCATCGGCGGGGGAGCTGCAGGCGCGAGCCGTCTTCATCATGAGGCTGCATCCTTCCGTCGACGGCGGCAATGTCCTAACAGACGACGGACGGAGGGAGTCGGGCGCGGCGCAGCCGGTGGGCCGATGCGCTGGTGGCGGGCGGTCGTCGTCCCTCGGGTTCGTCGATCTCGGGCATCCCCGGTTGTGCTACGCTGCCGGCAACGGACAGGGCTAGGGAGACAGCGTGGATGACGGTATCGGGACGCGGGGCGCGGCGGGCGCTCATCGGCCTTTGCGCGGCCCTCGGAGCGACGGCGATGACGTTGCCGGCCCTCGCTCTCGACAAGGTGACCTTCGGCACGAACTGGAAGGCCGAGGGTGAGCATGGCGGATTCTACCAAGCCGTCGCCGACGGCACCTATGCCAAATATGGCCTGGAGGTGACGATCCGGCCGGGCGGGCCCCAGGTCAACCATGATCAGCTCCTCGCGGCCGGCAAGGTCGACTTCAACATGGGCGGCAATCTCATCGGCCCGTTCAATTTCCTGCGCGAGCACGTGCCGATCGTCACGGTGGCGGCGATCTTCCAGAAGGAGCCGCAGGTGCTGCTCGCCCATCCCGGCACCGGCATCAGCAGCCTGGCCGACCTCAAGGGCCACAGGCTTCTCCTCGGCAACGACGGCCGCAACACCTTCTATCTATGGCTCAAGCAGGTGTACGGCCTCGCGGACGAGCAGGTCCGCCCCTACACCTTCAATCCGGCGCCGTTCATCGCCGACAAGGATTCGGTTCAACAGGGCTACGTGACCTCCGAGCCCTATGCGATCGAGCAGCAGGCCGGCTTCAAGCCCCAGGTGCTGATGCTGGCGGACGCCGGCTACGACACCTATTCGACCATCATCCAGACGCAGGCCGGCACCGTCGAGAAGCGGCCCGATCTCGTGCAGCGCTTCGTCAACGCTTCGATCGAGGGCTGGTACACTTATCTTTACGGCGACAACACCAAGGCCAACGAGCTCATCAAGAAGGACAATCCCGAGATGACCGACGGCCAGCTCGCCTTCACGCTCGCGGCCCTGAAGCGCTATGGCATCGTCGATTCCGGCGACGCGCTGACCATGGGAATCGGCGCCATGACCAAGGAGCGTTGGGACAGCTTCTTCAAGAAGACGGTGAGCTGGGGCCTCTACCCGGCCGATCTGCCCGTCGAGACGGCCTACACCCTGGCCTTCGTCGACAAGGGCACCGGTCTCGAGCTCAAGAAGAAGCTGCTGGGCAAGTGAGCGCGGCGGCGGGGACACGGGCGGATCGGGACACCCCGGTCCAGGTGTCTTCCGTCCTCGTCCGGCTGCGCGGCGTCGATAAGGTCTTCTCCAATGGCACGCAGGCGCTGCGCAACCTCGAGCTGGTGGTCGGCGAGCACGAGTTCCTGAGCCTGCTCGGCCCGTCCGGCTGCGGGAAGAGCACCGCCCTGCGCCTGCTTGCGGGCCTGGGCGAGGCGTCGGGAGGTCGGATCGAATGGTCCGCAGGCGCGACAGGTGGGGACGTAGGCTTCGTCTTCCAGGAACCGACGCTGATGCCTTGGGCCACTGTCTTCGACAATGTCTGGCTGCCGCTGCGCCTGCAAGGCAGGGCGCGTCGTCGAGCGCATGACGAGGTCATGGAGTCGCTGGCCCTCGTCGGGCTCACGCAGTTCGCCCGGGCCTACCCCAGAGAGCTGTCCGGCGGCATGAAGATGCGCGTCTCGATCGCCAGAGCCCTCATCACGCAGCCCCGCCTTCTCCTGATGGACGAGCCGTTCGCAGCTCTTGACGAGATCACCCGCAATCGGCTGAACGACGATCTGCTTCGGCTCTGGGAGCGCCAGCGCTGGACCGTCGTCTTCGTCACGCACAGCGTCTACGAGTCGGTCTATCTCTCGAGCCGTATCCTCGTGATGGCGCCTCGTCCCGGGCGGACCGTGGCGGACATCGACATCGCCGCTCCCTACCCGCGCGGGGAGCCGTTCCGCACGTCGGAGCCCTATAACGTCTATTGTCGTGCGGTGTCGGCCGAGTTGCACCGCGCCATGGGCGAGTGAGGCGATGTCGACGCTTGTCACACACGATGAGGCGCGGATCGAGAGACGCGAGACAAAAGGCCTGGACTCCGTCCGGGTCGAGCGCTTCGTCCGGATCTTGGCGCCCCTGACCCTGACGCTCCTGGCCCTCGTAGCGTGGGATCTGGTGGTCAGGGTCAACGACATCCCGCCCTATATCCTGCCGGGACCCTTGCTGGTGGCGAAGGCCCTTTGGACGGACTGGAGCGTCCTCTATCCGTCCCTCCTGGTCACCCTCAAGATCACGTTCATGGCGCTCGGCGTCGCCATCGTCGGCGGCGTCGGGCTCGCGATCCTGTTCAGCCTCTCGCGATGGATCGAGCTGGCGCTTTTTCCCTTCGCGGTCGTCCTCCAGGTGACGCCCATCATCGCGATAGCGCCGCTCATCCTCATCTACGTCGACAATACCTACGTGGCGCTGCTGATCTGCGCCTGGATCGTGGCCTTCTTCCCGATTCTCTCGAACACGACCCTCGGCCTCAACAGCGCCGACCACAATCTCCGTAACCTCTTCCAGCTCTACCGGGCCTCGCGCTGGCAGGAGCTGCGCTATCTCAGGCTGCCGGCCGCCATGCCCTATTTCCTGGGCGGCCTCAGGATCGCGGGCGGCCTGTCGCTGATCGGTGCCATCGTGGCCGAATTCACCGCCGGTGCTGCCGGCACCGGCTCCGGCCTCGCCTATCGCATCCTGGAGGCCGGCTACCGCCTGAACATTCCCCGCATGTTCGCGGCCCTGGCCCTCATCTCCCTCACCGGCATCCTGATCTTTCTCTTCTTTACGCTGATCTCGCATCTGTGCCTGAGGCGCTGGCACGAGAGCGCCGTCCGTCGCGAGAACTGAGCCGCGCGGGTGGCCGCCGGGCTCAGCCCAGCCGCGCGAGGATCGGCTCGGGCGGCACGGGGGCCGAGGGTGCGAGGCGGTAGGCTGCCAGCACCGCGGCGACGGCTCGCTCCCCGGATACGTCGTCCCGGGCATGGACCAGAGCCAGCGGCTCCCCGGCAGCGACCGCCTCGCCCACGCCCTTGACGGCCTCCAGCCCGACGCTGGGATCGACCCGATCTCCAGGCGCCGACCTTCCGCCCCCGAGCCGCACCACCGCGAGCCCGAGCGCACGCGCGTCGATCTCCGCGACCCAGCCGGCTGCGCTGGACGGCACCGCGGCCACCACCGGTGCCCGCGGCAGATGGCCGGTCGTCCTTTCGAGAATGTCCGAAGGCCCACCCAGCGCCCGGACCATGCGGCCGAACCGTTCGGCGGCCTCGCCTGAGCCCAGCGCGCGCACGACCATCGTCTCGGCCTCGGCGGCCGTAGCAGCGAGACCGCCGAGTTCCAGGAGCGTAGCGGCCAGGGTCGCAACGACGGTCCCCAGCCGTGGATCGGCAGGCTCGCCACGAAGCATCGCGACCGCCTCGCTCACCTCGAGCGCATTGCCGGCGGACCGACCGAGACATTGACCCATCTCGGTAAGGATCGCTCGACAGGGCAGGCCCGCGCCGCCGGCCACGCGGACGATGGCCGCCGCCAGGTTTTCCGCTTCTGAGCGGCCGGACAGGAAGGCGCCGGAACCCGCCTTGACGTCCATCACCAGGGCGCGAGCGCCGCCGGCGAGCTTCTTCGAGAGGATCGAGGAGACGATGAGGGGCAGGCAGTCGACCGTTCCCGTCATGTCGCGGATGGCGTAGAGGCGCCGGTCGGCAGGCGCGAGGTCGTCGGTCGCCCCGACGATCGCGCAGCCGACCTCGCTCACGACGCGCCTGAAGGCCGGAATGTCGACGTCGGCGCGATAGCCCGGGATACTCTCGAGCTTGTCCAGTGTGCCGCCCGTATGGCCGAGGCCGCGACCCGAGATCATCGGCACGAAGCCGCCGCAGGCGGCCACGATCGGCGCCAGCACGAGGCTCACCTTGTCGCCGATCCCGCCGGTCGAATGCTTGTCGAGCGCCGGGCCCGGCAGATCGTCCCAGGCCAGCACGCGCCCCGAATTGCGCATGGCCAGGGTGAGCCCGACGGTCTCGGCTTCGCTCATGCCGGTGAGGCAGACGGCCATCGCGAAGGCCCCGGCCTGGGCGTCGCTCAGGCGGCCCGTCGCCAGCGCTCGGGCGAGGGCGCGAATCGCGGGCTCGTCCAGCGTCTCGCCCAGCCGCTTGCGACGGATGATCTCCTGCAGAAGCGTCACGCGGCCGTCCTCACAGCCGTGACCGGGATGCACACATCCTACGACCGGAGGAGGCTGCGTCGAGGAAATGCTCCCGGCGACGTCGCGCGGCTCAGAAGCTCAGCGTGATATTGACCGTATCGGTGTAGGCGCCCGCCGGCGGGGACTGGCTGCCCGAGATGGAGCCGTAGACGGGCACCGTGCCGGTCCCGCGGCTGGCGAGGCTTACCGTCTGGCCGGACTTTCCGGTGCTCCATACCGATTTCCGCGTCGGGTCCTTGTAGAGCTGGTAGGTGATTCGGTCGCCGCCGGCGCTCGCCATCATGCGGGTCTTCCCTGAGCCGTGCTGACCGCCATCGAGCTCGAGCAGGAGGCTCCCTGCAGGGCAGTCGTCGTAGCCGATGCTGCCCTCCGCCTGGAGCACGTCGCGCTGGCCGCTGATATAGGTCCCGAAGTCGATCGCGCTCGTCGTGACCGTGCAGGTCACCTGGACCTCGACCCGGACGTCGAGCGTCCCTTGGTCGCCAGCCGCCTGGGCGTCGACCGAAGTGCCCATGAGCGCCAGAAGGGCGAGCAGCTTGGTCGATGGTCGTAACATGACGGGCCCTCTCCCCGAGCCGGAGCCGGCGGCATCGAGCCACCCGGCCCTGTCCGGCGTCAGAGAGCTTACCGCCCTCTTCGTTAATGCCCGGCTAACGTTGACCGCCGGCCCGGTGGGCGGAGGTCGGGCCGGTGCCGGCGGGACCGGACCCTTCGCCCGCCCAGGCGCCAAGGCCGATCCAACGCGGCCGCCTCTCGATCGGCACGGGCGTCGTGTCGAGCCTCTCACAAGGACCCTCGCGCCACCCACAAGCTCCCCGCCCGCTGCCGCCCCTAGCCCGTGCCATTCCGGCTCGCCGATCTGTCGCTCGACGCCGGCCTTGGCATCACCCGACCCGGGTCTTCACGAAAAATCGAGCCGCTCGCCGCTCGCGCGGTCGAAAAGCAGCGCGTTCTCCGGAACGAAGGCGATGGCGACCGGCTCCCCCTCGGCGAGACGCCGCTTCTCCGCGAGCCGCGCCTTGATCAGGCTGCTGCCGAAGTTGATGTTGACGATCGAGCTGTCTCCCAGGATCTCCGTGAGATAGACCCTGGCCGGAAAGCCGCTCGCGCCGAGCCGGATGTCGCCCGGCCTGACGCCGAGCACGACCGCCCGCCGCGTGCCCGTGCCCGCTTCGCCGATCGGCAGCTCGAGCGTCTGGCCCTCGACGGTGAGCGCGCGGCCGCTGAGCTCGGCCGGAATGAGATTCATCGCCGGATTGCCGAGAAAGCTGGCGACGCGCGTGCTCGCCGGCCGGTCGAAGACCTCCTCGGGCGTCCCGACCTGGACGAGCTCGCCCTCGAAGAAGACCGCCATGCGATCGGCCATGGTCATGGCTTCTTCCTGATCGTGCGTGACATAGACAGTCGTCACGTCGAGCGAGCGCTGCAGCTTCATGAGCTCGACGCGCGTCTCGACCCGGAGCTTGGCATCGAGATTGGAGAGGGGCTCGTCGAGCAGAAAGAGCTTGGGCTTCCTGACGATGGCCCGGGCCAGCGCCACGCGCTGCTGCTGCCCGCCCGAAAGCTGGCCGGGCTTGCGCTCGAGCAGCTCGCCGATCCGGACGCGGCCTGCGGCATCGGCCACCGCCTGCTCGATCTCGCCCCTCGGGGTGCTCACCATCTTCAGCGGGAAGGCGATGTTCTGGCGGACCGTCATATGCGGGTAGAGGGCGTAGCTCTGAAAGACCATCGCCACGTCGCGGTCGCCGGGCTCGTGCGCCGTCACGTCCTCCCCGTCGATCAGCACCTTGCCCCGGTCGGCCTTCTCGAGGCCGGCGAGGATTCGCAGCGTCGTGGTCTTTCCCGAGCCCGACGGACCCAGCAAGGCGAAGAATTCGCCCGGCTCGATGTCGAGGTCGAGGCGGCGGAGCGCGGTAACCGGCCCATGGGTCTTGACGATTCCCTGCATCCCAACCCGACCGAGCCCGGTCATCGTCGCCCCCCTCCTTTGACCGCCCCGATCGTGAGGCCCTTGACGATGTGCCGCTGCGCGAAGAGCCCGAGGACAATGACGGGGCCCATGGCGATCATCGCGGCGGCGCCGAGCTTGGCCCACTGGGTCTGCTCGATGCCGACGAAGTTGAACATGAAGACCGTGACCGTCTGGATCGTCCGTCCGCCGAGCAGCACGGCGAACAGGAACTCGTTCCAGGCATTGAGAAAGACGAACACGACGGTGACGGCGATCCCGCCCCGCACCTGGGGCAGGATCACATACCAGAAGGCGCGGTAGCGGTTGGCGCGGTCGAGCAGGGCCGCCTCCTCCATCTCCCGCGGAACGTCCTCGAAATAGGACACCAGAAGCCAGATTGCGAAGGGGAGCGAGAAGGTCAGATAGACGGTGACGAGGCCACGATAGGTGTCGATCCAGCCGATCTTGTTGAACAGCAGGAAGAAGGGAATGACGAATCCGATGCGCGGCAGCATCTGCGTCGCGAGGATATAGAAGCCGATTGCCCGCTGCCCGAAAAAGCGCAGCCGGGCGAACCCATAGGCGGCAGGCACCGCCACCAGAATCGTCACGGCCGTGGTCAGCACCGCGATGACGAGGCTGGTCACCAGATGCGGCAGGATGGAGGTCGGGCCGAAGAGGACGTCGGGGTAGTTCCGCCAGACCGGGCTGAAGATGAAGAGCGGCGGATAGGCCATGACGTCGACCTCGTTCTTGAGCGAGGTCACGAAGGTCCAGAGCACCGGAAACGCCCACAGCGCCATGACCAGCGAGACGATCAGGACGAGCAGAAGCGAGCGAAGGGCGCCGGCCCTCATCTGGCCTTCCTGAGGGCCATGAGGACGACGGAGATTCCGATCGAGATGACCAGCAGCACGACGGCAAGGGCAGATCCGTAGCCGAAGTTGAGCTCGATGAACGAGGTCCGGTAGGCATAGAGATTGAGGATCTGCGTCGCCGTGCCCGGGCCGCCTCCGGTCAGCGCCAGAATCGCGTCGAAGGCGGAGAGGGCCATCACCATCCTCAAGATGACCACGATGATGATCGCCGGCCGCAGCAGGGGCAGCGTGATATAGAGGAAGCGCTTGACGGCGCTGGCCCGATCGATGCGGGCGGCCTCGTAAAGGTCCCCTGGAATTGAGGCGAGGCTGGCGAGGAACACGAGGAAGGCGAACGGGGTCCACTGCCAGGTGTGCACGAGGATCACGGAGACGAGCGCCAGGTTGCGATCGCCCAGCCAATTGTGCGATCCGAAGCCCAGGGCGATCGACGCGAGATCGAGGAGCCCCGTTCTCGGCGTGAAGAGCAGCTGGCGCCAGATCAGGCCGATGACGACCGGGGCCAGGACGATCGGCAGGATCGCTGCCACCCGAAAGATCGGCTGTCCCGCCGGCACCCGCATCACGATCAGGGCAAGGCCGAGGCCGATGACGAGCTGCAGCGTCACCGTTACCGAGGTGTAGATCGCGCTGAGCTTCAACGCCTCGAAGAACCGGGCGTCGGCCAGCATGTCGTGGTAGTTGGCGAGCCCGACAAAGCCGTTCATGAACGGCATCGAAAGATTGATGCTGAAGAAGCTATTGTAGATCAGATAGGCGAGCGGGAAGGTCGTGGTGACGAGCAGGACGAGGAATGCCGGCCCCACCATGACGAGCGCGAAGCCCCGCTCGCCCTTGAGGGCAGCCGCGAGCCTCGCACCCATCCCAGCGCCACCCGCTCGCCGGCAACCGCTGTCTCGACTTACTGCCCCATGATCCGGTCGATCTTCGCCTGCGACGTCTCGAGCGCCTGCTTCGGCGTCATCTGGCCGACCAGAGCCGCCTGGACCGCTGTCGCCATCTCCGTGCCGACCGCCGGCCACTGCGGCACCCGTGGCCGCCAGTCCGGATCGGTGTCCTTTTGCATCGATTCGGTCGCTGCCTGGATGAAGTTCTCGCCGCCGCTCTCGAGGACCTTGCGGAACGCGGGGGTCTCCCAGATCGAGGTGCGGTTCACGCCGAAGCGCAGCGGGCCGGTGCCGCCATAGGAGGTCCGGATCTGGGTCTCCTTGGAGGTCGCCCATTGCACGAACAGCCAGGTCGCCTTCTTGGCGCGGTCCGACAGGGCGGCATTGACCTGGAAGCTCCAGTTCCAGATCGAGGTGACGCGTCGCCCGGACGGGCCTTTGGGCCAGCGGGCGCAGGACACCTGCCCCGCCACCCGCGACCGCTTCGGATCGGCGAAGAGGTACGCCTGCGTGAAGCCGTCGATATAGGAGCCGAGCGTGCCCTGGCCGAAGGCGTCGCCCAGCTCCGGCCAATTCCAGTTCTCGACGCCGGGCGGGGCGAAGCGCTTGTCGAGGTCGATGTACCATTCGAGGGCGGCCAGCGCCTCGGGCGTGTTCCAGTCGAGCTTGCCACTGGCCGTGAACCACTTCCCCCCGAATTCGCAGAAGATCGACGGGTAGATGTACATGTTCTGGCCGGGTCCGGCGAAGCCGCGGAGGGCCGCACCCCAGATCCGGTTGGCGGGGTCGTGGATCGCGGCGGCATTCGAGACGTACTGGTCCAACGTTTCGGCCGGCTCGATCCCTTTGGCGGCATAGAGATCCTTGCGGCAGAACTGGATGGTGGCCTCGCCATCGAACGGCAGCCCGTAGAGCTTGCCGTCTATCGACGTTGCGGCGCGCCAGCCCGGAATGATGTCATCGACGTCGAACCAGTCAGGGTCGGTGAGGCTCTTGTCGTTCAGATACTGATCGAGAGGCTCGATCCATTTGTTCGTCGCATAGAGAGGATAGTACATCGGATCGGTCTGCGAGCTCGCCAGATTTCCGGTCTTGGCCGACAGGTCGAGCACCGCCTTCTGGCGCAGGTCCAGGGGGGGAATTTTCTGGAAGGCCACGTCGATCCCGGTCAGCGCCTTGAACTCGGGCAGCCGCGCAAGCAGCCGGTCGGTGCCGGCGAAGGGGATGCCCCCCACCTGGATCGTCTCGCCCGACACCTGCTTCCAGTCGATCTTGGCGGTCTGGTAGGCTGCCAGATCGATGTCCTGCGCCCGCGCGGACCGCAGCACCCAGGGCGCCGCCATCCCCACGGCCGCAGCGCCTGCTCCAAGTCGAATCAGCTCCCGACGCGTCGTCGCGAGCGGCTCACGAGACGTCTCTCGGCTGGTCATTGCCTCGCCTCCCCTCCGACATCCGGTTGGTGGATGTCCTGTGTACCGGCCTTCTGGCCCGTCCCCGAAGCAGTGCGCTTCAGTGGCGACAAACGCCGTATGCTAACGTTGTCATCGGGCGCTGTCAAAGCCTCATAGGGGAGCGGATCCGGCCCCATGGGTCGAGAGGAGACGCCGGCGCAGGGTCGGCGCGTCGGGGCCGCGCCCGGCCGATCATTCCCGGCGGATCTCGTGTCGCTCGGGATCACGACCCCTGCGAGGCCTCGGGCGGCGCTGCGTCGGGGTCCAAGGGGCGCAGGTCGCCGGGCGATTCCTCGGAGATCGGTTTGGGCAGCTTCTCCGCGATGCCGAGCGCGGCCCGGCGCCGATCCATCTCCTCCCACACCTCCGAGGGGTGGATGCGCATCTCGGTCAGCAGCACCGTCAGATTGTAGAGAAGATCGGCGCTCTCCCGAACCACGGCGTCGCGCTCCATGCGCACGGCATCGATCGCCACCTCGGCGGCCTCCTCCACCACCTTCTGCGCCATCTTGGCGAGCCCCGCAGCGAGCAGCTTCGCGGTGCGTGGCGCAACCGGCTTCTCGGGATGGGCGCGGAGAGCATCCGCGAGCAGGGCCAGCCGGTCGGTCGTATCGCCGCCGCCCCGGGCCGCGCCGGACGGACCTCGGCGTCGGGCCTTGGGCTTGGCCTTCGGCTTCGCCTGGCTCATCGCTCGATATCGATGCCCGTCAGATCGCTCATGGCGCCGGCGATGCCCGGTGCGGTGGCGAGCAGGGCATTGCCGCGGAGCAGCCCGTCGCCCGAGAGGAAGTCGCTGACCCGGCCGCCCGCCTCGGTGACGAGCAGGATGCCCGCGAGGCAATCCCAGGCATTGATGTGCAGCTCGGCATAGGCGTCGATACGACCGTCGGCGACATAGGCCAGCCCCAGGGCGCCCGAGCCGGACCGCCTGAAGCTGGCGCCGGCCGCGAGCACGTCGGCGACCATCGCCAGGTAGCGGTCGCTCGGCACGCGGGCCGACCAGCCGAGCTCGGTCGATGCGGTCGCCATCGCGGCTGTCGGGGCGACCCGGATCGGTCGGCCGTTGAGCGTCGCGCCCTGGCCGCGGCGTGCGAGGAAGAGCTCGTCGGTTGCCGGATTCAGGATCGCGCCGAGCTCGATCCGGCGCCCCTCGACGTAGGCGATGGACACGCAGAAATGCGGGATTGAGCGAACGAAATTGGCCGTGCCGTCGATGGGGTCCACCACCCACAGACGGTCCTTGACCTCGCCGCCGCCCTCCTCGCCCAGCAGGCCGTCGTCCGGAAAGGCCTCGGCCAGCGCGGCGGCAATGAGCCTCTCGACCGCGGCGTCGACGTCGCTCAGATAGTCCTGAGGTCCCTTGAACGAGACCGCAAGTCCGGCCCGGTCACGGAACCGGTCGAGCGCCAATGCTCCTGCCTGCCGGACGACCCGGCTGCAGACGCGGGCGCGCTCCTCGATCGCAATCGTCATCGCGCACCCGCCACCGCTCGTCCCGCCGTGCCTGCTGGCGCTCGCGCCCAAGCGCGTGCGGCGCTCGAGGGACGCACAACCTAGACTCTTTGTCCGGCAGGGGAAACAGCGGAAAGATCTACTTGAGCGAGAAATAGCAGGAGCAACGCTTACACCCGCTGGCACTATGCGATCGTGCGCGCTGCCACAGCAGGTCGGACGCTCAGGCCATCAGGGCGATGGCCCACGCGAGCGCAACGATCGCCAGGGCGATAGCTGCGTAAGCGCGCTGGGCGATCGGCTCGCGCGGAATGCACGATCCGCCGATCGCAAGGCCCATCCCGATTGCCCCGCCGGCCAGAAAGCCCAGCACATGGGCCGCCATGTCGACGTCCTTGCCGCCGAAGCCGAGGAAGGCGAGCAGCATGACGCCGCCCGCCAAAGGCGCGAATTGGCGCACCCCGCCGCGCCAGGGCACCGGGCGAACGAACCAGGCGTAGGCGGCGAGGATGCCGATAGCGCCGAACAGCGCGGTGGAGGCGCCGACCGCGGTGTGATCGGCCGGCTGAAAGAGGGCGTTGATGCCATTGCCGAGGACGCCGGCGATCAGCATCGCGAGCCAAGCCAGGCCCGAGCCCAGGACCGGTGCGGCCAGCAGACCGAGCAGCACGCCGAAGGCGAGATTGCTCATGAGATGGCCGAGCCCGGCATGCAGGGTCAGCGCCGTCACGGCCCGCCACCATTGGCCGGCCCTGATCAGGCCCGCATTCGCGGCACCGGCCGCCGACCAGTCGATTCCGAAGGCATCCTGCCGGTCGGCTGCGAAGAAGAAGAGCATCAGGGAGCAGTAGGCGAGCGTCGCGTCGAGACCGTGGGCGGTCTCCCGGATGGGTGGCGCCGACGCCGGCGGGTTCTCGTCGTCGTAGAGGCGCAGCTGGTCCTGCGCTCGCTCGGCCTCCTCGGCCGAAACGAGCAAGGCCATTCCGCCGTCCGCCGGCACCACCAGGCATTCGATCCCGAGAGCCATCAGGACGAGGGCGCGCTCGTCGAGGGGGCGGCGACCGTGCGCCCTCGCGATCACGACAGGGTCGACCAATGACGTATCCCGTCGCTCGCGCTCAGGCTGCCGATCGACCCGAGCCGTCCGCGCCCGACCAGCTGCCGTCCCCTCCTCGGGAGGTGGCCGGCCCTCCAGCCGATCGAGGCGGCGAAGAAACACGGCGGTCGGCCCGTCGTCGGGAGCGAGGTCGATGAAGGACCCGAACGACCGGCGAGCCAAGTGCCAATCGCGGCGACGATAGGCCTCCAGTCCACGCTCGAAGGCTTCGATGAGGTGCGCGCCGGCAGGGTCCAGGCCGGCGCGCGCCGCGATGAGCTCGAACACCTGCTCGGGACGGTTGCGCCCCTGAACCCTGACGACATCGCCGGCGCGGAACGTGAAGTGGTTCCCGGCCGCCTCGCGCGTCGCCTCGGCCACGAGAATGCGCGTCCCGAGCATCTTGTTGGTCGTCTCCAACCTGGCGGCGAGGCCGGAAGCGGCGCCTCACCGGATGCAGGCGTAGCCCAGCATGCTGATCGCCGAGGTCTGTAGGCTGTCGATCACCGTCCCGACCGATCTGCCGATCAGATCGAGCCGGGTGATCTGCTCGATCCGTGGCCGCGCCCGTCGCAGCTCGTGCGCGGGGAAGACCCGTTCGAGGAGGCCGCAGGAATCGGCCAACGCGATGATCATGATGTCGCGAGGGTCCGGGATCTCGTCGGAGCGCAGGAGCTCGCCGATCCGGAGCTTGACCTCCTGTTGCTCATGGGCATCGACGATCGGATACCGGCGCGTCTCGAAGGCCCAGAGAACCCGGCTGTTCTCGACCCGCAGGATTCCCCGCTCGACGAGCCTGTCCAGGGCGGCGCCATAGAGCTCAGGGCCCCGATGGCGCAAGGTCTCCAGCCAATCGGCGGTGGAGGGGCCGCCGCTCCCGTCGGCGAGGTCGGCCAGAACATCGTCGAGAAGCGGCTCCCCGGTCGGCGTGCGATCGATGACGCTCAGTCGCTCCAGGTCGGTGTCGATACGATCCCGCATCGCCAGGTCCATGAGGACCGCTCCCGCGAGAGCCGTGTTGATGAGGAGCTCGCTGACGTCGAGAAAGCGTTCTCGCGTCTCGTCGTGGGAAAGCAGCAGAATCTCTTCGGCGAAGGTGACCATGGTGGGCCCACCTGGCGGCTTGCTGCGATCGCTGCCGAGCTTGGCCGGGACTTCCGAGCCCAACCGCCACGCGGTGAAAGTCGCGCGAAGATGAACTCTTGGCAAGCAACGAGATTGGACTCGCGGAGGCCCCGGGGCCGAGCCGCGCGGTATCTCCTGGCCGGCCGCACGTGGTAGCCTCGTGCGCACGCTCGTGCAACGCCTCGGCTCTCGACGTGATCAGAACCAGAACCACACCGTCGTCACGGTGCCGAACGAGTGGACCGCCGGGCTGGTATCATGGCCGGGCAATGGGGAGAGGATCGATGTCGGAATTGTCGATCGTCGAGGAGCGCACCGCGGGCGCCGTGGTTCTTCAGCCTTCCGGGCGTCTCGACAGCGTCACGGCCAAAACCTTCGAGACCACGCTCATAGGCAAGCTCGAGGCAGGAGTGTCGAAGGTCGTGCTCGACCTCAGCCGTCTCGACTATATCAGCAGTGCTGGCCTTCGTGTCGTGCTGATCGCGGCCAAAAAGCTGAAGGGCGCTGGCGGTGCCCTTGTTCTCTGCGACCTTAGCCCCTCGGTGCGCGAGGTCTTCGAGGTCAGCGGCTTCGTCTCGGTTCTCGACATCCATCCGGACCGCGCGGCGGCCCTCGCGGGCCGGGCTCGACCCTCCGCCGGGACGTAGCGGCGAGGGAGGCCCCGGCCGAAGCCGGTAAGGATCGAGCCGCCGCTCGCATCAACAACGCCGCCCCCGCGCCGGTCCGCGAGGTCGGCGAGAAGGTGAGCCCGGCGGTCCGTCTCCTCGCCGGCGGCACGCCCCGGGCCGACGACATGCGTTACGCTCCGGTTCTACGGCCCCTCTGGCCGGCCGCCAGCGTCCAGACCACGAGCTGCTTGAAGACCTCGCCGGTGGCCTCGTCGAACGCCTCGACGGCCTCCTGGAGGCGATCGGACGCCGGCGTCGCATCC
This sequence comes from uncultured Alphaproteobacteria bacterium, assembly GCA_963828215.1. Taxonomy (GTDB): domain Bacteria; phylum Pseudomonadota; class Alphaproteobacteria; order Geminicoccales; family Geminicoccaceae; genus CAVTJL01. The sequence continues at coordinate 16,103 of CAWHFO010000060.1, read as the reverse complement.
GCCGCGAAGCTCTGGCTTCCGACCGCCTTTCGGCCAGGCAACGCGAAAAGCTCCGTATCCAGCCTGACGCGCACGATGGTGGGCTCCCCCTCCCGCTCGAGGAGATTGAAGGCGCGTAGCGTCGAGCGCAGGAGAAAGTCGGCGCTCAGCCGATCGCGGTCGGTGCCGACGACCATGATCGCCCCGGACGATTGGAACGACTCGACCATGAGATCCTGGATCATGGTCGGTGCGCGATCCGACCAGGTGGCGCCCGCGATATAGTCGACCTGGAGGCCGCCTCGGATGAGCGCGATGCGGTCGGTATCGAGAGACCGGTCGGCGACGGGCTCGGCGATGGCGAGCGACCAGCCCACCTTGGGCAGGTCCGGCGGGAAGGTCGACTTCGGCGTGAGGCGGAAGTTCCGTGGCGGAGGGCCCTGCCCCGGTAGGCTCGGGACGCACCCGTCGAGGCAGGCCCCTGCGGCGAGCGCGAGCGCCGAGAGCAACAGGTGGCGACGATCGAAGACCGGACGACCAGCCACTCGGCCTTCGCTCATCGCAGGCGCACTCCCTGCTGAGTCTGGTTCCCGAAGAAGAAGCGTGCGGGGTCCTGCCGGATGTCGTGGAGCGTGCCGTTGAGCTCGTTGACCATGCGCGTCGTGTCCTCGATCAGCCCGCTGAGCTCGGGCAACCCACGAGCCGTGAAGTCCCTGATCCCTTGCCGGTTCTCCCGCGCCAACTCGCCGAGCTGGTCGCTCGCCCGTCGTATGCTCGTGGAGGTGTCGCCGAGATCGCCGAGCAGCTTCGTGAGCTGCGCATTGCGATCGTGCAGGATCGGCTGGAGGTCGCTGACGAGCCGGTCGAGGCCGTTGGCCGTGTCGTTCAGCTTCGATGCCAGCGGCGGCAGCGCCGTCAGCGACTTGGCGAGCGGTCCTTCGGGATCGTCGAGCCGATGGGCCACATCGGCGCCATCGTGGAGGATCGACGCCAGATCGTGGCCCGGCTCGCCGGACAGAAAGCGCTGTGCCAAGCGTAGCAGGTCGATCGTGGTTCGCACGAGATCGGGCGCGGCCATCGAGACATCGTCGACGGAGCGCATCAGCCCGGTGAAGGGCGAGGGTATCGAGGGGATCTGGGGCAGATCCACGGGCCCGTCGACCACCTTGATCACCGTGCCGGGAAAGAAGTCGATGCCCACATACTGCCGCCCCGTGAGCACGCTCTCGAGCTGAAGCTGGGCGCGCGCCCCCTGCTCGACGAGAAGCTTCATCACGGCGGGAGTAGGCTCCTTGCCGTCCTCGAGCAGCACCGCGTCCCGCCGCAGCTCGACGACGACCGGGACCTCGATGTTCGTGCCGTCCTTGTTGAAGTAGGCATGGATCTCGCTGACGTTGCCGATATCGACGCCGCGGAAGGCGACGGGAGCGCCGATGCGGAGCCCGCGCAGCGACTCGTTGAAGTAGATGACGAATTTGTCGCTCTTGGCGAAGAGGGTGCGCGCCGTGCCGAGCGCCAGAAGACCCAGCACGGCGATGACGACGGCACCCAGCACGAAAGCGCCGACGAGACGGGGATCGGCGCGACGGCTCACGGAGGGCTCGCCTCGCCGCGCGTCAGGAAGGCCCGCACGCTCGGGTCCACATTCTTCTCCTCGACCAGTCGGCGTGGGTTGCCGCAGGCGATCATGGTTCGCCGGTCGGCATCGAGAAAGATGGAGTCGTCCGCGATCGCGAAGATGCTGGCGAGCTCGTGCGTGACGACCACGAACGTCATGCCGAGGCTCGCCCTGAGCTCGAGCACGAGATCGTCGAGGCGGCGCGCGGTCAGAGGATCGAGCCCCGCGCTCGGCTCGTCCAGATAGACGATCTCGGGATCGAGGGCCATCGCGCGCGCGATGGCGGCCCGCTTGCGCATGCCCCCGCTGATCTCCGACGGATAGAACTCCTCGAAGCCGGCCAATCCGACCAGCGCCATCTTGAAGGCCGCGAGGTCGCGCACTGTGGCAGGAGGCAGCGTCGTGTGCTCCTCGAGAGGCAGACTCACGTTCTCGGCGAGGGTCATCGAGCTCCAGAGGGCACCGCCCTGATACATGACGCCGAAGCATTTCCGGATCGCCTGCTGCTCCTCCGGGCTCGCGGAAAGGAAGCTCCGGCCATGGTAGAGAACCTCGCCCGCAGGAGGCATCTGAAGCCCGATCATGTGGCGGAGAAGCGTGCTCTTGCCGCTGCCGCTGCCACCCATGATGACGAAGATCGAGCCGGCAGCGACTCGACAGTTGAGGTCGTGCTGCACGATCCGGGCGCCGAACGCCATGGTCAAGCCTCGGACCTCGATCAAGGGCGGCTGGACTGCCACGGGCTCAGAAGCCGATTGCATTGAAAAGCACGGTCATGACGGCATCGGTGACGACAATGAGGACGATCCCCGAGACGACGGCGCGGGTCGTCGCGATCCCGACGGCCGCGGAGCTTCGGTCGGCACGCATGCCGTGGTAGCAGCCGGCGACACCGACGACGACGGCGAACACCACGGCCTTGACCACCCCGACCAGCGCCGCGCGCACCGTGAGGTAGCGGAATGTCTGGTCGAGATAGGCCGCAGGATCGATGCCGAAAACGGTGACCCCCATCAGCGCCCCACCGATGATGCCGACGAGGTCGGCATAGATCGCGAGCAGCGGCAGCATGAGGGTCAGGGCCAGGACGCGCGGCAGGACGAGAAAGTCGACCGGAGGCACGTCCATGGTCCGGAGCGCGTCGAGCTCCTCGTTGACCTCCATGGTGCCGAGCTCGGCCGCATAGGCAGCGCCCGTCCGCCCGGCGATGATCACCCCGGCCATCAGCGCACCCATCTCGCGAAGCATGCCGATGGCCACGAGGTTGGCGACGAATATCTCGGCGCCGAATTGAGAAAGCTCTGCGGCTCCGATGAAAGCCAGGATGACGCCGACGAGGAGCGAGATGAGGGAGATGATGGGCAGTGCCCGGACGCCCGTGTCCTCGATCGCAAGGGCGAGATCGCGACCGCGCATGCGCGCCCGGCCGCGGAACAGCGCGCCGATCGCCAGCACGACCTCGCCCAAAAAGCCCAATGCCGCGCCGGCGGTGGCGACGACGGCGATCGATCGCGTTCCGATCCGCGCCAGGACATCGCCGGGCTCGGTCGTGCCGGGTTCCGGCGCGGAATGGACGCCGCCTCGGGCGAGCGCGAGCAGTCGACGGATCCCCGGTGGCAGCGCTTCGTCCCTGAGACGACCGCCGGCGGTGGCAAGCTCGCGGTCGATGCGCCAGAGGTAGGCAAGAAGGCCCGAGTCCCAGCTGTCGAGACCGACGGCCTCGACCACCACCTCGCGCACACCCCGAAGCCGATCCAGCAGGGCATCCTCCGGAGGCGGAGTTCCGGCTCGCCAGCTACCGACGAGCCGCAGCGTCGCCCGACCCGCGTCGGCAGGATCGACCAGCAGCTCGGCGCCGGGCGCGGAAGCGCTCACCCTGCCACCCGCCCCCGTCCGATCCGCGACTTCACGCCGAGCAGCCCTGCCTCCCCGCAAACCCCGTCCACCGCCGAGGGACCTCACACATCGTCGTCCCGTGCCTTGCTCGCCCCTTGACCCTACCCGCCGCCGCTGCATCTTGCAGCAGCGTCGGCGTAGCAAGCCCCATTTCGTGCCGCTCGCCGCAGCGACGAGGCCGATCTGTCCTGGCGTCTGCCGTGGCCATCGCCCGGTCTACAGCCACGCTCCGCCAATGGGACCGCATCAACCGAGGATCGAGAAAATGAAGCTCTACTACGCTCCTGGCGCATGCTCCCTCTCGCCGCATATCGTCCTATGCGAGACCGAGCAGCATGCCGACCTCGTCAAGGTCGACCTCAAGGCCCACAAGACCGCCGACGGTCGCGACTACTACGCGATCAACGCCAAGGGCTACGTGCCGGCTCTGGAGCTGGATGACGGGCAGGTCCTCACCGAAGGCCCGGCAATCGTCCAGTACCTTGCCGACAAGGCCCCGGCGGCCGAGCTGGCACCGCCCGCCGGCACGCTCGAGCGCTATCGTCTCCAGGAGTGGCTGACCTTCATCGGCACCGAGATCCACAAAAGCTTCAGCCCGCTCTTCAACCCGGCCACCCCGGACGCGACGAAGCAGCTCTTCCGGGACAAGCTCACCACGCGCTTCACTTGGCTGGACCAGCGCCTGGCCGGCGAGGGCTTCCTGATGGGCTCCTTCAGCGTCGCGGATGCCTACCTCTACACCGTGCTGCGCTGGACCGTGCCGCTCAAGCTCGACACAAGCCCCTATCCGAAGCTCAAGGCCTACATGGACCGCGTGGGCGCCCGACCCAAGATCCAGCAGGCTCTCCAGGAGGAAGGCCTGGCCTGAGTCTCCGGACCTATCGCGCCAGAGGGGCTCGGCCCCGGAGTCAGCCCTTCACGGCTCCGGCGGTCAGCCCTTGAACCAGATAGCGCTGGATGAAGAAGAAGAAGCCCACGGCTGGAAGAAGCGCCAGGACCGAGGCCGCCATCATCTGCCCCCAGTCCACCGCGAACTTCGAGATGAAGGTGAGGAGGCCTACGGCGAAGGTCTTCTGCCCGTCGCTGTTGATCAGCATCAGCGCGAACAGAAGCTCGCTCCAGGCCATCGTGAAGACGAAGCCGAGCGTCGCGCCCATGCCCGGCAGCGACAGGGGCAGGACGATGCGGGCCAGCGACTGGAGCCGCGAGCAGCCGTCGATCATCGCGGAATCCTCCAGCTCCTTCGGGATCGCGTCGATGAAGGAGCGCATCAGGAAGGTAGCGAAGGGCACGTTGAAGGCGGTGTAGACGATCACGAGACCGAGCCGGCTGTCCGTCAGCCCGAGCGGTGCCAGCAGTCTGGTAGATGGGCGCGATCAGCATGACGAGCGGGAACATCTGCGTCAGCAGCATGAAGAAGACGACCAGGATCTTGCCGCGTGAAGCGGAAGCGCGAGAAGGCGTAGCCGGCCGCCGCCGCGAGCAGGGTGGCGAAGACGGCCGTGGCCAGCGACACGATGATGCTGTTCATGAAGTAGAGCGGGAAGTCGCTCTGCGTGAGGACGAACTCGAAGTTGGCGAGAGTCGCGCGCGAGGGCCACAGCCGGATGCCCTCGCTGTAGAGCAGCCGGTCCGGCGTCACCGAGATCTTGACCAGCCAGAACAGCGGGAAGATGGCGAACAGGACGTAGCCGATGACCGCGAGATAGCGCCCGCCCCGACCGCACGACGACCGGCAGCGCGCCTTGCCGATCACGCACGGCCGGCGCTCTCCGCCGATCAGATCGCGGCGCAGCCGGACGAGGATGAACGCATAGAGGATCAAGAGGACAAGCAGAACCGTCGCGATCGCCGAGGCGTAGCCGAAGTCGAGCCTCGAATAGGCGGTCGTGAAGATGTAGGTCGCGACGGTCTGGGTGGCGTTGGCGGGCCCGCCGCCGGTCATGACGAAGATGAGATCGGCGAAGTTGGCGATCCAGATGGTCCGCAACAGGATCGTCACGACGATGGTCGAGGCGAGCAGCGGCAGGGTCACGTGGCGGAACTGCCCGAGCCCCGTGGCGCCGTCGATCGCCGCCGCCTCGTAGAGCTCGTCCGGGATGGCCTTCAGGGCGGCGAGCAGGGTCATCGCGAAGAAGGGGACGCCGAACCAGACATTGGCGACGATCGGGCCCGAGAAGCGCCAGCCGAGGGTCGGCCAGGATGTTGCGCGGCTCGCCCAGAACGCCCATCGCCGCCAGCCAATGCGGCAAGGGGCCGATCGTCGGATTGAGCAGCCATGCCCAGGTCAGGCCGGTGAGGAAGATCGGCACGGCCCAGGGGAGGAAGACGATCGGCTGGACCAGCCTCCGCCCCGACGAACGGGGTGCGGAGCAGCAGGGCCAGTCCGAGGCCCAGCAGGAACTGCAGCGCCAGCGAGGCCGACGGTCCAGACAACGGTGTTCAGCAGGGCCTGATAGAAGTCACGGTCGTGCGCCAGCTCGACGAAGTGGGCGAGGCCGACCCAGCCGGTGTCGAAAGGGTTCTGCAGCTCCATGCTGCGGAAGGCGTAGGACAGGCCGACCAGCAGCGGCACCAGCATCACCAGCACCAGCAGCAGGAGCGCCGGCGTCAGATAGATCCACGCCTCGAGGGCGCGCCCGACGCCGCGCCACCGCGGCGTCGGGACAGGGGCCGCCCGCGCTCAGTGCTGCTTGGCGAGCCACTTCTTCTGCGCGTCCGTCAGGTACTTGGCCCACTCGCCGGCGACATCCTCGGCGGTGCGCTGGCCGAGCAGGGCCTGCTGCGCCGTCTTCACCGAGAGCACGTCGAAGAAATAGCCGAGCTCGTTGAGGTGCACCGGGAACTGCGTCGAGATCATAGTGCGTCGCTGTCGTTCAGCTCGGTGAACCAGCCGGCGAAGTTGTCACCCCGGAATGCCGGGTCGCTCTCGGCACCCTTGTGGATCGGGATGACGCCCACGAACTTGGCCCAGCCGAGATTGCCTGCGGCCCGCTCGTCAGGAAGCTGATGAGCTTCCAGGACTCGTCCTTGTGCTGGCTGTTGGCGAACATCGACCAGCCGGCATAGCCGATCGTCGGGAACGCCTTGCCGGACGGACCGAGCGGCATCGGCGCCACGGCGAAGTCGGCCGCGTCCATGCGGTCCTTGATGCCGATCAGCGCGTCGGGATCCTGGTCGAGCATGGCGCAGGTGCCCGAGTAGAAGCCGGCCACGACCTCGTTGAACCCCCAGTTCACGCTGTCCGGCGGTGCCAGCTTGTCCTTGTAGAGGTCGACCATGAACTGGACGCCCTTGACCGCGCCGGGCTCGTTGAAGGTGCTGCTGCCGTCCTTCTCGAACCAATCGCCCTTTCCGTTCATGGCCGCCATGAACATGTACCAGCCATTGAAGCCGCCCTTGGCGCCGCGCAGGCAATAGCCGTACTTGCCCGGGAGCTTGGCGATCTTCTGCGCGTCGTCCCGAAAGTCGGCCATCGTCGCCGGCGGCCCGCCGATCCCGGCCTGCTCGAACAGCTTCTTGTTGTAGAAGAGGGCCCGGATATAGAAGCCGTAGGGCACCATGTAGGCCTTCTGGTTGACCGCCCTGGCGAAGTCGAGGGTGCGCTGGGTCAGGGTCGCGGTCTCGGGCCATTTCGCGAGATAGGGCTCGAGGCTCTCGAGCTGGCCGTGCCGGCATAGAGCCCCATCCAGCGCTCCGGCATCTCGACCACGTCGGGGGCCTGACCGCCCTGAACCATCGTCACCAGCTTCTCGAAGGCGCTTCCCCAGGGTAGCGACACCACATCGACGGTGATGTCCGGGTTGGCCTTCTCGAAGGTCGCGAGCTGCGATTTCAGGAACGTCGGTGCGTTCCGGGCTCGTGATCACCTCGACCAGCTCGAGCTTGGTGGCAGCGAGCGCTGGCGCGCCGGCAAGCACCGCGCCGGCGAGCGCCAGGACCAGGAACCGTCTCATCGGCGCCTCCCTTTCACTGATTCGCGGCGGCCGGCTCAGCCGCAGGCGGCTCTCAACGCGCGCTCGAGATCCGCCCAGAGGTCGGCCGGCTCCTCGAGGCCGATGCTAAGCCGCACGGCCAAGGGCGATACCCCGAAGTCGCGCAGCGAGTTGGCGCCGCCCGCCTGCTGGAGGCCGACCGCGGCCGGGCAGGCCAGGCTCTCGTGCCCGCCCCAGCTCACGCCGAGCCGGAACAGCCGAAGCGCATCGCAGAAGCCGCGAACGTCCAGGCCCTCGGCCAGCTCGATCGCGAACAGTCCCGAATGGCCGGTCAGCGCCCCCCCGGCACCGGCGGCGCCAGCATCGGATGGTGACACGCGGGCGACCCCGGGCTCTGCGGCCAACCGCTCGGCCAGCCCGCGCGCGCTCTTTCCAACCCGCTCCATGCGCAACGGCAGGGTGCGCAGGCCGCGGATCAGCAGCCAGGCATCGAGCGGGGCGAGCTTGGCGCCCAGATAGGGCAGCACCCGCTCGTCGATCCGCGCGACCCGCTCCCCGGCTGCCGGCCACGACGCCGGCCACCACGTCGCTGTGGCCCGAGAGGTACTTCGAGGCGGAGTGGAGCACCAGATCGACGCCGTGGTCGAGCGGCCGCTGGAAGATCGGCGAGGCCCAGCTGTTGTCGATGATGCTGACAGCGCCGGCGGCCCGGGCCAGGGCCGCCAGCCGGCCGATGTCATGCGCCTCGAAGGTCCAGCTGGTCGGGCTCTCGAGATAGAGGACAGCAGCACCCGGCCAGCGCCGCCTCGACCGCTCCGGGATCGGCGCCATCGACGAAGGTCGTCTCGATGCCGAGCCGGGGCAGCAGGCCGGTCATCAGCCGATAGGCATCGGGATATACGTGGCGTACCGCGACGATCCGGTCGCCCGCGCCGGCGAAGGCCAGGATGGCCCCGCTGATGGCGCCCATGCCGCTTGCGAAGCCTCGCGCCGCCTCGGCGTGCTCGAGGGCGGCGAGCTTTGCCTCGAAGGCGCGCACCGTCGGATTGTCGACCCGCGAATAGATCGCCCGGCGGCCCTCGCCCCGAAACCGCTCGGCCATGGTGTCATAGTCGGGGAAGGTGAAGAGCGACGTCTGGACGATCGGCGGCACGACGGCGCCAAAGGGCTGCTCCGGATCATGCGCCAGCAGGGTCGCCGGCTGCACCTCCAGGGCCTCCTCAGGCGCCGCAGGCACGTCCGGCCTCCGGGAAGCCCTTCTCGCGCGATGGGAAACGGGGTCCCGCACCTGGGCCAGCACCGCGTCGCCGCCGCGTCGATCGCCCGTGAGCCGGCGGCGAAGCTGCCCCGCCAGTCTCTGCTCGCCGGGCGTCCTGCCGTCAATAGAGCCGCGACGCGATGCGCCGCGTCTAACGCTCGCCCTTTCGGTAGGGTTGCATCAGGGCCTGAGGCACGCGGGCGCGGCGCGCCATGACGGTGAGCGCCAGGATCGAGAGCAGGTAGGGGAGCATCAGGAAGAGCTGGTAAGGCACGGCGTTGCCGACGACCTGCTGGAGGCGCAGCTGAAAGGCGTCGAAGAGCCCGTAGAGGACGGCGCCGAGCAAAGCCCGGCCCGGGTGCCAGGAGGCGAACACGACGAGCGCGATCGACACCCAGCCGCGACCCTGGACCATCGTCGGGAAGAAGCTGTTGAAGGCGGCGAGCGTCAGGTAGGCGCCGCCCAGAGCCATGAGGGCGCTGCCGGCCATTACCGCCGCGGTGCGCAGCAGCGTCACGTCGATGCCCTGAGCCTCGGCACCCAGCGGGTTCTCGCCGACCATCCGCAGAGCGAGGCCGAGGGGCGTGCGATAGAGAAGCCAGGCGGCAAGGCCGACCAGAACCAGCGCCAGATAGGTCGGCGGCATCTGCTGGAAGAGCACCGGCCCGAGAAAAGGCAGGCCCGCCAGCACGGGGATCGCCCATGGCTGGAAGGCGTGGACGGTGGGCGGGCTCGAGGCCAGCGGCACGATCAGGCGAAAGAGAAAATAGGCGAGGCTCGACGCCAGGAGAGTGATGCCGAGGCCGGTGACGTGCTGCGAGAGCCCCAGTGGCACGGTCAGGGCCGCGTGCAGGAGGCCGAACGCGGCACCGGAAAGGGCGGCGGCGACAAGGCCGAGCCACAGCGGCGCTCCACCATAGACGGCGAGCCAGCCGATCATGGCGCCGAAGCTCATGATCCCCTCGATGCCGAGATTGAGGACGCCGGCCCGCTCGCACAGAAGGGCGCCGAGCGCGCCGAAGATCAGGGGCGTGGCGATCCTGAGCGCCGCCGCCCAGAGGCTGGCCGAGACCAGGATGTCGAGAACGCCGCTCATCGGCGGATGCGGTGGCTCACCAGCAGCAGCGCCAGGAGCATCGTGAGGAGCGAAAGGGCGACGGTCACATCGGCGATGTAAGTCGGGATCGCGACCGCCCGGCTCATCGCATCGGCGCCCACGAACATGGCCGCGACAAACAGCGCCGCACCCACCACGCCCAGCGGGTTCAGGCCGGCGAGCATGGCGACGACGATGCCGGTGTAGCCGAAGCCGGGCGACATGTCGGCGGTCAGATAGCCCTTGAGGCCCAGCACCTCGACCGCTCCGGCGAGACCGGCGAGCGCGCCGGAGAGGCAGGCGACCCCGAGGGTCACGGCCGGAACCGGCACGCCGGCGAAACGGGCCGCCGCGGCGTTGAGCCCGATCGCCCGCGACCTCGAGGCCGAAGACGGTCCGGCTCTGGATCAGCGCCACCACAATAGCGGCGAGCAGCGCCAGCAGCAGGCCCGCATGCAGCCGCGTGCCGCCGATCAGCCTCGGCAGAGCTGCCGCATCGAGAATCGGTGCCGACTGCGGCCAGCCGAATGCCATAGAATCGCGCAGCGGCCCCTCGATCATCATCGAGACAAAGAGCAGGGTCACGAAATTCAGGAGCAGCGTGGTCACGACCTCGTCGACGCCGAAGCGCAGCCGCAGGACCACCGGCCCGAGCAGCAGAAGAATGCCGGCGGCGGCGCCCGCGGCAAGGAGCACCGGGACGAGAGCCGGCGCCGGGAGCTGCAGCGGCCCAGAGCCCAGTGCTGCGACCGCCAGGGCCCCTGCGTAGAGCTGGCCCTCCGCGCCGATGTTCCAAAGTCGCGCGCGAAATGCCACGGCCACCGCGAGCCCGGTGAAGATCAGCGGCGTCGCCCGGACCAGGGTCTCGGTTACCGCCAGGCGCGAGCCGAAGGCGCCGACGACGAGATCGCCGAAGGCCGCGAGGACGGGCGCGCCGGCGAGGCGGATGAGAATGGCGGCAAGCGCCAGCGCGGCAAGCGAGGCGGCGAAGGGGGCGGCGATGGCAAGGCCGACAGGCACCTGCTCCCGTCGCTCAAGCCGCACGCTCGGCCTCGTCCGACAGGCCGGCGAGCAGAAGGCCCAGCCGCTGGGCGTCCGCCTCGACCGCCGGGATGGGCGCGGAGAGCCGGCCGCGCACCATGGCCTGGACCCGGTCGGCCAGTGTCAGCACCTCGTCCAGGTCCTCGGAGATCAGGAGCACACCGGCGCCGCCGGAACGTGCCTCGAGGATGTCGGCATGGACGGCGGCCACCGCACCCTCGTCGAGGCCGCGGGTCGGCTGGTTGGCGATCAGCAGGCGCGGCTCGCGCACGAGGTTGCGACCGAGGATCAGCTTTTGAATGTTGCCACCGGAAAGCAGGCGCACCGGTGTCGTGGGCTCGGCGCCGCGCACGTCGAAGCGCCCGATGATCCGGGCTGCCTCGTCGAGCGCAGCACCCCGACGCAGAAAGCCGAACCGGGCGAAACGCCGCTCGCGCAGCCGCTCGAGCACGACATTCTCCGCCACGCTCACCTCGCCGATGACGCCCTCGGCCAGGCGATCCTCGGGGATGCGACCGACGCCGGCGGCCACGAGGGCCCGCGGCTCGAGCTTCCGGAGCGGCCGACCGAACAGCTCGATCCGCCCGCTTGTCGCTCGCAGGAGGCCGCTCAAGAGCCGGCCGAGTGACGTCTGGCCATTGCCGGCCACGCCGACCACGGCCAGCACCTCGCCGGCGCGCACCTCCAGGCTCACATGGTCGAGCAGGCGGCGACCACGCTCGACCAGCTCGACGTTCTCGCACCGGAGCACCGGCCGGCCGACGCTGACGGCCTCGCGTTGCGGGCGGACGACCCGACGGCCCACCATCAGCTCGGCGAGCTCGCCCCGGGTCGTGCCGCGCGTCGGCCGCTCGGCCACGACCTGCCCGGCGCGCAGGACGACGACACGGTCGGCGGCCGCCAGCACCTCGTCGAGCTTGTGGGAGATGAAGATCAGCGAAAGCCCCCGCCCGGCCATTCGTCGCAAGGTCAGAAAAAGCCGCTCGGCCTCGCGTGGGCCCAGCACGGCCGTAGGCTCGTCCAGGATCAGGATGCGGGCGTCGCGATAGAGCGATTTCAGGATCTCGACTCGCTGCCGCTCGCCGATCGAGAGGTTGCCGACGCGTGCGTCAGGGTCGACCTCGAGCCCGAACTCGCGGCCGAGGGCGGCAAGGCGCGCGCGTCCGGCGGCACGGTTGCTCCTCAAGCGCCAGAGCGGCTCCGTGCCGATCATGACGTTCTCGAGCACCGTGAGGTTGTGGGCGAGGGTGAAGTGCTGGTGCACCATGCCCAGGCCGGCGGCGATCGCCGCCGCCGGCTGGCCCGGCGGCAGCTCGCGGCCGAACGCCAGCACCCGTCCCGCGTCGGCCGTGTAGTGGCCGAAGAGGATGTTGACGAGGGTCGTCTTGCCGGCACCGTTCTCGCCGAGCAGGGCCAGCAGCTCGCCCTGGCCCAGCACGAGCGAGATCCCGTCATTGGCTTTGAGGTGGCCGAACCGCTTGCTTACCCCCTCGACCTCGAGGACCGGCGGAGACCTGGCGTCCATGCAAGCCGCCTGGCGCTTCCTCCCGCGGGCTAGGCCGGCTTGCTGTCGTCGACCGGCACCTTGAAGGTGCCGGCCTTGATCTCCTCGCGCTTGGCTTCCATGGCTGCTGCGGCCTCGGCCGGCACCAGCTCCTTCGAGTAGACGCAGTCGTTGCCGCCATACTTCATGAAGCTGTACTCGCTGTAGTCGCGGCCGGTGGGCTTGCCCCCGGTGACGTCGGCGAGCGCGCCGTCGAGGATGGGCCCGAAGTACCACATGGCGTTGGCGAAGACGGTCTCGGGATAGCGCGGCGTGTAGTCGAGGAGCGAGCCGATGGCGAGCTTGCTCCGCTCCTTGGCGGCGTCGGCGGTGCCGATCCGCTCGCCGAAGAGGATGTCGGCGCCGGCGTCGATCTGGGCGAGGCCGGCCTCCTTGGCCTTGGCCGGGTCGAACCAGGTGCCGATGAAGCCGACCAGGAACTTGGCGTCGGGGCTCTTCTCCCGCACGCCGAGGCGGAAGGCGTTGATCAACCGGTTGACCTCGGGGATCGGGTAGCCGCCGACCGAGCCGTAGGTGCCGGTCTTGCCCATGTGCCCGGCAAGCAGCCCGGTCAGATAGGCGGCCTCGTGATTCCAGGTGCCGAAGACGCCGAAGTTCTGGCCGGCGGGGCCGCCGCTCGAGCCCATCAGGAAGGCCGTGTCGGGATAGTCCTTGGCGACCTGGCGGGCCTCGCGCTCGACGGCGTAGGCCTCGCCCACGATCAGCTTCGCCCCCTGGCTCGCATACTCGCGCATCGCCCGGGGATAGTCGGTGTTGGCGACGCTCTCCGAGAACACGAAGTCGATGCGACCGTCCGCGGCGGCCTGGCGAAGCGCGTCCTGGAGACGCGAGTTCCAGGCGTTCTCGACCGGCGAGGCATGGACTGCCGCGACCTTTATTTTCGCCGCCCCACGGGCACGCGACACGCCAAGGGTGGCCGCCCCCGCCGCGGCGCTGGCGAGCAGGGCGCGCCTCGTCCAACCGTCAAGCCTGCTGATCATGGTCACGCGTCTCTTCCCCCGCCTTGCTGAAGCTGCCGACTCTGGTCCCTGCCACCGCCGAGGATGAAAGGGCGCCGCATCGAGGGGTGTCAAGAATGGTCTGACCGGCCCTATCCCGACCGGCAAGAGCAAAAATGGCCCCGTCGGAAGGGCCAGGCGCCGACATGGACTCCCATGGTCGCGGCGGCGCCCGTCAGAAGGACGAGGCCCAAGGGCGACGCCAACCGCTGCCCGCCCGGCAGGTTCTTCTCGGCGGCCATGACCGCGCCCAGGATCAGCATCCAGCCGACGCTGCCGGTGCCGACGACGAACATCAGCAGCATCAGCGCCCAGCAGCAGCCGACGCAGAAGAGCCCATGGGCGACGCCCAGCCGGAGGCTCTCACGAGCCGGCCGCAGTCCCTGCCACCGCGCCGCGATGAAGGGGAGCGGCGCATGGCAGGCATGGAGGCAGCGACGCTTCAGCGGCGAGAGCTGGAAGAGGCCCGCCGCCGCCAGGACCGCGGCACCGATCGCCCAGCCATCGACGGCAAGCCATTCGGATCGCCGCACGACGGCCAGCAGGCCAAAGCTCAAAAGGTGCGCGCCGAGCCCGAAGGCCAGCCAGACGACGAGATAGCCGGCGATCAGCAGCAGGAGCAGCGGGCCGGATGCGGACGGCCTGCCACCAGCCGCCGGAAGAGCAGGACGAGCGGCAACGTCGTCGGCAGCATCATCGCTGCCGTCATCAAGACCCAGCCAGCAACAAAGAAAAAAGCCGGAAGCAGCGTGCCGCCGGCCGGGAGCGCCCGGCAGATGCTCCCGGCGATGCCGAGACGCGTCCAGTCACCGTGGTCGAGATAGCGGCCCCAGGGCGAGGCGCTCCACCAGGCCAGGGCCACCCAGCCGAGCGCGGCAAGCCCCAGGAAGGCGGCGACGAAAATCCGCTCGCGCAGACCGTCGCCTGCGCGTAGCGCCGCGGCGGCGCCGGCCATCACCATCCCGGCGGGCCGGTCAGGCCCGGAGCTCGAAGTGCCCCTGGATGGCGTTGTGGTCCTTGAGATCGAGATCGATGCCGAGCTCGGGTTGCCGCATGGTGAAGCGCGACGCCTTGCCGACATAGGCGGGAGAGCCCGGGATCGTCGAGAAGATGCTCTCGACCAGCTGCGTCGTCTGCCCGGTGGGCCCGCGATAGGGCACCATCTCGGCCTCGACGCCCGGGCCGAGCTTGAGCGTGCCCTGGCCCTCGACGACGGTGAAGGTGATCGGGACCCGGCGGCAGTCGACCTCCTCGCCGACCAGGGCGGCCAGATCGCTCAAGGGGCCGCCGAGCTCGCCTCGGAACGCCTGGAGAAGCGCCTTCTCCTGCGCCGGCGTAGCCTTGTCATCGACATACCGGATCACCCGGAAGTTTCCTTCCAGAACATTGCCCGGAATGAAGGCGGCAATTCCAAGGGCAAGGCCCGATACATCGACCCCGTCGATCTCGCCCTCTACGATTCGATAGGCGAGGGCGCTCTGGCAGGTGCCGTTGTCCGGCGCCTCGCCGATCCAGCAGGGGCAAAGGACGTTGCAGTCGCAGACCTCGAGCAGATCGCCCTTGAGATGATACGCCATGTCCCTTCCTCCCGAAGGCCCGGGCCGCTGGTCATTAGAGCAAGAAAGGCCGGCAGCGACGCGAGAGCTAGGCTCGACTACCAAACATACATGAACCGAGCCTGGCGCGACCCTGGGCGCAGCGAATAGAGGTCATGCTCGAGAGCCTGGGTGGCGGGGGGGCTGGTTGAGGGAAAGATCTTGGAGTCGAACACTCTCTGCTTACTTTTCACAGGCTTAGGAAATGACACCTCCGATCGCTGCTCCGATGCTGTCGTGAGTGTCGGGCCCGGAGACGAGCTTGCGGCCAGGGCCTGAAGGCTGCTGTAAGGGCCTTGCAGCTGACGAATGCGGCGGCATGTCAGCCTCTGCGGGGCTCCCGGGCCAACCCATCGATCGGCCGGTCGAGGAACGCTTTTGCCTTGCCATCGATCTCCTCGCAGAGCCCGTTGGCCTGGCTTTTGGAGATGCCGGTCATGCCCATCATCCGCCAGGAGGCGGATGATGCGATCTCCCCAGGAGACGGCGCGAGCCCGCGCCGGAGGGGCCTCGACCAGCTCATCATCGACCGAGGAGGTCGAGACGCCCTGGATGTAGGCCTCCTGCATAACGGCGGTCAGGACCTTCTCCGCCATCCGCCTGGGCTCCAGGAAACCTGGGAAGTAGAAGCCCTTCCCGAGCTTGGGGATCTTGAGCTCGACGGTGCCGGTGCGGTTCAGGTCTCCCAGATCCGATGACGATAGCCGTTGCATTGCGCCAGCCGCTCGGCACTCTTCTCGCCATAGGCTGCCCCAGTCCGCTCGCCGTCCTCCAGCTCCATCAAGAGCTGGGCAACGAAGCCGATCAGCTTGTGCAGCAGGTCGGCGTCAGTGGCCTTCTCGATCAGCGGCCGCAGGCTCATCATCTCGTCGGTCATCGGTGGCTCTCTCGGTCAGGTCGATCCAGCGACCCAGCCTTACCAGCACCACCGGTGACCACCGCAAGGCGACCCGCTCGCCGGCGTGCGGTGGGCGCGCTTGCGCGCGGCTTTGCTACCGCCGAGCTACACCATCGCCTGGGACACAATCCGCGCTCGAGGCCGCCTCCTCGACCATCACCACCGGCACAAAGCCCTCGGCCGG
Source organism: uncultured Alphaproteobacteria bacterium (assembly GCA_963828215.1). Classification (GTDB taxonomy): domain Bacteria; phylum Pseudomonadota; class Alphaproteobacteria; order Geminicoccales; family Geminicoccaceae; genus CAVTJL01. The sequence goes on along the minus strand of CAWHFO010000060.1, from coordinate 41 downwards.
CGCGTCACTCAGCCTGCCTGCGCGATACGCCCTGCGCCAGC